>CAVOYO010000004.1:0-434252 GCA_963700695.1 uncultured Acidobacteriota bacterium | reverse complement strand
GCCTGGGGCGCACGTGCCGTCCGCACGGTCCGGCACCTTCGGAGCATCGCCCAGGTCCCGAACATCCCCGAGGCGGAACGCGCGAAACTCATCAAGGTCGCGGAGCGGTACGCCTTCCGCGCCAACGACTACTATCTCGGGCTGATCGACTGGCAGGATCCGAAGGACCCGATCCGCCAGCTCATCATCCCTCGCGAGGAAGAGCTGGCCGAGTGGGGCTCGCTCGACGCCAGCCGGGAATCCCTCGTGACCAAGGCCCGAGGAGTCCAGCACAAGTACCCGGACACCGTTCCGCTGCTGTGCAACGATGTCTGCGGCGCCTTCTGCCGCCACTGCTTTCGCAAGCGGCTGTTCACGGCCGAGAACGACGAGGTCAGCCTGAACGTCAGCGAGGGCCTTCGCTACATTGCCGACAACCCCGGCGTGTCCGACGTCCGTCTGACCGGGGGTGACCCCCTTCTGATGGACACGCGGCGGCTGATCGAGATCTTCGAGGCGCTGCGGAAGATCCCCCACGTGCGCATCATCCGGATCGGCTCGAAGATGCCGGCCTTCGACCCCTGGCGGATCCTGCGAGACGAAGGCCTCCAGGAGGCGTTGAGGAAGTACTCCGCGCCCACGAGCCGCATCTACCTGGTGGCGCACTTCGACCACCCGCGGGAGCTCACCGATGCCGCCATCGCGGGAATCGCTTGTTTCATCCGAAACGGGGTGATCTGCGTCAACCAGTGCCCTCTGATCGCCGGAGTCAACGACGATCCGGCGGTCCTGACGGAGCTCTATCAGCGTCTGGCCTGGGCGGGCTGCCCGCCCTACTACCTCTTCCAGTGCCGTCCGACCGCCGGCAACGAATCGTACGCGGTGCCGATCGTTCGCGCCTGGCGAGTCTTCGACCAGGCTATTCGGAAGGGCTCTGGGCTGGCCCGGCGAGCGCGCTTCGTGATGTCTCACGAATCCGGCAAGATCGAGGTCCTGGCTGTGGATGATCGCCGGATCTACATGCGCTACCATCGGGCCAAGGTCGCAGCCGACCGCGGGAGGTTCCTGATCTACGAGCGGGACGACGACGCGTACTGGCTGGACCAGCTCGAGCCTGCCCACGCGGAGTCGGCCGAGCTTCCCTCCTCGCCGCCACAGTGCCCCGATGTGCGCGAGGAGCTGAATCCTGGGTGCCCACAACTGGTGCTCGAGTACTCGCAGGACGGGACGGACATCCACCCGCGAGCCGAGCCAGGACGGGCTTGCCGAGCCGGGGGCCTGCGGTCCTCGGAGGACAACCGCACACAGGCACTCCGTCGTCAGTTTTTCGTGAACCAGCGCCCGTGAGGCGCAAGAAATCCCGGCAGACGCGGGGGCGTGCGCAGAAGTCGTCTCGTTCTGTGCGTTCGCCCCTGGCCGGACCCTTGCATAGGTACAGGAAGGGAGCGGGACCCGATGCAGCCCGGCGACACCGTCGTGATCGAGCACGTGCGTCGCTCGATGCCCTTCTCGGGGCCCTGCGCGAGCGTCGGATACGAGACGGTCGGGCCGACCGTCCGCGAAGGGGCCATCGTCTACGACGAGATCCGCGGCGTCTCCGACCTGCCCGCGGGGTGGACCGACGAGCAGGACGGCGGGCGCTACCGTCTCCGCCGCGAGGACCACGAGGCGCTCTTCGGCTACGCCGTCGGCCCCCACTCCTGGAAGCGGTACCTCGAGCCGCCCTCGCATGGTACGCTGGCGAGGCCGGCGCGTGGGCGTCGGAGGGTTCGAGGACGACCTGACGCCGGCGCCTCCCCCTCGCTACGCCTTCGTGGGCGTGCGGCCCTGCGAGCTGGCGGCCCTCCTCGTGAAGGACCGGATCTTCCTCGGCGCCGCGGGTGCCGACCCCGACTACCGCTCCCGCCGCGAGTCCGCCTTCCTGCTCGTGGTGAACTGCGGCTCCCCGGCCGGCACCTGCTTCTGCGAGTCCATGGGCACGGGACCGCGCTCCGGTCCCGGCTTCGACCTCGCCCTCACGGAGCTGGTCGACGACGCTCGGCACGACTTCGTCGTCGAGGTGGGGACCGAGCGCGGGGCGGCGGTGGCGGCGGGCCTGCCTCACCGTCCGGCCGAGCCCGCCGACCTCGAGACCGCGGAGGCGGTCCTCCGGGAGGCGAAGGGCCGGATGGGCCGAGCCCTCGAGACGGAGGGGCTCAAGGAGCGACTCGACCGGTCCTACGAGGACCCGCACTGGGACGAGGTGGCGAAGCGCTGCCTGACCTGCGGGAACTGCACGATGGTGTGCCCGACCTGCTTCTGCTCCACCGTGGAGGACTCCACCGACCTCCCGGGGACCCGGGCCGAGCGGCGGCGGGTCTGGGACTCCTGCTTCAGCATCGAGTTCTCCTACGTGCACGGCGGCAGCGTGCGCACCTCGGCCGGGGCCCGCTATCGTCAGTGGATCACCCACAAGCTGGCGACCTGGCACGACCAGTTCGGCGTCTCCGGCTGCGTCGGCTGCGGTCGCTGCATCACCTGGTGCCCGGTGGGCATCGACATCACCGCGGAGGCCCGGGCGGTCGGCCCGGGCGAAGCGGACGGGAGCCGACCGTGAAGATCCACACGCTTCGAAAGGTCCTCGCGGAGCACCCCTTCTTCAGGGACCTGCGACCCGAGCACCTCGACACCGTCGTCGGGTGCGCGGCCAACGTGAAGTTCGAGCCCGGGGACTTCGTCTTCCGGGAAGGCCAGCGCACCGATCACTTCTTCGTCATTCGCGAGGGAAAGGTGGCGGTGCAGGTCTTCGTGCCCAACCGGGGCGCAGTGACGATCGAGTCGATCGAGGGCGGCGAGGTGCTGGGCTGGTCCTGGCTCTTCCCCCCCTTCAAGGCCCACTTCGACGCGCGGGTGCTGACCCACGTGCGAGCGCTGTCGTTGGACGGTGCCTGCCTGCGGGGCAAGTGCGAGAAGGACAGCGCGCTCGGCTACGAGCTCATGCGGCGCTTCAACGGTCTCATCGTGGCGCGCCTCGAGGCCACCCGCATGCAGCTTCTGGATCTCTACGGCGATGGCGACACCACCTAGCCCGAGCCCGACCACCGCCCGGTCCCCGGACCCGATGAGGCCGGAGCCGTTCGTGGTGCGCCAGGTTGCCCGCGAGACGGGTGATACGTTCACGCTCAACCTCGCCCCCGTGGGCGGGCCCGGCGTCCCGCCCTTTGCCCCGGGGCAGTTCAACATGCTCTACGTCTTCGGGGTGGGCGAGGTGCCGATCTCGATCAGCGGCGACCCCGGCCGCTCCGAGCTCCTCGTGCACACGATCCGCGCGGTGGGCGCCACCACCCGGGCCCTGCAGAGGCTGCAGAAGGGCGACCATGTCGGCGTGCGCGGGCCGTTCGGGACCTCGTGGCCGGTGGACGCGGCCCAGGGCCGGGACGTGGTCCTCGTGGCCGGCGGGATCGGGCTGGCCCCGATCCGCCCCGCGCTCTATCACGTCCTCCGACACCGCTCCCTCTACGGCCGGGTGGTGCTCCTGTACGGCGCGCGCACCCCGCACGACATCCTCTACTCGAGGGAGCTCCGGGAGTGGCGCGGCCGCTTCGACGCCGAGGTCGAGGTGACGGTGGACCGCGCGACCGTCGAGTGGCAGGGGGGCGTCGGGGTCGTCACGAAGCTGATCCAGCGCTCGCCCTTCGACCCGGCGAGCGCCACGGCCATGATCTGTGGACCCGAGGTGATGATCCGATTCGCCGCGCTCGCCCTCGAGAGACGGGGGGTGACGACGTCGAGCATCTTCGTCTCCATGGAGCGGAACATGAAGTGCGCGGTGGGCGTGTGCGGTCACTGTCAGCTCGGGCCGCACTTCGTCTGCAAGGACGGCCCGGTCTTCCGCTACGACCACATCGAGCCCCTCTTCGGGCTTCGGGAGGTGTGAGGTGGTCGCGGGGCGCCGGCCGAAGCTCGCCGTCTTCAAGTTCGCCTCCTGCGATGGCTGTCAGCTCTCGCTCCTGAACTGCGAGGACGAGCTCCTGGCCATCGCCGGCGAGGTGGAGATCGCCAACTTCCTCGAGGCCTCGCGGGCGGTGGTGAAGGGACCCTACGACCTCGCCCTCGTCGAGGGCTCGATCACGACCCCTCACGACGCCGAGCGCATTCACAAGGTGCGTCGGATGTCCCGCACCCTGGTGACGATCGGGGCCTGCGCCACCGCCGGCGGGATCCAGGCCCTCCGCAACTTCAAGGACGTGAGGGAGTTCACCTCCTGCGTCTACGCGTCCCCCGAGTACATCTCGACGCTCGAGGCCTCCACCCCCATCGCCCAGCACGTGCGGGTCGATCTCGAGCTGCGCGGCTGCCCCATCTCCCGGGCCCAGCTCCTCGAGCTTCTCGCCGCGTTCCTGCGGGGCCGCCGCCCCAACATCCCGACCTACTCCGTCTGCTTCGAATGCAAGCGGCGGGGCACGGTCTGCGTGATGGCGGCACACGGAACACCGTGCCTCGGGTCCGGTCACCCAGGCCGGCTGCGGGGCGCTGTGTCCGTCGTACCTCCGGGGCTGCTACGGCTGCTTCGGGCCGATGGAGTCCCCCAACACCGCCTCCCTCGGCGCTCGCTGGGAATCGATGGGGACGGGACGCCCCGACCTCGTCCGGGCCTTCCGGACCTACAACGCCGGCGCGGGCCCGTTCCGTGCCGCGAGTGACGCCTATGAGCACGAAAGCCCGTAGCCGGACCATCACCGTCGACGCCCTCGCCCGCGTCGAGGGCGAGGGCGGACTCACGGTGCGCCTGCGGGGGGGCAAGGTCACCGACGTCAGGCTCCGCATCTACGAGCCGCCCCGCTTCTTCGAGGCCTTCCTCCGCGGACGGGACTTCCGCGAGGTCCCCGACATCACCGCCCGCATCTGTGGCATCTGCCCCGTGGCCTACCAGATGAGTTCCGTCCACGCGATGGAGGCGGCATGCGGGGTGAAGGTGGAGGGCCCGCTGCGGGCGCTCCGGCGCCTCCTCTACTGCGGGGAGTGGATCGAGTCGCACGCGCTGCACGTCTACATGCTTCACGCGCCGGACTTCCTGGGCTACGAGAGCGCCATCCACATGGCCGCCGACCACGCCGAGGTCGTGCAGCAGGCCCTGGAGCTCAAGAAGATCGGCAACGAGCTCGTCGCCGTGCTCGGTGGCCGCGAGGTCCACCCCATCAACGTCAAGGTGGGCGGCTTCTACCGGGTCCCCACCCGTCGGGAGCTGGAGCGACTCGTCCCGAGGCTCGAGCGGGCGCTCGAGCTCTCGCTGGGGACAGTACGGCTCGTGGGCGGCTTCGACTTTCCGGACTTCGAGCAGGACTACGAGCTCGTGGCCCTGCGGCACCCCGAAGAGTACGCCTTCAACGAAGGTCGGATCGTTTCGAGCGAGGGCCTCGACATTGCCGTCTCCGAGTACGAGGAGCACTTCGCTGAGGAGCACGTGGCCCACTCGAACGCGCTCCACTCGTCGCGTGCGGGACGCGGGGCCTATCTCGTGGGTCCCCTCGCGCGGTACGGCCTGAGCTTCGACCGTCTGCCCGAGGTGGCCCGGGCGGCGGCGGAGGAAGTCGGTCTCGGCCCCGTCTGCCGCAACCCGTTCAAGAGCATCATCGTGCGTGCGGTCGAGCTCGTCTTCGCCTGCCACGAGGCGCTGCGCATCATCGAGGACTACGCGCCGCCCGACGCTCCTGCGGTGGAGGTCACACCGCGCGCCGGTACGGGTCACGGGGCCTCGGAGGCCCCGCGGGGCCTCCTCTACCACCGCTACGAGATCGACGGCGCCGGAGTCGTCCGCACCGCGAAGATCGTGGCCCCGACCTCGCAGAACCAGAGGACGGCGGAGAGCGACCTCCGCCACTTCGTGCCCGAGCACCTGGACCTGCCCCGGGACGAGCTCACTTGGCGCTGCGAGCAGGCGGTGCGCAACTACGACCCGTGCATCTCGTGCGCCACACACTTCCTCGAGCTGGAGGTCGTCGAGGAGTGACCGTCGTGATCGGGATCGGAAACCCCGATCGCGGCGACGACGGCGTCGGTCGCGTGCTCGCGCGCCGTCTCCGCACCCTGGCCCCGCGTGGGATCGAGGTGCGCGATTGCGACGGCGAGGCCACGGGGCTCATGGCGGCGTGGGAGGGCGCCGAAGAGGTGATTCTCGTCGATGCCTGCCGGGGGGCGGGACCCCCGGGCAGCATCCACGAGCTCGATGCCGCCGAGATCGAAGGCTCCGGCCCTGGGCCCCTGCGGCACGGGTCGACCCACTCGTTCGGGGTAGCCGCCGCCATCGGCCTCGCCCGCGCCCTCGTCTGCCTTCCGCCCCGCCTCGTCCTCTACGCGATCGAAGGCCGTCGCTTCGGAGAGGGAGCCGGGCTGTCGCCCGAGGCCGAGCGGGCGGTGGACGAGGTCGTGATTCTCCTCGTCCGGCGGTTCGCGGGCGCGGAGCCACGGCCAGACGACGCCTCTTGAGAGGCCCGATCCCCGGGGTCGCCGCGGCCGGGCGGCGACCGTGCGATCCTCCCGCCTCCGAGGCAGACCCTCGCCCACCCTGCCGCGGCCCGAGCTGACACCAGGGTTGAGCCAGGCTCAGGCCCTGGAAAGGGAGGCGGGGGCACTGTAACCTCCCCTCGAGAGACAATGCGGATGCACCGCCCCGGCGCCTTCTACTTCGGCGTGTTCCTGACCACCCTGAGCGTCCTCGTCTACCAGGTGGTGACCACGCGTATCCTGAGCGCGCTCACCTGGTATCACCTGGCGTTCCTGTCGATCTCTCTCGCCATGCTCGGAATGACCGCGGCGGGCCTCTACGTCTACCTCTGGGCTCCGCCGCCCACCGCCGAGAGGACCCAGCGGGTGCTGGTCTCTCACTCCATCTGGTTCGCAGCCAGCGTGCCCCTCTGCCACCTCGGCTTGATCTCCCTGGTGCTGCCTGTCGACCGGCTCGAGGCCAGCGGGCTGGCGACCCTGGCGGTGGCCGTGGGACTCGCGGCACTGCCGTTCTTCTTCTCCGGAGTCGTCGTGGCGGTGGCCCTCACGGAGACGCCGCTGCCGACCGGACGGATCTACGGCGTGGACCTGGTCGGGGCCTCGCTCGGCTGCCTGGCCGCGGTCGCGCTGCTCGAGCTCCTGGATCCGAGCACCGTGTGCCTGGTCATCGGCGCGCTCGCGGGAAGCGCCGCCATCGCCTTTTCCGTGGGTTCGAACGGGAGTGTTCCGAAGCTGGCCGGCGGAATCGTCCTCGCCCTAGTCGCCCTCGCCGTGGCCAACGCCCTCGCCTATCCCCATCTCATCTGGATCTCACGCATGAACGAGTGGCCGGTGCCGACCGAGGGGATCGTGGTGGACCGGTGGAACAGCCACTCGCGGGTGGTGGCGTGGGAGGCCGGGAGGGTCTCGCCACATTTCTGGGGGCAGGGGGCGACGAGCCGTGCCGCCGACGCGCTTCCGGAGGTGGAGGTCGTCGGCATCCAGATCGACGGAGCCGCCTTCACGGCGGCGACCAGCTTCGATGGCGACCCCCGGACCCTGAACTGGGTGCGGCACGGAGTGACGAGTGTCGCCTTCCAGATTCGGGGGGGGGGCGAGGTCGCCGTGATCGGCGTTGGAGGGGGCCGAGACGTCCTCACCGCGCTCGGGTTCGGCGCCCGCAGGGTGCTCGGCATCGAGGTCAACGGGGTGCTCGTGGAGCTGCTCCGGACCAGGCTCCGGGAGCTGACGGGGCTCGTCGGGCGTGACGACTTCACCCTCGTGCACGACGACGGCCGGAGCTGGATGGCGCGCACGGATCAGCGCTTCGACCTGATCCAGATGGCGCTGATCGACAGCTTCGCCTCCACCAGCGCCGGAGCCATGACGCTCACGGAGAATGGCCTCTATACGAGAGAGGCGTGGAGCCTGTTCCTCGACCGCCTGCGGCCCGGTGGCGTCCTGTCGCTTTCGCGCTACTACCACCCTGGACGCACCAATGAAACGGCACGAGCCCTGTCCCTGGCCGTCGACACGCTGCTCCAGCGAGGCGTGGAAGACCCGGCCGCCCACATCATGCTCGTGAGTGCAGTCAACGTCTCGAACCTGGTCGTCGGCCGGGACCCGCTGACGCCCGAGGACATCAGGACCGTGCGATCGACCTGCCGGGCCGAGGGATTCAGAGAGGAGGCGCTTCCGGGCTATGTCACCAGAGACCCGACTCTTCGAGGGATCATCGAGGCGAGAAGCCGGGCGGATCTCGAGGCGGCCACCCGCCACCCCCATTTCCATCTCGGGGCCAGCACCGACGATCAGCCGTTCTTCTTCAATATGCTGAAGCTCTCGGCCTGGCGCGATGTGCCAGTCGAGAGCTTCGGGGTCGGCGTCATCGTCGGGAATCTCAGAGCGACCCAGACTCTGGTCGGTCTGCTCCGGATCGTCGTCGTCATGGCGGGCTTGACGATTCTTGGTCCCCTGCTCCTGCGCGGCCGCAGGCACGGACTCCGGACGCCGACCTTTCTCGCGGCGAGCAGCTACTTCTCTCTGATCGGCCTGGGCTTCATGCTGGTCGAGATTGGTCTCATGCAGAAGTTCTCGATTCTCCTCGGTCACCCGCTCCACTCGCTGGCCATCACTTTGATGTCGATGATCCTGGCGAGCGGCCTCGGCAGCTTCGCCGCGGACCGGATCGCACTCATGTCACCGTGGCGGCTGCGCCTGTTGCCTCTGCTCGCCGCGCTTCTCGTTGTCACCGGCGCCACCACGGTCCAAAGCGCCATCGACCTCGCTATCGGGGCCTCTCTGCCATGGCGCGCGGTGACGGTCGTGGTCTTCACGTTTCCGATCGGGTTCGCGTTGGGCTTCTTCTTCCCGCTCGGCTTGAAGCGGCTCAAGAACGACAGCCCTGTCGCTCAGTCCTGGATGTGGGGCCTGAACGGCGCTTTCGGAGTCCTGGGGAGCCTGGCTGCCATCGTGATCTCAATGAGCTTCGGTATCCGCGCCTGCCTCCTCATTGGGGCGGCCTGCTATCTGCTCCTGTCCTTGCCCGCGCGCCACCTCTACGGCCGGGCCCTCTCTCAGTCCGGCCGTGCGATCCAGCCACCCCCGAGGCAGACCTCGCCGTCGTAGAAGACGGCGGCCTGCCCGGGGGTGATCGCGCGCTGCGGCTCCTCGAACCGCACCTCCGCGCGGCCACCGCCGAGCGGATGGACCGTGGCCGGTGCCTCCGCGTGCCGGTATCGGATGCGCACGTGGGCGCGTCGCGGTGCGGACGGCTCCGCGGCGGAGAGCCAGTTGACGTCGCGGGCCACGAGCCGATCCCCGAGAAGCGCGTCCTCTTCGCCGACCACGACGGTGCGCCGCTCGGGCTGGACGGCCAGCACGTAGAGCGGCCGCGGCGAGGTCAGGCCGAGGCCGCGCCGCTGGCCCACCGTGAAGCGGTGAATGCCGCAGTGCCTTCCGAGCTCTCGGCCCGCGGTGTCCACGATAGCCCCCCCGCGCTCCGCGGGCGGCGCCTGCCGCTCGACGAAGGCGGCGTAGTCGCCGTCGGGGACGAAGCAGATCTCCTGGCTCTCGGCCTTGTCGGCGACGGGCAGGTCCCACTCCCGAGCGAGCCGGCGGACCGCGGTCTTCTCCATGTCGCCCACGGGGAAGACCGCCAGCGCCAGCTGCTCCTGCGTGAGCCCGAACAGGAAGTACGACTGGTCCTTGGTGCGGTCTCGTCCGCGAAGGAGACGGTACCGCCGCCCCTCCCCCTCCCGATCCTTGCGAGCATAGTGACCGGTGGCGATACCCTCGGCGCCCAGTGCGCGTGTCTTCTCGACGAGGCTGGCGAACTTGATCTCGGTGTTGCAGTGCGCGCAGGGCAGAGGCGTTCGCCCCTCGAGGTAGTCCCGCACGAACGGCGAGACGACCCCGTCGTGGAACGGCTGCTCGAGCTTCATCACGTAGTGGGAAATCCCGAGGCGCGCCGCGACCGCCTTGGCGTCGTGGAAATCCTCGAGCGCGCAACAGCGCCCGAACGACGGACCGGCGCCGTCCGTTTGGTCGTGGAGCTGCATCGAGACCCCGATGACGTCCCGCCCCTCCTCCCTGACCAGCGCGGCCGCCACGGAGGAGTCGACTCCCCCGGACATCGCCACGACGATTCGCATGAGCTCAGTATAGGGGCGCCGGTCAGCCGCCCTGGCCGCGGAGGCGATCGAGGGCCCGCTCGGCCGCCTGCTGCTGCGCCGCCTTCTTCGAGGAGCCCTCGCCCTCCGTGACGAGACCGTCGTCGAGCCGGCACTCGACGCGGAAGCGCCGGCGGTGGCTCGGTCCCCCCTCGGCGGCGACGTGGTACTCGGGAACGGGTCGCCCCTGGCCCTGCAGCAGCTCCTGCAAGGCGCTCTTCGCGTCCTCGGTCGCATCGCCGCTCTCCACGTCCCGCGTGAATTCGTCGCGGATGAAGCGGTGCGCGGCCTCGAAGCCCCCGTCGAGGTAGAGGGCGGCGACCAGGGCCTCGTAGGCGTTGGCCCCGAGCGCCGACTTGGACCGTCCGCCCGTCTTCTCCTCGCCCCGTCCGAGCCGGAGCAGATCGGGAAGTCCGAGCTCGGCCGCACGCCGGGCGAGGCTTGGCGCGGACACGAGGCGGGCCCGGCGGCGGCTCTTGGGCCCCTCCGGCCCGTCGGGGTCGCGACGGTGGAGGAGGTCGGTCACGACGAGACCCGAGCACGGAATCGCCCAGGAACTCGAGGGCCTCGTTGTCTCCCGTTCCCGAGGTCCCCTCTTCGTTGGCACGGCTGGCGTGAGTCAGCGCGCGGTCGAGGAGGCCCCGGTCGGAGAAGCGGTAGCCGAGGCGGCGCTCGAGGGCGTGCAGCCGCTCTTCCCTCTCTCCGGTCACAGCGTCGGCTCTTCCGCAACCACCTTGAGCACCACCATCGTCATGTCGTCGTGGGGGGCGGCGTCGCCCACGAACCGCTCCACCTCCTCGAGGATCCGGGCCCGGAGCTGCTCGCTCGTCAGCCCCTCGCTCTCCTCGAGGATCCGCCGAAGCCGACCCTCGCCGAACAGCTCGGCTCCCTCGTTCATGGCCTCGGACAACCCGTCGGTGAAGAAGAGGAAGAAGTCGCCGGGAGTGAGCGGGACCTCCTCCTCCTCGAGGATCCGCTCGAAGGCGTCGCCGGGGTCCAGCCCGAGCCCGAGCCCGGGCGGGGTCAGGACCTGTGTCTTCCCGGTCCGGGCCTCGAGGTGGATGAGCGGGTTGTGGCCGGCGCGCGCAAAGCGCATGCGCCGCTCCGCGATGTCTACGACCGCGTAGGTCATGGTCACGAACGTGCGGGAGTCCATGCTCTGGGCGAGGATGCGGTTGGCCTCGATGAGCAGCCGGGCTGGAGAGTCGTAGATCCGCGAGAGCGAGAGCACGAGCCCCTTGAGCTCGGCCATGTAGAGCGCGGCCGAGGTGCCCTTGCCGGAGACGTCGGCCACCAGGACCCCCATCCGCGTGTCGCTGAGCGGCAGCACGTCGTAGTAGTCGCCGCCCACCTCCGTCGCGGGGATGCAGAGGGCGGCCACCCTCAGGCCGGGGAGGGTCGAGAGCGTCCCCCCGGGGAGGAGGCTCATCTGGATCTCCCGGGCGATGCGCAGCTCCTCCTCGAGGCGCTCCTTCTCGACCTGCTCCCGCATCAGGTCCTGGATCCCGCGGGACATCAGGTTGAACGACTCCGCGAGGTCCCCCAGCTGGTCGCGGGACCGGACCCGGATCGTGTGCGCGAAGTCCCCCTGACGGAGACGCTGCGTCCCCACCGACAGCTCGTGCACGCCCCGCGTGATGGATCGGGCGAGCATCAGCCCGAGCATCAACGCCACGCCGTACATCACGAGGAAGACCAGGCCCACGACGCCCATCGCGAAGAGGAGCAGGTCAGGCAGGGTCCGCGCCCCCGCCTCTCGGGGCAGGAGCCCGGGCGACAGCCTCCGCACGAGGTCGAGAGGCTGGTACTGGAAGGTGAGCGGCAGATCACCGAAGACGCGCGTCTCGCCGGTCTCCCAGTCGGTTCGCGCGGGGAACGCCACGAAGGCGAGACCGGACGACGCCGTGATCGACGTGCCGGTGGTCTGGTCCTCGTCCCTGATCACGATCTCGATCCCGCTCTCGGACGACGACGTGTCCAGCTCCCCGGCCGTCTCCGTCGTCGGCAACACGGCCGAGGTGAGGGGGCGCGCTCCCGTCCGGTGCTCGAGCTCGGCGAAGAACCGCTCGTCCGCGGGCACGTCGACGATGAGGGCGGTCTTGCCCTTCACCCACACCCCACGCACCACGTCCCCCGTCGACGCATCCCCGCCGGTGCCGCCCTTGACCAGCCCGGCGAAGCCCGGGCCGACCCACCAGGACGGCAGCTCGCGGGGTGCGTCGCCCGAGGCCGCGACCACACGCCCCTCCCGCAGCAGCGTCCACGACAGCTCGGCGTGGCGCTCTTCGGCCGGGGCGAGGCGCCCCGGGAGGACAGCGGCCGCACTCGCGTCGCTCGCGGGCAGGCCGGCCAGGGCGCTCCGGGCACTCGTCCGCAGGATCTCGGATTCACGATCGATGTCCTCGGTCACGAGGTGCGAGGCCACCAGGCCCATGAACAGGACCGCCCCGATGGACAGGAAGAGGCTCAGCAGGACGACCGGGACCAGCGCCACGAACAGATAGGACAGGAGCAGCTTGGTGCGGATCCGCCAGAGGAATCGTGCGGACACCCAGCGCAGGCCACGCCAGAGCCCCCAGACCGCGGCGACCCACAGGACGATGCTGGCCAGAATCCGCAGCGGCGCCGGCGCACCGAGGCCGACGAGGCCCAGAAGAGCGTCGAGCAGCCAGACGGCGAGGGCGCCGAGGAGGATCCGCCCCCGCCAGGTCTCGACGACGAAGCGACGCAGGCGGGACGTCAGCGGGGGGGACGGGAGCGCGGGGATCTCGGACAAGACGGGGCGCACCATCCCGGCGAATGTAGCACCGCGGTGCGTTCGTTGACAGCGGCCGGGCCCTCGGCTAGCGTCGCTCTAGGATCATCATGGTGTTGCTGCTGCTCGTCCTCGCGCAGGCCGCCTCGGCCCCGGCGGACATCGCCGCGGTCGGCGTGGTGGTGGCCCGGTCGCCGGAGCGATCGGTGGCGATGCTGCGTTCGGAAGGCCGAACGCGTGTCGTGTCGGTGGGCGACCCCGTCTTCGGCGGCCGGGTTCTGGCAGTGTCCAGGAGCGGGGTGCGCCTGCTCTTCGGGGCCGAGCGGGTGGACCTCCGCGTGCAGAGCACCGGCCCACCGCCGACAGTGCCGCCGATGCCGGCCATGGTGTCGGCCCCCGAACCGCCGCCCGAGGATCTGGCCCCGCGGGTCATGAAGCGCGAGGAGGTGCAACGCCGCCTGGGCGAGGAGATGAACCGCATCCTGTCCGAGACCGCGATACAGCCGGTGACCGAGGACGGGCGTGTGGTCGGGGTGCGGCTCACGCGCGTCGCCCAGGACAGCCTGCTCACCGACGCCGGGCTGCGCTCGGGCGACGTGCTCACCAACATCAACGGCACCGAGATCGACGGCATGGCCACGCTCATCAGCCTGTGGCCGCGCCTTCAAGGAGCGACCTCGCTCCAGGCAGAGGGCCTGCGCGACGGGCGTCCCCTCTCGATCTCGCTGAATCTGCAGTAGTGCCCGTCCCGGCTCCGGCACGAGGGGCCGTCCTCCTGACCGTGGGGCTCCTGGCGCTGCCCGCGCTCGCCCCCGCGTGGGGATTCGAGGTTCACCGCCTCGTCAACGAGAAGGCGACCGAAACGCTGCCCGAGCCGCTCCGGGAGCTGTTCGAGGGCAATACCGCCTACCTCCGAGCACACTCCATCGACCCCGACCTCTGGAAGGCCGAGCACACGGACGAGGACCGGAATCACTACCTCGAGCTCGACTCCTTCGACGATCTCGCGGGGGGGGCTGTCCCGCGCTCGGAGCAGGAGCACCTGAAGCGCCGCGGCCCGGAGGCGGCCGAGCAGGGCCGGCTTCCCTGGCGGGTCGGCGAGGTGTACGGCGAGCTCGTGGCGGCCTTTCGGAAGCGCGACGTGCCGCGAGTGCTCGAACGGGCGGCCGTGCTCGGCCACTACGTGGCCGACGGCCACGTTCCCCTGCACGCCGTGGTGAACTACGACGGCCAGCTCACCGGACAGGACGGCGTGCACGCGCGCTGGGAGGTCGATCTGTATGCTCGATTCGAGCGACAGATCGCGCCGCTGGTCGCGCCGGGAGAAACGACACCGGGGAGCGACCCGGTCGCGGCCACCCTCGCCATTCTGAGGGAATCGCTCGCACAGGCCCCCGGGGTGCTCGAAGCCGATCGCGCTTCGGCGGGTGAGCGGGACTTCGTCGAGACACCGGTGGACGACCGCTACGACGACGCCTACTACTCGCGGCTGTTCGCGCACGCGGGCGAGCGGTATGCGGCGCGCCTGGCCTCGGCCGCGCAGGCAGTGGGGTCGTTCTGGCTATCGGCGTGGCAGGAGGCCGGACGACCGCAGCTCGACTGGGCCTTCCGCGTCCCCCACGTGCGGGGCGAGACGCGTCTCGTGGTGGCCGTTCTCGAGGGCGCGGGGGCGGCGCTCGTCGACGAGGCGGCGGGGCGCGGCGCCCTGCCCCACCTCGACGCCTTGCGGCGCGAGGGGTCCTTTGGCCGACTCCGGCCGCCCTTCCCGGCTCGCGGGCCCGCCGCCCAGGCCACGCTGTGGACAGGCGCCTGGCCGGATCGGCACGGTGTGGTCGGCGATGGCGCTCCCCGACCCCACGGCTCCGTGCTGGAGACGAGCGCCGGTGATCGTTCGACCGCCCTCAGCGCCGAGCCGCTCTGGGTCACGTCGGCCCGGGAGGGAGTGCCGACGGTGGTGGTCGGCGTCCCCCAGGGCGTCCCCGTACGGGCCGTTCCTGGAGGGGGAGCGGTTCGGAGACGACTTCGGGCGCCACCTCGTCCTGTTCGCTCACGGTGCGACCGGGATCGAGGCCGCCGTCCTGACCGCGAGGGACCTCTCGCCACGCCCGCGGGCATCCTGGACGGGCGGAGAGCTCGGCCCGTCGACCCGCGAGATCGATCTCCCGGTGGGCGGCGGGACGCTCCCCGGGCTGCTGTTCGACGATCCCGAGGATCCGGTGAGTGGTCTCGACACGCTCGCTCTCTCCGGCACTCGCGACCTCTCGAGCGCCGTCGTCCTGAAGCCCGTGCCGGCGGGCCGTGAAGAGGACGCCTTCGCCGCCGTTCGGTTCCAGACCGCGGACGGTCCGGCCTTCGTCCACTTCCGGCTCTTCGCCCTCTCGCCCGACGGGCGCGAGGTGTTGCTCTGGCACTCGGGCCGAGCGCGCACCGTCGTCAGCCGTCAGCCCGTCGAGACCGCGGTCACCGACGAGAAGGGGCCGCTGGCCGAGGCGGGCCACCGCCTCTACGCCGAGGGCGCGTTTGGATCGCGGCTGTGGGAGGGAGGCGACGGCACCGCCGAGCGGCGCTACCTCGAGACCGTGCGCCTCGCCGTGCGCCAGCACACGCGCCTCGCCTCGTTCGCGCTGGAGCGGACACGATGGGGCCTCGTCGCCCTGCACCTGCCCTTTCCGGCCGAGCCGCTGCGCCTCTGGGCCGGCCGGCTGGACCCGTCGCGGCCGGGCCACGATGCGGCCCTGGCCGTCCGCCTGCGGCCGTTCCTCGACGACGCCCTGCGCCTGGCGGACGCGTGGGTGGGCGAGATCGCCCGGCGGATCCCGGCCGATGCCGCCCTCGCCGTCGTGGGCGATCGCGGGCTGGAGGGCGCCGATCGCGTGGTGAGGCCCAACGTCGCGCTCGAGGCGGCGGGGCTCTTGAAGACGAACGACGACGGGACCATCGACCTCGCACAGACAAAGGTCGTGTACGCGCCGGCCAACGGGGGCTTCCTCGTGGTCAACCGCGACTCGCGCCCGGGGGGCGTCCAGCCGGGAAAGGGCGAGCCCCTCGTCCGCGCGGGTTCCTTCGCGGCGATGCAGAGGATCGTCGACCCCTCCACGGGAGAGCCGGTGATCGCCGAGATCCTCGTACCGGGCAAGCGGGGGGCCCCGCCCGGCATCGGAGGCCCTCCGGGGGGCGTTCTCTACCTGCGCCCCGCGCCCGGCGTCGTCCTCTCGCCCGAGACCCGCGGTCCGGTGGTGGAGACGATCGAGACGCAGGGAGAGGCCTTCGACCCTGCCGCGCCGTCGGCGGCGGGGTCTCTCGTCCTCACGGGGCGGGGCGTGGCCGGAGGGCGGAGCCTCGGGGACGTGGCGATGGTCGACGTGGCCCCGACGCTGGCCCGTCTTCTCGGCCTCCGCGCGCCCCGGCAGGCACAGGGGACGCCGATCCCGCACGTGCTGACCGAGCCCGGGCCCGGCACGGGCACCGAGGCATCACAGACGAGGTGACCATGGGTTTCGCCACCGACTGCATCCACGCCGGCCAGGAGCCGGACCCGACGACGGGAGCGGTGAGCGTCCCGATCTACCAGACCTCCACCTACGTTCAGGAGGGTCTCGGCCGCCACAAGGGCTACGAGTACGCCCGCACCCACAACCTCACCCGGCGATCGCTCGAGAGGAACCTCGCCGCGCTCGAGGGCGGGACCGACGCCTACTGCTTCGCCTCGGGCATGGCCGCCACCCAGGCGGTCCTGACCCTCGTCAAGTCGGGGCAGCGCGTCGTCGTCTCCGACAACGTCTACGGCGGGACCCACCGCTTCTTCACGAAGATACTCGCGGAGTACGGCGTGGAGTTCACCTTCCTCGACGCCACCGACCCGCGGGACTTCACGGAGCGGGCCGGCCAGTTCGATCTTCTCTGGATCGAGACGCCCACGAACCCGTTGATGAAGATCTGCGACATCGCCGCCCTCGCCGAGGTGGCGCACGCTCAGGGGGCGCTCCTCGTCGTCGACAACACCTTCATGAGCCCCTTCTTCCAGAGGCCGCTCGCGCTCGGGGCCGACCTCGTCGTGCACTCCACGACGAAGTTCCTGAACGGCCACTCCGACAGCGTCGGCGGCGTCGCGATCGCGAAGGACGAGGCGCACGCCGAGAAGCTCCGCTTCGTCCAGAACGCGGCCGGGGCCATCCTGTCCCCCTTCGACTCCTGGCTCGTGCTTCGGGGGACGAAGACCCTCCACCTCCGGATGCCGCGGCACGAGGAGAACGCCTGCACGGTCGGGCCCGTTCCTCTACCAGCATCCGAAGGTCGGCGCCGTCTACTGGCCCGGCCTGCCCGGCCACCCGAACCACGACGTGCATCGAAAGCAGGCGAACGGCTTCGGGGCGATGATCTCCTTCGACCTCGGGAGCCTCGAGGCCGCCCGGCGACTCCTCGAGGGTGTGCGTCTGTGCGCCCTCGGGGAGAGCCTGGGTGGCGTGGAGACGCTCATCTCACACCCGGCCACGATGACGCACGCCGGCTACACCCAGCAGGAGCGCGACACCCTCGGGATCACGGACGGCCTGGTCCGGATCAGCGTGGGCTGCGAGGACGCGGACGACCTCGTGGCCGACCTGGAGCAGGCCCTCGCCTCCGTTTGAGCGAAGCCTCCGCTCCACCACGGGGAAGAGTGGACGTCCTCGATTGACCCGGGGCGGCCCCGGGCGTACGCTCTCCAGCGTTGCGAATGGCTTGAAAGAATAGCTACCCGTCCGGATCGAAGCACCGCTTCGGGGTAGCCACACCGGCAGGGAGGGCGCGATGGAGACCGTTACCCTTGATGAGGGCCAGACAAAGAAGGTCAAGGCGGTCATCGCCGAGTGCCCCCTCTTCCAGGCCCTCAAGCCGGAGCTCATCCCGCAGCTCCTCAAGGTGGCGGAGGCCGTTCGCTACGACCCGGAGGAAGTCGTGCTGCGGCAGGGCGATCCCTCGGACTCGTTCCTCGTGGTGGTCGAGGGCGAGGGCTCGATCCGCGTCGAGAGCCCGTCGGGAGAGGTCGCCGAGCTCGGTCGCATCCCCCGGCCCTCCAGCCTGGGTGAGATCGGCCTCCTCCTCGGGGAGCCGCGCACCGCGACCGTCGTCGCGGCCGGACCGCTGACCGCCCTCCGGTTCTCGGCCAAGGCCTTCCAGGCCATGTTCGAGAAGATCCCCAACTTCGGGGAGGGCCTGGCCACGGGGTTGGCCCACCGCCTCGAGCTGGTCTCGGGGCAGGTCCCTCTTCCCGGTCGCGATCTCGAGAAGCACCCGCCGGCCCGCGAGGCCCTCGAGCTCCTGCCGGTGGAGCTGTGCAAGCGCCACCGGGTCATCCCGCTTTCCGTGAGCGGCAACGTCCTGACCCTCGGTCACGTGGACGACCCGAGCTCGCAGGTCATGACCGCCGTGCGTGAGCACGTGCCGTCCTTCGAGATCGAGAGCGTGCACGTCGGTCTCGGAGCGTTCAACGACATCATGCGGACCCGGGCCGGGGCCCAGGGCTGGGCCCGGCCCGAGGGAGCACCCGCGCCCGAGCCCGCCCCAACCCCGCGCTCTCCCCGCCTCGACGCGCTCCTGGAGCAGATGATCGCGGAGGGCGCCTCGGACCTGCACCTCGCCGCCGCCCACAAGCCCCACTGGCGGGTGGACGGGGACATGGCGGTCATCGAGGACGGCCCCGTGCTCGGCCCCGACGACGCCCTCGAGCTCCTGACGCCGGTCATGGAGCAGCGGCACCGCGACCAGTTCGCGGAGGACAACGACGTGGACTTCGCCTACGCCGTTCCCGGCGTCGCCCGCTTCCGCGTCAACCTGTTCCGCGACCATCGCGGGACGGCGGCGGTCTTCCGCCTGATCCCGTCCAAGGTGATGACCCTCGAGCAGCTCGGCCTCCCCCCGGTGCTGAAGAGCCTCAGCGAGATGCCGAAGGGGCTGGTCCTCGTCACCGGCCCCACCGGCAGCGGCAAGTCGTCGACCCTGGCCGCGATGATCGACTTCATCAAGAAGACGCGGTCGACCCACATCGTGACGATCGAGGACCCCATCGAGTTCGTGCACGAGAGCGGCGTCAGCCTCATCAACCAGCGGGAGGTGGGCGGCCACACGAAGAGCTTCGCCCGCGCCCTCAAGGCCGCCCTTCGCGAGGACCCGGACATCATTCTCCTGGGCGAGATGCGCGACCTCGAGACCATCGCGCTCGCGCTGGAGGCGGCCAACACCGGCCACCTGGTCCTCGCTACGCTCCACACCAACAGCGCCATCGGCGCGGTGGACCGCATCGTCGACATGTTCCCCGGCGACCAGCAGCCGCAGGTGCGCACGGCGCTCTCCGAGACGCTGCGGGGCGTGGTGGCCCAGACCCTGTGCAAGAAGGCCGACGGCGGGCGCCTGGCCGTGCTCGAGGTCCTCCTCGTGAACATGGCCGTGGCCAACCTCATCCGTGAGGACAAGACCGTCCAGATCACGAGCATCATGCAGGCCAACAAGGGCATCGGGATGTCGACGCTCAACGACGAGCTGGGCACGCTGATCGAGGCGCGGAAGATCACGATGGAGGAGGGCCTCTCCAAGGCCGTCGACAAGGACGACCTTCTCCGGCGGTTCCGCAGCGGGCTGACGCTGGGCGGGGACCCGTCCCGGGGCTTCCAGGTGCAGGCGGTCAAGCCCGGTACACCGGGAGCGGACGCCGGCGTTCAGCGCGGGGACGTGATCTTGGAGATCAACGGCATCCCCGGGAAGGACCACACTCTCGACGAGCTCCGGCGGAGCTTCCGCAGCGACGGGGCGCACCAGCTCGTGGTGGAGCGGTCCGGCAAGCGGGTGAAGCTGGTGCTCGAGCTGAAACGCTGATCGTTCATCGACCCCCCTCCCTATCCCTCCCCACGTAGGGGGAGGGCAAGGTTTCAGATAGGCCACGGACACCCGCGTGGAGGACACACGGGCGAGTCTAGGCCTGGTGACCAGTCGCGCTTGGTCACTATCCCTGGGGCGTCCCACTTTCTCGGGCGGCGGACTCGTCGCTGGAGTGCCTCCGCTTCATGAAGAACTCCTCGAGCACCTTCTTGACGTTGGGATGGCTCTTGATGATCGGGACCAGGCTGGCGCGGTCCAGCTCCAGCAGCTCGCAGGGCATCGCGGTAGTGATCGTGGCGGTGCGGGGCTTGCCGCTCAGCACCGAGATCTCGCCGAAGAAGTCGCCCTCCTTCAGCTGCCGAACCTCGACGTTCTTGCCTTCGGCGTTGCGCACGTAGGCCCGGCACAGCCCGGTGGTGAGGATGAAGAGGCTGTCCCCCGGCTCACCCTCGCTGACGAGGATCGCCCCCGGGCCGAAGCTCAGCAGGTTCAGCCCGCGGATCACGGCCACGATCTCGGCGCGGGACATCCCCCGGAAGAGCGGGGTCCCGAGCGCACCGCCATCTTCGCCGGGGGCCGATGCGGCCTCGGCGGGTTTCACCGGAGGCGGCGCGAGCGAGCCGGAGGTGCTCACGACGACCGGCGCGGGCTCGCCGAGGTCGATCGCGATCTCGGCCTGGGGGCTCGTGTCCATCCAGGTCCCCCCCGCGACCGAGGGACCCTCGTCGATCAGGGTGGCCAGCCGCTCGTCGACACCCGAGCGACCCGGGTCGAGCTTCTGGATCTTCTTCAGGACGGCGATCGCCTTGGTCACGAAGCCATCACGAGCGAGGTCGTCGGCGAGGGTGTCGAGGACCCCGATCGCGTCGTTCCTCTCCCCGGCCAGGGTGAGGACGTGGGCGAGTTGGAGGCGCAGCCTCTCGTTCTTCTTGTTCGCCCCGAGGGCCTTCGAGATCAGCTCGGCGGCCTTGTCGTATTGCTTGTTGAGGATGAGGTCGTTGATGTCGTAGTCCCGCGACCCCTTGAAAAAGCCCATGACCATAGAACACTCGCCTCCGTGTCGCTCGACGAGGCTACCGCCCACCCCGACCGCGGTCAAGCCGCCCCCGGGCCAGCGGGATGGGGCGTTCGCACTAGCCGCCCGTACGAATGTGATCGTGCTCACGCCGCGTCGCGCCTGCTAGAATCACCCCGTCATGTGTGCTGCGGCTCCTGATGATCGTCCTGACTCTTCCCTCAATGACGATCTCGAGCCGCTCGTCGAGGCGCTGGCCCGCTGGCAGTACGCCGCATCCGGCGCCGGGCTGACCTCGTGGGAGGAGCTCTCCGAGGGCGACCGCCAGGCCGCACTCCGGAGCGCCCGACAGACCCTGCGCACCATCGCCGCCGCGGGCTATCAGATCTCCCGGACATCCGGAACCAGCGACGAGCTCCCGACCGACGCGGAGGAGACCTCCCCCGCGCCCGAACACGATCTCCCGGAGTGCCGGAGCCTGGCCGAGCGCTTCCTCCGATCCGGCGACCCGCTGCTGGCCTACAACATCACCCAGCAGGGCCTCGAGACGTGGCCGGACGACCTTCGCCTGCGCCAGCTCCAGAGCCTGGCCCTGGCCCGCAGCGGGGCCGTCCAGAGGGCGATCGACGTCCTCCAGACACTGCGGGCGGAAGGGCACGCGGATGGCGAGACCATGGGTCTCCTTGCCCGGACCATGAAGGACCTCGCCATGGCGGCTTCCGACGCCGACACCCGGGCCGCCGACCTCAAGGAGGCCTTCGAGCTCTACGAGGAGTCGTACCTTCGGGAGAGCCGGCAGGGCCACACGGACGAGGCGTACTACACCGGGATCAACGCGGCGACGATGGCGTTCCTTCGCGGCGACGAGGCCCGGGCGAGGGAGATCGCGGCTCACGTGCGCGAGCTGTGCGCCCGCGCGCTCGAGCGCGCGGAGAACGACGCAGCCGCCTACTGGATTCACGCGACGCAGGCCGAGGCCGCGCTCATCCTCCGGGAGCGCGAGGAGGCCGAGGCGCGCTACGGGGACACGGCCCGGGCCGCCGGCTCACGCTACGGTGACCTCGCCTCGACCCGACGGCAGGCCCGGCTGCTGCTCGAGCACATGGGCGAGAGCGACGACTGGCTCGAGAAGACCCTCGCCGTCCCCCCGGTGCTGGTCTTCACCGGTCACATGATCGATCGGCCGGGACGCGCCACGCCGGCTTTCCCCGCGTCGGCCGAGCCGATGGTCCGCGACGAGATCAGGACACGCCTCGAGCGCATCCGGCCCGTCGCCGCCTACGGCTCGGCGGCCTGCGGGGCGGACATCCTCTGTCTCGAGGCCATGCTGGACCTCGGCGGAGAGATCCACATCACCCTGCCGTTCCCCCCGGAGGAGTTCCGGAAGGTGAGCGTGGACGTCGTCCCGGATCCGAGCTGGGGCGCGCGCTTCGAGCGCGTCCTGGGAGCGGCGGACAGCGTTGTCCTCGCCAGCGAGCACCGGGTGGAGTGGAGCGCATCGAGCTTCGAGTATGCCAACTTGATGCTCACCGGCATGGGGCGGCTGCGCTCACAGCTCCTCGAGACGTCTCTCGCGGGCCTCGCGGTCTGGAACGGTGGGCCGGCGGGAGGGGCGGGCGGGACCGGCGACGTGGTGGAGCTGTGGCGCCGCCGCGGGGTGCCGCTCGAGCACGTCGACATGGCTGCCATTCGAGGGTGGCGGCCCGGACCGGCGGCACCGCCTCGCGGCGACCCGAACGGCCCCTCAGCTGGCGCCGGCGTCGGTCCCGGTCGCCCTCCTCACGAGATCAAGGCGATGCTCTTCGCCGACGCGGTGGGCTACAGCAAGTTCACCGAGAACCAGATCACGATCTTCATCGACCGCTTCCTGGGCGCGGTGGCCGCCCTCAACGACACCACGGCCCACGCTCCGATCTACACCCAGACCGTGGGCGACGGTCTCTACTTCGTCTTCCGCAACACCTCCGACGCGGGCCACTACGCACTGGAGCTCAGCGAGCTGGTCCGCGGGAACGACTGGCAGAGCTACGGCCTGCCCGGCACCTTCGACATCCGGATCGGCGTCCACTGTGGACCGGTCTTCCGCTGCCAGGACCCGGTCACGAAGCTCCCGATGTTCACCGGCTTCCACACCAGCCGCACCGCCCGCATCGAGCCGATCACCCCACCGGGTCAGGTGTACGCCAGCAGCGCCTTCGCCGCCGTCGCCTCCGCCACCGGCGTCGACGATCTCGACTTCGGCTACATCGGCCGCACCCGGCTGGCCAAGAAGTACGGCTCCCTGGCGCTGTATCACGTCCAACGCCCGTGAGCGCAGATGCGGACCCGATGGGCCGGGACGGACGCGATAACGCAGCGGACACCTTCGCGCCACGACAGGCCACACTGCCGGTTTTCGGTCACCGCTCGGCCCGACCCCCGGAGGAGGAGCGGATACACCGCGCCCCGGCTGGGCGGGTGCGCGTGGACCCTTCCGCTTCGCAGCGGTACAGGTCTTGCATCCGTCCGCGGGAGCGACGGTGACAATTCAACGGTCATGAACTTCGAAAACGACATCTTCATCAGCTACGCACACATCGACGATCAACCCCTGGTCGAGGGCCAGAAGGGCTGGATCTCCAGCTTCCACCGCGCGCTGGAGATCCGCCTGGCCCAGCTGCTCGGGCGAGAGCCGAGGATCTGGCGCGACCCCAAGCTGCAGGGTAACGACATCTTCGCGGATCGACTGGTCGAGTGCCTGCCCGGGGTCGGCGCTCCTCGTCTCGATCGTGTCCCCCCGCTACGTCCGGTCGGAGTGGTGCATCCGCGAGCTGAAGGAGTTCGTCAAGGCCACCTCGAACACGGGCGGGGTGCGGCTGGGCGACAAGGCGAGGGTCTTCAAGATCGTCAAGACCCCCGTTCCGCTCGACCAGCAGCCCGAGGAGTTCCAGGAGCTGTCTGGGCTACGACTTCTACGTCGTGGATCCAGAGACGGGACGCGCCCGGGAAGCTGAGTCAGACCGGGGACCCCGAGTCCCAGCGGCTCTACTGGGTGAAGCTCGACGACCTGGCCCACGACATCGCCGAGTGCCTGGAGTCCCTGGAGCCGGGGGCGAGCAACGGAGCAGAGGTGGGAGGGGGCACCGCAGCCCATTTCGGTCTACCTCGCCGAGACGAGCTTCGACCTGCGCGAGGAGCGGGACGTCATCAAGCGGGAGCTCCTGGGCCACGGCCACACCGTGCTTCCCGACCGTCCCCTCCCCCTGGTGGGTCCGGAATGCGTGGCTGCCGTCCGGGAGCAGCTCGACCGCTGCCGCCTCTCGATCCACCTCGTCGGGAAGAACTACGGGCTGATTCCGGAAGGGGTCAACGAGTCGATCGTCGTCATGCAGAACGAGCTGGCCATCGAGCGGGGCGCGTCCGGGGAGTTCTCCCGCCTCATCTGGCTGCCCCCGGACCTCGCCAGCGAAGACGAGAAGCAGCTCCAGTTCATCGAGCGGCTCCAGACCGACGTGCGCATCCAGGAAGGGGCGGACATGCTCCAGACCTCGCTCGAGGACTTCAAGAGCGTGGTCCTGCGGCGAACGCTCCCGCAGGAGGAGAAAGAAGGACGCCGCTCCCGAGGAGGAGGCTCCCGAGGGGGACGCGGAAGACGCCCTCCGACGAGTCTACGTCATCTACGACCAGCGCGACGGTGACGGCCCCGCCTCCGTCGAGGACTACCTCTTCGAGCAGGGCTTCGAGGTGATCGTCCCCGTCTTCGACGGAGACGAGGCCCAGGTCCGGCGCGATCACGAGGAGAACCTCTCGATCTGCGACGGCGTCCTCCTCTACTACGGAGCCGCCAACGAGCTCTGGCTGCGCCGGAAGCTCCGCGAGATCCAGAAGAGCGCGGCGTTCGGCCGCAAGGGTCCGATCGGGGCGAAGGCGATCTTCGTCGCGCCGCCCGAGACTCCCCCCAAGAAACGGCTTCGGACCCGCGAGGCGCTGGTCATCGAGCAACTGGAAGGGTTCGATCCCGACATCCTCGAGCCTTTCGTGAAGCAGCTTCAGATTGCCTGACATGGGAACCCCGATGGTCGACACCGAGACCGAGACCGAGACAAGGACGAACCCGTTCCCCGGCCTTCGCAGCTTCGAGCCCGACGAAGACCACCTCTTCTTCGGACGCGAGGCGCGGATCGACGAGCTCCTGACGCGGCTGCGCCGGAGCCGCTTCCTGTCCGTCGTCGGCACCTCGGGCAGCGGCAAGTCCTCGCTCATCCGCTCGGGTCTCATCCCGTCGCTCTACAGCGGCCTCATGAGCAAGGCCGGCTCGAGCTGGCGGGTCGTGCTCTTCCGGCCGGGCGAGGACCCGATCGGCCATCTCGCCGACGCCCTGAACCAGCCCGAAGTGCTCGGGGCCGAGGAAGAGCACGACGAGACGAACCGGGCCCTCCTGGAGGTGACGCTCCGGCGCAGCGCCATGGGCCTCGTGGAGTGCATCCGCCAGGCCCGGGTCCCGGAGCACGAGAACATCCTCGTCGTCGTCGACCAGTTCGAGGAGCTCTTCCGGTTCAAGCGCAGCCTCAAGCTGCGGGACTCGCGGGACGAGGCGGTCGCCTTCGTCAAGCTCCTCCTCTCCGCGGCGCGCCAGGAGGCCCTGCCGATCTACGTCGTCATCACCATGCGGTCCGACTTCATCGGCAACTGCACCGAGTTCGAGGGGCTGACCGAGGCGATCAACGACGGCCAGTACCTCGTGCCGCGGATGACCCGGGAGGAGCGTCGCAGCGCCATCGTGGGGCCGGTGGCGGTGGGCGACGCCGAGATCGCGCCGCGCCTCGTGCTGCGGCTCCTGAACGACGTCGGTGACGACCCCGACCAGCTCCCGATCCTCCAGCACGCCCTGATGAGGACCTGGGACGAGTGGGAGCGGCATCACGCGGAGGGCGAGCCGATCGACCTCCGACACTACGAGGCGATCGGCACGATGAAGGAGGCGCTCTCGCAGCACGCCGAGGAGGCGTTCCGGGAGATCTCGGACGACGAAGAGCCGCGTGATCGCCGAGAAGATGTTCAAGGCCCTGACCGACCGCGGCTCCGACGCACGGGGCGTGCGGAGCCCGCGGCCGCTCGAGGAGATCTGCGACGCTCACCGACGCCACGGAGGAGGAGGTCGCCGAGGTCGTCGAGGCCTTCCGGCGCCCCGGGCGGAGCTTCCTGATGCCGCCGGCGGCGGTGCCGCTGCGGCCGTCGTCGATCATCGACATCTCCCACGAGAGCCTGATGCGGATCTGGAAGCGGCTGATCCAGTGGGTCGACGAGGAGGCCCGCTCCGCCCAGATCTACCTGCGCATCTCGAAGGCCGCCGCCCAGTTCCAGGAGGGCAAGGCGGGTCTCTTCCGCGATCCCGAGCTCCAGCTGGCCCTCAACTGGCGGGACGAGACGAAGCCGAACGCGATCTGGGCCGAGCGCTACGACGTGGCCTTCGAGCGGGCCATGGTCTTCCTCGAGCACAGCGAGAAGCAGCGCGACCTGGAGACCGAGGAGAAGGAGAGGCAGCGCCGGCGCCAGCTCCAGTGGGCCCGGCGCCTGGCCATCATCCTGGGGTCTGGCGGCGCTGATCACGCTGGTGTTCGGTCTCTACGCGATGACCGCACGGATCGAGGCCGATGGAGAACTTCCAGGAGGCGCTCCGGCAGAAGGAGATCGCCGAGGAGCAGCGCCAGGAGGCCGAGACGCAGCGCGAGGTGGCCGAGACCCAGACGCAGCGGACCGAGCAGGCGCGGGCGACGGCGGAAGAGCAGAGGCGGATGGCCGAGGAGCAGCGACTGCGGGCCGAGCAGCAGGAGCAGGAGGCCGTGCGCCAGCGCGGGCAGGCGGAGGCGGCCATGGTCCTCGAGGCGAAGGCTCGAGAGGACGCGGAGGCGCAGCGACTGCGACGCGGTGGACGAGAAGGAGCGCGCCGACGAGATGCGCGTCCAGGCCGAGACGTCGGAGTCCGAGGCCCAGAGGCTGCAGGGTGCTCTCGGTGGCGCGGGAGCTCGCCATCCAGACCTCCCTCCTCGTCCAGGAGGGTCAGCGAGAGCTGGCCGCCCTGCTGGCGGTGCAGGCGTACCGGCTGCACGCGAGAAACGGCGGAGATCCCGCAGATCCCGATCTCTTCGAGGCCCTGCGCTCCGGTCTGACCCGGGTGGCCCCGGACGAGCTGACGGGTTCTCCGCCACCATCAGGACGCCGTCCGCGCGCTCGCCGCCGCCCCGGATTCGTCCGTGGTCGCCTCGGGAGGCGACGACGGCACCGTCCGCCTCGCTGGACCTGGGGGCGGGCCGGGGTCGAGCCGGCGCTCCTGGCCTCGGCGGGGAGCCGAGGTCCGATCGCTCGTCTGGGTCGGCGGCGGCGCGCGTCTCGGGGCGGGAGCGCTCGACGGCGCGTCCGGATCTGGAGCGTGTCGATCCCCGGACCCCGAGCGCACGCTCGTCGACGCCCACGCGAGCGGGGTGAGCGCCATCGCCGCTGGCGGAGGAGATGCTGGCCTCCGCCGGCCTCGATGGGGAGGTGGCGCTCTGGAGCCTGGGCGAACCCGGCCCGCCCGACGGCGCTGCAGCCAGCCGGCTCGCCGCGGGTCGGGGCCCTGGCCTTCACCTCCGACGGACGACTCGCGGCAGCCACGGCCGGCAAGGGGATCCTCCTCTGGGACCCGCAACACCCCCAGGAGACGCCCCGCACGCTCGCGCCCGGACGGAGGACCCGTTCCCTCGGGGTCAGCCCCGACGGGACGACTCGCCGCGGGCACCGAGGAAGGACCCGTTCTCCTCTGGTCCCCGGGGGCGACCGGCGATCCGATCGAGCTGCAGGGGCATTCCTCGACGGTCACGTCGCTGAGCTTCGCGCCGGATGGAGACCGACTGGCCTCGGCCAGCCTGGACGGGAGCGTACGGCTCTGGGATGTCCGCCGGCCGGACCAGAAACCGATCGAGCTCCTCGGGCACACGGGCTGGGTCTGGGCGGTGGCGTTCATGGCCGACGGGGAGACCCTGGTGTCCGGCGGAGCCGATCGTTCGCTCCGCGTCTGGCCGACGCGCTCAGCACCGCTGGCCGACGCCATCTGCGAGCAGACGACGCGGGACCTGACGCCCGAGGAGTGGAGCGAGCTTCCTGCCCGCGGACATCGCCTGGGAGCGGACTTGCCCATAGCCCGCACGACTGATCAGGCCTCGCGCCGCATCCCGGGGGCCGGGCCCCCCGGCCGGCAAGGGTCACCATTGCATTCACGAGGAAAGGAATGGGGCAGCATGTCCTGGGGTGAGCCGATCGCGCGAGTTCGTCCGGCGAGACGGTCTGTCGTCCTGGCGTTGGGCCTGGCCCTGACCTTCGCCACCCCGGGGTCGGCCGAGACGGAAGCTCCGGACACGTGTCAGACGTCGCTTCAGGCCGCCTCCGCCGACTTCGCGCAGGGACGCTTCGACGCCGCCGAGGCCGCGATCGCGGAGTGCCTCGCGGCCGACCCGCAGCGGGCGGAGAAGGTCCAGGCCTACTCGCTTCTGGCGAAGATCCACCTCGCGGTCGACGACCTGCCCGCCGCCGAGGCCGCGCTCAAGCGCCTGCTCGACGCCGACGCCGAGTACGAGCCCGGGGTCTTCGACTCCCAGCGCTTCGTCCGGTTGCTCGCGGAGGTCAAGACCGCACGGTACGCGCCGGTCGTCACCTCGGTGTCGAAGTCGGCGGAGAGCCTGGTGGAGGCGCCGGCGACGGTCATCGTCGTCACCGCCGAGGAGATCGACGCGCGCGGCTACATCGATCTCGAGGCGGTCCTTCACGACCTTCCGGGCTTCGACTTCTCCAGGCGAGCGGGGCCCTCGTACGCCAACATCTACCAGCGCGGCTACCGCTCGATCGAGACGAACCGGACGCTCCTCCTCATCGACGGCGTCGAGGACAACGACCTGGCGTCGGGGACCGCGTGGATCTCCCGGCAGTTCCCGCTGAGCAACATCGAGCGGATCGAGGTGGTGTACGGCCCGGCGTCGACGATGTACGGCGCAAATGCCTTCGCCGGGGTCATCAACGTCATCACCAAGGGGGCCGAAGGGCCTCGTGGCCGACGGAAAGCGCATCGGCTACGACGTGCGGCTGGGCGGCGGGTCCTGGGAGACCCGCTCCTTCGACGCCACCGTGGGCGGGCAGAGCCTCAGCGGCACCACAAGCTGGAGCATCGCCGCCCGGAAGTACACCTCCAACGACTTCGACCACCTCAGCACTACGACGAGTGGGACTACGACCCCGCCTTCTACGACTCGGTCGACTACCGCTCCAAGGGCAGCCTGAACGTCACCGACTCGGCCGAAGCGCAGAGGCTTCTGGCGGAATACCCCGAGCAGGTGTCCCGCTACTACGACGTCGTCACCGACGACCAGGGACAGGTCGTGGGCCTCTCCCTCAACGAAGCGGGGGACCAGCACGCGCGGGGTCTGGACAAGGGCGCCTACACGCGGGGTCAGAACGGGAGCCCGGTGGAGTTCGGGGTCCCGGTGGACGATTGGCAGATCTACGGCAAGCTGAAGATGTCGAACTTCGTGCTCGGGCTCATGCACTACCGCCGCGAGGAGGCCAGTCACATCCCCCTCGTCGACACCTTCGCGGCCACCGGCAAGAACGGCTTTCTCTGGACTCCGGAGCACACGTTCCTCTACGCGAAGTACTCCCGTCGCTTCCTCGACGACCACCTGTCGCTGACGAGCTTCACCCGCTACAAGCAGCACGAGCTCGACGGCACGGACTCCGCGAACGTGCTGCCGTTCATCAACTACCACCTCTCGTCCCTGGGCGTCGAGAACCTGCTCAAGGGCAACGAGCCCTTCTGGTCGACCAACTACAGCTACCGATCGAACAACCAGCTCCGCACCGAGCTCAACACCTTCTACGATCACTCGCGGGCCTTCAACGTGGTAGCCGGTGGCGAGCTGAGGTGCAGCTCCATCGGGGCCCAGAACATCAGCTCCTCCACGCCCCCCGCGAGTGAGACCGGCTCGGTCTCCAACGAGATTGCCGGCGGCAACCAGATCTCGAGCCGCGACATCGGCGCCTACGCCCAGGCCTCCTGGCGGCCTCTGACCCCCTTCAAGCTGGTGGGCGGCATTCGTCTCGACAACAACAAGATCCGGGACACCGGGGGCTACGGCACCGTCTTCAACAGCCGCCTGGCCGGCGTGTACCGGTGGAGGGACTTCATCTTCAAGGCCATCTACTCCGAGGCCTTTCAGGACGCCCCGAACTTCCAGAAGTTCGAGACGCTCCCTGGGGTCCGGGAGCTCGACAACCCGAACCTGGCTCCCGAGGAGGTGAGCAACTTCGAGATCTCGGCCAACTGGAGTCCGCGACGGGACCTGTCACTGGAGCTCGTCAGCTACTGGGCGAGCTACCAGGGAATCGTCGAGGAGGTCTCCGGTGTCCCCTGCCCGGAGGAGCTGGACTGCGAGACCACGAACCAGTTCCAGAACGTCGGGAGCCTCGACATCAGCGGCCTCATGCCGAGGGGCGATGGACGCCTGGACGCTACGACCTCTGGGCGAACTACACCTACACCGACCCCTTCGACCCCGATCGGGGGGTGAGGGTCGGCGACATCGCGAGCCACCGGATCAACTTCGTGGGAACCGCCACGTTCGTCGAGAAGCTGGACGTGGGCCTGCGGCTCAACTGGGTCTTGGGCCGCGAGACCGGTGAAAACACGACGGTCGACAGCAACCCCTTCGACAAGATCGACGACTATGCCGCTCTTCACCTGACCGCGACCTACCGGCTGCCGTGGGGCCTGGACCTTCAGCTCGCCGTCAACAACCTCCTCGACACCGAGTACTTCGATCCATCGCTCCGGAACCCGAGCGGCTTCCCCATCGCGGCCAGGTCCCGCAGCCGGGACGAATCTTCTTCCTGCAGCTCAGGGTCCGCGATGAGCGGGCGCCCGCCGCTCCCGCCGGGGACGCTCCGCCGGCTCTCCCCCGCTGTCCGCCGGTAGAGAGAGCATCGCCCCATGAGGCTGGGGAAGAGAGTCCGCCGCACCCTCGGGATCCGTTCGAGCGAGGTGGCCCGGGTCTCGTGGCTCGTCGCCCACTCCCTCTTCATCGGAGTGTTCTCGGCCTTCTTCCTGACCACCGCGAACGCGCTCTTCCTCGATCGCTTCGAGATCTCCTTCCTTCCGCTTGCGTACATCGCGGCCGCCGTCCTGGGCTACGTCGCGGTCATGCTCTTCTCGCGACTCGAGAAGACCGTCTCCGTCCAGAGCCTTCTCATCATCAACCTGGCGGTCCTCCTCATCCTCACCGCGGGCTTCTGGTCCTTGACGCTGACGACCGGAAACCACTGGGTCATCTTCTTCATGTTCGTGTGGGTCGGGCCCGCCTTCGGCCTCGTCTCGCTCGGCTACTGGGCGCTGGCCTCGCGTCTGTTCGATCTGCGGCAGGGGAAGCGGCTCTTCGGTCTGGTCGGGGCGGGAGAAGAAGTGGCGACCGTCGTCGGCCTCTTCTCGGTCCCGCTGCTCCTGCGCTACCTGGACGGCCCGATCCACCTCCTGCCCCTCGCCGCGGTCGGCCTGATCGGATGCCTGATCGTCGTTCTCTCCATCACCAGGAGGATGGGGGAGACCCTCGACGCGGAGCCGGGAACCCGGGAGGCGGGAGCGGTCGAGACGCAGGTCGGGCTCCGGGACCTCGTCAAGCACCGCTACTTCCTCTTGATGGCGGGCCTCATCGTCTTCCTCAGCCTGGGCAACTACATCGTCGACTTCGGCTTCCTGGCCGAGGTGCGCGGCCGCTTCCAGGGTTCCACGCAGATCGCCCAGTTCATCGGCGTCTTCTTCGGCGTCACCAAGATCCTCGAGCTGATCCTGAAGGTGTTCCTCTCCGGTCGCCTGCTGAGCCAGTTCGGACTCAAGTTCGGCCTGATGGTGCTCCCGGCGGTGCTCGCGATCGTGGCCGGGCTGGCGATCGCGGTCGGAAGTCTGGGTCTGGCCGCCGCCCACTTCTTCGTCCTCATCGCCCTCGCGAAGCTCGTGTGGGTCGTGATGCGCACGTCGACGTTCGAGCCGTCCTTCCGCGTCCTGTATCAACCGGTGCCGGCCGTCGACCGGCTCTCCTTCCAGACCCACGTCGAAGGAACGGCGAAGCAGCTGGCGACCGGCGTCGTGGGCGTCGCGCTCCTCCTCTTCAGCCAGGGGGGGACGTTCAACGCGCTCTACCTCTTCTACGCCCTGGTGCCGATCCTCGGCGCGTGGATGGTGGTGAACGTCCTCGCCCACCGGGACTATCGGGCGAAGCTGATGGAGAGCCTCAGCCTGCGCAAGAGCACGGAGGTCGCGCAGACCCCCGTCGACGTGCTGACGCCGGAGCTGCACTCTCCGAGCCCGCGGGATCACGAGGGCGGGCTCGACCTCCTGGAGAAGCTGGAGCCGGGCGCCCTCGCCCCCGCCCTCACCAGGATGCTGTCGGACGCGCAGCCTCCCGTTCGGGCCTCCGCCCTGGAGTACGTTGGCCGAAACCTCCGTCTCGACATGGCGGATGCGGTGGCGGGCGTCGCAGAGGACGAGGACCCGGCCGTCCGGTCGACGGCTCGGGAGACCCGGGAGCGGCTGCAGGAGATCGAGCAGCTCGCGGGCGACCCCGATCGCCTCGCGGAGCTGGCGGGGTCGACGGAGCCGCAGAACCGCGCCCGGGCCGCGACCGCCACCGGGCTTGGGTCGGAGCCGGATGACAGCCAACTCACGTCGCTCCTCTTCGACCGTGAGTGGGCCGTGCGGCGCGCAGCCCTCGAGGCGGTGGGGCGGCGAGGGCGAACCGACGTCCTTCCCCAGATCGTCGCCGACCTGCCGTCGCCGGCCTTCGCCGGCACCGCCGCCGCCGCGCTGGTCCGGATCGGACCGCCGGCGCTCGGAGAGCTCGAGAAGGCATTCAACAAGCCGGACCTTCCCCCGAGCGTGCGGCAACAGATCCTCAGGATCTACGAGAGCATCGGCGGTAACGCGGCCCAGGGTCTACTCCTCAACAAGCTCGCCTTCCCGGATCGGGCGGTGCGACGTCAGGCGCTTCTCGCGCTGAGCCGGTCCGGGTATCAGGTGAGCGGTGAGCAGGTCCCGAGCGTGGAACGGGTCATCGAGACGACGGTCGCCGACACCGCGTGGAACATGGGCGCGGTGCTCGACCTCGGCGGGGAGAAGGGCCTGGCCGCGGTGCGCGAGGCGCTCCAGGAGGAGATCCAGGAGGGCAAGTCCCGCCTGTACCGTCTCCTTTCGCTTCTCCACGATCCCTCGGCGATCCGCCTCGTGAAGAAGAACCTGGAGAGCGGCTCGAGCGAATCCACCGCCTACGCCCTGGAGATCATGGACCTGCTGGTCTCCGACGAGCTCAAGCCGCTCGTCTTCCCGCTGCTCGAGGACCTGGCCTACTCGCAGGTCCTGAGGCGGCTCGAGGCGTCGTACTCCCGGCAGAATCTCGAACCGCTCGATCGGCTGAGCCTGCTCATCAACCGGGACTACGACCGGATCGGAATCTGGACCCGGGCCTGTGCGGTGGAGGCGGTGGGTGAGCTGTCCTCGGAGATCGTTCCCGACCTGGTGGCCTCGCTCTTCCACCCCAACCCGGTGATTCACGAGGTCGCCGCTCGGACCATGCTCAAGCTGGACCCGGAGGGCTACCGGCGACGTCGCAAGACGCTGCCCTACGAAGCCCGCGAAGGGCTCGACTACGTCATCGGATCGGAGGGCGGCCTGGAGCACTGGGAGAGCCGATCCGTCTTCGGCCGGGCACGGTTCCTCCGCAGTCTCCCCGCGTTCTCCGCGCTGCCGTCTGAGACCTTGATCGGCCTCGCCACGGCGTCGGACGAGCGCGTCCTGAAACCGCACCGGCGTCTGCCCTCGCCGCGGGCTCCCCGAGAGTGCTTCTACGTCATTGTGGAAGGGGAGGTGGCCGTTGCAGACGAGGGCGCGCCCCCGGAAGAGGGCACCCTCCCGCCGCGAAGCCTGATCGTCTTCGGGCCGGGGGCCCGCTCGCTGAAGGTCATCCAGAACGCCCGCTTCATCCGGCTCGATCCCGAGCCGGTGCTGGAGGTGGCCGCCGAGCACGTCGAGCTGATCCCGGCGCTGCTGCAGGCCCAGAAGCTGTTGACCGACGACGCCGGGCCCGAAACCTCGAGCCCGCCCCCGGGCCTCGAGCTCGAGGCGGCCCGGCAGGGGGTCGACACCGCGCTGGGGTGAGCACATCATGGCCTGGCCGATACGTCCCTCTCTCATTCAGCACGAGCGCGACACCTACCTGACGCGACCCCGGGCCGACTACATGTCCGCCAACGAGCCGGCGCCCCCGTCCGACGACGAGGTCCCGCGGCACCCCGAGCCGATCGACTGCAACCTCGGCTACAGCCAGTGGGGTCCCTCGCCGCTCGCCGTGGCCGCGCTCCGGGATCTCGACCTCGACATCGTGTCCCGCTACCCCGAGCGACACCACGAGACCCTCCTCAAGCCCGCGGTCCTCGAGCGCTTCGGAACGAGGGGGCTCACCCCCCACCACCTCTTCTTCGGCCACGGGAGCTTCAACCTCATCGAGCGGGTGATCACCAAGTTCCTCAGGCCGACCCGGATGATCGGCCTCGGGCCCCAGTTCGCAGAGCTCCCGTCCGAGTTCAAGGCCGCGGGCGGGTCCTACCATCCCCTCCCGCTGCAGAGGCCGAGCTGCACCCTCCCCATGGAGGAGCTCGAGGCCTCCATCGCCCGCCAGCCGACCTCGGTCGTCTACATCGACAACCCCAACAACCCCACCGGGCAGTCCTTTCCCCTGGGCGACATGGAAAGGCTGGCCAGCACGTGTGAGGAGCAGGATTCCGTCCTGCTGGTCGACGAGGCGCTGGGGGATTTCGTCGACGACGCGGAGTCCTCCATCCATCTCGTGCCCCGATTCCCCAACGTGATCGTGGCCCGGTCGTTCTCGAAGGCGCTCGGACTCGCCGCCGAGCGCGTCGGGTACATGTTCATGTCGGGACCGCTCGCGCCCATCTACCGACAGGTCGACGTCCCCTTCGAGCCGGGGGTCCTCGCCGCCACTCTCGCGTGCCACACCCTCCGCGACACGGACTACCTCGCGCACGTGCGCTCCGAGGTGAAGCACGTCAAGGCGGAGGTCACCCGGACGCTCGAGGATGCCGGGTTCCAGGTGCTTCCCAGCCACGAGTGCACGTCGATCCTGACCGTGCACGACCCGTCTCGGAACGTCTTCAAGGAGTTCGGAAGCCAGGGCATCCTCCTGCAGGCCGGGTCGAGCTTCGCCGGGACCCACGGGGAGTGGGATGACAGCTACTGTCGGCTGCGTCTCGTGAACCGGGAGCTCCTGCCCCGCCTGTGCGAGCGCATTCGCGCCTTCCGATGACCCCGGCCCCGGGCCCTTCCCTGCTGAGCACGGAGCTCGAGGCGCCGGTGGTGTCGCTCCGGGATGGACGGCCGGCACCGCCCGACGTGTTCCTGAGGCTGTGGGAGGCGCTGGGCGAGGGATCCTGGAGCCCGCTCGACTTCGGCGTGAGCCGCGAGTCCCCCGGGGCCCTGGAGAGCATCAACCCGTCCCAGACCATCGTCACGGACACCGGGCCCACCATCGAGCTGGTGACGTCGCCCCAGACCTCGAACGCCGGCATCCAGCGCCAGCTCGGTACGCTGCAGGCCGAGGCTCGGGCGGCCCTCGACGGCCTGGGATACGGCATGCTCGGCTCGGGGGTGCACCCGGGCCTGCGGGCCGTCCCCGCGGACTATTACCGCTACCGAACCCCACGGCCCGCCTACGACTACGCGATCAAGGAGCGCTCCTGGCATCACTGGTCCATCGTGAACATCGCCGCCGTCCAGGAGGTCGTCGACGTCTCGTTCGACGATGCCCCGCGCGCCGTGCGCCTCCTGCACCGCCTCGCGGGGCTGATGAACTTCGTCTTGAGAAACGACCCCGATCTCCTCGGAGACTACGGGGGCCGGCTCTCGGTGCGCCCCCAGGCCTGGTGGGATCACGTCCCGGGGTCGGGCCCGTTCGCCGCCGATGCCGGGAAGGTCGGCGTCCCCGGGCGTGAGCTCCACACCTGGCGGGACTACCTCTCGCTTTTGTGGGAGGCGAGCCCGATGTTCCTCGCCGGCACCAAGGACCACGGCGCGGTCTGGGTGCCTGAGCACCCGACGTTCATCCGCTTCCTCGAGGATGCGCCCGGCGACGGCTGGCCGGCACGCACCCTGTCCGGCGAGGCCGTGCGCGTGCGGCCGGCGCCCGAGCACATCGCGCAGACCGACTGGACGTACATGGGCTTCGCCCGCATCCGCTGGAAGTGGCGACGGGGCCTCGAAGACATCGGCTCCTTCCTCGAGGCCTGGCGCGGCGACGCCATCGAGTCCTTCCTCGCCTCGCATCTCGAGAAGCTGGTCATCGAGAACCGCTGCAACTCCGCCCAGCCGCCGACTCACCCGCTGGTCTCTCTCGCCCTCGTCTCGGGCCTTCTGGCGAACCTCGACGACGCGCTGGAGCTCGTCTCACGCGAGCCGTACTCGTTCTGGGTGTCGGTGCTCCACGCCTCGACGACCCAACGCCTCGACACCACCGTCGAGGGGCGCTCGATTCCGCGCCTACGCTCGCGAGATGGTGGACGTGGCCCGACGGGGGTTGAGGGCGCGCGGCGAGGACGATCCCGACTCCGCTCTTTCGGAGCTGGACCGGAGGATCGACGAGGGAATCACGCCCTCCGAAGAGCTGCTCCGTGAGTACCGGAGCGGTGGGTTCCCCCGTCTGTTGCAGATCGCGCGCCTCTGAGCCCGGAACCGGCGGCTTGGGGTCGCCGACCTCGTCCTTTCTCCAGGCCTATCTCGAGCCCGTGACGGGGTCGCGTCTACCTCCTCGCGCGCGCGTCAACGTAGTGTGCCGTCCCCCGCGGGTGCCAACTCCTCGATCGGGCGTGGGGCGATCGCGGCCGCCAGATCGGTCAGGTCGTAGTGCGCGAGCGCCCCCGGCACGACCCACTGCATCTTCGATGTGTCGGCCGGCGCCTCGAGCGCCTCCAGCCAACTCCGCATCCCGCCCTGCAGCGCCACGGCTCTGACCCGACCATCCAGCGCCGCCAGGTGCAGCGCCTCGGGCACCGCGTCTCCCACGCCCACCAGCGAGATCCGTTCGGGATCGACTCGCAACGCGCCGTCCTCGGACTCGAAAGAGGCCAACAGATCGAGCACGACCATGGCGTCCAGCACCCGCAGGCCGGGCAGCGGACGCTCGATCAGCGCCCCCATCATCGACAGTCGCAGCCCGGAGATGCCGAATTTCTTGTTCGTGCCCACGTCGGCGTCGGCGGTCTCGCCGAACCCGCGCAGATCGGGAATCAACACCACCTCGCCCGCCCGCACCCGCCGCAGCACCTCGGGATTCGCGACGGCCGAGCGTCGTCCCCCGCCGTCGAGCCACAGCGTCGCTGGCACCGGACGACTCCCGGTCGCCTCGGGCATGAACAGGAAGCCCGGCATCTCGGGATGCCCGGACACCTCCACCACCCCGCTCAGCAGCACATGGTCCTCCGCGTCGATCCGCCCCGTGGGCCGTGTGTGTCTGTAGGGGATGCGCTCGGGAAGCCCGATCAGCCTGCGCACGCCCTCCAGCGCCGCATCGCGGTCGCCCTCCCAGACTTCGCGCCGCCGGCTCTCCAGCTCGCGCGCCCGCCGCAGCGTCAGTTCCGGCACGCTGACCTCACCCTCCCAGTTCGTCAGCGCCTGGCCGGTCTCCGTCACCCACAGCTCCTGATCCTCGAAGGCCTTGAAATCGCCGTCCTCGGCAACGTGCCGGTCCTCGCCCTTGAGCCATCGCAGCATCCATGCGGCCGCCGCTTCCCGGTGCGGCCGGTGCATCCCGTGGCCCGTGTAGCTCTCCACCACGTCCAGCACGCGCGACCCGCACTCCAGCCCCCCGAGCAGCCGTGCTGCCTCGCGCACCGAGGGCCAGGCGTTGGCCGCGAAATCCCCGTCCCGCGTCGCCAACAGCACCAGCGTCGGCTCGGGTGCGTGCATGAGCATGTAGTCGGCATGATCGATCCCCGCGGCAATCACGCCAGGGAACTGCTGGCAGCCGTCGTTCACGTCGTGGCGATCCCGCAGATACCAATGGTGCGAACTGATGAAGCACGAAGGCGCCGCCGGGCCGATCCGGTCGTCCAGCGCCATCAGGAAGGTCGTCATCGTCCCTCCGCCCGACGTTCCCGTCAGCCCGATCTTCTTCGTCTTGTCGACCTCGGGCCGGCTGTAGAGGTAGTCGATGCCGCGCATGTTGTCCCACGCCTCATAGCCCGCCGCGTCGCGCCCCACCAGCATCGCGTTCATGTCGCACCATGTGTGTTCGGTCGTCCCCCCCGCCGAGGCGCGCTGCCCGTTCTCGTCGAGGAACTGCGCGCGCTCGCCCTGACCGAACGGATCGGGACACAGCACGACGAAGCCCAGCCGCGCGAGCCAGCCGCCGAAGCCCTGGTGGTCGGGCGCCGTCTTGCCCTGCTGATAGTGGCCCATCACCAGCAGGATCCCAGGATGCGGCCCCGGTGCCTCTGGCACATACAGCAGCGCCGGCACGTGGTGATTCGGATGGCTCTCGTAGGCCACATTCTCGATCCGGTAACCGTCCACCGGGATCGTGCCGGCGATCTCCGCGGCTGGCGTCGCCGCTTCGGGCAGGTCGCCCGCCAGCCGCCGGTACTGCTCACGCAGCCGCTCGCGCCGCGCGGCGACGCCGCCCTCGGTGCCGAAGGCCTCCTCGATCGCCTCGGCCCGCTGTTTCTCCAGCTCTGCGACCTGCCCGACCATCCACTCGACGATCATCGTGCTGTTGTCGCCCTCCAGCACGTCGAAAAACGAATCCGGGATCTCCTCGGCGGCCGACGCAACGGGGGCACCGGTCATGCAGAGAACGAATGCCGCGGCGGCCGGAATCGGCAGCCGCAGCCGGCGGGCGAGCCTGTGGAATGCAGCCACGATGACAACTCCTTGAAAAAGGACGCGCGGGGGCACCCCCGCCAATCCGGCGCCTCGCGGCATCGCAGTCATGGTCGAGATCCTGCCGGCGGACGCTCGGGCCGGCGCGGGAGTCTACCACCCGGTGGTGAGGATGACCTGCGGGCGTTGCTCCGCGAGAATCTCTTCAAGGAGGTGGCCCATGCCCCGTCCGCCTTGACCGCCGAGGAGCTGACCGCGCTCGTTGGCCCGCTACCTCGACTGCGACGAGCTCCCTCCGACGTCGCGCGCCCACACCACCCCTGACGTCGACGGTGGATCGCCGCTGGGTGGTAGGCTCGTCGAGAAGAATGGCCTGGCCGAACGCTGAGCTCGGGTGAGGAGGGTGGAGGATCGAAGATGCGCAAGCACATGACGCGGCGCGAGTTCACGCGCGCGGGGGCCGCCGCCTTCCTGAGCTTCCCTGCCGTAGGGGGAGCCCTGCAGGAGAGAAGAGGCAAGAGCTATCGCGCCTGTGTGATCGGCCACACCGGACGGGGCAACTACGGCCACGACCTGGACATGGCATTTCAGAAGATCCCCGGCGTGACGGTCGTGGCGGTGGCCGATCCCGAAGATGAAGGCCGGTCCGCTGCCGCGAAGCGGACCGGAGCCGTGCGTTCCTACGCCGACTGGCGGGAGATGCTTCGCGAGGAGAAGCCCGACCTCGTCTCGGTAGGACCGCGATGGGTGGAGCACCGCGTGGAGATGTTCACGGCTGCTGCGGAGGTCGGCGCTCACGTCTATTGCGAGAAACCCATGGCCGCGTCCCTCGAAGAAGCCGATGCGATCCTCGCCGTGGCCGAGAAACACTCTATCAGAACCGTCATCGCACACCACGTCCGCGTCGCTCCTTCGATCGTGCATCTGAAGAAGCTCATCGGGGAGGGTTTGATCGGCCAGCTTCTCGAGATCCGCACGCGGGGGAAGGAGGATGGCCGCGCCGGAGGCGAGGACCTCATGGTCCTGGGCACGCATTGCCTCTACCTGATGCGTTACATCGCCGGGGAGCCGCTGTGGTGCTTCGCTCGGGTCACCGAAAAGGGCAGGGACATCACGCGGGACGACGGCCGGGCCGCGACCGAGCCTCTCGGCCTCGTAGCGGGCGATTCGATCCATGCAACCTACGCGTTCCCAGGGAGCGTCCAGGGGCACTTCGCATCCCAGGCGATCGATCGAATCGACGGAGCCTTCCGGGATCGCAACCATGGCCGGTTCAACATCGTGGTCTACGGCTCGACGGGGATCGTCCACGTCCACATCGGTCCCGATCCCTCGATCTATTACCTGCCGGATCCTCTCTGGTCGCCAGGCAAGACGGGATCGAAGTGGCGGGACCTTCCGAACGCCCCGAGCAACGCCGACCCCTCTGGCCTGACCGGTTTCGAAGCGGCCAACAAGCGGATCGTCGAGGACCTCATCCGTGCGGCGGAGACCGGAGGTCAGTCGGTCGTCAGCGGCGACGAGGGACGCGCCACCCTGGAGATGATCATGGCAGTGTACGCCTCCCATCTGCAAGGACGACCGCTGAGGTTTCCCCTGAAGGACAGGAAGCATCCGCTCGGCTAGATCCCGCGCGGTCGAAAGAGCGCGGGCCGGGGCTTGAGCCCGACGGATCGTCGAAGCGGAGGAAGGCGATGCCCCCCCTCCTCCTTCGCAGGCGTTAGGCTATCGGTTCAAGAAGGGGAAGACCCATGTACGAGATGAACCTCGCGATCGGCCTGTCTATCGCCACCGTCGTCGGTGTGGGGACCGGACAGACGGCCCTGGCGCAAGAGGCGACCTACGATCACTGGCGCTTCAATCGAGACATGATCCAACGCGGTCAGCAGGCCATCTTCATGTGCAACGGCCTGTTCACGTCGAACCGGACCATCGAACAGGTCTTCGCCCAGGAGGTGGCCTTCTTGCGGCACCCGGTCGGCACACCGGACGGAGGAGACTACGTCGTCGATAGGGAGCGCAAGACGATAGCGGTCGGGGCGCCAGGGGGTACGCCGACCATGCGCGCCGCGTTTCGAGAGGGGCTTGGATGTGTCATCCTGGCTCCCGACCAGACCTTCGAGGACCTGGACAGCCTGCCGGTTCTCCACATGCCAGCGCCAGCCGGGAGCCCCGCGGAGATTCCCTGGCCGGATGGCGACCTGACCGAAGACGAGCCGCTTCCCCCGGGAGTGGACGCGGCGGCCCTTCAGGCGGCCTCCGACTGGGCCTTTGAACGCGAGTCCCCGGAGCAGGTGACCCTCAGCCTGCTGGTCGTCAAAGGCGGGGAGATCCTCCACGAGCGCTATGCGCCTGGGGTCGACGTCACGACGAGAACCCGCACCTGGTCGGCGGCGAAGAGCATCGCCGTGACCCTCATCGGCATGCTCGTCGACGAGGGGCGTCTTGATCTCGACGAGCCGCTGGGATTCCCGTTTCTCCCAGAGCTCTCCTCACCGGGGAGCGATCCGCGCTCGGCCATTACGCTCCGCCATGTGCTGAACATGTCCAGTGGCCTGTATCCCGTGGACAACGCTGGACTCGAATACGCCACCGGCTCTGGCATGTCCTACTGGGCGGGTGCCAGCTCGATCCACGGCATGAGGAACCGGGGACTGGTCCGCGAACCTGGAGCCTACTGGGACTACGAGAACTACGACACCTTGCTCGCCGTCTATGCCATGAAGCTGGCCCTCGGCGACGGGGAGTCCTATCTCGAGTTCCCCCGGCGGGCGCTCCTCGATCGCATCGGCATGCGCAACACCTTAGTGAGCGTGGACCGCTTTGGGGACTTCATCCTGAGCAGCCAGGTGTACACGAACGCACGAGACCTGGCGCGGTTTGGGCTCTTCTACCTGCAAGGTGGCACATGGAAGGGCGAACGCCTCCTCTCCAGGGAATGGATCGACTTCGTTCGCAAGCCGGCGCCATCCACCGCCGAACGGGGGAACTTCTACGGTGGCCAATGGTGGCTCGTACCCGACGAGCGAAAGGACGTGCCCAGGAGCGCCTACGCGGCGGTGGGCAACCGCGGGCAGTACGTCATCGTGGTCCCGACCCACGACCTCGTCATCGTCCGCCGCGGCCTGGACTACGGCCGGCAAGGCTTCGACCGCTGGGATCTCACCAGAGAGGTGTTGAAGGCCCTGCCCCGCGAGTCCGATGAGTGAGGTCGGAACTCTCCTTGTTGATGCTCCGGCGGTTTCTTCGAACACCCCTTAGGCGCGCGAGGGATCTTATGCGCTCGCCGAGGTCAAGGTCCCGGGCGCCGGTGTGGGCGCCGTTTGGCGCGAAATACACCCTCGAGTGCCCGTGAGCGGTGGCGCTCGGGCGGCGCTCGGGCGGAAGATGCGGGGTGGAGCCGGCGTTTGAACCCCGATCGGCGACAGCGGAGAATCGTGAGCCTCCATGGACTGCGCCATACTGAACTGGATTCGCGGACACTCCAGCCCGGGGCTCGACTCCCTCTTCCTCTTCTCCAACGAGATCGGCACGTGGGGGTTTTGTGGGCTGCTCGTCACCGTCATGGCCGTCTGGCACCTGGCCCGGCGGCAGCGTCGGGCCGCCATTGCCTGGGTCGCCGTCGGCCTGCTGACGGCGCTGCTGCCCGAGCTCGTCAAGCTCGCCGTGGGCCGAGCGCGGCCGGCACTGTGGCCTCATCTCGTCACGGTGACGAGCGCGTCGTTCCCCAGCGGCCACGCCACGGCGGGGACCGCCCTTTATCCCCTCCTCGGCTGGATAGCGCTCCGATCCCGTCCAGGGGCCAGGGTTGTCGGCTACAGCGTGGGCCTCGTCGTGGGGGTGTTCATCGGGGTGGGCCGGCTCTACCTCGGCGTACACTGGCCCAGCGATGTCGTGGCTGGCTGGCTCCTTGGGGTCGCGCTCAGCGCAGGGGCCATCCAATGGCTCGAGCGTCCCCGAGGAGACCTGCGACCCCCGTCTTCGCTCGAACTTCCGGCGTAACGTCCAGCCTGCAAGGTCGGGGCACAGCTCTGTCACTTGAAGTGCTACTCGAAGTTTGTGTGCACGTACCATGCTAGGCTTCTCCGCCATGAAGTCGAAAGCGATCATCGGGGCCCTTCTGCTCGCGAGCTGCCAGTCGTCCGTGCCGGAGCGAATTCCTGTCGTCGAGACCACGATTGCGGAAATCCAGGAGTCGATTCTGTCCGGGAGAACCACGTGTCGGCTCGTCGTCGAGGCCTATCTCGATCGCATCGAAGCCTACGACCAGGAGACGGGGCTCCACGCCATCACCGTCATCAATCCGAATGCGCTCGCGCGTGCGGACGAGATCGACGCCGCTGTGGCCGATGGCCAGGAGCTCGGGCCGCTCTTCTGTGCCCCCATCCTCGTCAAGGACAACTTCGATACCCACGATCTGCCGACGACCGGTGGATCGGTAGCGCTGAAACAGAGCGTTCCGCCCGACGATGCCTTCATGGTGCGGAAGCTCCGTGAGGCTGACGCCATCGTGCTTGCGAAGACGAACATGGCGGAGTGGGCGTTCAGCCCCCGCCAAACGGTGAGCTCGTCCTACGGCACCACCTCGAACGCCTATGCGCGCGACCGTGTACCGGCGGGATCGAGCGGAGGAACGGCATCCGGAGTGGCCGCGAGCTTCGGTGTGGCCGGACTCGGCTCGGATACCGGGAACTCGATTCGCGGACCTTCGTCACATCTCGCGCTTTTCGGGATCCGCTCTACGATCGGCCTCACGAGCCGAGACGGCGTGATCCCGCTCTACTTCGACTACGACATCGCCGGGCCGATGACCCGCACCGTTGAAGACGGTGCGCGGCTCTTCGACGTCGTTGCCGGCTTCGATCCCGCGGACCCCTATACCGAGCTCGGCCGCGGCAAGCGGGAGGACGACTACACGAGATTTCTACGCGCCGACGCCTTGAAGGGCGCCCGCCTTGGAGTCCTGCGCGCGCTCGTCGACACCGAGGATGCCGACCCCGAGATCACGAAGATCTTCGAGAAGGCCCTCGAAGAGCTTCGCGCGGCGGGCGCCGAGATCGTCGACCCCGTCGAAGTCGATGAGTTCGACGAGCACCTGGAAGGCGACGACGGTTCTTGCGATCGCTTCCGATACGACATGTTCATCTATCTGCAATCACTCGGCGCCGACGCGCCCATTCGGGACGTGAAGGAGGCGTACGAGAACGGCGACTACTCCGAATACGTCAAGAGCAGCCTCGCAGAGCGCATGGACTGGCCGTTGGACGTCCCGCCGTCCGAATGGGATCCGCCGTGCCCGGACTACGCCGAGCATCCCGGACGTCAGGCTTACCTCGCCGATGTCATCGCCGCGATGGATCGCGACGACGTCGACGCGCTTCTCTACCCGACGTGGACGAACCCCCCCGCGCATCTCGACAAGCCGAGCGAAGAGTACAAGGGGGACAACAGCCAGCTCGTTGCGCCCGCGACGGGAATGCCGGCGGTAACCGTACCCATGGGCTACTCGTACGGGAATCTTCCCGCCGGGTTGCAGATGCTCGGGCGTCCGTACGCGGAAGGAAGGCTCATCGAGCTCGCTTACGCTTACGAGCAGGCGACACGCCATCGACGCCCGCCGGAGGGTTTCCCCGAGCTTCGAGATCGATAGCCCGCGGCCGCGGCAGTGGGCGAGCTGTCGCGGGCGGCGAAGACGGTGAAGGCGCTCCTGTCGGCGGCGGCCGGGGAGGAGAAGATCCACGCCGAGGAGTTTGTGGTGCGGGCTAGGCGCTTCGAGCAGCTTCGAGCTCCAGCATCGCCGCCTGGAGAGCCTTGATGTGGTCGGGCGCCGGGCCGGTTGTCCGATAGGCAACGCCCCATGAGTTGAGCCCGGGCGGCTGCTACCAGCGCTCGTAGCGGACGAGCTCGGAGATCGGCTTCCGCTGCCTGCTCCCCGGGGTGTCGGCAGGCCAGCCCAGGGGGGTGAAGAGCATCGGCTCCACGCCTTCGGACAGCTGGAGAGCCTCGCGAGCGGCCGCGGCGTCGAAGTCGGCGATCCAGCAGGTGCCCAGCCCGGCGTCGGCGGCCGCCAGAATCAGGTGGTCCATCACGATGGCGACGTCGACATCCAGGTAGCTCCGGCCGTCCCGACGCACCCAGGCGCGTGCCAGCAGGCCGCAGACGCCGATCACCAGGGGGGCCTGAGTGAACCAGTGACGGTGATAGATGCGGCCGACCGGGCGAACGTCCACCCCCACGTGCACGCGCTGCTCACCTACCGCGATCGTGGAAGGGCGATGGCCGATGGCGTCGTGGCCAGGCCGCCCTCGCCGGTGCGGCGGCCCGCCGTCGACCTCTAACCAGACTTCGACGCTGACCATCCCACACGATTGGTATGAAACCGTCGGTAATCCTCGAAGGCGAACCAGACCGTAATCAGAGTTCCCACTACAGCTATCACCAGAAACAACTCAATCACGCTCTGCCACCCCCACGTCTTCACCATTCTGCCTCCCGCAATCAGATAGAGCATCGACGCGAAGAAGGCAGCAGCATCGACCAGCCCCACCAGAAGCGCGCAGTGTCTTCCCCCAAACTCATTGGAAAAGACACTCGGTGGCAAATAGTATGGTGGCGCCAGCGTAACCCCGTAGAAGAACAGGATCACAATCGCAAGAGGAAATCCGAGAGACTCCGGAATCATCGGCAGTTCCTTCAAACACCACAGTGCCGCAATGCAAATACAGGTGCCTCCCAACATACCACCCAGGAGACCGATTCTTCCTCTTCGTGACACCCTGTCATACATGACGCCTCCCGCAACCAGGGCAAGCAAACACCCGATTGGAAATGCGGAGGCCCAAGAACCGGCCTGAGCAGAGGACACTCCTTCAAAGGAAGTAAGATACAGTGGCAGAAACACGAGAAAATCCATCAATATCGTCGTACACATCAGGCTCAGGCATATCAGCCAGAAACGTCCGCTCTTCGCGAACGCCCATAGTGCTTCGGCTGGATTCTTGTCATCTAGAAAGTGAGGTGCTTTCTGGGCAGCATTTGGCTCGTTTCGTCCGTCAGAGCCTTCAGGCGCGACTTGATCGTCTAGAGCGGGGAGCCCAACGTCCTTTGGGCTCGCTTTGAGATAGAAAGAGATGCCTGCGGCTACGCAGAGAATCATGATCCCAGCAGTCCGAAATACATTCTCCCAGGAGAGGACTGTGAGCAGCATTCCCAGCAATATCAATGAAATGGAGGCACCCAGGCGGGAACTGGTTGACAGTGCCCCCCACACTCTTCCGTACTTGGTTGAGGGATACCATACCCTGATAATGGCGGCCATCGCTGGCCAGCTTGCGGCCATTGCGAACAGTATGAGGAAGTTCATGGTGGCGAAGGCGGTAGCGGAGGTGCCCCAGGCAAATGCAATTGTGAGAAAGGCGGCGATGGAGAGACCCATCAGGAACACTCTCCGTCCACCGAGCCAATCGGCAAGCACTCCGGTCAGGAGCTTTCCCGTGATCATTCCCGCCATTCCCCAGGCAGCAATATCCCCGTAGCTGGCTTCGTCGAGTTCGAGGCTCGGATCGTTGAGCATCTCAGGACTTGCAACTGCGAGAACGGTCCTGGAGAGAATGAACGCCATGTACCCAACGTACATGCAACCGAGGGTGGTGAACTCCCAGTGGGTTCTGCTGGGAGCCAAGTCGTTGTTTGGGGTCATAGTGCTGGTCACCTACTGGGGTAGAGCAACGGTCCCCATTGTTCCCGCGTTGAGGTCCCCGTACGTCGCTTCAAGTGTCCTGTCGGGTATCAGCCTCGGGTCCTTCGTCCATCCCGCGGCCGCCGCCATCACGCCGCTGCCCGACGACCTCCGCATCACGTACCGCGAGAAGGGCCGCATCGAGATCAGCTGCTGCGTTGTCGCATGCGTCCGCCGTTCCTATGCAGTTCGACCCAGGGGCTCGAGAGAGGCCGCGAGCTCACGCGTCTCGTCCGGTGCTAGATTCCGGAGCGGCGCGCGCACGCCACCGCCATCGAAGCCACGCTGCCGGCAGGCCGCCTTGACCTTCGCAACATAGTTGCCTCTCCAGAGGCAGAGCAGCGACGGGATCATTTGCGCCCACAGCTCCATTGCGCCGGCGACATCGTTGCTCGTGACCAGCTCAAACAGGCGCACGGCCTCGCGGGGCATGTAGTTTGCGCCACCCCAGATACACCCGTGCGCCCCGGCGATGAAGCTGAACACGGTAGTGGTGTCGCACCCGTTCAACACCCTGTATCCGGTGGCGAGGTATTCCTGGTGCGTGGTCAGATCGCCGGCGCTGTCCTTGATGTACTTGAAGTGCTCGAGCTGGTTCAGGCGCTTGAACAGGTCGACCGAAACGCCGATGCCGGTGGCCTGCGGGATGTTGTAGCCGATGATGTCGGTCTCGACCACGGCATCGATGGCCTCGTAGAATGCAAACAGCCCGTCGTCGTCTTCCGGGCCTTCGAGGTAGGGCGGCAAGATCATCAGCGCATCGGCGCCAAGCCCCTGAGCGTGTTTGCTGCGCTCGATCACTTCGTCGAGCACCAACGCCGAAGTTTGACAGATCAGCCTACAGCGTCCCTCGATACGCCCGGCGCCGAGCTCGTAAAGCCGATTGCATTCCTGTTGGGTCAGGTAGGGGTGCTGCCCCGTGCCGGCACCGAGCACGAGCCCGTGGACGCCGGCGTCGATATAGAGGTCGATGAGTTCTTCCCAGCGTGCATAGTCGATGCTGCCGTCGGCATGCATCGGGGTTTGCATCGCCAGGTTGATCCCCGTCAGTTCGCTCACTGATTCCTCCGTCTACAGGTTGTCGAGCGTGCGGTGGCGCAGACCTAATTGTTGACACAGGTTCGTGTACTGGGTCATCTCCTGGTTATCTGGTCGCGGATCACCGCCTCGAATCCGCCCTTCACGATCAGTTCTTGCGCCACTTCACCCAGAGGGGCAAAGAAGTACTGACTCCCTGCATACTCGATCTGGGCCCGGACGAAATCAACCTTGGCGAGGTGACCGGTGCGGATGGTCAGGGCTGTGCTGTCCCGATGCGCCGCCTTGAGCTCGTCGACGAGCTTCGGGCACTCGATCACGACATAGCCGTTGTTGAAGGAGTTGCGTTTGTATGTTTGGGAGTAGGAGCCGGCAACGATCATCTGCAAGCCTCTGAACTTCAGCGCGGTGGCCGCCTGCTCGCGAGATGAGCCGCTGCCGAAGTTGTAGCCGCCGACCAGAATGTCACCTTTCCTGGCGACGCGCTGAAACTCCGGATCATAGTTCTCCATCGCAACGGCGGCCATCTGCTCGGGCGTCATGCCATCCTTGTAGGTGTAGTCCTTTCCGTATATGCCGTCGGTATTGAGATTGTCCTGTGGCACGAAGAGCAGCTCGCCTTCGATTCGCTGGGGGAAGTCGGGCAGGATCGCAACCTGGTCCGTCGTGGTCTCCTCGCGAGGGTTCACGCGACAGGTGCTGCCGGCGGACAGCTGCTCTCTGAGTTCGCGCGGCGTCATGTCGGTTTGCTCCGGCGCGGCGATGCGCCCGGCCACGGCGGAGGCAGCCACCACTGCCGGGCTGGACAGATAGACGGAGGCTTCACGCGATCCCATCCGTCCCCTGAAGTTTCGATTTGTCGCGGAGATGCCGACCTCGCCCGCTTCGAGCGTTCCCATTCCAAGGCCGATGCAGGCGCCACAGCCCGGCGGGAGCTCGGTCGCCCCGGCTTCGACGAGGATCTGCCAGTAGCCGCGGTCCCTGGCCTGGTGCTCGACCTCATCGGATGCGGCGGCGATATAGAAATCGACGTGCTCGGCGACGCGCTTTCCTCGCATCACGGCCGCCGCGGCCTCGAAATCCTGGAGCCGTGCGTTCACGCAGCTCATCAGGTAGGCTTTGTCGATCCGCACACCCTGCTGCTCCAGCTCCGCCAGGGGCGTGATGATCTTCACCGTGTTCGGCCCCGACACGAAGGGCGTGACCGCCGACAGGTCGAAGTCCAGCTCCTTGGCATAGTGGGCATCCGGATCCGCCTGAAGCATCTCCGGGTCCAGCTCAGCGATGCTCTTCGTCGTCAGGCGCGGCTCCCGGTCACCGCGCTCCTTGAAGGACTCCGCGCGAGCAAGCAGGTAATCGCGGGTGATTTCGTCATACAAGAAGACCCCGGCCAGAGCGCCCCACTCCGTGGTCATGTTGCTGATCGTCATCCGCTCCTCGATGCTCAAGCTCGCGACGCCCGGACCGCTGAACTCGATGCAGCAGTTGAGTACTTCGTCGTTGTTGAACACCCCGCACAGCGCAACGATGACGTCCTTGCCGACGACGCCGGGCCTGAGCTGGCCATTGAGCCCAACGCGGACCACGTCCGGAACCTGCCACCACGTGCGGCCCGTTGCCCAGATCGCTGCGGCGTCGGTGCGAACGACAGGTGTCCCGAGAGCCGCGATGGCACCGTAGAGATTGGAATGAGAATCCGACCCCACGACGAAGGTACCGGGCAACACGAAACCCTCCTCGACCATCACCTGGTGACCGATCCCCCGACCGGCCGGATGGAAGGCCACCCCCTCCTGCCTGGCGAAGGCCTCGATCTTGGCGTACTTGGCCAGGTTCTCGGGGCCCGTGTTCTGGATGTCATGATCGAGAGCGAACACGGGCTGGCCGGGGTCGGAGATCCGCTTCGCGCCCATTGATCGGAACTTGGGAATGACGGCGGCCGTGTTGTCGTGGGTCATGACGTGGACGGGCCGAATCGACAGGTAGTCTCCACTCCGGACGGTGTGATTCTCCGCGAGCCCAACCGCAGATTGCTGAGCTATCTTCTCAACGAGCGTTTGGCCCATCAATGACTCCGGACTTCTAGCTGACTACTCAGGCTCAGTCCTCAGCTGGATCGCAGCTTGGCCACGATGGCGTCCGTCACCTGACTGGTTGAGGCGGCCCCCTTCTCGAGAGCGTCTTGGCCACCGGCCAACCTCATGACGACCGGGCCCCGCGGCGATCGGCGGCAAGATCCGATGGCTGCGTCCTCGGTTTCTTCGCTCGATCTGCAAAGAAGGCCGCTTCAGACAAGAGCCGAGCCTCGAATTCTCGCAAGTCTATGAGAAGCGAAAAACAGCGGCAAGCCCGGACCGGGGCCCGCAGATTGAAGTTTCTGTGAATAGCCCGACATCGGCCGGCCCTGTCTTCTGGTTCGACGAGCTCGAGCGCCTCGTGCCGGCTTCGAGTGGCCGCAGAGCGCTTCATGGGCAAGCCCAGACGGGATCGCCCAGGGCGTCGAAGCGCGGGCGGACGCCGAGCCCCGGCTCGGTGGAAGCGGCCATCCGACCCTTCTTGCGTTGCGGGGCGCCGTCCGCGATCGACTTCGTGACGTAGCTGTTGAAGTCGGTGGAGGTGAAGAGGAGCTCGGGCGGCGTACTGTGCGCCAGGTGAGCGATCGCGGCGGTAACGATGTCGCCCCCCCAGCTGTCCTCGAGGGTCATAGCGATCCCGAGGGACACGCACAGATCGCGGGCCTGAGCGGCCCGGGTGAGGCCCCCGAGCTTGCTGATCTTGATGTTGACGACATCCATCGCGCCGTCCGCCGCCCCCCGAAGGATCGCATCGATCGAGTCGATCACCTCGTCGAGCACGAACGGCAGCGTCGTGTTTCGCCGAATCGCTGAGGCACTGCGAGTAGCTCGCGCACGGCTGCTCGATGTACACGTCGACGTCGCGCACGGCATTGACCACCCGCATGGCCTCGTGCATGAGCCACCCGGTGTTGGCGTCGGCGATCAGCTTGTCGCTCGGCGTGGAAGAACCTGGCGCACCGCCCGGATCCGGTCGATGTCGTCATCGGGCTTGCCGCCGACCTTGAGCTGGAAGCGCCGGTAGCCCTCGGCGCGGTAGCCGGCGACGTTCTCGGCCATCTCGGCCGCCGGTCGCTGCGAGATGGCTCGGTACAGCACGAAGTCGTCGCCGTAGCGCCCCCCGAGCAGATGGCAGACCGGCAGGCCGGCCACTTTGCCGAGGATGTCCCAGCACGCCATGTCGATTGCGGACTTGACGTAGGGATGCCCCTTCATCAGGCGGTCCATCTTGCGGTTGAGGACCTCCAGCTGCGTCGGGTCGTCCCCGATCAGCTCGGGGCCGATCTCCTGGATCCCGAGCCGGGCGCCCGGGGCGTAGGCGGGAAGGTAGACCGGACCGAGCGGGACAGACCTCGCCGTATCCCTTCAGCCCCGTCGTCCGTCTCGAGCTCGACGACCGTCGAGTCAAAGACGTCGACGCTCTTGCCCTCGGACCAGCTGTACTGCCCCTCGTGCAGAGGCAGGTCGACCTGATAGACCTTGAGGCCGGTGATCTTCATCGTGTGTCCCTCCCACCTCGTGCGGAGGCGCTTCGGATTCTATCTCCGCGGCAAGGTGGGGGCGGGCCGGAGCCGCTCAGGCTGTCCCGACGCTCGTCGAACGCTCCGCGAGACGTGCATCCTGGCGCGACGGCTCGAAGGTTCAGCTCCCTCGGGGGGGGCTCGGAACGGCGTGGGTCCTGGCCCCCCGTCGCCGGGCCATTGCTTCGGGCGGTTCCAGGCGCTCGGTCTCCGGCACGAACACGTCCGATCCCGGGGTGAGACATTCAGCCAGCACCGACGCGACCTCGTCCCGCGTGTCTCCCATGGCGTCGGTGTGGTCGAGGCCGACGTTGGTGACCACGACCACGTGGGGTCGCAGCAGCTTCTGGGACTCCACGACGTGGTTCTCCCGGTGGATGCTCATGAGCTCCGCGACCACGCAATCGGGGAGCAGGCGGTAGCGCTGGTGGGGCCGGCGGTGAAGGAAGCGCGTGACGATCCCGACGGCGCACCGGAAAGGGATCCGTGCCGCCGGGTAGCGGCAAGGCTCCCGCGGGTCCTCGGCGCGCACCTCGTCCCAGCTCGGCTGGGGCACGTCTGCCCGGGTCTCCCTCTGCGCGTCTTCGGCCTCCTGCCGCACCCGGCGCCGGCAGCGCGTGCACGTGGGGGTAGAAATTCGCCCGATCGCCGAAGGTCCGGGCCACCGATCCCCCTCCGGGCCGAAAGCCCTCCTCCTCCACGGTCTATACTTCCGATCCACAGGAGAGCACCGATGCGAGGTTTGAAGGGCAAGAACGTACTGGTCACGGGGGGCGCCAGCGGCATCGGGCAAGCCACGGCGACCCGCTTCCTGGAGGAGGGCTGTGCCGTCTGCGTGCTCGATCGCAGCGCCGAGGCACGCGAACGGGTCAGCCACCGAGCTACCCGGTCTCACCGCCGTGATCGACGCCGACGTCTCGGATTTCGAGCAGGTGCAGGCGGCGGTCGGCGAGGCGATCGAGCGCATGGGCTCGCTCGACGTGGTGATCAACAATGCCGGCATCAGCATCCGGCACGACTTCCTCGACATCACGCCGGAGGAGTGGGACGAGGTTCTAGGCGTCAACCTCAAGGGGGTCTTCCAGGTGGCGCAAGCGGCAGCTCGCCACATGGTCGCCAGAGGCTCCGGGGTGATCCTCAACACCGCCTCCACCGGCGGCAGCACCGGCTATCCCGCACTACGCCGACTACAGCGCCAGCAAAGGCGGCGTGATCGCGCTGACCCAGTCGATGGCTCTCGAGCTCGCCCCCGTCGTCCGGGTCAACGCCGATCTCTCCCGGCTACGTGCTGACGCCGATGCAGCGCGCCGAGTACAGTGATGCCATGCTCGATGCGGTCAATCGCAAGATTCCCTTCGGCCGGCACGCCAAGCCCGAGGAGATCGCCGCGCTGTTCGCCTTTCTGGCCTCGGAAGACGCCGCCTTCGCGACCGGCCACGTCTACGTGATGGACGGCGGGGAAACGACCGGTGGCCTGTGCAGCCAGTGGAGCCACGAGTAGAGAATTCCGACGCCGACGCCCGCGCGTCGGGCGACACCGAAACCGCCGCAGGAAGATCATCCCGATGAAACTGGAAGGCAAGGTGGCGCTGATCACCGGCGGCAACTCGGGCATCGGTAGCGCCACCGCCGCCCTATTCGCCAGCGAGGGCGCAGCCGTCGTGCTCACCGGACGCAACCAGGAGCGCGGCGAGCAGGTCGTACGGGCCATCAACGAGGCCGGGGGCGAGGCCGATGTTCATCCGCTCCGACGTGCGTGTCGCCGACGAGTGCCGGCAGGCCGTCGAGCAGACGCTGGAGCGGTTCGGTCGAATCGACGTGCTGTTCAACAACGCCGGGGTCTTCCATCCGAAGACGGTGCCGGAATGCACGGAGGAGGAGTGGGACGAGACCATCGACTCCAGCCTGAAGGGCGCCTTCCTGATGTCGAAGTATGCCCTCCCCTCGATGATCGAGCGCGGCAGCGGATCGATCATCCACACCAGCTCGGGCTGGGGGATCCTCGGCGGCGACCGGGCGGCGGCATACTGCGCCGCCAAAGGCGGTCTTGTCGTCATGACCAAGGCCATGGCGATCGATCACGGCCCCGACGGGATCCGCGTCAACTGCGTCTGCCCCGGTGACGTCGAGACGCCGATGCTAGCCGACGACGCCGACAAGCGCGGCATGTCGTGGGAGGACTACGTCGCCGGTGCATCGGATCGCCCGCTCGGCCGGATCGGCACCGCCGAGGAGATCGCCCGTGCGGTCCTCTTTCTAGCGTCCGACGACTCCTCTTTCATAACCGGCGAGGCGCTGGTCGTGGACGGCGGCGGCATCGCGGGCTAGTAGCACGAACCCTGAGAGCTACTGGGGCAACTCCCTGGATCGGGACAGGTGCTCCAGCCTCGTCCGAGCGGGGACGTAGTTGGGATCGATCCCGAGGGCGGCCTCGTACTCCTCGATCGCCTTCTCCTCGTCCCCCAGGCGCCGGTAGCATTCGCCGAGGTGGAAGCGCGCGTCGGCCAGCTGCGGCTCCTTGGACAGGGCTTTGCGGAACTGCTCCATCGCTTCCGGGTACCGGGCAAGCCGAAGGTACACGACCCCCAGACGATGGCGGATGTAGGCATCGCCACCGGCGTTCCTGGCGGCGATGCGGAACTCCTCGAGGGCTTCCTCGGTACGGCCCTGATGCAGATAGGCCGTCCCCAGATTCGAGCGAGCCTCGGCGTAGTTGGGGTCGTGCTCGAGGGCCAACCGGTACTGCTCGATGGCTTCATCGACCCGGCCGCGGCGGCGGAGCGCGACCCCGAGGTTGTTTCGGGCACGGTGGAAGGTCGGGAGGACCTCCAGCGCCAGCCGGTACATCTCGAGCTCTTTCTCCAGGGGATCGAAGTCGACGTCCTCCGTCTCCGTGAAGTAGCCGTAGACGAAGCCCTGGTTGTTGTAGAAGTTGGCGATGGCCTCGAGATCGTCCATCACCTCGAAACCGACGTACTTTCGTTCCGGTGTGGCGGTGAAGTCGATGATGCCGGTGCCGCCCGCACGCCTCACCGCGGCCGTGATGTGCGTGCTCCTGACGACCATCTCCGCTTCTTTCGTGATGCGCTCGGTGAAGCGGACGTCCGCGTAGGCGGCGTCCAGACCGACCGCGCGCGCCATGCCCACGAACAGGTTGCTGTAGGCCAGGCAGTTGCCCTTCCCCTCGCGGAAGACCTCCTGGGCCGTCTTGTTCGAGAGCCAGTCGTAGGAGATGGAGAAGCCCTCCAGACCGATGATCGTGTGGACGATGGCCCGCACTTTCTCGCTCTCGCTCGAGGCGTCCCGGGTGACGTCTCGAGCGAGCTGGCGGATCTCGTCGTCGATCTCGAAGGGGATGACGATCTCGTCCCGCATCTGGGTCGAGACCCGCGTCTCGAGCTCCGCCCGCATCTCCTCGGCGGTGTAGGAGCGCTTCGGCATCCCGGCGCAGCCGAGCAGCGAGGGGACGACGATCGCGAGGGTGGCGAGGGAGGACAGGCGGGCCGAGAACATCTCAGGCTCCTCGATGGTCAGTATAGCGGCTCCCGCGGCCCGAACGACGATGTCGCTTCACCATGGGCGCATGAACGAACAGCAAGCTTGGGGAGTGTCGCGCCCGCCACCCTTGAGGCGCGGGAGTGGAGTCCGAAGAGCAAGGCCCTACGAGCTGATCCCGCCGCCATCCACCACCAGATGGGCGCCGGTGACCCAGGATGCGAGCTCGCTGACGAGGAACAGCACGGCGTTGCCGATGTCTTCCGGCGTACCCAGCCGGGCCAGGGGCCGTTCGGCGCACTCTGCCTTGAATTTCTCGTCGTAGGTGCCTCCCAGTTGCTCGCACTCGCTGCGCAGCATGGGTGTGTCAACGTCGCCCGGGCAGACCACGTTGACCCGGATATTGTGCTTCCCATGGTCAATGCACATGGCGCGCGTGAGGTTCAGCACCCCACCCTTGGCCGCGCAGTAGGCCACCGCGTCTTCACCGCCCCGCAGCGACCAGCCCGACCCGGTGTTCACGATGGCGCCGCCACCGTTCGCGATCATGTAGGGCACCACGTGATGCGAGAGCATGTACACTCCCTTGAGCGTCACGTCGATGGCCAGGTCCCAGTCGCTCTCGGCCAGGTCCACCACGTTCTTGCGCCGCGCCACCCCCGCGTTGTTGCAGAGTATGTCGATCTTGCCGAAGGCGTCTACCACGCCCCGCGCGGCTGCCGCGCAGTCCGCGTCGCTGCGCACGTCGCACCCGAAGAACCTCGCCTTCGCCCCCAACGCTTCGAGCTCCTTGACGGCCGCGGCACCGCCCTCCTCGTTGACGTCCAGCACCCCGATGGCGGCGCCAGCCTCGGCCAGCTTCCGTGCCATGCCCAGCCCAATCCCGGACGCGGCTCCCGAGATCACCGCAACCTTTCCTTCCAACGAGATGGCGTTCAATATGCTGTCACTCACCATGTTCTGCTCTTTCTGAAGCGGCCTCGGGCCGATCCTGAACCTCGAAGCCTCTTACCTTGCACACGGCCTGTTCATCGTGGCCGGTCACCACGCGGATGTAGCCGCTCAGCATGGCATCCACCTCGTCATCCCCGGTATCCACCAGGAGCGGCCGCCACTGGAGGCTGTTGAGCTTCGCGCGGGTCGCGACCACGATGATGTTCTCCCGACCCACGTCACGGATGACCTCTGCGCTGATCTGCTGGTTGCCCCGTCCAAACAGGTAGCCCTGGCCGCCGATCACCGAGACGACAACCGACGCGTCCTGTCCCCCGATCAGGTCGAGGATCTGCCGCTCACCAACGTCGCGGGCTTGCAGCTTGCCGTCACGAACCACGTCCACGCCCACCAGCGTTCCCTCGAGCCTCAGCTCGGACATGACCGCACGGGTCGTGGTGCCGGGCCCGATCACGTAGTAGCGGCCCGCCACCATCTTGTCCACCACATCGGCGGCGGCCACGGCCGCGGCCACGGCTTCCCCAGCGTCGCTCGACGCCTTGACACCCTGGGTCAGGCGCCGCTGCCGCGGGATCCGCAAGTAGCCGTAGAGCTGAGCGGACACCTCTCCACGTCGCAGTGACGCCTCGTCAATATCCATCACCTCGGCGTCGTGCGTCTCCCGTGTCTTGCCCTGGAGGAAGTCCGCGGCCAGCTCACCCGCCGCCGCCGGGCTGACCGCGTAGACTCCGGAGTAGATCTTCACGCCCGTCGGAATGCCGAGCACGCTCAGGCTGTCGCCTACGGCGTTGGAGATGTCGCGCGCGGTGCCGTCACCCCCAGCGAACAGGAGCAGGTCCACGCCCTGGCCGACCATGGCTTGCGCTGCACTGCGCGTGTCGTCTGCGGTGGTGACGTCGCCCGGCTCCGTGATGACGCTGGCGACCAGGCCCGCGGACCGGGCCGCTTCCAGACCCATCCGGCCGCCGCAGGTGACGAGATCGAAGGTGTCCTTGATCCTGGCCAGGCGTTCGAGGGCCCGAGTGGCTCGTGGCAGGGAGCATGGGACCGCACCCAGGGCGAGCGCCTTCTCCTGCGTATCAGCCCCGTCGCTGCCCTTCAGCCCCACGGCGCCGCCAACCCCCGCCACGGGGTTGACGATGAGGCCCAGCTTCGGACGTGGTGTGCACATTGGGCGCCCGCTCGGGTTTCAAAGGACGTCCGTCCGATCAGACCAATGCTCGGACTACTTGTCCTTCTTCTTCTGGTATGCCCGCCAGGTGATGGCCCACTCGTTCGGGTCGTCGAACGAATCGTGATTCACCTGGTGGATCGGGCAGTTGTACGGCCCCTTCTTGATCTTGTCCGGGTTGTCGCGGGCCTCCTGGGCCACGGCACGCAGGATCTCGACGTACTCGTCGAGCTCCGCCTTGGTGTAGGACTCGGTCGGCTCGAGCGTCATCGGCTCTGGGATCACGAACGGATGATGGCTGGTCCAGTAATGCACGCCGTAATCTGCCGCCCGCACCCCGAGGTCCTCGGACCGCACTCCCGTTTCCCTGGCCAGCTCTTCCCAGCTGTACCGAACCTGCTCGATGCGGTACTTGCCCGGCGCGTAGGGCGCCGTGGCGCCCGGGATCTCGAGCACCTTCTTCAGGAAGTAGTTGTTGTTGAGCACCGCCACTTCGGCCGCGGTCTTCATGCCGTCCGCGCCCAGGCTCATGGCCCAGGCGTAGGCCCTGATGACGCAGCCCGCGGATCCGTGGAACGCCCCGACCTTGCCGATGCTGTTGGGCCGATCGTAGTCGAGACGGTAGGTGCCATTGTCCCACGCCACGACGGGCGTCGGCAGGAACTGCGCGAGCTCCTCGGTCACTCCCAGCGCTCCGGCCGCGGGACCGCCACAGCCGTGTGGTGTCGAAAAGGTCTTGTGCAGGTTGAAGTGGCACAGGTCGAACCCGGCCTCCCTCGACCGGGTGATCCCCAGGATGCCGTTGGCATTGGCCTGGTCATAGAAGCACAGGGCTCCATTTTCGTGTGCCAGGTCCACGAAGTCCTTGATGTTCGGGTTGAAGATCCCCGTGTCTTCAGGGTTGGTCATGTGCAGGCCGGCCGTACGTTCCGAGATGGCGGCCTTCAGCGCCTCGAAGTCCGGGTAGCCGTCCCTGTCCGGTGGCAACGTAATGATGTTGTATCCCGCCACCTTGGCACAGGCCGCGTCCGACGGATGCGAGAAACTCGTGGTGATGATCTCGTCGCGCGTGTCTCCCTCGCCGCGCATCTCGTGACACTTCCGGATGATCGACGCACTGGCGTAGATCGCAGCGGATCCTGCGCCGGGCTGCATCGAAAACCGATCCATCCCCGACACCTCCTTGAGGATCTGCTCGAAGCGGTACATGATCTCGAGCACGCCCTGCACGGTCTCATCCGCCTGGTACGGGTGGATACAAGCGGCCTGCGGGCTGCGTGCCAGGTCCTCGTGGACCTTGGGGCTGTATTTCATGGTGCAGGTGCCCTGGCCCACATCGATGTTGAAGTCGGCGCCCAGGGTCTGCTGGGAAAGCCGCACGTAGTGCCGCAACACCTGCGGCTGCGAGATCTCGGGCAGTGCCGGCGGGCGCTCGCGCCGCATGCCCTCGGGCAGAGCGTCCAGCACGTCGCCGACCTTGTCTCGGATCCCCTTTTCGACCTCGGGCATCAGGATGCCGCGCTCGCCCTTGCTACTCAATTCGAAGACGATGGGTTCATCCCAGCGAGCCTGGTGATAGCGCCGCAGGAGGGGTTTCCCGTCTTGAAAACGCTCTTTCGTGATATCACGCATCGCGTCGTCTCCTCTCCACGGCTACGCGGTGACGATGGCGGTTAGCGCTTCGACCAGCGCGTCGATGTCCGCCTGGGTGTGAATCTCGGTCACGCAGTAGAGGGAAGCCTTGCCGAGCTCCGGGAAGTCCTTCGACAGGTCAACGCCCCCGAAGATGCTCTCTTCGAGCAGTGCCGCGTTGATCTCTTCCACACTCTTGCCTGTGCCGTCGAAATTCACCACGAACTCCTTGAAGTGCGCGGACGAGAAGGCCGGAGCTTCGACCCCCGGGATTTCCGAGAGCCGCAGCATCGCGTAGCGCGAACGCTGCAGGATGCCCTCACCGATCTCCTGCATCCCCTTGGGTCCCATAAGCGCCAGGTACACCCCCGCCGTAATGCCCCACAGCGCCGAGGCCGTGCCCACGAACTCCTTGCCCTTTTCCCGAACGCCGAACGAGGTCCGGTCGTACAGCACGTCGCCGAACCCGTACTCGCCCGGAACCGCGGTCGGCGCGATGCCGAACAGGCGCGACGGGTACTCCTGCACGTACCGCACCTCGTCCCGGCTGGCGATGAAGCCGGCCGTCCCGCCGCCGAATTGCATATGGACACCCAGCGCCTGGACGTCGCCGCACGCGATGTTTGCGCCGTAGTCGGCCGGCGGGGTCAAGACGCCGAGCGAGATGGGGTCCACGCCGACGATGGTCTCGGCGCCGCGGTCCCGTGCCGCCTGGGCAATGTCGGCGCCCTGTCCCTCGATCACACCGAGGAAGGTCGGGTTCTCGAAATAGACGGCGGCAACATCGTCAGACAGCTCCGAGCGCAGCGCATTGAGATCGAGCTGACCGGTTTTCGGATCGTAGTCCAGGACATCGATCATCAGCTCCGGTTTGCAGTAGTCCACGATCTTGGAGAGCCGCTCCGGGCCGCTGCTGCGTGCGACCAGGATCCTCGTGCGCCCGGTCATCCGCGCCGCCATGCGGCACGCCGTGGCGGCGGCCTGTAGCCAGTCATAGCAGGGCACGTTGACCACATCCATGTTCAGCAACTCGCCCATCATGCTGCAGTACTCCCACAGCGTCTGGAAACGTCCGTGGTCGTCGTAGGGTTCACCGGCGTAGGCGGTCAGAAACTCACCGCGGCGATTGACCTCGTCGCAGATCGCCGGCACGTGGTGGTGGTAGCAGCCGGCACCCAGGAAGCTGATGAACTCCTGGCAGGTGGTGTTCTTCTGAAGCAGACCGTTGACGTGGCGCTTCAGCGCGTACTCGCTGAGAAGGGGCTCGGGCAGGTCCATGCGCCGCCCCAGCCTCAACTTCTCGGGCACGTCCTCGTAGAAGTCCTCGACGCTCTTCGCGCCGATCTCCTTCAACATCGCCGCCTTCACATCCGGCGCCGAGTTCGGGACATAGGGGTACACTTTCTCTCTGCTCATTCCGCTCCCCCTTCTTGAGTTCATACCCGCTAATCGCGTGTGACTCCAAATGACATGTTCCCGTGTCCTTCTCGGAGGGACGGCGATGCCGCCCCTGACGATTGGCTAGACGACTCCGACTGCGACTCCGACCGGTCAGGCGGGACTGCCGGTGTCCCGGATGCGACGTGTGGCGGCGACCAGCTCCTTGGTGATGCCCGGCTCGTGCGAGGAGTGGCCGGCGTCGGGAACGATCACCAGGCTCGCCTCGGGCCAGGCCTGGTGGAGGTCGACGGCGTTCTTCACGGGACAGACGATGTCGTAGCGACCGTGCACGATGAAGGCAGGGATGTGGCGGATCCGGTCCACGCGACGCAGCAGCAGATCGTGCGGCTGGAAGCGGACGTTGCGGAAGTAGTGGGCCTCTAATCGCGCCATGCTCCAGGCGATGGACTCATCGTCGAAATGCGCGGCGAACTCCTCGTTGGGCAGCAGGGTGCAGGCGGAACCCTCGTAGCGGCTCCATTGCCGGGCCGCGGCGTGGGCGACCTGGGGATCGTCACCGGTCAGCCGCCGCCAGTAGCCCTCCAGGAGATCTCCGCGCTCGGTCTCGGGCAGGTGCTGCGCAAACGTCTGCCACAGCTCCGGCCGGAGCAGTCGAAGGCCGTACAGCCACCACTCGATCTCCTCGTCCCGCAGCAGCCAGATTCCGCGCAGGGTCAGGCTGCGGCAGCATTCGGGTTTCTCCTGCGAGTAGTACAGGCTCAGCGTGCTGCCCCACGAGCCGCCGAAGACGTGCCAGGTCTCGATCCCGAGCTGCTCGCGCAGGGCCTCGATGTCGGCGACCAGATCGTCGATCGTGTTGTCCTCGAGCTCACCGGTCGGGCGCGACCGGCCGCAGCCGCGCTGATCGAACAGCACGATGCGGAAGTGGTCCGGGTCGAAGAAGCTCCGGTCCCTGGTCGTGCAGGCCGCGCCGGGCCCGCCGTGCAGGAAGACGATGGGCTCGCCGTTCGGGTTGCCACACTGCTCCCAATACAGAGTGTGCCTGGCGCCAACCCTGAGCTCGCCGTGCTCGAACGGCTCGATCTCCGGATAGAAGTGCGGATTGGTCATGGGCGAGGGTCCTCCTTCAGATGAGACCGCATCTGCTGAGCGGCGAGCGGGCACTCCACGAACAGGTCCCCGGCGTGTGCGGTCTCTCCTCCCGCGCGAACAGGAAGAAACGGGGCGCCGACGAGTCGCGCTACGCGCCCACGCTCCGAAGGCCGCGCTCCAGCCGCTCCAGCCGGCCCTTCCGCTCCCCCACGAACCGCTCGATCCCGGTGAGGAGGCCGGCAGGGTCGATCTTCGCTTCGGTGCAGATCTCGTCGACGCTGCCCCCGGTTCGCCAGCGATCGTCGCGGTCGGAGGACATCGCGTACTCCGCCGCCAGCGGGTTCCAGATCCAGTCGTAGAAGAGCCGCCGGCTGCGGTTGGTGATGAACGTCGAGTCCCAGCGATCCGCCTCGGTGATCAGTGAGGCGCGGTACTCCGCGGGCTGCGCCGCGAACAGCTGCGGGCTCAGCACCGCCACCAGCTTGACGTTGAGGCCGCGCGCATCCAGCTCGGGCAGGATCTGGAGCGTGTTGAAGGTGCTCATCGTGCCCTGGACGAAGATGCACCCGCCGCGCGGCTCGCCGCTCCTGTAGTCGCGGATCAGGTACGCGCCCCTGGCTGCCTCGAAATGGTGCGCCATGCCCAGCTGGTCCCGGTCGGGGATCGCAATCGGCGGCCGTGTCAAATGAAGCGCCACGATCGGCCAGGGGCCCTTGAGGGCCTCGGCCAGCATCACGGGCACCTCGTTGTACTCGAACGGGTGCAGGTCGCAGACGGCGCCGTCGGGGAACAGCTGGGTCACGCCGGGTCCGAAGACGCCGAAGTGGGTCCGCGAGTCCTCGGCCGTCTCCGGACCCGAGTGCCCCGCGACCCAGATCACCTTGCCGACCTTGAGCTCGCAGTCCTGGGCGAGCTGGCTGAACAGCCTCATCGGGCCGTACTTCAGGTAGCTGAAGCTGCCGTAGGTGGAGCAGGCGGCGTAGAAACCGAGGAACTCCTGCTCCGGCTTCGCGGCCATGTTCACCGTGGCGATGCCGGCGCTGATGCCGCTGTTCGCGAACTCCGTGATCTCCTGGGGCAGCAGACAGCCGTCGGGGTTCTCGTTGCGCTCGTAGCGTCCGAAGTTCTTGCTGTCGCCGAAGTCCTTGCAGAAGCCGCTGATGTTCGTGCTGTCGGCGAGGTCGGCACTCATCGCCAGGACCAGCGGCTGGCCGTAGCGCTCCTTGCAGTACGAGTTCAGCCAGCTTCCGAACGCCCCGAGCCCGGCGCGGTTCGGGGCGCTCTCGCCCGGCTTCTTCCACATCGTCTCGGGGAAGCTGCGGAAGTCGTAGATCGCGGGGTCGGCGATCGGGTTGCCGCTGCGCCCGAGCTTGAAGCCGGGGTGCTCGAGAGGGACGCTCTCGCCCAGCTCCACCAGCCGGTCGGCGAGGTAGCGCAGGGTGTCCTCGTGGTCGTGGAGGACCTGCACCACCTTGCGGAAGTTCGCGATGACCTGCTCGCGCAGCTTCTGCGAGTCCTCCGGGGCGGGCTCTCCGAGACCTTCGAAGTCCACGCCGTACTTCTCGGCGAACTCCCGCTTCGTCTCCCAGTACTCGGGGCTGTTCAGCTTGTGGGGGGCGCCGTGGCTCGCCCAGTCGTACTTTCCGTAGCCGCGGCCCTTGCGGGTCCTGACGTAGGCGACCCCCGGTCGGCCCCCCTTGTCGGGCTCGAGCGCTGCCGCCAGGATCGCGCGGGTGACCTGAGCCCAGTCGCTTCCGTTCTCGGCCCCGTGGACGCGCCAGCCGTAGGACCCGAACCATTGCTCGGGGGTGCCGGGCACCACGCTGCTGGCGCGAAACGAGTCGATGCCGAAGTCGTTCCAATCCAGCACGTAGCAGAGATTTTCGAGGCCGAGCCCCCAGGCGCTGTTCTTGGTCTCGTGGATCGCGCCCGCGCTGTGACCGCCCTCACCCTCGAGCGCGAACACCTTCACGTCCCTGACGCCGGCCCGGAGCAGCGCCAGGGCTTCTCCCGCCGCCGGGGGGCTGCCGTGGCCGCTCGGGCCGGTGTTGAACTTGAAGAACAGGGTCTTGCCCTCGAACTCGGCGTGTCCGGCGAGGCCGCCGTGGCGACGGAAGCCCATCAGGTCCTCCCACACGAGGGCCCGCTCCGGCGCCCGAGGAACCTCGTAGCGCCGGTCGCCCGTGCGCTTGTGCATCTCGCGGAGCGCCTCGTGATAGACCGGCAACATGGCGTAGACGAGGGGCGCGCAGTGGCCGGCGACCAGCACGAAGCGGTCCGCGAACGCCAGGTCGGGCCGGCGCAGATCCCAGCGCATGGCACCGCCGAGCGTCGTGGCCACCAGCGCGTGGACCTTGCTGCGGCTGCCACCCGGATGGCCGCTCTGGCGGTAGTTGAGCATCATGTCGATGAACTGGTCGATGCAGTCCTTGATCAGCTCCCAATGGGTGAAGTTCTCCGCCTGCCGGTTGAACAGCTCGTCGCTTCGAGCATTGGCCTTCGACGTGGACACTGGGCTCACCTCATCTCGCTTGGTTGGGGACGCTTCCCCCGAAACGCCCGCGCGGGTCGCGAGAGCGTGCCACAGCTCGGGTGTGTCACTCAAGCGGCCCCTGTGGATCGGTCGCCAGGGTGCTCGAATGTCAGCGCACTTTGGTGGAGTACTGGCTGTTTTGCCACATGCGGACGACGGTGTCGTTCTCCAGCTCGAAGACAAACTCCTCTCCGAGCTCACCATCGTCACGAACCCTGCGAAAGAGATGCTCACCCGTCTTCTGGAGCTTGGTGAGCCCCCCCACGGGATCCTCCGTCGGCAGCCCAACGGTCGCCAGCGTGTCGCCCCAGATCACGACCGCCACCTCCCCCCAGGCCACGGTCGTGTAGAGGCCGGTGTATCGGCGCAGACCCGGGTCGGCGGCACGCGCCTTCTCCGGAGACTCGACGGCTTCGGAGATGGCCTTGCCGACGATCTGATGAGCCCGCCGAGTGATGAGCCCCGGGTTCGCCCGTGCGCCTTCAGCGTTGATCATCGCGATGGCGGCGATCTTGGTGTCCGGCTGCAGCCTCACGGAGGTGCGGAAACCAGGACAGGCACCACCGTGTCCTACATAGGTTGTCTTCTTCTTCTCGTGCTGGTCATCTTCCTGGTAGATACCGAACCCGAGTCCCCAGTGTGAACCCTCGCTGGCGAACAACTCAGGGTCGACCCGGTGCACCCGCTGCATCTCGCGAAGGGTGCTGGGTCGCAGGATCGAGGCTCCGGGAATTGATCCCGCCGTCGAGGCCCATTCGCTGCCGAGAAGGCTGAACTGCCAGGCGGCAAAGCGCCCCAGATCCTCCACCGTCGACGCGAAGCCTGCCGCCGGCGCGATGGCACGTGTCTGAAACAACGCCAGTGCATGGCGCTGTCCCGAGCGATCCAGCGGTGAATACCCGGTGGCGAGTCGGCCCCCCGCCAGGTGCAGGGGAATATCCGTCGTCGTATCGGTCATGCCCAGGGGGTCGAGAATCCGCTGCCGAACGTAGCGGTCATAGGGCATGCCGGAAGCGGCGCTGACGATCTCCCCGAGGAGCGCCATCCCCAGATTCGAGTACTGGAAGTACCGATCCGTGGGGTAGAGCGTGCGCTGGCTGCTCAAACGCTCCATCATCGCTTCTCGGGTCGGAAAGGGGAAGGTCGGGTCCGTCCAGTACGGAAAGGGCGACTCGCGTGGCAGGCCGGAGGAGTGCGTCAGCAAGCCACGCACGGTGGCCGGCGGGACGTCGGGGTAGGTCTGCTGGATGTCGAACCAGGGCAGGTGCTTCGCCACCGGGTCGTCGAGATTCAGCGTGCCGGCGTCCCGAAGCTGCATCACCGCGATGCTGGTGAACAGCTTCGAGACCGAGCAGACGCTGAAGATGGTCTGAGGCGATACCGCCACCTCACTCTCGAGATCGGCGTAGCCAAAGCCCCGGCTCCAGAGCAGGTCCTGATCATGGACGATGGCGGCCGAGATCCCCGGGAGATGGTCGTATGCCAGCTGGGCATCGATCCACACTTCGAGCAACTCGAGGGCCGAGATCACTCGTGGATCGTTGCGGACGTCGGTGTGGTGCCCAACGTCCTCGACCGTTGCGGCGGCGGGGCCTGGACTCGGTTCAACGACCGAGCTGAGCGCGACCTGAGCGATCAAACAACAGGCTAGTCTCATGAGTCACCACCAGAGGGACGCCTGGGTCTCTTCGTACGCTTTCTTGAAGCTCTTCCCATGCCAATGCTCGCGCCCTGGCAGGCGCGATCTTATCAAAGCAGGCTGTCACGCCTGATAGCCTGCTCGAGGGTCAACGACGACTGTTCCACGACGTGAACCGGTCGACGGTTTCCTGGCGCCCGCTCCCTTTCGCTCGTGCTATGTTGCGCCCAATCCGAGGGCACAAATGGACTTCCAATCAATGAAACACGAAGCGAAGGCACCGAGACGACTGGCCGTCATGCTGCTGCTGGCCCTGGCGCTCCCCCTGACCCTGGCCGCCGCCGCCCCGAACCCCACCGTCGACGTCGACGGCGTATGGGGAATCTCCGACCAGGGAACCGATGGAGAAGGCGCCAACTGTGACCGCTGGGCTACGGGACCGGGTGGCCGCCCGAGCGCCATCAGCGACACCGACCCGGCCATTCAGAGCCCACCGACAGACGACGAGAACCAGATCCGCTATGGGGCCGAGGACACCGAGGCCGCGGATTGTCATCCCTTTGCCAACCAGAGCGGATTCGGCTTTGTCGGGGTGTCCGGCGTCCGCATGCCCACCGATGGAACCCCATTCAACCTGGGGACATTCACCCACTACAACGCTGTCACCAATGTCGATCTGGCCGACTACAACCCGCTCGGGAGCGTTGGCCTCACCATGACGCTTTCCGGGGATGTGAGCGCGGTGCTCGAGTACACCGTAACCCTCGACGAAACCGTCAATGACGCTGACCCGTGCCGGTTTCCCGAGGCTCCGAACGACCCGCCGTGTGGAGAAAGGGTGACGATCGCCACCCAACCGGATGGGACCTCGATCATCCCGATCCACGGCAAAGCACTACACCCTGGAGATGCTCGGCTTCACCGACTGCGAAGTACCAGGGACTCCCACCAACATCCTCTACACCCATGAGATGGCGGCCGACGAAGCCTGCCTGTATGCAAGGCTAGTCGAAACGGCAAAGTGACGAGTCATCGGAGCGGTTGCAGACGTAGGAAGTTCCTTTCTGCGAGAACTCGACCATCCGACGTGGGATGGCCCGCGGGGCCGGGCCTCCTCGCCCTGTCCATGGAGGTGGCGATGAACGCGACCTGCAGTGTCACCCGAGTCGGCCCGGGCATGTTCTTCACTACGGTTGTTGCCCTCCTCGTCCTGTTGGGAGGTGCCGGCGACACCGCGCCGGGGCGTTGGCGGGAAGTCGAGCTTGCCGACCATCCCACCGTGGATGCCAGCTTTCTGTCGGCCCTCGAGTGGCGGTTCGTAGGGCCGTATCGTGCCGGGCGTGTCGATTGCGGTGGCCGGAATCCCCGACGAGCCCTTCGTCTACTATTTCGGGGCGGCTCACGGCGGAGTGTGGAAGACGACCGATGCCGGAAGGAATTGGCGGAACGTGTCAGACGGCTTCTTCAAATTCCCGGCGGTCGGTGGCCTGGACGTGTCGCTCGTCGGACCCGAAGTGATCTTCGCGGGGACGGGTGAGGGGCTTCAACGGCAATACATCTCGCCCGGAGACGGGGTCTACAAATCCACCGACGGGGGAAAGACGTGGACCAACGTGGGCCTGCAAGAGACCCGGCACATCGCCAGGCTCCGCATTCATCCCACCAATCCCGACATCGTGTACGTGGCGGCGATGGGGGACATGTTCGGCCCCAACCCGGACCGCGGGGTCTATCGAACCACGGACGGAGGGGAGACGTGGCAACGGATCCTGCACCGGGGCGAGTCCGCCGGTGCGGTGGATCTGTCCATCGATCACACGAACCCGAACGTGGTCATGGCGGCCCTGAACCACCATGTGACGTACATGTGGGACGAGGAGAGCGGCGGCCCCAGCACGGGGCTGTTCAAGAGCACGGATGGCGGGGACACCTGGACGGACATCACCCGCAACCCCGGCATGCCCGAAGGGCTGATCGGGAAGACCTGCGTCGCCATCTCACCGGCTCGCTCCGACCGGGTGTATGCGTTCATCGAGGCGGACGGAGGCCAGGGCGGGATCTATCGGTCCGACGACGGCGGGGACACCTGGCAGCTGACGCATCAAGACCCCAACAAGATGGAGATCCCCAACTCCTACAACCACATCACCGCCGACCCGCAGGACCCCGACGTCGTCTACATCCAGCCCATCAGCGGCTTGTTCAAGTCCACGGACGCGGGCCGGACCTTCGATCGCGTACCCATGTTGAACTGGGACCCTCATGCGCTATGGATCGATCCGAACGACACGGATCGAATGATCGAAGGAGGGGACGGAGGGGCCTCGGTGACGTTCGACGGAGGCGAGTCCTGGTCGAGCCTGGAGAACCAGCCGACGGCCGACCTGCTGAGTCTGGCGGTGGACGACCAGGAGCCCTACTGGATCTACGCCGCTCAGAACGACAACAGCCACATCGCGATTCCAAGCCGGAGCGACGTCGGGTCCATCGGATGGACGCACTACCTTCCCCTTCCCGCCGGCGAGGCCGGGCACACCGCGGTGAAGCCCGACGGCAGCGTCGTCTATATGTGTGATCGAGCCAAGATGGTCCGCTTCGATCGGGAGACCGCGCAGACGCGGGACATCAGTGTCTGGCCCGAGGCGTGGTATGGATCGCCCGCCAAGGACCTGAAGTACCGTTTCTACTACACGGACCCGCTGATCCTCTCGCCGCACGATCCCGGCGTGCTCTACACCGCCGCCCAGTACGTCTTCCGATCCACGGACGAAGGCCACTCCTGGGACACGATCAGTCCCGACCTCACGCGGAACCGCCAGGACGTGATGGGCGAGATATCCGGAGGGCCCATCAGCTCCAATGCGTCCTCGCTCTTTCACGTGAGCCTCATCCGGACCATCGCCGAGTCTCCCCTCGAAGAGGGTGAGCTCTGGGTGGGCACCGACGACAGCACCGTTCAGGTCTCGCGAGACGGTGGCGGCAGCTGGCGGGACGTTTCTCCGCCGGATCTTCCGGAATGGACCACGATCACCGGAATAGACGTCTCTCCCCACCGGCCGGGGACAGTGTATGTCTCCGGAGAACGGCACCGGGTGAGCGATCGCACGCCGTATCTGTACAAGACCACGGACTACGGCAGCACCTGGCAGCGGATCACGAACGGGATTCGGGAGAACGACTACTCGTGGGTCATCCGGGAGGATCCGGTCCGTCCGGGTCTCCTCTACGCGGGAACGGAGACCGGCGCGTACGTCTCGTTCGACGGCGGGGAATCCTGGCAGTCCCTGCAGCGCAACCTGCCACCGGTGATCGTCATGCACATGGTCGTGAAGGACGACGACCTGGTGGTGGCGACCCACGGGCGTGGCTTCTGGATCATGGACAACATCTCGTCCCTGCGCCAGATCACACCGGACGTGGCCTCGGCTCCAGTGCATCTGTTCGAGGTCGCCCCCGCTCTCCGTCAATTTCGGGGACGGACAGAGCTGGTTTGACCCGAAATACCCGGCACGTCGCGAAGAACCCGCCGAGGGGGGTGGTGATCGAGTACTACCTGGCCCGGGAACCCGCCGGTGAGGTGATGCTCACCATCACGGACGCGGGCGGCGAGATCATCCAGCAGTTCTCCAGCGGGTCGCAGGAAGATCCCAAGCCCTCCACCCGCGCCGGGACGAGCCGTTTCCTCTGGGACATGCAGTATCCGGGTGCCCAGCTGCCCCCGCCCGCTGGAGCATTGACCGGTCTCTCGAACGAATGGGGGCGCCCCGCCCCGCCGGTTGCGCCCCCCGGACGATACATCGTCCGACTCACGGTGGACGGACAGGACTACGAGCAACCCTTCGAGATTCGGATGGATCCGAGAGTGAAGGCGAGCGACGCCGATCTCAGGGCCCAGTTCGAGCTCATGGTCGACCTCCAGGATCGGTTGTCGGAAGTGACCGACGCCGTGATGAGAATCAGAGAAGTCCGAGGCCAGCTCGAGGGCCGTCGGGCTGAGCTGCCCGAGGATTCCAGGGCCGAGGCGGACGGGATCTTGAAGCAGCTGAGGGAGATCGAGGGCCTTCTCACGCAGTGGATGGGGACGCCGGAGCACCCCATGATGTGGGACCCCCCGGGGTTGACCAACAAGCTGAGCCGGCTCACCCGTGTCGTCGACGAGAACGCCAGACCCACGGAAGCGATGTACACGATATTCGAGGAGGCCTCGGAAGGCTTCGAGGTCCAACGAAGGCGATTGAACCAGATCATTGAGGAAGAGGTTGGGCCTCTGCTGTCCCTCTGATGGAGGGATGGGCAGTTCAAGGGCCGTGCCGGTGCAGGCGTGATTCGCCTCACCAACCAGAAAGGTGCATTGCCGTGAGAACACATTCGTTCATCAAACTCACCTTGCTCGGGTTGCTGCTGGTCGGCGTGCACTCGGGTTCGTGGGCCCTGGCCCAGGATGCCGACGCTCCTGTGGATGCCAGCTTTCTCTCGGCCCTCGAGTGGCGGTTCGTGGGGCCGTACCGTGGGGGGCGTGTCGTCGCGGTGGCGGGAGATGCCAACGAGCCCCTCGTCTTCTATTTCGGGGCGGCCCACGGCGGAGTGTGGAAGACCACCGATGCGGGAACGAGGTGGCGGAACGTGTCGGACGGCTTCTTCAGATTCCCGGCGGTGGGTGGCCTGGACGTATCGCTCTCGGATCCCGACGTGATCTTCGCGGGGACGGGTGAGGGGCTTCAGCGGCAATACATCTCGCCCGGAGACGGGGTCTACAAGTCCACCGACGGGGGAGAGACCTGGACCCACGTGGGCCTCCGAGAGATCCGGCACATCTCCCGGGTCCGCATTCATCCCACCAATCCCGACATCGTGTACGTGGCGGCGATGGGGGACATGTTCGGCCCCAACCCGGACCGCGGGGTCTATCGAACCACGAATGGAGGGGAGACGTGGGAGCGGATCCTGCATCGGGGCGAGACCGCCGGTGCGGTGGATCTGTCCATTGACTCCACGAACCCGAACGTCGTCATTGCCGCCCTGAACCACCATGTGACGTACATGTGGGACGAGGAGAGCGGCGGTCCGAGCACGGGTCTCTTCAAGAGCACGGATGGCGGGGACACCTGGACGGACATCACCCGCAACCCTGGCATGCCGAAAGCGCTGATCGGGAAGATCTGCGTCGCCATCTCACCAGCTGACTCCAACCGGGTGTATGCGTTCATCGAGGCGGACGGAGGCGAGGGCGGGATCTACCGTTCCGACGACGGCGGGGCCACCTGGCAGATGACGCATCAAGACCCCGCCAAGATGGAGATTCCCAACTCCTACAACCACATCACCGCCGACACCCGGGACCGCGACGTCGTCTACATTCAGCCCATCGGCGGTCTCCACAAGTCCACGGACGGGGGCCGGACCTTCAATCGTGTGCCCCTGAAGAACTGGGACCCTCATGCGTTGTGGATCGATCCGAACGACACAAACCGAATGATCGAAGGAGGGGACGGGGGGGCCTCGGTGACGTTGAACGGAGGCGAGTCCTGGTCGAGCCTGGAGAACCAGCCGACGGCCGACCTGCTGAGTCTGGCGGTGGACGACCAGGAACCCTACTGGGTCTACGGCGCCCAGAACGACAACAGCCACATCGCGATTCCCAGTCGAACCGACGATCGGTCCATCGGATGGACGCACTACCTTCCCCTTCCCGCCGGCGAGGGCGGGCACACCGCGGTCAAGCCCGACGGCAGCGTGGTCTATGCCTGCGACAGGACCAGGATGGTCCGTTTCGACCGGGAGACCGGGCAGGCTCCGCAAATCACCGTCTGGCCCGAGTGGGTGTTCGGAACGCCCGCCAAAGACATCAAGTACCGCTTCTACTACTCGGACCCGGTGCTCCTCTCGCCGCACGATCCCGGTGTGCTCTACACCGCCGCCCAGTACGTCTTCCGATCCACGGACGAAGGCCATTCCTGGGACACGATCAGTCCCGACCTCACGCGGAACCGCCAGGACGTGATGGGCGAGATATCCGGAGGGCCCATCAGCTCCAACGCGTCCTCGCTCTTTCACGTGAGCCTCATCCGGACCCTCGCCGAGTCTCCCCTCCAGGAGGGCGAGCTCTGGGTGGGCACCGACGACAGCACCGTTCAGGTCTCGCGAGACGGTGGCGAGAGTTGGCGGGACGTCTCTCCGCCCGATCTCCCGGAATGGACCACCATCACCGCCATAGACGTCTCTCCCCACCGGCGGGGGACGGTCTATGTCTCCGGTGAAGCGCACCGGGTGAGCGATCGCACGCCGTATCTGTACAAGACCACGGACTACGGCAGCACCTGGCAGCGGATCACGAACGGGATTCGGGAGAACGACTACTCGTGGGTCATCCGGGAGGATCCGGTCCGTCCGGGTCTTCTCTACGCGGGAACGGAGACCGGCGCGTACGTCTCGTTCGACGCCGGGGACTCCTGGCAGTCCCTGCAGCGCAACCTGCCACCGGTGATGGTCATGCACATGGTCGTGAAGGACGACGACCTGGTGGTGGCGACCCACGGGCGGGGCTTCTGGATCATGGACAACATCTCGTCCCTGCGCCAGATCACACCGGACGTGGCCTCGGCCCCAGTGCATCTGTTCGAAGTCGCCCCCGCTCTGCGTCAGCTTCGGGGCGGGAGAGGGTGGACGAGGATCAAGTCTCCGGACGTCGCGAGGAACCCGCCGAGGGGCGTGATGATCGACTACTCCCTGGCCCAGGAGCCTGCCGGTGAGGTGAGGCTCTCCATCACGGATGCCGGCGGCGAGATCATCCAGCAGTTCTCCAGCAGGCCGAAGGAAGACTCCGCCGGTGCGGTCGGTGGTCTCGTGGGAGGGATCGAGGGTGTCGCGAAGGAGCCGCGAGGTAGTGGGGACGATCCCAAGCCCTCCACCCGCGCCGGGATGAGCCGTTTCCTCTGGGACATGCGATATCCGGGCACCCAGATGCCCCCGTCCCCTGGAGCATTGGACGGCTACATGAGCGTCGACTACTCACCGCCCACACCACCGATTGCGCCTCCCGGACTGTACATGGTCCGACTCTCGGTGGACGGACGAACTCTGGAGCAGCCTTTCGAGATACGGAAGGATCCGAGAGTGAAGGCCAGCGACGCCGATCTCCGGGCCCAGTTCGAGCTCATGGTCGACATCCGGGATCGGTTCTCGGAAGTCGCCGACACCGTGATGAACATCCGAGAGGTCCGAGCCCAGGTCGAGGGCCGTCGGGCCGAGCTGCCGGAGGATTCCCGGGTCAAGGCGGACGGGATCCTGAAGCAGCTCAGAGAGATTGAGGGCACTCTCACGATATGGATGGGGTCGGAGGCCCACCCCATGATGTGGAGCCCCCCGGGATTGACCGAGAAGCTGAGCTCGCTCTCGGGTGCCGTCATCGCCGGCGATGCCCGACCCACGAAGTCGATGTACGCGGTATTCGAGGACCTCTCGGCACGCTTCGAGGTCCAACGAAAGCGGTTGAACCAGATCATCGAGCAGGAGGTCGGGCCTCTGCTGTCCCCGTGATGGAGGGATGGGCCGAGCGGCCGCGAAGAACGAGCTTCACAAGGAGCACACGATGACCCCGCTGCTCGCCCTCCACCTCGGGTCGGGGGAGGGTCCGGGTGAGGGCATTGGGCACGGCGACGCAGGGGTCGAGACGGTGATCTGGGACGGCCCGGACGGGTTCGAGCTGAACGGCGTCCTCGTCTACCCACCTGACTACGAGGAGGGACGCCGCTATCCGCTCGTCCTCAACATTCATGGCGGGCCCATGTGGGCGTCGCACGAGGCGTTCGACACCTTCAACCAGATCATGGCCGCCCCGGGGGTGGCTGGTGTTCGGTCCCAACTACCGCGGCAGCTCCTCACAGGGAAAGGCCCTCCAGAGCGCGGTGATCAACGATGCGGGCGACGGTCCGGGGCGTGACGTGATGTCGGGCGTCGAGGTTCTCAAGAAGCGAGGGATCGTCGACGAGGCCCGAGTGGCCGTCTCGGGATGGTCGTACGGCGGATACATGACCGCCTGGCTTACCGCGCACTTCGACGGTTGGGCCGCCGCGGTCGCCGGGGCTGCGGTCACGGACTGGTTCGACTGGTACAACCTGGCCGACTACAACGTATGGTCCGGCTACGGTCTCGGCGGCTCTCCATTCCTCAACGACAACGCGATGAACTACTGGCGCCAGTCACCCATTGCCTACGCACACCAGATTCGGACTCCCACCCTGATCCTGTCCAATACCGGCGACGAACGCGTGACCGTGACCCAGTCCTACAAGCTCTACCACGCGCTCAAGGACAACGAGGTGGAGGTGAAGTTCATCGCCTATCCCGTCCCGGGGCACTGGCCCGAGGACCCCGTCCACATGCGGGATCTGAGGCGCCGGTGGGTGGAGTGGATCGCCCAGCGTTTCTAGGGACTCGCTGCGGGACCGATCATCATCTAACATACCGGCCATGGTGGAACGCGACCGAATCACGCTCAAGGGGATGCGCTTTCACACCCGCGTGGGTGTGCTGCCCCATGAGGAGCAGGTCCCTCAGCCCCTGCACGTGGACCTCACGGTCTGGCTCTCGTTGAAGCGTACCGGGGAGAGCGACTCCCTGAAGGAGGGGCTCGACTACCGCACTCTGTACGGCCTGGTCGCGGAGACGGTGGGCGACAACCACCACCGTCTCATCGAAGGTCTCTGCGAGCGAGTGGTCTCGAGAGCACTCGCGCTGCCCGGTGTGGAGGCGGTACGGGTGGCGGCTCGCAAGCCTCACGCCCCGGTGGACGGTCCCCTGGACTACATCGAGGTCGTCATGGAGCGGGAGAACGCGTCCGGTCGCTGAGAGTCCCGAGCTACTCGGGGAGCGCGAGGCCCCCGGAAACGCGGCCGCCCCCCATCTGACTTGCTAGGACGCCGACCTCTCTAGATGCTGAGGACGATCTTCCCGAAGAGCTCACGGCTCTCCATCCGGCGATGGGCGTCGGCCGCTTCTTCGAGCGGGAAGACCTTGTCCACGGACGGTTTCAGCTTGCCTGCGTCGAACAGGGGCAGCAACTCCGCCAACTCGCGCTTGCCGCCCATGAAGGAGCCGAGAACGGAAAGATGCCGCGAGTAGATGTGACGCAGGTCGGCTTCGATCCGGGGACCCGATGTGGCTCCGCAGGTTACGAGTCGTCCGCCACGGGCCAGACTCTGCAGGCTCCGGGCGAAGGTGTCGGCGCCGACGTGCTCCACGACGACGTCCACCCCACGTCTGTCGGTGAGCCGGTGGACCTCTTCCGCGAAGTCCCGGTCTCGGTAGTTGATGATCTCATCGGCGCCGAGCTTGCGAGCCTTTTCGAGCTTTGCATCCGTCGAAGCCGTTGCCAGGACGCGCGCGCCCCAGAGCTTGGCGATTTGAATCGCGGCACTGCCGACCCCGCTGCCGGCGGCGAGAACGAGGACGTCTTCCCCGGGCCGCAGGCGCGCTCGCTCCACGAGGATGTGCCAAGCCGTCAAGAACACGAGGGGGATCGAGGCGGATTCCTCGAAAGACAGGCTCTTGGGCTTGGGCAGCAGGTTGGCCACCGGGACGTTCAATCGTTCCGCGTATCCACCGTCGACCTGGTAGCCGAAGATCTTGTACTCGGGGCATTCGCTGTCGCGACCTTGAAGGCAACGAAGGCATCGTCCGCAAGAGAGCCCTGGCTGGATGGCGACCTCGTCCCCGGGCGAGGCTGTCTCGGCTTCGGCTCCCACCTCGGCGACGACCCCGGAAATATCCGAGCCCAGAATGTGCGGCATGGGGATCTGTAGACCGGGACGGCCGTTCCGAGTCCACAGGTCGAGGTGATTCATCGCGCACGCCTTGACCTCGATGGTGACCTCTCCCGGGCCGGGCCGGGGCGAGTCGATCTGCTCCAGGGTCAGGACCTCGGGGCCACCGTGCTGATGGATCCGCATGACTTTCATGATCGTCGAACCTCCATGATTGAGCCGGCATCCTAGCGCGACCCAGAGGTGAGCGCAGGCCGTTCCACCAGGTGAACCGTTCGACAGTCTCTTGGCGTCCCCTCCCATTCACTCGTGCTATGTTGCCTCGACTCCGAGGCCCCAAATGTGAGGTCACGTTGCCATGAGTCACCAATCAACCGTTCATCAAACTCACCTTGCTCGGGTTGCTGCTGGTCGGTGCGTACTCGGGTTCTGGGGCCCTGGCCCAGGATGCCGACGCGCTCCGTCCTCTCCAGGTCGAGGACTACTTCGCCCTGAAGGACGTGAACGACCCGCGCGTCAGCCCCGACGGCGCCTGGGTCGCCTTCACCGTCCGGTCCCAGGACCTCGAGACAGACCAGCGCGAGACGCGGCTGTGGATGGTCTCCACTTCTGGCGGCGAGGCGATCCCCATGACGGCTCGGGGCAGCTCCGCCTGGCGGCCCCGGTGGCGCCCCGACGGCAAGTACCTGGCGTTCCTGTCGGAACGCGAATGGGAACCGGGCACGAAGGGCCCGCAGGTCTTCACTCTGGACCAACGCGGCGGGGAGGGGGTCCCGCTCACCAGTGTCGAGCAGGGCGTCGAGGGTTACGAGTGGTCGCCCGACGGGAAACGGCTTGTGCTCATTCTGCGCGACCCGGAAGAAGACAAAGGACCGGGACCGTGGGTCATCGATCGCCTGACGTTCAAGGCAGACTACGTCGGCTACCTGGACCGGCGACGTGGTCATCTCTACACCTACGACATTGACAGCAAATCGGTCATGCAAATCACCGCCGGCGACTACGAGGACTACTCGCCGGCCTGGTCCCCCGACGGCAGCCGGATCGCCTTCGTCAGCAACCGTACCGAAGAGCCGGACGCCAATTCCAATTCCGACATCTGGCTGGTGGATCCGGGTACTCCGTACGACAGACAGGAACCAGTCCGGGTAACCACAAACCCTGGTTCCGACGGCTCGCCCATCTGGCACCCCGATGGCGAGAGAATCGGCTACCTCATGACATACACGGACCGGACCGACGTACCCAACGACTACCTGCAGACAAAAGTTGCGATCATTCGTATTGGAGAAGACGAGCCCGTGCTTCTTACCACGGAGGAGCTCGATCGCAAGGCCTACGGTCCCGCTTTTTCTCCGGACGGGAGTCACATCTACGTCATGCTCGAGGATGACGGCCAGGTCCAGCTGGCCAGCGTGTCGGTCGACGATGGCACGCTGAGCCGACCGGTCACGGGACAGGTCCGGGTGGAAGCGACTGCCGTGGCGCCGGATGGCAGTGTCGTCGCCGTCATCAGCGGGCCGATGTTGCCGTCGGACCTGTTCGTCCTCGACGCAGGGTCATCGGAGCTGCGACGCCTCACGCACGTCAACGACGAACTGCTTGGCTCGATTGTCCTGTCGGATGTCGAGGAACTGCGATTCCCGACCCTCGACGGAACCGAGATCCAGACGTTCGTCTACAAGCCACGGAATTTCGATCCCGACTACCAGTACCCGACCATCCTCTGGCTGCACGGCGGGCAGGAATCCCAGTACGACTATGGTTTCAATTTCCGGGTCCAGCTGTTTGCGGCCAATGGCTACGTCGTGGTGATGCCGAATGTTCGGGGTTCAGGCGGCCGGGGGCTCGAGTTCGCACTTGCCCTCAACAAAGCCTATGGCACAAAGGACGTCGAAGATGTGATCGTGGCGACCGACTACGTCATCGAACAGGGTTACGTCGATCCTGACCGGCTCGGCGTCGGCGGCTGGTCGTCCGGCGGGACGCTCACGAATGTGGTGATTGCCAAGACGGATCGATTTTCCGGCGCCATCAGCGGCGCCAGCGTTGGATGGTATACGACCACCTACGGTCACGATCCCTACCAGCGTGTGGTGGCATACGGAACTCGGCACGCCGTGGGAGAACCGCGATCTCTGGGACAGCATCTCGCCGTTCATGATGGTGGAGAACATCACCACGCCGACGCTGTTCATCCACGGTGAAATTGACTGGAACCAGCCGGTCATCCACTCCGAGCAGATGTACCAGGCGATGAAGAAGCTGGGCCGCGAGGCGTCGCTCGTGGTCTACCCCGGTGCCTACCACGGCATCCGGAGGCCGATCTATCACAAGGACCTGCTCGAGCGCTTCGTCGGCTGGTTCGACAAGTACGTGAAGGGCCCCGCCCGCCTCATAGGGCTCGCCCTGGCAAGAGATAAGGACGCAGGTGTGAGAAGAAAGATCCCGTTGTGACGAAGAGCAGATTCAAGGTCCCCCACACTCTGGTTCTCCTCTTCGGGATGGTGATCCTGGCCCAGGTCCTGTCGTACCTGATTCCCGCGGGGTCGTTCGATCGGGTGGAGACCGCCGCCGGACGACTCCAGGTGGTGCCCGGCAGCTTCCACCTCACCCCGGACGCTCCGGCGTTGTCGCCCCTGGCCAGTCTGACCGCCATTCCCAAGGGCTTCAGCGGAGCCCACGAGATCATCTTCTTCGTCTTCATCATCGGGGGCGCGTTCGCCGTTCTCACGAGACACGGGGGCGGTGGATGCCGCCATGGGAGCCCTCCTCAGGCGCTGGGGGGACCGCCCCTTCTGGTTGGTGGCGGGCGGCACTTCCCTGTTCGCGGTCGGGTCGGCCACCATCGGATTCGGCGAAGAGTACTTTCCGTTCGTTCCCGTCCTCGTCACCCTCGCTCTCGCCCTGGGCTACGACCGGATCACGGCGATCGCGATCATCATGTTGGGGTACGGCGTGGGCTACGGCGCGGCCCTCATCAACCCGTTCACCGTTCTGCTCGCCCAGGACATCGCGGGACTCGAACCCGCATCCGGGCTCTGGTACCGCCTCGTGCTCATGGGGGTCTTCCTGCCGATTGGAATTCACCACGTCTGGTCCTATGCGGAGAAGGTGGGGCGGGACCCCGCGGCGAGCCTGGTGGCCGACGTGAGCGTCCCTGAAGGGCTGGCGATTGCCAGGAGCGGAAACGGCGAGGCCGGCGCAGATCATCCTCCGATGACCACCACGCACAAGCTGGTCGTGGCCGCCGTCGCCTTCGCCCTGGCCGTCATGGTCTACGGGCTGAGCCAGTGGCACTGGTATCTGGTCGAGATGGGAGCCGTCTTCGTCGCCCTCACCGTGGTCATGGCCCTCATCGCCCGCATCAGCCCCGACCGCACCGCGGTGGAGTTCGGCGCGGGTGCCGCGAACCTCACGAGCGTTGCGCTGCTGATCGGCGTGGCCCGGGGCATCCAGGTGGTGTTGGACGAGGGCGGCGTAGTGGACACGATCGTCCACGGTCTCAGCGTGCCCCTTCAGGGGCTTCCGGGGGCCGTCTCCGCGGTCGGGATGTTCTTCGTTCAGAGCCTCGCCAACTTCTTCATCCCCTCGGGAACGGGTCAGGCCTATGTCACCATGCCGATCATGGCGCCCCTGGCCGACCTGGTGGGCGTGAGCCGGCAGGTGGCGGTGCTGGCCTTCCAGTTCGGCGACGGGTTCAGCAATATCCTGGTTCCCACCCAGGCCGTGATCGTGGGAGCCCTGGCCATAGCGGGAATCCCCTACGACCGTTGGCTGCGCTTCGTCCTGCCCTTCATGGTGAAGGTCTGGATCGTTGGCTCGATCGCATTGGCGGTGGCCGTACTGATCGGATACGAATGAGAAAGAACCCTTGACTGGCAACAAGGCCTGCCTGTATGCAGGGCTTGTGTGAAATAGAGAGGGACTCATGGTCCAGATCGCAGAACGTATCTCCCGCCTCGGGACGGAGACGGCTTTCGCAGTGTCCGGCGAGGCCAACGCCTTCGCCGCCAAGGGCAACCGGGTCTATCCCTTTCATCTGGGCGACCTGAACCTGGCAACACCGTCGACCGTCGTCCACGGCAGCGTCGAGGCCATCAAGGCGGGCAAGACGGGCTACTGCCCAAACGCGGGGATTCCAGCGCTCCGAGAGGCTCTCGCCGAGGACATCAACGCCTCGCGCGGGACCTCCTACGGCGCCGAGAACGTCGTCGTCCAGCCTGGAGGCAAGCCCACCATCGGGAAGCTGATCCTGGCCCTGATGGACCCCGGCGACGAGGTCCTCTACCCGAACCCCGGCTACCCGATCTACGAGTCCCAGGTGGAGTTCCATGGCGGCGTCGCCAGGCCCTACACCTTCACCGAGGGCGACGCCAACTTCGCTCTCGACATGGAGGGGCTCGAGGCGAGCCTTACCGAGAAGACGAAGATCCTGATCGTCAACGACCTCCAGAACCCTACCGGCGCCGAGTGCTCGGATGGGGAGCTGGAGCACCTGGCCAAGATCGCCGTCGAGCGTGATCTGGTGGTGCTGGCGGACGAGGCCTACTTCGACATCCGCTACGAGGGCAAGAGCCGCTCCCTGGCCAGCCTGCCCGGCATGGCGGAACGCACCGTGATTCTCTACACCTTCTCCAAGAAGTTCGCCATGACGGGCTGGCGGCTGGGAGCCACCGTCGCCCCGAAGCGGATCGCGGACGTGGTCGCCAAGCTGAACGTGAACGACGAATCCTGCTCGAACCACTTCATCCAGTACGGCGCCGTCGAGGGCCTCAAGGGCGACCAGGCCGAGGTGAGGGAGATCCTGGCGGTCCTCAAGGAGCGTCGCGATGTCGCCGTCGACATTCTCAGCTCCATTGACGGCGTACGGTGCTTCCGCCCCAACGCGACCTTCTACTTGTTCCCGAACGTCACCCGGGCCATGAAGTCCAAGGGCTTCACCAGCGCCGAGGAGCTGCGAAAGACCGTGCTCCAGGAGACCGGCGTGTCCTTCTGCACCCGGCTGCACTTCGGCCGAGAGCTACCCGGCGAGACGAACCACTACATCCGACTGGCCTACTCCGGCATCGACGTGGTGGACATCAAGGAAGGCCTCGGCAAGCTGAAGGCATTCCTGGAGAGCTGAGACAGAGGCAACCTCCTTGGTCGTGTCGCCAAACCGGCGACCCCGTCCGCCAGGCTTCGGCGGAGCCGAGGGAGGCTACGAGGAGGGCGTCGTCTGGGACCGGGTCGCCGCGGCGGGCTCCGCCGACGCGGCCGGCACCGGCGGCAGCACCCGGAAGGGCTCCCTGACCTCCAGGGTCTTCCCCGCGATCTCGTCACGCACGGTCATCACGATCTCGTAGTCTCCGGGCGTCACCGTCTCGAGAGAGAAGCCGAACACCCGCGAGAGCTCGCCGAGGGAGGTGGGCCGGATCAGGCTCTCCGGACTGCTCCTGAGGACCGAGCCGTCGGGCGCGAGAACGCGATAGCCCTGGGTCACCTGCGGCATCCCGGTCTCGTCCGTCTCCGCGCCAAACACGTCGAACTGGCAGATGAGCTTTTCTCCCTGGGGAAACTCCCGCCGGGCCAGAGGCTGGGGGACCGGCGCCGGGTCTTCCCCGGCGGGCATCAAGGTGTCGCTGAGGATGGGCGTCGAGACCCGGAACGCCTCGAGGGGGGGCACGTCGAACTCGTGCACGACGGAGCCGAGCGCGCCGGTGGCCTTCTCCCGGACGATCATCTTGGCCATGTGGTCGCCCGGCACGAGCTCGAAGTCGCGGGTGATCGGAAACCACAACCGGGTCAGGCGCTCGCGAGTGGAGGCGCGCAGCTTCAGGTTGACGGCCTGGTCGTACTGGTAGAACTCCCCGCTCTCGCGCTGGGCGGTCACGAGCACGAACTCGATCCGGGCGACGTGACGCCCCTCCTCCTCGCGGAACGCCAGGGCGCGGATGTCCACCTCGGTGACGATGAGGACGCTGGCCCTGCCGAGGTTCGGCGCGGAGCTCACGTAGTGGGTCATGCGGAGCGGGATCCCGTCTTCGGACCACGGCGAGTCCAGGGCCGCCTGGAGGATGGGGTCGACCCCCTCCTTGCCGGTGGGGGCGGATGGTGCGCCTTCGGTCGGCGCGTAGTACCCCCTCCGCGCCCGGATCTTCAGGCCCTTTCCCTTCCCCTTCTTGAACTTGACCTCGATCTCCCGGAACGCCCCGTCGCGCGCGGTATTGCTCGAGACGTATCCGAGCAGGTAGTAGAGCTGGGTCTCCCGGGCGATCCGGTGGATCCCCTTCGAGAGGTCGTTCGTGTTCTTGACGGTGAAGCCGCCGCTGTCGGCGGCCAGGTTCTCGGAGCCGTCGTCGATGTTGTCCATCGAGGCGAAGGCGAGCCCCACATCCTCCGCGGGCAGCGCAGGACCAAACTCCGCGGAGAACCCGACCGGCAGGCCGTCGAGGCCGCGGGCACTGACGAAGTAGATGGCGGCGTTCGCGCGGCGGGAGGCGTCGTGGACGCGCTTGAACTCGTCGAGGTTGGGGTCGTAGATGAAGCCGTTCGACACCAGGATCAGCGACTTGCGGCCCTTGGCGCCGGCGAGGCCGTTGAGCGCACGCCCGATCACCTCCAGGGCGACGCGGTTGCGGGTGCGGCACTCGAGATAGACGTCGGCCGCACGGGCCCTCACGAACGGATCCGAGTCGGTCATGGAGCGCAGGTCGCTCCGATTTCGCTGGCCCAGATTCGCCACGCCGTACTTCTCGAAGCGTCGCAGGACTTGCTTCGAGACCTGGGGGTCGTGGTAGACGTGGATGCGCATGGCCTCCCAGTCGGTCATGCGCTCCGGGGACCGGTCGGGGATGCGCCGGCCGTCGAGGTTCTTGAGGATGCCGACGAGCTTGTCGCGCCCCGCCTCCATCCGTGCCGTCCACCAGGCCGCCCCCGAGGTCGCGATCAGGGTCACGGAGTCGCCCTCGCGCACCGCGGTCTCGAGGAAGCTGACCACCGCCCCCTTGGCGTCCCGGGCCCGGTGGGGGGTCAGGTTCATGTCGTCGAAGACGATCGCGAACGTGCGCCCCCGCGTCGCCGCCTGCACCGTGTTGCTCGAGACCCGGGGCGGCGGCGGCGGCTCGGGTGCGGGGTCGTCCGGCAGCGCGACCGCCTCGAAGCTGACGAGGCTCTGGGGCGTGCCGTCCTCGGTGACGACCAGGTCGTCCGCGGAAACGCCCGGGAGGGGGTCGCCCTCCCGGTCGGTGACGACGAGGTCGACGATGACCTGCTCGACCCGGGCCCCGAATGTGGGCGGCTCGGCCTCCTGGGCGCGGAGGCCGCCGACGCCGGCGAGGAGCCCGGCGGCGACGGCGAGGCCCTGGCGAAGCATGGCCCTCAGGCGGTCGTGACCCAAACCTGCCCCTCCTCGATCCCGAAATCACAGTCTATACCAGGCTCCGGCAGGGGTTCGATCGCGCCTGTCAGGCCCGGACGTCGGCGCCCGCTACCGCCACGAGGTGGCGGTCGTCGAGGACCCAGGCTCGTGGATCCGATGGCCCATCGCCCCCGCCGCCCGGCGTGAGACACTTGGGGCCGATCATGGGAGGAGGTGGCAGCTATGAAGCGTATGTTCATCGCAGGTGGGCTCGTGCTCAGCGTCGCGCTTCTCACGGCCCCGGTGGAGGCCCAGACCCTGACCGGCGCTGCCCAGGGCCGGGTCGTCGACTCCGAGGGCAACGCCGTGCCGCAGGCCACGGTGTTGGTGGAGTACCAGGAGGAGAGGACAGCGACGTACGAGCTCAAGACGAATGACAAGGGCCGCTTCATGAAGGTGGGCCTCCAGCCGGGGCTCTATCGCTTCACGGCGCGCAAGGAGGGTTACCGGCCGGCCTTCGTGGACGGCGAGGTGGGCCTCGGCGGCCGTTCGAGCATCCCGGAGATCGTGCTCGTCTCGAGGGACGAGATTGCGAAGGCGAAGGGAGACGCGCTGAGCAAGAAGTTCGCCCAGGCCGTCGAGCTCGCCAGCTCCGACCAGTTCGACGAGGCCGAAGTCCTGTTCAAGGAGCTGCTGGAGGAGGCCCCCACGGTTCCCGAGCTCCACCTGAACCTCGCCTACATCCACGCGCAGCGGCAGGACTGGGCGAACGCGGAGGCGAGCTACCTCAAGACCCTCGAGCTGCGTCCCGGAGACTCCCGCGCCACCGTCGGCCTCTCCGGCGTCTACGCGGACACCGGCCGTGATGCCGAGGCGCAGGAGCTCCTGAGCCAGGCCGCCCGAGAGAACCCGGAGAACGCCACCGCCCAGTTCAACCTCGCCGTCGCCCTCTTGAACAGCGACAAGACGACGGAGGCAATCCAGGCGTTCGAGGCCGCCCTGGCCGCCGACGACACCCTGGCCGAGGCGCATTTCCACCTGGGGACGATCCTCGTCGGCGAGGGCAAGGTCCCGGAGGCCCTCCAGCACCTCGAGACGTACCTCTCGATGGAGCCGGTCCACGAGGAGAACGTCGCGACGGCGAACAAGCTGATCGCCGCGCTCAAGCAGTGATCGCGGACCGCGTCGCCGCCGTCCAGCAACCGATCGCCCGGGCGGCGGAGCGCGCCCCGCACCCCCGAAGGACGTCACCCTCGTCGCGGTGAGCAACCCGGCCAATCGGAGAAGGGAGGTCGAATGAGGATCCTGCTCGTCGGAGCATCGGGAACGATAGGCAAGGCGGTCGCCGCGGAGCTGGGGAGCCGGCACGAAATCGTCGCTGCGGGGCGAACCTCCGGCGACGTCACGATGGACATCACCGACAGCGCCTCGATTCAGGCCGGTTTCCAGGCCGCCGGGCCACTGGAGGCGGTGGTCTCCGCGGCCGGGCACGTGAAGTTTGCCGCCTTCGACCACATGGAGGCCGCGGACTACGAGATCGGCCTTCGAGACAAGCTCATGGGTCAGGTGAACCTGGTGCTCGTCGGGCGGCGCTTCGTCGCCGACGGCGGGTCGTTCACGCTCACCACCGGCGTGCTCGACCGCGAACCCATTCGCATGGGCTCCTCGGCCTCCATGGTCAACGGTGCCATCAACGCCTTCGTCAGCGCGGCGGCCATCGAGATGCCGAAGGGGCAGCGCATCAACGTGGTGAGCCCGGGGGTGATCCAGGAGGCGATGGAGAGCTACGCACCGTTCTTCCCCGGCTTCGAGCCGGTTCCGGCGGCCCGAGCGGCGTTGGCCTACGCGAAGAGCGTCGAAGGCGCGCAGACGGGCCAGGTCTACCGGGTGGGCTAGCGCGGGCCTCGCCTCGAGCTGGCCGACGACGCCTTCTTCGTCGTGGAGGTGACCGGTGGTGGGTCGCGATCACCCCGAAGACGGGCCCGAAGTCAGGATCTGGTACACCGCCTTCGAGATCTGGATATCCTGGACGGCGACGCCGGTGAGGTCGGCGACGGTGATCTGGGAGTCAGCGGTTCGCTGCAGCGCCGGGTCGACGATGACCTTGCCGAGCTCGCGGACATCGTCCTCCCGCAACACTCCGGCGGCCAGCGCGTGATGGATCTCGCCGCGCACCCGGCACTGCTCGATGCTGTCGGCGACCACGAGATCCGCCTTGCCGAGGATTGCCGGCTCGAGCTCCTGTTTGTCCGCGGTGTCGGCGCCCATCGCGGTGATGTGGGTTCCCTCCCTGATCTGCTCGGCGCGCAGCAGCGGGGTGTGGGACGGCGTGGAGGTGACGATGAGGTTGCAGGTGGCGGCGATCTCGTCACCGGTCAGGGTGCCCTGGATTTCGAAGTCCGTGGCGGCTCATGGCCGCGCGATAGGCTTCGAGCTCCTCGTCGTTCCTTCCCCAGACGACGACGTCGCGGCAGTCGACGAACGGCAGCAGGGCCTCCACCTGCATCTTGCCCTGCGTCCCGGCGCCAAAGACCCCGATGCGTTCGACCTTCTTGGGGGCCAGGTACTTGGCGACGACGGCCCCGGCCGCAGCCGTGCGCACGTTGGTGAGGTGACACTCGTCGAGAAGGATGCACACCAGCCGGGAGGTCTTCTGGCTGAACACCAGCATCAAGCCGTCGGGTGGCTGGCCGAGCTCGATGGCATCATAGAAACCCGACGCGACCTTGATGACGAAGTAGTCGTCCTTCTTGATGAGGCCGTACTTGATGTGGACATCGCCGGGAGGGTCTTCGAGGATCAGCTCCCCGACCGGCGGGACCACGACCTTGCCCCGGGAGTAGGCGACGAAGCCCTCTTCGATCGCTCCCGTCACGTCGACTCCTTCTAATGCCCGCTCGATCTGCTCACGATTGAAGATCTCTGGCATGGCGTCCTCTTCAGTTGTCCTTCTGGGGCGCAGCACCTCGCCGTGCCCGGGCGCGATGATACATCCCTCGGCAAGCGTTTTGCACAGCGTAAGGAATGGATCTCGTCCGCGACGTCCCCGACTCTCTCGATCTGAATATCGTCAAGCCTGCTGCATGGAAGGCTCGATCTTGCTGGAGAACAGGTAATGAAGTTAAATGCCGCTCAGACGGTCTGAGGAGGTCGCACCCCATGCCCCATCATGAGCCAACCCTGCGTGACGTCTATCTGGCTCGCCAGCGAATCGTGTCCATCGCCCTGCGAACGCCCATCATCGAAGCTCCGAGATTGTCGGAAAGGGCCAACGCGAAGATCGTCCTCAAGCTGGAGAACCTCCAGGTGACAGGGTCATTCAAGGCCCGTGGCGCGACGAACAAGCTCTTGTCTCTTTCAGAAGAGGAGCGCAGTCGTGGTGTGATGACGGTTTCGAGCGGCAATCACGGCCGGGCGGTCTCCTACGTCGCCAGTAGACTGGGGATTCAGGCCACCATCCTGCTCCCGGATACTGCTCCGGAGAACAAGAGAGAGGCCATCCGCCGATTGGGCGCGGAGCTGGTCATGGCTGGCCCAACGTACGACGAGGCGGCGGATAAGGGTGTCCGCCTGCAAGAAGAACGCGGCTTGACCATGATTCACCCCTTCGATGACCTCTTGGTCATTGCCGGACAGGGCACCATCGGGCTGGAGTTGCTGGAGGACTTCGCTGAGATCGACACGGTCCTCGTGCCGCTTTCGGGCGGGGGTTTGCTGGGCGGTATCGCCCATGTTCTCAAATCCGCCGATCCCACGCTCCGCACCATCGGTGTTTCGATGGACCGTGGCCCGGCCATGGTCGAAAGCCTGCGCGCCGGCAAGGTGGTGGACATCGTGGAGGAGCCAACCCTGGCCGACGCACTGGCCGGTGGGCTGGGTGGGGAGCTCAAGTACTCGTTCGAGATGATTCGGCGGTACGTAGACGACACCGTTCTGGTGTCTGAAGAAGAGATCGCCGCCGCCATGGCCTATGCGCTAGAGGAGCACCATCTCGTCGTGGAGGGCGGCGGCGCCGTCGGGATCGCGGCTCTCTTGTCCGAGAAGGTCCGGGACCTGGGGAAGAACGTCGCCGTCGTTCTCAGTGGCAGCAATGTGGATATTCCGATTCTGCTGGAGGCGGCCCGGAATCACCACCCCTGAGCGTGCACCCGGAGCGAAGATCCGCTAATACCAGCTGCCGAGTGCGACCCTGATCGCCTCTCCACTGACGCCGCTGGATTCCTCGGACGCGAGGAAGGCGATCGTCTCGGCGACCTCACGGGGCGTGGCCACTCGGCCCGGCGGATACGATGCCGCCCGTTCGTGCCACACCTGATCGGTCGTGACACCCCGATCCTCCGCCTCCTGGCGAGCCGACCGTTCGGCCATCTCCGTCCGAACCCAGCCGGGCAGAACAGCGTTCGATGTGATGCCGTAGGCTCCGCCGTCCACCGCAACCGAGCGCATCAACCCCAGCAGCCCGTGTTTGGAGCTGTTGTATGCGCTGGCGGCGGGTTCGGCGACCAGGCCGGCCGTAGAGCTCGTGTAGACAATCCGCCCGTATGTCCGTTGGATCATTCCCGGCAAGACGAGCCTCGAGAGATGGAATGGACCATCGAGATTGACCCGCATCGTCTCACTCCAAACGTCGGGTTGCTGTTCCCAGACGACCCGCTCGTGGGCCGAGCCGACACCGTGGTTGCATACGAGGATTTCAACCGGCCCGAGTCGTTGCTCAGCCTCCGCGACCGCGTGCGCACAGCCCCCTGGAGTTCCGAGATCGGCGACCGAATACTCGAGCCCGACAGCCGCCAGATCCTGCTGGCTTCGGGCGACGCACATCACTCTGGCGCCACGGGACGCCAGGAGCTCTGCAGTGGCACGCCCTATCCCACGGCCCCCGCCCGTGACGAGAGCGACGCGCCCTTCGACTCCAGGCATGCTTCACATCCTCCTCTCGAGATGATCCTCCCCGCCCTGACCGACTCGTACGTCACGGCCGAGGCCTCAGGCTGGGCCCCTTCGAGATCGGCCTTGACGAGGGCCTCGACGGATGCCGGATCGGTCACGCGTTGTTCCGCGGCGTGCCCTGTCCTCGCGTGAGCCGAGGCGTTCCGAGGCGCGCGACGCCGAGGCCAAGAGCAGCTGAGCGATCTCGCTCACGCGTCCGGCCGTGAGCCGTGTGCTCGGGCCTCCGACGCTCAGAGTTGCCACCACGTGCCCGTCGACACCTCGCACCGGAACGCCCACGCCCACGTAGCCGGGCTCGAGCTCCTCCAGGGTGGTGGCGTAGCCCCGGGCGCGGACCCGTCGCAGCTCTTTGCGCAACTCCTCCGGGTCGCAGAGCGTCTTCGGGGTGAGCCTGAGGAGGGGGGGCGTCAAGAACTCCTGCCACTGCTCCTCCGGCTGGAACGCGATCTGTGCCTTGCCGGTCGAGGTGGCGTGGGCCGGCGAGTGGGCCCCCACCTCAGGAACCGCCGCGAGCACGCGTCTCCCGCGCACCTCGTCCAGGATCACGACCTCGCGTCCGATCAGGACCTCGAGACTGGCTGTCTCCTGCGTGGCTTCGGCCAGGACGCGCAGCTCGGCCCGGGCGGCGACGAGCAGGTCCGTGGCCCCGAGGGCGCGAAGGCCCAGGGCGGCCAACTCGGGGCCGAGCCGATAGGCCTCGCCCTCCGGGGCGCGCTGAACGAGCCCCTCGCCCTCGAGGGCACTCAGTAGCCGAAAGACCGTGGTCTTGTTGAGGCCTGCGACCCGCGCCACCTCGGACAGCCCCAGCTCGGGCCGAGAGCCCGTGAAGACCTTCAGCACCCTCACGGCGCGCCGCACGGCCTGGGTCCCGGGATAGGCGGCGTGATTCATATGGTGAACCTACGATTCGCGGTGCGAACTCGAGTCTAGCCCCACCCACGGCGCTCTTCAATCGGGGGCCAGCCCGGTTTCGACGTTCCCTCCCTTTGCCTGCTCGAGGTGAAAGCAGTTCGTTCCATAATGTGAACCGTAGGGGACGGAGACCCTCGGCAGGCGTTCTGGCGAGCATAGCCATGACCGGAACTCATACTATTTGCTGGCCCAAGACACGCGGCCACTGCTCCACGACGCTGGTTCACCATGTGAAACGTTGACAACTTTCTTGGTGACCGCTCCCCTTCGTTTGTGATAGGTTCGCCTCGAATCTGTCAGAAGGATCAAGAAGGGTTTTTCGGCCGGAGTATCCGGTGCCCTCGAGGGATCGCGGGACAGATTCTCGAGGGAAGCCACCCTTGTTGGCTTCAAGCGGCGCTCGTGGCTGTCCTGATTCCGCGGTGGATCAGATGCCTGTGACCGATTCACTCAGCTCGGTCGGTGCCCATGGACGTGGACGGCGCTGCGCGCGCCGCCAAACCCCGGAGGTAAACCTATGCGTAGACTTTCGGTTGTTCTCTGCCTGGTCGGACTGCTGATCGCCGCCGCTCCCGCCCTGGCCCAGCGGACCACCGGCGACATCGTCGGGACCGTCACGGACGACACCAAGGCGGTGCTGCCCGGCGTCACGGTGACGCTCGTCGGCACGGGCGAGATGGGCACCTTCACAACGGTCACGACCGCCAGTGGCTTCTATCGCTTCTTGCGTCTGTTCCCCGGCCCCTATGACCTGACCTTCGCGGTGGACGGCTTCACCACGCTGACCCGGACCGGCGTCAGGGTGGACCTGGGCGCCACGACCACAGAGAACGTCACCATGAGCGTGGGCGCCATGACCGACGAGGTCACGGTCGTCGGCGACTCGGTGATGGTGGACGCGACGGATACCGGAATGAGCAACAACTTCGACAACGAGATGGTGTCGAAGCTCCCGACGCGGCGGAGCAGCATCTACGACCTGATGTTGGCGGCCCCCGGCATCACCTCAGCCATGGACAATGCAGACGGAGACATTGGGCACATGCTGATGTCGATGGGCTCGGAGACGGATTCGAACTCGTTCCAGCTCGACGGGATCTCCGCCACCTCGCGCTCCCAGGGCCGCATCTGGATCCAGCCCAGCCCCGACATCGTCGACGAGGTCGAGACCATCGCCCTGGGCGCCCCGGCCGAGTACGGTCACGTCCCCGGCGCCGTCTTCAACGTGATCACCAAGCAGGGGAGCAACACCTTCCATGGCGACGTCAGCTACTACGCCCGGACGGCCGGGCTGACCGCCGACAACACCGACGAGGAATACGACCAGGGCAATCCCTTCAACCAGGACCACTTCCATGATTTCACCGTCGGGCTCGGCGGGCCCATCGTGAAGGACAAGCTCTGGTTCTACGCCGCCTACCAGAACCGGCGTGACACTTATAGTGATGCTGGCGCCAACCCGGACATCCCCACTAACACGCCGTTCTGGACGCTCCTCGGGAAGATCAACTGGCAGATCAACCCGAACCACAGGATCGTGGCCAAGTACGCCTACGAGGACCTCCTCTACGAGTACCCCAACAACGAGTTCGAATCTCCGAGTCGGGCGATCTACTATGCCCAGCAGTCGCCGACACCGAGCATCGCTTACACCGGCGTGCTCTCGGACACCACCATGGTCGAGGTGCGGTACGGGGGCTTCTACTCGACCCTGGCCAACTTCCCGCTCGACCCGGCCGCACCGCGGGGCGAGTCCATCTACTACAACTCCGCCTACGGGGGCCTCTGCGCGGAGGGCCCCTGCCTGTACACGGGCGGCTCCAGCTTCTGGTATGACCTCGACGAACGCTCGACCTCCATCAGCGGCTCCGTCACCCACTATGCCGACGACTTCCTCGGCGGAAGCCATGACTTCAAGTTCGGGGTCCAGTACCTGCGGGCGGGGCGGCCCGACGCCATCGTCGGCTACAACGACTGGTTCGCCCTCTACCTGGACGACTACGGCGACGAGTACGTCTTTGGCTACGACTACCCGACCTTCGCCTACTCCGGCGTCGCCAACGGCGTCGCGGTCTACGCCGACGACACCTTCCGGGTGACCGACCGCCTGACCCTCAGGCTGGGCCTGCGCTGGGACCACGACTGGGGCAGCGTCGGCGAGCTGCCGGAGATTGACGCCAACGGAGACCTGACCGGTGGCGTGTATGCCCCCGCGATCGACAACCTCTTCGGCTGGGACACCCTCTCCCCGAGGCTGGGCCTCACCTACGCCCTGACCGAAGATGGCAAGACCCTTCTCCGGCTGGGCTACGGCCGCTACACCCGCGGGATCGTCACCATGGACTTCGCCGGAGGTCCCGGCAACATCGCGACCACGCCCTCCTCCACCTTCATCGGCTACTACGACCCCGCGGACTTCCACGCCGAGACGCTGGTGGGTGACGGGAGGGGGATCGAAGAGGGTGGGGGCGCCGAATTCAACTCGGTGGACCCCAACATCAAGGCGACCTACACCGACCAGTACGTGGTCGGCATCGACCGCGAGCTGGCCCGGAACTGGGGATTGGCCCTGACCTACACCCACAAGCGGGGCCACAACCATCCCGCGTGGCAGGAGGTGAACGGCACATACGAGCCGTTCGAATACACCAACGAGCAGACCGGCCTCACCAATACCCTCTTCGACCTGACCAGCAATGCAGACGAGCGGGCCTTCGTGCTGGGCAGCCCCGACTTCATGAACACCCGAATAAACGCCTTCAACGCGACCCTGACCAAGCGGATGTCCGACCGTTGGCAGCTCGTCACCCAGGTGACCTTCCTGAGGAACACCGGCAGCCTCGCCTCGAACTTCACACAAAACGGTTGGGGCCGTCAGGACGGCGGTGTCGCCTGGAGAAGCTTCGGCAAGAATCCCAACGACTACGTCAACATTGGCGGTCGACTGATCGGGGACATGCCGATCTCCTTCAAGATGCAGGCTGTTCGTCGAGCTGCCGCTCAACTTCCTGGTGGGGGCCAACTTCTGGTACCAGAGCGGAGGGGCCTTTGCACCCACGGAAAGGGTCCCGGTCCCGGGACTGGGAAGGTCGACCATCCTGCTCAAGGAGAAGGACGGCGAGGACCGTTGGGGCAGCCTGAGCACGACGGATCTGCGGCTCCAGTGGACCGCCAATCTGGGCCAGCGAGCGTCGCTGTCGCTCTTCGCCGACGCGTTCAACATCTTCAACAGCGGCGCACCCCAGTGGGTGTACACCACCCGGGTGGACTCCGAGTTCTACGCGAGGGACGACGGCATCATCCGGCCCCGACGTGTGCAGCTGGGCGCGAAGTTGCAGTTCTGACCTAGAGGCGTCGTACCGGGGACACGATACGTCGGCCGTCCGCGACCGGCGGATCGTGTCCTCGGCCTGTCCCGGAAAGCAGGCCCGCATCCCCTTCGCGCCGCCGCCGGTTCGTTGATCTGCGTTGACGACCGCTCAACCCGTCGAACCGTGGGCGTCCGTGAGCCCAGCGAGCTCGGTTTCGGCTGTGTATGACTCCGGTATCCGCCCGACTGCCTACTGACCAGGCCGGAAAAGGGATGACACGGTCGGAGCTGGACGCGGCCGGGCTGCTTCTGAACGTGTGGACCCAAGCGCCATCGCGGGAAACACAGGAGGTGCCGTGAAGATCTCACTGCAAGAGCTGACAGACCTCTCCCGGAGAGCCCTTCTCAAGTACGGCTACCCGGACGACGAAGCCACCACCATCCTCGACATGCTCATGTACGCTCAATTGAGAGGAAACGACCAGGGCATCGTCAAACTGATTGGCGCCGGACTGCCACGCCACAAGGACGCACAACCGCCCACCATCGAAAAGGACACCCCTGCGACTGCCGTCATCAACGCCAATCTGTCGATGGAAGCGGTGGCCATGGAACAGGCCGTCACGATGGTCATTCAGAAGGCCAAGACCATCGGCATCGCGATCGTGGGGGTCCATACGGGTGACGGGTCCTCGGGTGCCATCGGCTACTGGTCACGAAAGATCGCGGACGCGGGCCTGGTGGGCATCACCATGTCCAGCTATCCCTTCGGGCTGGTCCCTCCTCATGGCTCCTATGAGCCGTTGTTCTGCACCAATCCAATCGCCTGGGCCGTCCCGACCGACTCTGACCCCATCGTCCTGGATATGTCGTCATCCGGCATCTCCTACTTCGGTCTGCTCGAGGCGAAGACAGAGGGCGTCCAGGTCGCCGAAGGGCTCGGCTATGACAAAGAGGGACACGAGACGAGAGATCCCGCTGAGATCCTGGCCGGGGCGATACGGCCGTTTGACAAGGGAGTCAAGGGCGCCGGGCTTGCTCTCATGGTTCAGATCATCGGAGGCGCCCTGGTGGGCGGGGACTTCCTGAATGCCAGCGACAACGATGGCAACGTCGTCATTGCGATCGACCCCGACGCCATGATTGGAATGCCGCGCTTCATAGAGGAAACCACCAAGATCACCACGGCAATAAGGAAGGCAAAGAGGCTCCCGGGAGTAGACGAGGTCATGGTTCCCGGGGAGCGCGGCGACAGGACTCGATCCCGAGTACTGGACACACAGGAGATCGAGGTCGAAGACAACCTGTTGAGCAGCCTGAAGGCTTTTGTGGAAGGCAAGTAGACCATGGGGACTTCAATCCGCGGCCGCTCCGAGCAACAACTCATGACAACCGAGGGTCAACAGCTGGATGTCCCCCGGTTGGTCCTGGAGGCCGTCGAAAGATGCAGGGACCACCTTCCACCCACACCTCTCGAATACTCCAGGCATCTCAGCGAGAGGATCGAGGGCGAGGTCTGGCTCAAGCTGGACTCGATGCAGAGAACCGCGTCCTTCAAGTTTCGCGGGGCGCTCAACAAGATCCTTTCGCTCACTGAAGCGGAGCTCGACAAAGGTCTGGTCTCGGCGTCTACCGGGAACTACGCCCTTGCCGTGACCGAGGCCGCGAAGATCCGAGGACGCCGGGCCACGATCTACGTGGCCGAGGATCTTGAGCCGTCGCGATTGGAGCTGCTGAGGTCGCATGGCCTGGATCTGATCATCTTTCGGCAAACGCGCCTGGGACGCGGAGGAGGAGGCCCGGCGTGTTGCGGACGAACAAGACAAGATCTACGTGTCGCCGTACAACGACCCGATCGTGGTCGGCGGTCAGGGGACATGTGGGTACGAGATCTCCAGGCAGCTTCCGGACCTGGACGCCGCCCTCTTTGCCTGTGGGGCGGGGGGATTGTTCACGGGGTCGGCAGGTTGGCTGAAATCCCACAACCCCGAGGTGGAGGCCTTTGGCGTCTCGCCGGAGAACTCGCCGGTCATGTATGAATCCGTGCGAGCCAACAAGATCGTCGAGATCGAGACCTTCCCGACGCTGGCCGACACCTGCGCCGGCGGCGTTGACCTGGACAGCATCACCCTGCCGCTGTGTCAGCGATATGGGGAGGAAATCCTGTTGCTCACCGAAGCGGAGATAGAGGCAGCCATCCGCCTTCTGTTCGAGCAGCATCGTCTCGTCGTCGAAGGTTCTGGAGCTCTCGCGGCTGGGGGACTGCTCAAGCACAGGGAGCGATTCAAGAACAAGAAGGTCGTCGCGGTCGTCTGTGGACGAAACATCAACCTCGAAGTGTTCAAGCGGATCATTCGGTAGAGGCAGAGGGGAGCGACATGGACTTCACGGACAAACGGGTCCTGGTGACGGGCAGCAGTCGGGGCATCGGCTTTGCCATTGCCGAAGCCTTCCTCAACGCTGGCGCGCGTGTCGCCATCAACGGCAAGACCGAGCACTCCGTGAGCGCCGCCATCGAGAGACTGGGCGATCGCAAGCGCATCGTCGCAGCGCCCGGCGATATTGGAACTGTTCCCGGCTGCGAGTCAGTGGTGAAGACGGCCAACGACGCCTTCGGTGGCCTCGACATTCTCGTGAACAGTGCCGGCATCGGTGCGGGCCGACCCATCGAGGATAGCGACGAGGCGATGTGGGACGCTCACGTCGACGTCAATCTGAAGGGCACGTTCTTCTGTTGCCGTGCCGCGTTGCCTGAACTGCGCAAGTCCAAGGGCAACATCGTCAACATCGCCTCGGATGCCGGCTTGATGGGGTGCCCGGGCATCACCGTCTACTGCGCGTCGAAGGGCGGGGTCGTCAACATGACACGGGCCATGGCGTTGGAGGTCGCTCCGGACGTACGGGTCAATTCCGTTTGCCCGGGCTATGTCGATACCGACATGATCCGCCGCAGTGTCGCGAAGAAGGCCGACCCCGCCGCCGCCGAGCAGAAGATGATCGACTATGCGCCGCTGAAGCGCATTGCAGAGCCCGCCGAGATCAGCCTGGCGGTCCTCTATCTGGCCTCCTTCGACGCCCGGTTCATAACGGGTGCCGCCCTGGCGATTGATGGTGGCTCGACGGCGGGCCACTAGGGTATCGCATGGCCGAGCCGGAACGCGTGGCGAACGAGGGATTGGTGCGCGTGATCGGCCCCGGCAGTGTGTGCATTCGCGTTGCGCGGCCCGTTCCGGTACCTGGCCGTGGTCGCGACCGGGTCGCTGCTGCTCATCTACCTCGGTGTGAGCCTTGCCGTGCTGAGTGTGCGTCAGCGGGACGGGTTGCCCAAAGGCGGAGAGCCCCGGTTGCCGTTCGGACTTCTCATTCCGCTGTTGAGCTGCCTGATCGTCGGCTTGCTGCTCCTGCAGCTGCCGGCCGAAGAGGCCATCAGCATCGCCGCGCTCATCGGCGCTTCGGTCGTCGTATACACCATTCGAGCCATGGGCCGCGCTCGCGGGCGTCGAGGAGCTTGACCGAAGTCCCCTCGTTGATCCTGAGCGGAGTGATGCCGCTCTCGACATAGCCGACGTCGAAGGAGCGTTCCATGCAGTTCAGCAGCGGAAAGCACGTTTCGGTTTGCCTGTTCTCGGTCGATGCTGGCCTCAGCCGGCGTGATCGCCGCTACCGCCCAGGAGCAGCCGGCGAAGAAGGCTGAGGCCCGGACGGACAAGAAGAAGACGAAGACGGCCTGCCCCTCAAGCCCGAACGCAAAATAGAGTTCACGACCGATGAGGGGACCTGGATCTCCCTGGACGTCTCCCGGGATGGCAAGACGATCCTCTTCGAGCTGCTGGGGGACCTGTACACTGTCCCGCTCGAGGGAGGCGACGCCGTCGGCATCACCAGTGGCATGGCCTTTGACAGCCAACCGTGCTATTCCCCCGACGGCTCCCACATCGGCTTCGTGAGTGACCGTGATGGGGCCGAGAACGTCTGGATCGCCAACGCGGACGGCTCCAATCCCAAACAGGTGAGCCAGGAAACGCAAAGTCTACTTCGTGTCGCCAAGCTGGACTCCGGGCGGGGAGTACGTCGTTGTGACCCGCATGGTTCCAGGCAGCGACATCTGGGATCCGAGCGAAGAAATCTGGATGTACCACATCAAAGGCGGTAACGGGGTCCAGATCACCAAGAGCAAGCCAAAGCCGGACACCCCGTTTCTCGAGTGGCACAACGCCATGGGACCCGTAGCCAGCCCCGACGGTCGCTATCTGTACTACGCGAAGCGGACGGGCAGGCCGTGGCTCGACATGGAGCGCTTCAACTTTCCCTTCTCCCAGATAGCGCGCCGGGATCTCACCTCGGGTGACGAAGACGTGATCACAGAGGCATTCGGGAGCGCGGTGAGGCCGGTGCTCTCGCCTGACGGCACCAAACTGGTCTATGGGACACGCCACGAAGCCGAAACCGGGTTGCGGCTTCGCGATCTCACCACCGGCGAGGAGCGCTGGTTGAAGTACCCGGTTCAACGTGATGCACAGGAGTCCTTCGCGGAGCGCGATCTGCTTCCCGGCTACGCCTTCACGCCCGACGGCCGGGAGATCGTGGTGTCCTACGGCGGCAAGATCCATCGGGTGAGCACAGAGAGCGGCAAAGCACAAGTCGTACCCTTCAGTGCCAACGTCTCCCAGGAAGTGGGCCCGCTACTGAATTTCCCGTCCCGCGTTGAGCAAGGGCCGGTCCGAGCCCGCCTGATCCAGGCACCGTCGCAATCACCGGACGGGAAGCGGTTGGCGTTCTCCGCTCTGACTCACCTCTACACGATGAGCATCCCTGACGGTAGGCCGACCCGTATCACGTCAGGCGACAGCCGGGAGTTCCATCCTGCCTGGTCACCCGACGGGAAGTGGCTGGCCTATGTGACCTGGTCGACGGAGGGAGGACACGTCTGGAAGGTTCGTGCGGACAGCCAGGGCGCGCCCCAGCAGCTCACGCGGGTTCCCGGTCACTATCGGAATCCAGCCTGGTCGCCCGACGGACAGCGCCTCGTGGCGGTGTACGGACCGCGACAGGCGCGGGTCGAGCGCCGCATGGACTCTGGCGACAACCGGGGGGCCGGCGACGACCTGGTCTGGATACCTGCAGAAGGAGGTGATCTGAACCTCATCGTGCCCGCCCGTGGCGTCGTTGGCCCGCATTTCACGGACGAGCAGGACCGCGTCTATGTCTACTCCAATCAAGGACTGATCTCATTGCGGTTCGACGGTACGGACCGGCGCACTCACCTCAAGATTCTTGGACAGGGTCTGGGGACGGAGCCCACGCCGGCCCAGGACGCGCGCCTCAGCCCTGACGGGCGCCACGCCCTGGCGCTCGTGAACAACCAACTGTATGTGGTGCCCGTACCCCGCATCGGCGGAGACCCGCCCACGGTGAACGTTGGCTCCCCTTCGGTCCCGGTGAGGAAGGTCACCGAGGTAGGGGCCGATCACCTGGCCTGGGCCGACGGTGGATCGACCTTGACCTGGGGGCTGGGTTCCTCCTTCTTCCGCTTGCGCTTGGCCGATATGACTTTCGAACCTTCAAAGGAAGAGAGGACACTCCCGGTCGAGGAGATCGAAGCTGTCATTGAACGACCTCGCCACATTCCCAAGGGTGTGATTGCGCTTCGCGGGGCCAGGGTGATCACGATGCGAGACGAGGAGGTCATCCCGGACGCCGAGATCGTCATCACCGACAACCGGATCACGGCCCTTGGGCGAACGGGATCGGTCACCGTCCCCGAAGGTGCGCGGCTGTTCGACGTTCGTGGGATGACGATCATGCCAGGGATCGTGGACGCTCATGCCCACTGGTTCGAGATCCGCCACGGCGTGCTCGACACCACGCAGAACTGGTACTTTCTCGCCAATCTGGCCTATGGCGTCACGAGTGGCCGCGATCCGCAGAACACCAGCGACGTCTTCGCCTATCAGGATCTCGTGGACACAGGAGAGATGCTCGGGCCGAGGGCGTATTCAACCGGGCCGGGGGTCTTTCAGAACACCACTCTTCAATCCGCCAAGGATGCCAAGAATGTGGTCGCCAAGTACAGGAAGTACTACCGGACAAAGACGTTGAAGTGGTACCTGGCCGGCAACCGGAAACAGCGGCAGTGGATGGTGGAAGCCTGCAGGGAACACCGGATCATGCCCACCACGGAAGGCGCCTCCAACCTCAAGCTGGACCTCACCCACGTGATCGACGGCTTCAGCGGCAACGAGCACAGTTTCGGGACGTTTCCCATCTACAGAGACGTTGCCGAGCTGGTGGCCCGGGCCGGACTCTTCTACACGCCCACGCTCCAGCAGCAATACGGCGGCCCCGCTGGTGACGACTACTTCTTTCTGACCACGGAAGTTCACGACGATCAGAAGCTGCAGCGATTCATCCCCCACAACCTCCTCGATTCATGGACCAAGCGGCGACCGTGGTTCCAGGAGGAAGAGCACGTCTACCCGAGAGCGGCCGCCGCGGCCGCCAAGATCGTCCGTGCTGGAGGACGGGTCTGCGTTGGGGGACACGGACAGCTGCAGGGGATGCAGTGTCATTGGGACATGTGGGCACTGCACAGTGGAGGAATGACGAATCTCGAAGTTCTGCGGGCCGCGACCCTGCACGGTGCAGAAGCGATTGGCTATGCCCAGGACTTGGGGAGCATCGAGGTGGGAAAGCTCGCCGACTTGATCGTGCTCGCCAAGAACCCTCTGGAGGACATTCGGAACACCAACACCGTCAAGTACGTGATGAAGAACGGAGAGTTGTTCGAAGGGGACACGCTCGACCAGATCTGGCCGCAGCAGAAGGCTCCGCCTCGAATGTGGTGGTGGGACGATGATGATTCAGCGAGGTGAACCCGCGCTCTCGTGGTTCGGCGAGGGATCGTCTGTTCCGCTCAACACCTGACCTTCTCCATCTTCGGGTCATACATGGGTCTCAGTGAGACCTCGGCCGGGTAGCGCTTGCCGGCGATGTCGATCTCCCACTCGCCCTCTTCCAGGTAGGCCTTGTTGATGGGCTCGCCGGCTTCGATCATGGCCAGGCCCACGGCGCCACCGAGGGTGAAGCCGTAGCTCGCCGCGCGGACATAGCCGACCGCCTTGTTGTTTCGATAAACGACCTCGGCGTGGTAGAGCAGCGGCTCGGGGTCCTTCACCAGCACCTGCAGCAGGCGTCGGTCGTAGGCGGGCCCTTGCGCCTTCTTCTCGACGCAATAGGCCTTGCCGAGAAGTCCGGCTTGTCCAGATCGACGACGAATCCGAGACCGGTCTCGTAGGCATCGTCGGTGTTGTCGATGTCGTGACCGTAGTCGCGATAGGCCTTCTCCATGCGCAGGCTGCCCAGGGCCCTCAGGCCGGCGTGGCGCAGGCCGAAGCTCTTGCCCGCCTCGACCACGCGGTCGTAGACGTGCACGGCCTGCTCCGAGGGGATGCACAGCTCGTAGCCGAGCTCGCCAACGTAGGTGATGCGGGTACACTGCAGCCGTGCGAATCCGATGTCGATCTCGCGCGCGGTGCGGAAGGGGAAGGCCTCGTTGGACAAATCCGCCGAGGTGATGGACTGCAGCAGCTCGCGCGATCTGGGGCCTTGCACGTTGAGCTGGCCGATGCCGCCCGTGATGTCGGTGACAAAGCAGTGCGCGTCGTCGGGGATGTGGCGCTCTGATCCAGGTCTCGACGTGGCGGTGCATGGTGTCGGTGACCACCACGATGAAGCGCTCCTCCGTCTGCTTGGTCACGGTGACGTCGGCTTCCAGCTTGCCGCGCTCGTTGAGGAACTGGGTGTAGGTGATGGTCTCGACCGGGCCGTTGACGCTGTTGGCCGAGATGTGGTCGAGCACCTTGCCGGCGTCGCGTCCCTGCACCAGGAACTTCCCCATGAAGGACATGTCCATGGCGATGACGCCCTCGCGGCAGGCCTTGTGCTCCGCCTCCCAATAGGGGAACCAGTTCTGACGTCCCCAGGACAGCTTCTCGACCTTGGGCTCCTTGCCTTCCGGCGCATACCAGGCCGGGCTCTCCCAGCCGCTCACGTCGGTGAAGTAGGCGCGCTGGTCCTTCAGGCGATCGTGGAACGGCGAGCGCTTGCAGTCGCGCGCGGTCTGGGGCACCCGGGTCGGGTAGTGGCGTCGGTAGACCAGACCCAGCGTCTCGACCACGCGTGTCTTGCGGTACTCGGGATTGCACTGATAGGGGTGGAAGCGATCCACATTGATGCCGGTGATGTCCGCGCCCGGGTCGCCGGTGGTGATCCACTGGGCCATGATCCTGCCGAGGCCGCCGCCGGTGATGATGCCGATGGAGTTGAGCCCCGCGGCGACGAAGTAGTTCTGGATCTCCGGCGCCTCGCCGAAGGCCACGCCCATGTCGGGAGTGAAGCTCTCCGGGCCGCAGAAGAACTTGACGAGACCGGCCTCCGGCGAGACCGGGATGCGGCTCATCGCTTTTTCGAGGAAGGGGGTCATGCGGTCCCAGTCGGGCTCGATCTCGCCAAAGGAGAAGTCATCGGGGACGCCGTCCACCTTCCATGGGGCGCAGACCGGCTCGAACAGCCCGATCATCAGGCCGCCGCCGCCCTCTTCCCGGTAGTAGCCGTGACAGGAGGGGTCCTCGATGATGGGAAGCTGTCGGGTCATGCCCTCGATGGGCTCGGTGATGAGGTAGTAGTGCTCGGTCGACTGGTTCGGGATGGTGACACCATTGAGAGCGCCGAGCTGTCGGGCCCACATGCCGGCACAGTTGACCACGAACTCCGCCTGGATGTTGCCCTGGGTGGTGGTCACGCCCGTGGCACGGCCGTTGCGAGTGGTGACGCCCGTGACCGACACGCCCTCGACGATCGTCACGCCCTTCTGGCGCGCTCCCTTGGCCAGGGCCATGGTCGCGTCCACGGGATTGACGCGCCCGTCCTGCCTCAGGTAGAAGCCCGCCTCGATGTCGTCCACCCTGGCCAGGGGGAAGAGCTTCTTGATCTCGTCGGGGCCGATCTCCTCGACGTCGTTGCCACACATCCGGTTGAAAGCCGCGACCCGGCGATACTCCTCCACGCGGTCCGAGTCCGCGGCCAGCTCGATGAAGCCCAGGGGCTCGAAGCCGGTGCTCAGCCCGGTCTCTGCCTCGAGGCGCCCGTAGAGATCGCGCGTGTACATGCGCATCTCGACCGAGGTCTCCGAGGTCGAGCCGAAGGTGGTCATCAGGCCCGCCGCGTGCCAGGTGGTGCCCGAGGTGAGCTGGTCGCGTTCGATGAGGACCACGTCGCTCCAGCCGAGGTGGCCGAGGTGATAGGCGATGGAACAGCCAATGACGCCGCCGCCGATGATGACGACGCGGCAACTCTTCGGTACCTCTTGATTGGCCATATCGGCTCCCTTGTATGCGTTCCCTCTAGCCGAGAATGCGTCTCGCCGCCAGCCCTCCCGGCGCACAGGTCAGCCCCCCTCCCGGGTGGGCTCCGCTGCCGCACAGGAACAGCCCTTCGAACGGCGTTGAGTAACGCGTGCACTCGGGGGTCGGCCGCACCAGAAGTTGATCCAGGGCATGCTCGCCGTGGTGAAGGTGGCCGCCAGTGACACCGTAGCGCCGCTCGAGGTCCTGCGGAGTGAGCACCTCGTGGCCGACGACCAGCTCAGAGACGCCGGGAGCGTACTCTTCGAGCCGGGCGAGAACCCGGGAGTACAGGTTGGAGCGTGCCTCGTCGCTCCAGCCGCCCTCGAGTTCGAAGGGGACGAAGTGAACCAGGATCGAGAAGACGTGGTGGCCCTCCGGCGCCAGGTCGGTTGACTCGACCGTGGGAACCTGGACCTCGAGGATCGGGAGGTCCGAGAACTTGCGGTACTTGATGGGATCGAAGGCCCGTTCGAGCTCCTCGAGCGTCTCTCCAATACGAATCGACGCCGTTCTGACGTCCGGCCGGCAGGCGAAGGCCGGATAGCCGGAGAGCGCGAGATGGACCTTGGCCGCCGTGCCGCGGGACCTGAAGACCGAGATCGAGTGCTCGAGGCCGCGCGAGATCAGCCCGGGCGGCAGGAGCTCGAAGAACAGGTGCTTGGGATCGCAGGAGGCGACGACCGTCCTGGCCTGGACTGTCTCGCCTCCGGCGAGCTGGACGCCGGAGATCCGGCCGGCCTCTCCGACGAGGCCGGCGACCCTGGCATCGGTACGAATCTCGACGCCGCAGGCCCTGGCCGCCCGCTCCAGGGCCGTGATCAGTGCCGCCGGACCGCCCTTGACCGGCATTCCGGCCAGACATTCGGCCCGCAGGAGGGTGGCGGTCGTGGCCGGAGAGCGGGGCGCGGTGACGGTGTTCTGGAGGACCGGCCCGGCGAGGGCGGCCTGGAGCAGCTGCGAATCGAAGCGCTCGTCGAGCCAGTCGGCGAGGGCCATCGGTGCGACGCGGAGGATCTCCATCATCTCCCGCTTGCCCAGGAGTCGCAGCGCCAGCGCGGAGCGTCCCAGGCTGAGGATGTCGGCGGCTCCGGGCGCGAAGATGTCCGGTGGCAGGTTGTCGAGCAGGCGCGTGGCGACCGGGGTGAGGCGATCAATGAACCGTCGATAGTCACGGTAGTTGTCGGCCTCTCCGGGCGAGACGGCCGCCAGCTCCTCGGCCGCCTTGTCCAGATCGCGCCAGAGCAGAAGCCCGCCGCCATCCCGCTGTGGAATCAATGTCGGCGGCGCCTGGTCCTGGCGCGACAGTCCGTGCCTGCCGAGATCGAGAGCGTCCACCACCCATGGGCGCACCCCCTCGGTGTCGTGGAGCACGCCGTTGGTGCGATACCCGGGATGGAACTCCTCGCCGGCCGCGAGCCCCCCGATCACGGCCCGCCGCTCCAGCAGAAGGGTCGAGCGGCCGCCCTTGGCCAGCAGCGCCGCCGCGGTCAGCCCGTTGTGCCCGGCTCCGATGACGACTGCGTCGTAGCTCATAGCTCACCCGATCCGAGAAGGGCCTTGGCGGCCATCTGCCCCGAGGCGCCAATGATGCCGCCGCCGGGATGCGTGCCGGCGCCGCACATCCAGAAGTTCTTGATGGGAGTCTTGTAGCGTGACCAGCCGGCGACCGGACGCTGAAAGAGAAGCTGCTCGACGGTCAGCTCGCCCTGGAAGATGTTGCCTTCGGTCAACCCATACTCCTGCTCGAGATCCCACGGCGTCAGCACGTGCCGGTAGAGGATCGAGTCCTCGAGCCCCGGGCAGTACTCGGCAAGGGTGTCGACGACGGCATCGCCAAAGGCCTCGCGCCGGGAAGGCCAGTTCTCGGCGCCCTCACGGATGTGGTACGGGGCGTACTGAACGAACATCGAGATGATGTGCTTTCCCGGCGGGGCGACGCTGGGATCCATGAGCGACGGGATCACGACGTTGATGTAGGGCCGCCTCGAGAAGTCGCCGTACTTGGCCTCGTCGTACGCCTTCTCGAGGTAGTCGATTCCCGGTGCGATGGCGATGTCCCCGCGAAGGTGGGCGGTGCCCGGGCGGCCGAAGAACTCCGGCAGCCGGTCCACCGCGAGGTTGACCTTGCCGGACGAGCCACGGAGCTTGAAGCGGCGGATCTGGCTCGCGAACTCGTCGTCGAGGTGTTGCTCGCCGATGAGGCCCATGAAGGTCTTGCGCGGGTCACAGGTGGAGATCACGCTGGTCGCGGGCAGCACGTCGCCGTTCTCGAGCACCACGCCGGTCGCCCTGCCGCCCCTGAGCAAGATCTCCTGGACGGCGGTCTCGGTTCGGATCTCGGCGCCGAGGCTCTGCGCCGCGCGAGCGCAGGCCATGCTCACGCCGCCGGTGCCGCCCTTCGAAAGACCCCAGGAGCGGAAGGCGCCGTCGATCTCGCCCATGTAATGGTGGAGCAGGACGTAGGCCGTGCCCGGCGAGTGCACGCCGAGATAGGTGCCGATGATCCCGCTGACGGCCATCGGCGCCTTGAGCACGTCGGACTCGAACCACATGTCGAGGAAGTCGGCTGCGCTCATGGTCATCAGCTTGATGGTCATGTTCAGGGCATCGACGCCGTTGCCGCGCAGATCGTTCCCGAGCTTCAGCAGCCGCATCAGCTCCCGCGGATTCCAGGACGTCGGGTCCGGCGCTGGTGAGTCGACGATGTTCCGGGCAAACTGCGCCATCTTCGTCATGGTCAGGCTGAACTCGGGATAGATCTCGGCGTCCCTGGCGCTGAAGCGCGAGATCTCCTTGCGGCTGCGGGCATAGTCGGGCCACCGGCAGACGCCGGGATCACCCACGCGCGGTGTGAACGAGGTCTCGAGGGGGATGATCTCCATGCCGTGGCGGGCAAGCTCGAGGTCGCGGATGATCTGGGGGCGAAAGAGGCTGACCACGTAGGAACAGCTCGAGAAGGTGAAGCCCGGGTAGAGCTCTTCGCTCACGGCCGAGCCGCCCAGGACGTGGCGCTTCTCGAGCACGAGGACCTTGCGCCCGGCCCGGGCCAGGTAGGCGGCACAGACCAGGCCGTTGTGACCTCCGCCCACGATGATCGCGTCGTATCTCTGGCTTGCCATCACGCCCTCTTTCTCTCGGGATTGAAGAACGGCGGCTTGACGACGCTGGCGCTGATCGTGTGGCGACGGTACTCGGCGGTGATCTCGAAGCCCACTTCGGTTCCCTCCCCGGCCCAGGCTGTGGGCAGGAGCGCAAGAGCCAGGTTCTTCTTCAGGGTCGGCGACCAGGTGCCGCTCGTCGCCTGGCCGATCCAGCGGTTGCTTCGGTCGTAGACGGGGCGGCCATCGCGCCACGCGTGGGAGGGGATCTCCGGCGGCAGGCCGTAACGGGCGAAGACCTGCTCCATCTCGGCCCAGGAGATGTCGAGGCCGACCAGTGCTCGGGGCGAGCCCTGATCCCTCTCCCGTTGCAGCGCAGCCTGACCGATGAAGGGGTCGCGGTCGAGCTGTACGGTCCACCCGAGGCCGAGCTCGTAGGGCGACGACTTGCGCGCCTCGGTCAGGCAGTGGTGGGCGCCGAAGTAGTCGACTCCGTTCATGATGAAGCCGGCTTCGATGCGCGAGACGTCGAGAGCGTCGAGCCCGGCGGGGAGCATCCCAAGGCGCCCACCGACTGCGGAGAGGGCGTCGTAGACCTTCAGAGCAGACTCGCGTTCGATCCAGACCTCGTAGCCCAGATCGCCGGTATAGCCGGTGCGTGAGATCCAGACGTCAACGCCGTCCAGCTGGCCCTTCCTCACCTGGAAGAACCGCAGCTCGTCCATGTCCACGTCGCTGACCTCTGCGAGGATGCGCCGTGATTCGGGACCCTGCAGAGCCAGGGTTCCGAGACGAGCGCTGGAGTCCTCGATCGTCACCCGGTAGCCGCGGCTCATCCGTTCGAGCCAGGAGAGGGCCGGCTCCGACGCGGTCAGGCGGAAGTAGTCGTCGTCGAGCCGCGAGACCGTGCCGTCATCGACCACCTTGCCGGCGTCGTCGCACCAGCACAGATAGGTCACGCGTCCGACCTTGAGCCTGGCGACGTTCTTGACCGTCAGGCGCGAGAGGAAGCGGGCGGCGTCGGGGCCGTAGATCTCGTACTTGAACAACGGACTGACGTCGATCAACCCGGCCGAGTGGCGGAAAGCGAAGTACTCGCCCTCGTGCGACACGTCGTACGAGCAGACGGCGTAGTAGCCACCCCATTCCTTCCACTTGTTGCTGATGCAAAGCTCCGAAGTCCGGGGATGGAAGACGCTGGGCTCAGCCATGGCCAACTCCTTGCCCGGCGTTCGTGTCGCCCGGCCTGAGGGTTCCGGCACGGACACTTGACGGATGCAAGATCAAGCCTCCTGACTCCTGCTGGTTTGCGTTTGGAGGCGCCCCGAGAGCAGCGCCGCTCTGGATCGGAGGATGGCCCCCAGCTCCGCCATCCGCTGCTCCGTGAGTCGTCCGACGGGCCCGCCCAGGCTGATGGCGCCAACCGCTCCGTGTGAATCGAGCACGGCGGCGGCCACTGCGGCCGCTCCCGCCTCGATCTCGCCGCTCGCCGTCGCGTAGCCGCGCTCTCTCACCGTCTCGATCTCCCGGAGAAGCGCGCGGACACCGGTGACGGTCGACGAAGTGAATCGCTTCAGCGGTGCGCGAATCAGCGCGCGTCGGCGCTCGGGGGGAAGGGTCGCAAGAATGGCCTTGCCCGTCGACGTGGTGTGAATCGGCCACATCGTGCCGGTCTCGGCGGCGAGGGTCACCAGGTGACGACCTTTGACTTCGCTGAGGATCAGCATCTGGTCGTCGACGAGGATCTCCAGCGTCGCAGTTTCGCCTGTCTCTGCGGCGAGGGTCTCGAGCTCCGGCTGGACCACCGCACGAAGATCGTTGTCGATCAGAGCCTGGGCTCCGAGGGCGATGACGCCAGGGCCCAGCCGGTACGTGCCGGCGACAGGGTCCCTCGCCACGAGCTCTTCGCTTTCGAGGGCCGCGAGCAGACGGTGCGCGGTCGCCCGCGAGAAGCCACGCTCCTTGCTGAGCTCGGCCAGCGAAAGGGCCGGGCGATGGTGAGAGAAGGTCTTGAGCAGTCCGATCGCGCGCACGACGGCCTGGGTTCCTTCGGGTGCTCGTCTAGACATGTCCGCCCCAGGGCTCGCGACTCGAGCCACGGTCCAACAGGGGCAGTCTATCACATTATGGATAGGTTGCCCATAATGTGGACTCCGTTCACGGTCGACTCACGGTTGCCGTGCGCAGGACGGCCTCGATGCGCGGGCTGACCAGTTGGCACAGAGGGGCGGAACGCCCGCAAGCCCTGCTCAGTTCTGGGTCGGCGGCTTCTCGAAAAGGGCGGCGGGGTCGGGGAAGGGGTCCACGCGGAACTCGAGATACGTGGCGTGCTGCCGGTCGTGGTGGATGCGGTGGTTCTGCTTCTTGTACGCCGACATCGGCGCCCGCATGATGCTGGGCACGAACGTCTGCGGGTTGCGGTCGTAGAGCGGAAACCACGTGCTCTGGACCTGCACCATCAGCCGGTGTCCCGCACGGATCGTGTGGTTCACATGCGGCAACGGCATCGTGTAGTCGAGGGCAACGTCAGGCGTGAGCGGCTGCGCCCGCTCGTAGTCCTCGCGGTACCGCCCCCGGAAGATGTCGCCGCTGATCATCAGCTGATAGCCGGACATCGCGAACGCGGGAGCGTCGTCCGGGTACACGTCGATCAGCTTCACCACCCAGTCGGCATCGCTGCCCGTGGTACTGGCAGCCAGGTGGGCGGTCACTGCACCGCGTAGGGTCATGGGCTGCTCGAGCGGTTCACTCACCCAGGTCGCGACGTCGGGCCGGCCGTCCACGAAGCGCTGGTCCTCGACCAGCCAGCGTTGCCACGCCGCGATGGCGACCGGGTTGTCGTAGTCCCCCGCCCAGTTCGGTCGCGGCGCGTAGGGCACCGGCTTCGCGGGGTCGGACACGTACTCCGTCGCGGCTCCGTCTGACGGCGGCGGGGTGAGCGCCAGCTTGCCCTCGGGTTGCAGGTAGAGCCGGATCATCTGTCGGCCCGCCGGCGGCCACTCGTCGAACCGGCGCCAGCGGTTGGTCCCCGTTTCAAAGACCGTGACCGGCGCGATCGAGCCGTTCTCGTCGTCGTGCAGGAAGCGTCGCAGGAACGGCTCCAAAATGTCCTCACGGAACCGTTTGGCGGTGTCCTCGTCGAACGTCACGTCTCCCAACCGGCTGCCGTCCGCGAAGTGCTGGCCGTGGTACCACGGGCCCGCCACGAAGAAGTTCTTGTCGTTGTCCCGGTCGTGCCGCTCGGTCGCAGCATAGACGGCCGGGGCGCCGTAGATGTCCTCCTGGTCCCAGTAGCCGTGCACGTGCAACGCCGGCACCAGCCGCGCCGGCGCCTCGAACCACTGGTCGGCGGCCACCGCGCGCCAGTAGGGCCCGTAGCTCGGCGACGTGACGATGCGCGCCCACATCTCGTGCCGTTGGTCGAGGAAGAGGTCGAGGCCGTCCCCAAGCGCGCCCAGCTCCAGCACCCAGGCATACAGATCCAGCTTCGGGTAGGGGAACCGCGTGAACTCGTCGAGGCGCGTTTCCATGGCGTAGATGAAATCGAACGCGTACGCGCCCCGAAACGCGCCCCAGTGAAACCAGTCGTCGGCCTTCCACACATCCACCACCGGGTTGAATGGCACCGCCGCCGCGAGCGCCGGGTGTGGTTGCGCCATCGCCGCCAGCGTCAGCCAGCCAGGATAGGACGTGCCCCAGACACCGACCCGACCGTTGGACGCGACGTTCTGAACCAGCCATTCGATGGTGTCCCAGGCGTCGGTCGTCTCGTCGGTCATCGTCTCGTTGAACTCGCCGCGCGGCGCCCGATACATCGCGTAGACGCCCTCCGACTTGAAGCGGCCGCGGATATCCTGGAAGACGTAGATGTAGTCGTCTCCGAGGAACAGGCTGCTCAAGGTCACGTCGAGGCGGGACGACGACCGACCCGACAGCGCACCTTTCGCCTCGTAGGGCGTGCGCTTGATCAGGATGGGCAGCTCGCTCTCGCCCCTGGGAGTGAGGATCAAGGTGAAGAGCTTGACGCCGTCGCGCATCGGCACCATCTCCTCGCGAACCTCGAAGGTGTCGAAGGGAACGGGCTCGCGTACCGACCGCTTCTCGTCGGCCAGCGCAGGAATCGACAAGAACGTCAAGAGAGCGAGCAGTCGTGCATTCACGGTCTGGGCCCCCAGTCATAGTGTGTGAACGGCAGGCAGCGATCTCTTGCCCCGGCCGTGCGCGCCAAAGCAACGAGCTCGTGCAAGGGCTTCAGGGGCCGATTTCGGCCAGGTGGACGCGAGCCGCCTCGAAGCCCGGGTCCAGCTCGAGGGTCGCCTCGAAGAAGCCCCGAGCTTCCTCCGGGCGGCCCATGCGCAGCAGAGCCAGGCCGGTGTTGAACGCGTACCGCGGGTCGGAGTCGTCGCGGTCCCAGGCCTGGCGGAAGGCCGTCTCGGCCTCAGGCAGGCGCCCGTGAGCACCGAGGACCATTCCGAGGGAGTTCCAGTAGGCGGCGGGCTCGGGGTCGAGCTCCACCGCTTCCCGCAGTCGGCGGATCGCCTCCTCCACCTCTCCCATGTCGCGAAGCAGCTCGCCGAGCCGCACCCGCAGCAGCGCGTCGTCCGGGGCCAGGGGCAGGGCCGACTCCAGGGCTCGTCGCGCCTTCTCGCGCTCGCCGAGCCGCCGCCAGAGCTCGGCCTCGCGCCTGCGCAGACGCGCCTCCCGCGGGCTGGACTCCTGAGCCGACCGGATGGCCTCGACCGCGCCCCGCAGGTCGCCCAGCGCGACACGGCAGTCGGCCAGGCCCTCCCACCCCGCGGGATAGCCCGGATCGAAGCCGACGGCCTTCTCGAACTGGGCCGCCGCCTCCCGGTGTTTTTTCAGCGCCAGCAGGGAGCGGGCCAGGTAGAAATGGAGCTCGAAGCTCCGGACGCCACGCCCGAGGAGGTCCCGGAACAGCTTCGCGCTTCCCGCGAAATCCCCTTCGTTCAGGCGCACGAGGCCCCGTTGCATGAGGTCCGTGGCGATCCTGTAGTCGTCGATCTTGTCCTTCGGATCGGCTCCGGGGTCCGCGGCTCCTGCGGCTCCCGGGCCCCCCACGTACCCGAGGGCCCCGAGCTTCTCCCGGAGATCGAGGGGCAGGCTCGGCCCGGGTGAGCCGGGGTCGGAAGCCGGGGCTTCGGCCGCGAGGATTCGGTCCAGGCTCGCTCGTAGCGTCTCCATGCGAGACGGCTCGACCTCGGCCAGGTTGCGCCGCTCTCGGGGATCGTTCTCGAGGTCGTAGAGCTCCGGGCGCGGCGCCTGGATGTACTTCCACCTTCCCTCCCGCACCGAGCGCAGGTCGCTCCACCCGTAGTGCAGACGCGGCTCCAACGTCTCGGCGTAGGTCAGCGGCTCGGGCGGCGGCTCCTGTCCCTGCAGCGCCCCGGCCAGGCTCTGGCCGGGGAAGGTGGCGGCGGCCGGGGGCGGCACGCCGACCAGCTCCAGAAGCGTCGGGAGCAGATCGATGGTGCGAACGGTGACGGGGATGCGCCCGCCGGGCACCACGCCGGGTCCGCGGAAGAGCAGCGGCACCGCCAGGGTGGATTGGTAGACGAAGAAGCCGTGACTCGCCTCCCGGTGCTCTCCCAGCCCTTCCCCATGGTCGGAGGTGACGCACAGCAGCGTCTGGTCGCGCAGCTCGAGCCTCGTGAGGGCGGCGTCGATGCGCCCCACCAGCTCGTCGGTCCAGGCGACCTCGCCCTCGTAGGGGCGGTCGGCGTAGCGCGAAGCGTAGGGCTCGGGCGGCTCGTAGGGATCGTGGGGGTCGTAGAGGTGGATCCAGGCGAAGAGCCGAGTCTCCGGACCCTGCGCGTGGGACTCCAGCCAGGACACCGCCTCCCCGACGGTTTCGTCGCCGCGCTTCTGGAGCTCGCTCGCCATGTGGACCTTGCTGCCTCCTTCTCCCTCGAAGTCGTCGGAGTACGTGTCGAATCCCCGGTCCAGGCCGGTGTGCGCGGCGAGGACGATCGAGGAAACGAATGCCGCTGTCCGAAAGCCCGCGGTCTGCAAGACCTCGGCGAGCAAGGGCGTTTCCGGACCGCGCGCGGGCGCGATGTTCTCGCGGATGCCGTGCTGGGACGGCAGGAGCCCGCTGAAGAGGGAGAAGTGGGAGGGGCGTGTCAACGGGACGTGGACCATGGCCTCCGGGGCCATCGTCCCCTCGGCGGCGAGCCGGTCCAGGTGGGGCGTGGGCAGCCCGCGGTTGCCGTAGGCGCCCAGACGATCGGCGCGCAGCGTGTCGATGGTGACCAGCACGAGGTGCCGCGCGGTGGGCGGCGGTGTGTCTTCGGGCTCGGGCGAACTGCACGAGGTCGTGAGCAGCGCGAGGGCGGCCAGGAATGGCGTGAGCTTCAATCGCCTCGCTCCAGCCTGCGCGCCGCCGCGACCTGGCGTGCCGCTTCCTCCGGGCGCCCGCGGCGGCTGTAGATGTCGGCCAGGATGTAGTGTCCCAGCGGGGCCGTCTCCGGCTCCGGATTCTTGGCCAGTCCCTGCTGAGCGGCTTCCTCGGCCTCCTCCAGCTCCCCGGCGTCGAGCAGGGTCTTGGCCAGGTACAGGTAGCCCGTCCCGAACTCCGGGTTCCAGTCGACGGATTCGCGGAACCTGGCCCGAGCTTCCTCGGGGCGCGCACGCATCAGCAGCTTGCCCAGGTTGAAGGCGGCCTTGAAGGCCTTGGGCGTCTGGGCGATCTCCTTTTCGTACTCGGCCACGGCTCGCTCGATCTGGCCGCGGGCCTCGTGGGCGAGAGCCAGGTTGAAGTGGGCCCGCGGCAGCTCGGGCTCCTCCTCCAGGGCCTTCGAGATGACCCTCTCGGCGTCGGCATGCCGCTCCATCTCGATGTAGCACTCGCCCAGCTTCAAGCGGAACTTCGGCTGGTCCACCCCCAGCGCCAGGGCCTCTCTCAGGGTCCCCTCGGCCTCGTCGAAGCGTTTCTGGCGCATGCGGATGTCCGCCAGCTGCCAGAGCACCTTGCCGTCTCTCGGATCGAGCTCGTGGGCCCGTTCGAAGCCGATCTCCGCGTCGTCCAGCCTCCCTGCCTTCCGGTGGGCCACCGCCAGGCCGAAGAGGGCGGCCTGGTGCTCGGGGTCGAGCTCCAGGGCCCGCTGGTAGGCCTCGATCCCCTCCTCGGGACGCCCGGCCTTCTCGTAGAACATCCCGAGCAGCCGGTGAGCCTCCACGATCTCCGGATCCACGGCCAGGGCCTGCTGGACCTGGGCGATGGCGTCGTCGACTCGCTCCTGCGAAAAGGCCTGAGTTGCCTGCCGCAAGAGGTTGAAGAGGCCGATCTTGTCCTTCGGGTCCCCTCGGGGCCGGTCCTCGAGGTTGCCGGGGCTGATGCCGCCGCCGATGTAACCCAGGGCCTGGAGGCGCTCTTCGGTCTCCCGGTCCATGATGGAGGGCCCCCGCGCAGCGTCCTCGTTGGTCACCCGCTCCAGCAGGTCTTCCAGGGCCTGCTCCAGGGCATCGGCCCGCTCCGGCTGCTCGGCGGCCAGGTCGTGGAGCTCCCCGGGGTCTTCAGCCAGGTCGTACAGCTCGCGGCGAGGGGCCTGGATGAGCTTGTAGCGACCGTCGCGCACGGCCACGAGCTCGCTCCACCCGTAGTGGTACCGGGGGTACCAGCTCTCCGCGAGGGCGAGGAGCTTCAGCTCCTGGCCGCGGCCCAGAGGGACGAGGCTGGTCCCCTGGACGCTTGCCGGAGCCTCGATGCCCAGCAACTCGAGTGCGGTGGGCATCACGTCGACGATGCGAACCTGCTCGGGCACCACTCGCGAAGGCACCCCCGGGCCGGCGATCATGAGCGGGATCTGCACCGCCTCGTCATATACGAAGAAGCCGTGGTCCAGCTCCTTGTGCGCCCCCAGGGCCTCCCCGTGGTCCCCGAGAACGACGACCAGGGTGTCCTCGAGATGGCCTTGCTCCGCCAGACCGTCCAGCAGCCGTCCCACCAGCGCGTCGGTCCAGGCGATCTCGGCGTCATAGGCCCCTGAGCGGGTGCGAGGGAAGCGGGAGGGATAGGGTTCGGGGGCCTCGTACGGGGTGTGTGGATCGTAGAGGTGCACCCAGCCGAAGAACGGCGCCTCCGATTCTTCGCCGAGCCAGCGCAGGGCCTCCGCCACCACCTCGTCGCCCCTCCGCTGCACGCTGGCCATGCCGCCACCCGTCATCTCGGACAGGTCGAACTCGTCGAAGTAGCGGTCGAAGCCCTGGTGCGTCCCCCAGCGGGAGTCGAGGACGAAGGCCCCGACGAAGGCCCCCGTACGGTACCCCTCGCCGCGCAAGACCTCGGCGAGGGTGACCTGCTCGTCTCCGAGGTAGAAGCCGCCGTTGTCCCGGACCCCGTGGGTGGCGGGGAAGGTCCCGGTCAGCAGCGACGAGTGTGCGGGCAACGTGAGCGGGGCCACCGTGGTGGCCTGCTCGAAGCGCAGGCCCTGCGCGCCCAGGGCATCGAGACGGGGCGTCTGGGCCTTGGCGTAGCCGTAGCTGCCGAGGGCGTCGGCTCTCAGGGTGTCGATGGAGACCAGAAGCAGGTGCGTCCGGGTCCGGCCGAAGGGGGCGAGAGGGCCCTCACGGCCCATCAGGAACCAGACGCCGACGGCCAGCAGGGCGAGGAGAGGGAAACCGGCCAGGGCTCTGCGCATGGGCCTCAGTTGGGACACTATGCTCGGCCAGAGAGCATATCAAGGATCTCTGGTCCCCGTGTGGGAGTGGAAGTCCCTCCCGCCGTGTATCCGTCTCGAGCGGGGTGTGGTGGCGTGGGCGATTCGTGTATCTTGAGCGGGAGCAAGAACACGAGGGTTGAGAGCAGACCAGCCCCTTCGTCTCCAGCGGGAAGGGAGGAAGAGTGATCGACGATCAGGACTTGATGAAGCTGTTCGACATGGTGGACGAAGCGACGGACGAAGTGGTTGCGCTGGAGCAGGACCTCGTGAGAATTCAGTCGGTCAACACCGGCGCGCCGGACGGCGGCAACGAAACCGAAGTCTGCCGCCTCCTGGAGCAGCGACTCAATGCCGAAGGCATCGCCAACCTCACCCTGGAATCGGCGCCGGGAAGGGGCAACTTCATCGCCAATATGGGAAACCAGGCCGCGCCCAGCCTGATGTTCATGTCCCACACCGATGTTGTTCCGGTCGAAGATGAGAGCAAGTGGGATCTTCCGCCGTTCAGCGGCGAGGTCGTCGACGGAACGGTGTGGGGTCGCGGCAGCGACGACTGCAAATCTCTGGTCTGCTCCGGGTCCATGGCCATGATTCTGCTCAAACGGGCGAGAGTCTCCTTGAAGGGAAATCTCCGTTTGCTCGCTGCCGCCGACGAGGAATCCGGCGGGCGCTACGGGACTCAATGGCTGGCGGCCAACCATCCGGACAGGATCCGCTCGGACTGGGCCGTGAACGAGGGCGGCGGTATGCCGCTCAAGACCGTGGATGGACAGCAGGCCTACCTGCTTGCCGTCGGAGAGAAAGGCCGCATCGAGGCGCGCTTTTCCTTTGCCGGCCGCAGCGCCCACGGGGCACTTCCATGGTACGCAGACAATGCCCTGTACAAGCTGGCCGAATTGCTCAGGCGTTTGCAGCAGTACCAGAACGAGGCGGAAATCGACCTGAGTCTGCCGGTCTACTCGCATCTGCACTTGTTCGGCGTTGCGGGCGAGGTGACGACGGACAACGTCGACCGCCTGTTGGATGAGCTGGAAGGCACCTACGAGGGACTGGCCCGCGAACTCAAGGGGATGTCGCGAATTTCGATCGCCCCGACCATTACCGCGGCCGGTGCCAAGTCCAACAGCATTCCTGCCGGTGCCACCCTGATCTGCGACGTGCGCACGCTGCCCCATCAGGATGAGGCCTATGTGCGCCGGGAGTTGGACAAGCTGATCGACGGTCTGAGCGGCGTCAGCTACGACCTCGCCACATGGGCGGTCTCCAATTCCTCGCCGGCCGACGACCCTTTCGTTGACCTGATGAAGCGCTCCACCGAGAAGGTGCTGGGCCAGGACATCATCATGATCCCGGAACTGACCGTCGGGTTCACGGACTCCCGCTGCGTTCGCCCCCTGGGCGCCCGTACCTATGGTTTCGCTCCATTGACTCCGGATTCCGACACGACCCGCCCCGGCATCCACGGCATCAACGAAGCCATGGAGATATCGAACCTGGTGTCTCTCACCAAGACGCAGATCGCCTTGGCCTGCCTGGCCTTGCAGGGCAGCATGCCATGATTGCGGAGAGTACACCTCGCCCCTCCCGCCGGCGCCGATGGCGGCGGTGACGCACTAGCCCCGATCGATCAGGGGGCGGCTCCTCCTACTCGGCGGTCGGCTCCTCCGGAGGGTCCGACACCGGGGCGTCCACCGCGACCTTCCACCCGCCGGCCGCGTTCTTCCTCCAGACGTCCACGTAGTGCCCCTTTTGGGTCACCGGATTCCCTTCTGGGTCGCTCATCGTCAGAGCGTGGGAGCCGTTGTCGTACGCGAGGTCTCCGGACCGGGCCACCACCACCTTGTCGGGTCCGAAGGACAGGCCGTCGGCGCGCTACCGCTGGAAGAGGTACGTGAACTTGACGATGAAGCGGCGGTCGAGGCGGGGGGAGGCGCTGTTTCCCGATGTGTCCCAGGTCTGCCGGTAGACGACGAACAGGTCGGAGCCGGGACGGTAGATCCAGTTGAACCGGAAGTTGACCGACCACAGCTCGGCAAGGTGGTTGTACTGCACGAAGAAGCTGGACAGGACGCGTGGGGTGAGCGCTACCGCGAAGCGCTGTCGGATGACCTGCGACGTGAACTCTCCCCCCGAGACCTCGACGTCGTCGAACACCCACGCGGTCTCGGCGCGGAGGAAGCGGTTCGGGCGCAGGCGCAGGAGGAACTCCCCCCCGAACCGGTTGCCGTCGTAGAACTGGCCGGCCTCGACCAGCCCCTCGACCGAGACGGGACGGGAGCTGTGGGTCAGGAAGCGCACCCCGGCCGCAGGGAAGGAGTGGTCCCCTTGGGGGATCACGACTCCCGGGACGATCTCGAAGGGCTCGAAGAGGCGTTCGAAGCCGTAGGTCCCGTAGAGTGTCGCTTCGTCGGCGCTGGCCGTCCGCAGACCGAAGACGTCCAGCCGGTGCCGCTGGGTCTCCATCTGCCCGGCGAGGTCGGTGTACATCTGGCCCGAGTACTCGAAGTGGAGATTCATGATCCGGGGAATCGTCGGCCGGGGCTCGTAGGTGGCGCGCCCGTCGTACCGGTGGACGCCGCGCCTCAAGAGGAACCCGACCTGCGGGTCGAAGTCCTCCCCGATCCGGTCGAAGCCGACGCGCCAGTCCCAGGACTGCCCATCCCAGGAGGCGGCGGTCCCCGCCGCCCAGTCGCTCGCCATCCCGAAGCCGGTGTTGTCGCTGCCCGCCACGTATGTGTAGGTGCCCAGGTTGGGCGTTGGCTTGTAGTCGAGGTCGGCCCCGAACACCCGGTTGGTGTTCTCCGAGGCGTAGCGCTGGGTGAAGATCGCGCCCACGCTGGAGCGCTCACCGAAGTTGCGCGTCGTCCGCAGCGTGCCCCAGTTGTTGCGCGGGACGCTCACCGGGGCTCCAACGTCCACCTCGTCGGTCTGGACGTCGAGGGCCCCGACGTTCCAGCCGCCGGCGCGGCCGGTGAGGCGCGCGCCCCACTGGATGGGCACCTCCTCCCCACCCGGGGAGAGCCCGATGCGCCGGGAGAAGAACACCTTCAGGAGAGGCGCGTCCCGGCCGACGCCCGGGGTCCAGATCCCGGTGTCTCGCGGGCCGAAATCGAAGATGCCGGCGTTCTCCAGGAAGAACTCCCGCTTTTCGGGGAAGAACAGCGAGAAGCGGGTGAGGTTCACCTGGAGGGCGTCCACCTCAGTCTCGGCGAAGTCCGTGTTGAAGGTGAGGTCGAGGCTCAGGCCCCGTCCCAGGCCCTTCTTGACGTCCAGGCCGATGTCGATGTCCTCGCCGTTCCTCGGATCGTCCGGCTCGGGAGTGTCGGCAGAGGTGCCCACGACGAACGGCAACACGTTCAGGTTCCACCCCTGCTCGACGCCACGGATGCCGGTCAGGCGGCCGTACTGGGACACTCTCTTCACGTCGGCGTCGAGCAGGATCGGGGCCCAGAAGGACTGCTCGGCGCGGCGGCGGACGTAGCGGAGGACGTTGAAGCCCCAGGCCTCGACCTCGGGATCGAAGCGCAGCGTCCGGAAGGGGATGGCGATCTCGGCGCACCAGCCTTCGGGCGTCTTGCGGGCACCCACGTCCCACACGCCGTCCCACTGGAGGTTGAAGTTTCCGCCCTCGTCGGTGATCAACGCATCGGTACGGGCACCGTTGGCGTTGGTCTCGAAGAGGTACGCGTTGCGGTCGTCGTCAAAGGTGTCGAGCAGGATGTCGACGGCATCGTCGCGCCACAGCGGCTCGTCCCGCTGCATCTCCTTGGCGATGACCTTGTCGGGCTCGGTGTCGAGGGCGTTGACCGCGATGTAGAGGGTCTGTGGAGTGTAGACGACCCGGATCTCGGTACGCTGCGACGCGGGCTGCCCGGTGTCCGGCTCGCGTTGAACGAAGTCCGTCCCGACCGGCGCCCGGGCCCAGGCCGGCTCGTTGAGCACACCATCGAGCGTGATGGGCTCCGAGATCGGGATGGCCTGGAGGGTCTTGTCCGGGCCGGCGGCTGAGACGGTTTCGACGAGGACGAGGACGAGGGCGAGGGTGAAGAGGAACAGAAACGTCTTCGAGTTGATCCGAATCCCAAGCCCCATCCCACCTCCGCGATGTCAATCGGAACATTTTAGCAGACGGGCCGTCGCGAGCCCCCCCGGGCCGGGTCGGGGTCCGCTCGAGCCTCACCTCCCTTCTCCTCGGACGGGCCCGGCCTCGAGGTCCCTCCTTGACTGAGGCGCCCCAAGAGGTTCCACTCTTGGGGCGCGTTCGCGAGGTTCGCCCGGACACGCCTGAAGGAGGCGAGCATGCTGGGATTCGGCAACACTCGGGCCGCGGCCCTTTCGGAGCTGATCGCAAAGAAGCGGTTCCCGAAGGCCATCGAGATCATCCGCGAGGATCTCCAGCGTCGCCGCCGTGACCCCCGGCTCCGGCGTCAGCTCGCCGATGTCCTCGTCATGGCCGGCCGGCCGAAGGAGGCGGTGCCGATCCTCCTCGAGCTGGCCGACGACCTGGCCCTCTCCGGCGCGGCCGGCAAGGCCATCGCCATCCTCAAGCGGGCGCAAAGGCTGGCGCCGGGCCAGCCGGAGGTGGAGGAGCAGCTCGCCTACCTGATCACCCAGGAGAAGGCCCCGTCACCGGACCCCTGGGTGCGGGCCCGGGCCACGCCGAGCGAGCCCCCGCCCCCGCGGTACGAGGACCCACCCGCGCCAGCCTTCCTCGGGGACCTCGAGGAGGTTTCCGACGAAGTGGTGGCGGCACCGCCGAGCTCGGGCCCGCCCCTCGTGACCGAGGCGCCACCGCCCAGCTCGGGTCCACCCCCGTCGTCGAGGCGCCGCCGCCAGCTCGGTCCACCCCCCGTCCTCGAGGCACGGCCGCCGACCGAGCCGGAAGCGGAGGACCTGCCCCTTCCGTCGCCCCCGCCCCGAGCCGAGGCCTCGTCCGAACCCCTGCTCCCCACCGAAGGCGAGCCCGAGGAGTTCCCGCTTCCCGAAGAGGATGGACTCGAGGGCGACGAGGACACCTTCCGCGACGAGGTTCTCGGTCTGATCGAGGACGTCTTCAGCGGGCGCGCGGCCCCCGAGTCATCGGACATGACGAGCCTGCCGGTCGTCCAGACCCCCCTCTTCCCGGATTTCTCGGTCGACGAGCTCGTCGAGGTCATCCGCGGTCTCGAGCTGCGCTCCTTCGCGCCCGGCGAGATCGTGGTGGCCGAGGGCGAGCCCGGGGAGAGCGTCTTCGTCGTGACGACCGGATCCGTCCGCACGTACGTCCGCGACGCGGAGGGCCGGAATGCGGCCGTTCGAGTCCTCGGCGAGGGGGACTTCTTCGGCGAGGTCTCCCTGCTCGAGGGCAGCCCGCGCACCGCGACGGTCACCGCGGCGGGCCGCTGCGAGCTGCTCGAGATCGACCGGCTCACCCTCGGCAAGATCGCGCACAAGCACCCGCGGGTGTGGAGCGTCGTGCGGAGCTTCTACGAAAAGCGCGCCCGGAGCGAAGCCGAGCTGACCGCCCGCGCCGGCCCGCCCGCCGGGGACGCCGAGGGCTCGTAGCGTCGGGCTCCCCAGGCCGTCTGAGAGCGCCGCCGCCGCTCCGCGGCGGTCGCGCCGGCACCTGCGCCCGCTGGCCCGGGATCACGAATGCGAGGGATCCTCGTGAGACGCGGCGAGGCTCTCGTCGATCCAGTCGAGGTACGGGGCGTGGCCGCGCTCGATCGGAAGCTCGACGACCTCGGGCACGTCGTAGGGGTGGAGCCTCACCACGGCCTCACGAAGGGCCTCGAATCGAGCGGCGGTCGTCTTCATCACCATGAGCCACTCGGCGTCCCGGGCGATCTCTCCCTTCCAGCGGTAGAAGGAGGTCACACCGGGAACGACGTTCACGCAGGCAGCAAGGCCCCGTTCGACCAGCGCCCGCGCGACGCGCTCGGCATCCTCCGCCGAGCCGATGGTGCAGAGAACCACGATCTTGCCCGTCACGCCCGGCCCCACTCCTCGATCGTCTTCCACTGGTCCGCGGTGAGGGGCACGACGGACAGTCGCCCCTGACGCACGAGAGGGCTTCCTTCGAAGGCGGGAAGCGCCTTGATCTCACCGAGGGTCACCGGCCGACCGAGCCGGGCACGCGGCTCGATGTCCACGACCACGAGCCTCGAATCCCGCGCCCCCGGATCGGGATAGGGCGCGGTCGCGATCTCGACGACGCCCACCACCGCCTTCTCCTTGCCCGTGTGGTAAAGGAACGCGCGGTCGCCCGACTTCATGGCGCGGATGTTCTTCAGTGCGGCCGGATTGCTCACCCCGTCCCAGCACGTCCGGCCGTCCTGCTCGAGCCGGTCGTACGAGTAGTCCGTCGGCTCCGTCTTGAGAAGCCACATGCTCCCGCCCTCCTGGTCTTTCCGGGATCTTATCGCGAGAGCACGTGCCGCTGGGCCACGCGGCCGGCGACCGGTTGCAGGCTCGGGAGGACCCCAAAAAGGCCTTGACCGCACGCGGTCCTGCGCCTATTCTTACAGTGCAAATTGGGTATTGCACTGTAAGACATGCCAAGCTTGACACCAGATACGATCCGGCAGCGAGTCCGAACACGGCTTCAGGAGCAGCGCACCCTGGTCGAGAGGCTGCTGCGCCGACGCGAGCTCCTCGCGGGCTCGCTCTTCATGCGCTGGGGGGCGTGCGGGAAGAAGGGCTGCGTCTGCCAGACCGGGCAGAAGCACGGCCCGTACTTCGTCCTCTCCACGCGGAGCGGGGGCCGAGGGGGCTTCGCCTACCTCGACCGGGCCCAGGCGGGCGAGGCCCGCACGCTCGTGAAGGCCCACCGGGAGTACCGCGCCGATCTGCGGCGACTCCGGAAGGTCAACGAGCAGCTCGTGGAGCTTCTGCGCCGCTACCAGGAGGCGACGAGCCGCCGGGGAGGTCGCCGGGTGGGGGTTCGCCTCCAGACGACTGCTTGAAAAAATGAGCTACAATAGTCACTTAACGCTAGCTGTTAAAGCAAAGGATCAGGTTTTGCCGCGACGGGAGGACGGACTTCAGGGAGAGTCGGGGCTCCGGCGGAAGGCCTTCGTCCTGGGGACCGTCATCGCCTTCATCGCCCTGGCCGTGGGGTCGGTCTTCGGGGACCGCGGCCTGTTGAGCCTCGTCGAGAAGCGAAGACAGGTCGAGAGCCTCCGCGTCGAGATCGAGACGCTGCGCGCAGAGAACTCGGCGCTGGTCGGGGAGATCGCGGCCCTGAGGCAGAGCCCGCGCGCAATCGAGCGGCTGGCCCGCGAGGAGCTCGGCCTGGCCCGCCCCGACGAGACCGTCTTCTTGATCCGCGAGGAGAACCCGGGGGCCCGCCCCTGAGCCGGGGGGGCTTCCCGGCCAACACAGGCGCGGCGATTGTGAGCTTGGTGCTTGACAGGCCCGCGCAAAACCGACGTATACTGGCGCCCGTTCTGGCACAGCACACAGGACTCCGCAGGCAGCCAGCCCGACTCTGAGGAGGAGTGAACTCGATGGCAAAGCCCATGACCAAGACGAAGATTGTGGCGGCCCTGGCCGAAAATGTGGGTCTCACCAAGAAGCAGGTGAGCGCCTTCTTCGAAGCCCAGGCAGAGCTCGCCTACAAAGAAGCCAAGAATGGCTTCACGATCCCGGGGGTCGGAAAGCTCGTGGTCCGCAGCTACAAGGCCCGGATGGGCCGGAACCCGCAGACCGGCGAGGCGATCAAGATCCCGGCCCGGAAGCGGCTGAAGTTCACGATCGCGAAGGCCGCCAAGGACGCCGTTTTCAGCTAGCCCCACGACGTCTCGGTAGCCGAGGGCGCGGGGCGGTGGCCCGCGCCCTCTCTTGTCTGCCCCGCCTGCTCGCCGGGCCGTTCCGGCGTCCCCCGCCGAATCACCGTTCGCTCTTCACCCCGGCCAGGGCCGGCGCCAGTGGCCGGCGCCAGAAGTCGCTGCGCACCGAGAGCGCCGGGAAGCCCCGACACTAGCTGCCGGTCACCTTCCTGATCTCGCCTTCCAGACCGGCCACGAAGTCCGAGAGGTCCGCCTCCGCGTCGACCACGATCTCGAGCTTCCCGGCCGGAGTCTGGCGCACCCGGCCGGGGTGTCGCGGCATGAGCGGAATGACGAGCAGCTCGCGCGAGAGCCCCATTCGATCGGTGACCGCGAAGATGGCCTCGATCTCCTTCATCGTCACTTCCTTGAGCATCGGGACCTCCGCTCGGGCCAGCATCGCCCGCCTCCCCGGGCCCGTCAAGCCGCAGGATTGCTGCTAGAGTGGCCGCGGTGTCCTCCTCGCCGCAGAACGCTCGACCCTCCGACCCCGACGACGGCGACGTCCTCGACTCGGTGCTGGCGATCGTCCGGGGACTCGCCCGCGAGGTCGGGGGCGCCCGGGCCGAGGGTGCGGTGAGTCCGGACGCGTCCCTCGATCGGGAGGTCGGCCTGGGAAGCCTGGAGCGCGTAGAGCTCCTGGCCCGGCTGGAGCAGGCCTTCGGCCGCACCCTGGGCGACCGTTGCCTGCAGATCGACACCGCGGCCGCCCTCGCCCGGGCCGTTCGCGAGGCGGCCCCGGAGGAGCCGCTCCGACTACCCGAGCCCGATGAGAAGATCGGCGCCGCCGCCCACATCGGCACCGGCGTCCGCACGCTGCACGAGTCGCTCTGGCAGCACGCACGGCTCGATCCCGATCGCACACACGTCTTCCTTCGTGAGGACGACGGGGCGGAGCGGGCGATCACCTACGGGCACCTGTATCGGGAGGCGGCGGCGGTCGCCAGCGGCCTGCGGGAGCGCGGGATCCGCCGTGGAGACACCGTCTCCCTGATGCTGCCGACCGGCCTCGACTTCCTCCGTTCGTTCATGGGCATCCTGATCGCCCGGGCCGTCCCCGTCCCCATCTATCCCCCGGTGCGTCTCGACCGCCTCGAGGAGTACGCCAAACGGCAGGCGGGGATCCTCGCCGATGCCGGGGCCCGCCTCCTCGTCACGGTCGCTCGCGCCCGGCCGGTAGCGAGCCTTCTGCGCCCCTCGGTCCCGTCGCTCGCTCACGTCGTGACCGCGGATGAGCTGGCGGTCCCGGGCCCGGCCCCCGAGCCACAGGGCGAGGCCTCGGAGGCGGCCTTCATCCAGTACACGTCGGGCAGCACCGGTCAGCCCAAGGGCGTGCTGCTGACCCACGAGAACCTGCTCGCCAACATCCGCGCCATTGGCGCCGGTCTGGAGGCACTGCCCACCGACGTGGGCGTCAGCTGGCTGCCCCTCTACCACGACATGGGTCTCATCGGCTCGTGGCTGTTCTGCCTCCACCAGGGCATCCCGATCACGCTGCTCTCCCCCACCGCCTTTCTGGCCCGTCCCGAGCGGTGGCTCTGGGCGATCCACCAGCGCCGGGCCACTCTCTCCGGGGCCCCGAACTTCGCCTACGAGCTCTGCGCCCGTCGGATACCGGACGCGGCGCTCGAGGGACTCGATCTCTCCTCCTGGCGAGCCGCTCTGAACGGGGCGGAGCCGGTCAGCCCCGGCACTGTCGAGAGGTTCGTCCGTCGCTTCGCGCCCTTCGGCTTCCGCCCGGAGAGCCTGACCCCGGCCTACGGCCTCGCCGAGAACTCGGTGGCGCTCGCCATGCCCGCGATGGGGACCGGAACCCGCTTCGACCGGGTCGCGCGGCGGCCGTTCCAGGACGAGGGCCGCGCCGTTCCCGCCGACCCCGACGACCCCTCGGCCCTCGCCTTCGTCTCGGCGGGGCGGGCGCTCCCCGAGCACGAGGTGCGCATCGTGGACGACGATGGCCACGACGTCGACGACCGGGTGGTGGGCCGCCTGGTGTTCCGGGGCCCCTCGATGACGAGCGGCTACTACGGAAAACCGGAGGCGACGGCCGCCATGACCCTCCCCGGGGGCTGGCTCGACAGCGGCGACCTGGCCTACCAGGCGGAGGGCGAGATCCACATCGCGGGGCGCCGCAAGGACCTCATCATCAAGGCCGGACGCAACATCGTCCCCCAGGAGATCGAGGAGGTCGCGGCCGAGGTGGAGGGGATCCGACGCGGGTGCGTGGTTGCCTTCGGGGTGGAGCACCCCGAGTCGGGCACGGAGAGCCTCGTGGTCGTGGCGGAGACGCGGGTGAGCGATCCCCGCGAGCGCGATCGGCTGGAGAGCGCGGTGATCGAGCGCGTGGCCGCGGCCGTCGAGGTGCCCCCCGATCGCGTGGTCCTGGCCCCCCCGGGGGCAGTGCTCAAGACCTCGAGCGGAAAGGTCCGGCGCGCCGCCACGCGAGAGCGGTTCCTCTCCGGGGCGATCGGGCGCCCGCCGCGCACCACCGCCTCTCAGAAGCTGCGCCTCGGCTCGGCGGCGGCCCGCGAGGTGACCCGGCCGGCCCTCCGCGGGGTGGGCCGCGCCCTCTACGCGCTCTACCTGGCCGTCCTCCTGCCCGTCGTGGTCCTCCCCGTGTGGCTCGTCGTGGCTCTCGTCCCGAGCCGCGGTCTGGCCTTCGCCCTCGGCCGTCTCGGAACCCGCGTGGGCCTGCGTCTCATGGGGTGCCGGCTCTCGGCGGAGGGGCTCGAGCACCTTCCACCGCGAGGGCCGGCCGTGCTCGCGTGCAACCACGCCTCCTACACGGACGTGTTTGCCCTCGTCGCCCTCCTCCCCCGCAACCTCCTGTTCGTGGCCAAGAAGGAGGTGCTCGGCTATCCCATCATCCGGACCTTCGTCCGCCGGCTGCGGTACCCCACCGTCGACCGGCTGGATTTCCAGCAGAGCCTGGCGGATGCCGATCGCGTGGCCCACGCCCTGGCCGAGGGAGAGGCGGTGGTGTTCTTCCCGGAAGGCACCTTCGTCGCCGCCACCGGTCTCCGGCCCTTCCGGCTGGGTGCCTTCAAGGCGGCGGCCGAGGCCGAGGTCCCCGTGGTGCCGCTCGCGCTGCGGGGAACACGGCAGCTCCTCCGCGGAGACGACCGGCTTCCCCGTCCCGGGCCCATCCACCTCGCGGTGGGCGAGCCGGTGTCCGTGGAGGGAGGTGACCTGCACGCCCTCATCGGACTGCGGGACCGGGTCGCCGACGCCATCGCCGCGCGCTGCGGCGAGCCCCGCCTCGACCTGGTGGCCGCGGGCGTCGAGAGGCGCGAGCGTGGCTGAGCGACTCACGCCGGAGGGAGTCCGGGCCGCCCGGGCTCGCTCGTGAGGATCGAGCGGCCCGGCGACCGGCGCTTCGCCCGCGCCGTCGGAGCCCTGGCCATCGTCGCGGGCCTGATCGTCGGGGCCGCGATCGCCGGCGGGCCCGGCGCCGCCGGCGGGCTTCTCGTGGGGATACTCCTCGGGGTCGCCCTCCACCGCATCCTCGAGCGCCGCACCGCCCGCCGCCGGGCGGCCCTGGCCGTGCCCTTTTCAGAGGATGGGCGGCAGTTCCTCCTCGAGGCCTACGACCACTACGAGCGTCTGCCCGCCGACTGGCGCGGTCGATTCGAGAACGACCTCCGCCTGTTCCTCGCCGAGAAGCGCATCACCGGTGTAGGGATCGAGGCCACGGAGGAGCTTCGGCTGCTGGTCGCCGCCTCCGCGGTGACCCTGAGCCTGGGCTGGCCCGACTACGAGTGGGGCCAGCTCACCGAGGTGCTCCTCTACGCCGACGACTTCGATCGTGACTACGCGGTGGGTGAGAGCGAGATCTCCGGCCTGGCCCACCCCTGGGGCACGGTCATCCTCTCCGCGCCGTCCCTCTACCAGAGCTTCGAGTACCCCGACGACGGCTACCACGTGGGCCTCCACGAGTTCGCGCACATCCTGGACGTGGACCACACGCACTTCGACGGGATCCCGGTCGGCTTCCACGGCGCGCGCGCGGGAGAGTGGGTCGCGGCGGCGGAGAAGGAGATGCAGCGCCTGCGGCGGGGCCGCTCCGCCTTCGACGACTACGGAGCGCACGATCCCGTGGAGTTCCTCGGGGTGGCGGTGGAGGCGTTCTTCGAGATCCCCCAGGAGGTCCGCCGCCGCCACCGCGAGATCTACAGGCTCCTCTCGACCTATTTCGGCCAGGACCCCGCCGCCTGGGACGACGCCCGCGGGTTGAACGAGTAGTGCGTCTCGACCTCGCGCTCATCCGCCTCCACCCGGGCCTCTCGCGCCGCCGGGCGCGGGGGGCGATCGAGAAGGGGCAGGTGACGGTGGACGGGACCCGCGTTCGCCAGGCCGGACACGAGGTCGCGGAGGGGGCCGAGGTCGCCTGGGACCCCCACCGCAAGGCCCTCCCCCGCGCACGCTGCTCGCTGCCCATCCTGCACGAGGACGAGCACGTCCTCGTGGTCGACAAGCCGGCCGGGCTGTTGACGGTGCCCACCGGCCCCGCCGTCCGCGACGAGGACACCGTCCTCGCCCGGGTGCGGGAGTACGTCTCCCATCTCCGCCCGCGGGAGGGCTTCGTGGAGCGGGTCCACCGCCTCGATCGCGACACGAGCGGAGCGGTGGCCTTCGCTCTCTCGCGCGAGGCCCGGGCCGGGCTCATCCGGACCTTCCGGGCGCACCAGATCGAGCGGCGCTACCTCGCGATCGTCGCCGGCGCCCCACAAGCCGACCGCGGCGTCATCGACGCCCCGATCCGCGATGCGTGGGTGAGCGGACGGCGTTCGGTGGCACGGGACGAGGAGCCACAGAAGCCGGCGCGCACGCGCTGGCGTGTCCGGGAGCGCTTCTTCGGCGCCGCCCTTCTCGAGGTCGAGCTCGACACCGGCCGCCAGCACCAGATCCGCGTGCACCTGGCGCACGTCCGGCTCCCGGTCCTCGGCGACCGGGTCTACGGGACGCCGACCGTTGGGCGTGTGGCCCCCCGTCGGCCGATGCTCCACGCCTGGCGGCTGGCCTTTCGCCACCCCGTGAGCGGCGAGCGCGTCGCCGTGGAGAGCCCGGTGCCGGCGGACCTCACCCGCACCGCGTCACGGCTGCGAAGGGCCACTCGCCCGGGGCAAGTCGGCTGAGACGTGTGTGTCGTCCGCCCGTGGCGCCGTCGGGAGGTCGCGTCCGCCCCGTGCGGGCGCGCCAAGCCACCGCTCCGGGCCGGCTGGAACCGCCCTCGACTACGACAGGGCGGCCAGGACGGTGAGGAGGCCCGCGGGCGAGTCCTCGAAGTGCACGCCCACCTGGTAGGACAGCCCCTCGAGACGGCCCCAGATCGCTCGGCCGGGAACCTCGACGGCAGCGCCCTCGGCGCCGTCGCGAGTCGGGGCCGCGAAGGCGACGGCGACGGCGGCGCCGCGGGGGACGTCCTCGCCCACCCGCAGCCGGCACCCGTAGGGCGAGATGTCCATGGCGGTCGCCGGTCGCCAGTCGCCGTTGGCCTTGTAGCGGACGGTCAGCAGACAGGCCTTGCGCGCAGTGATCCGCCGGTTGCTCCGGCTCGTGTCGATGTTTTCGTTCATATTCGGAAGAACGGCACCCGGAGGGATGCAAAAGTATAGCTCCGGTGCCGCCGACGCGGCAAATCCCATGCTAATCTCAACGGTCGTGAAGTGTCCGAAAGGGATCGCCCTCATCTCCCTGCTCGTTCTTCCCGCCTGCGGCGGGAGCTCGTCCTCCCCCACGGGACCGGGCCCCGGGCCGACGGTCGCCCCGGGCTTCGGGGTGAGCGGGATCGTGTTCTACGACGAGAACGCGAACGGGGTCCTCGAGGCGTCCGAGACCGTCCGCCTCCCGGGAGCGACGATCAGCATCGGCGGGCGGAGCGGGCAGGCCGAGGCGCGGGGGCGCTTCACCGTGAGCGGCGTCCCCGCCGGCGCCCAGATGGCCCAGGCGGACCTCGGCGGCCTTCCCCCCTACTTCGTGCCCGGGGAGCCCGTCAGCGTGAGCGTCCCTCCCCAGGCGGGCGAGGAGATCGCGGTGCCGGCGGTCCTCGAGATCGGCGGCAACCGGGCGAACCACTACCTGGCCTTTGGGGACAGCATCACGCGCGGCGTGGGAGGTCTGGAGGGAGGCTACACGAGGTACCTTCAGGCGGACCTCCGCTCTCACTGGGGCGCGGCCACGGTCGCCGAGGCCGGCGAACCCGGCACCAAGAGCGACCAGGGCGAGGCGCGGCTCCCGGGGGAGCTGGCCTTCCAGCGCCCGGCCTTCACCCTCATCCTCTACGGGACGAACGACTGGAACGTGGCGCGGTGCCGCAGCGACTTCGAGTGCGAGACGGTCGACGCCCTGCGCTCGATGATTCTCCAGGCCCGTAGCGCGGGGTCGAACCCGGTGCTCGGGACCATCCCCCCCGCCAACCCGGCCTGGCTGGACAAGGGCGCCACCGAGCGCAACATCTGGGTGACCCGGATGAACGACCTCGTCCGCGCGATGGCCCGGGAGGAGGGCGTGCCGATCGCCGAGATCCACGGTGACTTCATGGAGCAGCCGAACCTTCGGGACCTCTTCTCCGATCACGTGCACCCGAACGACGCCGGGTACCGGCTGATCGCCAGCTCGTGGCGGAACGCGATCACGCGCCCCCGGTCCGCGTCGGGCGCGGCGGCCGGGGTCGGAGGCGGATGGTTCGGCTTCGCCTCTGCGGGCGCGCAATGAAGACGGGGCGCCTGCTCAAGTTCCAGCGCCCGGGCGGCGAGGTGCACGCATACTTCTACGACGACGGAGGCGTGGTGCGGGCGTCGCTCTACCTGATGGCCGCGGGATACGAGCGCTCCCCGGTGCACGAGGTGACCGGCTCCGACGCGGGGGAGGTGGAGACCGACGTGCGGGACTGGATCGACTGCTACTTCCCGAAGCTCTGATGCCCCACACGCGAGCCGACGCCGAGACCCTCCTCTTCGAGTTCACGCAGTCGGACGCCCTCCGCAAGCACGGACGGGGGGTCGAAGAGGCCATGCGCGCCTACGCCGGCTGGCACGGGGTCACCGACGCCGCCGAGATCGAGAAATGGGCGATCGTAGGGCTCCTCCACGACTTCGACTACGAGCAGAACCCCACCGAGGAGACCCACCTTCACGTGGGGGCTCGGATCCTGCGCGAGCGCGGATGGCCGGAGGAGATCGTCGAGGCGATCTGCTCCCACGCCGACTACATGGGTGTTCCCCGGGACACGCCGCTCAAGAAGTCGCTCTACGCCTGTGACGAGCTCGTCGGGTTCATCGGGGCCTGCGTGAAGGTGCGGCCGACGAAGAGGGTCGCCGACCTCCCGGTCAAGTCGGTGACGAAGAAGCTCGGGGACAAGGCCTTCGCCCGCTCCGTCGACCGCTCCTGCATCTACGGCGGGGCGGAGGCGCTCGGCCGCCCCCTGCCCGAGCACGTCGAGTTCGTCATCGCGTCGCTCGTGCCCATAGCCGACGAGATCGGTCTCTAGCCCCCACCGCCCCTCTCCCCGCTTGCAGCGTCGTATCATGACGGGCGGCAAGGTCATGGAACACCTGGTGCAGGACGTCGGTCCGGGCGGGCGATCGGCACGGCGTCGGCCGCAGCCTGCCGCGGGGGCGGGGGTCGCCACGGCGCGGGCCCGGGTCGAGTCGGGCCCGCGGAGGCCGTCGTGAGGGACATCTCTGCCCTGCGCGTGGTCCTGCTCCCGCTGGCGGTCCTCGGGCTTCTCCTCGTCGGCGGCACGCTGGGCTATCGCCTGGTGGGGGGCTGGGGCCTGTTCGACGCCCTCTACATGACCGTCATCACCATCACCACCGTGGGCTTCCACGAGGTGCGGCCCCTCGGTCCCGGCGGGCGCCTGTTCACGATGGCGCTGGCCCTGGGCGGGGTGTTCACGGCCTTCTACGCGGCGGCCGCTCTCATTCGGGCCGTCGTCGCCGGCGATATCCGGACGGTCTTCGGGAGGCAGCGCATGGAGAGCCAGCTCGCACAGCTCAACGATCACCTGGTGGTCTGCGGGTTCGGACGGATGGGTCACCTGGTCTGTGAGGAGTTCTCCGCGGCGAGGCTCCCGTTCGTCGTCGTCGACCGCGACCCGCGCGTTCTCCAGGACTTCTCGATGCCGCACGGCATCCCCCTGAGCGGCGACGCGACCGACGACGACGTGCTCAAGCAGGCCGGGGTCGAGCGGGCGCGGGCGCTGGTGAGCGCCGCCGCTTCCGACGCCGACAACCTCTACATCGTCATGAGCGCCCGCTTCATCAACGAGCGGTTGGTCATCGTGGCCCGGGCCGAGAGCGAGAGCGCCGATCGCAAGCTCCGGCGAGCGGGAGCCACCCAGGTGATCTCGCCCTACGCGATCGGCGGTCACCGCGTGGCCCAGGCCGTGCTCCGGCCCCACGCGATGAACTTCCTCGCGGTCGCGACCCAAAGCGGCCATCTCGAGCTCCAGATCGAGGAGATCGGGCTTCATGAAGGGAGCCCGCTCGTCGGTGCCTCGTTGAAGACGAGCCCGATCAAGAGCGAGCTCGGCATCATCATCGTGGCCATCAAGAGGCCGGACGGGAAGATGGTCTTCAACCCCGTGCCGGAGGCGATGTTGGGGGCGGGCGACGTCCTGATCGCCCTCGGCCCCCGCCAGCAGCTCGACCGCCTCGACTTCATGGCCGGCGCCCGCCGCTGAGCCGCCCCTTCACCCGGATGAACGTCGCCCCCGGCATCCGCCTCGCGCGCGACCGCGCCGACGTGGAGGCCTGCATCGAGCTGCAGCGTGCGGTCTGGAGCCTGGACGACCTCGAGATCGTTGGGACGATCCAGCTTGCCGCGACCCTGCACGCAGGGGGACTCCTCCTCGTCGCCGAAGACCCTTCGGGAAGCGTCGTCGGCTTCGCCTACGCCTTTCCCGCCCTCCGCGGAGGGGAGCCCCACGTGTCAACGACGTGACGTGGGAGGGCGACCGGCCCGTCTCCTCGGCCCCCCGCCTGGATCTCGATGCGACCGCGCTCCTGTTCGAGATCCCGGCGGATTGGGGGGCGCTGTGCCGCAGCGCCCCCGACGCCGCCGTCACCTGGCAGGAGCGGGCCCGCCGCGTCTTCGGGGCCTACTTCGCCCGCGGCTATCGCGCGGTCGACCTCCTCACTCTCGAGGAGAGGGGCCGACCGCGTCCATGCTACGTCCTCTACCGCTTCCCGAGCTCGGCGAGCGGGGACTCGACCTTCTTGTAGCCCTTCGCGATCGCGGCGACGTCGAAGTCGGAGACGGGGATGGGGCCCGTCCTCACCTCCGTCGCCTCGCGCGAGCTGTCCGAACCCCGGCCCATCATGCGCATCGAGGTCTGGTCGGCCAGCGTGAACCCCTCGATCTCTCTCATCTTCTCCGCGAGCTGTCCGAACCCCTTGAACATCGGGTTGTTGGCCATCATCGCCATCGGGCCCGTGAACGAGGCGAGCTTGCGCAGGTCGGCCGCGGGAACCGGGAGCTGCAGATCGCTGGTGTTCCAGAGGCTCATCGTCATCCCCTCGCCCATCGTCATCGTGTACTCCTGGGTCGCGTAGCCGGCGACGTCGCGGGTCCCGCCTTTCGTCACCGTGACCTCACCTCCCATGCCGCCCATCATCTTCGCCATCTGCTCGCGCATCGCCGCGGGCATGGCCTCCATCTGAGCCTTCGCCTGTTCCATCCGGGCGCTCATCGCCTCCATCGCCTCCTCGACCTCGGCGAGGGTGATCTGGGAGTACTCCTTCTTCTTGTGGTCGATGTTGGTGATCGTGCCGCTGGCATACTCGAAGATGGTGTCCCGCTGGCCGTCGGCCGTCCTCATCCGCTCCCTCGAGTAGTACTGCGTGGAGATCCCCGGCCCGCCGGGGCCCTCGGTCTTGAAGACGACGACGACGTCCTCGGCAAGGGCGGGGGCGGCGATCAGGGCGGCAGTGGCGGCGACGGACAGGGTCCGACCGAGAGTGTTCATCGGCTTCATCCTCCTTGGGGTGGTTGGGGTCTCCGAGGTTAGCACGGGAGGGTATACTCCCGGCAAAGCGGCCCCCGCCGCCCCTCGAGACAGGAGGAGCTCCCGTGCCCACGCCCGAGCGTCAGGTTCTCGTCTGCGTCAACGCCCGCCCCCCGGGCAACCCGAAGGGGTCCTGTGGCGAGAAGAACGCACAGTCGCTGTACGACGCCCTGCGCGAGATCGTCCAGGAGCGCGGCCTCGACGGGCGGGTCATGGTCAACCGGACCATGTGTCTGAAGCACTGCAGCCGGGGACCGGTGGTGGCCATCCAGCCCGACAACGTCTGGTACGCCGGCGTCGCCCCGGACGACCTGGCCGAGATCTGCACCGCCCACCTCGAGCAGGGTCAGCCCGTCGAGCGGCTCCTGATGCCCGACATCCCCTGGGAGTGAGGGAACCCGAGCCTCCGGGGCTACAGGCCCTGACGATGCACCAGGGGTTCAGTACGCGGCCGACCGCGCGACGAGGCGCGCAGGCGGCCGGGGCCCCGACGAGGACCCTGCCCCACTTCGAAGCTCATGGGCCCACAGTCGGGGTGGCCGCCGAGCGCCCCGGGGCTCCGCGCGGTGACACAGAGAGTCTCGGGTGCAGAGACGCTAACGGCGGGGGCGGCGGGGCGGACGACGACCCGCCGGGCGGCTGCTGCGGCGCGCCCCGGCCCGGCCGTGGATCCGGTTGAGCTCCTGCTGGAACCGGCGCAGCGGGATCTCCGCGTCGCGCAGGAACTGGCTCACCTCCCGCGCGATCTCGGCCACCACCTCCGGCTCCTTCGACGGCTCGCGGTGGATCACGGTGCGCCGGTGCAGCCGTCCGTCCCCGATCATCTTGCGGATGAGGCTGACCCGGGCCGAGCTCCAGAGGCGATAGTTGTTGCGGTTGCGGGGCGGCTCCGGCACCTTCTTCGCGTAGAGCCAGTTCAGCAGCGTCTGCTTGCTGATCTTCAGCTCGTTCGCCACCTCGAGGGTCGTGAGGTACTTCATATCCGTCGCGAGGATTCTCACCGAGGACCCGGGCCGGGTCAACGTGCCCGGGGCGCTCAGCTTCGTGCATCGGCGATCGCGACCTTGCGCCGGCTCACCGTGGACCCGCCGTCGGACGAGCGGTGTCCTGGACGAGTCGAGCCGTTCACGATCATCTCGATCTTCCTTCCGGTGGTCATACGCAGCGTCGTCGTCCTTGAGAGGAGCTCATCCTCAAACAGCGAGGCGCGTGTTGACAACGGATTCCGAGTCCGACGTCCACGGCTGCGGACTCGGAATGTCAAGGCCGCGTCCTCACCGAGGCCTTGATCGTCGCGCACTCCGAGCCCGCCCCCGGGCCGTGCGGCCGGATCGTGTAGGCGCCCACGCCGGCGGGGACGATGACGGTCTCCGCATAGTGGACCACGAAGGGCTCGAAGGCTCCCGACGGGCTCTCGACCACCGCCTCCTCGCCCTGCACGAGGTTGAGCACGTTCACCCCGCCCGCGGTGTCGTGCGGGGCCGTCCCGGTGAACCAGTGCCGACGCGTCTCGATGAACTCCCGCTCGTGGAGTCCGGTGCGCTCGGCGCGCCAGCCCGGACCCGCGGCCAGGGGCTCGATGCGGTTCACGAGCTCGCGCTCGACCCAGGAGGCCGTCCGGTCCCACTGGATGCTCGCGACTCCGTGGTCGATCTGGACGGACCGCGGCTTCCCGTCGAGCCCGAGCCGGTCCCAGTCCCAGAGCTTGAAGGTGAAGATGTAGGGGGTGGCGCCGATCTCCAGCACCATGCTCCCCTTTCCCGAGCAGTGCACGGTCCCCCCCGGGATCAGGAAGTGGTCGTGCTTCCTCGCCGGCCAGCGGCTCACGTAGAGCTCGTCCGGGAAGCGGAAGCCCCCCTCCTGGGCGCGCCTGAGGTCGCGCACCACGGCCTCGCGGTCGACCCCCTCCTTCAGGCCCAGGTACACGTTCGCCCCGTCCTCCGCGTCGAGGACGTAGTAGCTCTCGTCCTGGGTGTAGTGCATCCCGAAGCGGTCCTGGATGTACTCGGTCAGTGGGTGCACCTGCAGCGACAGGTTGCCGCCGTCCATCGCGTCCAGGAAATCGAAGCGGATCGGGAACTCGGCCCCGAAGCGCGCGTGAACCGCCTCTCCCAGGAGCTCCCGCGGGTGGAGGAAGACGAGGTCGAGGGCCGGGACCTCGACGCGCTCGCCCCCGAAGCCCAGGAGCAGGCTGTTCTCCTCGGGCACGCAGTCGAAGCAGCGGGCGTAGTTGGGCACCTCACGGGGAAGATCGCAGACCTTCTTCATCCACTGTCCGCCCCACGGGCCGGGATCGAAGAAGGGCACCACTCGGAACGGGCGTGTGACCGACTCCGCGAGCCCCCGGCGGAAATCGTCGCCGGCGATCATCTTCGGGCGCTCGGGGTCGTTGGTGTCGAGGAGGAAGTCGAGCCGGGGCAGCGCCTCCCGTTTGAGTCGGTCCGCCGCCCTCCAGTCCACGAAGAACCCCCGCCTGTACTTCAGCTCCGGGTCCTCGGTGTGGTCGTCGACCGCGACCGCCGTCGACTCCCCCCGCCGCTGGCGCTGCTGGATCTCCCAGCGGGCCATGTCCGCGTAGACCAGCGTGTCCGGGTCCGCAAGCAGGCTGGCCCCGGCCCCCACGACGAGCGCGAGGCCCTCCCTCGTCTTCTCGATGCGCGAGCGGAGGGTTGCCTCACGGCCGGGATCGAAGAAGTCGGCGAGCGAGAGGCCGTTCATACGGCCGAAGACCGGGTCGTCCCCGAGGTAGGGAGCGCACATCCGCTCGACGTCCGTCGCGTGCCGGTAGGCCTGGCGGACGTCCACCACCAGGATGGGGGCCAGCCCTGTGATGAACGCCTGCTTGACCTCGTCCACCCGCACGCCGGGGTAACACTCGACGGCGAGCACGCACCGTGCCCGGGACCGCAGCCCCTGCAGCCGCTCGAGGATGGCCGTCCAGCCGACGTGGCATTCGACACCGGGCCCGACCGGCGTCACGGGGTGTCTGTCGTAGCCGCTGCGTCGCCCCACCGCTACCGCCCTCCCTTCCTCACCTCCACGAGCGCTCGATCTCCTCGAGGCTGCGACCCTTGGTCTCCGGCAGGACCCGCCACTGGAAGATCGGGCTGAAGACAACGCGCCCGAGCTTACTCCGGTCGGCCATCTCGCAAAAGCGCACGACGCCAACGGCACGGCACCGCCGGGGCCTCCGTCCGCGCCACCCCCGAGCAGCGCGGCTGCCCGCTGGCCGGGCGGAGACGCTCGGTTGACCACCTCGTGATCGAACTGATAACCTTCCCGTCTACCCTGTGGGCCTGTGGCGCAGTTGGGAGCGCGCGTGAATGGCATTCACGAGGTCGTCGGTTCGATCCCGACCAGGTCCACCAACACACTGAAGATGTAGACTGCTCGGCATCGTGAGTTCGACCGCGTCGCGTCCGCGCCGCACGGTGCGCCTGGCGATCGAGCGCGCCGCCGTTCCCGCGGCCGTCGTCGTGCTCGTCCTGTGCCTGTTCCCGGACGCGGTCTTCCGGGGACGGGTGTTCTTCGACCGCGATCTCTCCGTGCTCTGGTTCGAGCAGGTGCAGAGCTTCGTACGGGCGCTGGCCGGCGGTTCGTGGCCCGTCTGGGATCCCTTCCAGGGCTTTGGCCAGCCGATGCTGGCCAACCCGAACCGGCAGGTGTTCTATCCGCTCACCTGGCTACACCTGCTGATGGGACCGTGGGTCCAGCTGACGGTCGCCGTCGTCGTGCAGTCCGTCGTCTCGGGCATGGGCGTCTTCGCGTTGACCCGCCGCATGGGCCTTTCGCGCTGGGCAGGCCTCTTGAGCGCCGGGCTGTGGGTCGCCTCGGGACCGCACGTCTCGCTCGTCAACGTGTGGAACCACCTCAGCGGCGCGGTCGTCATGCCCTGGGTCCTCTTCTTCCTCGATCGCCTGCTGCTCGAGGGTCGCCGCAAGGACGTGCTCGCGCTGGCCGGCATCGTGGCCCTGCAGGTCGTGGCGGGCTCGCCCGACATGACCGTCTTCAGCTGGGTGCTCGGAGCCCTGCTCGTGACCTGGCGAATGGTGTGGGTGCCGGGGGTACGGCGGGCGCGCACCTGGCTGTCGCTCCTGGCTGCCTTGACGCTCGCCGCCTCGCTGAGCGCGGCACAGTGGGTTCCGACCCTCGCGGTGCTTCACAGGACGGTGCGCGTCTCACTCGAGCCGACGACGGGCGGGTGGCCCGGAACCGCCCCGGAGCGGCTGCGCGAGACGCTCGTTCCGCTCGCTCCGTGCGACGCCGGGGGAAGGGAGGGTGCGTGCGTTGGTCGGGACCGCTTCCTCGATTCGATCTACCTGGGCGCACTCTCGCTGCCCCTTCTGGCCGCCGCCATCGCGACGCGGCGTCGGGCGGTCCTCGGGCTGGGAGCGGTCGTGCTGTTCGCGGGCGCGTGGGCGCTCGGCACACAGCTCCCACTCTACGCGGCGGGGTTGCACGCTTTTCCGCCGCTGGCGCTCCTGAGGTACCCGGAGAAGACCTTCGTCGTGGTGGCGTTCGCCTGGGCGTTGCTCGCAGGCCTCGGCCTGGATACGTTGACGTCGGACTCGCGCCAGGGGCGCCGCCCTCGCGCGCTCGCGCTCGTCGCCTCGGCGCTCTTGCTGGCCGGCTACGGCTGGTGGGCCGTCAAGATCGACGGAGTGCCGCGGGAGCTGTTGGTCGCGGGGGCCGCGCTCCTCTGCTCCGCTCTTCTGCTCTCGCTGCCTCGTCTCCCACGCGGCGTGAGTCGGGCAGGTCTTGCCCTGCTTGCCGTGCTCGAGCTGACCCAGCTGACGCAGCTCGTGAACCCGACGGCGCCGCGAGACTTCGTCGCCGAGCCGCCGCTCGTCGCACAGCTCGCCGCCCGCGACGGAGCGACGCGGATGTGTGTCTTCCCGTACGATGCGGGCCTCGCGGCGCGCTACCTCGGGCGGCCATGGGCGCGCCAGTATCGCGGTGTCCCGACCGGCTGGACCGAGGCGATGGCGGGCACCCACGTCGCGCGAGAGATGCTCCATCCGCCGCTGGGCGGCGCCTTCGGCCTCTTCGGCAGCTTCGACCCCGACATCGCCGGCATCGCCGATCGCGACCAGGCCCGGCTCCTGCGCTTCTTCGTCGATGTGGCCGGCAGCGCCGAGTTCCTGCGGCTGCTGGAGCGGACCGGCGTGAGCCACCTCGTGACGCTGCATCTCCAGGGTCTGGGCGGGCTGACGTCCGTTGCCCGGCGGTCCACGCTCCTTCCCGAACCGATCCACCTGCTCCGGATGCCCGTGCGGTTCCCGCGTGCCTACGTCGTGAGCGCCGCGCATCCCGTCGACACGGCCAACGAGACGGCGGTGTTTGCGGGGAGCGGGTTCGATCCCCGTCGCGAGGTCCTCTTGAGCTCGGCACGGACCGCGGCTCCGTTGTCGTCGCCGAACGTCCGCAACCTTCCGGCGTTCCCCGGGGTGGTGCAGATCCACGAGCTGCGCGCCGATCGGGTGCGGCTGCAGGCCGAGCTCGACCGGGACGGCTACGTCGTCCTGCTCGAGGCATTCGATCCCGGTTGGAGCGTCACGGTGGACGGCGTTCCCGCCGAGATCGAGCGCGCGAACGTCGTCTTTCGGGCCGTTCGTGTCTCCCGGGGGACGCACGAGCTCGCCTTCGTGTATCGGCCGAAGGCCGTCCTCTTTGGATTGGCGTGGTCCGCGGCCGCGCTCGTGTTCGTGCTCGGCGCGGCTCTCCACCGAAAGGGCTGACCGGGTCGCCTCGCGTGAGTGAGGTGTCGGGCGCGGCGGCCCGTAGGGAGCGAACGAGGCTCTCCGCGCCGAAGCCCGTGCTACGCTGTCTGCGCGGTCGCACCCCCCGGCGAGCCGCTATCGGTCCTACTCTCGCGGAGGAAGCGTATGGCCACCACCCTGACCACGAACCAGCCCAGCTCTGAGCAGGCGATGGAGCTCGAGGCCCGTCATGGGGCCCACAACTACCATCCTCTTCCCGTCGTTCTCAGCCGCGGCGAGGGTGTCTTCCTGTGGGACCCGGAGGGCCGCCGCTATTTCGATTTCCTCTCCGCCTACTCGGCGGTCAACCAGGGCCACGGCCACCCGAAGATCGTCGAGGCCATGGTCGATCAGGCGCACCGCCTCGCCCTCACGAGCCGGGCGTTCTACAACGACGCCCTCGGCCCGTTCGAGAAGCACGTCACCGAGCTGTTCGGGTTCGACAAGGTACTGCCCATGAACTCGGGTGCAGAGGGCGTCGAGACCGCCCTCAAGCTCGCCCGGCGGTGGGGCTACGCCAAGAAGAGCATCCACGAGGACCAGGCGAAGGTGGTCGTCTGCGAGGGGAACTTCCACGGGCGCACCATCACCATCGTCTCCGCCAGCACCGACCCGGACAGCTACGCGGGATTCGGCCCCTACACTCCCGGCTTCGTGAAGATCCCGTACGACGACCTCGTCGCCCTCGAGAGGGCGCTCGCGGACCCCACGGTGTGCGCTTTCCTCGTCGAGCCAATCCAGGGAGAGGCTGGGGTCGTGGTCCCCGCCGACGGCTACCTGAAGGGCGTCCGCGATCTGTGCACGTCACGCCACGTCCTTTTCGTGGCCGACGAGGTCCAGACGGGTCTCGCTCGCACCGGGAAGATGCTGGCCTGCGACCACGAGGGCGTCCGGCCCGACGTCCTGATCCTGGGCAAGGCCCTCTCCGGCGGCATGTACCCGGTGAGCGCGGTCCTCGCCGACGACGCCGTGATGCTCACGATCGAGCCGGGCCAGCACGGCTCCACCTTCGGCGGCAACCCCCTCGCCGCCCGCATCGCGGTGGCCGCCCTCGAGGTCCTGCGCGAGGAGAACCTTGCCGAGAACGCGTCCCGAATGGGGGAGGTCTTCCGAGCCGGGCTCCGGGCCATCGAGCACCCGATGATCGATCTCGTGCGCGGCAAGGGCCTGCTGAACGCGGTCGTGGTTCGGCCCCAGGGGGGCAAGACCGCGTGGGACGTGTGCCTGAAGCTCAAGGACAACGGGCTCCTGGCCAAGCCCACCCACGACCACATCATCCGATTCGCTCCGCCGCTCGTGATCACCGAGCCCCAGGTCCGCGAGGGGATCGGAATCATCGAGCGGAGCTTCGCCGCGTTCTCCTGAGCGCGTCTCCACCGGCTGACCGCTCGGGACGGTCCTGGGCGTGAGGCGGCCTCGGCGGTGCGGCGCGGTACGATATGGACTCGATTCTTTGATCCCTTTCCCCGGCAGGATCCGGTGACGCCATCCTCGGGAGGCCGTTCCCGAACGCGGCAACAAGGGGCCACAGGAGGGTGTTGATGAAGCGAATCCTCACCACCGGTCTGGCCCTCATCCTGTCGACCTTTGGTCTGGCGTCGGACGACGTCCGCATGCTCACGGTCGACGGGGAGGGCCGCACGTTCTGGCCCGGCTGGCGCGGTCCCTCCGCTCAGGGCTACGTCGTGGGCTCGGGCTACCCCGACACCTGGTCGAACACGGAAAACGTGCTCTGGAAGGTGGCGCTGCCCGGAGCGGGCAACTCGTCTCCGATCGTCTGGGGCGAGCGGATCTTCCTCACCACGGCGCGGGACGGCGGCGAGCGGCTGTCGATCCTCTGCTTCCGACGTTCGGACGGGACACTCCTGTGGGAGACCCCGATCCCCCACCAGGGCGTGGAGCCTGGCCACCGGAAGAACGGACACGCATCGGCCACGCCGGTGACCGACGGGACGCGTGTCTACGCCTCCTTCGGCACCCACGGCCTCGCCGCGGTCGACTTCGACGGGAAGATCCTCTGGCAGCACCCGCTCGGATCCCTCGACAACTACCACGGGACCGCCGGCTCCCCGGTCCTCTACAAGGACACCGTCATCCTCTACCAGGACCACAAGGGCCGGTCCTTCGTCGCCGCCTTCGACACGGAGACCGGAAAGACGAGGTGGTGGACCGACCGCAAGGCCAAGATCGGATGGGGGACGCCGATCGTCATCCGGGCCGGCGGTCGCGACGAGCTCATCGTCTCGAGCGAGGACGAGGTGAACGCCTACGATCCGAAGACCGGCACGCCACTGTGGACCGCCGGAGGCAACACGTTCGAGGTCATCCCCACGCCCACCGTGGGCCACGGGCTCGTCTTCTGCTCCTCCGGTCGCGCCGGCCCGACGCTGGCCATCCGCCCCGGGGGAAAGGGCGACGTCACCGACACCCACGTGGCCTGGCAAACGGTCAAGGGCTCGCCCTTCATCCCGTCGACGATCGTGGTCGGGGACCAGCTCTACATGGTGAACGATATGTCGAGCGTCGTGACCAGCTACGAGGCGAAGACCGGGCAAGCTCCTCTTCCAGGGGAGGCTCGGGAAACCGCAGAAGGAGAGCTTCTCGGCGTCACCGGTGCTGGTCGACGGCAAGGTCTTCTTCACGAACGACAGCGGGGAGACCTTCGTCCTGAAGGCGGGACCGAAGCTCGAGATCCTTCACGTCAACCAGCTGAACGCGCGGACGCTGGCCTCGCCCGCCCTGGTGGAGGGACGCTGGTTCTTCAGGACGGACCGCGAGCTGATCTGCATCGGAAGCTGAGCAAGGAGCCACCGCCTGCTCCGGGTAGGCTGCGGGCCCGGCCGACCTACCAGCTCCCGGCCCCGAACTCGAAGACGTATCCGATGTTGTCGAAGCTCCAGACCCCGCGGAACTGGATCCCCGCGCGCAGGCCCCAGAACGTGGTCCCCCGCTTCCTCATGAACCTCAGCGGCGTGCGCGTGAGATCGAACCGGAACTTGATCCCGCTTTCGGTCACGGCGTAGCGCTTGGTCGACGCGCCCCCGTTCACGACCTGGTAGTCCCACTCGAGGCCCACCGCAAAGTAGCCGTCGAACCACCGCGATGCCGAGGGCGAGTAGTTGATCAGCCAGCCGAAGTCCTCGTCAAGTGACGCCCACGGTCGACCGGACGGCGAGCGGCCCCGGGTTGTGGGTAGGGAGAGTGATGCCCGCGACGGATCCGCCACGGGCAAACGGCACGCGGCGCGGCCGGACATCCCGCATCTCGCCGGGGCGTCCGGCCGCTCGCCGTCAACGTCAGTGGCTCGTCGGAGCGAGCTTCTCCATCACCTGGTCGAGGCTGAAGCTGGCCGCCTTCTGGCGCGGCGGGAACTCCTGGAACGTCTGGAGGAACCGGCCCACGTAGGTCTGGGCCGGCACCAGCAGGTAGGCCCGGTCGAGCAGCCAGTCGTAGTAGGTGTTCGAGGTGATCTCCGCGCGCTCGTAGGGGTCGCGCCGCAGGTTGAAGATCAGGGGCACCCGGAGCGGCACGAACGGCTCCATCCACACCCGGAATCTGCCCGCGGTCTTCTGCTCCATGAAGATCAGCTTCCAGTCGTCGTAGCGCAGCGCGGTCAGGTCGCCGTCGTCGGAGAAGTAGAAGATCTCGTGGCGCGGGCTCTTCTCCGTCTTCCCGGTGAGCAGGGGCAGGATGTCGTACCCGTCGAGGTGGACCTTGTAGGTGCGTCCGATGGCCTGGACCCCGCCGCTCTTGAGCTCCTCCTTGATGTCGGGCGCGCCGGCGACGGCCAGGAAGGTCGGCAGCCAGTCCATGTGGTGCACGATCTCGTTGGTGACCGAGCCGGCCTCGATCTTGCCGGGCCAGCGCACCATGGCCGGCACCCGCCAGCCGCCCTCCCAGTTGGTGTTCTTCTCGCCCCGGAAGGGGGTCGAGGCGGCATCCGGCCAGGTGTTGTAGTGCGGTCCGTTGTCGGTCGAGTAGAAGACGATCGTGTCGTCGGCGATGCCGAGCTCGTCCAGCAGGTCCAGGAACTGCCCGATGTGCATGTCGTGCTCGACCATGCCGTCGGAGTACTCGTCCTGGCCGGAGATGCCCGCGGTGCTCCGCCTTCACGTGGGTCCGGAAGTGCATCCGCGTGCCGCTCCACCACACGAAGAACGGCGTGCCCGCCGCGTTCTGGCGCTTGATGAAGTCGATCGCCGCCGCCACCGTCTCGTCGTCGACGGTCTCCATCCGCTTCTTCGTCAGCGGACCGGTGTCCTCGATCCGCCCGTCGGCGAAGCTGTGGATCACGCCGCGTGGGCCGAACCGCTCGCGGAAGGTCCGGCCGTCGGCGGTCACCATGTCGGCCGGGTAGTCCTCGTTCTCCGGCTCCTCCTCGGCGTTCAGGTGGTAGAGGTTGCCGAAGAACTCGTCGAAGCCGTGGTTCGTGGGCAGGAACTCGTCCTTGTCGCCGAGGTGGTTCTTCCCGAACTGCCCGGTAGCGTAGCCCTGGGCCTTCAGGAGCCCGGCGATCGTCGGATCCTCGGTCCGCAGGCCCAGGTCGGCCCCCGGCAGGCCGACCTTGCTCAGGCCGGTCCGGAAGACGCTCTGGCCGGTGATGAACGACGAGCGGCCGGCGGTGCAGCTCTGCTCGCCGTAGTAGTCGGTGAAGATCATCCCCTCGTCGGCGATGCGGTCGATGTGGGGGGTGCGGTAGCCCATCATCCCCCGGGTGTAGGCGCTGATGTTCGACTGCCCGACGTCGTCGCCCCAGACCACCAGGATGTTGGGCTTCTGTCCCTGCGCCTCGGCCGGTGCGGGTGCGGCGGCCAGAGCCAAGGCCACTCCGACCGCGAGTACCGTCATGAACGCTCTCTTCAAGTCATCCTCCTCCAATGTCACAGCCTTGTGGGGTGAGGCCCCAGTGGGGACCCTTGAGAATAGCGCATCTGATCCGGAAAGGCATTCGCACCAGGCTCTTCTCGAGCTTGACGTTGAGCCAGTGCTGGCCGTACATCCCGGGCCGACGGAAGGGGGCTCCTGCTGAGGACACGGTCGTCCTGAGGAGCCAGTTGCGGACGTGCGACGAAGGATCTCTCCGGTGACCTGACGAAGAGGTTCTTCGGGCCACGGCCTCGCCGGTCGACCACTGCCAAAAGGACCACGAGCCCCTGGGCTGCGCGGCGGCGGCGCTTCAGGGGCCCGCTCCACGCCCCGCTCCGCGGGCCCCTGGCGCGCCCGGTGCCGGCGCCGCGATGACCTTCCTTCCGTGGTCCTTTGCCCGAGGCAACCCGGCACGGCCGGTTCCCTGCTCCAGAATGACCCGCCGTGTCTTGCTCCGGCAACTCGCGACGCGATCCAGACTCGGAACGACTTCTAGAACGAGTCGCAGGAGACGTACGCGTCGATGACCGCCCGCTCCCCCGCTTTGCCCGGCTTCGAGTTGCCGTGCTCCATGCCGACGATGCCGGTGAAGCCCTTGCCGTGGATGTGCTTGAAGACGTTCCGGTAGTTGATCTCGCCGGTGGTCGGCTCCTTGCGGCCGGGATTGTCGCCCACCTGGAAGTAGGCGATCTCGTCCCAGCTCCGGTCGATGTTGGGGATCAGGTTGCCCTCGGTGATCTGCTGGTGGTACAGGTCGTCGAGGATCTTGCACGACGGGCTGCCCACCGCCTGGCAGATCATGAAGGCCTGCGGGATCTTCGTGAGGAACAGCCCCGGGTGATTCCGCCAGGGGTTGAGCGGCTCCAGCACCATCACCAGGCCGTGCGGGCTCGATGATCTCGGCGAAGCGCTTGAGGTTGTCGATCACGTTGGCCGTCTGGTAGTCCCACTCGAGGCCCTCGTCGTAGCGCCCCGGCACCACCGTCGTCCACTTCGCGTTGACGCGCTTGGCGACCTCGACCGCCGCCTTCGCCTTCCTGGTCACCAGCTCGCGCACCTCGGGCGTGTTCGCGGCGAAGGTGACGTTCTCGAAGTCCGCCTCCGCCACGAAGACGCCCATCTCGATCCCGAGACGGGTCATCGCGGCCGCGATTCTCTCCTGGAGCTCGACCGGCCGGTCGGGCATGCCGTTGTCTTCGAACGCGGTGAAGCCCTGGTCGGCCGCGAACTCGAGCTGGTCGACGAAGTCCTCGCCCGCGTGGTGCTTGAACATTCCGAAGTGCGGGGCGTACTTGAGCTTGAAGGTGCGCACGGGCGCACCGAGGGCCCGGCGGGTGGGCACCGCCCCGAGGCTCAACGCGGCCCCCGCGGCCAGGGTGGTCCTCAGCAGCTCACGTCGTTCCATGGCGTTCCTCCTCGCTTCGTGCGCGCTGATCCTGTCTCGCCCCGTCACCCCCGGTCAAGCGCGGGGAAGCCTTGGCAGACCCGCCCCTCACCAGTTGTCGGGGACCTTCATTGCGAGAACCCGGACCAGGAACGCCCACTTGTCCGCGACGTCCTCGATCAGCTTGGTGGTGGGCTTGCCGGCGCCGTGGCCGGCCCGGGTCTCGATGCGGATCAGAACGGGGGCGTCTCCGCCCTGGGCAGGCTGGAGCGTCGCCGCGTACTTGAAGCTGTGGGCGGGCACGACCCGGTCGTCGTGGTCGGCGGTCGTGATCAGGACCGCCGGGTACTCGGTCCCGGGACGGATGTTGTGGAGGGGCGAGTACGCCATGAGGGCGTCGAAGCCCTCCTTCGTCTCCGAGCTGCCGTAGTCGGACTTCCAGGCCCATCCGATGGTGAACTCGTGGAAGCGGAGCATGTCCATGACGCCGACCGCGGGGATCGCCGCGCCGAAGAGGTCGGGGCGCTGGTTGAGCACCGCCCCCACGAGGAGCCCGCCGTTGCTGCCGCCGTAGATCGCCAGCTTCGGGGTGGCGGTGTACCTTTCGTCGATCAGGTACTCGGCGGCAGCGATGAAGTCGTCGAAGGTGTTCTGCTTCTTGTCGAGCCGCCCCGCCTCGTGCCACTCCCGACCGTACTCCCCGCCCCCGCGCAGGTTGGCTACCGCCCAGACCCCGCCCATCTCGAGCCAGGTCACGATGGACAGCGAGAAGCCCGGCGTCATCGAGACGTTGAAGCCGCCGTAGCCGTAGAGAACCGTCGGATTCCGCCCGTCCTGCTCCAGACCCTTGCGATGGACGAGGAACATCGGGACCTTCGTCCCGTCCTTCGAGGCATAGAAGACCTGCGTGGTCTCGTAGGCCTCGGGGTCGAAGACGACGTCGGGCTTGCGAAAGACGGCGCTCTCCCCCGTGGCCGGATCGCATCTGTAGATGGTCGTCGGCCAGGCCCAGGACATGTAGGAGTAGAAGAACTCGGCGTCGCGGCGCTTGCCCTCCACCGTGACCTCGCCGAGCCCGGGCAGCTCGACCTCCTGCTCGACCGTGCCGTCCTTCCCGTGGACCCGGAGGACGTGGTGCGCGTCCACCTCCCACACCACCACGAAGCGGTCGCCGATCATGGTCACGCTCGACAGCACCGCCTTGTCCGGATCCTCGGGGATGATCGTCCGCCACCGTCTGGGGTCGGGGTTCCGCCGATCGATGGCGACCAGTCGGTAGCGCCCGGCGTCTTTGGTCGTCCGGACGTAGAAGACGTCGCCGTCGTTGCCCACGGCCTCGTAGTGGGCGTCGAAGGCGTCGAGGAAGGGGTCGATTGCGCCCAGCGGGTCTTCCAGGTCCCGCAGGAAGATCCGGTTCTTCGGGTCCGTGCCCTCGTGCTGGTACACGAGCAGGAAGCGGCCGTCGTCGGTCACCGCCGCGCCGAGGCTCCAGTCCGGGTGATCCGGGCGCTCGTAGACGAGCTCGTCCCCGTCCTGCGACGTGCCGACACGGTGGAAGTAGACCTTCTGGTTCTTGTTGACGCCGGTGAGGGCGTCGCCCTCTTTCGGCTCGGCGAAGCGGGAGTAGTAGAAGCCGGAGCCGTCCTTCTTCCAGGCGGCGGCGCTGAACTTGGACCACCTCACGAGATCCGGCCCGTCCTCCCCCGTCGCCACCTCGCGCACCCGCCACGTCCGCCAGTCGGAGCCGCCGGAGGAGGAGGCCCAGGCCAGGTGGCGGCCATCGTCCGTGAACGCCGCGCCGCCTTCGGCCAGCGCCACCGTCCCGTCCTCCGAGAGCGTATTGGGGTCGAGGAGCACCTCCGGGGCGGCGTCGAGCCCCTTCGCCCGGTAGATCACGGGCTGGCTCTGGAGACCGTCGTTCCGGCTGAAGACGGTCCAAGGCCCCTCTCTCGAGGGCAGCCCGTAGCGCTCGTGGTCCCAGAGCTCCGTCACCCGCCTCCGGATGGCGGCCCGCTCCGGGATCGACTCGAGGAAGGCGAAGGTGACCTGGTTCTGGGCCTCGACCCAGGCCTTCGTCTCGGGGCTGTTGTCGTCCTCCAGCCACCGATACGGGTCCTTCACCGGCGTCCCGAAGTAGTCGTCGACGACGTCGACGGCCCGGGTCCTCGGGTACTCGCGCTTCATCGGGTCATCGAGGGGCTACGTTTCCTCAGCAGCGAGGGCGGCGCGTCGAGATGCGTGATGAGCAGGTCGAGGTCGCCGTCGTCGTCGTAGTCGGCGAGGGCCAGCCCCCGGCGGGCGAGCACCTGCTGGACGCCGGGACCCGCGGCGTCGGTCACATCCACGAACGTCGGTGACGCCTCGGGGCCCCGGTTGTCGAGCAGGAGGTTCCTCTGCTCGTAGGTCCCGATCAGCTCCGGGTGATCGTTGATCTGAGGGTAGATGTGCCCGTGCCTCCCGCCGGCCTCCGGGACCGGCCTCTGTGTCTACTGGAGTGGTTCTGAGACGGGGGAGGCTACCACATTCGGCGGCGTTGCCACCCTTGACCGCCGCTGTTCCGGGCGGCCGGCTGATCGGGGAGAAGCCCGGGGACCGGGACTAGAAAAAATAGGTCAAAGGGGCCGGCATCGGCGGAATCGCGCTCGCAGCGGCCGCATTTCTGGTAGCTTGGGAGGCTGATGGCCGGCTCGCAGAGAGTGGCCATCGCAATAACCCAGTCAGATTGTCATGCCCGTGAGGGCAGGTCGCGGGCCGCTGAGGCCCAGACCAAGGAGGAGAACCAGATGTCTCGCACCGTGATGGCCGCGCTCGTCGCGGCCGGCGCCGTGGCCTTGTCGGCCTGCAGCACGACGTCGTTCAATACCACCTGGAAGGAGCCCAACGCCCAACCGATCCAGGTCGAGGCGGGCGACAAGGTCCTGGCGATGGTCATCAGCCCGAACGAGGCCACCCGCCGCGGGGCCGAGGCCGCGCTCGCCGCCGAGCTCTCCAAGGACGGCGTCGAGGGCATCCCCGCCCACGGCGTGATCCCGGACGACGCGGTCCAGGACAAGGACAAGGCCAGGCCCTACATCGAGAAGTCCGGGGCCCAGTACGCCGTCGTCATGCGCGCCACCGGCAGCGACAAGGAGCTCAGCAGCACACCCACGATGGGCGGATATGGCATGTACGGCCCGGGCTGGGGCGGCTACGGCGGCTTCTACGGCGGCTTCTACGGCTACGGCTGGGGCGGCGCCTACGGCGGGAGCACCATCCGGACAGACACGATCGTCCACGTCGAGACGCTCGTCTACGACCTCAAGAACGACAAGATGATCTGGGCTGGTCAGAGCTCGACCGTGAATCCCTCGCAGGCCGACAAGATGATCAAGGAGCTCGTCGACGAGGCGGGCAAGGAGATGAGGAAGCAGGGCCTCATCGCGTCGAAGAAGTAGATACCGGCTCCCCCGTCCGCGCCCCCGGGCGCGGGCGGAGAGCCCCTGCCTGACGACGGCCCAGCGGCACCACGGTCAGCCGCTCCCCAGCCGCACGAACAAAGGAGGAGACTGCGATGTCCCGCCTAGTAGTGGCCGCCCTCGTCGTGGCCAGCGTCCCGGCCCTCCCGGCCTGGGGATCCACGAAGTTCAGGACCGCCTGGAAGGCCCCCGAGGCCACGAGCATCACCCTCAACGAGGGTGACAAGGTCCTGGCCATGGTCATGACCGCCCACGAGGAAAGCCGTAACGGGGCCGAGGCTGCCCTGGCCCAGGAGCTCGGCAAGCGCGGCGTCGAGGCCATCCCCGCCTACACCGTGATCCCGAAGAGTGTCGTCCAGGACAAGGACAAGGCCAGGCCCTACATCGAGAAGACCGGCGCCGTGTACGCCATCGTCATGCGAGTGGCCGGCCAGGAGAAGGAGATCCGCGGCTCGGGCCCGAGCTACAGCGCCGTCCCGATCTACACCATGCCCTACTACGGCGGCTTCTACGGCGGCTACTACACCTTCGGCTGGGGCGCCGTCTACAACGCGGGCAACATGCAGATCGACAAGAAAGTCCAGGTCGAGACGCTGATCTACGACCTCCGCACGGACAAGCTCATCTGGGCGGGCATGAGCGACACCGTGAATCCCGATACGGCCCAGAAGTTCATCAAGGACCTGGTCAAGACCGCGGCCCAGGAGATGAAGAAGCAGGGCCTGGTACGCAGGTAGCGAGGATGGCCTGAATGACGTCCCGCCCGGGATTCAGGCCATGAGCAGCTAAAACGCGTGGCCGAGGGCGAACTGCCAGCGGTTCTGCGGCTCGCCGTCCTTCGGATCGAGGACCCAGGCCCAGTCCAGGCGAATCGGGCCGAACGGGAACATGACCCGAACGCCCGCCCCGACGTTGGCTCGCAGGTCCCGGAGATTCAGCTCGCTGGCCAGCTCCCAGACGTTCCCGGCGTCGAGGAAGACGCCGCCGTACAACCGGTTCCAGAGCGGCAGCGGGAACCGGAGCTCCTGGTTGAAGACGAAGAGCGCCTGCCCGCCGATCGGGAAGCCCCGATACTGCGGACCGAGCGCGTTCTCCGCGAATCCCCGGATGGTGGTGGCGCCCCCGGCCTTGAAGCGGCGGTCGAGCAGGAGGAGCGGGTCCTCGCCCGGCACCGTGCCCACGCGCAGACCCTGGGCCCAGACCACCTTCGTGCCGAGGGGCACGTACGCGAAGACCTGGCCGTAGAGCCGCACGTAGTTCTTCTCCGACCCCAGGACCTCGAGGGCCGGCTCGACCGTCGCCGTCCAGAAGAGGCCGCGGTGGGGGTCGGTCACGCTGTCCCGGCTGTCGCCGATGAGCGAGTTCGCGACGCCAGCCCGGTCCCCCGCGAGGATGCCTCCGGTCTCGGGATCCGTGTAGTCGACGCGCCGGAAGCCGTACCCCCACTGCATGCGCAGCCGATCGTGCCACCGCCGCCCGGTGAGACCGCTCCTCCACCGCTTCGTCTGCTGGAAGGCCAGCCCCCGGACCCGCCGCGTGATGCCCGTCGTCTCGTAGTCCTGCTCGTTGTCGTCGAACAGGAACACCTGGGTCCGCCACCGCCGGCCGAAGAACGTCTGCGACTCGAACGTGGCCCCGAAGAGCTGGCGTCTCTTGCCGGCCAGGCCGTAGACGCTGTAGCGGTGGGCGCGCCCGAACGGATTGGCGGCCTCGATGCCGACGCCAAACTGGAACCCCCGAGACTCCTCGGTGCTCGATTCCTCGGCCGTCTCGCGGCTGCGGCCCGTCTCGTACCGGACCTTGAACTCGACGCTCAGGTCCGGTCGCTCCGCGAGGTCCACGACGAGGTCGCGGACCCCCGCATCCTCCGTCGGCTCCGCCCGGACGTCGACGGAGCGGAAGACCCGCGTCTCCGAGAGGTGGTCGCGGGTGAGGGCCAGGTCCTCGGGTCGGATGAGATCGCCCGGCTCCAGGACGACGGCGCGATCGACCACGCCCGAGCGCGTCCTCCCGATCCCGGCCTGACGGATCGCGCCGACCCGGGGACGGGGACCGGTGTCCACCTCGAAGCGCACCGCGAGGCCCCCGGGCGCCGGGTCGAGGATCCCGGCCAGGCGTGCGTCGGGAAAACCCTGCTCGCGAAACCAGCGGGCCAGGGTGGCCCGGTCGTCCACGTAGGCCTCGATCCGAAAGGGCCCGCCCACCCGCAGCTTCAGGTCCGGGGGCGGGGCCCCCTCGAGGCTCCGGACCCCCTCGGGAAGATCGAGTCGGACGAGGGCGGCGCGCTCCCCTTCCTCGATCGGAATGGTGACGCGGAAGCTTCCGGTCTCCGGATCGAAGACCTCGCGGGGCCGCCCCGCCTCGAGGGAGAGAAACCCGGCCCGGGCCCCGGCGCTGCGCAGGGCGGTGTCGAGGCGGGTCAGCCCCTGGGGCTCGATGAGGGCGAAGAAGTCGGCCTGGTCGCGGGGCGGGAGGACCGCGGCCAGGGACTCGGCGGACAGCGTGGAGTTCCCTTCGAACTCCAGGTCCACGCCCCGACCGCGCGGCCCGCGGCGCACCTCGAAGCGGACACGCGCCAGGTCCTCCGAGAGCTCGACGTCCGCCGAGACCGTGGCCTGGTAGTAGCGCCGCGCGCGCAGCTCACTCCGGAGGTCGCGGGCCCGCCGGGCCGCGGTCTCGTCGATCGAGAGGTAGGCGTCCCAGGAGCCGGCGAAACGCTCGCGCAGCTTGCGGCCCGGGTCGTCCCCGGCCCAGCTCACCTCGATGCGGGGACCGCGCTCGACCTTGAAGACGACGTCGACCCGGCCGTCCCCCGCCCCCTCCTCCGCCGCCTCGACGAGGGCCGCCCCGTAGCCCTGGTCGACCAGGCGCTTCTGCAGGCGCCGTGAGGCCTGGTCGCCCTCGAAGAAATCGTACTCGTCGCCGACCTCGAGCTTCGCTCCCCGCCGAAGCTCCCCCGCGTCTTCAGCGGGAATCCCTTCGAAGCGTATCTCCCGCACCCGTGGCCGAAGGGGAGGCTCCGGCTCCTTGCGTCGCCCCCGGGACCACAGATCGAAGTCGAAGCCGTGGCTCACCTCGACCGCGTTCGATGCCACCTCGTCGCTGATCAGCCGGACCCGGAACCGTCCCGGCGGGCGGAAGTCGAGGATCCACCGGACCCCGTTGCGATCGAGCGCCTGGGAGTGGATGACGTAGAGTCGCTCGCCGATCGGGATCCCGATGTTGAAGCGCTGGGTGGGGTCCGTGTCCTGCACGATCAGGGACTCGTCCCTCGAGACGTCGATGAAGATCGCCCCCCCGAGGCGCTCGTTGAGGGCGGAGCCCAGGGCCGCCGCCACCTCCTCGGCGACGATTGCCCCGCTCTGGTCGGCGGCCGCCTGGGCGGTGCGGCCCGTCAGGATGAGCGTGGCGAGGTCTCCCTGGGTGAGGTCGGAGCGGTTCGGCGAGGAGAGGCTCGTCCGGAGGTCGTCGAGGGGACCGGAGAGCCCGACGTCGATCTGGACCCCGGTGACCTGGGTCCGACCCGAGACGTCGATCTCCAGCGGCTGCGACGGGAAGCCGGACAGGTTCACCCGACCCTGCGACAGGCGCACGGTGGCCCTCGAGAGCTTCACCGTGCCCCCTTCGCGGAGGGACACCGACCCGTGCACCTCGGGGGTGAGCAGGTCGCCGCCGAGGGTCACCGCGCCGTCGGCGACGAGCTCCGCCTGCCGGTTCTGGATGCGCAGGCCCTCGGCCAGCCGGACACGCACGTCGAGCTGGACGCGCTCCAGGATCGACCCCCGAGCATCGAGCGCCCGCAGGTCCGCCCCCACGCCGTCGAGCGACTGGCTCGCGAGGTCGGTCTCCCGTTCGTACAGGGCCCGGTGGACGACGACGTCACCCTCGAGGCGGTAGCGGCGCTGCCGACCCCTCAGCCGGACCTGCCCCGAGGACCGGCTGCGCAGCCCCTCCGGGTACACGAGGGGGACGCGCTCCGCGTCGAGGGTGATGTCGACCTCGGGCCCGTCGCGCTTCGGAACCACCGTCCCCGCCAACCGCAGGCGGCCGTCGCCGACCGCCCCCCGGGCCTCGAGCACGAGGGAGTCCCCCCTCGCCTCGATCGAGCCCGTCAAACCGGACGCCACGACCGGGGGCTCGCGCAGCACCGCGCGGACGTTTTCGAGGCTCGCCCCGCCCTCGAGGGTGAGGGCGCCCGCGTGCCCGCGAGCGGTGAGGTCCATCCGCCCCGGTCCGGACAGCCGAAGCTCTCCCCCGAGCATCGGGTTGAGAAGGGCCAGGTCGGTCTCGCCGCTCAGGTGAAGGCGGAGATCCCCGTCCGGCGTCCACACCCCATCCACCCCGAGGTGACCCTGGCCGCCGCGAAGGCGCAGGCCGTCGAGGGTCAGCCGACCCTCCCCGTAGCGCCACGTGGCGGGCTTCTCCAGGACCAGCGTCTCCTTCCCCGCGCCGACCGACCAGGCCGTGATCTCGCCCTCGGCCTCGATCGTGTCGAGGGCCAGGTCGGTGGCGCGGATCCGGCCCGACAGGTCCAGGGGGGCCACCAGGGCCGGATCGCCGGGCCCTTCGGAAAGGAGCGCCCCGGGATCCACCCCACGGAGCTCGAACTCGAGGGTGTGCGCGCCTTCGGCGAGGGGTCCGACGGGGAGCTGCCCACGGGCCGAGATCGCGCCCCCGGCCACCCCGGCCCGGGCCTCCTGGATGGTGAGCACGCCCTCGCGAGCGACGGCCTCCAGGCCCAGGTTCTCGATATCGAGCGGGCCGACGCGACCGCGGCCTCCCTCGAGACGAGCCTCCCCGGAGATGTCGAGCCGATCCAGCCTCCCTCCGAGGGTGACGTTGACGACCGCGTCGCCCTCCAGGTCGACGTCGGCGAAGACGAGGGCCACGTCCGCGAGAGAGATCTCGCCGCGGAGCGCCAGGGGCCGGGAGGCGTCGGCCGCGAGGCCGAGCTCCCCGTCGACGCGCAGTCGGGTCTCCCCCCGGCGGAGATCGAGGCCGTCGATGGCGACGGTCTCTCGACCCCCGCTCACGGTGAACGGACCCGCCGATGCCCCCCCACCTCCGAGATCCATTTCGAGGGCGTCGACACGGGCCTCGTATCTCAGCCGCCCCGGCTCGCGCAGGGGAAGCTCGAGCGACGCCTGCCCGGTCACGGCGAGCGACCGCCTCTCACGGTATGCGCCGGGCAGGGTCCGAAGCGCCCGGGTCATCGGCAGGGCGGCCAGCTCGACGTCCAGATGGAGCGGCCACTGCTCGTCGAAGTCGATCCGGCCGGAGAGCACCGGCTCCCCGCCGAGGCGGCCGGCCAGCCGGGCCTCGGCCCCGGCCAGGGCGGCGTCGAGGTCGAGGTCGGGGAAGGCCTCGTCACCGTACCGCGTCCCGGCAAGACGCAGCTCGAGCCGGCCCTCGGGGTCGTCGACCCGTCCCGACACCTCGGCTTCACCGGAGAGGGTCGAGACGAGGCCGTCGAGCGCGGCCGGCCCGGGAAGCCATGGCAGCCGGGCCAGCTGCACGTCGGCGATCCGCACGTGCCCGTCGAGGGATCCGCCGTCGCGCACGCCAGGCACCCGAGGCCTCAACCGCTCCCCCGCCGATCACCGCGGTCAGCTTGTCGACGACCAGCCCGCGGCGGCTGGCGGTGCCCGCCAGCTGCAGCGTGGCCGGCTCCCGGGCCGGTGGCGCGTCCGGGGAGCTTCGTCTTCAACAAGGAACGTGTTTTCGGATCCATCGACGGAGACGGAAGATTCCGAGTCCGTCGCTTCAGCAGCGGACTCGGAATCCGCCGTTTCCGCACGGGCCTCGATCTCGAACTCGGCGGTCGGGTCGTCCTTCGGCCCTTCCACCCGCACGCGCCCGCGGGCGGTCGCGGGGACCGGCACGCCGTGCCGTCCCAGGGCGTCGGTGAGCCGCAGCTCGGTGACCTCGCTGGTGACGCTCCACGAACCCGCGTCGTCGAGTGGAATGAAACCGGCGACCCTCAGCGAGCCGTCCTCGCCCCTCGCCTCGAACGACTCGATCTCGACGCCGGCGCTCGACATCGCCAGCACTCCGGCGAGACCGACGTCGACGTCCTCCACGCTCACTCCACCGCTGGCGATCCGGGCCGTCCCCTGCCACTCGGGCAACCGTCCCTCGATCTCCCCTTCGACCTCCACGCTGCCGTCCAGCGTGAGCTCGGGCAGCTCGACCCCCGCGTCGGCCAGGAGCTCGGGCGACGCCTCGAGGCCGGGAAGACGGAGCCCGTAGCGCGCGTCGAGCTCCTTCGAGAAGGAGAAGGAGCCTTCGGTCGTCACCTGCGCCGAGCGGACACGGAGGCCGTCGGCGGCGAACGAGACCCGGCGATCGGCGAGGCCCACCGTCACCGGCCCGGCCAGGGGCCAGCCCTCCCCCTCCCCCGGCCGGAGCGACAGGCGGCCCTGGCCCCGGAGGGTGTCCACGTCCCAGTCCCGGATGCTGAGCTCCAGCTGGGCGTCCACCCGGGAGGCGAGGGGGGGCGGGGCGGCGACGAAGGCTCCCACCAGCGCTTCGACGTCGAGGTCGCTTGCGCGGACGTCCACGGAGCTGGGGCCGTCGCCCAGGAAGACGGTCCCGGTCCCCTCCACTCGGCCGTCGTAGCCGGCGAGGTCCAGCGACTCGACGTGCAGCCGGCGCTCCTCGAGCCGCCCGCGGATCGAGCCATCCCAGGGGCCGACCTCGAAGACCCGGACGGACGCGGCCTCCACCTCCAGCGAGCCCCGGGCACCCGCGACGTCCTGCTCGAAGGTCGCTCGGGCCTCGACCTGGCCCTCGATCTCCAGGTCCGGAACCAGCCGCTGGAGCAGCCGTGCGTCGACTCGTCCCCCGCCCTCGGCGCGGGCCAGGATCGGCCCGATCTGCTCGAGCTGTCCCCGGCCACGGAGCGTCGTCTCGCCCGAGAACACCTCTCCCCGGAGGAGCCGCACGGCGCCAGAGTCCGGCCCCAGCTCGAAGTCCGCCTCGGCCCGCACCGGCTCGACCCGGATCCCCGCCCCGGGCCAGCCGACGCCGGCTCTCGCCACGCGCGCCGAGCCGCGGGGGTGACCGGACAGGCTCTCGACGCGCGCCTCGAGGCCTTCGAGGCGCAGCCACGGGACGTCCTCGCGGCTGCGCAGCTCCAGCGCCCCCTCGCGCAGGTCCACCTCGTCGACCCACTCGAGAATCCTCCACGGTCGCGAGGGCGCGGATGGTGGTGGTTGGTCGCCCGGCGGCCCCTGGGTGACGACGACCCGCGGGGCTTCGATCCGGGCCCGGACGGTGGCGTCGAGACCCACCTCGACCTCGGCCCGCGCGCAGGCGATCTCCAGGCGAGGACGCTGGACGTGCACCCCGTCCAGGCGCACCTCGCCGGCCCAGAGCCGGTAGTCGAGGCGGTCGACTCTCACCTCCGCGCTCAGGGCGCGGCTGGCCAGGGAGACCAGGGCCGAGGTGAGGAGCCGCTTCGCGGGGGGGGTGTGCAGAAGGGCGACGAGAACCGCCAGGGCCCCGAAGGCCCAGAGGCAGCGGCGGAGCCAGCGCCACCCGACTCGCGGGCCCGTGGATGGCGCCGGCTCAGGGCGCCCCGCGGTCACGGGCTCGGGGCCGTGCATTCTGTGATTCCGGGTCGGACCGGCCCCGGGACGACGCTAGAACGGATAGCCGGCGATTCCGCCGCCCATGTTCCCCCGCGTCGACGGGCCGTTCCAGCCGCCGTTGGCGTCCACACCCCTGTAGAGGTTCGTTCCCGTGCAGGCGGTCATGGTCAGGCTCGCGGCCAGCAGGGCCAGGAGCATTGCGATGCGTGTCACCTTCTTCAACTTCGTCACCTCCGGCGGCGGACCTCCACCGCACGTGTTGTCTCAGTCGCCCCCTCCGGCTCCCGTGTCGTCGATCGGCCACTTCTGGATCGCCACCTCCGCCCCCGTCGGGTCGGCAATGATGGCCACCGTGCCGTTTCGGTGCTTCGGGTCGGGCTTGAGAAGCACCTGGCCGCCGAGCCCCTCCACCTTCGCCACCACTGCCGCCGGGTCCTCCACCCGAACGTACGAGAGCCAGTAGGGCGTCACCTCGGGGAAGGGGTCGACGAGCAGCCCGGCCCGGGGCGTGCCGTCTCTCTTGAAGACCGTGTAGGGTCTTCCCGCCACCGTTTCCTGGGTGTCCAGCTCGAAACCGACGAGGCTGGCGTAGACCTGGCTCGCCGACTCCTGGTCGTCGCACCACAGCTCGTTCCACAGCCAGTCACCGAGTCCCGGCCTCCCGGTCGGGGGGATCCCCGCCGGTGGTGCGGACGAGGCCGAAGACGGCCCCCTGGGGATCGCCCACGATGGCCAGGCGACCCCGGTCGTCGATGTCGCGGGGTCCGGCGTAGACCCGGCCACCGGCCTGCCGGAGACGGGAGGCCGCGAGGTCGACGTCGGGGACGGACATCATGCTCACCCACTGGGAGACCGGCTCTCCCGTCGACCTTGCGGTCGCTGAAGGCGATGCCGCCGATCATCTCCCCGTTGTGGCGGATCACCGTGTAGCGATCGGTCCCGGGCAGGGCCTCGAAGGTCCAGCCGAAGATGCCGCCGTAGAAGCTCTTCACCGCTTCGACGTCGTGGGTGATGAGGTCGTGCCAGATGAACTTGCCGGGGATCCACTGTGCTCGTGGGCTCGGCCGTCACCGGCGAGAGGCGCAGGCCGGAGCAGGCGGACACGACGAGAGACCAGGTGGCTGACCGCAGGGCCAGCTGGCGCCGCAGACTCATCGAGGAACCTCCGAGACCTCCATACTCCCACACGCCGACGACCCTCTCAAGGCGGCCCGCGGCGGGTCGCCGTGCCTCAGGGGACCTCGGAGTCCTTCCAGCCGGTCGGGATCGGTGGCCGTGGTTCGTCGTCGGCGGGCGCCTTCCGTGCCCAGCAGCTCGCCGAAGGCCTCTCCGTAGATCTGCCACACCGCGATGAACAGCGCGGCGATGATGGGACCGAGGACGAGGCCGACCGCGCCGAACATCGACAGCCCCCCGAACGTGCTCAGGAGGATCAGGAGGTCGGGCATCTTCGTGTCGGCCGCCCACGAGCTTCGGCCGGAGGAAGTTGTCCACTGTCCCGACGACGAGCGCGCACCACACGGCGAGGCCGACGGCGGAGACGGTCTGGCCGACGGCGAAGAGATAGATGACGGCGGGGACCCAGACGAGGGCGGTCCCGATCCCGGGGATGATGGAGAGCACGACCATGACCGTGCCCCAGAAGGTCGCCCCCTGGATACCGGCGACGGCGAAGGCGAGGCCGGCCAGCCCCCCCTGGACCAGGCCCACGACGAAGGTCCCCTTGAAGGTCGCCCGGGCCACCGAGACGAACTTGTCGAGGAGCAGCTCCTTGTCGCTCTCCGGGAGCGGGACGTAGACCATGGCCTTGTCCAGCGCCGCGCGGCCTCCGACCAGGAAGAAGAACATGGCGTAGATCATGACGAAGAGCTGGAAGAGGAAGCCCACGGTGCCCTTCGTGGCCGCGGACAGGCTGTTCACCAGGAACGAGCTCACCCGGCCCGCCAGCTCCCCGAGCTTCTCGATGATCTGGGCGCTGTAGGCCTGGAACTGCTCCTGGAGCTGGGCGAGGTACGGGACGCGCTCGAGGAGCCGGCTGAGCCCTCCGGGCTCCCGCAGATGCTCCCGCACCCAGGGGGTGACCGACTGGCTGATGGAGACCGCCTCGGTGGCCACGATGCCCAGGAAGGCGACGAGGGGAACGACGACGAGGAGGAGAACGATCAGGAGGGTCAGCACCGACGCCGTCGCCCGGCTTCCCCTGACCCTCGGCAGGAGACGCCGATACAGGGGATGGGCCAGCCCCGAGAAGATCGCGGCCATCAGCACCGTGACGATGAAGCCACGGATCATGTAGAGGAAGGCCGCGGAGACGACCACGACGAGAAACAGGATGAAGAGCCGGTGGAACTTCTCGCGGTCGCCCAGGCTTCGAGATCATCGCTCCCGCCGTCCTCGGACGCGGCGTCCTCGATCTCCTCCGACGTGACCGTCTCCTCTTCGATTTCGACGGGGGTCTGCTCCGGCGGCAGGGCCCGGATCGCCTCGGCGATCTGCCGGCTCAGGTCCGCGATCAGCTCGCTCATCGCGTCGACCCCGGTTCCGGGCGACACGCCCGTGCCCCGGCGCTCGCCAGTGGACCACCGCTGCAGGCTCACCGGCTGCTGGACGAGGGCGAGCTCGCCCCGGTCGGGCAGCAGTGCCCACCGCCCGTCCAGCTCGACCATGCCGTCCCGCTGCAAGCCGAACACGCGGAGCGACACCATGACCCGGCACCGGGTCCTGGTGTCGCCCCGGCCACGGGCGACGGACGACCTGATGGTCCGGGAGGAGCGCGGCCAGGTCCTCGCCGAGGGTGCGGGTGATGCCGTCCTCCAGGGGCTCGGCCCAGCGGAGGAACTCGTCGACGCTCAGCTCGTTCGGGGCCGCCCAGGTCACGAGCTGGGGGCGCATCGAGGTGGCCCGGGCAGGCGCACCTTCTCCACGCCCACGATGCCCCCGCGGCGCCGCGCCCGGCGGCGGCCGGCTGGGCTCGACGCAGGGACTGCAGGACGAAGAACCGGGCCTCCGGGGTGCGCTTCAGCGAGACGCATCCGGCCGCCACGAGGGCGAGGCCGACGAGACCGAGGGTTGCCGACAACCGGGTGCGCATCACTTCCCCTCCTTCTCCTTGCCCTGGAGGATGGCCTCGGGGTGGGTCTGGATGTACTCGGCCAGGTTGCGGAACGCCTTGAGCGCCCGCTCGAGCTCGACGAGGGTCTTCGAGGCGTCCACGCGCGCGTCGTCGGTCCCCCGCAGCGTGGCCTCGAGCGTCTCGAACGTCTTCTCGGTCCGGGCCAGCCGCTCCCGCAGCTCGGCGAGCGTCTGGCTCACGTCGTCGCCGAGGCCGTCGGTCTCCTTCCCGAGGTTCTCGATGACCTCGCGGGCCGACTTCAGCGTCTTGCGCGCCTCGGCGACGGTCGGCTCGATCGATCTGACCACGCGCTGCGCTCCCTCGAGGGTCCCCTTGAGCTCCGGCGACTCGAGCAGCTCACGGGCGGCCCGGATCGCCTATCTGCACGTTCTCGACGACCTGGTCGAGCGGCACCTCGGCGAGCTTGTTCATGAGGTCCTCGATCCGCTCCCCCACCTTCTCCATGGCGGTAGGGCGTGGTCGGGATCTCGGGGTAGCGGCGGCTCAGGCCCGCGAGGCGTGCCGGCTCGTCGGGCAGGAAGTCGATCTCGATGTACTTCTGGCCGGTGAGCAGGCTGGCGCTCATCATGCGCGCGCGGATGCCCTGCTCGATGTGCATCGCGACCGCTCTCCTCGTGCGTCGAGGCCCTCGTAGGGGTTGTCCACCCCCTCGGGAACGTCGACGACGTCCCCGTAGAACTCGCACACCACCTCGATCTGGATGGGGTCGTCGGGCAGGCCGGTCTGGAACGGCGCTCACCTCGATCACCTCTCCGACCCTGACCCCGCGGAACGTGACCTCCGAGCCGGTCTGCAGCCCCTTGACCGAGCCGGGGAAGAAGACGACGAAGCGGTCCCGCTGCTGGAACAGCCCCCCGGAGCTCAGGAACACGATCGCCGCCAGCACCAGGGCGATCGCCCCGAGGACGAAGGCGCCGACCAGGCGCGGGTGGGTCTTCGCGCTCATAGCCGCCCCCGGCTCATGAAGGCCCGGACCTTGGGGTCGGGGCTGTCCTTGAGTTCACTCGGCTTGCCCTGGGCAATCATGGTCTTCCGCTCCGCGTCGAGAAAGACGGCGTTGTCGCCCAGCTCGAAGATGCTGGGCAGCTCGTGGGTCACGAGCACGATGGTCGTCCCCAGGCTGTCGCGCAGCTCGAGGATCAGGTCGTCGAGGCGGCGCGAGCTCAGGGGATCGAGCCCGGCCGAGGGCTCGTCGAAGTAGAGGATGTCGGGGTCGAGGGCCATGGCCCGGGCCAGGCCCGCGCGCTTGCGCATGCCCCCGCTGATCTCGGACGGGTAGTACTCCTCGAACCCGGCGAGGCCGACGAGGGCGAGCTTGAGCAGCGCCACCTCGCGGGCCTGGCTCGGCTCGAGGTCGGAGTACTCGAGCAGGGGCAGGGACACGTTCTCCTCGAGGGTCATCGAGCTGAAGAGGGCCGCGGTCTGGTAGAGCACCCCGAAGCCCCGCTGGAGCCGCTCCTGCTCGTCCTCCTCGGCGTCCCAGAAGTCCTCGCCCTCGTAGAGCACGCGCCCCGCCGCCGGCCGGTTCAGGCCGATCATGTGCCGCATCAGCGTGCTCTTGCCGCAGCCGCTGTCGCCCATGATGACGAAGATCTCGCCCGGCCGAACGTCGAAGCCGACGTCCCGCTGCACCACGTGGCTGCCGAACGCCATCGTCAGGCCCTCGGACCTCGATCTGCATGTTCGCCGTCTGGCTCTCGTCCATCACAACCCCAGGAGGTACAGGACGACGGTGAAGACCGCGGTCACCACCACCACGAGCACGATCGACGAGACCACCGCCTTCGTGGTCGCCTGGCCCACCGCGGCGGAGCTGCGCCCGCAGCGCAGACCGTAGTAGCAGCCGGTGAGGGCCACGACCATCCCGAAGGCCAGGCCCATCGAGAGACCGATCACGACCTGCCTCAGGTCCAGCGAGCCCTGCGTCTGCGTGAGGTACTCCATGGCCCCGATGTCGAGGAGCGCCACCCCGACGAACATCCCCCCCAGCAGGCCCATGAGGATCCCGTAGGCCGTGAGGGCGGGCAGCATCAGGGTGGTGGCGATGACCCGCGGCAGGACGAGGAACTCGACCGGCTTCAGGCCCATCGTCTTCAGGGCGTCGGTCTCCTCGTTCACGTTCATCGTGCCCAGGATCGCGGCGAAGGAGGCTCCCGTCCTCCCCGACATCACGATCCCCGTCATGAGGGCCCCGAGCACCCGGGCCACCGCGATGCCCACCAGGTTGGCCACGTAGATCGCCGCCCCGAACTGCTCGAGCTGGACCGCCCCCACGAAGGCCAGCACCGTCCCCACGAGGAAGTTGATGAGGGCCACGATGCCGAGGGCCCCCACCCCGGCGCTCTCCAGGGCGTGCATCAGGTCGACGCGGCGGAACCGGGCTCGGCCGCGCAGGAAGGTGCCGAAGGCCTGGACGACCTCGCCCAGGAACTCGGTGGCGTCGGAGGCCGTGTCCCAGGCCCCGAGGGCGATCCGCCCCACCCGCGCGGTGAGGGCGTCGTCCTCGGGGGGCCGATCGGCCTCAGCCGCGGCGGCACCGCCGCCGCGAGGTCGACCAGCTTCCGCGCCCCGTCGGGCAGGCCGGACAGTCCACGCTCACGCCGCGGCCCGGGCGATCAGGGTCGTGGTCGCGCACGGCGGCGACGAGGAGGCTGTCCCACTGCGCGATGCCGGCGTCCTCGATCACGACACGGGAGCCCTCGGGCAGGGACTGGACGTGCGGCAGCAGCTCCTCGCCCGGGCCGGCACCCGTCTTCATCGTCCAGGTGCCGCTCAGGCGGACGCGGAGGGTCCCGGACGCGGGGTCGTGCTCCACGTCGTAGCGGGGCCTGCGGCTCGTCGCGGTCGTGGACATTCGAAAGCTCGAGCAGCCTCCGGAGAGCGGCCGAGACTACCTGTTCGCGCGGCGCCGTTCAACCACGGGCACCCCGGCGACCCCGGCGGGTCTTGTCATCGGGCGCCGGTGATCTCCGGGCTCAGGCGGGTGGCGACAGGTACCTCAGGGTCATCAGGGTGATGTCGTCGGACTGGGGCGCCTCTCCGGCGAAGTCGCGCACCGCCTCGCAGGAGGCCTCGGTCACCGCCGACGGCGTCCTCGTGGCGGTGTCGCTTCAGGGTCTCGACGATCCGGTCGAGCTCGAAGAAGCCGCCGTCCACGTTCTGGGCCTCGGAGACGCCATCGGTGAACATGACGACGGCGTCCCGGTGGCCCAGCCGGAGCCGGTTCACCGGGTAGTCCGAGCCCTCGATCAGGCCGAGCACCCGGCCGCCCTCGACCTGCAGGGGCTCCGGGTCGCCCTCGGCCGGGACGAAGACGGGCGGATCGTGCCCGGCGAGGGCGAAGGTGAGCTCGCCGCTCGTCGCGTCGAGGACCCCGCAGACCGCGGTCACGAACATGCCGGCGTCGTTCTCCGCGCAGAGGTTGTGGTTGGCCGCGGCCAGGATCGCTGCCGGGTCGGCCTCCCGTGCGGCCAGGGCCTCGAAGAGCGTCTTCGTGCGGGCCATGAAGAGGGCCGCCGGCACCCCCTTGCCCGACACGTCGCCGACCAGGAAGAAGACCCGCTCACCCGTCCCGGAAGTGGTCGAAGAGATCGCCCCCGACCGCCCGCGCCGGGACCAGCGTCGCCGCCAGCTCGTAGCCCTCGTCGGGCCCGCCCGCCGTGGGCTTCGGCAGCATGTCGGCCTGGATGCGCCGGGCGACCTTGAGCTCGCTCTCCAGCCGCTCCTTGGCCGCGGTCGTCTCCTTGAGGTCCCGGATGTAGGTCTTGAGCGAGTCGCGCATGTGGTGGAACGCACGCGTGAGGCGTCCGATCTCGTCGCGCGTCTCGACGGGCGGCAGCGTGGCATCGAGGTTGCCGGTGGCCATGTCGTCGGCGCTCGCGGCGAGGGCCCCGAGGGGCCGGGTGAGCCGCCGCGAGAGGACGACGACGACCAGGGCGAGGAGGACGAGACCGCCGAGGTCGAGCGCGGACTGGATCGTCCGCAGCCAGCCCACCTCCTCGAACAGCTCGTCCTCCGGGTAGAGCCAGCGCCATCGACCAGCCGGCGTGGCCCGATGGGCCGGAAGGTGAGCCGGTAGCGGCGTCCGTCGATCTCGATCGCCTCGAAGCCCGGCTCGCCCGCCACCATCCGCTCGACGATGGGCTGGAGGCGGACCCGCTCCTCGGGGGGCATCGATCGAGGACCCGCTGGGGCGCCTCGATGGCCCCGGCTGGCCGATGCGAGGCGGCGATGATGTGGCGCTGCCGGGACACGATGAGGCCGAAGCCGCTGCGCCCGAGCTCCACCCGGCGCACCAGGGCGTCGAGCCACCGCAGGCGCAGGTCGGCGGTGACGACCCCGCGAACGGTCCCGTCCGGCCGCCGCAGAGGCACCGACCAGGTGACCATGTTCACCTCGCCGCCGCCCTCGTCCCAGTAGGGTTCGGACCAGCCGGGCTCTCCGCTGCGGAGGGGCCTGGCGTACCACTCCTTCTCCCAGTAGCGGATCCCGCCGGCGCCCAGATCGGCGGTGCCGAGCTCGTGGGGGCGGTCGCGGAGTCGGTGGTGGTAGCGGACGAGGCGCCCGTCGCCCGGGAGCCGCTCACCGGGCTCGAAGGCGATGGCCGCGCCGAACACCTCCGGATGACCCAGGACGAAGTCGCCCAGCAGACGGTCGAGCGCGGCCTCCGGAGGATTCAGCGTCGTCCACGACCGCGGCGAGGACCAGGGTCCGCTCCTCCACCGCGTGCAGAACGTCCTGGACCTGGCCCACGGCCCCGTCGGCCTCGTTGATGGCTTCGCGCTCCGCCGCGGCCAGGGCCATTCGGCGGGCCAGCGTGTTGGACACGACGACGGTGACCACGTACACCGCCCCGACCGCGAGCAGGGTCCAGACGATGAGGCGGGTGGTGAGGCTGCGGAATCCTCGGTCGGGGTCGTGGCTCGGTCTGTCCATCGCGGAGGCGCTCGAAACGCGGCGGGATTATACCCGCCCACGACCGGCGGCATCGGATCGGCTCCGGGCCTCCTCGAGCAGGGATTGACACGCGCAACGACCGCCCCTAGCATCACGGCTCGGCCGGCCCCAGGAAGCTGCCGGCAGGAGGCCACGCAAAATGAAGAAGACGCTCGCCGTGGGCACCGCCCTCGCGGCTCTCGTGCTGTCGGTCCCCGCCCTGACCGCCGCCCCCGCTCCCAACCAGCACGAGGGGGAGATGCAGGACGTCGACCAGCTCATCGAGCTGATGCGCAAGGACGTACGCGCGGACAAGGCGGACATCGTCGCCAAGACGATGGAGCTCGACGCCGAGGAGGCCGCCACGTTCTGGCCCGTCTACAAGGAGTACGAGGCCGAGCTCAAGACCCTGGGAGACGAGCGGCTGGCGATCATCAAGGACTACGCCGACCACGTGGACACGCTGACCGACGAGAAGGCCCGCGATCTCATCACCCGGTCCGTCGCGCTCGAGGGCAAGGAGCACGCCCTCAAGACGCAGTACCTGGACAAGTTCCTGGCCGTCCTTCCGGCGAAGATCGTGGCCCGCTTCTTCCAGGTGGAGGCCCGGATCAACAACCTGATCGACCTCGAGCTGTCGTCGCAGATCCCCCTCGCGTACTGACGCCCCGCGCCGCGCTCGGCGTCGACCTCGACGCGATGCAGAAACGGGTGGGGGGCGAGAAGCAGGGGCAATCACGCCCGTCGATCGCCCCCATCCGCCCCGCCGATCGCGTTGACAGCCGCCTGAGCAGGACCCATTGTGAAATGGTGCTCGGGGCGCGCGGCGACGCGTGTCCAACGAGCTGACCTCCTCCGCCGGAACGGGGGCCGACGGTGTCCGGCGGACGGCGGACAAACCAGGAATCACTAGTAGGGAGGATGACTCTAGTGTTGAAGAAGATGGCGTGGATCGCCCCGCTTGCGCTGCTCGTCGCCGTCCCCGCGCACGCACAGGACCCGCGGATCGAGATCCAGGGCTGGGCCGGCTACACCTTCTCCGACGGCGTCAGCGGTGACGCGCGGGAAGGCTCGGACGGAAACGTCTACAACCGGATCGACCCGAAGAACTCCGGGTCGTACGGCCTCTCGATCGGCTTCTTCGTCACCGAGGACGTCGAGGTCGGCTTCCTCTGGGACCGGCAGGACACGATTCTCGAGGCGAAGGGCAACGCGGTCTCCGAGGTCGCGGACCTGAACATCGACAACTACCACGGCTTCTTCGCCTACAACTTCGGCGACGTGGACGACACGATCCGGCCCTACCTGCTCGGTGGCCTGGGCGTGACGCGGTACAGCGACATCCGGATCACGGGACTCCTTGAGGAACGTACGATCCCCAGCGAGTCGCGCTTCTCCACGACCTGGGGCGCGGGCGTCAAGATCTACCCCGCCCAGAACTTCGGCATCTTCGGCGGCGTCCGCTGGACCCCGACCTACATCAAGACCGACGCCGCCGGCTGGTGGTGCGACCCCTGGTGGGGCTGCTGGGTTGTCGGCAGCGCCCAATACTCGAACCAGTGGGAGTTGGCCGGAGGCATCAACCTCCGCTTCTAGCCAGACGGGGCAGGTCTCGCCGCCGCTGAGCATCGAGACCTGCCCCCCCGTGCCCTCCCACCCCCGCATCCCGCTGCATCCCGCTGCATCCCGTCGCACCCCTCGCCTCCCCGCCTCACATCACTCCTTGACGAATCCACAGGGGGTCCCCTTTTCCCTTATCCTCTTGTTGTCTTCGAGGAGATGACTCTCCGGGGGCTCGCCCCCGGGACATCCCCCCCACCGAAACCGAGAGCCAAGAAGAGGAAAGGAGCGCGCTCATGAAGCGCTCAGCTGGAGTCGTCCTGGGCACCGTCCTTCTCGCCGCGGCCTGCGGTGGAGACGGCGAGGACGGCCGCATCCTCGCCTCCGGCCACGTCGAGGCCACCGAGGTCCTGCTCTCGACCAAGGTGGGCGGCACCCTCGAACACCTCGCCGTCGACGAGGGCTCCACCGTCGAGGCCGGTCAGGAGATCGCCCGCATCGACACCGTCGACACGCGCCTCGCCCTGCAGACGGCGAAGGCCGAGCGGGCCCTGGCCCGGGCCGAGCTGCGCCTGCGCCTCGCCGGGACGCGCGAGGAGGACATCCTGGAGGCGAGGGCCCAGCTGGCGAGGGCCGAGGCGGACCTCGCCGGCGCCAGCCGCGACCTCGAGCGCATGGAGGGCCTGCTGTCCGTCGGCTCGGGCACGACCAAGTCGCGCGACGACGCCCGCACCCGGCGCGACGTGGCCGCGGCCTCGGTCGAGGCCGCCCGTGAGCGCGTCCGCCGGATGGAGGCCGGCTTCCGCGACGAGGAGAAGGACGCCGCCCGCGCCCGGCGCCAGGCCGCCGAGGCCCGGCATCGCCCAGCTCGAGCAGCAGCTCGAGGACGCCGTGATCCGCAGCCCGGTGGACGGCGTCGTGACCCAGAAGCTCGCGGAGCAGGGCGAGCTGATGGCCCCGGGAAGCGGGATCGTCGTCGTGACGGACCTCGCGAACGCCTGGCTCAACGCCTACATCCCGGAGCCGGACCTCGGACGGATCCGCCTGGGCCAGGACGCCGAGGTGGTCACCGACGACGGGCAGACGCGGACGGGGCGGGTCTCCTTCATCGCCTCGCGCGCAGAGTTCACCCCGAAGAACGTCCAGACCCGCGACGAGCGCGTCAAGCTCGTCTTCCGGATCAAGATCGCCCTCGACAACGACGACGGCCTCTTCAAGCCCGGCATGCCGGCCGAGGCCCGGCTGCAGCCCGCGGGCCCGGTCCAGTGAGCGAGGGCGCGCCCGTGCTCGTGCGGCTCCGATGAGCTGAGCCGTCGCTTCGGCGATCTCGTGGCCGTGGACCGGCTCTCCCTGGAGGTGCGCCGCGGGGAGATGTTCGGCCTGATCGGTCCCGACGGCGCCGGCAAGACCACCACCCTGCGCATGGTCCTCGGGATCCTCGCTCCCGACTCCGGGAGCGTGGAGACGTGCGGACTGAGTCCCACGCGGCAGCGGCGCCGGCTGTCGGACCGGGTGGGCTATCTCTCGCAGACGCTTCTCCCTCTACGGCGACCTCACCGTCGACGAGAACATCGCCTTCTTCGCCGAGATCCACGACGTGAGGGACTGGAAGCCGCGCCGCGACGAGCTGCTCGACATGGTGCGCATGACGCCCTTCCGCGGCCGGCTCGCCGCGCGCCTGTCCGGCGGCATGAAGCAGAAGCTGGCGCTGGTCTGCACCCTCGTCCACACCCCGGAGCTGCTGGTCCTCGACGAGCCGACCACCGGGGTCGACCCCGTCTCCCGCCGCGACTTCTGGAAGCTCCTCGCCCGGCTCCAGCGGGAGGGCCTCACCATCCTCCTCACCACCCCCTACCTCGACGAGGCGGAGCGGTGCGGCCGGGTGGCGCTCATGGACAAGGGGCAGACTGCTCACCCTCGACGCCCCCGGCAACCTCCGCTCGCAGATCGAGGGCTCGTTCGTGGAGGTCGTCGCCCGGCCGCGCAAGCAGGCGGCGGAGGGACTGCGCGGGCACCCCGAGGTGGCCGACGTGGAGGTCTTCGGCGACCGCCTGCACGTGAACCTGCCCGGCGTCGAGCCCGGGAGGCGCCGCGGACGCCGCGCGCCGGCTGGCCGAGCACCTGGCGGCGAGTCGGCGTCGAGGTCGAGTCCGCCCGCGCCGGCCTGCCCTCTCTCGAGGACGTCTTCATCCGGCGCATTCGAGCCGCGGCGGCCGACACGCCGGGCCCCAGTGAGGTGACGCGATGACGCGCGCGACTACTCCTCTTCATGCTCCTGGCCGCGGGGACCGCGACCGCACAGGACCCGCCGGCCGTCGCCGAGGCGGGGCCGGTGCGCCTGAGCCTGGCCGAGGCCGTGCAGCGGGCGCTCACGGTGTCGGCCCGCCTCCGCGAGCTCGAGCAGCTGCGCGCTCGCCGCCGGCGCCGACCTGGAGGGGGCGCGCGCCGAGCGGTGGCCCACCGCGGGCGTGGCCGCCGGCTACACGCGCCGCTCCGACATCAACGAGTTCCTCATCCCCCAGCCGCCCGGCCAGCCGCCGGTCGGCTTCCTCAACCTGCCCGACAACTGGGGGCTCTCGGCGCGGGCGAACCTGCCGATCTACGCCGGGGGCCGCATCTCCGGCCAGATCGACGCCGCGGTCGAGAGCGAGCGGGCCGCCGGTCTCGACCTGGACGCCAGCCGGCGCACGCTGGTCCTCGAGACCGAGGACGCCTACTGGAGGCTCGTGACCGCCCGCGAGAGCGAGCGCGTGCTCCGGGAGGGGCTCGGCGCCTTCCAGGCCCACCTGAAGGACGCGCGCAACCGGGAGCGCTTCGGCCTGGCCGCCCGCAGCGAGGTGCTGGCGGTCGAGGTCGAGCACGAGCGGGCCGAGCTGCGCCGCCTGCGAGCCGAGAACGCGGCCGAGGTGGCCGAGGCCAACCTCGTGCGCCTCCTCCAGCTCCCGCCGGACGCCGTGGTCGAGCCGACGGAGACGCTCGAGAGCCCGCCGCCGGCCCACGAGGACCTCGAGGCCCTCGTGCAGCAGGCCCTGGAAGCCCGCCCGGAGCGGGAGGGCCTGCTCGCCCGCGTCCGCGCCGCCGAGGCCAGCGTGCGCGTGGCCCAGTCGACGACCCGGCCCCAGCTGGGCCTCACCGCCGGCTACCTGTACGCCAACCCGAACCGCAACTTCGTTCCGCCCGACGAGACAGTGGCGGTCGAGCTGGGACGTGGGCGTCGAGGTCTCCCTGCGGGTCTTCGACGGCGGCCGGACCTCGGCCTCGGTGGCGCGCGCCCAGGCCCACGTCGAGGCGCTGCGCCAGCGCCTCGACGACCTCGAGCGACACATCCGCCTCCAGGTGACCAGCGCCCATCTCGAGGTGCGCGCCGCCCACGTCGCCACCCGGGTCGCCGACGGAGCGGTGGCCGCCGGCGAAGAGAGCCGGCGGGTCTCCGCCGACCGCTACCGGGAAGGCGTCATCCCGTCCTCCGAGCTCCTCGACGCCGAGATCGCCCTGCTCGAGGCCGGCCTCGAGCGCACCCAGGCCCTGGCCGACGCCCGCCTGGCCGTCGCCCAGCTCGACCGCGCGGTGGGGACGATGAGCCCGCCATCGAGCTCGACCAGCTCACCAAGCGCTTCGGCTCCTTCACCGCCGTCGACCACCTCACCATGAGCGTCGAGGCGGGGGAGATCTTCGGCTTCCTGGGCGCCAACGGCGCCGGCAAGTCCACCGCCATCCGCATGCTCTGCGGCCTGCTCGCCCCCACCGAGGGCACGGGCGGGTGCTCGGCATCGACGTGGCCCGCGACCCGGAGGGCGTGAAGCGGCGCATCGGCTACATGAGCCAGCGCTTCAGCCTCTACGAGGACCTCAGCGTGCGGCAGAACCTGCGCTTCTTCGGCGGCGTCTACGGCCTGCGCGGCGCCCGCGCCCGGGAGCGGGAGGAGTGGGCCATCGACATGGCCGACCTCCGGGGCAAGGAGCACCGGCTGACCGGCGAGCTCCCGGGCGGCTGGAAGCAGCGGCTGGCCCTGGCCTGCGCGGTCCTCCACGAGCCGAAGGTGGTGTTCCTCGACGAGCCCACCAGCGGCGTCGACCCCATCTCGCGGCGGCGCTTCTGGGCCCTGATCGACGAGATGTCCGGCCGGGGCGTGACCGTCTTCGTGACCACCCACTACCTCGACGAGGCCGAGTACTGCCACCGCCTGGCCCTGATCCACGCGGGACGCCTGGCGGCCCAGGGCACGGTGGGCGAGCTCAAGGAGGTGTTCGCGGGCCGCGCGGTGCTGGAGGTGAGCGCACCCCGGCTCAGCGAGGCCCTCGAGCTGCTCGGCGAGCAGGAGTGGGCCCTCGAGACGTCGGTCTTCGGCACGCGCATCCACGTGGTCGTGAGGGACGCCGACGAGGGCCGGCGGCTGATCACCGACGCTCTGGAGCGCCAGGGCAACCCGCCCTGCCTCCATCGAGCGCATCGTGCCGTCGCTCGAGGACGTCTTCATCCACCACGTCGAGGAGGAGGAGGCGCGTCTGCGAACGCGCGCGCGCGCGATCCCGGCATGAGGCGCACCTGGGCCGTGGCGCGCAAGGAGCTGCGCCAGGTGGCGCGCGATCCCCTCAGCCTGATCATGCTGCATCGGTCTGCCGGCGTTCATGCTCGTGCTCTACGGCTACGCCCTCAACTTCGACGTGCGCCACATCGCCCTCGCGGTCCAGGACCGGGACCACAGCGTGCAGAGCCGCGACCTGATCGCCGCCTTCGTGAACTCCACGTACTTCGACCTGGTGGCGACACCCGCGCCGGGACAGGACCTCGAGGTCCTCACCGAGCGGCTGCAGGCCAAGGCGATCCTGGTCATCCCCGAGGGCTTCGGCGCCGACCTCGGCGCGGGGCGCACGGTCGCGCGTTCAGCTCCTCCTCGACGGCGCGGACGCCACCACCGCCACCACGATCCTCGGCTACGCCAGCGGCCTGGTCGCCCAGGCCAACGAGCGCCTCCTGCGGGGCAGCCTGAGCCGGATGGGGATCACCCTCGAGCCCGGCATCGCCTACGAGCCGCGGATCTGGTACAACCCCGAGCTCGAGTCGACCCAGTTCCTGGTGCCGGGCCTGATCGGCTTCCTGCTGATGCTCACCGCCGTCCTCGCGACGGCGCTGTCGGTCGTGCGCGAGAAGGAGCGCGGCACGATGGAGCAGCTGCGGGTGGCCCCCCTGCGCACCTGGGAGCTGATCGTGGGCAAGACCCTGCCCTACCTGGCCGTCTCGTACCTGGCCGCGGTCATCATCCTCGTGGCCGCGCGCCTGCTCTTCGACGTCCAGGTGCGGGGGTCCTACCTGGCCTTGTTCGTCGCCACCCTGGTGTACCTCTTCGGTGCCCTCGGCTTCGGGATCCTGATCTCCACGATCGCCGACAGCCAGGCCCTGGCCTTCCAGGTCAGCCTCATCGCATCGATGCTTCCGGCCCTCATCCTGTCGGGCTTCATCTTCCAGATCCGTTCCATGCCGCCGTTCCTGCAGGCCATCACCTACCTCGTGCCGGCCCGCTACTACCTGGTCATCCTGCGCGGCGTGATCCTCAAGGGCACCACCCTGGAGCCGTACTGGGACCAGCTTCTCGCTCTCGTCGTCTTCGCCGTGGTCATGGCCACGCTCGCCTCGGTGCGTCTGGCCCGGAGGGGGCAGTAGCCATGCACGTTCTGTGGCGGGTGATCGTGAAGGAGTTCCTGCAGCTGCGTCAGGACAAGAGGATGATCCCGGTGATCTTCGTCGCTCCGGTGCTCCAGATCACGCTGTTCGGCTTCGCGGTGAACACCGACGTGACCAGCGTGCCCACCGTGCTGGTGGACCAGGACAAGACCGCGGCCAGCCGCGACCTCGTCGGTCGCTTCGTGGGCTCCGGCTACTTCGAGCTGGTGGGCGTGGAGGAGCGGGCCGACGCGGTGGGTCCCTGGCTGGTCAACGGCGACGCCCAGCTCGCCCTGGTCATCGCCGCGGGCTACGGGCGGGCGTTGACCTCGGGCCAGACGCCCCGGGTCCAGGTGATCGTCGACGGCTCCGACTCCTCGGCCACCAGCGTCGCCCTCGGATACGCGAGCACGATCATCAGCGGCCCGGCCGGGGAGGCGATGGTCGCGCGCCTGCGTGGCCTGGTCGCTCGTGCGGGGACCCGACCTCCAGGAGCCGGGGGCCGCATCGATCTGGTGCCCCGGGTCTGGTACAACCCCGACCTCCTGAGCCGCTGGTTCTACGTGCCCGCCGTCCTGGCCCTCGTGCTGATGGTCATGACCATGATGCTCTCGGCGATGGGCGTGGTGCGAGAGAAGGAGATCGGCACCATGGAGCAGCTCATCGTCACCCCCATCCGCTCCTGGCAGCTCCTCGTGGGCAAGCTGTTCCCGTTCGCGGTGATCGGCTTCATCCAGACCCTGCTGGTCACCGCGGTGACCGTCTGGGGCTTCGAGGTGCGTCTGGCGGGGTCGTTCCCGCTGCTCCTGGGCCTGACGATGCTCTTCATTCTGGGCAACCTGGGGCTGGGCCTTCTCGTGTCCACGGTCGTGCGGACCCAGCAGCAGGCCATGATGGGCGCCGCGTTCGTCTTGCTGATCCCGATGATCTACCTCTCGGGCCTCATCTTCCCCATCGAGAACATGCCGCGCGCGATTCAGTACGTGACCTACGCCATCCCCGTGCGCTACTACGCCGAGATCATCCGCGGAATCTTCCTGCGCGGCTCGGGCATCGACGTGCTGTGGCCACAGGCCCTGGTGCTGCTGGCCATGGGGGTCTCGATCATGACCGTCGCCGCGCTGCGCTTCCGCAAGCGGCTGGACTGAGGATGTGAAGGTGTCTGGAAAACGGCCAGCCCGGGCCCACTCGGGCCTTGCGGTTCCGTTCCGGCGACCGCCCGCTGCGCCGTAGATCGCTGTGGGTCAAAGGCCAACCGACCCCGGGGCGGGCCGGCAGAGTCGGGCATGCGCTTTGTAGGGTACGATTCATGGGCAGTTGTGGATCCGTGAATGTTGGGCCAGCGATGAGCGGGACAGACAGCTTGGTGAGAATCGAGAACAGCGCGAGCGAGCCAGCATCCCCTTCCGACGCATCGGTTGAGCGGATCGGCAAGTATGAGATCGTCGGTCTGCTCGGCAAGGGAGGCATGGGGGCGGTTTACCGGGCCTTCGACCCCTTTCTCGAGCGTGAGGTGGCCATCAAGGTCATGCTCCCGCAGGTCGCGGAGGATCCCGAGCAGAAGCAGCGCTTCGAGCGTGAGGCCCGGGCCGTCGCCCGGCTGACCCACCCCAACGTGGTGACGGTCTTCGACCTCGGGTATCACACCGACGGCGCGCCCTACATCGTCATGGAGCTGCTGCGGGGAAGCGACCTCCTCCACATCAAGGGCCAGGACTCCGCTCTGCCGCTGGAGCAGAAGGTCTCCATCGTCCTGCAGGTGCTCGACGGGCTCGGCCACGCTCACAATGTCGGGATCGTCCACCGGGACATCAAGCCCGCCAACGTGTTCATCACCGACGACGGGTCGGCCAAGATCACGGACTTCGGCATCGCCCGCCTCGGCTCGTCCTCGGTGACCGGAACGGGAGCGATCCTGGGGACCGCGGCCTACATGTCTCCCGAACAGGTGAACGGCGATCCGGTGGACGGCCGAAGCGATCTCTTCAGCGTCGGCTCGATGCTCTGCGAGCTGCTCGGCGGACAGCGACCGTTCGAGGCCGAGACCCCGGTGGCCACTCTCTACCGGATCGCCCACAAGGAGCCGGTCCTGGAGCTGCCGACGGGACCGGATTACGAGCGCTTCATCCCGGTCCTGAAGCGGGCCCTGGCCAAGGACCCGGACGACCGCTACGACACGAGCGCCGAGTTCGCCGAGGCGCTCTCGAGGTGCCTCGACGACCCTTCTCTCGCCCCGGCGCGGCGCAAGACCGCTGTCCAGGAGGCGGGCGAGGGCTCGGGCGCAACGGACACCGGCAAGGTCAGGACGACCAAGCCGCTCGTGCGCCCGCCTGCGCCCACCCGCCCCGGGGCCGAGACCGACCCGGGACCGTCCGCACGCCGGCCCGACCCGAGTGGGCTCTTCCGGATCCTGCGCGACGTCTACGTCGGGGGGAAGTCGGGGCAGCTCCATTCCGCGTCCGGTCGGAGCCACCGGAGTCTGCGTATCCTGAAGGGTCAGATCACGCACGCGATCAGCGACACAGATGGGGAGCGCCTGGGAGACGTGCTCGTGCGCTACGGCGTGATCAGCCAGCGCGACCTGGAGCGCGCGTTGGAGGACGAGAAGCGCCTGGGGCCCGTTCTCTCGGGTATGGGGCTGCTGGATCGCGAGGGCCTGGAAGAAGCCCTCGGCCTTCACGTCCGCGAGATCCTGTTCGTGATGCTCGAGGGCGCCGACGGCTCGTATTCGTTCGAGGAGCTCTCGGAAAGCGCCGCGGAATCCGAGGTCTCCTGCCGACTGTCCACGGGGGAGGTGATTCTCGAAGCCACGCGGCGTATCCAGGACCCCGAGATGGTCCGGCAGGTCCTCGGCGACATGGACCGCGTGCTGGTCCTGTCGAGCGATCCCCTCCTGCGCTCCCAGCGCATCACCCTCACACCCACGGACGGCTTCGTCCTCTCCCGGATCGACGGCACGCTCAGCGCCCGCAACGTCATCAGCCTCAGCCCGGTCCCCCCGGAGGACACAGAGCGGAGTCTCTTCGGTCTGGTCTGCACGGGGATCGTCGACTACAAGAAGGAGCAGACCCCCGGGGCGCGTCGGAGCCGGGTGCCCCTGACGGTCCGCCCGGAGGAAGGCACCGACCGACCTGAGCCGGGTCCGGGCCCCGCGTCCCGGGCGCCGGTCGCCCCGGCCCCGGCCCCCGCGGCCGCACCCGCACCCGACACTCCACCCCCGAAGCCGCCCGCCGCGAAGCCGACGGCGCCGTCCGCACGCGTCGCGCCGGCGACGCCGGCCCCGGATCTCAACGCGTCACCCACGACCGATCCGCACCCCCGGGAGGTTCGGGCGACCGACCCGCCCGACGAGAAGGCGCCGGAGCCTTCACCGTCTGCGATCGGGGCATCGGGGCCGGATCCGGCGCACACCATGCGCGAGGCGGAGACCCTGTTCGCCCAGCAACGATACGAGGAAGCCATCCAGAAGGTCGAGCCGCTCGTGTCGCGGGTCGAGGGGCCGCTCAAGACACGGGCGTCGATCCTCCTCGCGCGCGGCTACTCGAAGTGCGGAAACCGGGACAAGCAGGCCGAGAGCGTCCTGCTCGGTCTCGTCGACGAGGACCCCCGATGCACCCCCGCCTACCTCTTCCTGGGTGCTCTCTACCGAAGGGGCGACCAGATCGACCGCGCCCGGAGCATGTACCAGAAGGTCCTCGATCTGGAGCCCCGTCACCGGGGTGCCGCCGCAGAGCTCGCGGCGCTCGGGGACGGGCCGCCGGACTGACCGGGGTGGTATGGCCGGCGACGAGCTCGATCTCGACGTCTACCTCGCGAGGACCGGCGCGGCGGCTCCACTCGCCCCGTCGGCGGAGGGCCTGGGCGAGCTCCAGCAGGCCCACGTCGGCACCATTCCGTTCGAGAACCTCGACATCCTGCTCGGGCGCCCGATCGCGCTCGATCTGAAGAGCCTGCAGGCCAAGCTCGTGACCGCCCGGCGCGGCGGCTATTGCTTCGAGCAGAACACGCTCTTCCAGGCCGTCCTCGACCGGATCGGCTTCGACGTGATCCCTTTGGCCGCTCGGGTCCGGGTGGGGGCCACCGGGGTCCGGGCCCGCACCCACATGCTCCTGCGCGTCGAGCTCGCAGAAGGCCCCTTCGTTTCCGACGTGGGCTTTGGGGCCGACGGCCCGGTCCAGTCGCTCCCCCTCGAGGAGGGACGAGAGCACTGGCTTGGCACAGTGGGCCACCGCTTCCGCCGGGAGAACGACCTCTGGGTGCTCGAGGGAAACACCGAAGGCGCGTGGGTCGACCTCTACGCCTTCACCCTGGAGCGGCAGTACCCGATCGACTTCGAGATGGCCAACCACTTCACGAGCACCCATCCCCGCTCGGCGTTCGTGAACAGCCTCACCGCGCAACGCATGTTCCCCGAGCGACGCCTCGTCCTGCGCAATCGCGAGCTCAGCGTTCGGGAGGGCCGGGTCACGGAAACGACCACGATCCGCGACCCGGAGCACCTGCTGGACGTCCTGGCGAGGCACTTCGACCTCGTCTTCCCGCCTGGCACCCGCTTCGCCCAGCCCGGTTTCTAGCTACTCCACCCAGCCGAGGACGTTGCGGATGATGGACCATCGCGGCCGTCGCGTTTCGGCGTTCCTGCCGTACACCCAGTAGTCGCGGAGCTCGTCGACCGTCCCGTCTCTCTTCAGGAGGTCGATCCACGTATTCAGGAACAGCCGGAGCCGCTCGTCGCGCTCGCCGATAACGTAGGCCAGGGGGATGGTCATGATGGGCGGGTCGGGCACCACGACCGACAGGTGGGGGTGACGCAGCGACCAGATCGCCCCGCGCTCGGCCGGCATCACCAGCGCGTCGAAGTCGGCCCCCCGTCCCTCGAGAAACTGGAAGAGCGTCTCCTCCGACTGCAGGACGACGACCTCGGCCTCCGGGGCGTACTCGCGCGTGGCCGCCAGCTCGCCCAGAAAGAGCCCCAGGGCCACGCCGGCCAGGAGGCCGACGAGAATCTGGCGGGAGAAGCTCACGGCTCGTCCTCCTCTCCCGCCGCATCGGAGACCGGCAGGGGCTCCACGCGCCAGATGTCGCGGCAGTACTCGTAGATCGACCGGTCGGACGAGAAGCGGCCCGCGCGGGCCACGTTCAGGATCGAGGCCCGCGTCCAGCCCTCCTCGTCCCGCCAGGCGCCCTCGACCTTCGCCTGCGCGTCGACGTAGGCCCGATAGTCGGCCAGCACGAGGAACGGGTCGTGGTGCAGGAGGTTCTCGACGATGGGGCGGAACACGTCGCGATCCCCACCGGAGAACTCCCCCGCGGCGAGGGCATCCAGGGCGCCCCGGAGCTCGAGATCGTCGTCGTAGTGCTCGCCCGGGTGGTAGCCCTCGGCCCGGACGAGCTGCACGTCGTCCACCGTCAGACCGAACAGGAAGAAGTTCTCCGCCCCGACCGCCTCCCGGATCTCGACGTTGGCCCCGTCCAGGGTGCCGATCGTGAGCGCACCGTTGAGCGCGAACTTCATGTTGCCGGTGCCCGAGGCCTCCTTGCCCGCGGTCGAGATCTGCTCCGACAGGTCGGCGGCCGGGAAGATGCGGTGGCAGTTCTTGACGTTGTAGTCGGGCAGGAAGACGACCCGGAGCCGCCCCCGCACGTCGGGATCGGCGTTCACCACCGCGCCCACGGAGTGGACGAGCTTGATGATCCGCTTCGCCATGACGTACCCGGGGGCGGCCTTCCCCGCGAAGATCACGGTCCGCGAGGGCACGTCCAGCCCGGGGTCCCGCTTGAGGCGCCGGTACAGCGTGATCGCGTGAAGGACGTTGAGGTGCTGGCGTTTGTACTCGTGGATACGCTTGACCTGCACGTCGAACAGGCTGTCGGGATCGACGACCACCCCGGCGCCAGTTCGCTCCTCGATCTCCGCGGCGAGCGCTTCCTTGTTGGCGTGCTTGACGCGCCTCCACTCGGCGCGGAACGCAGCGTCTTCGGCGAGGGGCTCCAGCCGCCGCAGCTCCTCGAGGTTCCGGATCCAGCCGTCCCCGATCGCCTCGGTCACCAGGCGGGTGAGGCCGGGGTTGATGAGGGCCACGAACCGCCGCGGGGTGACTCCGTTGGTGACGTTGCGGATCTTGCCGGGCCACAGCTCGTCGAAGTCCCGCAGCACGTGGCGCTTCAGGAGCTCGGTGTGGAGGGCGGCCACTCCGTTGATGGAGTGGCTCCCGACGCTGGCGAGGTGAGCCATCCGGACCGAGCGGCCCCCGGCTTCGTCGATGAGCGACATTCGACGCACCCGCTCCTCGTCTCCGGGGAAACGGAGGCGAACCTCCCCGAGAAAACGCTCGTTGATCTCGTAGACGATCTCGAGGTGCCGGGGCAGGAGCGAGTCGAAGAGGTCTACCGACCAGGTCTCGAGAGCCTCCGGCAGAAGGGTGTGGTTGGTGTAGGCGAACGTCCGCCGGGTGATCTCCCAGGCCTCCTCCCATCCCAGCCCGTGCTCGTCCAGGAGCAGCCGCATGAGCTCGGCCACCGCCACCGCGGGGTGCGTGTCGTTCAGCTGCGCCCCGTACCGCTCGTCGAGGCCCCGGACGTCCGGAGGCGGTCTGGAGGTGGATGCGAATCATGTCCTGGAGCGAGCAGGAGACGAAGAAGTACTGCTGGGCCAGGCGCAGGCGCCGCCCCGCCTCGGGCTCGTCGTTCGGGTAGAGGACCTTGCTGATCGTCTCCGAGGCCACCTTCTCCTCGACCGCGCCCCAGTAGTCCCCCACGTTGAAGGCCTGGAAGTCGAACGACTCCGTGGCCTCCGCTCTCCAGAGACGCAGGAGGTTCGCGTTGCCCGTGCGATAGCCGAGGATCGGGGTGTCGCAGGCCTCACCCCGGACGACCCGGTCGGGGAACCAGCACGCCCGCTCCCGGCCGTCCTCGTCCGTGTACCACCCCGTGTGTCCCCCGAAGCCGACCTCGAAGGCGATCTCGGGACGGGCGATCTCCCAGGGATTGCCGAGGTGCAGCCACTTGTCGGTCACCTCCACCTGCCAGCCGTCGCGGATGACCTGGTCGAAGATCCCGAACTCGTAGCGAATGCCGTAGCCGATCGCCGGCACCTGGAGCGTGGCCAGAGAATCCATGTAGCAGGCGGCCAGCCGCCCGAGGCCCCCGTTTCCCAGACCGGGCTCCTCCTCCTGGGCGAGCAGGGCGTCGAAGTCGAGCCCCAGCTCCTCCATCGCGCGGCGCGCCTCGTCGAGGACGCCCAGGTTGAGGAGGTTGTTGCCGAGGTGAGGGCCGAGGAGATACTCGGCCGAGAGGTAGCACACCGTCCGGGCGCGGGCGCGGTAGTAGGCCTCGCCGGAGCGGATCCAGCGGTCCATGAGTCGGTCCCGGACCGCGTGGGCCAGGGCCAGATACCGGTCGTTGGGGGTGGCCACTTGGGAGAACCGCCCGAGCGAGTAGCGGAGGTTGTCCTCGTAGGCCCGCTTGAAGGCCTCCACGCTCAGGCCGGTGTGGACGTCGTCCGCCGTCCCGCGTTCTCCCGCGCGGCCAGGCTCGCTCATGTCTCCGCCTCGCTTCCCGAGGGTGTCCGGGGCGACGCCCGCCCCGAAGTCGGCCCATTATCACCCGGGGCGGTCGCGGCCCCCGACCCGGACGGGGAGTCGGTCGAGGGTTCCCCGCGCAGGCGGGGGGACCCGCCGACGCTACCGCAGACGCTGGCGCTGGCGCTCCGGCTTCGTCCCGCCGGAGAGATGGAGCCGGAAGCCGCCCTCCGGGCTCCAGCCCACGTCGACCCGAACCATCTCGCTGCCGGGGATCAGGAGCCGGACGCCGGCCCCCAGGCCGGCCCGGGCCCGGTTCGCGTTGAGGTCCCGGGACTCGGTCCAGGCCACACCCACGTCGCCGAACAGCGCCAGCTCCAGGCCCAGTCGGAACGAGAGCTTCCAGAAGTCGAAACGGCGCATCGGGACCACCCGGAAGGAGTACTCCGCCGTGCCGAGCAATTGGTTCCGACCGAAGAGCGTCCGGCCGAGCTCCTCGATGTCGTAGCCGCGAATGGTGTTGGCGCCGCCCAGGCGAAATTGTATGTACTCGGGAAGGCCAACGCCCACCTCCCCGCCCTGGAGAGACATGAGGCCGCTCAGCATGAGGCGCTGGCGAGGGAAGGTCGACTGCCAGCGTCGCAGGTCGACGATCAGCCTCCAGAAGTCGGCGTCGCCCCCGAGGGCGCCGCCGGTCTTCGAGATCACGAGCTCGTTCTTCCAGCCCCCCTTCGGGTTGCTCCAGGCGTCCCGCGTGTCCCAGCCGATGCTGGCCTCGAGGCTGATCAGGAGGTCCTTGTTGGTCGACGAGAGAGTCTTCCCGTCACGGTCGGAGGCCACGGTCAGGAGCTGGAATCCCGCGCCGAGTCGACCGTGCTCCCCGAGGAAGCGCGAAGGCCTCAAGGTGAGCTCGTAGCTCGTCTCCTCGAACTCATTCAGCGAGTCGGTGCGCTCCAGAAGGGCGCCACGTCCACGGAGACCCATGTGGTGACCGGTGATCCAGGGCCAGTTGAAGTCCGTCCAGATCTGCGTCGTGCCCCCGAAGATCGCGCTCCCCGTGAGCCGGATGTTCCGACCGGTGAGGTTCAGCGCCGCGATCCCCGGGCCGACCGAGAACCCGTTCTCCTCGGTGTACTGCGCGGCCAGGGTGGGGAGCCAGGAGTTCATCTCCTTGAGGACGAACTTCACCCGGACCGCGTCCCCCTTGCCGGGCTCGACCTCGAGGTGGATCTCCGAGAAGACCTGCATGTTCTGCAGGCGCTGCAGGTCGGCGATGGCGGTCGCCGTCTCGAAAGGTTCGCCGACCGTCGTGTGGATCTCCCGGGTGACCACGTTCTCCCGGGTGACGTTGCGGCCTTCGATCTCAATGGCCTCGACCGTGCGGCCCTCGTCGACGAGGAGCGGCGTGATGTCGAGCTGAGCGGAGGCAGCGGTCGGCCCGAGAGCGAGCAGCAGCGCTCCAAGGGTCCTCTTCATCAGTTCACCCGACGGTTCACGCGAAGGTCCTCCATTCGTCATCGGTGGGAGGCGGCAGTCTGACCGGCGGTGGCGAGCGGGTCAAGGCCGCCCACGACGGCACGACCTCCAAAGGGGCTCGGGGCGGCCAGGCCACTCCCCATGGCGGTCGTTCCCGCCGCTCAGGGCCGGGCGAATGAATAGATGGCGTCGAATGGCGTCGATCCAGGCCGGCGCTCGACTCCGCGCTCCGGGTTCGCGGCCAACCGCTCGAGCAGATGGAACACCGTCTCGACCTCATCCGGCGCTCCGGCCGCCGCGGCCAGCTCCTCGCAGGTGCCACCGTCCGGACCCTTCTCGCCGAGGGCGGTCAAGACGCGCTTCTGGAGATCCAGGACGCCGGTCGCCGCCTTCTTGCCGGCCTCGACCCCGGGCTGGTGATAGGCGTTGATGTTGATGAGGCTGGCGTAGAGCCCAACCGCCCGCTCGTAGAGGGCGATCAGCATCCCGAGGCTGCGGGGAGACACGTCGGGAATGGTCAGGGTCAACGAGGGACGACCGCTCTCGAAGAGCGCGCGGCGCGTGCCGAGCAGGAAGCCGTCGAGGAAGTCGCCGCTCGTCGCCCCTGGCGCCACCTCGAGGCTCGCCCCCTGACGATCGCGCAAAACGCGGATGAACGTGACGAAGAAGTCCGCGGTCCCGTCGCGAAGCTGCTGGACGAAGGCATGCTGGTCGGTCGAGCCCTTGTTCCCATAGACCGTGAGCCCCTGGTGGACCACCCGGCCGGCGCGGTCCTTCTCCTTCCCGACCGACTCCATCACGAGCTGCTGGAGGTAGCGGCTGAACAGCAGCAGACGGTCACGGTACGGCAGCACCACCATCGCCTTCGAGCCTCGCCCCTCGCCCACGACATGCCAGGCACAGGCCAGAAGCGCCGCCGGGTTGCGGCGCATCTCGTGGCGCCGCGTCGCCTCGTCCATGGACGCCGCTCCGTCGAGCAGCGCGCGGACGTCGATCCCCTGCAGGGCCGCCGGAAGGAGCCCCACCGCGCTCGTCTCGGAGGTGCGCCCGCCCACCCAGTCCCACATCGGGAATCGATCGACGAACCCCTCCTCGCGGGCGTGGGCGTCGAGAGCGCTCCCTTCCCCGGTGATGGCCACCGCCTGGGGGCCGAGATCGAGGCCACGGGAGCGCCAGGCCGCCGTGGCCTCGAGCATGCCGTTGCGCGTCTCGGCAGTCCCGCCCGACTTGGAGATCACGATGGCCAGCGTCTCCGCGAGGGCGTCGCCGAGGCCGCCGAGAGCGCGGTCGATGCCGTCGGGATCGGTGTTGTCCAGGAAGTGCGGAGAGAGGCGGTCGCCAGGGCCGCCCAGCGCATCGGCGACGAGCTGGGGGCCGAGCGCGGACCCGCCGATCCCGATGACGAGCAGCCGCCGGAAGCGATCGGCCTGGGGAGGCTTGACCCGACCGGCGTGAACGCGCGCCGCGAAGTCGAGGACCCTCTCCTGGGTGTCCCGGATCGTCTTCGTGATCTCCGGGTTCGGCGCGCGCTCGGGGGCCCGCAGCCAGTAGTGGCCCACCATGCGGTCCTCGTCGGGGTTGGCGATGCCCCCCGCCTCGAGGTCGTCCATCTCGGTGTAGGCCGCCCGGAGGGTGGACTTCCTCTCCTCGAGGGCTCGAGCGGACAGGCCCATGCGACTCAGGTCCAGCCGAACCCCGAGCGCGGGGTCGTCGAAAAGCAGGGTCTTGTAGCTCTCCCAGAGCTCGCGCGGGGTCATGGCACCTCCTCGGTCCCGTCGGGTCGGGGGCCATTCTACTGTCGCGAGCCGCGAGCGTGACATCCGGTCACATCGGGCAGCCGCTCCTCACGCGTCTCGGGGAGAAGCTGTGCTACCGTCACACGAGGAGGTCCTTCGTGGTCCGACGCACTCCCCCTCTGCCCATCGCCCTCGCGCTGCCGCTCGCGGTGGCCCTCGCCGCCTGTGGGGGCGACTCCTCGTCCCCAACCACCCCGACCGTGGCCGGCGGCGAGTGCTCGACGAGCGGGCAGGTGGGCTTCGTGCGGACGACGATGCAGGACATCTACCTGTGGTATCGGGAGCTCCCGGACCCCGACCCGGCGGGCTTCAACTCGCCGGAGGCGTACCTCGATGCCGTGCGCTTCCGGCCGATCGACAACTCGTACAGCTACATCACCTCGCAGGCGGCAAGTGATGCATTCTTTTCCGACAGCCAGTTCATCGGCGTCGGTGTTTCCTACCATCAGACCAGCGCCACCGAGCTTCGCGTGGCCCAGGTCTTCCCCGGCGGACCCGCCGCCGCGGCCGGGCTCGCTCGCAGTGACTATCTCCTCTCGATCGGCGGACGGGCGGTGCCCGAGCTCCTCCAGACCGGCGAGATCGCGGCGGCCTTCGGGCCCGACGAGGTGGGAGTCACCGTGGAGATCGCCTGGCGCACGCCTGGGGGCGCGGAGAGCCAGGCCACGCTCACCAAGCGGCTCGTGACCATCCCCACCGTCTCGGCGGTGGCGACCTTCAACGTCCGCGGCTCCCGGGTCGGATACATCTTCTTCCGCAACTTCGTGACCCCCTCCATCGAGGCCCTCAACACCGCCTTCGACCAGCTCCTGGCCGACGGAGTCACCGACCTCATCCTCGACCTCCGCTACAACGGCGGGGGGTTCGTGGAGGTCGCCCAGCACCTCGGGGGCCTGATCGGCGGACAGGGCACGGAGGGGCAGGTCTTCGTCGACTTCAAGCACAACGACAAGAACACCCGGTTCGACAGCGAGCTGCGCTTCGAGGACAAGCCGAACACCCTCGACCTGCCGCGTCTCGTGGTCATCACGACCGGGGGCTCGGCTTCGGCGAGCGAGCTGATCATCAACGGCCTTCGCCCCTTCATGACGGTCACCGTGGTCGGCGCGCGGACCTTCGGCAAGCCGGTCGGCCAGTACAGCTTCGACTTCTGCACGAAGGTGCTCTTTCCCGTGTCGTTCGTGGGTGAGAACGCGCTGGGGGAGGCCGACTACTTCAACGGCATCCCCGCCGACTGTGCGGCCCCGGACGACCTCGATCACGCGATTGCCGATCCGAACGAGGCCTCGCTCTCCGAGGCACTCTTCTTCCTCAGGACGGGCCGCTGCAGCGGCCGCGCCTCGACGGAGGCGGAGATCCAGGCCCGGAGCCGGGCGGCGCGGCCCCGGCCCTACGAGGGCGACGGCTGGCGCCAGCTCCTCGGCGCTTACTGACGCTCCAGCTCGGCGACGAGGCGCCGGGCCGCGGGGTCGTTGGGCGAGAGCTCGACCAGCTTCGCGGCCCACTTGCGCGCCTCGCTCCGCGCGCCCCGGTCGCGGTTGAGGGTCGCGAGCGCCACGAGCACCGGCCGCACGGACGGGCTGCGCTCGTGCGCGCGACGAAGGACGGCGAGGGCCCGCTCCGTCTCCCCCGTGGAGTGCAGCCCGATCGCGTACACGTAGGCGATCTGGGGATCGCCCGGGGCCAGCTCCGCCGCCCGCGCCAGCTCCCGAAGCGCCTCGTCGGTTCGCTTCTGTCGGACGAGCAGCAGCCCCAGGGCATGGTGGAGGGCCGGGCTGTCGGGGCTCTGCACCAGGCCGGTGCGGAGCACCTTCTCGCCCTCGTCGTCGCGCCCCTCCAGCCGGAGAAGATCGGCGAGGTTCGCGTACGCGGGCAGGAACCACGGGCCGACCCGAAGCGCGGCCTCGTAGGCCCGTACGGGCGGCGTCGAGCCGACCGCGCTTGACGTGCACCAGACCGAGGTTGACATGCGCCTCCGGCCGCTCCGCGTTGGCGCGCTGCGCCTGGAAGAACTCGTCGAGCGCGCGGTCGAAGGAGACGCGCTGGGACTCGGTCAACGCCTCCGCGGGGACGTCGGCCAGGGGCACGACCGCCTCGACCCGCACCGCGCGGACCGGGTCTTCGAGGAGGTGGGCCCCGATCCTCAGGCGATCCCGAGGCTCGAAGGCGTCCAGCGCCGAGGCGGATCCGAGCCGCACCAGGGGGTCGGGGTCGGTCGCGGCCTTCTCGATCGCGCGGCGTGAGGCCGGGCCCATGAACCCGGGCAGGAGCGTCACCGCAGTCCCCCGGACGATGCCGGGCTGCTCCGCGTCGGCGACGAGCACGGCCAGGGCCTCCTCGGCCCCGGGCTGGAGCGTCCGTCCCGCGTGAAGCGTCTCCCCGTAGTGCGTCTTCGTCCACTGGCCTTCCGGATACCAGCGCTCGACCGCCCGCTGGGCCCAGCGGGTCGACTTGTCGCGGTGGCAGTCGTTGCACGCGTTGGGGCTGCCGACGGCGAGGGTGAGGTCCGGGCGGGGGGCGCGGAGCGAGTGGTCGTGACGCGGATCGACGACCATGTAGGTCTCCGTGCGCATGTGGCAGGCGACGCACGACCCCCCGTCCTTTTCCGGGTCGTGGAAGTGGTGCTCCCGGACCGCGAAGCGCTCGGGCTGATGGCACGAGGAGCACACGTCGTCGTTGGAGATCTTCACCTTTGCCGAGTGGGCGTCGTGGCAGTCGGCGCACGTGATGCCCCTCGCGTACATCCGGCTCTGCAGGAACGAGCCCCAGTTGTAGACCTCGTCCTCCATCTGCCCGTCCGCGTAGTACAGCCCCTCCTCGAGCAGCGCCGGGTGATGCGTCTGGCCAAGGAGCTGGCCGGGCAGGTAGTCCTCGGTGAGCAGGCCTCGTCGCGCGTGGCAGCGGGCACACATCTCGTTCTCGACCCGGAGCTTCGCCGCCTCCTTCGGGATGGCGATGCCCCTCTCCATGTCCATCTTCCAGCTGCGGTTCCGCCGTTCGTCGAAGCGCACCACGACGCCGGGGTCGCCCTCCGGCTCCGCGCCGCGGGCCTCGGCCGCCTTCGCCCAGGCCACGTGCCGGGAGCCCGGGCCGTGGCAGGCCTCGCACGAGACGTCGATCTCGGAGAACGTCGTGCCGAAGCGGTCTTCCGGCCAGCGGTAGTTCTTGCGGAGGTTGGTGGAGTGGCACTCCGCGCACTGCGAGTCCCAGCTCTGGGAGAGCTTCGTCCAGTGGAGAACGTCGAGGTGATCGACGCGCTCGCCCGGGTAGAGGTGGAACCAGCGCTGGCCTCCCTTCTCGGCCGGACGGGAGTCCCAGCCGATTCCGAGCGCCTGGTAGCGTCCGTCCGGCAGCTCGACGAGGTACTGCTGCAGCGGGGTGAAGCCGAAGACGTAGTCGATCGCGTAGTCGGTCCTGGTCCCGTCAGGACCGTCGGTGAGGACGAAGTAGCGCCCGCCCTTCCGGTAGAAACGGGAGGTGACCCCGGCGTAGGTGAACTCCGTGTCCGAGAAGTCCCCGAGGACCGTCGACTCCGTCGCCTCCTGCATGGCGAGGTCGTGGTGCGAGCCCCGCCAGAGCCGGGTCTCCTCCTCGTGGCAGGCCGCGCAGACCTCGACCCCGACGTAGACGAGGGGCGCCGGACGCGAGGACGAGGCAGTCCCCTGCGGGCTGGGCATCCACCAGACGGCGGCCGCCACCAACCCCCCGACGGCGAGGGCGAGCAGGGCCAGGACACGCCGGTGGGCGGCAGGCTTCACGGGACGAGCGGGATCTGCTTGGCCAGGTCGGCGGCCACCACCGCCTGGAACTTGTTCTCCAGCTGGAAGTAGCGGGCCAGCAGCCTGGGCGGGAGCACCGGCTCCATGCGCTTGAGCCAGACGCGCTTGAGCTTCACGCGATCCTCCTCGATCCGAAGCGCCTCGTCGATCATCGCCCTCGCTCGTGCGTCGGCGAGGGTCGCGTACTCGGCCGAGTACTCGGCGATGACGCGATCCGACCGCCGGTCAATCTTCTTGAGCTCCTTCTGGAACGCATCGAAGAGCGGCCAGAACGCATCCGCCTCCTCGTCGGAGAGGGGAAGACTGCCGGCGACGATGATGCGCTTCTGCTTGTCGACCGCTTCGCGGCTCAGCTCGAGGCTCTGGGCGACGTCCTGGGGCACTGCCGCAGCCGCGGCGAGGGCGAGAGCGACGGATAGGATGGCGGGTTTCATGCTCCTCCTCGGCGGCAACGAAATGGTCAGACGCTCAGCTCACTCCTCGGGGCCCGTCCAGACGAGGTCCTCGAACCAGGGAGTGGTCGCGGCGGAGTAGGTCCCGCCCTCCACGCGCGCGACCAGCCTGACCGCCAGCCGCTCCCGTGTGGCGAGCATCCACGCGGGCTCCGGGCCCATCACCAGCATCGCGGTGGCGAGGGCATCGGCCCAGACTCCTTCCGGATGAACGACGGTGACAGACGCCAGCTCGTGCGCCACCGGCTCTCCCGTCCGCGGATCGATCAGGTGGCTGCGGCGCCGCCCGGCCTCGTCGGTGTAGACGTTTCGGTAGTCGCCGGAGGTCGCCACCGCGACGTCCTCGAGCGCCAGCACCAGCACGTGGTCGCGTTCGCGCCCCGGGGACTCGACGGCCACCCGCCAGCGCGTGCCGTCGACCCTGCGGCCGCGCGCGACCACCTCCCCCCCTATATCCACGATGAAGTCGTGATGCCCGAGGGCCTCGAGCGCGGCCGCGATGCGATCGGCCGCCCAGCCGGGCGCCAGGGCCGAGAGATCGCAGGCCACGTCCGGTCGGACCTTGGCGACGCTCCCGCCCCCGGCGTCGACCACGAGCCTGTCGGGGCCGACCCGGGCCCGCAGCTCGGCCAGGGTCTCGGCCGACGGGGTCCGCTCTGGAAGACCGGCGGGGCCGAAGCCCCAGGCGTCGACGAGGGGTCCGACGGTGATGTCGAAGGCGCCGTTCGAGACCTCGGCCACCCGGCGGGCGATCCGCAGCAGGCCGATCGTCTCCGGCGACACCGCGAACGGCTCGGTCGACTGGTGTGAGTTGAAACGGGAGATCTCCGACGTGGGGTCCCACGTCGACACGAGCCGGTTGACGAGCTCGAGCTCCTTCTCGATCGCGAGTCGGATGCTCTCGCGCCCGTCTTCGCCGATCGGTGGGGTGACCACGCGGACGGTGTAGCGCGTCCCCATCGTCGGCCCGTTGAAGACCACGACCGTCGCGGGGTCTTGCGCGCGGGTCGCGGTTGGGACGGCGAGCAATACCGCCACCAGGATGGGAAGAAGGTCGCAGATGCGCAAGGCGTGCCGAGTGTATCGGAAAAAGCCCGGGACTTCGCCCGCCCGCCGGGGAGAGCCTCAGGTGTCCCGGGATCTCAGGAGCCTCGGTGTCAGGATCAGCACCGCACCGTAGAGCGCCAGGCCGAGAACCAGGGTGGCCGGCCGACCGTCGGGCAGGTCCTGAAACAGCAGCTTGAGCCCGCCCAGAACGATGAGCGGGTAGACGAGCCAGCCGAGCTCCGGCAGGGCGCCCTTCCGCGCCAGCCAGGCGCAGCCCAGGGTGATCAGGGCCAGCGCTCCCGTGGCCACCGTGCCTGCCACACCGGCATCCTCGGCCACCACGCCCCCGAGTGCGATCCACGCCCCGAGCTGGAGCAGCCTCGCCACGACGAGGGCGACCAGGAGCGCGAGAAGAAGCTGCGGGAGCCGCGCCCATCCGCGACGGGGCGAGAACGGATCGGTGGCGAGGACGCCGTAGCCCGCGGCCGCCGAGAGCGCGACCCCCCAGGCCATCGCGGGGAGCGCCTCGGTCGACTGTCCGACGAGCGCCCGGCCGCAGCCGATCACCAGACCCGTCTGCACCGCGGCCGCGACGAAGTAGAGGGCGCTGTGCAGCCGCAGGGTCATGCGGTCGAAGCGCCGACCGAGGAGCGCCGCGAACAGGCCAGACGCGCACCACACGAGGGCCAGCCCGGGCCCGAGGCCGAGCGCGCCGGTTCCCGCCAGCGTCAGCAGTCCGCCCGCCGTCGAGTAGAAGTAGAAGTTCCGCGCCTGGCCTGCCCGGCGCTCGGCGAAGACGAACGCGGTGACGTAGCAGAGCACGCCCAGGAGCAGCGCCAGGACGCCAAGGACCGTCGTGGAGTGAGCGTGCGCGCCGAGCACCTTCCACGCCCCGCCGAAGCCGAGCAGAACGGCGACGGTGCCCTGGGCAACCCCGAAGACGGTGATCGGCCGCTCGAGCAGCACGGTGCGGATCGCGATGCTGACGATGTAGAGGAACGGCAGGGCGAGGAGCGCCGCCGCGGCGGCCGGCGCCGACAGCGGCACGTACCCGTCCGGCAGCCCCTGGGGACGGCTCATGACCGCGACGAGCAGGAGCGCGACGCCATCGACGACGGCCGCGGCCGGCCAGCGCAGCGGGCGCCACCAGTCGCGCCACGCCAGCCACTCGAGCCCCGCGGCGATGGCCAGGAGCGTGAGCAGGGTCGCCAGAAGGTCGTGCGTCGACACCAGGAGGGCGACCGCCGTGGCCAGGGCGAGAGCGGTCGCAAGGCCGGCGCCCGCGGCCAGCTGGCCGCGCCAGGCCATCCAGAGTCCGAGGGCGAAGAAGCCGACCAGCGCCGCCGCGGCCGCTCGCGGGCCGAGCAGCCCGAAGCGTGCGGTGGTCTCCCAGATCAACGGGAAGGCGATCAGGCTGCTGGCGAGGCCGTGGAAGGCAGCGCTCTCGCGACGCCCCGCCTGCGCTTCGCGAGAGGCAAAGAGCTGCCAGAAGACCGCGTAGGCGAGGCCGAGCGCGATGCCCGCCGCCGCCGGCAGCACATGGCCATCGGTCAAGGCCCTCACGAGGAACCCGCCGGCGAGAACGAGCAGGGTGCGGCCGAGGAGCGCGAGGGTGCCCTGGGGCAGCGCCACCGTCGGGAGCTTGAGATCGTCGATCTCGTCGTCGCTGACGGGACGGCCGGCGGGGGCCGCCGTGGGCCTCGCTTCCAGCGTGTCGACCCGGGCCTCGAGGCGCCGGAGGGCGGTCGCCAGCTCCTCGACCGTCTGCTGCAGGCGTTCCAGGCGATCCACCATGATCGTCTCCTTCCTGCGCCCCAGAGGTTTCCGATCGTGGCCGCGGCCGGGTCAGGCCGCGGGGTTGTCCTCCGGCCACGGCGGCAGCAGCTTCACGAGCACCCACAGGATGACGAAGGGCAGGATCATGAGGATGATCGCGGGCAGCAGGCCCTCGCGCGTGGCGAACTCCATCTTGTAGGTCGTGTAGCCGAGGAAGCTCTTCGAGAACAGCTGCCCGCCGATCACCACGTTCCAGCGCATCGCGAAGATGCCGACGAGGGTGAGCGCGCCGGCGGTGGCGTAGATCCCGCGACGGGCCTTCTCGGTCAGCGTCACGACCTGGGTGAGGGCGAGGAGCCCGATGGGCACCAGGGTCCCGAGGATGATCTGCACGATGATGTGCGGCCGCGTAGAGGCGGGTCTGGACCATGAAGTCGAGGGTGTGGAACGACTCGTCGGCCTCGTAGATGCGGTGGATCAGGTCGAGCATCTCGAGCGAGAAGTCGATGATGAAGGCGTAGAACAGGTAGCGCGCGATGGTGTCGAGGCAGCGCATGTCGACCTTCGACGCCCCGCAGCCAGGTCAATCGCCATGTAGAGCAGCAGCACCGCGGCGATCCCGGAGACGATGGCCGAGAAGAGGAAGACGATCGGCATCAGCGGCGTCGACCACCAGGGATTGGCCTTGATCGAGCCGAAGATGAAGCCCACGTAGCCGTGGAGCAGGAAGGCCGAGGGGATGCCGATCAGGGTGATCACGTACCCCACCCGGTCGTCGGTGTCGCAGCGCCGCCTCGCTGACGTTGTACGAGCCGAGGGTCAGCGCCTTGTAGACGTAGCGCAGCGGACCCGGCGTGGTCTGGGCGCGCTCGACGATCTCTCTCCGGTAGTCGAGCCAGATCTCCAGCAGCAGCACCGCCATCAGGTACCAGAGGTAGACGAACCCGAACATCGCCATGGCCGAGGAGGTGTGCGGCGTCAGGTACATCTCGAACGAGCGCTCGGGGTGGCCCGAGGTGCAGCTGCAGCGGCAGCGGCGCCACCAGCAGGAAGGCGAGCGCGGTCAGCAGCGCCAGGCGGTAGGTGGGCTTGACCGCCTCGACCCGGAACACCCGCTCGAGCGAGGCCAGGATGAAGGCGCCCGCCACGAGGCCGGTGATGTAGGGGTAGAGGACGATCAGGACGCTCCACTGCAGCTCGATCTCGTTCGGGTACATGAACCCTTCGACGCCGTGCAGGATGCTCTCCATGCCGCCCCCCTAGCGCACCGAGCCGTCGAGGCCGGTGTAGTAGACCTTCGATCCGGTGGCCATCTGCGGCTTCAGCACCTGGATCTTGTGCGTCGCGCAGGAACTCGTGGATCGGGTCCTTCGGGTCCTTGAGGTCGCCGAGCACCCGGGCCTCGGTCGGGCACGTCTCGCAGCACGCGGTGGTGAGCCCCTTCGTGATCCGGTGGTAGCAGAGCGAGCACTTGTCCACCGTGTGGGTCCGCGGGTCGATGAAGCGGCAGCCGTAGGGGCAGGCCTGCACGCAGTAGCGGCAGCCGAGGCAGTAGCTCTTGTCGACCAGCACCACGCCGTCCGGGCTCTCGAAGGTCGCGCCGACCGGGCACACCTGGACGCAGGGCGAGTGGGCGCAGTGGTTGCAGAGCTTGGGGACGAAGAAGTTCTTCGAGCCGTCGCCCGGAGGGTACTTCTCGGCGAAGCCGTCGTAGCCGCCGTTCGGCGAGTCGACCTCGGGGTGCTCGATGTCGCCGCCGGGCACGTGGTAGCGCTCGACCCAGGTGCGGAAGTAGAACGGCTCGCGGGGGACGTCGTTCTCCTCCTTGCAGGCCCGCACGCAGTTGCCGCAGCCGATGCACTTCTCGATGTCGATGGTCATCGCCCACCAGTGCTCCGTCGTCTCGTAGTTCGGGGCGGACTCGGGCTCGCCCCGCAGGACGGACTCGAGGGCCACGTGCGGCCGCCCCGGTGAGCAGCAGAAGCTTGCCCGATCGGGCCAGGAACTCGCGTCGGTCGCTGGTCACGGGTCCCCTCCTCACTCCAGGCCCGGATGGTGTGCGGCGTGGCAGGTCAGGCAGGACTCCCCGGCGGCGTGATCGGCCGCGTCCACCTGCGGGAAGCCCGCCGGGCGGGCCACGTTCGCGGCGTGACAGCGCGCACAGAGCGTGGCCGCGTCGGGTCGCCCGGGCTCATCGACCGAGGGGTCCTCGGCGTGCCGGGCCAGCGGCCCGTGGCAGGCCTCGCAGCGGACCGCGGCGTGTGCGCCCCCCGTCGCCTCCTCCGGCACGTCGGAGTGGCACTCGACGCAGGCCGCTCGACCGGCGTGGACGAGAGGCAGGGCCCGGTTGTCGTCGAGGGCCCCGGCCCGGAAGTGGCCGTAGACCCCGAAGTCGTCCGGCACGAGGAGCGCCTGGACGACGAGGAAGCCGAGAATCCCGCCGACGAACAGGACCGCGACCCGGACCAGGTGCCCGCGGTGTCCGAAGGGCGACCGCATCACGCCACCTCCAGTCCGACCGCTCGACGAGGCCGGCGAGACTCCCGAAAACGTCCAAAAGGTCACAGCGGCTGGATGCCTCAAGTAGATCGAACTGCCTATGATGCTCGGACGATCACGCACCTCAGTCCAAGAGCCCAACGTTTCATGTCCCCAGATCAAACGGACCACGGCCGGAGCCACGGCGGACGCCGGCGGGCGTCTCCGGCGGGGCCTCGTGGCGGGGGACGTTCTCTGCGAGTTATGCTTTGCCGTCCCGTCTGAGTCGATGAGGAGGGTTCGACGTGCGTGAAGCCTTCGAGCGTTTTCTCGCCACCTGCACCAGCAACCTGATCAGCCTGATCGGCACCGGCATCACCACCGCCAGCGCCTTTCTCTTCGTCCTCCTCCTCCTGATGCACCTGGTGGGCGAGCAGGAGGGGGGCCCATACGCCGGGATCCTCACCTTCCTGATCCTGCCCGCGGTCTTCGTGGCGGGCCTCATCCTCATTCCGATTGGGATCTTCCGGGCGCGGAGGCGACGCCGGGCCGGAGGCGAGGCCCAGGGTGCCCCCTTCGCAGTTCTGGATTTCAACAAGCGCTCGACCCGGAAGGCCGTCCTCGTCTTCGTGGTCGCCACCGGGGTGAACGCGCTCATCCTGGGCATCGGCACCTACAAGGGGGTCGAGGTGATGGAGTCGACCGCGTTCTGCGGCACCGCCTGCCACACGGTCATGCAGCCCGAGCACACGACCTACCAGCGCTCGCCCCACGCCCGTGTCAAGTGCGTGGAGTGCCACATCGGCGCGGGCGCCGACTGGTTCGTCAAGTCCAAGCTCTCGGGGTCCTGGCAGCTGGTGTCGGTGGCTTTCAACCTCTACCCGCGGCCCATCGCCGCACCCGTCCACAATCTCCGCCCGGCTCGCGAGACCTGCGAGGAGTGCCACTGGCCGCAGAAGTTCGTGGGGGACCGCTTCAAGGTCAACACGCACTTCGAAGAGGACGAGGCGAACACCGAGGTCAAGACGGTGCTGGTGCTCAAGGTCGGAGGCCGGCAGGCCGGCCGCAGCATGGGCATCCACTGGCACGTCGACCCCGACCACGTCGTCCGCTACCGGGCGGACGAGACGCGTCAGACGATGTTCGAGGTCGAGATGACCGACGCCGAGGGCACGACCACGCGGTGGAAGGGCCCGGAGGCGGACAGCTCGGAGGCCGCGGCCGCCCCGTGGCGCACGATGGACTGCGTGGACTGCCACAACCGCCCGAGCCACGTCTACCGGATGCCCGCCCAGGAACTGGACGCCGCCCTCCTCGATCGGACGATCGACCCGAGCCTCCCCTTCATCCGCCTCGAGGGCCAGAAGGCCCTCGAGACGGAGTACGCGAGCCACGAGGAGGCGCGCGAGGGCATCACCCGGGCCATCACCGACTTCTACGCGGCCAACCACCCGGACATCGCTCGCGACCGGGCCGACGCGGTGAGCGCGGCCGGCAAGGCCATCGGCGACATCTACACGTGGAACGTCTTCCCGAAGATGAACGTCACCTGGGGCACGTACGTGAACCACATCGGCCACCCCGACATGAGCACCGAGGTCGGCTGCTTCCGCTGCCACGGAGGGGAGCACACGACCGAGGACGGCGACATGATCTCGATGGATTGCACCACCTGTCACTCGCTCCTCGCCCAGAAGGAGGAGAACCCCGAGATCCTGCAGACCCTGGTCGACTGATCGCTCTTGCGCGGTCAACCGCAATCGTCGATCATCGAGCCGTCCGCTCAAGAAACCACGGAGGTGACATGGCCAAGGCCCGGAGGACCACCCACCGCAGCACCGCCGGCAAGAAGCTCTACGCCGTCCGCGACAAGAGTGGTCGCTTCAAGGACATCCAGACCTACGAGCGCTCCCACCGCGCGGACCTCGCCCGCAAGTCGAAGGCGGAGATAGAGACCGCGAAGAAGAAGACGGTCAAGAAGAAGAAGGCCACAAAGAAGACGGCGAAGAAGAAGACGGTCAAGAAGGCCGCAAAGAAACGCTGACATCGTCGTCCGGACCAGCCAGCCCGGCCGGCGGGTCGGGCTGGTCACCCGCCCCTGACATCCCGGCTGCGCCTGAGCTATCCTCCGGGAAGGAGGACGCCCACCATGCCCACGCGCCGGCCGCTTCTCGTCCTGGCCGTCGTCTGCGCCGCCGTCCCGGTGGCGCCGGCCCAGCAGATGCGCATGCCCACGGTTGAGGTTCACTCGGCCCCGGACGTGGACTTCACTGCGTTCGAGACCTACGGCTGGAAGGACCCCGTATCAGCGGCGAAGAGGCACGAGGTCCACACGAGCATCGTCTGGTACGTGGATCGTGGACTCCAGGAGAAAGGTCTGGCCAAGATCGAGGACGCCGACGACACGGTGCCGGACCTCTTCATTCGCTACTACGCCAAGGCCAAGAGCAGCGTCCAGGGAACTCCTCAGCAGAGCCAGCAGCTCCTGCCGGGATCGGCGGAGACGCTGTCGACCACCACCAGCTTCGACTTCAAGAAGGTCCGCGCGGGGACACTGATCCTCGAGCTACAGAAGCCCGACAACACGACGGTCTGGCGCGCGGGCACCGACATCTCGTCGATCGACGAGAAGCGCATCGACGCCGAGGTGCAGCGGGCGGTCCGGATGCTGCTCGCGAAGTACCCGCCGAAGCCCGCGAAGCCCTGATCGTCCGGCGCGGATTCGCTCCGGGCTCGCCGATCAGGCCGGCACGAGGTCCAGCGTGAAGTGAGGCGCCTGGCCTTCCGTGCGGCCGGCGCTGAGCACTCCCCCGTGCAGGGCCACGATCGCGCCCACGACGCTCAGCTCGGCATCGGCCAGGTCGGGTCCGGCCCGGGAGGCGGACATCACCGAGGCCTGCCCCCCGCCCGTGACCTCCAACGTCACCCCCCGGACCCCGGCCGAGGCCCTGATCACGACCTCGGGGACCCGGCCGCGCTCGAGCGCGTCGGCCTCGCACTGCCCCACCAGCGTGGCCAGAGCGAAGCGGAGAAGCGGCGCGTCACCCAGCACCTCGGGGACCCCCGGGGGGACCTCCAGCGAGACGCCGGGCGCCTGCAGCGGACCGAGCGCGTCGGCGAGCTGCAAACGCATCCGTCGGGCCGACTCGGGGGGCAGCCGGGTGAGCAGCGAGGCCACCGCGGCCGCCGATGGGCGCGAGAGGACGCGCAGCCGCTCGGCGTGGGACGTGGCCTCGCGCGCGGCCGAGGCCTCGAGCGGGCCCGCGAGCACGCGCGCCAGGAAGCCCAGGTGCAGGAGAACCTCGCGCGTGGGCAGCACGGCGTGGGAGCCGAAGTAGAGCAGCGCCAGTCCGAGCAGGCGCTCGGCCGAGCGGAGCGGCACCGCCGCCACCGCCTCGAATGACGGCTCGCCCGCGCGCAGGGCGCCCGCCAGCTGCGCGCTCTCCGTCGCTTCCTCGAGCACGGGCTCCGAGATCTGCCAGAGCTCCTCGACGTGGTCCCCACCCCAGACGGTCTGTGACAACGGATCGTCGTTCAGCGGAGGCAGCGGCAGCACCTTGAGCAGGTCTGCCGACGCGAGGAGCAGAGACGCGCCGTCGGCTCCGGCGGCGCGGACGAGGATCTTCAGGATCCGCCGAACCCGCTCCTCGATGTCGGCGTCGCGCAGCGCCTCGGTGGCGAGCTCCAGCGCGGTTCGGACGTCGGCCAGGCGCGTCCGCGCCAGGTCGCGCTCGGCCCGCAGATCGTCGACCACAAGGCCCAGCTCCGCGGAGGCCTCGGCATAGGACTCGACCAGCGACTCCGGCGAGCGCACGTCGGCCGGGGCGGACGGCCCGCGCGGACCCTCCTCGGAGGTCGGGATCTGAACCTTCAGGTGCCCCGGGGGCTCGACGGCCTCCGGCTCCAGCCCGAGCTCGCCGGGATCCAGGGTGTCGACGTCTTCGAGGGGGATGTCGAGCCGCGAGCGGCCGAACATCCCCTCGACCGAAACCTGGACCCAGGATGAGATCTCCTGTCCCGGCGGAAGCGACAGCGAGGGGTACTGGCGGCACACGTCTGCGATGGTCAGGGTGAGAAGCGAGGAGAAGGTCTCCAGCACCCCTTGGCCGGTCGTCGCGACCGCGGAGAACTCGGGCGCGCGACGGCCGTTCAAGGCACCGGAGAGGGCTTCGAGCGCCACGACGTCCGGCAGGTCACGCTTGTTGTACTGGAACACCAGAGGGATGCTGGCCGGTTCGAGGCCCTGGGTCTTGAGGTTGACGACCATCTCCTGGAGACACTGCATGTTCTCCTGCCAGCGGTCGGCCGCGGAGTTGGCCACGAAGGCGACACCGTCCGCGTTCTTCACCACCACCCGTCGCGTGGCCGCATACATCGACTGCCCGGGGACGGCCACCAGCTGGAGCTTGAGCGCGTACCCTCGGAAGCCGCCCGAGGCCAGGGGCAGCAGGTCGCAGAGGATCGTGCGGTCCTGAGCGGAGTTGATGGACACAAACTGCCCGCGGCGCACCCCGAGGGCGTTCTCGTGGAGCACCTTGAGGTTGGTCGTCTTCCCGCCGACGGCGGGACCGTAGTAGACGAGCTTGACCTTGAGGGTGCGTTCCTGGTGGTTGACGTCGACCATGGCTGGCGGTCAAAAGGTAACACGACTCACATACCGAGTGCGGCGGGCACGCCGCGCACTGGGGGTAGGGGGGAAAGCCCGGCCTGGTTGACCGAACCCCGAGTCTACAACTCAACCCCGCGAACAGGGAACCAGGGCATCGGCCCGTGTCCTGTCAGCTCAGCGCCTCAAGGTAAGGACGAGAGTGGGATCGAGGGGGTAGCGCCCGAACTCCTCCCCGTAGACGGCGAGGCCGCCCGGGACGGTCTCGTCGACCTCCAGGCGAATGACGATCTCCCCGGCCGGAGCGGCCGCGGCGAGGACGTCCGCCGGCACCGGCACCGAGACGAGCTCGCCGTACGAGCCGGCCTCGCGGAGCCTCCCGTCCCTCTCCTGCGCGTGCCAGGAGAGCAGGCCCCGGTGGTCGGCCGGGTCGTCCGCGAGATCAAACGTCCCGAGCGCCACCCCGCCCACGCGGACGCGCACCGCGCTCGGGTGTGATGTCGTGTCGGTCATGGGGTAGGCGTTGGGATTGAGGCCGGGGTCGTGCGCGCCCCGTCCGCGCATGTAGTCGCCTTCGACCTCTCCCGCGTCGGGGCGGTCCTTGCCGAAGAGCTGCTTGGCCCCGAGCTCGGCGAGGAACGCCGCCCCCGCGACGTCCTCCGGCCGCAGGTCGCGAGGCCAGGGAATGCGGTACTCGAAGACGCCGGACCCGGCACCGTTGACCTTGCGGCCGTCCATCGCGTCCCAAAGCCGGACCGTCCAGCGGGCGTCCGCGAACGCAGACGGGGCGGCGCGCAAGATCCGCTGCGTCGCACCATCGGCCTCCGTCCGCGTCTCGTCCCTTGCCGACGGTGTCTCCCCCACCACGAAGCCGGTGAAGTTGCGGTGGAGGACGCGGCCGGCAGGATCCTCGAGCACCAGGCGCAGGACCGCCAGCGCCCGGGACGCCGGCATCGGCACCGCCATCGGCTCGAGCTCGCGCGAGGTCCAGGGCGCGAAGGGCACCCGGCGCTCGCCCTCCCACCACCGACGGAAGCGGCCGAGGTCGTCGTGGCCGACGAGCTCCATGCGAATCGTGAGCTCGGGACCCGGCGAAGCATCTGTGAGGAACGAGGCCCAGAGCGGAACCGCCACCACCTCGCCCGGCCGGACGGCCGTCGTCGGGAAGGACCCCACTGCGACGTAGTACGGCGCGTGCAGGTCGCGGAGCGTCATCCCCGGGACCAGGTCCCCAAGGCCGGTTTCCTTGGACGATCGGTCGGCACGCACGTAGCCGTTCCACTCGTTGATGACGTCGTGGTGCTCGGTGTAGAGCCAGCCCGCGACCTTCGGGTGGCGCCGGAACTCGTTGATCATCGCGTGGTAGTCGAAGCTCCAGTCCACGTCGCCGGTGGAGCCCTCGTAGCCCCACACGTTGCCGCACTCGCTGTTGAGCATGGGCTCCTCGCCCTGGGCCCGGCCCCCCTGGTAGTTCCACTTCGAGCCCGGGAACGTCCGCTCCTCGGCCTCGTCGAGGCGCGCCCTCCACTTCCAGCCGGGGAGATAGGCGTGCCAGGTGTTGAGATCCGTCGCGACGTGGCCGATCCCGCAGCAGACCGAGTTGTCCTCGACCAGCCGCGTCGGATCCAGCTCCCGGGCCATCGTCACCCGCGACTCCACCCAGGCCTGGGTCTCCGGGAGGTACTCCTTCTTCCCGTCGGCGTCCTTCGTGAAGAGACCCCAGGTCTCGTTGAAGAGCACCCACGAGAAGATCGACGGGTGGTTGAAGTCGCGACGCACCATGCCGCGGAAGGCCGTCTCCCACTCCTTCCGCATGGCGGCGTCGGGCTCGCCCCAGCTGTTGGGCACGTCGGCCATGACCAGCACACCGAGCCGGTCCGCCCAGTAGAGCTTGCGCGGGGGCTCGATCTTGACGTGGGTTCGGATCGCGTTCAGCCCGAGCCGCCGGGCGAGGAGAACCTCTGCCTTCATGACGTCGTCGCTGGGCCAGGTGGTGAAGCCCTCGGGGTGCCAACCCTGATCGAGCGCCATCTGGAGGTAGACCGGCGTCCCGTTGAGCGCGACGTAGGGGTGGCCGAGCTTCGGGAGTCGGGCGGTCGAGATCTCGCGCATCCCGAAGTACGTCTTCACCCGGTCCTCACCCTCATGCGTACGCAGGATGACCATGGCGGCGTACAGGTGCGGATCCTCCAGCGACCACAGGCGCGGGCTCTTCACCGGGACGACGAAGCGCACGTCGCGCGTCCCGTTCGGAACGAGAGGGCCCTCGTGGAGCGTCGCTCCGCCCTCCGCCTCCACCTCCAGGGCCACCGACGTCCCCTCGCCCGCGGGGTCCCCGAGGCGCGCCCGCACCTCGACCCGCTCGTTCTCAAGGTCGGGCCGGAACTCGAAGGACTCGAGGAAGGCGGCGGGCCGGGCTTCGAGGTAGACGGTCTGCCACAGACCGCGGGCCGGACCGTACCCCTGCTTCCCCTCCAGCTTGAACGGGTGGGGCGAGTCGTCCACCCGAAGGATGAGCCGGTGGTCGCCGCCGGGCGTCACGTGCTCCGTCAGCTCGAACTCGAACGGGGTATAGCCCCCCTGATGGGTCCCGATCGGCGCTCCGTCGAGCCAGGCGGTCGTGCGCCAGTCCGACGCGCCGACACGGATGAAGATGCGCTGGCCCTTCCAGCTCGCGGGGACCCGGACCCGGCGTCCATACCAGGCCACGTCCGCCTCGTCGGCCACACCCGACAGCGGCGAGCCCCAGGGGAACGGAACCAGGATCGTCGACGAGAATGCCGTGGGCTCGAGGTCAAACCAGCGCTCGTCCTCGCCCCTCTCCTTCGGGTCGAAGCGAAAGCACCAGGGCCCGTTCAGGTTGACCCACTCCGCGCGCTCGAAGCCTGGCCGCGGGTGCTCGGGCAGCGGGATCTCGGCCTCCCCCGCGAGCGCGGGCATCGCCACGAGTGCGACGAGGAGAGCGGCAAAGGGGATGGGGCGGCGCATGATCACCTCCAGGGCGCGTGCACGCTACGCCACCCCTGGCGACTCCGTCAAGGCTCGGGGACGAGGACCGCCCACACCGGGCGGTGGTCACTGGCGCCCCGGTTGTCCTTGACCGCCCCGACGGCCTCGACCCCGCTCGGCGACTCGAGCCCACGGGCGAAGATGTGGTCGATGCTCATCCCGAAGAAGAAGAGCTTGCTGGTGGTGCCGACAGCGCGGGTGGGCCAGGAGAAGCCAGCCTCCACGAGAGTGTCCCCTGCGTCGTGGGAGTTGAAGTCGCCGGCGATGACGACCGGGTCGGTGGAGCCAGCGGCGTCCGCGAGCAGCACCTCGAGCTGCTGGCGGCGCGCGGCGCCGGTGACGCCGAGGGGCGAGGGAAGGTGCAGGGAGTAGACACGCACGCGCTGCTCGCCCCACCGCACCGTGGCTCGGACGGCGGCCCGCCGGACGCCGGACCCGAAGGCCGCGACGGGAAGCACGACCTTGCCCGGCTCGACGAGCGGCCAGGGCGAGAGGATGGCGCAACCGAAGTCACGGTCGGTCTTCGGGTGGACCGCACTCGGGACGTAGACCGAGTTCATGCCCAGCTCGCGGGCGATCCGCTCGACCCCGGGCGCGTCCATCTCCTGGAGCGCCAGCACGTCGGGGCCCTGCAGAGGCGGACTCTGTCGCAGGACCTCGAGCGCGAGGTCGATCTTCACCGCGTAGGCGATGTTGAACGTCACCACGCGAAGCGGGGCGCCGGCGGGCGGGGGCGAGCGGGACATCTCGGCGAACCGTGCCTCGTGCCAGGGCCCGGTCGGGTCGAGGTAGTTGACGGTCGCACACGCGGCACAGACCGCGGCGAGGAACGTGAGGACGAGCCGGGAGGAGTGGCGAACGTCTCGGGATGGATCGGGGGGAGGGATAGGGCGGGGGTTATGGATCAAGTGCGACTGCCCACCAGGCCATGAATCAGCTGCCGCCGACCTTGCGGGGCGTGGTCATGCGCTGGAAGGCGTGCGTGTTGGTCGCCGACTTCTTCCACGGCTGGTAGGTCTGCGGATTGGGCGGCCGCGGCGACGCGGCCTTCTCGGCGGCGGGGGCGGTCTCCTTCTTGCCGGCCTTCTCGGCCGCCTTCCGGGCCTTCTCGGCCTCCTTGGCCTCCTTCTCCGCTTCCTTGGCGCGGGCCTTGCGAGCTTTGGCCTCGTCCTTGTCGAGGCAGCACTGCTTGTACTTGCGACCGGAGCCGCAGGGGCACGGCTCGTTACGTCCTACGCTCGGTGTCGTGGGGTCCACGTATGCCTCCGTATGCTCACTGTACCCCCCGCGCCGCGGCACGGCAACGGGTCCCGGCCGGGGAGCCAACAGCCGCCTGGCCCGTCGGGCCGAGCACGCTCGATGGCCCCCAGCGCAACATGAGCGCTGCAGCGTGGGACTTGCGCGTTCTGACCACGGGCCCACGCAGCTCGTGCGGTGGCCCCAGACCACCCAAAGACGCCATCCTCACCGCACAACTCGCAACGGCTGTGTGGATCGTGTCATGATCTGATGGATAGTGGCGAAGGATTTGCCGAAGAAAGCGACAGATACGCCGCGCCGACCAGCGCCTCGCCGGCGGCGGGGCCCATCGCCGCAGAGCGCCGAGGTGCGACGCCTCGAGCGAGCGGTGGCCAGGCGCGAGCGTGAGCTCGCCATCCTCGCCGACATCGCGACGCGCCTGCACGGGCAGGAGGAGGTCCAGGTCATCCTCGACCAGACGCTCGACAGCCTGGTCGACGGCCTCGGCCTCGACACCGCGTGGATCCTCCTCGAGGATCCGAAGGGCGGGCGCTTGCGTCTGGCTGCCCACCGCGGTGTGTCGCCCGCCTACCTCGACGGGGTCGGACGCAACGGCCTCGGCGGATGCCTCTGTCCGGACGTCTTCTCATCCGGCCACGGAGCGATAGCCCGCAACACGACGGACTGCCCGCGCATGCCCACGATCGGCGCCGGGCTCGAGCAGCCGGTCGCCCACGCCTGCATACCGCTCGCCTTCAACGGGACGAGCCAGGGCGTCCTGAACCTGGCGGCGCCGAAGGACGAGGTCTTCTCCGACGAGGAGCTCCGCTTCCTGGAGACGGTCGGGCGGCAGGTCTGCCTGGCCGTGGAGGGGGCCCGTCACCTTCAGGCGCAGCGCCGACGCGAACAGGAGGCCCGAGCCCTCGCCGCCCTCAACAAGCGCATTGGCGAGTCGCTCGAGCCGGAGGCGGTGCTCGAGGCGGTGGGGCGCACCGCCCTGGAGTTCCTCCGAGTGGACCGCATCCACATCCTCCTCGGGTCGGACGCGCACCGGCTCACGGTCGCCCACCTCGCGGGCCTTCCCCACCCGGAGCTCACGAAAGGGCAGACGCTCGACTTGACCGCCCTCGGGGGCAGCCTGCACCGCCGGGCCCTCGAGGAGCAGCGAGGGTTCGCGGTAGAGGACGGGGCCCAGGACGAGCGCGTGAACAAAGAGCTCGTCCGCCGCTGGGCTGGCGCCGCCGGGGTGATTCTGCCTCTCGTCGCCCGCGGGGCCAGCCTGGGGCTGCTCGTTCTCACCTCCGCCGCGCCGAAGACCTGGAGCAAGAACCAGGTGGAGCTGGCCGAGGCGCTCGCGTCCCAGGCCTCGGTCGCCCTCGAGAACTCCCGGCTGTACGACAAGGCACGACGCGCCTATCGTGAGCTCAACGAGGCCCAGGCCCGGATCATCCACAACGAGAAGATGGCGGTGGTCGGGACCTTCGCCTCCGGGCTCGCCCACGAGGTGCGCAACCCCCTCAACTCCATCGCCCTGCAGCTGTCGATCCTGGAGCGGCGGGTGGCCCCCCTGCCCCCGGGTGTCGCCAGCGAGATCCGGGAGCTGGTGGGCGTCATCCGCGAGGAGGTCCGGCGCCTCGACAACCTCGTGGGGGACTTCCTCCAGTTCTCGCGCAGCAACCGCATCCAATACCGCCCGGCCAGCCTCGACGCCCTCCTCGACGAGGTCCTGCGCCTCCTGCGCCCGGAGGCGAGAGCGGCGGGGGTGACCCTTCGTCGACGGCGGATCGGGGCGCCGGTCCCCGACCTGCGAGTGGACCCGGAGAAGATCAAGCAGGTCGCCATCAACCTCGTGCAGAACGGGATCGAGGCCCTTCCCGAAGGGGGGGAGGTCGCCGTGGAGAGCGGGCTCGTCGACGGGCAGGCCCTCATGAGAATCAAGGACGACGGGCCGGGGCTGCCCGAAGGGCTCGACGTCTTCCAGCTCTTCGTCACGACCAAGGCCCAGGGCACGGGCCTCGGCCTCAGCATCGCCCAGCAGATCGTTCTCGAGCACGGCGGCGAGATCACCGCCGCCAGCGAGCCCGGCCAGGGGACCGCCATCACGGTGGGCCTGCCGGTCGAGCGGCCGGAGACGTCGGCCGCGGAAGAGGAGCCATGAGCGTCAAGGGTCGGGTCGTGGTCATCGACGACGAGATCAACGCGGCGGCGGCACTGGAGACCCTGCTCAAGGAGGACGGCTACGAGGTGGCGCGTGCCCACGACGCGCGCACGGGGCTGCAGCTGCTCGAGCAGGTCGAGCCGGACATCGTCCTCACCGATCTCCGGATGCCGGGGATGGACGGTCTCGAGCTCCTCGCCAAGATCAAGGAGATCCGACCCGAGACCATGGTCATCCTCATGACCGCCTACGGGACGGTGAAGACCGCGGTCAAGGCCATGAAGCTCGGGGCCGAGGACTATCTCTCCAAGCCGATCGACGTCGAGGAGCTCGAGGTCGTTCTGCAGAAGACCCTCGAGCGGAAGGGCCTTCGCGAGGAAGCGCGCACCCTGCGGCAGCGGCTCGAACAGAAGTACCGCTTCGACAACCTCGTGGGTGAGAGCCCCGAGATGCTCTCGGTGTTCAAGACGATCCGCCAGGTGGCCCCCTCCTCGGCCTCGGTGCTGCTTCGCGGGGAGAGCGGGACCGGCAAGGAGCTCTTTGCCCAGGCGCTGCACCAGAACAGCCCCCGGCGCAACAAGCCCTTCATCAAGGTGGCCTGCGCCGCGCTGCCGGAGACGCTGCTCGAGAGCGAGCTGTTCGGCCACGAGAAGGGCTCGTTCACCGGCGCCGTCTACACGCGCGCCGGCCGCTTCGAGGCCGCCGACGGAGGGACGCTCTTCCTCGACGAGATCGGCGACGTCACTCCCACCGTGCAGGTCAAGCTGCTGCGCTTCCTCGAGGAGCGCGAGTTCGAGCGCGTGGGCGGCAACCGGACCTTCAAGGTCGACGTGAGGATCGTGGCCGCGACCCACCGCGACCTGAAGAAGAAGCTCGAGGAGGGGAGCTTCCGGGAGGATCTCTACTACCGGCTCAACGTGATCGAGATCGACATACCACCGCTGCGGGAGCGGCCCGGCGACATCCCCCTGCTCGCCCACCATTTCCTCAGGAAATTCACGGATGCGAACGCCAAGGAGATCTCGGGCTTCTCGGACGAGGTCCTGGGCCTCCTCCTCGCGCACACGTGGCCCGGCAACGTACGCGAGCTCGAGAACGCGATGGAGAGAGCGGTCGTGCTCTCCAACGAGTCGACGCTCGGTCGCACCCACTTCCCCACCCTCCGCAAGGCGGCGGGCGAGGCGCCCCGGTCGAGCGCCCCCAGCCCCGGTCTGGGGGTCCGCATCCCCGGGAGCACGCTGGCCGACCTGGAGCGCGAGGCCATCCTCCGAACGCTCGAGGCGGTGGGGGGAAGCACCTCGAAGGCCGCCTCCATCCTCGACATCAGCGCCCGCAAGATCCAGTACAAGCTGAAGGAGTACCAGCAGCGGGGCGTGGTGGTGAACCGCCGCGGGGGGCCGGCCGCGGCATCCCCTCCCGCCAAGTGACGGCTCGCCGCCCTGTCCCTCCGGATCAGCTCCCGACCAGGTCGCGAATCCTGGCCAGGAGGCTCTCGACCTGGATCGGCTTCGGGAAGAAGCCTTCGGTACCCGTGTCGGCCTCGAGGTCGGTGTGGGCGGAGAGCACGATCACCGGGGTGCCGGGCTGCAGCCGGCGCACCCGCTCGATGAGCCCCCGGCCGTCGAGCCGGGGCATCTCGAGGTCGGTGACAACGAGGTCGGGGTGCCATGACGCGAGAAGCCCGGAGGCCTCCTCGCCGTCGGCAGCGACGGTTGCGTCGTAGCCCTCTTCCGCCAGGAGGCGCGCGACCGCGGCCCGGCAGCGTGGATCGTCGTCGACGACGAGGATCCGACGACGCGATGGCGCCGGTTTGGCGGCAGAGACGGCCATCATGCCCAGGGGCAGTGCAAGGTGCATTCCCGGCCCCGGGAACCGCTCGACCGGCTCTATGCCCCGTGCGCCCGCAAGAAATCACGCGCTCGCCCTCCCCCCCGCAATCCTTGCGGCGAATCCTCGACCTGCGGGGTCTAACCCCACCTGCCCGACCTGGCCCGTATCGTGCAAAGAAGATGGCGACAACATCGAATACTGCAGGGAGGTAGCTGAATGGCGACCAGGAAGAAGATCGCGGTCGACGGGAACGAGGCGGCCGCCTCGGTCGCGCACCGCGTGAGCGAGGTGATCGCGATCTACCCGATCACACCGTCCTCACCGATGGGCGAGTTCTCCGACGAGTGGTCGGCCCGCGGCCAGAAGAACATCTGGAACGTGGTGCCCGAAGTCATCGAGATGCAGTCGGAAGGCGGCGCTGCCGGCGCGGTCCACGGGGCACTCCAGGGAGGCGCGCTCACCACGACGTTCACCGCGTCGCAGGGCCTCCTCCTGATGATCCCCAACATGTACAAGATCGCGGGAGAGCTCACCGCCTTCACGATGCACGTGGCCGCACGCACGGTCTCCACCCACGCCCTGTCGATCTTCGGCGACCACTCCGACGTGATGGCCTGCCGGCAGATCGGCTTCGGCCTCGTCGCCTCCGGCTCGGTGCAGGAGGCGCACGACCTCGCCCTCGTCTCCACCGCCGCGTCGCTGGAGTCGCGGGTGCCCTTCCTCCACTTCTTCGACGGCTTCCGCACCTCCCACGAGGTCCGCAAGATCGAGGAGCTCACGGACGACGATCTCCGCTTCATGATGCCGGACGAGCTGGTCCGCACCCACCAGGAGCGGGCGCTCAACCCCGACCGCCCGGTCCTGCGCGGCACCGCCCAGAACCCCGACGCCTTCTTCCAGGCCCGCGAGGCCTGCAACGGCTTCTACGACGCGTGCCCCGAGATCGTCGAGAAGGCGATGGACCCGGTTCGGTGAGCGCACCGGCCGGGCCTACAAGCTGTTCGACTACATCGGCCACCCGGAGGCCGAGCGCGTCATCGTCCTGATGGGCTCGGGCGCCGAGGCCGCCCACGAGACGGTCGAGTACCTCGTCGCCCAGGGCGAGAAGGTCGGCATCATCAAGGTCCGCCTCTACCGGCCGTTCTCGGTCAAGCACTTCGCGGCGGCGTTGCCGAGCACCGTCCGTGCCATCGCCGTGCTCGACCGCACGAAGGAGCCTGGCTCCGTCGGTGAGCCGCTCTACCTCGACGTGGTGACGGCGCTGCGGGAAGCCCGCGAGACCGGCGTCAGCAACCTCGCAGTGGACCCGATGGTGATCGGCGGCCGCTACGGCCTGAGCTCCAAGGAGTTCGCCCCCGCCCACGTGAAGGCGGTCCTGGACGAGCTCGTCCGGCGTGAGGGCCCGCGGAACCACTTCACGGTGGGGATCGTGGACGACGTCACCCACACATCTCTCCCCGCGGAAGAGGACTTCGACATCGAGGCCGACGAGCGCGTCCGGGCCGTCTTCTTCGGCCTCGGTGCCGACGGGACGGTGGGCGCCAACAAGAACTCGATCAAGATCATCGGTGAGGAGACCGACAACGACGCCCAGGGCTACTTCGTGTACGACTCCAAGAAGTCCGGGGCCATCACGATCTCCCACCTCCGCTTCGGGCCCGGCCCGATCCGCTCGACTTACCTCATCAAGAAGGCCAGCTTCGTGGCCTGCCACCAGTTCGAGTTCCTGAACCGCTACGACGTCCTCGACTACTGCGTCGAGAGCGGCACCCTCCTCCTGAACGCCCCGTTCGCGAAGGACGAGGTCTGGAAGAACCTGCCCCGGAAGGTGCAGGAGGGGATCATCGAGAAGAAGCTGAAGGTCTACGCCATCGACGGCTACAAGGTGGCGGGCGAGACCGGCATGGGCGCCCGCATCAACTCGATCATGCAGACCTGCTTCTTCGCCATCTCCGGCGTGCTGCCGCGTGACGAGGCCATCGCCCAGATCAAGAAGGCCATCGAGAAGACCTACGGCGTGAAGGGGGCGGAGGTCGTCAAGCGCAACTTCGCCTCCGTCGACGCCGCGCTGGAGAATCTCCACGAGATCCCCGCCGGCAAGCCCTCGGGCAGCGCCGAGGCGCATCTCACCGTCCCGAAGGAGGCCCCGGACTTCGTCCAGAAGGTCACCGCGGTGATGATCGAAGGCAAGGGCGATTCGCTGCCGGTGTCCGCGTTCCCCGTCGACGGGACCTGGCCCACCGGCACCACCCAGTGGGAGAAGAGGGCCATCGCCCTCGAGATCCCGGTCTGGGACGACAAGATCTGCATCCAGTGCAACAAGTGTGCGTTCGTCTGCCCGCACGCCGCCATCCGCGCCCAGGTCTACGAGCCGGCCGCGCTGAAGGGGGCGCCCGAGACCTTCAAGTCCACGGACTTCAAGGGCAAGGAGTTCGCCGGCCACAAGTACACCATCCAGGTCGCCCCGGAGGACTGCACCGGCTGCAAGCTGTGCGTCATGATCTGCCCGGCCAAGGACAAGTCCAACCCGAAGCACAAGGCCATCGACATGGAGCCCATGACGCCCCTGCGGCAGCCGGAAGCCGAGAACTACGAGTTCTTCCTCAAGCTGCCCGAGCCCGACCGCACCAGCGTCAAGATGGATCTCAAGGGCTCGCAGTTCCTCACCCCGCTCTTCGAGTACTCGGGCGCCTGCTCGGGTTGCGGGGAGACGCCGTACGTCAAGCTCATGACCCAGCTCTACGGCGACCGGATGCTCGTCGCCAACGCCACCGGGTGCTCGTCGATCTACGGCGGCAACCTGCCCACGACCCCGTACACCACGGACGCCAACGGACGCGGCCCCGCCTGGTCCAACTCGCTCTTCGAGGACAACGCGGAGTTCGGGCTCGGCATGCGGCTCGCTGTCGACCAGCTCAGGGTGCAGGCGACCGGGCTCGTGACGACCCTGAACGGCAAGCTCGGCGACAACCTCGTGAAGGAGCTCCTCGAAGCCGACCAGTCGACCGAAGCCGGCATCGCCGCCCAGCGCGAGCGGGTGGCGAAGCTGCGGGAGAAGCTCAAGGGCATGAAGGGTGGCGAGGCCGCCCGCCTCGCCCAGATCGCCGACTACTTCATCAAGAAGAACGTCTGGATCGTCGGCGGTGACGGCTGGGCCTACGACATCGGCTACGGTGGCCTCGACCACGTCCTGAGCATGAAGCGCGACGTGAACATCCTGATCCTCGACACCGAGGTCTACTCCAACACCGGCGGCCAGGCGTCCAAGGCCACCCCGATCGGGGCCTCGGCCAAGTTCGCCTCCGCGGGCAAGGAGACCGGCAAGAAGGACATCGGCATGATGGCGATGGCCTACGGCCACGTCTACGTGGCCCGGGTCGCCTTCGGGGCCAAGGACGTGCAGACGGTGAAGGCGTTCCAGGAGGCGGAGAGCTACGACGGCCCCTCGCTGATCATCGCCTACAGCCACTGCATCGCCCACGGCTACGACATGGCCTACGGCGCCGAGCAGCAGAAGCTGGCCGTCAACTCCGGCGTGTGGCCGCTGTACCGCTTCGACCCGCGGCGAGTCAGGGAGGGCCAGCCGCCTCTCGCTCTCGACTCCGGTCCGGCGAAGATCTCGGCCAAGGAATACATGCGCAACGAGACGCGCTTCCGCATGGTCGAGAAGCTGGACCCTGCGCGCTTCAAGAGGCTGTCGAACCTGGCCGAGAAGCAGGCGAAACAGCGCGTGGGCATCTACCAGCAACTGGCCAATCTCACCGTTCCCCAGATCCCCGACGAAGATGCCGCAGCCGCTCCGGCTCCGGCGAAGAAGTGAGGAGGAGTCCATGGACCTCAGCACGACCTACCTCGGACTGAAGCTGCCCCACCCCCTGATGCCCGGGGCTTCCCCGATGGTGGACGACATCGACAACGTCCGCCGGCTCGAGGACGCGGGCGCCTCCGCCATCGTGATGCACTCCGTCTTCGAGGAGCAGATCTCCCGCGAGCAGGTGGCCACCTTCGTCCACACCGAGTCGCCACGGCCAGTCCTTCGCCGAAGCGTTGACGTACTTCCCGAGCCCGGAGGCCTTCGCACCTCGGCCCGGACGAGTACCTCGAGCACTTGCGGAAGGTGAAGCAGGCGGTGTCGGTGCCCGTCATCGGCTCGCTCAACGGCTTCACCCACGGAGGATGGCTCGACTACGCGAAGCTCATCGAGCAGGCGGGGGCGGACGCGCTCGAGCTCAACGTCTACTTCCTCGGCAGCGACCCCGACGAGACGGGGGCGTCCATCGAGGAGCGGACGGTGAAGATGGTCAAGGCCGTCCGCGAGGCGGTCCGCATCCCGGTGGCGGTCAAGCTCTCGCCCTACTACACGTCGCTCGCCCAGTTCGCCACCCAGCTCGACGCGGCGGGAGCGGACGGGCTCGTCCTGTTCAACCGCTTCTACCAGCCCGACATCGACGTGGAAGAGCTGCAGGTCCGGCGGCAGATCCACCTCTCCACCTCCGCCGAGCTGCCGCTTCGGCTCACCTGGCTCGCGCTGCTCTCCCCGAAGGTGAAGGCCTCGCTGGCGGTGAGTGGCGGCGTTCACACGCTCCTCGACGTCGTGCAGTCGATCATGACCGGGGCCCACGCGGTGCAGCTCGTCTCTTGCCTCCTGAAGCGTGGACCCTCCCACCTGGCGACGCTCAAGGGCGAGCTCACGCAGTGGCTCGAGGAGCACGAGTACCACTCGCTCCGGCAGATGCAGGGGAGCATGAACCTCGAGGCCTGCCCGGACCCGGCGGTCTACGAGCGCGCAAACTACATGCTCATGCTCCAGAGCTGGAGGACGTCGCACTAGGGGCACGTAGACGGAAGGCGTGTGAACGTCGAAGACCACGCGGCGAGGGCTTCGGCGCACGGGGCCTGTCGCGACGCCAAGCCCATTGGCCCAACGGGGCGTACGCTCTAGTGGTAGGCTGCCAGCCATGAAGAACCGCCGCCTCTGGTCGCGCCTGGCCGTTCTCGTCGCGGTGGTCGCGGTGATCGTCCTGGCCCGCTTCACCCTCTTCGCACCCGAGGTGGTCCCGGTTCGCACCGTGGGCGTCGTGACCGGGCTCGTCGAGGAGACCGTCACCAACTCCCGGGCGGGGACGGTCAAGGCGCGACGTCGGGCCAAGCTGGCCCCCGAGATCGGCGGGAAGGTGCTGTCGCTTCCCCATCGGCGGGGGACCCGGGTCCGGGCCGGCGAGCTCCTCCTGCGGGTCGACGACGCCCTTCAGAAGGCCCGGGTCGCCCTGGCCGAGGACGAGGCCAAGGCCTCTCTCGCCCAGCGGGACCAGGCGTGTCTCGCGGCCGAGCGCGCGGAGCGCGAGCGTGAGCGGACGGCTCGGCTGGCGGACCAGGGCATCGTCTCCGCCGACCTCCTGGACCGCGTCGACAGCCAGGCGCGCGCTGCAGGGGCGGCCTGCCGCGCCGCCGGCGCCGCCGCCGAGCGCGCGGCCTCCGCCGTCGCGCTGGCGCGAGGCTGAGCTCGAGAAGACCGTCCTCCGCGCCCCCTTCGACGGCGTCGTCGCCGACGTCTTCATCGAGGAGGGCGAGTGGACGGCGCCCTCGCCCCCCGCGCTGCCCATCCCGCCGGTCCTCGACCTGATCGACATGCGTGAGATCTACGTCAGCGCGCCCATGGACGAGGTCGACTCCGCCCGCATCCAGGAGGCTCAGACCGCCCGCGTCACCGTCGACTCGTATCCCGGACAGGAGTTTCCCGCCCGTGTCGTGGAGGTGGCCCCCTACGTCGTCGACCGCCTGGAGCAGAACCGCACGGTGGAGATCGAGATCGAGCTCGACGACGATGCGATCGCCTCGACGCTGCTCCCCGGCACGTCGGCCGACGTGGAGGTCATCCTGAGCTCGCGCGAGGGCGTGCTGCGGGTGCCCACGTCGGCGCTTCTCGAAGGGGGCAAGGTGCTGCTGCTGGAGGATGGAAGTCTCGTCGAGCGGTCCGTGGAGCTCGGCCTCAGGAACTGGGACTTCACGGAGGTCAAAGGCGGCCTCGAGCCCGGCGCCCGCGTCGTCGTCTCCCTCGACCGCCCCGAGGTCGTCGCCGGCGCCCGTGCCCGTGAAGAGGCGGGGGACGAGTAGGGCAAATGGGGCAGGCGCTGGCGGGGACTCGGACGGTCATTCAGAGTTCTGAACCAGCGCCTCGCCGGCTGCCGGAAGCAAGAACAGTCGTTCTGAAGGCCCCCCCTCGTGGCCGGAGCTTGAAGAATCTCTCCGACAGGCCAACGGAGAGATCCTTCGTCGCCCGTCTGGGGTTGGCGCTCCCCAGGATGGCTCTCTCGTGAGCAAACCATGATCCGACTCTCCGGGATCTCGCGGACGTTCCAGGTCGGGGACGAGCCCGTCCACGCCCTGGTGGACGTGAGCGAGGAGATCGAGAGCGGCGAGCACCTCGCGATCATGGGGCCCTCGGGCTCCGGCAAGTCCACCCTCCTCCACATCCTCGGCTGCCTCGACCGAGCCGACGAGGGTGCCTACGAGCTCGCTGGGGCGCGACGGTCGGGGGGCTGGACGAGACGGAGCTGAGCCTCGTTCGGCGCCACACGATCGGGTTCGTGTTCCAGTTCTTCCACCTCGTCCCGCGCCTGACGCGCGCTCGAGAACGTCGAGCTGCCCGATGGTCTTCGCGGGCATCGACCGCGCCGAGCGGCGCGAGCGGGCGACACGAGCGGCTGCGGGCCGTCGGGCTGGAGCCGCGGGCCGACCACCGTCCCGACCAGCTCTCGGGCGGCGAGCGGCAGCGGGTCGCCCTCGCCCGGGCCACGGTCCTCGACCCGAAGCTGCTCCTCGCCGACGAGCCCACCGGGCAACCTCGACGCCGCTTCGGGCCGGCAGGTGCTGCAGCTGCTCGGCGAGATGAACGCCGCCGGCCTGACGCTCGTCGTGGTCACGCACGACCCCGCGGTGGCGCGGCGCGCCCGGCGCGTCCTCGTCCTGCGGGACGGCCGCGTCGTCCAGCGTGTCGACGGGGCGCACATCCACGAGGCGGTGGAGGCCCTGTCGCGCGACGAGAACGGGCCGTGAGAACGGTCGACCTCCTCGGCTTCGCCACCCGCGCGCTGCGCGGGCACCGCGTACGGACGGCGATGAGCCTGCTCGGCGTGGCGATCGGAGTGGCCGCGGTCATCGCGCTCACCGCCCTCGGCGAGGGGGCGCGGCGCTACGTCGTGGGCCAGTTCGCGAGCATCGGCACCAACCTCCTCATCGTCCTGCCCGGGAAGACCGAGACGACCGGGGCAATGCCCGGCTTCGGCGGCGTGCCCAACGACCTGACCCTCGACGACGCCGAGGCGATCGTGCGGACCATCCCCGAGATCGAGAGGGGATCGCCCATCGCCATTGGGCACCGAGACCGTGGCCCACGGCGAGCGGCGGCGGCAGGTGGCCGTCGTGGGAACCACCCGCGAGATGCTCGAGCTGCGACGGCTGAGCCTGGCCCAGGGGCGCTTCCTGCCGCCCCTCGAGTGGGACCGGGGATCGCCGGTCGCGGTGCTGGGCACGAAGCTGGCGAGCGAGCTTTTCCCGGGCGAGAGCCCCCTGGGCGGAGTCGTGCGGATCGGCGAGTGGCGGATGCGGGTGGTGGGCGTCCTCGCCCCGCGGGGGGAGCAGCTCGGCGTCGACATGGACGACGTCGTCCTCGTGCCGGTCGCCACCGCCATGAAGATGCTGAACCGCTCGTCGCTCTTCCGCGTCCTGCTGCAGGTGCGCTCCCCGGCCGAGCTCGAGCGCGCGAAGACGAAGGTGACCCGGCTGCTGACCGAGCGCCACGGCGAGGAGGACGTCACCTGCATCACCCAGGACGCGGTGCTCACCGCCTTCACCTCGATCCTGGGCGCCCTCACGATGGCCCTCGGGGGGATCGCCGCGATCTCCCTGGCCGTGGCCGGGGTCGGGATCATGAACGTCATGCTCGTCTCGGTGTCGGAGCGGACGCGGGAGATCGGGCTGCTCAAGGCCCTCGGCGCGGGGCGCCGACAGATCCTCGCCCTCTTCCTGGCCGAGGCCGATCCTGATCTCCACGGCCGGGCGGCCTGCTCGGGCTCGCCCTCGGCTGGGGGGCGGTGCGGGCCCTCGTCGCGATGTTCCCCGCGCTCCCGGCCACGCCGCCGCCCTGGGCCGTGGTCGCCGCCCTCGCCCTCTCGGTCGCGGTCGGGGCGGCGTTCGGCGTGCTGCCGGCCCGGCGGGCCACGCGGCTCGACCCGGTGGCGGCGCTGGCGGGACGGTGAGCGATGGGCGACCTGCTCCCCCTCGCCCTCGGCGCCCTGCGAGCCCATCGGCTGCGCTCCTTCCTGTCCATGCTCGGGATCGCGATCGGCGTGGCGGCGGTGATCCTGCTGACCTCGATCGGCGAGGGCACGCGCGTCTACATGGTGTCGCAGTTCACCCAGTTCGGCACCAACATCATCGGCATCAACCCGGGCAAGGCGAAGACCCTCGGCATCCCCGGCGTCCTCGGCGGCACCACCCACAAGCTCACGATCGACGACGCCGAGGCCCTGGCGCGCATCCCCGGCGTCGAAACCGTCGTCCCCGTCGCCATCGGGAACGCTCGCGTCGAAGCCGGCGAGCGCGGACGCAGCGTGTCCGTCCTCGGCGTCACCCCGGACCTGCCGATCCTCTACCGCTTCGGCGCACGCCTGGGTTCCTTCTGGCCGAAGGGCGACCCCCGCCGCGGCGGGCCCTGGACCGTGCTCGGCCCGAAGCTGGCTCGGGAGCTCTTCGGCGAGCGGAACCCCCTCGGCGAGTTCGTCCGCATCGCCGGGGGCCGCTTCCGGGTCGTCGGGGTGATGATGCCCAAGGGTCAGATGATGGGCTTCGAGATCGACGACGTGGCCTACGTCCCGGTGGCCTCGGCCCTGAGGCTGTTCAACCAGGACGAGCTCTTCGAGATCGACCTCATCTACACGAGGGCGCGCGACACCGCGCGCATCGAGGCCGCGGTCACCCGCGTCCTGACCGATCGCCACGGCGGGAACGAGGACTTCAGCGTCACCACCCAGGAGGCGATGCTCGACGTCTTCGGCAACGTCATGGACGTGATCACCATGGCCGTGGGCGCGATCGCCGGCATCTCGCTCCTGGTCGGGGCCACGGGTATCCTGACCATGATGTGGATCGCGGTCGGCGAGCGCACGAGCGAGATCGGCCTGGTGCGCTCGCTCGGCGCCACCCGCCGGCAGGTGCAGGCGCTCTTTCTGGTCGAGGCGGCGGCGCTGGCGACCCTGGGCGGTGCGGCCGGAATCGCCATTGGGCTCGGGCTCGGACAGCTTCTGCGGTTCGCCGTCCCCGGGCTCCCGGTCGAGACGCCCCTGCGCTTCGTCCTCGCCGGGCTCACGGTGAGCGTCCTCACCGGCCTCGTCTCCGGCGTCGCGCCCGCCCGTCGGGCGGCTCGCCTGGACCCGATCGAGGCCCTGCGCGCGGAGTAGACCGGTGACCGAGGTCCCCCTTCTCCGCCTCGTTCTTCCGGATCATCGGGAGGCCACGCTTCTCTTGTCGACGGCCTCCACCGTCCTCTCGGTGGAGGAGACCGACGTCTCGTCGTGGGACCTGTCCGGCCGCCCCTACGCCCTGGTGCGTCAGGACGGGACGTACCGTCGTGCCCTGGACGGCCACCTCCTCCACAAGCGGGAGGCGCGCTCCGGATCGCCGCGCCTCCGGCAGCGGCTCACAGCCGCCGAGGGGGCGCCGGTGGTCCAGGCCGCTTGGGGCGAGGCCGCCTCCGCGATCGAGAGCCTCAGCCGTGAGGGCCCGATCGAGTCCATCATCCCCATGAGCGTGGACGAGTTCGGCGACGAGGGACCGATCGTCGAAGACGCCCTGCGCCGGCTGCGGAACGTGATGGCCATGGACACGGAAGGCCTCGCCGCGGACGCCACGCGGTTTTCGACCGTCGTGGGGCGAGTCGGCATCCTGCCCCCGGACCAGTACCTCTCGCTCGTCGTCCGAGGGACCGAAGGCTGCTCGTGGAACGGCTGCACCTTCTGCGGCCTCTACCGCGACGTGCCGTTCCGCTGGAGGGCGCCCGAGGAGCTGCGGGAGCACGTGGCCGGTGTCCGTGCCTACTTCGGCGAGTCGATCGTGCTGCGGCGGAGCGTCTTCCTCGGGGACGCCAACGCCCTCTGCCTGGGCCACGAGCACCTCCTGCCGCTGCTGCAGGTGGTGGCCAGCGAGCTCCCCGGCCGCCCCATCTTCTCCTTCGTCGACGCCGCCAGCGGCCGGCGCAAGCCAGCGGACGACTGGTTCACCTACGCCACCCTGGGCCTCCGGCGTGTCTATGTCGGCCTCGAGACCGGGGACCCCGACCTGCTGGCCTGGCTCGGCAAGCCCGGCTCCCCCGCCGAAGCCGTGGACCTGGTCCGCACGCTCCACGAGGCGGGGCTCGGCGTGGGGGTCATCGTGCTCGTCGGCGCGGGCGGAGAGCGCTTCTCCAACGGTCACGTCGACCGCACCGCAGAGGTCCTCGGCGCCATGAGGCTGCGGAGGGACGACTTTCTCTACTTCGCCGAGTTCGTCCCCGACCCGGCCCTCGAGTACGGCCGGCGGGCTGAGGGATCACCCGACCTCGAGCCCCTCTCCCCCGACCGCTGCTCCGCACAGCAGGAGACGATCCTGTCCACCCTGCACCTCACGGACCCCGGCGCCTCCCCCCGCATCGCCAGCTACGACATCCGCGAGTTCGTGTACTGATAGTGGCCTGAAGACTCTATCCCTCCCCACGTAGGGGGCTCGGGGGACCCGACGTCGGGCTTGCGAGACGAGCGTCGACCCCGACTGTACGCCGCGACGCGCGAGCGTCGCCTCCGACAGGCCGGGAAATCCTTGAGATAGGTCCCGTGCGTCCGCATGTCCCAGGGAAGGGACATGCGGACGACCCTAGACCTGTTGGCCGGTCGCGCTTGTTCACGCGGCGTCGTCGGCCGCCTGGTTCCCGCTCTCGTCCGCCGCGCGGCGTGGGTCGACCAGGCTGATCAGGGTCTGGCCCGGCTTCGGGGACGGGCTCTTGTCCGCGGTGCAGACGACGAGCGATCCTGACTCGGTCACGACGAACAGCGGCAACGCGTCCTCACCGTAGCGCTTGCGGAAGGCCTTGTAGTCGAACTCCGGGCTCAGCTTTGTCGCCTTCACGACCTGCCCCTCGGCGAAGCGGTGGTCCAGGGCGTCGTAGGTCACCCCGGGGGCGAAGAGGTTGCGGCCCCTCATGTGGAGCGGGGCGCCGGCCACGCGCGGGTTGTCGCCCTCGTGGGGCGGGAGCTGGTAGACCTCCGCGCGCCCGAAGAGCTCGCGGAAGTGGAGCGTGGCGAGGACGTTCACGTCGTCGTCCGCGGTCATCGCCAGCAGGCGACCGAGGCCCCCCTCCTCGGCGGCATCGAGGGCGTGCTCGGAGAGGATGCTGGCGTAGGCGGTGGGCAGGTCCTCCATTCGGGCGGAGCTGATGTTTCCGCGGTTGTTGTCGATCAGCAGGACCGGGAAGCCGGCCGACTTCACCCCGCTCGCGATCGCACGTGCCCCGGGGTGGGCGCTGGCGAAGACGACACCCTGGGGGTTCGGGTTGGACAGCCCGAGGTGGCGGGCCAGGGGAGCGGCGGTCAGGCCGTAGACGGTCACCGTCCCGACGATCACCATGAAGGTCGCGGGGACCAGACCGCTCCCCGATTCCCCGAGGCGCAGGGCGAAGACCGACGCCACCGAGGCGGCCACGATCCCCCGGGGGGCGAGCCAGGCCAGGAACACCCTCTCCTTCCGGCTCAGGCCGGAGCCGATGGTCGAGACCCACACCGCGGCTGGACGCACGACGAGGATCAGGAAGAGCACGAACGCCGGCCCCGCCCACCCGAGCGCGCGGAAGTCGTCGGGGCTCACCCGCGCCGCCAGAAGGATGAACAGCGACGCGATCAGGAGGACCCGAAGATTCTCCTTGAACTCCACGATGTGCCTGACCGGGACCGCGCGCTGATTGGCCAGGAACACCCCCATCAGGGTGACGGTGAAGAGGCCGGACTCCGCCAGCATGAGGTTCGAGGCGGTGAAGGCGCCCGCGACCAGCATCAGCAGGACCGGGCTCTGCAGGAAATCGGGCACCCAGAAGCGCCGCAGGACGATCACCGTGACGAGCGCGCCGAGGCCCCCGACGAGCGCGCCACCGAGGACCGTGTACAGCATCTGCACGCCCATCGCACGCGCAGCGGCGTCGAAGCCGGCGCTCGAGGCCGCGGGCAGGGCTTCGTAGACGAGCACGGCCAGCGCCGCTCCGATCGGGTCGATGACGATCCCTTCCCAGTGGGCGACCCGTGCCACCGTGCCCACCGGCCGCACGTGGCGCAGGAGCGGCCCCACCACCGTGGGTCCGGTCACGACGACGATCGCCCCCAGCAGGAGGGCAGGCCCCGCGGAGAAGCCCAGAAGGCGCTCGGCCGCCCAGGCCGCCATGGCCCAGGTGATGAGCGCCCCGACGGTCACCAGGCTCCAGACCGAGGCGCCCATCGCCTTGAGGTCCCGCGCCCTGAGACTGAGCCCGCCCTCGAAGAGGATCAGCCCGACCGAGAGGGAGACGAGGGGAAAGAGGAGCTCTCCGAACAGCGCGTCGGGGTCGAGGAAGCCGGTGACCGGTCCCGCCACGAAGCCGACCGCGAGCAGCAGCAGGATGGACGGCAGCCGCAGCCGCCACGCCAGCCACTGCGCCCCCACTCCGAGGACCGCGATGCCGGCGAGGGCGACGAGAACCTGCTCCTCGTGACTCATGGGACGGGGCTACCGCGGCCGGCTCAAGGCGCGGTCGAGATTGAACGCGGCGCTGATCAGCCCGAGGTGGGTGAAGGCCTGGGGGAAGTTCCCGAGAGCCTCGCCCGAAGAGCCGACCTGCTCCGAGTAGAGTCCGAGGTGGTTCGAGTACCCGAGCATCTTCTCGAAGATGAGGCGCGCTTCGGAGAGGCGTCCGGCGCGGGTGAGGGCCTCCACCAGCCAGAAGGTGCACATCGAGAACGTCCCCTCGTCACCCGCGAGGCCGTCCGGCGACTGCTCCACGTCGTATCGGTAGACGAGGCTCCCCGAAGTCAGGTCGCGCTGGATGGCGTCCAGCGTGGAGAGGAAGCGCGGGTCGCTCGGCGAGACGAAGAAGACGAGGGGCATGATGAGGTTGGCGGCGTCGAGGGTGTCGGAGTCGTACGCCTGGACGAAGGCCTGGCGCATCTGGCTCCAGCCGCGCGTCATGATCTCCTCGTAGATCGCGTCGCGGGTCGAGAGCCAGCGCTGGCGGTCGGCAGGGAACGACCGCTTGTCGGCCAGCCTCAGCCCCCGGTCGAGCGCGACCCAGCACATGAGCTTGGAGTAGACGAAGTGCTGTCTCCCGCTGCGGACCTCCCAGATCCCCTCGTCCGGCTCCGACCAGACGTCGCACACGTGGTTCAGGATCCGGCGCAGCTTCACCCACGCGTCGTAGCCGATGGGTGTGCCGTACTTGTTGAAGAGGTACATGGCGTCCATCAGCTCGCCGTAGATGTCGAGCTGAAGCTGGTTGAAGGCGCCGTTGCCGACGCGCACCGGCCGCGAGCCCCGATAACCCTCGAGGTGGCCGAGTGTCTCCTCGCGCAGCTCGTGCCGTCCGTCGATCCCGTACATGATCTGGAGCGACCCGTCTCCTCCCGTCTCCTGGACCCGCGCCCCCAGCCAGCGGGTGAAGCCCCTCGCCTCCTGGGTGAATCCGATCCGCATCAGCCCGTAGAGGGTGAAGCTGGCGTCGCGGATCCAGGTGTAGCGGTAGTCCCAGTTCCGCTCGCCGCCGATGGGTGCGGGCAGGCTGCTCGTGGGGGCAGCGACGATCGCCCCCGTCGGCTCGTACGTCAGCAGCTTGAGGGCGAGGGCGGAGCGCTGCACCTGCTCCCTCCACCGGCCCCGGTAGTCGCACTGGGCCAGCCAGCGCTGCCAGTAGTCGAGGGTGGCACGGAACGCCTGCTCCGCCTCCTCCTCGGAGACGGGCCGCGGGCAGCCCTCCCTTCCTTCCAGGCCGGAGAGGACGAAGCTGGCCCGCTCCCCTTCCTTCAGCTCGAGCTCCGCCACCGCCGCCTGTCCCTCGGCCCGCATCGGGGTCGGGGATGTCAGCGCGAGGCTCAGGCCGTCGGCGTGGAAGCAGACGCCCTCGGGTCGGACCTCGACGGTGTGCTCGGCCCGGGCGTAATCGAACGCGGGACGACAGACCACCCGGAGCCTCATCGCCCCGCGGACGACGGCAACGCTGCGGATGAGCTGGTGGTGCCCGTGACTCCCGACCGAAGCCCCCACCGGCATGAAGTCCGACACCTCCGCCACCCCGTCCGCGGACAGGAATCGCGTCAGGAGGACGTTCGTGTCCGGGAAGTACATCTGCTTCCGGGTCACGTCCTCGCCCGTCGGCGCGATCTGGAACCGCCCCCCGCGCTCGTCGTCGAGGATGGCGGCGAAGATGCTCGGGGAGTCGAAGTGGGGGTAGCACATCCAGTCGATCGACCCGTTCCGGCCCACGAGGGCAACCGTGTGCAGGTCTCCGATCACCCCGTAGTCTTCGATGGGCTGGTAGGGCATAGGCAATATTATTCCGAGTTCGGTGCAGAGGCGTCGAACTCGGAATCTGCCGGTCAGGTTCACTCTGAGCCCGTGTCGCCGCGCGGTTCGCTCAGGGCTCCTCTGCGGGTGCGGCCACGGCGGCCACCCGTCTGCGATCCTCGGTTGGCCGGGAACGAACGCTGCGGTCCTCGCCGGGTCCCGCCCGCCGCGGCCTGCCCAGCTCTCCGGGCCTTCAGCCCGCGCGCGCCGTGCCGGACCAAGTGGCGGGTCAAAGAGAAAACCAGTGCTGGAGCTTCACCAGGAAGACGTTGCGGGCCGCGCTCCGCCAGAGAGCGTCGAAGTTGTGTCGAGTGAGTCGTCGTAGAGGTCGCTGTCGCTGGTGCGGCCCTGGGACCAGACGACGTAGAACGACGAGCCCGGTCGGTACTCCCAGCGCACCACCAGGTTCGACCGGAACTCCCGGAAGCTGAAGTCCGGGATTGCCGAAGGAGTACCGGCTGCCGGGTCCACCGGCCGCCTCCTGCACGTCGTAGGTGTTCTCCTCCGGCACGAAGGCGATCTCGTCGGAGGCGTAGACGTGGAAGCGATCGTCGTACTCCTCGGCCAGGGTGTCGGTGGCCTTCTTGAAGGCGATGTAGCTCCCGGACGACACGAACGGGCTGCCGTAGTACTGGATGGAGAGGTCCGGCGTGATGTGCACGTTGAGGCGCAGGGTGAGGCTGTGTGTGGTCTGGTCGATGCGGCCCATCACGAAGCGGGGCCCGGCAGATCGTCTCGGGCGTGTCCACGTACTGCAGGTCGTCGACCTCGTGGGAGTAGTCGTACGACGCGAACACCGAGAACGCGTTCGTGAGCCGGATGCCCACCCCGGGCGAGAAATCGAACCTGCTGGAGGGCTCCGTCCGCAAAGCGGTGGGCGTGCGACATCGCGCGCTCACCCGGACCCGCCTCGAGGGATCCGTCGACGCGTTCAGGGACATGTGGAGGAAGGGGCTCAACCTCATCGGACGGGCCGCCTCGGAGAAGTCGCGTGTCGACCGGTGCGTGCCGGCGCAGCGAGGCTCCGACGCTCCACTTGTTCTGGAACTCGGTTCCGGCGGAGAGACCGGTGGCGGCTCCGTCTGGAGGCCACCATGTCCCACGCGTCCTCCCGCTGGACGGAAGCGACCCACCATGCGCAGGGGACCCCGTGGATCCGTATCCCTGTAGCCGAACTCGAGAAGTCGTTCCGGATCAGGTCGGCCTGGCGGAGAAAGCCGACGTCGTTCAGCTCGAGACCGGGCGAGATCCACCGCAGCGAATCCGAGACCCTCCACTTGCCGTTGCCCGATCGTCCGAGCCGGACGAGTCCACCGTGGCCGGACAGCGAAGTCGCGGTCGGGTCCACCTCCAGATGGGTGGCGTCCGAGCGCTGGAAGTAGTGGACTGCGCCCGGTCTGCAGTTCGAGGATCGCCTCGGGGTCGCCGGTCACGTGGCTGAAGATCCCCTTCGCCTGCAGGCCCACGAGCGATTGCCGAAGTACTGGGCGAAGTCGACACCCGCGGTGACCGCATCGGTCGGGCAGGAAGGCGAGCGCCGGATCGCTCGATCCAGCGATGCGTCGATGTGACCATGCCCCCGAGGATGGTGTTGCCCTTGGCCCAGTCCTTCTGGACCCGGCCGGCCAGGTAGTGGGTGGCGGGCTCGACGACCTGGCTGCGCTCGCGGCCGTCGACGGACACGTCCACGGTCTCCTTCGAGCCCAGGCTCTGAACGAGGCCGACCGAGAGTCCGTTCCGCGTCTTCCCGGTGACCTTCAGCGCCGTGAGGATCGTGGTGGCGGCCGGGGGCGAGCCGGTGAACTCGCCCTCGCCGAGCGAGGGCAGCAGGGACGGGGCCGCCCCGATCCGGCGGGAGTAATAGAGCATGTTGCCGCCGTCGGACAAGCCCTCCCCAGGTCGAACTGGAAGATGTTCTTCCCCTCGAGGAAGAACGGGCCGCTTCTCCTCGAAGAACGTCTCGTAGGCGGTCAGGTTGATGACCGAGGGGTCGGCCTCCACCTGCCCGAAGTCGGGGTTCACCGTGGCATCCAGCGTGAAGTTCGAGCTGAGCCCCACCTTGGCGTCGAGGCCGGCGGAGCCGTTCGCCATCGTCCGCTCACGCTGGTCGTCCGCGGTGAACTTCGCCGAGTCGAGCTCGCCGAGGACGTGCGGGAGGAGCTCGATCCGCCGGTTCTTCGGGAGGTCCTCGGATCCCGTGGAGCTCCCCGATGTTGTGCATGAGGCCGGTGTTGTTCCGCGGGATCAGGTTCCACTGGGCCTCTTCCCGGTTGCGGGCGATCCAGCGCCAGGCGTGGAGCCCCCAGACCTGATCCTCGTGAGAGGCGTAGCGGAGCTGGCTGAGGGGTATCCTGGAACTCTGCGGTCCAGGCGTCGTCCTCCATCCCCACCTTGCCGTCCCACACGGCGTCCCAGGTCGTGTCCCAGCCGTCGTTTCCCAGGATCAGGTCGATCTTGCTCCCCCCCGCGTTGAGGTCGAACTCGAAGCCCGTCCGCTTGTCGAAGTAGCTGTCGAAGCAGACGCCGACGATGTCGCCGGCGAAGGTGTCCCGACGGGTCGTGTGCCGGTGGACCTCCTGCGGGTCGTCGTAGGCGCGGATGGCGACGTACACGTTCTTGTCGTCGTAGAGGATCTTGATCTCGGTGGGCTGAGAGGGCTCCGCACCTTCGGTCGGCATGTACTGCGTGTAGTCCCCGGACCACTGCCCCTCCTGCCAGGCCACGTCGTCCAGACGGCCGTCGATGCTCGGGGCCTCACCCGCCAGCCTCACGGTGTCGTAGACCCGGGGCGGGTAGAGCCGGCCGTAGGGGTTGTCCTCAGCGCTGGCGTCCAGCGGCCCTTCTGATGCCGGCGCCAGCGACACGCCCCCAAGTAGCAGCACGGCGGGCAACAGGATGGGGCTCAGGCGCATCTTGCTCACTCGGCGCCCGGGCTCCGCGGCGGCAGGCGTGGGGACGCCACAATCTCACGCCCGCTTAGTATGCGATAGCGACTCGGGCGATGGAATGGGGCGAACGCCCAGCGAAGACGCCAAGACGTAAGAACGTAGAAGACAGGGCCGCTACCGCGCTCCTGTGAGACCGGGTCGGTGCGATCGGCTCTCACACCACCGCGGTGCCGGCCTCTCCGGCGCCGCGGAGAACGTCGGCCACGAGACCCAGCCCGCGACTCAGCGCGTCGCGGCTGCGGGCCGCGCCCAGGCACAGGCGCACGGCGTGGGGGGCCGGGTCGCGACCGACCGCGAACGCTTCGGCGGAGGTGAGCGCGACGCCCCGTGCCTGCAGGACCGCAGCAAAGGTGTCGCGCCGCCAGGGCTCGGGCAGCCTCAGCCACAGGTAGTACGCCTCGGGCTGCGCATCGTAGTCGGCGCCGGCGAGGGCCTCGCGGGCAAGGCTCTGGCGCGCGCGGGCCTCGCGCCGGCGCTCGGCCAGGATGGCATCGGCCGTCCCACTCACGATCCACGACGACGCGACCGCGGCGGTCAACGGGGCGACCGCCCAGGTCGTGGCGCGGAGGCTGTCGGTCAGGCGCGGGACCATCACCGCCGGCGCCAGGACGTAGGCGATGCGCAGGCCAGGGGCGAGCGTCTTGGACGTGCTGGTGAGGAAGCAGGTGTGCTCGGGCGCGAGGGCGGCCAGGGGGACGGGCCGGCTCTCGGGCAGCAGGCCGTGCACGTCGTCTTCGACGATGACCACGCCGTGACGCTCGGCGATCGCCGCGATCTCGCGGCGGCGCTCCAACGGCATGACCGCAGTGGTCGGGTTGTGGTGGGTGGGAATGACGTACAGTGCACGGGCGTTCCCCTTCCGACAGGCCTGCTCGAACGCGTCGGGCCTCAGACCGTGGGCGTCGAGGGGGAGCCCCGCGACCTTCAGGTGAAGCAGCCCCACCACCGACTTCAGGCCCGCATAGGTGAGCGCCTCCGTGAGGAGCAGGTCACCCGGTCGGAGCAACGTGGCGAGGACGACGGTGAGCCCGTGCTGGCTCCCCGTGCACACCAGCACGCGGTCCGCGGCCGCCGACACGCCCGCCCGTCCGATCCACGCGGCCCCGGCCTCGCGATCCTCGGGGTTCCCACCCGCGGCCGGGTAGGCGAGCAGGCGCCCGAGATCGGCCCCTGCGGTGATGGCGGCGAGCGAGGAGGCCAGGGCCGCCCGCTCGGGGCGGGACGCCGGCTCGGGCGGATGGTTCTGGGCGAGGTCGATCGTCTCGTCCCGGTCCTCGGACGCCTCGTCGACAGCGCTGCCCCGGACGAAGGTGCCGCGCCCGATCTCGCCCGACACGAGGCCGCGCCGAGCCGCCTCACCGTACGCGCGGCTCACGGTCCCCACCGTCACTCCGAGGCGCTCGGCCAGCTCCCGGTGAGTCGGCAGCCGGCTCCCCGCGGAGAGCCCACCGGAGGCAACGGCCTCGGCGAGGGCCTCGGCGATCGCCAAATAGCGGGGTCCGTCGCGCCCGGAGAGCCTCGGTTGCCAGATTGTCATGGTGACAATATAGTCGTTGACGTCACACACTTCCAGCAACTAGATTGGAGTGCGCAGGCCGGATGACGGCCCCGATTGTATCGATACAATCTTCATCCGAAACGACCGAGGATCACGATGGACGAGAAGAAGACCGGAACCCTGACCCTGAAGACCGGCCTCGCCGAGATGCTCAAAGGCGGCGTCATCATGGACGTCACCACGCCCGACCAGGCGAAGATCGCCGAGGACGCGGGGGCGGTGTCGGTCATGGCGCTCGAGCGCGTGCCGTCCGACATCCGGAAGGACGGGGGCGTGGCCCGCATGGCCGACCCCGACGTCATCACCCGGATCATGGACGTGGTCAGCATTCCCGTCATGGCCAAGTGCCGCATCGGTCACTTCGCCGAGGCCCGCGTGCTCGAGGCCCTCGGGGTGGACTACATCGACGAGAGCGAGGTCCTGACCCCGGCCGACGAGGCCTTCCACGTGGACAAGTTCGCCTTCAAGGTCCCCTTCGTCTGCGGCTGCCGCGACCTCGGTGAGGGCCTGCGTCGGATCGGCGAGGGCGCCGCGCTCATCCGCACCAAGGGCGAGGCCGGCTCGGGCAACGTGGTCGAGGCCGTGCGGCACATGCGGTCGGTCATGTCCGGCATCCGGCGGCTGACGACGCTCGGGCCCGAGGAGCTGATGACCGAGGCAAAGAACCTCGGCGCGCCCTACGAGCTCGTCAAGCTCGTGGCCGAGACCGGCAAGCTCCCGGTCCCCAACTTCGCCGCCGGAGGTCTGGCCACTCCCGCGGACGCGGCACTCCTGATGGCCCTCGGGGCGGAGACCGTCTTCGTCGGCTCCGGCATCTTCAAGTCGACGGACCCGGCGAGCCGGGCGAAGGCGATCGTGCGCGCCACCACCCACTGGCAGGACGCGAAGGTGGTGGCCGAGGTCTCCCGGGGGATCGGCGACGCCATGCCCGGACTCGAGATGTCGCAGATGCCCGAGGAGGAGAAGCTCCAGACGCGAGGCTGGTGATGGCAGCACCCACGATCGGGGTCCTCGCACTTCAAGGCGCCTTCACCGCGCACGCGACCTCGTTTCGCGAGGTCGGCCTCAAGGTGCGCGAGATCCGTCGCGTGGCGGACCTCGAGGGCCTCGGCGGGCTGATGATCCCGGGCGGAGAGAGCACGACCCTCCTCAACCTCATGGAGGACGAGCCCTGGTTCGACCGTCTCCGGCACTTCCACGACACGGGCGGGATCCTCGCCGGGACGTGCGCGGGCGCGATCCTGCTCGCCCGCGAGGTTCGCCCTCGACAGCCGAGCCTCGGGCTCCTCGACGCGGTGATCGAGCGCAATGCTTTCGGCCGCCAGGTCGACTCGTTCGAGGCGGCGGTCGACGCGCCGACGCTGGGCGGCCCCGTGGACGGGGTCTTCATCCGCGCGCCCCGCTTCCAGGCCCTCTGGCCCGAGGTCGACGTCCTCGGCCGCCTCGGGGACGAGCCGGTGCTGGTGCGCCAGGGGCGGGTCATCGCGGCCACCTTCCACCCCGAGCTCACACGGGGATTGGCATTCCACCGCTACGTGGCCGACCTCGCTCGCCAGACGAAGGGGGCCCGCGCCGCCTCTTCGCGCTCTGAGACCTCCGCCGCCGCGCTCAACCCCCGACACCCCGCGCCCCGGTGACCGCCGCCGTCGGGCCGTAGCCCGAGGCCACGGCTGTTACACTCACCTCTCGTGCGTACTCCTCTCACCCGGCGCCTCGCCCCCTTCGGGACGTCCGTGTTCGCGGAGATGACCGCGCTCGCCGCCCGCCACGACGCGCTCAACCTCGGGCAGGGCTATCCCGACTTCGACGGCCCGGCGTTCGTCATGGACGCCGCGATGGAGGCGATGCGGGCGGGCCACAACCAGTACGCCCCGATGCCCGGTGTGCCCGAGCTTCGACGCGCCATCGCCGACCATCAGCGCCGCTTCTACGGCCTGGAGCACGACCCGGCCACCGAGGTCACCGTCCACGCCGGCGCCACCGGCGCCCTCTTTGCGACGCTGCAGGCGCTCCTCGAGCCCGGGGACGAGGTCGTTCTCTTCGAACCCTTCTACGATGCATATCGTCCGGACATCTCCATGGCCGGCGCCCGCGAGCGCGTCGTCCGCCTGGTGCCACCGGACTTCACCTTCGATCCCGGCGAGCTCGAGACGGTGGTCGGAACGAAGACCCGCGCTTTGCTGCTCAACACACCGAACAACCCGGCGGGCAAGGTCGTCACCCGCAAAGAGCTGGAGACGATCGCCGAAGTCTGCACGCGGCACGACCTCATCGCCATCACCGACGAGGTCTACGAGCACATCGTCTTCGAAGGCGAGCACATTCCCCTCGCCACGCTGCCGGGCATGAGGGAAAGGACGGTCACGATCTCGTCGGCGGGCAAGACCTTCAGCCTCACCGGGTGGAAGATCGGCTGGAGCTGCGCGGCGCCACCCCTCGCCGCGGCGGTTCGGGCGGCTCACCAGTTCACAGCCTACGCCGTGGCCACGCCCTTCCAGCATGCGATGGCGGCGGCGCTCGGCGCCCGCGACGACTACTACGACGAGCTCCGAGAAGGGTACCGCTCACGGCGCGATGGGCTGTGTCGGGGATTGGCCGAGATCGGCTTCCTCGTGGAGCCACCGACGGGCACCTACTTCGCGAACGCCGACATCCGACCGCTCGGCTTCGACGACGACGTCGCCTTCTGCCGCGAAATCCCCGAGCGCGTCGGCGTCGCGGCAATCCCTCTCAGCGCCTTCGGCCTCGAGGGCGGGCCGCGCCACATGGTCCGCTTCGCCTTCTGCAAGGACGAGGAGACCCTGAAGGAGGCCATCCGCCGTCTGAGGCGGCTCAAGGACTAGCGTCCTACCCCCAGAGTCGTGTGTCGCTTCACGGCGCGGGGCCTCTAGCGCTACCGCTTCGCCCTGTCCAGCCAGACCTCGAGGCCCTGGGCGTTCAGCTCGACGTCGTGCGCCAGGAGTCCGCGCAGCTCCTCCTTCGAGTGCGGACAGCCGTGGCCCATTGCCCGTCCGAGGAAATACTCCCCGACCGCCGTCCGGAGATGGTCGGCCCGGTCCGCGCGGCCATCGGCGGCGCGGCCCAGGTCGGCCAGGGCGCGCACCTGCTCGAGGAGGACACCGGCGAGCCGCGCGACGTCGGTGACCCGCGAGTAATGGGTCAGGAGCATCGCCTGGGGTTTCCGCTCCAGCATCCGATCGATCGACGCCTCCAGGGCCTCGGGGTCGAAGTGGACCGGGGTGGTCGTGGGCATGATGAAGACACCGCGGTCGCTCGCCAGCTCCGGGTAGGCCAGGCCGAAGGTGTCTCCGGTGAAGAACGATCGGGACCTCTCGTCCCAGATGCAGACGTGGTGACGAGCGTGCCCCGGGGTGTCGAGAAACGTCAGCGGTCGGCCGCCCACCTCGAGCTCAAACCCCTCTCCCGCCTCGATCACCCGCTGGGGATCCACGGGCACGACGTCGCCGTACGCGGTGCGCACTTCCTCTTCGCCAAAGACCGCGGAGGACCCCTTCAACAGCACGGAGGGGTCGATCATGTGACGGGCCCCTCGGGGGTGCACCACGAGCTTTGCGCTCGGCAGATGGCGCAACAGGGCGCCCGCCCCCCCGGCGTGGTCGAGGTGGACGTGAGTGAGGATGACGTAGTCGACGTCACCCGGGTCGAGCCCGCGGCCCTCGAGCCCCGCGAGCAGCCGAGGCACGCAGTGGCTGGTGGCCACGTCCACGAAGGCGGCGCGGCCCTTCTCCACGATCAGGTGACTGGCATCGAACAGGGGGCGCTTGAAGCCGGTATCGATGGCCCACAGGTCGTCACCCAGATCGGTGACGTCGGACCACGGGGCGGGCGTGGATCGATCGGTCAGGGCGCACCTCCTTCTTCTTCTCCACGGCTCCTCACCACGAGAGCGGGTCCCGGCCGGTGGGTCTTCGTCACATCACCCTCCCGAGGTGAGGTTCAGCACCGGGCGAAGCGGCCACTCCCGCTCGCCTTCTTCATCATAGAAAACCCGCTCGAGGAAGAGACCCGAGGGGGGCGCGGTCAGTCGCGCCGGGGCGCGCGAGTCCTCGCGCAGGAAGCGCTCGACGTCGGCGGGCTCCAGCTTGCCGCGGCCGACCTCGGCCAGGACGCCAACCATACGCCGCACCATCTTCCAGAGGAAGTGCGACCCGCGTACGCGGACGAGCACGAGACCCTCCGCCTCCCCCACCTCCACGGCCTCGATCTCCACGCGGGTGGAGCCTGCCCCCGGGTCGGCGTCGGAGAAGGAGCGGAAGTCGTGCCGTCCCTCGAATTGCCGGGCCGCGCGGTGAAGACGCGGCACGTCCAGGGGATCGCGGATCCACCAGACGAAGGGCTTGCCAAAAGCGGTCCGCCTTCGGGCGATCTGGTAGAGGTAGCTGCGCCCGACCGCGGAGTGCCGGGCGTGGAAGCGGCGCGAGACCTTTTCGGCCGACAGGACGTTGATGTCGGCGGGCAGCTCGTCGTTCAGGGCGCGTCGCAGGGACCCCGGGGCGGCCCGGGTCTCGAGATCGAGGTGGGCGACCTGGTGAAGCGCGTGGACCCCGGCGTCGGTGCGGCCGGAGCCGTAGGTCTCGAAATCGGTACGGCCCGACACCCTCCGGACCACCTCGTGGAGCGCACCCTGGACGGTGCGGGCATTCTTCTGGATCTGCCAGCCGCGGTATCGTGTCCCGACGTATTCGAGGTCGAGGCGGAAGCGAGCCATGCGCGCGCGAACGCTAGCCGGAGGCCCCACGTCTCGTCAAGCCGCCGCTCTGCTATTCTGGCGGGAGGTGAAGCTTCGAATCCTGAGCTACAACATCCACCGGGCGATCGGAGTCGACCGCCGCTTCCGTCCAGAGCGCATCGCCTCGATCATCGGCTACTACCTCCCCGACGTCGTGATGCTCCAGGAGGTGGACGAGGGGGCGCCGCGCTCGCGCGAGCTGGATCTCGGCCGGGAGCTCGCCGAGACCCTCGGGTACGAGCACTACGCCATCGGGCACAACGTCACCCTGCGCAAGGGTCGCTACGGCAACGCGACCCTGAGCCGCTGGCCGATCCGGCGCGAGCGGAACATCGACCTGACCGTCGGAATCCGGAAGCGGCGGGGCTGCCAGCACACCCGCATCGACGCCCGTCCCGCTCATGGAAAGGCGCGGCGGCTCGAGATCTTCAACATGCATCTCGGTCTCTCCGCTCGCGAGCGCGAGAAGCAGCTCGGGATCCTGGTGCGCTCGAAGGAGTTCCGGTCGCTGCCCTACGACGTGCCGTGCATCGTGGCCGGGGACTTCAACGACTGGCGCTCGCTCCTGCGGGCGATCTTCGTGGAGCTCCTGGGCTTCCGCTCGGCGACCGGCGGCAACGCCCGGCGCGAGCGGCCCATCCCGACGTTCCCGTCCTTCTTCCCCCAGGGGGCTCTCGACCGGGTGTACTTCCGGGGACCGATGCACCTCGCCTCGGTGCGGCGGTGTCGGCTCAAGCTCTCGAGGGTCGCGAGCGACCACCTCCCGGTGATCGTCGACTTCCAGCTTCACTGAATCGGAACGGCTACGCCAAGGGTTCGTAGGAGCACCAGGGATCGGTCTCGAAGGGATCCCCGGTGAGGCCGAAGGCGCGTGAGCGCGAGCCGCCGCAGATGTCGCGGAACTCGCATCGTCCGCAGCGACCCTTCAGCAGGTCGGGCGCGCGCAGGTTGCGGAACAGCTCGGTGTCCCGATAGGCGTGGGCCAGGCCCATCTCGCGCACGGCACCGACCGGAATCGGCAGGAAGCCGCTCGGGAAGATCTCGCCCACGTGGGAGATGAAGAGGAAGCCCTTGCCCGAGTTCACGCCCCGCGGGGCGAGGCCCACCGTGTGGCCGGGACCCTCGGACTGCGTGAGCCGCTTCGGCATCTTCGCCTGGCCGGCCGGGCGCGCTGACTGCCCGGCCTCCTTCATCTCCCGCTGGGCCACGTGGCGGCGGTAGTGCGGCGCCTCCGTCACCTTGACGATGAACTCGCCCTTCTTCTGCAGCCCGTAGATGACCTCGAACAGGCGCTCGCACTCGGAGGCGCTGAGACCGGTGAGGAGCGTTCCCCGCCCCATCGGGACGAGAAAGAACACCTCCCAGAAGACGATGCCGAGCTTCTGGACGAACTCCGCCATCTCCTCGAGGTAGGGGGCGGTGTCGCCGCAGACGGTGGTGTTGACCTGGAGGGGGAGCCCCGCCTCGTGGGCCCACTCGACCGCCTGCATGGTCTTCGCGAACGAGCCCGGGACGCCGCGGAAGGAGTCGTGCTGCTCGGCGCGGGGAAAGTCGAGGCTGACCGCCATCTGGTCGAGCCCGGCCGCCTTGAGATCCTTCACGAGATCGCGGGTGAGGCAATCCGTGGCCGCGGGGATGGTGGCCACGCGCAGCGAGCGCGACTTGCCGTGTCGGATGAGGTCGAGGAGGTCGGGCCGGTTCACGGGGTCGCCCCCGCTGAGAACGAGGAGGGGTGTCCCCATCTCCGCAACCTCGTCGATGACGCGCCGTCCCTCCTCGGTCGTCAGCTCGCGGGGGTCGCGCCCCGGCTGGGCCGAGGCCCGGCAGTGGCGACACGCCAGCGCGCAGGACTGGGTCGTCTCCCAGATCACGAGGAAGGGGCTGACCGCGAAATCCACCGCCCGCATGAAGGCGGGTTCGCCGCCGACGGCGCCGTGGGGCCGTCCTCCCGGATGTCCTGCCATCTCCGCCGCGGGCAGCGCCGGGCTACTGACGCGTGAAAGGCTCCGAGGTGATGCCGAGCTCCCCGTTCGGGCCCGTCACCCAGCCCTGCCGGAAGGCCAGCGAGACCGCCTCCAGCTTCGAGTGCACATCCAGCTTCTCGAGGATGTTGTGGATGTGGTTGCGCACGGTGGCGAGGCTGATCCCCAGCTTCTGGGCGATCTCCTTGTTCTGCAGGCCCGCCGCCACCCAGCGAAGGATCTCCTTCTCACGCTCGGTCAGCGGCGGGGCCTTGGGCAGGGCCACCGGGCCCGACGTGGTGACCGGCTCCCAGCCGTCCTGTTGGGTCCCCGGCCTCTGGGCGCCGAGTCGCTCCAGGGCACGCGTGAGGCGGCCGGCCCGATCGATCGGCTGGAGGATGTGCACCAGGGTCGCGAGCTCCGAACGGGTCCCCGGGATCCTGACAATGCTCACGTTGAGGGCCTGCTCCTGCTTCGGCGAGGACCCCATGAGAATCTCGAAGCCCTGCACCGGCTCGCCCCGGCGCGACATGGAGATGACAGAGCAGTTCTCGTGACAGAATCGGTTGCCGAAAACGTCCCGTCCCCCGAGGACGTCGTAGCACCGGCGGCCGAGCACCTGGTTCGTCGGGCGGCCTAGGAGTCGCTCCGCCGCTCGATTCCAGAAAACAATGTGACCGCCGATGTCCGTGGCCAGGGCGGGTGTGTCGCTCTGCGCGAGCACGTCGAGCACCTCGGTGCGTTGCTCGCCATTCCACCGGCGGGTCTCCAGGACACGTCCAGTCATGGTCTCCCCCTTGGCCACTGTATCAGCAAGGCGCGTGCCCGCTCCCGCGTCTCCAATGCCGGCAAGGGTTTAATCTCGAGGTGGTTCTCGCCGCCCCCCACCTAAAGTCCCTTGGACTAATGCAAACGCACCAGCCCCCTGTCAGCCCCCAGACTACAGAGAAGTGACGCCAGGGTGCAAGTGGAAAGGACGTTTTGGGCGTTTCGGGGCTTCACGGCCAGCAAGCTTCGCGGGAGGGCAGACCCCTGGCGCAGGAACTACGCTGCCTCATCGCCGTCATCGACCTCCTCAATGGCTTCGACCAGAAGGGGCAGATAGACGGCGAGGGCGCAGCTGCCGTCCTGGCGAAGCGAGCAGCCCCCGCTTGGATGGCGGTGGGAGCAGTGGCGGCACACGCGCGCCTCGACCGCGGCAGCGTAGCCATCCTCTCGTCCGGCCCGCGCGGCCCGGATGGCCCCCACGAGCTGCGGGAGATGCTCGTCCACGGCGCAGGTCCGGTCGCCGGCGAGGAGGCAGGCTCCGTCCACGGCGCCGTCGAGGCAGACAGCGCAGACGCGTCGTCGGATGGCGTCGCGGTACGGCCGGTACCGGGCCGCGTGCGCCGTATCGGACATGCCAACTTCCTCTGGACGGCACGGGCAGCCTCAGGCGTCCGAGGACACACGCTGCAAAGTGGGTGCCGTGCCGAACGGCTGGATTGCCCGGGACGGGCGACGCGGACACCGAAAATCGAGCGTAGGGATCCTCGGCCCGCAAATCCTACCGCGGGGCTGGGCTCTTCGGTTACCCGAACGACCCACGACGTCGTTGGCGAGTGGGCGATACTAGGGGCCGGGCCGGACGCGAGGCCGCAGGGGCGCTGCCGCTGCGAGGTGCGCGAGACGATGAAAGAGCGACGACCGAAGAGGCTTGGCCGCTACGAGATCCGGCGGGAGCTGGGGCGCGGGACGATGGGCGTCGTGTACGAGGCCCACGACCCGATGCTCCACCGCCGCGTCGCCCTGAAGGCGATCCAGCTCGCTTTCTCGATCCCCGAGGACGCGCGCGGGCACTACGAAACCCGCTTCATCTCCGAGGCGCGCGCGGCAGCCGTCCTCTCCCATCCCGGTATCGTCGTTGTCCACGACGTCGGACGGGACGAGGAGTCCGGCACCCTCTACATCGCCCTGGAGTTCCTCGAAGGCCAGACGCTGGAGGACGTGACCGCGGGTGGCACGCGCCTGGAGTGGCGCGAGGCATTGAGGATCGGCGCCCGCACCGCGGAGGCGCTGCAGGACGCCCACCGCCAGGGCATCGTCCACCGGGACATCAAGCCGGCCAACGTCATGCTCTTGCCGTCCGGCCAGCCGAAGGTCATGGACTTCGGCATCGCGCGCCTGCCCACCTCCCAGCTGACGGTGGCCGGGGATCTCTTCGGCACGCCCTCCTACATGTCGCCCGAGCAGGCGGCGGGCCAGGTGGCCGACGCCCGCAGCGACGTCTTCTCCCTGGGCTGCGTGGTGTATCAGCTCCTCACCGGCAAGAAGGTCTTCGACGGGCCCTCCCTCCCGGTGATCCTCCTGCGTGTTCAGCAGGAGGATCCCGCTCCACCATCCCGGGGGGTCGAGGGGCTTCCCCCCGAGGTCGATGCGGTCGTCGCGCGGGCCATGGCCAAGTGCCCGGAGGAACGCTACCCGGACGCCCTGTCCTTCGCCGAGGACCTCCACGACATTCTGGCCGGGCGTCCTCCCCGCCACACGGAGGTCCTTCCCGTCCTCGACGGGGAGTCGACGCTGGCTTCGGCGCCCGCCCCGGCGCCTGCTCCGGCGAAGCCCGGCGCGAGGTCGTCCGCTCCCGTCCCCGCGGAGGAGTCCCCGCGCCCCGACACGCCCTCTCCGCCCGCGCCCCATCGGAAGTCGCTGGGGTTGTTCGTGGGCGCACTGAGCCTGGTGATCGTGGGCTTCCTCGCCGCCCTGACGATCCCCTGGCGCGGGAAGCCGGTGATCCCCCTCCCGACGCTCGCACCCGTCCTCCCGACCGCCTCCCTCGAGATCGTGCTCGAGCACTCCCTGGAGCGCGGGGTACTGACCGTCTGGATCGACGGGGACGAAATGCTCGAGGAGAGCTTCCGGGGACAGGTGGCCCACAAGGTCTTCTCGCTCAAGGCCTACAAAGGGATCCTCACCAAGACGATCGACGTCGCCCCCGGTGAGCACGTGGTGCGCGTGCAGGTCACGGGTGGGGATTTCGGAGAGTCGCTCCACATCCGCGGCGAGTTCGAGCGCGGCACGACGCGTCGCCTGGCGGCGAAGGTGGGCGGACTGTTGGAGAAGGACTTGAGCCTCGTCTGGGGCCCCACATCGCGGGAGTGATCCCAAGGCTCTCTGCTGGCTCGACGTCGCCGTGGGCGCGCCGCCGCTGGACGATCGTCGTGTTCTGCTGAATCGGAGAGCCCTGGCGCTCTCGTCGATCAACCGGTCGGTGAAGGGACGGCCGGGGCCTCGGGAACGGGCTCATCGGCGAAGCGCACGCGGGCCCGGTAGCCGTCGCCGTCGGCGAAACGCTGCACGAGCCAGGTCTCGACGAAGGCCTCGACGCTCCGCCGGCCCGTTTCCCGCACGAGGGGGATCTGCTGCCGGGCCCGGCGCTCGGCCAGGGAGCTGAGCTCGGCTCGCAGCTTCTCGAGGGCGATCTGCTCGTCGCGCATGACGCTCCCCTCCCTGATCACGTAACGCAGGGCGGAGACGTCGACCGCGGGCCGGTTGTACTCCACCGGCGGCACGACCACGTGGACGTCCTTCCCCTCGAGGTGAAACTGCCACTCCCTGTCGAGGTCGAGGAAGTAGGTGTACTCGACCGGCGCCCGGGCCTCCACCACGACGTCGGGGAGGGCGAAGGTCCCCCAGAGCACGACCGCCTCGTCCCGCCGCTCGAAGACCTCCATCTGCTTCACCTCGGCAAACTGCAGGCGCGTGGTGCCGGTCACCTGGGTGGCGTAGCTGCGGAACGTGGTCGTCACCGTCCCGGTGCGGAAGGCGGCGGCGACGCTGGCCAGGTCCTGCAGCGCCTGCCGACCGCCCTGGATGACGTCCTCGGGGAGGGACCGCGCCGAGCGGAAGACATAGACGAAGCTCCCGGCGACGATGGCCACGACCGCGACGGCCGCGAAGGCGAGCGCCCAGGGGGTGTGTGAGGGGCGTGGGCCGTTGTTTTCGAACATGACGCCCCGAGCCTAGCCCCGATCCGACAAAACTGCCAGGCCACGGGGCCTCGGCGAGAAGCCCGCAGCATCGAGAGTGTCGGATCGCGGCTCGCACGGCGCCCACCGAGTCGATGTGACCACCGACACGCCCCGACTTGCGCTACCCTTGGCCCTTCATGGCCAAGCGATCGTTCCTCGACCGTCTCGGGCTGCACCGCCCGGAGCTGCGGGCCTGGGCCCTCTACGACGTGGCCAACTCGGCCTGGATGACCACCATCATCATGATCTTCCCGCTGTTCTTCTATCGGGTGGCCGCTGCGGACCTGGCGCCGGAGGTCGCGCGCTCGCGCTACGCCTTCGCCAGTCGCCATCTCCACCATCCTCGTCGGCCTGGTCGGTCCGGTCCTGGGGGCGATCGCGGACTACCGGGGGACCAAGAAGGCCTTTCTCGGTGCCTTCCTGGCCTTCGGTGTTGCGGGCACCGCCGGGATGTACTTCATCGCCGACGGCCAGTGGGTGTTCGGGCTGGCGACCTTCATCGTCTCGAACATCGGCATCATGTCGACCCTCGCGTTCTACAACGCGCTGCTGCCCGGCATCGCGAGCCCGGAGCGAGGTCGACCGGGTCTCCACCGCGGGCTTCGCTCTCGGGTACCTCGGCGGCGGGATCCTCTTCCTCGTCAACTCCCTCATGATCGCGAGCCCCGAGAGCTTCGGCATCGCCGACGCGGGCACGGCCACGCGGATCGCCTTCGCCAGCGTGGCCGTGTGGTGGGTCCTCTTCTCGATCCCCCTCTTCCGGAAGGTGCCCGAGCCGTCGCCGCGGCTGGAGGCGGACGAGGAGGTCGGGGAGAACCCGGTCGTCGTCGGCCTGCGCCGCCTGCTCGAGACCTTCCGCGAGCTGCGGACCTACAAGGACGCCGGGCTCCTCCTGCTGGCCTTTCTCGTCTACAACGACGCCATCAACACGATCATCCGCCTGGCCACGTCATACGGCAGCGAGGTCGGCATCCCCGAGACCCACATGATCGCCGCCCTGGTGATCGTGCAGTTCGTGGGCGTGCCCTTCGCCTTTCGCCTTCGGCCTTCTTGCGGACCGGATCGGCGCCAAGCAGGCGATCTTCGTGGCCCTCGCGGTCTACAGCGTGATCTCCGTCTACGGCTTCTGGCTGCAGACCTCGACGCAGTTCTTCGTGATCGCGGGTCTGGTGGGCACCGTGCAGGGCGGGGCGCAGGCCCTGGGACGGTCACTCTTCGCGAGCGTGATTCCCCGCCACAAGGCCGGCGAGATGTTCGGCTTCTTCGGCGTCTTCGACCGCTTCGGAGGAGCTCTCGGCTCCGCTCGTATTCGGTACCGTGCTGGCCACCGTCGGCTCCAGCCGTCCCGCGATCCTGACCCTGGTCGTCTTCTTCGCCCTCGGCGCTTTCCTCCTCTCCAAGGTCGACGTCGAGCGAGGCCGCCGCATGGCCCGCGAAGCCGAGGAGGCCCTGCACCCGGCCGGGGACACCGGCACGGCCTGAGCCGCGCAGGGTCCCGTACACGCCGGACCGTCGAGGCCGCGGCCCCGCGTGTGAGGTGTCACACGGGCGTCACGGCTCCCGGTGCTAGAATCGAGAAGTCGCCGGAAGCCCAACGAACGAGGAGTCTCATGACCGTCTCCGGCCGGCTGCTGGTCCTTGCCCTTGCGCCGCCCTCCTTCCGGCCTGCTCGATCAAGAAGATGGCGGTCAACAAGCTCGGCGACGCCCTCGCCGAGACCGGCTCGACCTTCGCCTCGGACGACGATCCCGAGCTGGTCGGCGAAGCCGTCCCCTTCGGGCTCAAGACGATGGAGAGCCTGCTGGCGGAGTCGCCGCGGCACAAGGGGCTCCTGCTCGCCGCCTGTTCGGGCTTCGTCCAGTACGCGTTATGGCTGGGTCCAGCTCGAGGCCGACTACATCGAGGAGGACAGCCTCGCCGAGGCCACCCACCAGCGCGACCGGGCCCGCAAGCTCTACCTGCGAGCGCTCGGCTACGGGCTCCGGGGGCTGGAGGTGGACCACCCCGGGCTGCGCTCGGCGCTGTCGCAGGATCCGGTGGCGGCCCTCGAGAAGACGAGGGCCAGGGACGTGCCGCTCCTCTACTGGACGGCGGCGGCCTGGGCCGGGGCCATGGCCCTCAAGATCAACGACTCCGAGGTGTCGGCGGACCAGCCCATCGTCGAGGCCCTCGCCCGGCGAGCGCTGGCCCTCGACCCCTCGTGGGGGAAGGGCTCGATCCACGAGTTCTTCGTCAGCTGGGAGTCCGGGCGCTCGTCGATCGGCGGCTCGAAGGAGAAGGCCCTGGAGCACTACCAGGAGGCGTTGCGGCTGTCCCGCGGCCTCAAGGCCTCCCCCCATGTGACCTACGCCGAGAGCATCGCCGTCCCCGAGCAGGACCGGGCGGGCTTCACCGCGGCGCTGGAGAAGGCCCTCGCCGTGGACGCCACCGCGCCCGACGACCAGCGCCTGGTCAACATCCTCATGCACGAGCGCGCGCGCTGGCTGCTGGACAGAGTGGACGAGTACTTCATCGAATAGACGACGCATCAATGCCGAGGAACCCAATGCCCGATGCCGAGACGAACGCCGCGCGGGGCCGCCGCGTCCGCCTTTCCCTGAGCGTCCTGGTCGTCGACGCTCGCCGTGGCGCTGGCGCTGCCCGCGCATCCCCCGGTCGAGGCGCAGGGGCGGGTTCTCATCCGCATGGCGACGCTCGTCCCCGACGGATCCTCGTGGCACCTCATCCTCAAGGAGACCGCCGAGAAGTGGAAGGAGGTGTCGGGAGGCCGGGTCCAGGTCCGCCTGTTCCCGGGCGGCGTCGCCGGGGACGATCCCGACGTGGTGCGCAAGATGCGCCTCGGCACGCTGAGCGCCGGGGTCCTGAGCGCGGTGGGCGTGGGTGAGATCGACAAGTCGGTCTATGCCCTCGGCGTCCCGCTGATGTACGACTCCTACGAGGAGGTCTACTGGGTCCACGAGAAGATGCGGGCGAAGCTCGAGGCCGGCCTCGAGAAGAAGGGCTTCATCGTCCTGAACTGGATGGACGGAGGCTGGGTCCACTTCTTCACGAAGAAGCCGGTTGCGGTCCCCGCGGACCTGCAGCAACTCAAGCTCTTCACGTGGGCCGGTGACGCGGAGGCGGTCGAGGTCTGGCGCGCCGGCGGCTTCAAGCCGGTGCCGCTGCCCTCGACCGAGATCGCAACTGCTCTCCAGACGGGGCTCATCGAGGCCCTCAGCTCGCCGCCGCAGGTGGCGGTGATCTCCCAGTTCTTCAACCACGCACAGTACATGACCGATCTGCGCTGGCAGCTCCTCCTCGGCGCCACGCTCATCACCAAGAAGGCGTGGGACACGATCCCCGCCGACGTGCAGCCCGCCATCCGTCAGGCGACGGAGGAGGCGGGGGCCCGACTCCGGAAGGAGATCAGCGAGGCCGAGGCGAAGGACGTCGAGGCGATGAAGAAGCGCGGCCTCACCGTGGTGCCGGTGACCGAGGCGCAGACGGCCGAGTGGCAGAGAGCTGACCGAGACGCTCTACCCCGAGATCAGAGGCGGGTCGTGCCCGCCGAGGCCTTCGACGAGGCGATGCGCCTCCGCGACGAGTACCGGAGCAATCAGTGAGCGGTCATTCCGAGGGCCTCCGATGAGGCCGCGGCCCGAGGAATCCGCCATCGCCGTCCGGGAGAGCCCATGACCTCAGACCCTGAGCACGAGACGCCGGGGCCGGACGACGAGCCGGAAGAGGCGCCGCAACCGGCCGACGTGCCGGAGAAGACCGAGGGACTGGTCGACGAGCCGGAGAACGCTGACGAGCCGGACGAAGACGACGACTCCCCGCGCCAGGAACCGCTGGCGAGCGGTCCCCCACGTCTCCTGCCCGGTCCGGTGGGCCGCGGTCTCCGGCACCTCGAGCACGCCCTCCTGATCACCGCCCTGCTGGGAGCGGCCCTCCTGCCGCTGGCCGACACCCTGGGGCGGCCCTTCGGCTTTGCCGTCCCCGCCGGTGCCGAGTACCTCAAGCAGCTCGTGCTGTGGCTCGCCTTCCTGGGCGGGCTGGTCGCCACGCGTGAACGCCGGCACCTCTCGCTCTCCACCGCCGAGCTGTTCCCCACCCCCGTGCGCCGCTTCGGTCGCCTCCTCGCGGCCGCGGTGGCCGCGGCCACCGTCGCCATCCTGACCTACGCCTCGGTCGTGCTGGTCCTCGCCAACCGCGAGGAGGGGCGCAGGCTGATGGGGGGGGTCCCGGTCTGGGTCCTCGAGCTGGTCATGCCGGTCAGCCTCGGGCTGATGGCCCTGCGCTTCGCCTGGGGCGCCTCCGAGCGCTGGCCGGGTCGGGTGATCGCGCTCTCGGCCATCCCCGCCGCCTTCGCCCTGGGGCTCATTCCCGACGCCCTGGCCGGGTGGGCCCTGCCCATGGCGGTCTTCTTCCTGGCCGCCCTCATCCTGGGAACGCCGGTCTTCGTGGCCATGGCCGCCTTCGCGCTCTTCTTCTTCTTCCGCGACGGCCTGCCCGTGGCTGCCGTCACCGCCGAGGTGTACCGGCTCATCTCGTCGCCGACTCTCCCGGCCATCCCGCTCCTCACCGCCACCGGGTACGTGCTCGCCGAGAGCGACGCCTCACTCCGTCTGCTCCGCTTCTTCAAGTCGCTCCTCGGGCTGGATGCCGGGCGGGCTGGCCGTGATCGTGATCGCGGTGTGCGCGCTCTTCACGACCTTCACCGGCGGCTCCGGCATCACCGTCATCGCGATCGGGGGCCTCGTCTACCCCATGCTCCGTGAGGACGGGTACCCGGAGGGCTTTTCGCTCGGTCTCGTCACCGGGGCCGGCAGCCTGGGCCTTCTCTTCCCCCCCAGCCTGGCCGTGATCCTCTACAGCGTCGTCGCGGGCACTCGCGACCACAACGTCCCCGCGGATGCGCTCTACATTGCCGGACTGATACCGGGCCTGCTGATGATCGCGATGGTGGCGGCCTACGCGGTTCGCCGCGGGATCGTGCTCGACATCCCGCGCCAGTCGTTCTCCGCGAAGGAGATCCTCGCCGCAACCTGGGCCGCGAAGTGGGAGCTCATCATCCCGGTGGCGGTCGTCTACCTCTTCCTTTCCGGGATCGCCTCGCTGGTGGAAACCGCGGCCGCGGCCTTCGTCTTCGCGATGGTCGTCGAGTGCTTCATCACGCGGGACCTCCACGTCTTCAAGACGCTCCCGGTGGCGCTCGTCAAGTCATCGGTCCTGGCCGGAGCGGTCCTCATCCTCCTGAGCGCGGCCATGGGCATCACCAGCTACATCGTGGACGCCCAGATCCCCGACACGCTCGTGACCTGGGTGCAGACCCACATCGAGTCGAAGTGGGTGTTCCTGCTCGCGCTCAACGTGCTGCTGGTCGTCGTGGGGTGCCTGGTCGACATCTTCTCGGCCATCGTCGTGCTCGCCCCGCTGATCGTCCCCATGGCGACGGCCTTCGGGGTGCACCCGGTCCACCTGGGCGTCATCTTCCTGGCGAACCTGGAGCTGGGCTACCTGACCCCGCCGGTCGGGTTGAACCTGTTCCTGGCCGCCTCGCGCTTCAACAAGCCCCTGACCGCGCTCTTCCGCTACGTGCTGCCGTTCCTGCTCATCATGGCCCTGTCGGTCCTGCTGATCACGTACATGCCCGACCTGTCGCTGGGCATCCTGAAGCTGCTCGGGCGGGTCTGATCCGGCGGTGGCCGGGCGGGGCACCCAAGGGGGGCCAACCCCCCGCGGACCTTCGGACGCCCTTGGCGAGGATGGGTTTCAACGGTCAGATCCCAGGCCCGGCGCCGGGAGGGTGTCACGCGCCGGAGGTCGCCCCTGGAGGCCGGGTGTCCGGTCTCTCATCAGGCGCCTTCCGCGGGGAGACACCCCGAAGCAGGTCGACGAGGCCATGGGCGTGCTCGGGGACCCGGTAGCCGGCCTGAAGGAGCAGCTTCTTTGGGTCGACGCTCTCCCTATAGATCTTCTCGTTGGCGTTCTTGTCCTGCTTGACGACCGCACCTTCGAGGGAGATCCCGGCGAACAGGCCACGGGTGCGGGAGTAGCTCAGGATCTCGGCCCGCATCCGGAGGTCGGTGGCCGCCTCTCCGGTGCGACCCACCGGCCCGGCGGCCACCGCCGCGTCCGCGCCCAGGGTGAACTGCGATCGCAGGAGGTACTCGATGCCCTTCGGGTTCATCACCAGGAAGACGTAGTCGGCGGCCTGCCCCCCGATCTGGAGCCCCACGCTGCCTCCCCCGAGGCTGATCATGAGGGGCGGCCCCCAGTCGTCGGTGGTCCGGCACACCACCGCGCCCTTGCCCCAGCGGCCTCCGAGACCGAGGGCGAACTTCTTGACGGAGGGGATGACCGCGACGCACTCCGCCTTGTCCAGGAGGTCGCGGGGGATGCTCTCCTTGCCGGCCAGGAGCTCCTCCATCACCTCCTGGCAGGAGAGGAGCCGCTTCTCCTCCTTGGTCAGGGCGAGTGCGGGAACCGCGGCGGTAGAGAAGACCACGACCGCGGAGAGGAGCCGCCGCGCGAGGCGGCTCCGCAGGTCACGCGACGGATTGACTGATGGGCCCATGGGCCTATGATCGCCCGACGCTCGTCTCCGTGCACGTGAGCGCCGGCATCGATTGCCGGGTGCACCTTCCCACGTCTCCGACGCGTCGACCGACGGGCGGCGCCTCTCCAACGCCCGAGCTGTCGGTTCTTCTCATGGGCTGCCGGTTTTGGCCGATGAGTTGCCGGTTCTTCCCATGAGCTGCGGTGTCGTCCGCCCCACGCACATGAGGGTCATGTCGTCGTGGGGACGGGCGGTGCCGCAGAAGCGGAGGACGTCGGTGACGATCCCGTCGATCAGCTGACGGCCCGGCTCGCGGGAGCGGTCGCGGACGTAGGCCTCGAGGCGAACATCGCCGTACTCCTCGTCCGCGGCGTTGGCGGCCTCGGTCACGCCGTCGGTGTACATCAGCAGCCGGTCGCCGGGCTGCAACTCCAGGGTCATGGCCTCGTAAGAGGCGTCCGGCATGACACCGAGCGCCATCCCCGTCGCCCCGAGGCGCGCCGCGGGCGGCGTCTCGCTCATCAGGAAGGGCGGGTTGTGTCCGGCGTTGACGTAGCGCAGCGATCCGGTGGTGGTCTCCAGCTCCGCGTAGAAAAGCGTGATCAGGCGGTTCGAGGGGATGTTGGCACAGAGGTGCGCGTTCAGCCTGGAGATGAGCGTCTCCCCACGGTACTCGGTGCTCAGCAACGTGCGCAGGCTGCCCTGGAGCAGCGCCATCAGCAGCGCCGCCGGCATGGCCTTGCCGGCCACGTCCCCCAGCGCGATCGCGATCTTCCCTTCTCCGAGCTCGATGATGTCGAAGTAGTCGCCGCCCACCGTGTTGGCGGGACGCATCGTGCTCACGATGTCGATGCCGTCACGCTCGAAGGGGTCGAAGGGCAGGAGGCCGAACTGGATCTGACGCGCCACCTCGAGGTCGCCCTTGAGGCCCAGCTTGTCGCGCAGCTCGAGGACGAGCACGAAGAAGAGCGCGGTGGCGGAGCCCAGGAGCCACGTCTGCGTGGCGAAGACCGGCTCGAGGGAGAAGGGCCCGACCTCGAGCAGGCTCAGCAGGAAGCCCAGCCAGCCGACGACGAGGAAGATCACCGAGGCCGCGAACAGGACGCGGCGCCAGGGACTCAGCCGGTAGGAGACGGCGAGAAAGAACCGCCAGAGCGCCCGGGAGTGACGCTTGTGGGCCGGCAGCCCGGAGAGATCGGTGAGGTCCACCTCCCGGGTCAGGAACCGGAACGTGTCCTGGGCCTCGCGCTGGAGAAGAATCCGCAGTCCCTCCGGGGTGACGTCGCGGGTGAAGAGCTGGCGCAGCGATTGCCAGTAGTCCTCGGTGAGGGCGGGTCGGGGCGGGCGCTTCGGCTTCGGGCCGAGCTTTGCCGCGAAGCCCTCGAACCGCTCGCGCGACTTCTCCGCGAGCGCGGTGAGGTTGGCGATGGAGTCCCGCTTCATCGCAGCACGAGGGACTTCTCGACAGCTCGACCCGAGAGCTCCTGCAGGCGCGCGCGCTGCTCAGGGGGAAGCGCGACGACGCCGGCCTTGACGACCTCGCGGAGCGCGCGCACCTCCACCCCCGGCACCGGGCGATCCGCCTTGATCAGGGCGAGGACCTGGGCCAGCCGTCGCCGCTGCAGGTCGGGCACCGGCGCCCAGATCTGCCCGTAGATCTCTCCCATCTCCCGGGCCTCCGCGTCGCTCAGCCCCTCGAGGCCGCGGCTCACCGCTCGCAGGGCGTCGACCGGCACGCCCTCGAGCGCCTCTTCCTTGCTCATGCGCTCTCCTATGAGCAGACGAAGGGCCTCTCGCGGAAGTTCCGGCACTTCGACGGACAGACTCTCGGCGGCTTCCTCGATCCGCGCCGCGACCGCTCCAGAGGGTGCGATCGCCCCGATGAGCTCCTCGAAGGCCCGGTAGAACTCCTCGCCGGCCGAGGCGGGCGCCCAGGCCTCCAGCCAGTAGTAGTCGTAGCCGTCGACCCACACCGCGGTGCCGCCCCGGAACGGGTCGAGCCCGTCCTCCCAGGATGTCCTCACGAGACGCCCGCGGCCCCGGCCCAACTGGACGTCGGCGCGGCTGTCCTCGCGGAGAGAGGGCTGGGAGGGGACACGCTCCTGGAGGAGCAGATCGATGTGCCGGTCGAGGTCCCCCATGAGCTCCGGTTGCAGCCGGGACTGCGCCGCCCCGAAGGCGTCGAGGGCCGGGTAGGACACCGCCAGCCGGGCCCCCCGGGTGACGACGAACGGGTTGTCCGGGCGCAGCGCCACCCAGCCCGGCGGCAGGTCGACGACGAAGCCGAGGCGCGCGTCGCCCACGCGGCGATCGGCGATCGCGTGCCTCTCGATGTCGGCGATCCGGCCCCGCCGGGCAAGCGCGGGGCGCAGCACGGTGATGAGCCCGGCCAGGAGCACCATGACGAGGACCGCGCCCCCGCCCAGGAGAAGCAGGGCCCGGGCGTGGGGAGACAGTCCCGCCCCGCGCGACGCGGCCCGAAGCTCGTCCGGGGTGTGCGGCTGGGTACCGGTGTCGTCTTCGTCAGGTGGGCCGCCCTCGCCGGCCGCGACCTGTCCCTCGGCGGGCGCCGCTGCTGCACGCGCCGGGGAGAGGACCTCGTCGATCCGCAGCCAGTCCGGGGCCCCGTCCGGCCACACCAGCGCTCCGTCCGGGATCCGGCCCTCCGTGTTCCAGGCCTCCAACGTGGCGCGGTCGATGGGGCCATATTGACTCCCATCGGGAAAGAGCAGCATGTACTGGTCGGCCATGTGATCTCAGTAGACCCAGACTACGTCGTAACGCAGCACCTTGACACCCCCCCGGGTCGGGCGGAGCGTCTTCTCTTCGAGGCTCGCGGAGTCGACGTCGACGAGATCGGCCAGCTCCCGCTCGAGATCGGCCACCTCGGCGCGAATCGCCTCGAGGCGAGCCTCGGCCTTGTCCTCCAGCCGGTTCTTGGTGAGGACCGAGTCGACGCCGGAGGCGCTGCGTCGGCGTCCCAGCAGGCCGGTCATCTTCAGCACCGTCTTGCCGATGGCGAACCACTTCTCCTGGCGGCGGCCCCCGACCTCCTCCTCGCGAAGGGTCAGCGTCGCCTTCTTCTTCGCGAGACGGGTCCGGATCTGCTCCGCCGCCTTCCCGCCCCTCGACGCGTGGAGCCGGCGCACGAACTCCTCGGCGGCCTCGCCGGGGGTCGACTGCTCGCGGGTGTCCGGGTCGACGAGGACGGTGACGGAGAGCCGGTCGGGAAGGCGCTGGCGGAGGGCCTTCTCGATGTCCCGCGCCGGGTTGCCGGCGAACCACTCCGGAAGGGTCCCGTATCGGATCTCGGCGGGCGGCTTCTCCCCCACCTCCCCCTCGGCCACCTCGAAGCGCTCCGCCTCCAGGGCCTCGGCGGCAGTGGCCCCTCCGAGTGGCCAGGCGCTGAGCCCCACCGTTTCTCCCCCACCCTGGTAGCGCGCGGCGTGCTTGACGACGAGGTGCAGCTCGGCGAGCTGCCCGCCGTACCTCGACAGATACCGGTGCTCGAAGGGTGCGGGGAGGAGCGGCGGACCGGCGGCCGGCTCGCTCACGGTGGATCCCGCCGCGTCCGGAGCCCGGCCCGCCATCAGCCGCCCGATCTCCTGGCGGGTGAGGGGCCCACGCAGGTACGACATCGCCCAGCGCGAGTGAAGCAGGCACGGCTCCTTGCGGTGCACGTCGTGGAGCAGGAACACCCGCTTGCGCGTGGCTCCGAGCAGGCGCTGCACCGCGCCTTTCTCGAGGCCCGCCCCGGTGAGCCCTTCGTCGAGGCGGTCCCGGTCCTGCTCCGTCTGCAGCGTCCCCACCATCCAGGTGCCCATGTTGGCCAGGCCCTTGTAGTCGAGGTCCACGGGGTTCTGGGTGGCCAGGACGATGCCGACCCCCTGGGCCCGGGCCTGCTTGAGCAGCGTCAGGAGCGGGCGCTTGGTGGGCGGGTTCCTCGGGTGGGGCGGGAAGTAGCCGAAGACCTCGTCCATGTAGACGAGGGCGCGCAGCTCGCTCGTCCCTCCCTGGCGGCGCATCCAGGTCTTCACCTTGTCGAGCAGCAGCGCGGTCACGAAGAGCCGCTCCTCGTCCCGCAGGTGCGCGGTGTAGACGACGGAGAGCCGGGGGCGGCCCTCTTCGGTGCGCAGCAGGCGGTCGACGTCGAGCGGCGCCCCCTTCCGCCAGGCCTCGAAGGAGGGCGCGGCGAGGAGGTTGTTGAGGACCAGCATCAGCTCCTGGCGGTCCCTCCCGGGGAACACGGTCTCGACCGGGAGAGCGCCCAGCTTCTCGAACGGTGGATCGGCCACCGCCGCGATCAGGCTCTCGAGCCCGAAGCTCTTCCCCTGGCGCCAGCCGTGCTCGATGAGGTTGGAGAGGAGGATGGCCTCGCGCGACTTCAGGGGGTCGGCGTCGATGCGGAGAAGGCCGAGCAGACCGGCCACGATCCCCGCGATCTCGTCGCGGAGGTCCTCCTCCGCGGACTCGAAGGGGACGGAGGGCGCCTCGAGCGACTGGAGCACGTTGAGAGGCACCCCCGCTCCCGAGCCCGGGGTGTAGACGACCGCGTCGTGGGTCTTCTTCAAGGCGGCGATCTCGCCGGGCCCCAGATTCCACTCCGCCAGGCCCTTCGTCCACAGGGCCGCGGTGTCCCGGGCCGCGGTGGGAACGTCCTTTCCGCCTCGCCGGGCGGCCTCGGCGTCGATCCACGGCTCGAACTCGGGGGCGGCGAGCGTTTCGAAGAGCAGCAGCAGGTTGCCGAGGTCCCCCTTGGGGTCGATGGCGAGGACCGGCACGCCCTGGCGGAGGAGCTCCTCGAGGAGGACGACGGCCATGCCCGTCTTCCCCGAGCCGGTCATCCCGACGATGAGACCGTGGGTCAGGAGATCGGCCGAATCGAGGTCGAGACGAGCCCCGAGGTGCCCGCTTTCGGGGTCCACCTGTCGGCCGAGGTACAGCCCGTCACTCATCCCAAACGGCTCCTTTCAAACTGGGCGGCCGCAGTATAGCCCCGCCCCGGAGCCGCCGCTCACCCTTCCCGCTCTCGCCGTTTCCGCGCCTCCGCCTCTTCGATCCAACCCCGCCTCAGCTTCTCAGAGGGCACGCTCGTCAGGTACGGCTTGATGTCGAGGATCGGCGTTCCGTCGACCATGTCGACCCCGCGCACGCGCAGGACGGGTCCCTCCCGTCCCAGGAGCTCGACCACGCTCAGCCCGATCGGGTTCGGTCGTCGCGGGGAGCGCGACGAGAAGACCCCGTGCGGTCGCCGGTCGTCGAGGGGAACGTGAGCGACGAGGTCGAAACCCTCCGATTGATGGAACACCCACAGCACGAAGAGGTGTGAGAAGCCCTCGATGTCCCGGAGCCCGTCCTCCAGCTCCGGCCGCAGCTCGAGCGTCCCCTCTGCCCGATGCTTTGCCCCGGGGCCCTTCGGGATGTCCGACGTCTCGTGGTGCGGGCTCCGCACCACCCCGATCGGCCTCAGGGTGATGGCGCGCATCTCTCCGGCCTTCGGTTCCATCCGATCCCTCAACGTTCCGGCACGGGGAGGCCCTGCGACGCGAGACGCACGGACACCGCGTCCGCCATGGCTCGGGCGAGGATCGCCTTACCGGGCCGCGTGACGTGGATGATGTCGTAGAAGACGTCTTCGTCCATCGTCTCGAAGATGTCGCTGAGATCGTGGACGACCAGCCCCTGCCGCTGCCGCGCACGCTCCAGCTCGAGACGGACCCTCAGCCGCAGGTCCCGCGCCATGTTCCCGAAGCCCTCGAGGGGAGCGGTGATCTCGCGCTCCCCGGGGCCCAGCGACGGCTTGAAGAACACCAGGGGCTGGAAGAACGCCGTGAAGTCCGACCCGAACGCCCGCGAGACCCGCTGCGCCTTGACCAGGTTGCCGACGTAGACCGCGGCGACGCGATCGCGCCACTCGGATGAGAGGTATCCGGCGTCGTCCCGGGCCTGGTCGAGACCAACGAAGCGCTCGACGAAGAAGCGGGGGGCGAGGACGCGAAGCACGTGGCTCCCGTAGGCGAGCAACGCCCAGGTCGGATACGACGAGACGTCGCGGTGCAGAAGGGGGTTCGTCTCGTAGGCGATGAAGTTGAACGGATACCCGGGTCGCGGATCGTACTGCACGGGCGAGGTGAGGTCGTTGCCTCCGTTGAACATGACCACCAGGTCCGGGTCCAGGTCTGCCACCTCGAAGACGACGCGTGCGAGCTCCTGTCCGGACACGGAGGAGATCACGCCGTAGTTGTAGCAGCGCACGTCGGTCAGACCCCGGTCGTGCAGCTGCGTCTCCAGCAGCTCGGGCAGCGACGGATCGCCCTCGAAGACGGTCGAGCCCCCGACGACGAAGATACGGAACTCGCCCGCCGGCTTCGCGGCCGCCGGCTCGGCCCCGCGGTAGCCTCGGCGGTTCAGACGCTCCGGGGTACCCGGGGGATAGGCAAGGCGCCCGCCCGGACGCCCGCCGAACATCGTGTAGGGCTTGGGCGCGCGGACGGCGTCGGCCGGGTAGACCTGCTCCAACGGAGAGCCCGCCGGGAGGAGCGCACGCGCGAGTAGCTCCAGAAGGATGAGCCCGACGACGGTGCCGAAGACCGCGAGAATCGCGGTGCGCTTGATGCTCCGGATTCGTGCGGCCCAGGAACCCACGCGCGCCCAGTATAGCTATCATTGTGAGCGTGCGTTTGCGGATCGACTCGAAGACCCACCTGCTCGTCCTGACCGGGGCCGGCGTCTCCGCCGAGAGCGGCGTCCCCACGTTCCGGGGCGGGGGCGGGCTCTGGGAGGACCATCCCGTGGAGCAGGTGGCCTCGCCCGAGGGTTTCCGCCAGCACCCGGAGATGGTGTGGCGTTTCTACGCGATGCGGCGCCGCAAGGTCAACGACGTCGAGCCCAACCCCGGCCACCGCGCGCTGGCCGAGGTGGAGGAGCGGCTCGGCGACCGCTGTCTTCTCGTGACCCAGAACGTGGACGGGCTGCACCGGCGAGCGGGCAGCCAGCGCATCATCGAGATCCACGGGAGCATCATGGAGTCGCGCTGCGACTCCTGCGATCGCCCGCCGTTCCCCGACGAGACCCCCTACGACGAGGTGCCGCCCTGTGACCAGTGTGGCGGGGGCCGACTCCGGCCCGCCGTCGTCTGGTTCGGGGAGATGCTGGACCCCGATCACCTGGCGCGCATCGCGCGTTTCATCGGCGAGGCCGACCGCCTGGTGTTCCTGGCCGCGGGCACATCGGGGGCCGTCTACCCCGCGGCCGGGCTCGTTCTGCATGCCCGCAGCGCCGGCGGCGAGACGTGGCTCGTCAACATCGAGCCCTCGGACAACCGGGCGGCCTTCGAGCACTTCGTGCAGGGGCCGAGCGGCGAGGTGCTGCCGGGGCTCTTCGAGTGGGCCTGACGCCACCGCCACGACCGGGGGGCGATGCGGCTCAGCGACGTGGAAGCGTCTACTGACGGCCTCTCTGCGGGCGGTTCCCCGCCCGCAGAGAGAGCCGGCGGCTATCCGAGGTTCTCGGCCGCGAACTCCCAGTTGATGAGGTTGTCGATCACGGCCGTCACGTAGGCCGGCCGCTTGTTCTGGTGGTCCAGGTAGTACGCGTGCTCCCAGACGTCGATCGTCAGGAGCGGCGTCTGCGCGGTGGCGAGTGGCGTGTCGGCGTTGGCGGTCTGGACGACCTTGAGCTTCCCGCCGTCGAGCACGAGCCAGGCCCAGCCGCTGCCGAACTGGGTCACCGCGGCATTCGACAGCTCGTCCTTCAGCTTCGCCAGCTCGCCGAAGTCGGTGTTGATCTTGTCGAGGAGCTTTCCGCCGGGGGCGCCGCCCTTCGGGGTCAGGCTCTTCCAGTAGAAGGAGTGGTTCCAGGCCTGGGCGGCGTTGTTGAACAGGCCCTTCTTGTCGGCCTTCCCGTGGGTGGCCTTGACGATGTCCTCGAGCGAGGCGTCGGCGAACTCGGTCCCCTTGACCATGTCCGTCGCCTTGTCGACGTAGGTCTTGTGGTGCTTGCCATAGTGGAACGAGAGCGTGTTGGCGGAGATGTGGGGGGCGAGGTCGCTGTCGCCGTACGGAAGGGGGGGCAGTTCGATCTTCATGTCACCTCTTCTGGTCTTCTTGCTTCTGGGAAACGCCCTCCAGCCTACCGCGAGTCGGCCGTCCGCCCAAACCCAAAAGGCGGCGTTGTCAGGTGGCCAGGACCGTTCGGTAGCGAGCCCCGCCTTCGCGGACCTCGGCCAGGGCGCCGTCGGCCTCTGCCATCGGGCGGACCCGGCTCCGGGCTCGGACGCCGTGCCGCGCCGCGAAGTCGAGCATCTCGCGGATCGCGGGCCGCCCCCCGATGGCGCTTCCGGTGACGCTCCTCTGGGCGCCGATGAGCGGGAAGACGGGCAGGCTCAGAGGCTCGACAGAGGCCCCGACCAGGCACAGGATGCCGTTGGGTCGCAGGCTCGAGACCAGGCGCGGCCAGTCCTGGGCGACGAAGACCGTCGAGAGGACGACGTCGAAGGTGCGGGCGAGGCTCTTCAGGGCCCCGCGCTGAGCGGTCGCGACGAAGTGGTGGGCGCCAAAGCGGTGGGCATCGTCTTCCTTGTCCGGGGAGGACGAGAGCGCGGTGACCTCACAGCCCATGGCCCGCGCGAATTGGAGGGCGAGGTGCCCGAGGCCGCCGATGCCCACGATCGCGACGCGCATCGACGGTCGAGCGAGCCGGGCCAGCGGGGCGTAGACGGTGACCCCGCCGCAGAGGAGCGGGGCCGCCGACTCGGAGGCCAGCGCGTCCGGAATCGGGAAGGCGAATCGCGCGTCCACTCGGATGCGATCGGCGAACCCGCCGTGGTGGTCGACGCAGGTGGCCTCTTCGGACGCGCAGAGGTTCTCGCTCCCGCGACCGCAGTCCTCGCACGCGAGGCAGGCACCCCGCTGCCAGCCGACCCCGACACGGTCCTTCACCTTCAGGTGCCGGACGGCGGGGCCGACCTCGATAACGGAGCCCACGATCTCGTGCCCCGGCACCATGGGGTACGACCCGACGCCCCAGTCGCCGTCCACCAGGTGGACGTCGCTGTGGCAGATCCCGCAGTGGCTGATCGCGATCTCGACGTCGTGGGGCCCGAGGGGGGCGGGCTCGTAGTCGAAGGGCTCGAGCCGGCCCCTCTTCTCGTGGGCGGCGTAGGCGTGGATGGGCATGGCCCACTCTACGCCGGTGCTCGACGCTGTTCTACGCGCCGGAGGGACCGGCAACCGCGACGGCCGGCCGGCGCTGGCTTCGGCGTCCGCTTGCCCTCCGGTCCGACCTGGGCCATCGTCGGGGGATGCCCCGACGCCACATCGAGGTCGAGAAGGCCCGCCAGAACAACCTGAAGGGGGTGAGCGTCCGCATTCCCCTCGGCGCGGTGACCGCAGTGACCGGGGTGGCGGGGGCCGGGAAGTCGTCCCTCGCGTTCGATGTGCTCTACGCCGAAGGACACCGGCGCTACGCCGAGACCTTCAGCCCCTACGCGCGACAGTTCCTCGAGAGGCTCGACCGGCCCCGGGCCGAGCGGATCGAGGGCGTGCTGCCGGCGGTGGCGGTGGATCGCACCGCCCCGGTGCGGACATCGCGCTCGACCGTCGGGACCATGACGTCGGTCGCCGACTACGTGCGCGCCCTCTACGCGCGCGCGGCCACGCTCCACTGCCGGAGCTGTGGGGAGCCGGTCCGTCGCGACTCCCCGTCCTCGATCTTCGACGCCCTCGTGGCGGTCGGTGCGGGTCGAAGCGCCCTCGTCTGCTTCCCGCACCGGGTCGGGAAGGATGTGAGCGTCGCCGTCGTGCGCGAGGCCTTCGAGAAGGCGGGCTTTCGGCGCGTGCTCGAAGACGGCGAACCCATCCGCATCGAAGACGCACGGCTGCACCCGGAAGAGGGACGGATCACCGTCGTCTTCGATCGCCTCACGGTGGAGCGCGGGCGCCGCCAGAGGATCATCGACTCTCTCGAAGGGGCGCTGCGCCACGGCGAGGGCCGTGTCGAGTTCCACGTCGAGGGCGAGGCCCCGCCCCTGCGCTTCAGCGAGGCGCTTCACTGCGCCCGCTGCGACATCGACTTCGCGGACCCCTTCCCCGCCCTCTTCTCCTTCAACCACCCCGTGGGCGCCTGCCCCACCTGCAAGGGCTTCGGGCGCACGATGGCGATCGACCCCCACCTGGTCGTCCCCGACCCGCGCAAGACCATCGCCCAGGGCTGCGTGAAGCCCTTCCAGACCACCTTCTACAGCGACTGCCAGGACGACCTGGAGCGCTTTTTCCGGCGAGCGGGCCTTCCCGACGACGTGCCCTGGGCCAGGCTGCCGGGAAAGGTGAGGCATCTCGTCTGGGAGGGCGAGCCCGGCGGGCGCCAGAACTGGCAGCGCAAGTGGTACGGGATTCGCGGCTTCTTCGACTGGCTCGAGTCACGCACCTACCGGATGCACGTGCGTGTGTACCTCTCCCGCTTCCGGAGCTATGGAACCTGCCCCGACTGCGGCGGCGCCCGCCTCCAGCCCGAGGCGCGGCTCTACCGCATAGCCGGGCGAACCCTCCCCGAGGTCGAGGCGCTGCCGGTGGCTGAGGCCGAGCGCGTCTTCCGCGAGTGGGCGGTGCCTGGGAAGGATCCGGCCTCGGAGCAGCTCCTCCACGAGATCCGGGGGCGGCTGCGCTTCCTGGTCGACACCGGCCTCGGATACCTGACCCTCGGGCGACAGTCGCGAACGCTCTCCGGCGGCGAGGCCCAGCGCGTGACTCTAGCCACCGCTCTGGGGGGCTCGCTCACGAGCACGCTCTACGTCCTCGACGAGCCGTCGGTCGGGCTCCACCCGCGTGACGCAGGCCGGTTGTCGGCGGTGCTGAAGCGGCTCGCCGACGCCGGCAACGCCGTCGTCGTCGTCGAGCACGACCCCGCCCTCATCGGCTCCGCCGACCACGTGATCGACCTCGGGCCCGGCCCCGGGCGCGACGGGGGTGAGGTCGTCTACGAAGGCCCGGTGGCGGGCCTCGTGAAGGAGCCTCGCTCGAAGACGGGCGCCGCCCTCGCCGGGCGTCTTTCGACCCCACGCCCGCCCGAGCGCCGCCGATCCGACACGAAGAGGCGCCTGCGCATCCGTGGCGCGCGCGAGAACAACCTCCAGGACATCACCGTGGAGGTCCCTCTCGGGCTGCTCGTCTGCGTCACCGGTGTCTCGGGATCGGGCAAGTCCTCGCTCGTCGACCAGGTGCTCCACCGCAACCTGCGACGACACTTCGGTCTCGGCGAGTCGGAGCCCGGGGACTGCGACGGGATCGATGGGGCTTCGACCTTGACCGGCGTCACCCTCGTCGACCAGGCGCCGCTCGGGGCGAGCTCGCGCGTCAACGCCGCCACCTATATGAAGGTGCTCGAGCCGCTCCGAAAGGCCTTCGCGGCGACCCCCGAGGCGAAGGCCCGCCGTCTCAAGCCCACCTCCTTCTCGTTCAACTCCGCGGCCGGGGCCTGCCCGGTCTGCGAGGGCGCGGGCTACGAGAAGGTGGAGATGCAGTTCCTGCCCGACGCCCTCGTGCGGTGCGCGGCCTGCGACGGACGCCGGTTCCGGCCCGAGGTGCTCGACATCCACTGCAAGGGGCTGTCGATCGCGGACGCGCTCGACCTGCCCGCGGCGGAGGTGGCGCGGCTCTTCGCCGACACGCGGGGTGTGCCCGCGGCCCTCCAGCCGCTCCAGGACCTGGGGCTGGGCTACCTCTCGCTGTCGCAACCCGCGCCCACCCTCTCGGGGGGCGAGGCCCAGCGCCTGAAGCTCGCCCGGGCACTGAACGAGGCCGGCGAGGGCCGGAGCCGGCTCTACCTGCTCGATGAGCCGACGACCGGGCTCCACGCCGCCGACGTGGCCGTGCTGGTGTGCGCGCTTCACCGCCTCGTCGATGCCGGGCACTCCGTTGTCGTCGTCGAGCACAACATGGACGTGGCCAAGGCCGCGGACTGGGTCCTGGATCTCGGACCCGAGGCCGGCGACGGCGGCGGATGCCTCGTGGGCGAGGGACCGCCGGAGGCGGTGGCGAAGCTCGCGACGCCGACGGGACGGGCGCTCGCCTCGGCCTTGAGAACGAAGCCGCGGCGGACAGCCCTCGGGGCGTCAGCGAAGGGGGCTCGGCCGTCCGGTGCCGCCGTCCGTGTCCCGCGCGCCGCGCGCCGCGCGCGTGCGAGTGGCGCGAAGAAGCCAACCGACTCGATCCGCATCCTCGGGGCCCGCGAGCACAACCTCCAGCGGGTCGACGTCGACATCCCGCGCGACAGTCTGGTGGCCGTGACCGGGGTGTCGGGCTCGGGCAAGTCCACGCTCGCCTTCGACGTCCTCTTCGCCGAGGGGCAGCGGCGCTTCCTCGACTGCCTCTCGACCTACGTGCGTCAGTTCATCCGCCCCCTGGCCCGCCCCGAGGTCGATCGCCTCGAGGGTGTGCCGCCGACCGTCGCCCTCGAGCAGAAGCTCTCGCGGGGAACGCCGCTCTCGACCGTGGGCACCACGTCCGAGGTCTACCATCACCTGCGCCTCCTCTGGGCACGCCTGGGCGAGGTCCACTGCCCGAAGTGCGGGCTGCCGGGACAGGTGGTCGATGCCGCCGCCCTCTCCGCGATGGTGGCCGAGGATTTCCCGTCGGGTGATCTCAGCGTCCTCGCGCCGCTCGTTCGGCGCCGCAAGGGTTTCCACCTCGACGTCATCGCCACCGCCGCGAAGCGCGGCGTGGCCGAGGTGCGGATCGACGGGACCCGGTACGACGCCGCGAAACCGCCGCGCGTGGACCGGTTCCAGATCCACGACGTCGAGGCCCTGGTCGGGCGGGTGACCCGGGGTCGTGGACGCCTCGAACGGCTGGAGGCCGCGATCGCGAAGGCACTGGAGCTGAGCGGAGGGACGTTGCTGGCGTCGGGAAAGACCGGCGAGCGCTTCTACTCCACGCGCCGAGCGTGCCCGAGCTGCGGCGCGGGGCTGCCCGCCCCCGACCCGCGGCTCTTCTCGTGGAGCCAGAAGTACGGTGCCTGCCCCGCGTGCGACGGCTTCGGGGCGCCGCGGGTCGAGGACGAGGAGGGCGGGCGGCGGCGGGCCGGGGCCGCCTGCCTTTCGTGCGGCGGCACGCGCCTGCGGCCCGAGGCGCGCGCGGTGAAGATCGCGGGCCGGCACATCGGCGAGGTCGCCGCCCTCACCGTCCGCGAGTCCCGCGGGTGGCTGGGGACCCTCGAAGGCGTCCTGCCCCCGGAGGTGCGCGACCGCGTGTGGCCGGAGCTGACCCTGCGCCTCGAGCTTCTGGATCAGCTCGGCCTGGGCTACCTGACCCTGGAGCGCGGCGCGGACACCCTCTCCACCGGAGAGGCTCAGCGCATCCGGATCGTCGCCGCCCTCGCCTCGAATCTCCGCGGCGTCTGCTACATCCTCGACGAGCCCACGGTGGGCCTGCACCCACGCGACGACGAGGCGCTGACGAAGGCACTCCTGCGTCTGCGCGACCGGGGCAACACCGTCATCGTGGTCGAGCACGAGGACAGCGTCATCCGCGCCGCCGACCACGTCATCGACCTCGGCCCCGGGGCCGGACCGCACGGCGGACGGGTCGTGGGCACCGGCTCGCCGAGGCGGATGGGCCGCAACCGCGAGTCCGTCACGGGCCAGTGGCTTCGCGGTGCGGGCGAGCACCCGCCGTGGCCCCGGCGTGAGCCTGAAGACGGCCGAGCGGCTCACCGTCGTCGGCGCCCGGCTCCACAACCTGCGCGACCTCACCGTCGACATCCCGCTCGGGCGGCTCACCGTGGTGACTGGCGTCTCGGGCTCCGGCAAGTCCACGCTCGTGCGCGACGTCCTCTACCGCGCGGTGAAGGCGCGCGTCGCCGGAAGGCGACTGCCGCCGGTGCTCGAGAGGCTGGAGGGCACCCGCGGCATCGCACGGGCCCTGGAGGTCGACGAGTCCCCGATCGGCCGCACGCCCCGCTCCGTCCCCGCGACCTATGTCGGGATCATGGACACGATCCGGGCGCTCTTCGCCGCCGTGCCCGACGCGCGCGCCCTGGGTTACAGCCGCAGCCGCTTCTCCTTCAACGTGAAGGGCGGTCGCTGCGAGCGCTGCGAGGGTCAGGGGCGCCTCCGGGTGACGATGTCTCTCCTGCCCGACGTCTACATCCCCTGCGAGACCTGCCGGGGGCGCCGCTACAACGCCGACACCCAGGGCGTGCTCTTCAAGGAGAAGTCGGTGGCCGACGTCCTCGAGATGACGATCGCCGAGGCAAAGGAGCTCTTCTCGGCGGTGGGGGCCATCCGGCGTCCGCTCGAGTTCCTGTCCGAGATCGGCCTCGGGTACCTGCAGCTCGGCCAGCCCTCGCCCACCCTGTCCGGAGGCGAGGCCCAACGCATCAAGCTCGCCGCCGAGCTCACGTCACCCGGCTTCGGCCCGTCGCTCTACGTCCTGGACGAGCCGACGACCGGCCTGCACATGGCCGACGTCGCGAAGCTCGTCTCCGCACTCCAGCGCCTCGTGGACCGCGGCGACACGGTGATCGTCATCGAGCACAACCTCGACCTCATCGCGGCGGCCGACTGCGTCGTCGATCTCGGACCCGAGGGCGGCGAGGCCGGCGGCCGCGTCGTGGCCCGGGGCACCCCGGAGCAGGTCGCCCGCTCGAAGAGGTCGCGGACAGCCCCGTACCTGCGCGGCTTTCTGGAACGCACACGCGCACGGCGAAGCCGGCGATAGATGGCATTTCCCCGACGCCTAGAATCCCTTCATCCCGCCCAGGGTCCCTGGCGTACACTCTTGCGGATTCGGTGCACCCCGTGGCACACCACGCCCCGCAGAGGGACGACCCCGAGATGACGAACGCGGCAAGACGAAGGGCGAATGGCCTCGGCGCCGATGGCACCTCGCTTCGGCCGTTCCGGGACCGGCTGGAGGCCACCTACAGCGCGAGCACGAACCGCGTCGAGCTGCCGCTGGCGGATCACGAGGTCCCGTGGGAGTGGACGTGAGGCTCGCGGCGAGCCCGGACCACAAAGCGCTGGACGCGGCGCCGGCCGCGCGCGAGGATGGGGACGTGAGACGGCGAACCTGGAGGTCCGGCAATGGCGCTGCATGAGAGGGCGGGGCAGCGGGCCCCCCGCTCCACGCTGGTCAACGTTCCCCGGCTCGTGTCGGCCTACTACACGCTCGAGCCCGACATCTCGAAGCCCGCCCAGAGGGTCGCTTTCGGCACCTCCGGGCACCGCGGGTCGTCGTTCAGAGGAACGTTCAACGAGGGGCACATCCTCGCCACGAGCCAGGCCATCTGCGAGCACCGGCGGGCCAGCGGCATCGACGGGCCTCTCTTCCTCGGAATGGACACCCACGCGCTGTCGGAGGCGGCTCTGGCCACGGCCCTCGAGGTCTTCGCGGCAAACGGCCTCGAGATCATGATTCAAGAGGGGCGGCGCTACACCCCGACGCCCGCCATTTCGCACGCGATCCTGACGTGGAACCGCGGGCGCACGCGCGGTCGCGCAGACGGCGTCGTGGTCACACCGTCGCACAACCCGCCCGAAGACGGGGGATTCAAGTACAACCCGCCGAAGGGCGGGCCCGCCGACGCCGCGCTCACGAAGGCCTTCGAGGCCCGCGCGAACGAGATCCTGGCCGACGGGCTGCAGGACGTGCGACGCATGCCGTTCGCGAAGGCGCTCCGGGCCGGGAGCACTCACGAGCACGACTTCGTCGCGCCCTACGTGGAGGACCTGGCGAACGTCATCGACATGGAGGCGATCGCCGGGGCCGGAATCAAGATCGGCGCCGACCCGCTGGGGGGCTCCTCCGTGGACTACTGGGAGCCGATCGCCGAGCGGTACGGTCTCTCGATCGAGGTGGTGAACTCCGAGGTCGACCCGACCTTCTCGTTCATGACCCTCGACCACGACGGGAAGATCCGCATGGACTGCTCGTCGCCCTACGCGATGGCCGGTCTCATCGGGATGAAGGACCGATTCGACATCGCCTTCGGGAACGACGCCGACACCGACCGCCACGGCATCGTCACCCGTGGGGCCGGGCTGCTCAACCCGAACCACTATCTCGCGGTGGCCATCCACTACCTCTTCCAGAACCGTCCCGGCTGGCGCGGTGACGCGGCGGTGGGCAAGACGCTCGTCTCGAGCTCGATGATCGACCGGGTCGCGGCTCACCTCGGCCGGCGCCTGGCCGAGGTGCCGGTGGGCTTCAAGTGGTTCGTGGACGGACTGCTCGACGGCACGTACGGCTTCGGGGGCGAGGAGAGCGCGGGGGCCTCCTTCCTCCGCAAGGACGGCACGGTCTGGACGACCGACAAGGACGGGATCCTCATGGATCTCCTGGCCTGCGAGATCCTGGCCCGGACCGGCAAGGACCCCGGGCAGACGTACAAGGAGCTGGAGGAGCGTTTCGGGAGCCCGGTCTACGAGCGGATCGACGCCCCGGCCACGCGCGACCAGAAGGCCGCCCTCGCGAAGCTGTCCCCGGAGACAGTGACCGCCGAGACGCTCGCCGGCGACCCGATCGTGGCCAGGCTCACGCACGCTCCGGAGAACGACGCCCCGCTGGGTGGCCTCAAGGTCGTGACCGAGAACGGATGGTTCGCGGCACGGCCCTCTGGGACCGAAGACGTCTACAAGCTCTACGCCGAGAGCTTCCGCGATCGCCGCCACCTCGAGCAGATCCAGGACGAGGCCCGCGCGATCGTGACCGCCGCCCTCAAGCCGGAATAGCGGCAAGGGGACACCATAGCTATCTCCCGTCACAGGAGCGGAGATAGCATTGTGTCCCTCATCTCATGATGTCCCCCTATCCATTCGGACCTCTCCGTCCCCCCGCGAAGGCCATAATGGACGTCTCATGATCGGTGAAACGATCGGCCACTACCGCGTTCTCGAACGGCTCGGAAGCGGCGGCATGGGCGAGGTGTATCTCGCGGAGGACGTGCGGCTGCACCGCTGTGTCGCGCTGAAGACGCTGCGCGACGATGTCCAGACCGATGAGCAGGCCCGGGCCCGGCTTCTGCGCGAGGCGCGGGCGGCCGCCGCCCTCACCCACCCCGGCATCGCCGTCATCTACGAGATCGACGAGCTCGATCGGGGAGAGGGCCCCATTCGCTTCATCGCCATGGAGTACGTCGCCGGCGAGACCCTGGCCGAGTACGCCCGGCGAAAGCCGCCGTCCCTCGACGAGGCCCTCGACATCGTCGACGGCATCGCGGAGGCCCTCGGGGAGGCCCACGCCCGCGGCATCGTGCACCGCGACATCAAGCCCTCGAACGTCATGGTCGCCCCGGACGGCCGGCTCAAGATCCTGGACTTCGGCCTCGCCAAGCAGCACGTCTTCGGCAGCCCCGACGGCACGACCTGGAGCCGGGACGCCGCCCGGTCCGGGGCGGGCGCGCTGCTCGGCACCCTCGCCTACATGGCGCCGGAGCAGGCCCGGGGACAGGCGGTCGACGCCCGGGCCGACGTGTACTCGCTCGGGGCGTTGCTCTACGAGCTCATCGGGGGGGAGGCGGCGTTCCGCGGCGAGAACGCCGTCCAGGTTCTCGACGCCGTCCTTCACCGCTCGCCACCGCCGCTCACGGCCCGCGAGGACGACACCCGCGTGCCGCAGGTCGAGGCGCTCGTGCAGGGAATGCTCGCGAAAGAGCCGAGCCTGCGGCCGGCCTCCATGGTCGAGGTCCGCGAGAAGGTCGCGGCGCTGCGCCAGGGCGCGCCGGTCGCTCCCGCGCGCGAGCTCTCGCTGGCCGTGGCCGTCCTGGGCTTCGCCAACATCTCCGGGCACGGCGAGGACGACTGGCTGGGAACGGGCTTTGCCGAGACGGTGACGTCCGACCTGCGCGGGCTGCCCGGCCTCGCCGTGATCGCACCGGCCCGCGTGCGAGAGGCGATGCGGAGGGTGGGGGCGGAAGGTCGGGAGGCGGACGAGGCGATCGCGACGAGGGTCGGTCGCGAGCTGGGCGCACGCTGGGTGCTCTCCGGCGGTGTCCAGAGAGCGGGGGACACCGTCCGCGTGACGGCCCGGCTGGCCGACGTGGAGGGCCAGCGCGTGCTGAGGACGGTCAAGATCGACGGCCGCCTCGACGAGATCTTCTCGCTGCAGGACCGGATCGTTCGTGACCTGGCGTCCAGCCTGCGCATGGGGATGCCCGCGCTCTCCGAAGGCGAGGAGACGCACGTCGTGGAGGCCTACGAGGCCTTCTCGCGGGGCATGATCAACATGCAGCTCGAGGGCTACGAGTCGCTCGACCGGGCGATCCTGTTCTTCGAGCGCGCGGTGGCCCTCGATCCGACCTACGTCCGGGCCCTCGTCGAGCTGGGGCACTCGTACTCGACGAAGGCGGACTACCTCACCCTGCCCGAGCTGAACGAGCGCGCCCTCGCGAGCTTCCGCCGGGCCCTCGAGCGCCAGCCCGGATCGGCGAGGGCGTGGCGCCAGATGGGCGGGACCCTGATGAGCCTGGGCCGGGATGAGGAGGCCGTCGCGGCCATCGAGCGGGCCCTCGAGCTCGCTCCCGAGGACCCGGGCTCGCTCTCGACCATGGGCCGGGCGTTGTTCATCATCAAAGGGCGTTTCCGCGAGGCCGCGTCCTACTTCGAGCGCGCCCTCGAGAAAGAGCCCCAGGCCGGGTGGTTCGCCCTTCAGCTCGCCCACTGCCTCGCGCTCGCCGGCGATCTCGTGCGTGGGGAGGAGGTGGCCCGGCACGCCGTTCACCTGCAGGAGGTGCTGCTGTCAGGCCAGGAGGGCTTCGTGATCGTTGGCTCGTACATGCGGCTCGGCCACCTGGCCGCACTGCAGGGACGCGATGCGGAGGCGGTGGAGCAGTTCCAGAGGGAGCTGGCCTTCCTTCAGCGCGTGGACCACGCGTTGCGCAGTCGGATCACGATCGAGCTCCACCTGCGCATAGGCGGCGCACACGGGCGCCTCGGCCAGGCGGGACCGGCGCGGACGGCGCTGGAGACGGCGCGGACCGCGTTCGAGGGACGTCTCCGCCTCGGCGCCGACGATCCCTTCACCCGGTACTATGCCGCCGCAATCTACGCCCAGCTCGGCGAGACGGACGGGGCGCTCGCCTGCCTCGAGCGGGCGGCGGCGGAGCGCCGGGCACTCACCGTGGCCCGCGCGCGCACCGAGCCCGAGCTCAAGCCGCTGCGCGGCGAGCCACGCTTCCAGGCGCTGATCCGGGAGACCGAATGACACCCTTGGATTCGAAGGCAACGCCACCCGCGCCGGACGAGACGGCGCGGCCAATGCTCCGGCACACGTTGGCCACGCTCGCGTACCGCGGGGGAAAGGCCGTGCGGGATGCTCCCGAGGGCTTTGCCGAGCACCGGGCCTCGCCTTCGTCACGGACTCCGGGTCAGATCCTCGCCCACGTGGGCGACCTGCTCGACTGGGCCGTCGCCCTGGCCGATGGTCGACACGAGTGGCACGACTCGACTCCCCTGGCCTGGGAGAAGGAGATCGAGCGTTTCTACGCCGGGCTGGCGGCGCTGGACGCACGGCTCGCGGCGCCGGAGCCGCTGGGCTTCTCCGCCGCGAGACTCTTCCAGGGCCCGATCGCGGACGCGCTCACCCACGTTGGTCAGATCACCCTGCTGCGCCGGATGGCGGGTGCGCCGGTGCGCGGGGAGAACTACTTCAAGGCCGAGATCTCTGCCGGCCGCGTCGGTCCGGACCAGTCACCCCCCCGCCGGGAGTTCGACTGAGCATTCACCGCAAGCGCAGGATCCGGATTCCGCCGACGAGGACGACGACGCCGATGACGGCTCCAATGACGAGGTCGGGCACGTTCGAGCCCGTCCACGCCACGAGGGCCCCGGCCGCGATCACGCCGGTGTTCGCGATCACGTCGTTCGCGGAGCAGATGAAGACCGCCATCATGTGGACGCCGTAGTGTCGGTGTCGCGTGATCAGGAGGAGACAGGTGACGTTGGCGGCAAGGGCCAGGAGCGCGATCCCCATCATCGTCGGGGCCTCGGGTGCACTCCCGAACACCAGACGCCGCAGGACCTCTCCGAGCGCCGCGAGGGCCAGGGCCACCTGGAGCCAGCCGGTGAGATGCGCCGCCCGGCGCTTGAGGACCACGGAACGCCCAACGGCGTAGAGCGCGACCCCGTAGACGGTGGCGTCCGCGAGCATGTCGAGCGAGTCCGCGATGAGGCCCGTCGACTGCGCGAGCCAGCCCGCCACCAGCTCGACGACGAACATGACGGCATTGATCGACAGCAGAACCCACAGGGTGCGGGCCTCGGTTTCGTCGCTCCCGGTCGTGCCGGCGGCGGCGGGCGGGAGCTCTGTCGCGGTCGCCGTCTCGGTGAGCTGCGCGCCCAGCGCCAGGGAATCGAGCTTCTCCGTGATGGGCCCCGCCTCCCCCTCGTGCCACACCGAGAGCGTCCGCCCCGGCAAATCGAAGGAGAGCTCGCGGATCCCGTCCCGCCCCTCCAGGGCCATCCGCACGAGCTGCTCCTCGGTCGGACAGTCCATCTTCGGGATCCGGAAGACGCTGCGGTTCACGCGAGCTGCACTATCCCTTCCGCGTGGCGAAGGCGGCGAGGACCTCGTCGCGCTTCTCGGTGGCGCGGGAGGCCAGGGCGTCCGACTCGTCCGCGGCCGTCTTGCGGTACGCCTCGTCCTCGATCCCGGGGAGGTTGATGGCCACGTTGCGCGACGCCCCCCAGATCCCGGTCTCGAGCGCCTTCGCTCCCACCTCGAGGTCGGATCGCGAGGCCACGTTGCCGTGCGCCGCCATGTCCACCATCGCCTCCCAGGCCCCGTCCGCGATCCGCATCACCTCGAGTGGCACCTGGACCGCGGCCTTCAGGCCCTCCTGCATCGCCCGATGCCGGGCCGCCTTCTCCTCCGCCGTGTCCTTCGGCATCCCCATGGCCTCCATGTAGCCGTCGAAGGCCCGGGTGTCGCGGTCGATCATCGGGAGAAGGTCCGCCATCGCGTGATGGAGCGGCGGGATGAGCCGCCGCATGGTGGCGTCCTCCTTCTCGAACTTCCGCTTCCCGTAGGTCATCCAGCCGACCATCGCCCCGAGGGCCGCCCCCACCGCCGCGATCAGGGCCGAGGCCGAACCCCCGCCCGGGGCCGACGTCCGCGCGCCCACCAGCTCGACGAAGGAGCGCACGCTCATCGAGGCGAGCGGCTCCTCCTCCTCCCCGGGGATCATGTACTCGATGATGCGCTTCTCGGGCACGAACGGCTGGACCGAGGACAGGCCCAGACGCTCGACGACGAGGCGGATCTTCTGACGCTCGGCGAGGATGAAGAGGTTCTCCTTCTCGATGTAGTGCTCGGCCGCGATGAGCATGGCCTCGAGCGGAATCAGCCCGACCAGCTCCGAGCCGGCCACCGCCAGGCCCAGGGCCCGGGCCCGCTCGACGCACGTCTCGAAGGCCACGTGCGGTGGTGTCGTCTTGAAGTCCTCGAGGTTGATCGAGACCTGGGCGAGGTCGTACTCGTCCACCCACCACCCGATGGCGCGGACGGCCTTCAGCCGCCCCGGGTGGTCGGGGCCGCGGCCCTGCTCTCGGATGTCGAGGGCGATCCGGTGCGCCTGCTCCTTCGTCCCCAGCACGTTCACGTTGTAGGCGATCAGGAAGTCCCGTGCGCCGGTGCAGGTGGCGCCCCACTCCGGGACGTGCTGGGCGGGACCGTAGTCGGGTCTCCACTCCGGGGTCACGATCCGCTCGGCGAGCGCCTCGTACTCCCCGGCCCGGATCTGGCGGAGACTCCGGCGGTGATCCGCCTTCGCGGCGTGCCCGTAGAGGTAGACGGGGACCCCCAGGTCCGCGGCCAGCCGCTCGCCGAACGCGTTCGCCAGGGTCGCGCAGTCGTCCATGCTCACACCCGAGACGGGCACGAAGGGGCAGACGTCCATGGCCCCGACCCGGGGGTGCTCGCCCGACTGATTCCGCATGTCGATCCGCTCGCGGGCCACGCGCGCCGCGGCCAGCGCCCCCTCGACCACGGCCTCGGGAGCGCCGACGAAGGTGTACACGGTCCGGTTGGTCGAACGGCCCGGGTCGACGTCGAGGAGGGTGCAGCCGGCGCTCGTGCGGAGAGCGTCGGCGATCGCCTCGATGACGGCCGTGTCACGTCCCTCGGAGAAGTTGGGGACACACTCGACGAGCTTTCGCATGCGGGCCACCTCGGAGGCCACCTCAGGCTATGGCCGCTCCTCCCGCCGGGTCAAGCAGCCCGCCGAGGTCGCCGCCTCAGCCGGCGTACTCCGCCTCCCGCAGGCCACGGATGGAGTTCGTGAGCCAGATCCGCTGACCGCGGCGCAGATCGGCCACCCGCACGACGCCCTCTTCGACGCGGCCCTCGGCCAGCAGCGCCGACCGCTCGACACCGGCGAGCAGCCCGGAGGAGACGGGAGGGGTCACCTGCCTCCCGTCCCGCTCCACGATCACGTTGGCGATGCTCGACTCCGTGATCTCGCCCCGGGCGTTCCACAGGAGCGCATCATCGCAGTCGGGGCGGGAGGCGAGCGCTGCCTCGTAGGCCTCGCGCCGCGTCGTCTTGTGGTGAAGCCAGACACTGCGCGGGTCCACCGGTTCCGTGGCGAGGCCCACCCGCAGAGGTCCGGGCCGGGAGGGCGGAAGTGCCCGGGCCTCGACGGTCACGCGGCCGTCCCCGTGGACGAGCAGGCGGACGCGGATCGGCGCGTCGATTCCGGACGCCGCCTCCCGAAGCGCGTGCCGAACGCGCTCCTCGTCGAGAGGCACGCCGAAGTAGCGCGCGGAGCGCCGCAGCCGCTCGAGGTGACCGTCGAGCCGGCGGTAGCCTGGGCCGGGGAGGAACGCCAGGGTCTCGAGCAGGGCGAACGGCCGTTCCTCGAGAATCCGGGCCTTGAGCAGGCACTCCGCGTATTCCTCTCCGGCCACCGAGTCGGCCACCAGGCCGCTGCCGACACCGTAGGTCAGGAGCCCGCGGTCGCGGTCGGCGACGGCGGTTCGGATGGCGACGTTGAAGCAGGCCCTCCGGTCGGGGGCCGCCCAGCCCACGGTTCCCGTGTACACACCCCGGGGGGCCACCTCGCTCGCCGCGATGATCTCCATCGTCCGTGTCTTCGGCGCGCCCGTAACCGAGGCGCAGGGGAACAGCGCGCCCAGTATGTCGGACAGGGGGGCACCGCTTCGGGCCGTGACCGTCGATGTCATCTGCAGAAGAGTCGGGTAGCGTTCGATCTCGAAGAGCGTGGGAACCGCGACGCTGCCCAGCATGGCCACCCGCCCCAGGTCGTTGCGTAGCATGTCGACGATCATCAGGTTCTCGGCCCGGTTCTTCTCCGAGCCGCGCAGATCGTCCGCCCTTCGATCGTCTTCCTCGAGGGTGGGCCCGCGAGCAGCCGTGCCCTTCATGGGCCGGGTCGTCACCGTGTCACCCTCCAGACGAAAGAAGAGCTCCGGCGAGGCCGAGGCCACGGCGAATCGGCCGAGGTCGACGAAGGCGGCGTGGGGCGGCCGCTGGGCCGCGACGAGCCGGGAGAAGAGGGTGAAGGGATCCTCGTCGAGGCGCGCGGACAGCGGAAACGTGAAGTTGACCTGGTAGGTGTCGCCGGCGCCGATGCGCTCGTGGAGGCGGGCGACCGCGGCGGCATGGCCGGCGGCGTCGAGACCCGGCCGCCACTGGACGAGGTCCGGCGTCCCGAGCTCGCCCGCGCCTTCAGGGGTGATCGACGAGAGGGTCGTCGGCGCCGGCTCTTCGAAGACGCCGAGCCACAGGAGGGGCGGGCCGTCGGGATCGGGAGGTCGGGTCCGAAGCCCGAACGCCCCCGCTGCCTCGTAGGCCACGAAGCCCGCCACCCAGCTGCCGGCGGCCAGGGCCGCATCGCAACGCCGAAGCGCCCCCGCGACGTGGGCGGCCGTCGGGGCCTCGATGACGTCCCGCGGGCGCTCGAAGCGGAGCAGCCGCGGGCCGTCCTGGGCGAGGACCCAGGGGGCCGACGGAACCGCGCCGGTGTCACTCACCCCGGTCGGAGGTCTCCTGAACGGGCCAGAGGGGCGACTCGGTCCGAGCCGACGCCAGGTACTCCTCGAGCCGCGTCCCCACCTCGGGATGCTGGTCGGCCACGTCGTTCGCCTCGGAGAGGTCGGTCTCGAGATCGTAGAGCTCGAGTGGCTTCCCGGGACCGTGACGCACCGCTTTCCACCTCCCCATGCGGACGGCCTGCTCGAATCCCCGCTCGTGGAACTCCCAGTAGAGCGGGGGACGATCGGCCGGCGCGACCGCTGACTCGAGGGCTCCGAGCACCGAGACGCCGTCGACGCCGGAAGGCGCCTCCGCCCCGGCGAGGTCGGCGAACGTGGGCAGGACGTCCCAGTGCGCCCACACCGCGTCGCTCGTCCGGCCGGCGGGGACCCGGCCCGGGGCCCGCACGATCATTGGCACGCGGATCCCGCCCTCGTACAGGTCGCGCTTGAACCCGCGCAACGGCCGTGCGCTCGGGAAGAAGAAGGGGTCGTGCCCGCCCTCCTTGTGGGGGCCGTTGTCGCTCGTGAAGAAGACGATGGTGTCGTCGTCCAGCCCGAGCTCGGCGAGGAGATCGAGGAGTCGCCCGACATCGCGATCGATGCGCGTCACCATTCCGGCGTAGGTGGCGCGGGGCTCGGTCTGTGAACGGTACCCGCTCCACTTCCTGGGCTCGGCCCGGGGCCAGTCCGCGTCCGCCTTCTCGTTGACGAAGGGTGTCTCCTCGAACTGCCCCCGGTAGGGCGCCACCGAGTCCTCGGGGACGCGGAGCTCGGCGTGGGGTGACGTGTACGCCAGGTAGAGAAAGAACGGCCGGTGCCGGTTGCGACGAACGAAGCCGAGGGCCTCCTCCGTGAAGAGGTCGTTCACGAAATCCTCGCGGGAGATCTCGACCCGCTCGCCGTTCTTCCAGAGGTGGCCGGCGTACTGCCGGTGCGCGTAGACGTGATGGAGGATCCCGTACGAGAAGTCGAAGCCCTGGAGATCCGGGCGCCCCTCCGTGTCCTCCACCCCGAGGCCCCACTTCCCCACCATTCCGGTCGCATACCCGGCGTCTCTCAGGACCTCGGCGACGGTCACGTCCTCGGGTCGGAGCGGGAACTCGCCGTTGCCGCGGATCCAGGCATGACCGGTGTGCTGCCCGGTCATGAGCGTGGCCCGGGACGGGGCGCAGACCGTGCTCCCGGCGTAGTACTGCGTGAAGCGTGTCCCCTCGGCGGCCATCCGGTCCAGGCGCGGTGTCCGGATGAGCGTCTGCCCGTACCCCCCGAGATCGGCCCAGCCCAGGTCGTCCGCCATGACGTACACGAGGTTCGGGGGCCGCTCGCCCACCGGCGCGGCCGTGTCGGGTGGCGACGTGCACGACGTGCCGACGACGAGCAGGGCGCCCGGGAACAGCAGGGACCGCAGGAGAGGGGCGGGTGCGAGCAGCCGACGCATCGTCACCTCCGGTTCGGGCGATTCGGCGGGCGTCATCATACTCCTCCCGCCGAGGGCCGGTGACGACGCCACTGGCGGGTGCACCGTCGAGCTCTGAGCCCTCCGCGTACCCCGATCTGACGCCCGATCCCGAGGTTTCTCTCGACTCTCACGAGCCCGACTCTGCGGCCGACCGACTTCTCGCAGGTCTGACCGGCTCCTCTTCCGGGGGATCGTCATTCTACGCATTCCGCATACGACGTGATCGCCAAGATGCGGCATCCGCAGCCCCCTCCTGGTTCCGGTGCGGATCACGTCGCCCCGGTGAGGCCCGTCACAGCCGGGCACCCCGGCGGCGGTGTCTACTACCCGTCGCCCGGCGCGATGACCTGCTCGGGGCAAGGGAGCATGACCATGCGGTCGCTTTCAGTGACAAGCTCGATCTTCCTGGTCGGCGTGGTCCTGACGGGCTGCGGCGGAGGCTCTCCCGCCGCCCCCACCCCCTCCCTTCCCGCCGGCGAGCGTCTTGCGATCGTGCAACAGGTGGTCTGGACCGCCTCGAGCAGCGTCGCGCCGGGCGCCAACGCCCTCACCCGCGGGAGGTCTCTTTCGCCGCCTTGAGCCGCTCGGCCTCGGGACGGCCGGCGTAGAAGGGGTCGAGCGGGTAGCAACCCGAGGGCAGGGCCTTTCGCGGCGCGGTCGTGCAGTCGCTGAACGTCCGGCAGATCCGGCGGCGCTGGAGCGGCCGCCCTTCCAGCACGTCCGCCGGCATGTCAGGGTACGCCAGGACCATCCGGCCAAGGCCCACGAAGTCGGCGCCGCCCTCGCGCACCACACGCTGCGCGACGTTCGGGAGCCACTCCTGGAGGTAGGAGTACGCCGACCCGACGATGACCAGATCGGGGAACTCGGCCTTGAGCCGGGCCGTGGCCCGGATCTGCCGGGCCACACCCACCAGCGGGTCCTCGGGGGGACCGTAGCCGTCGCTCGGCGGAAACAGCGCCGGCCGCTGCACGTGGGGGTTGTAGTAGGGGCTGCCCGCGGTCACGCAGACCCAACGGATGTCCAGGGACTGAAGCAACTGGAGAAACGCCCGGGCGTCGTCGAGGGCGGCGTAGAGGCCGGCATCGTCATCAAGGAGGCCGAACGCGTCATCGTAGTCCGCCGGCGCGTCCTCGGGCGTCCCGACGCCGTCGGCGTCCTTCGCATAGGGCACGGTGTCGAACGCCGAGAAACGCACGGCCACGCGCAGGCCCGGCGCCTCGGAACGGATGCGCTCGACGATCGTCCGAAGGAACCGGGTCCGGTTCTCGAACGAGCCGCCGTAGCGGCCCTCACGATGCCGGGCGCCCAGCAGCTCGTGGCCGAGGTAGCCGTGGCAGTGCTTGACGTCGACGAAGAGGAAGCCGGCCCTCTGGGCCAGGCGGGCCGCGCGCACGTAGTCGTCCACGAGGCGATCCAGCTCGTCGTCGGTGAAGACCCGGACGCCGCCCGGGAAGCGTCGGTCGAGGACCGGATGGCGTGCCGCGGCCAGGGGCTCGGGACGACCCCACTCGTTGGGCCGTCCGTAACGCCCGGAGTGCGTGATCTGCAGCCCGACCGCGAGGTCGTCTGCAGCGTCGCCACCGAACCGCTCGACGTGGGCAGCCACGAGGGCCTCGCGCAGGCGGGCCATCGCCTCCCAGGTCCCCGGGGTGATCATGAGCTGGGCGGGGTTGCCGCGGCCATCCTCGCGCACCGCCGCCGCCTCCCCGCCCCAGATCAGCTTGGCCCCGCTCCGGCCGAAGTTCTGCCAGCGCCGGGTGGTGAGCTCGGTCGGCTCCCCGCGCGTGGTCCCGTCCCAGCCTTCCATGGGCAGGATGCAGTAGCGGTTGCCCGCCCGGAGCCCGTCCGCTTCGAGGGGCCGGGCCATCGGGGAGTCGTCGGGAGTCGCGAGGGTCTCGTCGAAGTCGAGCCCGATCCCCCCCGCGTCGAGGTGGGCGTGGAGGGCCTCGGCAGTTCGGAGCGACGCGACGCGAGCCCAGCCGCTCACTTGGGCATCTCCGACCGCCGGCTCACGGATCCGGCGACCCTCAGATCAGGGCGGGCACCGCCACCCGCGCCTTCTTCTCGATCGCCTCGTGGGCCGCCAGGCAGGCCCGTGCCGACCCCTGGGCCAGCTCGACGCCGCAGCGCAGGGGCACGCCTGTCCGGATGGAAGCGCAGAAGCCCGAGACCTCGAGCCCGTAGGCGTTCACCCGCTCCTGGAGAGTCCGTCCTCCGCTGACGATCCCCCCGGCCGCCTCAGCGGCCCGGCTCGCGGAGGCCTGTCCCACCGGACCGCTCCCGCGTGGCGCGATCTCGATCCCGGTGGCCTTCGCCTCTCTCCCCTCCTCGAACAAGTACGCCTCGCTCTCGCCCCGCAGGATGAGCGTTCCCTCCGTGCCGAAGAAGCCTTCGTAGTTGCCGCCAAACGCATTGGACTGGATGGAGGACAGGAGCGCCGTCCGGCCGTCCGGGTACTCGAACGTCACGGAGATGTGGTCCGGCATCTCGCGCCCGTCCTTGTATCGGTACACGCCTCCAGCGGCGACGACCGCGTCCGGGATCGCCTCGAAGAACCAGTTCGCGATGGCCACCTGGTGGCTGGCGAGCTCGGCCAGCAGGCCTCGAGAGTACTTGCCGTAGAGGCGCCAGTTGATCAGGTGCTCGAGGTCGGGGTATCCCCAGCGCGACGGGTCGTAGCCCGGCGCGGGCGACTCGACCGGTCGACGCCAGCTCCCGTTGCGGTGCCAGTGGAGCCGGGAGAAGTAGACCTCACCGAGGAGCCCCGGCTTGATGATCCCCTCGTAGGCCGCCTGGAAGACAGGGTTGTAGTGCCGCTGGTGTCCGATCTCCAGCAGGCGGCCGGTGCGGCGCGCCGCCTCCGCCATGCGCCGAAGTCCCTCGACGTCCCAGGCCATCATCGTCTCGCTGAGAACGTGCAGTCCCGCCTCGAGGGCGGCCACTGAGACGTCGGCGTGGAGGTGGAGAGGCGTGGCGATCACGATCCCCTCGAGGTCCTCCTTGTCGATCATCTCCTTCCAGTCCTCGTAGTGCCGGGCCATCGGCCTCCCGGCTGTCGCGAGCGCCTCGTCGGCCTTCTGCATCTGAGCCGGGTTGATCTCGCAAAGCGCCACCACCTCGCCGTAGCGGGCGTCGGTCTGCTCGAGGAGGACGCGGCCCTGCCCCCCGAGGCCGACGTAGCCCAGGCGAACGGGCCCTCCCGGCATCGGTCCTTTCGCGATCGCCGCCACCCCGAGGGCGGCCACCGCGGGCGCTCCCGCCAGGGCCCGCAGGAAGTTTCGGCGACCCAGCTCCTGCTGCTCGGGAGTGAGGTTCATGAGGCGGCCTCCGTGGCGGCTTCGGCGGGCGGGACGGCTTCCCTGGCCTTGCGGAGACGCCGATGGGCCAGGAGCAGGTCGAGCCCCGCGATGCGGCCGGTGCGGAAGACGAGCAGGACCAGGACCGCTGCCGCTTCCACGAGGTTCTTGTTCACGTAGAGGTAGTTCCCCTCCGCGCCGGGGACGATGACCCCGTAGGTGGGGATGTTGAGGGCGTAGACGAGGGCGAGGAAAACGAGAGCCGAGAAGGTCCCGATCTGCGTGAAGAGCCCCAGCATGAGCGACAGCCCGGTGAGGAGGAGGCCCACCGCGATGAGGACGTCGAACACGGGCATCCAGCTCGAGTCCGCCAGACCCCTGAAGAAGTCCCCGAAGAGCCCGCTTGCACCCTGCAGGTAGCCCGCGGCCGACCAGCGACCGAGCGGCCACCCCCCGCGGCTCCAGGACGGCCACCACAGCTTGACGAAGCCCTCCCAGGCGAAGTGCCAGCCGATGAGGGTGCGGAGCAGGATCAGCGTGACCTGCTGGAGCCCGGTCGGGAGGGGTGTGCTCATGGCGTCGACGACGCTACACTCCCCGCTCCCGCCCGGTCAACCCAACTCACAGCCTCACGAGCTCGTCGATCCGGACACGCCGGCCGTCGTCGCAGCTCTGACGCGCGGCGATGCCGGTGAGGCACGAGAGGGCGCCGGCCCGCGAGCCGGGAAGCTGCAGGTGGTCGGGAACCGAGATACCCCGGAAGACGAGGTCGAGCAGCCGCGTGTCCCCGCCGCCGTGGCCACCCTCCGCCTTCGGGATATCGACCTTCTGTCGCTCCTTGAAGCTCCGGGTGAGCCAGATCTCGGTCTCCTCCGCCACCTCCCAGGGCTGGCGCTCGTAGTCGCGGATCTCGAGCCGTCCCTTCTCGCCGTTGAAGGCGAGGCGGTAGCCCTCGAAGGGCATGAACGCGTTCACCGAGTACGACATCTGCGCGCCCTCGGAGTAGCGGACGACCGCATTCATGGTGTCGAAGATGTCGCAGTCCTCGCGGAAGACGCAGCCGTCGCGCAGGTAGCCGTCCTCGGATTCCGCGTTCACGTACAGCTCGACGAGCCGCTGGCTCGTCGCGATGTCCCAGTGGAAGTCGCACTCAGTGGCGTGGGGGCATGGACGGCAGTTGGTCGAGCGGAAGGGCCCTTTCTTCCCGTAACGCCGTAGCGAGCCGAAGGCAGAGACGTCGACCGGGTCTTCGGCGAGCCACCAGTTGATCAGGTCGAAGTGGTGGGTGGACTTGTGGACCCAGAGAGAGCCCCCCTTCGACCGCAGGCGGTGCCAGCGCCGGAAGTAGTCGGCACCGTGGTAGACGTCGAGATACCAGCTGAAATCGACCGAGCTGATCCGCCCGATGTCCCCGGCGAGAAGGATCTCCTTGATCCGCTGGTGCTTCGGCGCGTAGCGGTAGTTGAAGGTCACCACGATCTGTCGTCCGGTCCTCTTCTCGGCGTCCAGGACCGCCTGGCACTGCGCCTCGTCGATCACCATCGGCTTCTCGGTGATGACGTCGATCCCGCGGTCGAGCGCGCGAACGATGTACTCCGCGTGGAAGGCGTCGACGGTGGTCACCATCAGCCTTTCGGGCCGCGCCTCGTCGCACATCCCATCGAAGTCGGTGAAGGTCGGACAGGACACGCCCATCATCTGACGCGACGTGTCGAGACGCTTCGGGTTCGGGTCGCACAACCCCACGAAGTCGACGACGTCGGAGTAGCCCTCCGCCACCTGACGCCCCCACATCCCCGTCCCCCGGTGCCCGGTGCCCACGATGGCGTAGCGCGTCTTGGCGGTTGTGGACGCGGCGAGCGAGCGCCCGGCGACGACCGAGGCCGCGAGCGCGGCCCCCGTTGTCTTCACGAAGTCGCGCCGCGTGGCGCCCTGTTGTGACTGAGCCATGGTCCCCTCCCGTGTGCGCGAGCCGCCCGATGCAATGACACGCCGGGCTGCGGGCGCCGCGCTGGGTGGAGTATATTCTGGCCGCGCTGGAAGGAGGGCCCCATGCCCCGGATGAGCACCAGAACCTCTCTCACCTTCGTCCTCGTCGCGTTCGCGGGAGTCGTCCTCGCGGGCGCGTGCTCGGTTCCCCACCCCAGGGAGAAGGAGGGCTTCGTACAACTCTTCGACGGGAAGAGCATCGAGGGCTGGGTCCAGCGCGGCGGGAAGGCCGTCTACAGCGTCGAGGACGGGGCGATCGTGGGGCGCACGGTCCTCGACACCCCGAACAGCTTCCTGTGTCCCCCCAAGAACTACGACAACTTCGTGCTGGAGTTCGAGGTCAAAGTCGACCCCGCCCTCAACTCGGGGGTCCAGATCCGCAGCCAGTCGACGCCCGACTACCGCGACGGCCGGGTCCACGGCTACCAGGTCGAGATCGACCCGACACCGCGCGGCTACAGCGGGGGGATCTACGACGAGGCCCGCCGGGCGCTGTTCCTGGACAGCCCGGAGGGAAACGAGGAGGCGAAGAAGGCTTTCAAGCCCGGGGAGTGGAACAAGTACGAGATCGAGGCGGTCGGGGATCGCATCCGCACATGGGTGAACGGCGTGGCGGTGGCGGATCTCGTGGACGGCGTCGACCGGTCGGGCTTCATCGGGCTGCAGGTGCACCGCGAGGATGAGGCCGGGCTCGAGGTGCGCTGGCGGAACCTGTGGCTGAAGGAGCTGCCCGACGTCGCCGGTGGGCAGTGGCCGAACACCCTGACCGACGAGGAGCGGACGGAGGGGTGGCGGCTTCTCTGGGACGGCCGAACCACCTGGGGATGGCGAGGCGCGAGAAGCGAGGAGTTCCCGGAGAAGGGCTGGGAGATCGAGGACGGCGTGCTCACAGTTCTGGAGTCGGGTGGCGACGAGTCACAGGCGGGCGGGGACGTCGTCACGGTGGACCAGTACTCCGACTTCGAGCTGAAGCTCGAGTTCAAGATCACGCCCGGGGCCAACAGCGGCATCAAGTACTTCGTTGATCCCGAGCTGAACAAGGGGGAGGGCTCGGCCATCGGGCTGGAGTTCCAGATCCTGGACGACGACACCCACCCGGATGCAAAGCTCGGGCGGGACGGCAACCGGACTACGGCCTCGCTCTACGACCTGATCCCCGCCGCCGGGGACAAGCAGGTCAGCGAGACCGGCGAGTGGAACGAGGCACGGATCGTCTGCCGCGGACGCCACGTCGAGCACTGGCTCAACGGCGGGAAGACGGTGGAGTTCGAACGGGGCAGCCCGGAGTACCGCAAGTTGGTGGCAGGCAGCAAGTACAAGATCTGGAAGGACTTCGGAGAACGCCCGCAGGGACACATCCTGCTCCAGGACCACGGCAACCGCGTGTCCTTCCGCAACATCAAGATCCGGGAGCTCGACGCCAGCTGACAAGGCGACGGGGGGCGTGACAAAACGCCCCCGAATGGAGAATACTGGGGCGTGGCGAACACTCGACCTTCAGTCAACAAGCGACGGAAAGAGGCCAACCGGAGGGAGAAGAAGGCGGCCAAGGCCGAGAAGCGCGCGGCGCGCACGGCCGAAAAGGCTTCGCGGGCCCCGCTTCCGACCGGCAACGACGACCCCGACATCGCGGGCATCGTTCCCGGGCCGCAGCCGCTCCCATGGGGCGAGTTCGCGGACATCGAGCCGGAAGAAGAGGAGCAGGACGACGGCGAGAAGAGCGCCTCTTCCTAGAGTCGGCCGGACGTCCGCACCCAGCTCCCCCCGTTCAGGCACGGTGGCGGCGTGTGCCCGATCCCAAGTCCTTCAGTGCCTCGGGTAGACGATGATGATCACGAGATCCTCGTCCCCCGTCTGCACGAGGCCGTGGGTGCTGCCGGGCCGGGTCAGCACGCCGTCGCCCGATTGAACGTCGAGCGAAGCCCCGTCGATCGTCATCCGCCCCGTCCCGCTCACGACGAAGTAGATCTCGTCCTCGTGCTGCTCGTGGGGCCCGATGGACGACCCGGGATGGAGAGCGCGCCGGGTGAACGCGAACGGGACTCCGGGGACCGACCCGAAGAACGTGGAGCCGGTCGTCTGCCCGAGGCCGTAGTGGGGCCCGGGTGCGGGCTTCGCGATGTCCCCCACCCGCTCGACGACGTAGCCTCCGGGCGAGCCCGTCTCCGCGGATCCGGCCTCGCCTGCTCCCGCCACCAACACCGCCATTGCGCATGTGACCGCACCAATCCCGACGTGCATCGCTGGTCTCCTTCTTCGAGCGGTCAGATCCTCCGTCGCCAACCCGAGCAGAGCCCCCAAGGGAGACGGGCGTCGAGCGTAACCGCGCCCGTCAGCCCGTCTTCAGCTCCTCCCACCGCTTCCGGTACCGCTGCAGCCAGGCCGCCCCCTCGGCGGCCGGCACCGTCCTGTGGAACTCGCACAGCGTGAATCCGTCGTACCCCGAGCCGGCGAGGAGCGAAAACAGCTCGGCGTAGGGGTACTCGCTCCACAGGTCGGTGATGTGGCAGCAGCGGATGAAGGGTTGGAGAAGGGCGAAGGCCTCGCGCACGGAGCCGTTCGCGACGTCGGTGTCGTTGGAGTTCCACGTGACCCCGACCGATGGGTGGCCGCATGCGTCCATGATGCGGCGCATGGTCGCGGGCTGCCTCGTCTCCCGACCGTGCACCTCCACCCAGATCTCCACGCCGTGGTCCGCGGCGAACGCCCCGCACTCCGAGAGCGCCCGGCCAATCTGCCCGATGGTCTTCTCCTCCGGAATCTCCTTGGGCAGCCCGTTCGGGCGCACCTTCACGCCCCGCCCCCCGATGTCGCGCGCCAGGAGCACGAACTCCCGGCACTCCTCGACGTTCTGCCGCACGACCGCAGGGTCGGGCGAGTGGAACTCGCAGGCGGTCCCGAGGCTCACCTGCGTCATCCCGGCGGCGGCGCACCTCTTCCCGACCTCGGCTCTGTCTTCGGCGCTCAGCGTCGGCTCCACGCCGTGAGCGTGCGTGCTCCGGAATTCCACGCCTTCGAAGCTTGCCTCCCTCAGGAGGCGAAGGATCGTATCCAGATCCCACTCCTTGGCCACGTTGTAGGTGACCAGACCGAGGCGGAACCCGCCGGGTGCGACGGACGCGGACCCGCTGGGCCCCGCCGACGCGCGGGCCCCCACGAGGCCCGCCGCCGCACCGAGACCCAACTGAACCAGCTCGCGACGCGTCAGGTTGCGTGACATCTCCACCTCCGTCGTGCCTCGCCCACGGCGGTCGCCGGAGTGGCGACCGGGCGTCGGCCGGATCCTATCACCGGGGACCCGGCCCTCGGCGCACTGGAGGGCGGCAAGAGGATGTGAGAGGATCGCCGCCGGAAAGGCGGGATCGACTGTGAACGAAGAACTTCTCGCGCGGGCGGCCCGGATCCGCGTGCTCCTCATGGATGTCGACGGCGTCATGACCGACGGAACCTACTGGCACGTGCCCGACGGCCAGGGGGGAATCACCGAAACCAAGGGCCTCGACTCGCAGGACGGCATCGCGTTGCACTGGCTCCGTGATGCCGGCATCGCCGCCGGCGTGATCAGCGGACGGGTCTCCCCCGCGGTCGACGAGCGGGCCCGCTCCGCCGGCTTCGCCCACGTCTACCAGGGCCACGTCGAGAAGGTCCCGATACTCGAGGAGATCCTGGAGAAAGCCGGTGTGTCTTCGGAGCAGGTGGCCTACGTGGGTGACGACTACACCGACGTGGTGATCATGCACCGGGTGGGTCTGGCGGTCGCCACCGCCAACGCCAAGCCGGAGGTCAAGGCCGAGGCTCACTACGTGACGACGGTTCCCGGAGGACGGGGAGCAGTCCGTGAGGTCGTGGAGCTCCTGCTGAAGGCCCAGGGCCGCTGGGAGGCGGTCCTCGCGCACTACGAGATCGGACGGGGCCGGTCGTAGCGACCCATGCGACTCGAGGCGCCGGGACCCGTCATCATCGGCGTGGCCGGTGGGACCGGATCCGGGAAGACGACCGTGGTTCGCGAGATCGTGAGTCGGCTGGGACCGTCCGACGTCGCGGTCGTCCAGCACGACTCGTACTACCGCGACCGGAGCGGAATTCCCTCCGCCGAACGCGCGGGCATCAACTACGACCATCCGGACGCCCTCGAGACCTCGCTCCTCGTCGACCACCTGCGCGTGCTGGGAGAGGGGCGTCCGGTGGACGTCCCCGTCTACGACTTCTCGACCCACACCCGCACCACCGAGGTCGTTCCGCTGCCCCCTCGCAAGGTGGTCATCGTCGAGGGCATCCTGGTGTTGGCGGAGCCGGATCTTCGGGACCTGATGTCCATGAGGATCTTCGTAGACACCGACGCGGACATCCGGATGATCCGCAGACTCCGCCGCGACATGCGCGACCGCGGCCGAACCCTGGAGTCCGTCGTCGAGCAGTACCTCGAGACGGTGCGCCCCATGCATCTCGAGTTCGTCGAGCCCTCCAAGCGCCACGCCCACATCATCATCCCGGAGGGCGGGGAGAACGACGTCGCCGTGGACATGCTCGTGGCGAGGATCCACACCATCGCCCGCGGAGGGCCGCAGGCGTTGTAGGCCGTCGAGGATATGTGAATTGAAGGAGACTGTATAGATGAATCAATTTGATCTGAGCGGGAAGACCATCGCCATCACCGGCGGTGCCGGCGTGCTGGGAGCGGCTCTTGCCAAGGGTTATGCCGAAGCCGGTGCCCGGGTGGCCATCCTGGACCTGGCCGAGGACAAGGCTGGTGAAGTGGCCGCGGAACTGGGCAGCGAACACCGGGCAACCGGGATAGACGTCCTCGAGAAGGACAGTATCGAGAGCGCTTTCGAATTCTGCACCAAAGAGTTTGGCCAGGTGGACATCCTGGTGAATGGAGCCGGCGGAAATCATCCCAAGGCGACCACCAATCCGGACAGGCCCTTCTTCGACATTCCCAAGGAAAGCCTCGAGTTCGTTGCCAGTCTGAATCTCACCGGTACGGTCCTGCCGTCTCAGGTATTCGGAAAGCACATGGCAGAGCGGAAGAAGGGCGTCATTCTCAACATATCCTCAATGAACGCCTTCCGGCCATTGACACGTATCCCCGCCTACTCAGCCGCCAAGGCTGCAGTCTCGAATTTCACCCAGTGGCTGGCCGTACACATGGCTCAGGAGTACTCGACCGAGATCCGGGTCAATGCCATGGCACCCGGCTTCTTCCTGACGGCTCAGAACCGCTTCCTGCTGACGGATGAGCAGACCGGTGAGCTGACGCCCCGGGGCAAGCAGATCCTGGACCACACACCTCAAGGACGCTTCGGTGCGCCTGAGGATCTGGTGGGAACCGCGGTCTGGCTGGTATCGGATGCGGCCAGGTTCGTGAGCGGGATTGTCGTGCCCGTGGATGGAGGCTTCTCAGCCTTTAGTGGAGTCTAGATGCAACAAATCGTCCTTCCATCCGTCGTTGCCTCGAAGGGCGAAGACGGATCGAAGGGCGGCACCCAGACATCTCGACCCGGCGGCCTCGATGCTCTCAGTATTCACGCAGCTCGACGAGATCGTCTCCCGGCGCCCGGTCGCGGTCACGCTGCTGCTCGTGGTCGGAGTCTACCGGCTGGGGGTCGGCCTGTGCTCGGCGTTCTGGTACACCGACGAGCTCCAGGTCTACCTGATTGGGCTGAAGTCCTACACCACCGGGACCTGGCCCTTCTTCGGACCCGATCTCGTTCTCGGTAACGTGGGGCGGATCCATCAGATCCCGGGGGCGCTCCTGGGGCTGCTGGTGGGCCTGCCGTTCCGGGTCGCCCCGGTCCCCGAGGCGCCCTTCGTGCTCCTCAACCTTCTGTCCTTCTCGGCCCTGGTCCTTCTCGCGTGGTACGGGCAGCGCCGGGTGCCGGTGCTGCCGCGGTGGGTGGTCTACGGCCTGGCCCTCACCCTGCCCTGGACGCTCTTCTACTCCACGCACGTCGTGAACCCGTCCTACGTGTTGTTTGGGGCGGTGCTCTTCTGGATCGGCCTGGTGGAGGCGACGGTCTTCCAGGACACGCCGCTCCTCCCGAGACGGCTCGCCGACTACCTCCTGGGTTTCGGTCTCGTCTGGGTGCTGCAGCTGCATATGTCATGGACCTTGCTGGTGCCCTTCGCTGTCCTGTCTGGGGTCGCTCGGCTGCGTCGGGGCGACGGGCTCCGCGCCCTGGGGGCCTTCATACTCGGCTGCGCGACGACGGGCAGCCTCCTGGTGCCCACGCTCCTGGCCTACGACTTGACCGAGATCGGAAACCCCGCGGGGGCGGTGCGCTTCAATCCGGTCAATGCACGCGACCTGGACTTAGTCGTCGTCAAGTCTCTGTCCTTCGCGAGCTACACGCTACCCCGGTTCATCGGAGCGACCTACCGTGAGCGGCTTGCCTGGCTGACGGCGGACTGGAGGCTGGCCCCGTTTGCGTTCTTCGCGGTCGGTGTCGGCCTCCTCCAGCCCATCGCCTTGCTCCTCCTGTGGTTCAGGCGATCGGGCGCGGTCCCGGGCTGGACCGGCGTCAAGATCCTGGCCGTGGCGACGATCCTTCTCACCTGGACGGCCTTCCTGTTCACGGTTCGCGAGCCCTGGGCCCTGACCTTCTACCTGACCCTGCCGATGGTGTTCCTCTACTCCCTCTTCTGCTACGCCTGGTTCCTCAAGGGCCGCTGGTGGCTCGCCTTCGCCGCTCTCGTCCTCGGGTGCGGGATCATCACGCAAACCGCCCTGGCCTGGCGAAACCTGCACGATCGGTCGATGTACCTCAACCGCGAGGTCCCGGCGAAGGCGATCACGGAGCGCGACTATCGTCTCCTGGGCGAACGGCGTCCAGGAACGTTCTACTGAGCCCAGGCCTCTGCCGCCGCGGCGAGCATCAGCATCACGTCGCGAGGTTGGCGGCCGAGATCACCGTGCGCTTGCCGGTGCCCTTCTGGCCGGCGGTTTCGAGGATGAGATCGAGGACGTATCGGCTCTCTTCGTCCTTCGTCCCGAGGATGTCGCGGGTGATCTCGATGAGGTAGGAGTCCAGCTCGCCCTCGTTCCACTCCGCGACGGCCCCGGGCATGTCCTCGTTCGACATCCCGAGGGCCTGCTTCATCAGGTGGTAGGACTCGGAGATGAGCTGCATGTCCCCGTACTCGATGCCCCTGTGGACCATCTTCACGTGATGACCGGCCCCGTTCTCGCCCACCCAGTCGCAGCAGGCCTCCCCCCCGGGGTCTTGGCGGCGATGGCCCGAAAGAGCTCCTTCACGTGGGGCCACCGGCGTCACGGTGTGGAGAATGTCCGCGTCCTTGGCTCAGAGGTGCGGGGCGAGGCGACTTCCGAGAGCGACCTGGACCTTCCAATACGCTTCACACCCGGACGTGGATTCCGGGACCTGATGGACTTCTGCGAAGAGCTCGAGCTTCATCAACTCGTTGGCTCAGGGTCGTCGCGAATGCAGCTCGACCTTCGTGCCGTTGAACAGCCAGTCGGGGAACGCGTCGGCCAGCTACGATCTTGACACCCACCACGCCAAGGGATAGGGTCCCCTCGACTGAAGGCGGTACGATGTCGAGGGGGTACCGGGGTTCCGGAACCGCACGAGCCGCACTGCTCCATGCTCGACAACAGGGTTGAGTGCCCTTGAGAGCTGTCTGTCCCTCCACGTCGGCCACCCGGTAGCTGTTGCTGCGGACGAGACTGCGTATCGTTGTCGGGTGGAACGTGATGTTTCTTGGTGGGGTCGCAGTCGCTCGGGCCGCCGGCTCCGTCGAAGTAGGCCATCCTCTGACCGAAGATGCGGTCGTCGCCCTCGACGACCTATTCGGCGTAGTGGAAGCCGATACCGTTGCGGCGACGCGGTCGTCACGGGCTGGCCCACCACCGGCTCTCGGAGCAGGATGTGAACGCCGCCCAGGTGAGGTCCCACGGCGGCACTGGAGGAGTGTCATGACCGCTCGATTCACCGGCCTGACCATCTTGGCTGCCCTGACCTTCCTTCCCCTCAGCCCACTCTCCGCAGAAGACTGGCCGTCCTTCCGCGGCCCCGGCGCCCGGGGGGTGGCCGATGGACAGGACCTGCCCATCACCTGGGATGTGGCCAGCGGACGGAACGTGCGCTGGAAGGTCGCAATCCCGGGAGTTGGCCACGCCAGCCCCGTCGTCTGGGAGGATCGTGTCTTCCTGATCTCGGCGGTCGGCCCGGAGAAGCCCGAGTTGCTGATCGGGGAGGCGGGCGGCAGCGACATCGCCGACGACATGACGCCCCATTCCTGGCGGATCCTCAGCATCGACGCACGGGACGGCACGATCCTCTGGGAGAAGGAGGCCTACTCCGGCATCCCGCGGGCCAAGCGTCACGGGAAGGGGAGCCAAGCGAACTCCACGCCCGCGACCGATGGCCGCACGGTCGTCGCGATCTTCGGCTCCGAGGGCATGGCGGCGTTCGGTTTCGACGGCGAGCTCAAGTGGAAAGCTGACCTCGGCGTGCTCGACCCCGGGCTTTGGCGCGACTTCAGGGTTACCTGGGGGCACGGCAGCTCGCCCGTGATCGCCGATGGACGCGTCTTCGTCCAGATCGACCGCAATCGCGACTCCTACGTTGCCGCCTTCTCGGCCGAGACCGGGGAGCGCCTCTGGACCGCGCCCCGCGACGAGTGGCCGGTGTGGGCCACTCCCACCCTCCACCAGACCACCGACCGGACCGAGCTGATCCTGCAGGGCTGCCGTTACGCGCGGGCCTACGACCCCGCCACCGGCAAGGAGCTCTGGCGGTTCTGGGACAACGCCAAAGAAAAGGTCGCGTCGCCCTTCGTGAGCGACGGCCTGATCATCTTCGCCGGGGGTTACCGCAACCGACCCCTGTTCGCGGTGCGGCCGGGCGGCAGCGGCGACATCTCGCTCGCCGAGGGCGCGACGAGCGGACCGTTCGTGGCCTGGCAGAGCGAGCCGGGCGGGCCCTACATCTGCACTCCCCTCGCCTACGACGGCCTCCTCTACACCGTCCGCAACGAAGGCATCCTCCTGGTTCTCGACCTGAAGACGGGAGAGCTGATCCACCGGGAGCGGACGAACGCCACCCACGCGGCCTCGCCTGTCGCCAGCGACGGCCGTCTCTACTTCGCGGTCGAGGATGGCGAGGTCCTGGTCTACCGTACGGGCCGCGAGCCGGAGCTTCTCGCCCGCAACGCCATGGGCGAGCCCTGCCTGGCCACGCCCGCGATCGCACGGAAGACCCTGTTCGTGCGGACGGTGGGACATCTCTTCGCCATCGGAGGCAATGAGGCACGGTCGGAGTAAGCCGCCGCTCAACTTCCGTTCGACGCCGGGTCGCCGATCTCCCTCATGGTCGCCGCCAGCTTCGTGTCGAGCTTGCGAATCGCCTCTGAACGGCGGGGCCACCTGCATATTGTCGTGCGCCAGTCTCTGGGCTGACGGGGTGTACTCCAACGTCGGGCTCGACGACGAGGCGAACGCCCGCCAGCTGATCGCCGGCGTCACTCGAGAGGTCAACTCCCTCGATCCCGTTCGAGAGGAGGTCCTCTGCTGACGTTTCATACACAAGACCTCACGGTAGCGCCTTCTTGATCTCTGACCGACGATGAGAATGTCGGCTAGACAAGGTTGTTCCTGATCGCCAAATTGATCTCGGAGGTTTGAAGATGCGAAGCGCAATGCTCGCTTTCGGTGTTTGCCTAGTAACCCTGCCCGGTCTTGCTGGGACTCTCGATCTAAGAGACGCCATCGTGGTCACCCCACCGAACCTTTCCACTCCAGAGAAGAAGGCGGTGACCATGCTCCTCGACGAAGTGGAAAAGCGAAGCCAGATTCGTTGGAACAGTCAGGCGACTTGGCCGTCTGGCGACGAACTCGTCATCGCAGTTGGACAGGAGGAGAGTCTCCGCCCACCTGCAAGAAGGTACATCGATTCCCTCGAGCCAGCGGCAGAGGGCGCGGAGGGCTATCGGGTTCAGGTAATTGAGAACGTCGTCCTTGTGGTGGGTAACGATCAGCGGGGGGTGCTATTTGGTGTCGGTCACCTCTTGCGGAACCTTCGCATGCGCCGAGGCAAGGTAGAGCTCCCCGATGAACTCAAGGTTGCCACTGCGCCGAGACTCCCACTGCGCGGGCATCAACTGGGTTACCGGCCGAAGACGAACTCCTACGATGCCTGGACGCTGCCGATGTGGGAGCAATACATCCGCGATCTGGTCGTCTTCGGGACGAACGCAGTCGAGCTGATTCCGCCGCGGTCAGACGATGCAGACGACAGCCCCCATTTCCCGAAAACGAAGATGGAGATGATGATCGGGATGTCTCAGTTGCTCGCAGACTATGGGCTCGACGTCTGGATCTGGTACCCCGCCCTCGACGAGGATTACTCCGATCCAAAGACAGTGGAGTTTGCTCTCAAGGAGTGGGGTGAGGTGTTCCGGAGACTGCCGCGCGTCGATAACGTGAATGTGCCGGGCGGCGATCCGGGACGACACCCCACCCAAATACCTGATGGCCCTCCTGGAGAAGCAGACCGCTGTGCTCCGCAAGTATCACCCGCACGCTCAGATGTGGATCGCGCCGCAGTTTGGTTATCAGCAGCGCATGGATGAGTTCTTCGACGTCCTGAACACGGAGCCTCAATGGCTTGGTGGCGTCATTCATGCCTCACACATGCCTTTGACCCTCGCGCAATTACGGGCGCTGACACCGGCACGCTATCCGATCCGCAGCTATCCCGACACTACCCACACGATCGTCGCTCAGTATCCGGTGCCGGATTGGGACGCGACATATGCCATGACGGAGGCACGGGAGTCGATCAACCCGAGGCCTTTGGACACGGCGAACCTATTCCACCTGCAGCAGCCCCACATGCTTGGATTTGTGAACTACTCGGAGGGCTGCAATGACGACGTGAACAAGTTCGTCTGGAGTGCTTTGGGATGGAACCCGCAGCAGAACGTCATCGACATCCTGCGCGAATACAGCCGGTATTTCATTGGGGAAACATACGCCGACCAATTTGCCCAGGGGCTCATGGCGCTCGAGCGAAACTGGCGAGGTCCGCTGCTGAGCAACGAAGGCGTCTATACGACACTGCAGCAGTTTCAGACGCTGGAAAGGTCGGCATCACCCCAGACGTTGCTGAACTGGCGTTTTCAGCAAGCGCTCTACCGGGCCTATTACGATGCATACAATCGCAGCCGTCTCCTTTACGAGACCGCTTTGGAAGACGAGGCGATGGGCCGCTTGCGGAAAGCGACGAGCCTGGGGTCATTCGGGGCAATCCAGCAGGCAGAGCTGATCCTCGACCAGGCAGTGAACGATCCAGTATCACAGGACTGGCGGAATCGGGTGTTTGAGCTGGCGGAGGCACTCTATCAGAGCATACGCATGCAGTTGAGTGTAGTGCGATATCAGGCGATTCGAGTTTCGCGGGGTGCAAATCTGGACAATATCGACGTACCACTGAATAACCGCATGTGGCTGAAGGATCGGTTCACCGCCATGCGGCAAGCTGCCAACGGAGGAAGAGCGCTTGCAGGCCATTGAGGAGATTGTCAACTGGACGAATCCGGGGGCCGGCGGATTCTATGATGACCTTGGCAATCCCTCCCACCAACCGCACCTCGTTCGTGGCATGGGTGCCGAGAAGGATCCCGGGTTCCTTCAATCGGCACTCCTAAGCTATGGCAGCTATTCCAATGACGCCTTCCGGTTGTGGCGGAAATCCTGGGTGAGCCATGCCGAGTCGTCGTACGGCCAACCACTTGAGATGCACTACACCAACCTGGATCCCTCGGCCAAATACAAGGTCCGGATTTCTTATGGAGCCACCACAAGAGCGACAGCCAGGCCTCCCACGGACACAGATACCGCGACGCTGGCGCATGCGCGAGGAGTGGATTCGCGATGGGGATATCCGTCTATTGGCGGATGGTGAGTATGAGGTGCACGGCTTCCGTCCTATGGACCCACCGTCGCAACCGGTAGAGTTCGATATCCCGGCGGAGGCCACCGAGGACGGGCAACTCCAACTACGATGGGACACGCGCAGGGGCAGCAAGGGACTTGGTGGCGGAGGGCGCTTCGAGCTGCAAATCTCTGAGGTTTGGCTCATGCGAGAGTAGGACGGACACCTACATTCCCACCCGGGCGCGGTTTTTGTGTACTCACATCGCCCGGGTAGCACGTGAGCGGTTGACCCGGAATTTCGATGGGTCGATCATGCGACGTAACGAGGGCGAAGGAGATCAGCGATGTCAGGACGAAGTGGGTGTCTCATCATTCTCGCGACGGTACTGTTGTCCGCACCGTTGGCTTTCGGACAGCAAAGAGGCGGGCAGGAGCTGTTCGGGCCGTACGAGCCGGTGCCGGACTGGCCGAAGCCGCTACCGGACGGGCCGGATGGCGTGAAGCACGACGGATGGACCTGGGGATCGGTCGGCGGCGTGTATGCCGAGAGCCCGGACCGAATTTGGATCGCGATGCGGGGTGAGCTCCCGCTGCCCCAGGGTGCCGCGCCCTGGACGCCATACGCCCTGCTCGATCCGCCTCGCAGGGCGACGGGTACCGACGATGGGCGCAACGCGAGGTGCGAGCCCGTGGAGCCTCGCGGGTGGGAGCGTCGCTATCACCACGTCATCTTCGTGGTGGACGGCGAGGGTACCCTCGTCCAGGATTGGACCCAGCACGACAAGCTCTTCGACGCGCCTTGCGGTCGCGGGCCGCACAAGATCAAGATGAGTCCGTACGACCCCGACAGGCACGTCTGGGTGGTCGACGACGGGCTTGGCGTGATCTACAAATTCACATACGATGGCGAGCTTGTGATGACGCTCGGCACGAAGGGCGAGAGGGGCCGTGATGGCGGGAGGCTCTTCGACGGTCCAACCGACATCGCCTGGTTGCCCGACGGCAGCTTCTTCGTCAGTGACGGTTGGGGTGGAACGCGGTTCGCGAAGTTCGACGAGGGTGGAAACTTCATCAGGGACTGGGGGAGAGCTCCGGCCGATCCAGACAATCTCGACACCCTCGAGTTCAATACCGTCCTAGGCATCGCGGTCAGCCAAGATGGCCGCGTGGTCGTCGCGGATAGCGGTCACGGGCGGATCCAGATCATCGACGATCACAACGGCAGGTGGCGCGACCTGTTCCATACCGGCCCTCGGGGCCCAGCAACGGATTATCCCCTGGGCACCGTCGTGTCCCGACCGTACGCTCTGCTAATCACGGCGGACCAGAGCCTTTGGGTGTCGGACGACGGGACAAACAGGATCGTCAAGTACGACCTGGATGGCTATTACAAGTACAGCTGGGGCGGACCGGGAAAGTACCCTGGCCAATTCGGTGGCCCTCACGCTCTCACCGTCGATCAGGACGGTAACTTGTACGTTGCCGAAGGCTTCAACGGCCGTGTGCAGAAGTTTCGGCCGAGATGGGGCGCCGACCCATCCAAGGTCGTCGGCCAGGAGGTCCGCTTTCCGGCTTCTTCGAACTGACAGCGTCAGCATTGGAATCCAAGGAGCGCACGACTGAGAAGCATCCTGGCGAACAGGTTGCGAGGAATGGACCATCGACCCTTTGCTGCCGGGGCCCGAGCATCATGGGATGCTCATGAAACGGCCCTGCACGACCTCGTCGACGAGAAATGATGGCGCGTCACCTCGCGCAATGGGGGTGCAGATGCACCAGTCGATGCGCTGGAGTTGAAGATGGTCTCCGACGGGACTCAGATGCCGCCCGTGATGGCAATGTTCTGTCCCGTGACGTAGGAAGCGTCGTCTGAAAGGAGCCAGAGAACGGTTGTGGCGACTTCGTCGACGGTGCCGTATCGCCGCATCGGAACCTGGTCGATCATCTCGCGCGCGACCTCGGCGGGTTCTGCCGAGAAGTACTGGCTGCCCGCGCTCGCCTGGAGCTCGACCTGTCGATCCCACATCGCACCCGGCCCGATGAACGCCGGCGAGATCGCATTGACTCGTATCCTCAACGGAGCGAGGTCCTTCGACGCCGCCTGAGTGAGGCTGATCACCGCCCCCTTGGACGCACTGTACGCGATCATGTTGGGGGCCCCGTCGACGCCCGCCATCGACGCCGTGTTCACGATCGACCCCGGGCGTCCTTCGGCGCGCATTCGACGAGCGCTCTCGCGCAGCACGTTGAAGACACCCTGCACGTTGACGGAAAGAACTCGTGAGAAGTCGTCGCCGGGGTAATCGGGAGTTGCCACGAACTCTCCCTGATACCCAGCGTTGTTGAACACGATATCCGGAGTGGCGAACCGATCCGTCGCCGCCGCGAAGCAGGCCGCGACACTCGTTTGGTCCGTGACATCGGCCGTGATGGCCACGACGGCCCCTTCTCGACCGGCCTCGGCGCACTGCTCCCGCGTCGCCTCGAGGCGCTCAGATGCGACGGCGAGGTCGGTCAGAGCGACCCTTGCCCCTGAACCCGCAAGACGGCGGGCCACGGCGCGGCCAATGTCGCCGGCGGCACCGGTGATCAGTGCCGTCGATGCCGAGAAATCGTATGCCGCCGACATCATGTGGACGCTCCTCGCTCCGCCTCCGACTGGGTCTTGAGACGGAGGCCATCGGGGCCGAAGGCATGGACCGGCCCTTGCACCGCCACGTGGGTGCGGTCGCCCCGGGCAATGCTGTACTCAGCGTCGACCCGCACACGAACACGGATCGTGTCCCCGAGGTGCTCCAACTCGACGATCACGAACGTCTCCGATCCGAGCTCCTCGACGACGACCACCTCCGCGGGTGTTCCTGCCGCTCCCAGCTCCAGGGCCTGCGGTCGGACACCGAGGACGACCTCCGCCGGCTCGAGCTGGGCCATCTGCGCAGCCACCTCCGGATCCACGACACAGGTGGTCGATCCGAAGGCGAGCGAGCGGCCATCGTGGGAGGACGGGATGAGGTTCATCGCCGGAGAGCCGATGAAACCCGCAACGAAGAGGTTGGCGGGAAGCCGGTAGAGCGTCCCCGGCTTGTCGACCTGCTGCATCACGCCGTAGTCGAGGACCGCGACTCGGTGGCCCATCGTCATGGCTTCGACCTGGTCGTGGGTAACGTAAACGGTGGTGACGCCAAGCCGCGCCTGGAGGTCGGCCAGCTCCGCCCGGGTCTGGACGCGGAGCTTGGCGTCCAGATTTGAGAGAGGCTCATCCATCAGAAAGACCTTCGGATGCCTAACGATGGCTCGGCCCATGGCGACCCGCTGGCGCTGCCCTCCCGAGAGGTGCCTCGGCTTGCGGTCGAGGTGCTTCTCGAGGTCGAGGATTCTCGCCGCCTCCCTCACCTGTCTGGCCCGCTCTTCTCTGGGCACACCGCGCTGCTTCAGGGCGAAACCCATGTTCTGCGCCACCGTCATGTGCGGATAGAGCGCGTAGTTCTGAAAGACCATGGCGACGTCCCGGTCCTTTGGTGGAACGAGCGTCACGTCACGGTCGCCGATGTAGACCGATCCCTGATCGACGGCCTCGAGGCCCGCCAGCATGCGCAGAACGGTGGACTTGCCAGACCCCGAAGGGCCGACGAGCACGAGGAACTCCCCGTCCTCGATGTCGAGGTTGAGACGCTCGACGGCTGGCACATCGGTACCCGGGTAGATCCGGGTTGCGTCTCGGTAGCCGACCTCAGCCATGAGGCTCCTTCACTTGATCGCCCCCATCGCGAGGCCCCGGATCATTCGCTTCTGGGCCAGCCAACCCGCAACAACGACGGGAATGACGGCCAGGGACGACGCCGCCGAGAGCTTCGCGAGGAAGTTCCCTCGCGTGCTGACGTTGGACGTGACCCAGATGGGGACGGTGGATGCGTTTGCCGGGTTGAGCTGTACGGCGAGGAAGAACTCGTTCCACGCAAAGATCACGCAGAGCAGCGCCGTGGCCGCGATACCGGGTGCGACGATCGGCAGCATCACCTGGGTGATCTGAGCCCACACACCCGTACCGTCGATCTCGGCCGCCTCGATGAGCTCTCGGGGCACCTCCGAGAAGAAGGAGCGGAGCATCCAGACGGCCAAGGGCAGGTTCATCGCGGTATACAGGATGATCAGTACGAGGCGGCTGTTGAGAACCCCGAGATCTCGAGCGATGATCCAGAGCGGGAGGATCGCGGCAACGATCGGCAGGAACTTCGTCGAGATGAAGAAGAAGAGGACGTCGCGCCACTTCGGCACCGGACGGACCGACAGCGCATAGGCGGCCGGAATCGCCAGCGCCAACACCAGCAACGTTGAGACGGCAACGATCCAGAAGGAGTTCAAGAAGGCCTCGCTGAACCCGAGGACCCCCGGTGTCTGGCTCGCCACGTCCCGGAATCGATCGAGCGTGGGCTCGAAGATCAGCTTAGGACTGGCGTTGGCGTCGGCCTCCTCCTTGAACCCGTTGAGCACCATCCAGAAGACGGGGAAGAAGAAGACGGCCGCCACCAGCCACGCGGTGACGCCGAGCGACAACGCACCCCATCGAGTCTCGCCGGTGAGCGCTCGCTCACGGTCGGTGGTGGTCACGCCACCTCCTGACTCTCGAGGAGACTGGAGAGCAGGCGAAGGGCGAAGATGGCGATGACGATCGACACGATCACAACGATGATGGCGTAGGCCGAGGCCTGGCCGAAGTCCCACCCGCCGCCGATGGAGCGCTGGAAGACGAAGTACGGCACATTGGTCGACCCCGGCCCCCCTCCGGTGATCACCTCGACGTGGTCGAACACCTGGATGATGTAGATGGAGCCGAGGAGGATCCCGAGCTCGAGGTAGGGCCGCAGGAGCGGCAGCGTGATCTGAGTGAAGATGCCTCGCCTGCTTGCTCCGTCGACCCGGGCCGCCTCCAGGATATCGGTCGGCTGGCCCTGGAGCCCGGCGAGGACGATCAGCATCATGAACGGCGACCACTGCCACACCAGAACGACGACGATGCTCCAGAGCGGCCAGCGTTCGACGAAGGGGATCGCCGCGAAGCCAAGCGTCTCGAGGAGCCAGTTGAGGACTCCGAACACCGAGCTGAACATCTGGTTCTTCCACAGCAGACCCGCCACGACCGGCATGATCAGGAATGGCGTGATGAGCAGCGTTCTGGCGACACTGCGGCCGAAGAAATCACGATCGAGCAAGAGGGCGAGCGCCGTCCCCACCACGATCGAGAGGAGGACGGTCGCCACGGTCATCGCAATGGTGGTGCCGAATGCGTCGAGGAAGAACTGGTTTGAGTAGCCGGACGTGTAGTTCCCGAGCCCAATGAACTGCCGCGGAGTCGGGGGGACGATCTTCCACTCCGTGAGGCTGAACCAGATGCTGAAGAGGAACGGTACCTGCGTCACCACGATGGTGAACAGCAACGCAGGGAGGAGGGGGAGCCGTCGGCGCCACGTGTCACGACGCCGAATCGCCCGGGCCTCGGCGGCGTGGCCTGCGCCCCGGTCTGGAGTCTCGGTTCGTGCGGTTCCGGTGGCCACGGCAGATGCTAGTTGCTGACCTCGGATGCGATCGCCTGGCACGCCGCCAGCGCATCGTCGACGGACTTGGTTCCGGCGATCGCCGCTGAGAACTCCTCCGTACAGCGGGTTCCGACGTCCTGAAACTCCGGTACGCCCACATACTGCACGCCGGGCAGACCGGGGCGTGGGGTGGTGCCGGGGTCGTCGATCGGTGCGGCAAGCATCGCGTCGAGGGTCTTCTGGGCGAACGCACCCGCCGCGGCCTGGTAGTTGGGGTTCTCGTACGTGGACTGGCGCGTGCCGGGGGGCACGGCCGCCCAGCCTCCGGCCAGTGTCTTGCCGGCGGACTCGATGTACTGGGCGCTGGTTGCCCAGCTCACGTACTCCCAGGCCGTGTCCTTGTCACGGGCGTTCTCGGGGATGGCCAGTGCCCAGGCCCACAACCAGCCGGAGGCGTCCGTGACCTTGGTGGGCGAAAGCGCAAACCCGTTGAGGCCTTTGACGGGGCTGTCGTCTGCTTCGAGGAGTCCGGCCGCCACCGTGGCGTCGTACCACATGGCCACCTTGCCTTCGAGGTACTGGTTCAGGCACTCGTTGAAGCTCGCATTCGCCGCATCGTTCTCGCCGGCGTCGTTGATCAAATCGACGTAGAAGCCCAGTGCCTCGGCGAACTCTGGTTGATCGACCTGGGCGGCACCGATGTTGCCGTCGTCCGTGGCCAGCCACCACGTCCCTCCGAACGTGTTGAGCACAGTGGTGAATGCTGCACCGAGGTCACCCCAGCCCGGCTTGCCGCGCAGGCAGATGCCGGCCGTGTCGTCCGAGTCGAGTGCTCTCGCGATCTCCGCGACCTCTTCCCATGTCGGCTCAGCGGGCATGGTCAGCCCTGCGGCATCCAGGAGGTCCTTCCGGTACATCACGAACGACGACTCGGCGTAGAACGGGGATGCGTACAGGCCACCCTCGTAGGAGAGCCCGTTGCGGACCGCCGGGATCAAGTCATCCACGTCGTAGGCAGCGTCGCCCGCGGCGTATTGGTTCAGGTCCACGAGCCAACCGTTCTTGCCGAATTGCGGGGCCTCGAACATGCCGATCATCACAACGTCAAACTGCTCGCCGCGGGCACCGACGTCTCGAGTCACGATCTCTCGGAGCGTCTGCTCTTCAAGGATCGTGTAGTTGACCGTGATCCCCGTGTGCGCGGTGAAGAGATCGGGCGTCAACGTCGCGATGTCCTCCATCTGCGGATTGCCGACGATGGCGACGTTGATCGAGCGCTCACCGCCGTCGGCGGTGGTTCCCGAAGTGTCGTCGTCACCGCATGCACCGGGGAGGAGCGCCATGGCCAGCAGCGGCACGAGGATCAGGCGGGGTCGCTTCTCGCTCGATGAACGAGCCAATCGCATCGGCCCTCCTCTTTTCCGATGAAACGGCTGCGTCTCGAACCCTCGAGTGAAGGGCACAGCAGAGCCGTATCGGCACCGTAGTTGCCTTTGGGAGGGAAATCAAATGGTACCGGTCCTAAGCCACAGGAACGAAGGGCTTCTATCTGTCTCTGGGTTGGACTAGAGTGGGCGATCATGGACCGCGACCCCAAGCCCAGTACCCAGCTGACCGCCGAGAATCTCGCCGACCTCGACCCTCGAGTGGCGGTACCCACGTACGACCGCACAGCACTCGGCCGCGGCATCGTTCACATCGGAGTCGGAGGCTTCCACCGCGCCCACCAGGCCGTGTACCTCGACGACCTCTGCAAGAACGGACTCACCGAGTGGTCCATCACGGGCGCCGGTGTCTTGCCGGGCGACGCCGCCATGGCCGACGCGTTGGAGCAGCAGGGCGGCCTCTATACGCTCATCACCCGCGATCGCGAGTCGACCGATGCCCGGGTCATTGGCTCGATTGTCGACTACGTGCTGGCGACGCCCGCCATCGGTCCGCTGATCGATGTCCTCGCCGATCCTGCCACCCGGGTCGTCTCCCTCACCATCACCGAGGGCGGGTACCCGGTCGACGACACGACGGGACAGTTCCTGGCATCGCCCGAAGGGGACCTGCCCCCGGCCTTCGAGGCGATGGTCCGAGCCCTCCAGCGGCGGCGTGACGAGGGCCGCGGTGGCTTCAGCGTGATGAGCTGCGACAACATCATGCACAACGGGACGACGGCGAGGGCGGCAACCCTCGGAGTGGCCGCTTCGGTCGAGCCCGGTCTCGAGGAGTGGGTCGGGCGCAACGTGTCGTTCCCCAACACGATGGTGGACCGCATCACCCCCGCGACGACCGCGGCCGACCGCGACTTCCTGGTTGACCAATTCGGGCTCATCGACCGCTGGCCCGTCGTCGCCGAGCCGTTCATGCAGTGGGTCATCGAGGACTCGTTCGCGGAAGGTCGGCCTCCTTGGGAAGACGCCGGAGCGCTCTTCACCTCCGACGTCGCGCCCTATGAAATCCTGAAGCTCCGCCTGCTGAACGCAGGGCACTCGAGCCTGGCCTACCTCGCCGCGCTGGCCGGCCATGTCCACGTTCACGATGTGATGGCCGACCGACCGTTTGCCGTCTTTCTTCAGCGCTTCCTCGATGATGAGGCGAGCCCCGCCCTCCCTTCGGTTCCCCCCGGGATCGACGTCGCGAGGTACAAGATTCAGTTGGCGGAGCGTTTCGGCAATCCCGGTGTCGGTGACCAGGTTGCCCGGTTGTGCCTGGACGGCACGTCCAAGTTCCCGAAGTTCTTGATCCCCACCATCGAAAAGCAGCTCGACACGGGCGGCCCCGTGAAGCTGGCCGCCCTGGCCCTCGCCGGATGGTGCCAGTATCTGCTGGGCAAGGACGAGAAGGGCCGCGATCTCGAGATCGCTCACGACCCAAACCTCCGCCTGGCCACCGAGTTCGCCGAGGCGTCGAGGAAAGACCCACAGGCCTTCCTGCGATTCGCCGAGGTGTTCGGTACGGCCTTGGTGAGCGACCCTGTCTTCGCTCCGGCATTCGGCGGCGCGCTCGCATCGCTCCGCGAGGTCGGGGTGCATGCGACGATGGACCGATGGCTCGGTGAGGACGTGTGATTCTCCAGCACCCTGTCTGGCCTGAACCCGGCCCCTGACCGGTGTGAGGGATCAGGAGTCTCCCTCTCCGCGGCGGACTCCGCCCAGAGGCACGAGCGCCCTTCGTCAGTATCGAGGGTGGTATCGGCGCTCCAGGTTCGCGCGGCGCGCTGCGTGATGATCGCCAGGAGCCCCCACAGGGCGGTCCTTCCGGGCTCCCGAGGCCGGTGGACGCGACAGGCGCTCTCCATTCCCCGCCCGAAGCCGGGCAAGTTCGGGGAGAGACACCGGCGGCACGCGCAGGCGGACAATCCGCTTACGCGCGTCGAGTCTGGCGCTGGGGAGTGCCCGGCGGGGTCCGCAGGCCAGCCTCCGAGCGCGGCGTCGCCAAGCCACCGGGCCGACCACGCCTCGGCGCGGCGGCCCGACTGGCTCAGGCGTTGTAGGTCGACGACGACACGCGTCCTCCGCGACCGGTCCAGTTGGTGTGGAAGAACTCGCCCCGGGGCTTGTCCACGCGCTCGTAGGTGTGGGCCCCGAAGTAGTCGCGCTGGGCCTGGAGCATGTTCGCGGGCAGGCGGCCGTGGCGGTAGCCGTCGTAGAAGGCCAGGGCCGACGACATCGCGGGCAGCGGAATCCCCATCTCGGCGGCCCGTGCGACCACGCGGCGCCAGCTCGGCTGGCAGCGGTCGATGACCTGCTTGAAGAAGTCGTCCACGAGGAGGTTGTTCAGGCTTCCGTCCTTGGCGTAGGCGTCCCGGATCTTGCCGAGGAAGCGGCTGCGGATGATGCAGCCCCCGCGCCACATGAGGGCGATGCCCCCGTAGTTGAGGTTCCAGCCGTGCTCCTGCGCCGCCTCGCGCAGGAGCATGTAGCCCTGGGCGTAGGAGACGATCTTCGAGGCGTACATGGCCTGGCGGATGTCCTCCACGAAGGCCGCCCGGTCGCCGTCGAAGGACGGCTCGGGCCCGCTCAGCACCTTCTCGGCCACGAGGCGCTCGTCCTTGAGCGCGGAGAGGGCGCGGGCGAAGACGGCCTCGGCCACCAGCGTCATGGGCACCCCGAGGTTGGCGGCCGAGATCACCGTCCACTTGCCGGTGCCCTTCTGGCCGGCGGTGTCGAGGATGAGATCGAGGACGTATCGGCCCTCCTCGTCCTTCGTCCCGAGGATGTCGCGGGTGATCTCGATGAGGTAGGAGTCCAGCTCGCCCTCGTTCCACTCCGCGAAGGCCCCGTGCATGTCCTCGTTCGACATCCCGAGGGCCTGCTTCATCAGGTGGTAGGACTCGGAGATGAGCTGCATGTCCCCGTACTCGATGCCGTTGTGGACCATCTTCACGTAGTGACCGGCCCCGTTCTCGCCCACCCAGTCGCAGCAGGCCTCCCCTTCGGGGGTCTTGGCGGAGATGGCCTGGAACATCTCCTTGACGTGGGGCCATGCGTCGGGCGAGCCGCCGGGCATGATCGAGGGACCGTGCCGCGCCCCCTCCTCGCCGCCGGAGACGCCCGTCCCGATGTAGAGCAGGTCCTTCGACTCGACGTGCTCCGTGCGCCGGATCGTGTCCGGGAAGTGGGAGTTGCCGCCGTCGATGATGATGTCGCCCTTCTCGAGGAGCGGGAGCAGGGACTCGATCAGGGCGTCGACCGCCCCCCCGGCCTTGACCAGCATGAAGACGCGGCGTGGGCGCTTGAGGGACGCCACGAGCTCCTCGAGCGAGTGCGTCCCGATGATCTTCGTCCCCTTGGCCTCCTGGGCCAGGAAGTCGTCGACCTTCGACGTCGTCCGGTTGTAGACGGCCACGGTGTAGCCGTGGTCGTTCATGTTCAGGACCAGGTTCTGGCCCATGACCGCGAGGCCGATGAGGCCGATGTCCGCGGTGCCGCTCGTGTTCGACATGCCTGACTCTCCTTGTCCGTCCATCAAAACCCGTCGGGACGGGTGACGCAACTCGGCCGGGGCTCCGGCCGCCCGTCCCCTCAGCGCTGGATGCGCGCCGAGCCCCCGCTGGCGAAGGCTCGGACCTGCTCGACGCTCGACATGGTGGTGTCACCGGGGAACGTGGTGAGGAGCGCACCGTGGGCCCAGCCCAGCTTGACCGCCTCCTCCGGCGTCTCTCCGCTCATGAGGCCGTAGAAGAGGCCGGACGCGAAGCCGTCCCCTCCCCCGACCCGATCGATGACGTCGAGCTCCGCGGTCGGTGCCACGAAGGTCTTCCCGTCGATCCAGGCCACCGCGCTCCAGGAGTGGCGGCTCGTGGAGTGGACCTCGCGCAGCGTCGTCGCGATGACCTTGACGTGCGGGTGGCGCTTGCGAACGATCTCGATCATCCCCAGGAAGGCGCTCGGGTCGAGCTTCGACTTCTTCTCGACCTCGGGGCCGGGCAGGCCCAGGCCCATCTGCAGGTCCTCCTCGTTGCCCACCACCACGTCCACGTTCTCCACGATCCGGTTCATGGTCTCGACCGCCCGGTCCGCGCCCCCGGAGATCTTCCACAGCTTGGCGCGGTAGTTGAGGTCGAAGGAGACCACGGCGCCCGCGGCCTTCGCGGCCTTCATCCCGTCGATGATGACCTCGGGGGTGGTCGGCGAGAGAGCGGCGAAGATTCCGCCGCTGTGGAGCCAGCGGACCCCCCCACCGAAGATCGTCTTCCAGTCGAAATCCCCGGGCTTCAGCAGCGCCGCCGCCTCGTTGCTCCGGTTGTAGAAGACCACGGGCGCGCGCACGCCGTGGCCCCGGTCGGACAGCACCGCGGCCATGTTCGGGCCCCGCACCCCGTCGTGCTCGAACCGCCGGTAGAAGCCCTGAACGCCCATCGCCCGGACGCGCTCCGCGATCAGGGCGCCGATCGGGTAGTCGACCATGGCGGTGGCCACGCCCGTCCGCATCCCGAAGCAGTCCGCGAGGTTGGCGGCCACGTTGAACTCGCCGCCGCTCACGTGAATGGAGCACTGGGTGGCCTTGCGGAAGGGAATGATGCCGGGGTCCAGGCGGTGGACGAGGGCGCCCACGGACACGAGGTCCAGCGCGGCTTTGGGGGGGATGTTCAGTCCTGAGCTCATGAGTTCGCCTCCAGAAGGTTGGTGTTCAGTCCGGGTCGCCGCTCCGGGCGAGGCCGGCGGGTGCAGGGATCGGCAGCGTGTCGTCGTCCGGGGGCGGGCCGATTCTGTACAGGTGCTCGCCGGCCCGGGGCAACACGAGGAGGTCGTCCCCGGCCTCCGCCGCCCAGGCCGCGGGATCGACGCTGGCTGGGTCGAGATAGCCGAGGTTGATGCGGAGGCACCGCTCCCGCGGGATCCCGGTCGCGAGGGTCACCGTGACGCGGGGCGTCTCGACGCCCGTCGCCTCGTCGTAGTCGCCAGCGCCCTTGACATGCGTCGAGTGGGCGAGAACGCCGCCGGGGTAGTCCTTGAAGCGGCCCCACTGCTTCACGAAGTAATCCCGGCAGTGGTACCCGATCTCGTCGAGGATGACCCCGTGGGCGTAGCTGACCTCGTCCACGTGGGGGGCGTAGATGACGACCTCTCCCCCGTCGGCCACCGCGGGCTCGACCTTGTACATGCCCTTGGCCGCGGTCCAGAGGTCGTCGTACATGGACGGCATCACCGAGAGCACACGGCGGTAGGGCCTCTCGACCCAGATCACGTGCCGGCGGGCGCTCAGGGCCGCCGCCGCTTCCCACGCCTCGCGCACGTCCCCGCAGAACAGGCCCGCCACCCCGTCGTGGGTCACCACCGGGGCCAGGAGGGAGAGCGGCCGGTCCACGAACCCGGCGGCGCGGTCGATCACCGCGCGCACCGGGGTGTCCCGGGTGCCGATCACCACGTGGTTGGTGATCAGAGCGCCCAGCCAGTGGGTGAAGTTGATGATCTCGGCGCCGGCGATGCCGGGGAAGAGGTACTTCGTTCCCCCGGAGAAGCCAGCCACCTCGTGGGGGAAGACGGGACCGCAGATGAGGATGTGGTCGTAGTCCAGCACGAGGCGGTTGAGGGCGACGGGAACGTCCTGGGACAGCCGTCCCCCGCTCAGGGCTTCGGTTTCGTGCGCGGGGATCGTGCCCACGGTCGTGAAGCTGGCCGGGTCGTCCCAGCGGTGGTTGAAGATCCGGCGCGTCCCGGCGCGGCCGTCCACGACCTCCCGGCCCACGAGAGTTCCGAGCTGCGCGTCGCTCATGGGCAGGTGAGTGCCGAGGGCGACGAGGAAGTCGAGGGCGGCCACGCGCGGACCAAGTGCGCGCTCGAGGGCGTCGAACGCGAGGGGCATGGGCATGGTGCGGGTGCCGTCGGGGATGAGGACCAGGACCCGGCGTCCGTCGACGGGCAGCCGGCCCAGCCCTTCGGCGGCCACCGCGAGGAACTCCTCGGGCGTGAGGCACCCGTCGGCGAGACCACGTCCGACGATGCTCATCGGACCAGTGGGCGGAGGTGCCGCACGAAGTGGGCCTCGAGGTTGCGGGCGTAGGCCTCGGGATGGGCCCGCAAGAGGGTCATGAGCTTCTCGTAGAAGCGGAAGCCCCCGTCCGCTGCGCGCTCGGTGAGGACCGACCCGAAGGTCACGTGCAGGATCTCGCGCGCGTCGAACTGCTCGAGAAGCGATGCGAGGCCGGCCTCGGGAACCTCGTCCACGCCCGGCGCCCGGTCGAGCTGGGCCGACACGTGGTAGCTGGCGCGGTCGGTCTCGTAGCGCTCGCGGGCAAAGACGTAGATCTCACGGAAGAGCCCGGCGTCGAGCCCGGCCACCGTGCGCAGCGCCTCGAGGTAGCTGGTGCCGGCGGTCTTGAGGTGGACGAGCCCACGGGTCTGCCGCGCCGCGATCGGGTAGACGCTGAACTTGTCGGACCCTGAGTGCAGGCTCAGCTTGTAGGGGCCGAGCTGGCGGGCGATGGCGGCGTGGGCCGCCAGGTCCACCTCGAGCTCGTCGAGGTCACCGATATAGTCGACCCCCTTCTCGAAGCGGCCGACGAAGCGGGGAGCGAGGCTCACCCACTCGACCCCAAGCCGTCTCAGCTCACTCGCCACCCAGTAGTGCTCGGCTGGGGTGGTGGGCGTCTCGGTCTCGTCGACGGAGACCTCCAGCTCGACCTCCCGCGATCCCGCCGCGGCGGCGCGGAGGTGACGGTCCATCCGCGCCACGTGGGCCACCGCCCGGCCGTACTTGGCGGCCGCCCGCAGGACGGTGGCCTCGTCGAGCTCGAACGTGTGGTCCTCCACGCCCACGGTGCGGCCGAGATAGCGGGCTCGCAGGTCCGCCTCGGTGTCCTCGAGGTCCGTCCACGGAAGAGCGGACACCGCGGCGCAGAGCTCCTCCGGCCCGGCGCCGTCCGCGGTAGAGTCCACGTGGTCGCCAGGGTCGACGGTGAAGAAGGAGAACCCGGCCGCGAGGCAGGCGTCGACGTCTTCCGGCGTCTTCAGGTGGTCGGCGTCCGCCCCCACGCCCTCGCGCCAGCCCTCGGCCAGCGTGCCCCAGGTCGCGTCGTCCATCACTTCGATCGGGGTGCGCCCGGTGCGTGACATCTCGCGGATGGACTGCTGGGCGAAGATCGGTCGCAGACCGCCGCCCGCGGTCCGGACCGCCCGGACGTGGCCGGGGGTGGCGAGCCCGAGACGGTCGCCGAGTCCGGCGGACGTCGCGGTGCCCAACGGCCGGGGGCGCAACCAGTCCAGGTGCCGTCGAAGGCCCGCAGCGTTGCGCGGCGAGGTCGGCCCGACGAGGAGCGTGCCGCCGGGGTCCTCCTGGGTCTGTCCTTCGAGATCCTCGAGGAGGGGCTCGCGCCCCGGGGGCACGACCGCCACGAGTTGGAGCGCCCCCCCCGCCCGTGCCAGCGCCCACTCGGCGCCGGCATCGGTCGTCCGCGAGCGAGGGAGAAGCTCGAGATCGAGCTCGTCGAGACGACTCTTCATGGGTCCTCGCAATCGGGCGGCGGCGAGGGGATCCGAGCTGGCCGCACACCCGTCGAAGGGCCAAGCTTAGGCGGAAAGCCCGTGGAGCGTCAAGCCCTGTGGTATGACCGATCTGGCACTGGGGGCAGTCCGTCTCACGCTGGGTAGATCGGCCGCGACCCCGGAGCCGGGCGACCGCAGGGCATGGCTCTCCCACCATATCTCGCTGTCCAAAAACATCTTGACAGGCGTGACCGGAGGGCGATAAAAGACGCGGACACGGATTGCGGAGGATGAGAGTGGTATGACCAATAATCGACAGACGCCCTCCGGCCCCCTCCTGCCCGTAACCCTCGTGGCCGGCCTGCTCGTGAGCGCCGCGGCCACTCACGCCGCCGGGGCCGCCGTCGAGGTGAAGCCGCGCCCGGCAGAGCGGCGCGTGGACGTCTTCGTCGGTGGTGAGCCGTTCACGGCGTACATCTGGCCCGAGCGGCTCGCGAAGCCGGTGCTCTTCCCCATCCGCACCGCGGGAGGGACCCTCGTGACGCGAGGCTTCCCGCTCGAGCCGAGGCCGGGGGAACGGGTGGACCACCCGCACCACGTCGGCCTCTGGCTCAACTACGGCGACGTCAACGGCGTCGATTTCTGGAACAACTCCGAGGCGTTGGCTCCGGACGAGGCGGCGAAGATGGGCACCATCCACCACCGCGCCATCAAGCATGCCGAGGGCGGGCCCGAGGAGGGAACGCTCGAGGTGGAGGCGGACTGGGTCATGCCCGATGGGAGCACGGTGCTGAAGGAAATCACACACCTCGTCTTCCGCGGCACCGAGGACACCCGCACCATCGACCGGATCACGAGGCTCGCCGCGCCCGCCGGCGGGACGCGCGTCCTCTTCGCGGACAACAAGGAGGGAGTTCTCGGACTCCGCGTGACGCGGGCCCTCGAGGCGCCCTCGAAGAAGCCCGAGGTGTTCACCGACGCGAGTGGCACGCCCACCGCCGTCCCTGTCCTGAACAACGAGGGCGTGAACGGTGTCTACACGAGCAGCGAGGGCCTCGCCGGCGGCGCGGTCTGGGGCACGCGCGCCCGCTGGGTGGCGCTGTCGGGCCGTGTCGACGACGAGGACGTGGTCCTGCTCGTCCTCGACCACCCGGCCAACCCCGGGCACCCCACCTACTGGCACGCCCGCGGGTACGGGCTGTTCGCCGCGAACCCCCTTGGCCAGAAGGTCTTCTCCGAGGGACGGGAGGAGCTCGGCTTCGCCCTCGACCCCGGGGAGAAGACGGTCTTCCGCCACCGTCTCGCCGTCCTCCCCGGACCCTTCTCCACCGAGCGCGCCGAAGCGGCCTGGAAGGCATTCGTCGCCGAGCGCGCGGAGTAGGAGGATCGGGATGACGCTTCGGGTCGGCTTCGTCGGCGGGGGGGGATCACGGAGACCCACGCCCTCGCGGCGCGCAACTGCCCGGACCTGGAGATCGCCGCGTTCTGCGGCACCAACCCGGAGAAGACCTCGGCCCTCGTCGCCGAGCACGGCGGAGAGGCGTTCGAGCAGATCGAGGACATGCTGGCCCGAGCCGGACTGGACCTCGTCGTGATCGGCAGCCCCTCCGGCCTTCACGCCGAGCAGGGCCTCGCCGCGGTCGCGCAGGGTGTCCACGTCCTCGTGGAGAAGCCCATCGACGTCACGACGGAGCGGGCCGACGCCCTCATCGCCGCCGCCGAGCACGCGAACGTCCGCCTCGGCGTCCTCTTCCAGGACCGCCTCAAGCCCGGTCTCGCCCGCCTCAAGGACGCCCTGGAGTGCGGCGCGCTGGGACGCCCGCTGCTGGCCTCCGCCCGCGTCAAGTGGCACCGCCCCCCGCAGTACTACGCCGACTCCCGCTGGCGGGGCACGCTCGCCCTCGACGGCGGGGCCGCCCTCATCAACCAGGGCATCCACACCGTCGACCTCCTGCTGTGGCTCCTTGGCGAGGTGCTGAGCGTTCGGGCCGTCACGACCACGAGCCTCCACGCGATCGAAGGCGAGGACATCGCGCTGGCCCTCCTGGAGTTCCGCTCGGGGGCGGTGGCCACGCTGGAGGCCACCACCTGCGCCTGGCCCGGGTACCCGCGCCGAGTGGAGATCACGGGGACCGAGGGGACGGTGACGGTGGAGGGCGACGACGTCGTGGCGGCAGAGCTGCGGACCCCCCGGCCTGAGCTCATCTCATCGCCCTCTGCGACGACCTCGGGGGCCTCCCCGCCGAAGCCCGACAGCGCGGACGACCACCGCCGCGTGCTGGAGGACTTCGTCCGCGCGATCCGCGACGGCACGGCGCCGGTCTGCGACGGGCGTGAGGGGCGCCGGAGCCTCGCGCTGGTCGAGGCCGTCTATGCCGCGGCGAAGGCCGGCGGCCGGGAGGTGACGTGAGCGCCGACGTCGACGCCCCCACCGCCACCCGCGATCGGGTGGCCGAGCACGTCCGCCGCCTCATCGAGACCGGTGGCCTCCACCCTGGCGACCGCCTGCCCGGCGAGCGCGACCTGGCCCTCGCGCTCGGGGTCAGCCGGCCCACCGTGCGGTCGGGCCTCAAGGCCCTCGAGGCCATGGGGGTGGTCCTCTCGCGCCGTGGCGCCGGGACGTTCATCGCTGACGGGCCGCCCGACCTCGGTCGTGAGCCCCTCGGCCTGCTGGCCGCGCTGCACGGCTTCACCCCGGACGAGATGTTCGGGGCCCGCCTCGTTCTGGAGGTCGGGGTGGCGGGACTCGCGGCCGAGCATGCCTCCGCCGAGCACCTGGCCGCGATGGCGGAGGAGCTGACCGATCAGTTCGCGGCGGTCGACGACCCCCATGCCTTCCTCGTGCACGACGTGCGCTTCCACCAGGCGCTGGCCGCGGGGTGCGGCAACCGCGTGCTGGCCGCCCTCGTCGAGATGGTGGCGGCCCAGTTCTACGAGCAGCGTCGGCAGACGGTGAGGCGGGCCCGCGATCTGCGCGAGTCCGCGGAGATGCACCGCCGGGTCTTCCGGGCGGTTCGGGGACGGAACAACGAGGCCGCCCGGGAGGCGATGGTCGAGCACCTGCGCCGGGCCCAGCACGCTCAGGCACGGGAGGGAGATCCCGGCGCCTCGGCCGGGGGTCCGGGAGGGCGCCTCGGACCCGGCAAGAGGGAGTCAACGAGGAGACGCGAACCGCGCGTTCGCTGAAGGAGCAGCGTGGTGGGACACCCAGGATGGACCTCGTGGCAACGCTGAGATCCCGCATCGCGCGAGGGGCGGTGGCCCTGGCCTACGCGGCCCCGCTCTCCCTCGTGGCCTGGGGCCTCTGGGTCGGCGCCACCTCGATCAAGCAAGGCGGGCGGGTGCTGCGGCTCGGCCACAGCCTCAATCGCGAGCATCCGGTCCACAAGGGCATGGAGTTCATGGCCGCCGACGTGGAGCGGCGGTCCGGCGGGCGGCTGCGGGTCGAGATCTACGCCGACGGGCAGCTCGGACCCGAGCGCGATCTGATCGAGCTGCTGCAGATCGGCAGCCTCGCCATCACCAAGGTCTCGACCGCCCCTCTCGAGAGCTTCTCCCCCCTCATCAAGGTGTTCTCGCTCCCCTACCTCTTCCGCGACCGCGAGCATTTCTGGCAGGTGGCGAACGGCCCGATCGGGCGCGAGCTGCTCGACGCCTCGATCCCCTATCGGCTGAAGGGCCTGTGCTATTTCGACGCGGGAGCGAGGAGCTTCTACATCAGCCGCAAGCGCAACCGCGTCGTGCGGACGCCGGAGGACCTCGACGGCCTGTCGATCCGTGTCCAGCGCAGCCGCACCGCAGTGCGCCTCGTCGAGCTGCTCGGAGCCAAGCCGGTCCCGATCCCCTTCGGGGAGCTCTACACCGCCCTCGACACCGGGACGGTGGACGGCGCCGAGAACAACCCTCCCTCGCTCTACACCACCCGCCAGTACGAGGTGACCGCCGCCTACACCCTCAACGAGCACACGATCGTCCCGGACATCCTGATCATCGGCGTCGACACGTGGAGGCGGCTCTCGCCCGACGAGCGAGGCTGGCTCCAGGCCTCCGCCGACGCGGCGTCACTCCATCAGCGAAAGCTGTGGGCGGAGGCTGAGCGCGAGATGCTGGCGATCATCGAGGACGCGGGCGTCGAGATCGTGCGTGACGTGGACCGCGAGGCCTTCCGGGCCCGCACCCTGCCCATGTACGAGGACGCCGAGTTCGCGTTGCCGGAGGTCCGGGATCTCGTGCGGCGAATCCGGGCCGTGACCGCGGTGGGGGCCGGGCCCGAGCCCGAACGGGAGACCTCGTGAAGCGTCTGTGTACCGTCATCCACGCAGCCCTCGGTCGGGCCCTCGTCGTGCTCGTCGGCGTGATGGCCCTGACCGTGGCCTGGCAGGTCTTTTCGCGCCTCCTCGCCCGCCTCTGCCTCGCCCTCGACTGGCCCGTCTTCATCCAGCCCAGCCGCTGGACGGAGGAGCTCGCCGGTTTCCAGCTCGCCTGGGTGGCGCTGCTCGGTGCGGCCTGGGTGCTCCGGGAGGGCGCGCACCCGGGCCTCGACCTCGTGTACCGCCAGCTCGGGCCGCGCCTGCGGCGCGGGGCCGACGTCCTGGGCGCCGCCCTCATCGCGCTCTTCGCGATGGTCGTCTTCGTCTTCGGGGGCATCCGCCTCGTCCAGATGACCCAGGAGCTCGACCAGAGAACGGCCGCGCTCGGGTGGCCCATGGCCGTCGTCTACTCGGTGGTGCCGGTCGCGGGCGCCCTCCTCACGCTCTTCGCCCTCGAGGCGTTGCTCAGTGCTCTCCGGGCACCGGCGGAGGGGCGGTCATGACGCTGGCCGTCCTCGCCGGCGTCTTCGTCTTCCTGCTCTTCCTGCGGGTGCCCGTCGCCTTCTGCATCGGCCTGAGCTCGCTCGCGGCGATGCTCTGCAGCCTCCCCGCCGATCCCGCCGCGATGACCATTGCCCAGCGGGTGGGGATGAGCGTCACCAGCTTCCCGCTGCTCGCGATCCCCTTCTTCGTGCTGGCCGGCAAGCTGCTGGCCACCGGCGGCGTCGCCCGACGTCTCCTGGACTTCGCGCGGGTGAGCGTCGGCTTCCTGCCCGGGGGCGTCGCGCTGACCAACGTGATGGGGAACATGCTCTTCGGCGCCGTCTCGGGCTCGGCGGCGGCCGCCGCGTCGGGGATCGGGAGCTTCATGATCCCGGCCATGGAGCGCGAGGGCTACCCGCGCGAGTACGCCACCGCGCTCACCGTGACCGCGGCCACCACCGGCCTCCTCATCCCTCCCAGCAACGTCTTCATCGTCTACGCGATGGTGGCGGGGGGCGTGTCGATCGGGGCGCTCTTCGTGGCCGGGTATCTGCCGGGCATTCTCATGGGCCTCGCCCTGATCGCGGTCGCGGTGACCCTCGCCGGGCGGCAGGGCCTTGGGGCCCGTCAGGCACGACCCACCCTCGCCGAACTCGCCGGGGCTTCGTTCCGCGTGCTGCCCACCATCGGTCTGCTCGTCCTGGTCATGGGCGGGATCGTCAGCGGCCTCTTCACCGCCACCGAGGCCTCGGCGGTCGCCGTCTTCTACGCCCTCGTCCTCGCCCTCGCGTACCGGGAGATGGACTGGCGCGACATCCCGAAGGTCCTCCTCGAGACCGCGGCCACCACGGGCATGGTCTTCCTGCTCATCGGCACGTCGATGGCCATGGCCTGGATCTTCGCCTACGCCGACGTGCCCCAGCTCATCGACCAGTTCATCCGGGGGGTCAGCGAGAACCCGTATGTCATCCTGCTCCTCATCAATCTCATCCTGCTCGCGGTGGGCACGTTCATGGACATGACGCCGGGAGTTCTGATCTTCACGCCCATCTTCCTGCCCGTGGTCATGCATCTGGCCCCCGCCTTCGGGATCACCCCCGAGCAGATGAAGTACCAGTTCGGCGTGATCATCGTCTTCAACCTCTGCATCGGGTTGTGTACACCGCCCGTCGGAACGGTGCTCTTCATCGGGTGCTCGTTGGCCAGGCTGTCCATCGGCCAGCTCGTCCGGCCACTCCTGCCCTTCTTCGCCGCGATGATCGCGGCGCTGCTCGCGGTGTCGTACTTCCCCGGGCTCAGCCTGTGGCTCCCCCGTGACGTCCTGGGTCTCATCAAGTGAGGTCGGTCATGTCCCCTTTCATTCACGACGACTTCCTGCTGGATTCCGAGACGGCCCGGGACCTCTACCACCGGGTCGCGAAGGACCTCCCGATCATCGACTATCACTGCCACCTCTCCCCGGAGGCCATGGCCACGGATCACCGCTTCCGCTCGATCACCGAGATCTGGCTGGACGGCGACCACTACAAGTGGCGCGCCATGCGCGCGAACGGGGTCCCCGAACGCTTCTGCTCCGGCGACGCCTCGGACTGGGAGAAGTTCGAGGCGTGGTCCCGCACGGTCCCGGAGACGCTCGGCAACCCCCTCCACCACTGGACGGCCATGGAGCTGCACCGGCCCTTCGGGATCGACGATCCTCTCTCCCCCGCCACCGCTCGAACGATCTTCGACCGCTGCAACGAGCGGCTCGGTGAAGCCGACTTCACGGCCATGGGCTTCCTGCGTCAGTTCCGGGTGGCGGTCGTCTGCTCGACCGACGACCCGACGGACTCGCTCGAGCCCCACGCGGCCCTCGCCGCGCGTGAGAACCCGGAGACCCGCGTGTACCCGACCTGGCGTCCGGACAAGGCCGTGGCCGTCGACGACGTCGTGTCGTGGAACGCGTGGGTGAAGGAGCTGGAGCGGGTGTCGCTGGTGCCCGTGGGAAGCTGGGAGACCTTCCTCCAGGCGCTCGAGGCCCGCCACACCGCGTTCCACGAGATGGGCTGCCGCGCCTCGGACCACGGCTTCGAAGTCTTCCCCGCCGGGGCGGTCAGCGACACTGAGGCCAGCGGCATCTTCGACCGCCTGCGCTCCGGGCGCATCCTCGAGCCAGCCCAGACCGCGACCTTCCGTGCGACCCTGCTCCACCGCCTGGCTCTTCTGGACCACGCGCGCGGCTGGGTCCAGCAGTTCCACCTGGGGGCGATGCGGAACAACCGCACCCGCATGCATCGCCTCCTCGGCCCCGACACCGGCTTCGACTCGATGGGGGACCTCGAGCAGGCGCGGCCGCTCGCCCGCTTCCTCGACCGCCTCGACGAGACCGACCAGCTCGCCAAGACGATCCTCTACAACCTGAACCCCACCGACAACGCGCTCTTCGCGACCATGGTCGGCAACTTCCAGGACGGCAGCGTCCCCGGGAAGATGCAGTGGGGATCGGCCTGGTGGTTCCTCGACCAGCTCGACGGCATGGAGGCCCAGATGCGGACGCTGGCCAACATGGGCCTCCTCTCCCGCTTCGTCGGGATGGTGACCGACTCGCGGAGCTTCGTGTCGTACTCGCGCCACGACTACTTCCGGCGGCTGCTGTGTCGGATCCTCGGCGAGGAGGTGCGCCGCGGGCACGTTCCGGATGATCGCGAAGCCCTGGGACGCCTGGTCGCCAACGTGTCCTTCTTCAACGCCCGCGACCACTTCGGCTTCGCGCTGGGCCGAGCCGCCGGCGAGCTGGCCGACGCCCCGCGTTCTTAGTGTCGTGTCACCGCGACCACGCGGAAGCCTCGGGGGCTTCTGCGGCCACCCCGACCGCGGGCCCGCGTGCTTCGAAGTAGAGCAGGCTCCTCGTCGGGGCCCCTCGGGATATCGGAGTGCGGTCTTCTGCGAGTTGGACGGAGCGCGCTCCGATACCCCGCCGCCTCGGCCTCGCCGCGTGGTCTGCGACGTTCACACGACGTCCGTTGCGTACCACCAACCGGCTTCCGAGTCGTCCCTGGTGCGGTGCGATAGGCTCTTCTACCTTCCCAGGTGGCGGAGGATGGAGCTTCCGGTCACCGTCAGCGACACCACCGGCTCGCCCAGGTACTCGAGGACGGAGCTTCCGCTGACGCTCCCCTCGAGCGAATCGCTCGCCCGCACCACCGCTACGCTCGCGCCTGAGACGTCGACGGCCGCGATCCGGCTCCTCAGGTCCGGCGCGGCGTAGCTGCTGGCCCCGGACACTGCGACCTGCTGAGCGTCGGCGCGTCCGGCCAGCGTCACCGCCGAGGCACCGCTGATCACGACGCGCATGTGCTCGTTGTCCAGATCAGGAACGACGACCGCCGAGGCGCCCGACACCTCGATGTCGTCGAGCGTCCGGACGGTGAGGCGGTACTCGATCGGGAGGGTTGCCGAGATGCTCGAGCCGGGGACCGGACCGAGAACCAGGCGTCCCCCCTGACCTCCGACTCGAGGAGGGGCAGGACGTTGTCCTCCGCGGTGATCTCGAGCGACTCGTACCCGGTGTGCTGCACGGTCAACGCACCGGCACCGTGGATGCTCACCGCGCTGAATCCTTGTACAGATCTGGTCTCCGTGGCGAGCCGGCCCGACCTGACGGCGCCGCTCGAACACGTGATGCAGTCGCTGCTGTCGCAGCCTGCAAGCAAAGCCACCGCGGCGGCGACGGCGACCGCGACCACGCCCGGCACATTGCCTGATCTCATGACCGACCTCCATTGCAGACTCGCCTTCTTCATCTCAACCCCCCACCGGGCCGTGGCAGTCTGGTGGGGCCGACACTCCAACGCGGCCGAATGCACAGTCGTTGCCAGGTCGAGAACGCCCCAAGTGCTGCAGAATGAAAGCGACCCGGAGCTCGGAATCGAGCGTGGTGGTCAGGCTGTCGCCCGTGGAGGACGTTCAATTCCTTGTATGGGCCTGAAGACCGGGCCTCGTGCGCACCCACGCTCTGCGCACTCTCGCCGGTGCGAGGGGCGACCGCCCAGAACCCGATGGACGCACTCCGTCACGACCAGGCCACGCGGCGGGTTCCAAAAAGGAAATCCAAAGGCGGTCACGGAGTGTCGATGACATGGGACGACTCTGTCCACTGAGAGCCACGTGTTCGCTGGGGGCCTGGGTGAGCGACCCGTGGCGGCTCCGAGCTCCGCATCGAGTACGACGAGGGCGTGATGCGGTTCGAGGCCCGGTAGCGCCCCCGGGCAGACGCCGGAGAAGGACGATCCTCGCGGTCAGCTCTCGAGGATGCGCACCGGCTGGCCGGGGCGGAGACGCTCGCCCCCGCGCACGACCACCCGGTCGCCGGCGGCGACATCGCCCCGCACCTCGATCAGCTCACCGCGGCCGATGCCGGTCTCCACCTGGACGCGCTGGGCCGCGCCCTCCGCGTCGATCTTGAAGATGAAGGTGTTGTCGCGCCGCAGGACCAGCGCGTCGCGCGGCACCGCCACCACCTGGCGCACGGAGCTCGTGGGCAGGGCCACTCGGACGGCGCTGCCGATCATCCACGCGGCCTCCGGCAGCTCGATGCGGACCTCGAGTTGCCGCGACCGCTCGTCCCCGACCGGCACCACGGTGCGGATCCTTCCCTCGACCCGTTGCGTCGCGTCGCTCACGGTCACATCCATTCCCTCGCGCAGGTAGGGCGCCACCGCCAGCGGGGCCCGCGCCCTCACCTCGACGCGACGGGTGTCGACCAGACGCACGATCTCGCTGCCCACGGCGGCATACCCTCCCGCCCTCTGCAGCCGCTCGGCGATCCGGCCGGAGAACGGCGCCCGAACCTGGGTGCGCTCGAGCTGGTAGGCGATGTTGTCGCGCGACGCCCGGGACTGCACCAGCTCCTCGGCGGCGGTCCGTCGCTGCGAGCGCGCCGCGTCCAGGTCCTCGGCGGCGACGATCCCCTGCTCGACGAGTCTGCTGAGGCGGTCGACCTGCTGGGCCAGGTAGTCCCGATTCGCCTCGAGTCGGCGGATCTCGGCCTCGCCCTCCTCGAGCCGCAGGCCCAGCGCACGGCTGTCGATCTTCGCGATCACGTCGCCCCGCCGCACGACCTCCCCCACCTCGGCCACCCGGAGCAGCTGGCCCGCCACCTCGGCCCCCACCCGCGCGTCGTTCAAGCTCACCACCGAGGCCGGAGCGCTCAGCAGTGCGGTCATCTCCAGGTTCTGCGCCACGTCGACCCTCACCGGGGCCGGCGGCGGGCCGCTTGTTGCCGGCGCGTCCGCGCGTGCGGGAGCGTCCCCCGAGCGGAGCACGGCCAGCGCGGCGAGCGCGGCGGCGGCGGACAGGGCGACGGCGGCGAAGCGTCGGCTCTTCGTCATGGTTTCGACTCCACTTTCAAGGCCTGCGGCGCGTGCTCTGCCGGAGCTCCGGTGAAGAGCGAGAGCAGGACGCGGAGCGACACACCCTCGATCCGCAGGAGACTCGGCAGGAGCAATAGAGTGAAGAGCGTGCTCACGCTCATCCCGCCCACGATCACCGTCGCCAAACCACGGTAGATGGCGCTGCCCGTGCCCGGCATCAGAACTAGCGGCAGCATGCCGAAGAGACTCGTCAGCGTGCTCATCAGGATGGGCCGCATCCTGATCCGAAGCGCCTGGCGCACCGCCTCGCGGCGGGTGGCTCCTTCGCGCTCGGCCGAACGCGTCTGGTGCACGAGGAGGATGGCGTTGTTGACGACCAGCCCGAGCAGGATGATGAAGCCGATCATCGTCAGCAGGTCCAGGGGCTGGAACATCAGCAGGTTCAGCAGCCGAAGCGCGACGACGCCCCCGACCGTCGCCAGGGGAATCGAGAGCACCACCAGCAGGCTGTCCTCGACCGAGCGGAAGAGCGCGCTCATCAGCAGGAACAGGACGAGCAGCGCGATCAGGAAGTTCTCCGACATGTTCTTGACCGCGTTCCGAAGCGCGTCGGCGCTCCCCCCATACTGGATCGTGCCGTCCGGGGGCAGCGCCGCCCTCAGCTGGGGATCGACGTGCTCGTGCAACGTCGCCACCGCCTCCTCCAACGAGAGGCCGTCGGGCGGGGTGACCGCGACCGTCACCGTGCGCCGCCGGTCGATCCGCCGCAGCTGGCTCGGGCCCACGGTGCGCCGGATCCGCACCAGCTCGCCCACCTGCAGCACCTCGCCCGAGGGCGTCACCACCGGGACCGCGGCCAGCTCCTCCGGTGTGCGCCAGCCCTCGGCCCGCAGGATGATGTTCAGGCGGCGAGTGCCGTCGAAGTGCTCGCCCACGTACTGGCCGTCGCCGATGGCCCGGATCACCCCGGCCATGGTGGCGCGGTTCCACCCCGCCTCCACGATCCGCCGGTCGTCGGGCTCGAGGAGCAGCTCCGGCTCGGCGAGCTCGGTCGCGGGGAACGGCTGCACCTCGGCTCCGGGAATCGCCTCGCGGGCCGCCTCGACACCCATCTCGGCGACCTCCATCAGCGCGGGCATGTCGGCGGACTGGAGGTGGATGTCGATGTTCCGGGCCCCGCCGAACCCGCCGAACAGGTTCCCCTGGGAGGCGAAGGCTCGCGTGTCGGGGAGGTCGGCGGTGATCTCCTCCCGTACGATGCGCAGCAGCTCGTCCACCCGGCTCTGGTCCTTCGCGCGAACGCCGATCGTGCCCCCGCCGGCCCACACGAGCGCGTAGTAGTTCTTGAGCGCCGGCTCACGCTCACCCTTCATGTAGGGCTGCAGACGCTCGACCATCACCTGGATCACCTCGCGGTCGATCGTCTCGAGGTTGGCTCCGGGTGGGAAGCTGAAGAAGACGTCCACGGCATCCCGCTTGACGGGGGGCAGGTAGTCGAGCTTCGGGAGCAGCACCGCGGTGGCGAGCACGGGGATGCCCATGAGAGCCGCGATCAGCGCGACGCGCCGCCGCGGTCGGTCGGTCAGCGCGGTGATGCGGTCCGCGATCCTCGCCCAGAGGGCGGCGTGGGCGTCGGTGCCGGTGCGCTCGCTCGCGAGCCAGCGTGTGGCCGCGGTCGGCAGGATCGTGACCGCCACGAACAGCGACAGGCTGACCGCGATCGCGATCGTCAGCGCGAGGTCGGCGAAGAGCTGCCCCTCGACGTCCTTCAGGAAGATCACCGGCAGGAAGATCGCGACGGTGGTCGCGGTAGAGGCAAGGAGCGCCCCCCAGACCTGGGTGGTTCCCTCGGCGGCCGCCGTTCCGAGTGGGCGGCCGGCCTCGCGCAGGCGCACGACGTTCTCGAGCACCACGATCGCGGCGTCGAGCACCATGCCGACGGCGAAGGCGAGCCCCGCGAGCGAGATCACGTTCAGTGTCCGGCCGGTGAGGTTCAGCACCAGGAACGTCCCGAGCAGGGAGATCGGGATGGCGAGGGCGACGATGAGCGTGGCGCGCAGGCGGCGCAGGAACCACCACAGCACCCCGACCGCGAGCAGGACGCCCAGCGCGAGGTTGCTCGTGACCAGCCCGATCGCGCGGTAGATGAAGACCGACGCGTCGAACGACTGCGCGATCGTCAGGCCGTTCTCGGCCAGCGGTCCGTCGCGAAGCTCGGCCACGGCCGCCTTGACCCGGTTGAGGGTCTCCAGGACGTTGGCCCCGTTCTCCCGATCGACGCGCAGCGCCATCGCGGGGTTGCCGTTCTGGATGGCGAGGTTTTGGCGGTCGCCGCGGCGGACCTCGATCTCGGCGATGTCTCCCAGTCGGACCGGCCTCCCCTCGCGCCAGTCCAGAACCAGCTCGGAGAGCTCTTCTGGCCCGTAGCGGCCGGCGAAGCGCAGCGTGTACTGCCGCCGGCCCACGTCGACGAAGCCTCCGGAAACGTCCTCGGCCCGCCCCGCCACCGCCGCCACCGCCGGGATCTCGATCCCGAGCTGGGCCGCTTCGTACGGGTCGAAGCGGATCTGCAGCTCCTCGGGGGCGCCGGCCATGATCTCCACGCCTGCAACCCCCGGGACCGTCTCGAGGCGCGCTCTCACCACGTCCTCGACGAAGCGCTGGTAGCTCTCGATCGGACGGGGATTGTCGGGGAGCAGCTGGATGAAGAACCAGCTCAACGCCCGATTGGCGCCCCCGCCGCCTTCGCCGAGGCGGAGGGTCGGCGGATCGGCGTCGGCGGGAAGGGGAGGGAGACGATTCAGCCGGCTGATCACGTCGACCAGCGTCTGCTGCATGTCGGTCTCGAGGCTGAACCGGAGGTTGATCCAGGCGACGCCCGGATTCGCAAAGACCTCCAGCTCCTCGAGTCCGGGGAGCCCCTGCAGAACCTCCTCGAGCGGCTCCACGATCTCGCTCTCGATCTCGAGGGGAGACGCCGCGCGCCAGGAGGTGACGATCGACAGCCTCGGCTCTTCGATGTCGGGGAAGAGCTGAACCGGCAGCTTCGAGAGGCTGAAGAGTCCAAATAGCAGGACGATAGCGACGGCGACGGCCACACCCGCGGGGTTCTTGAGTGATCTCTCGGTCAGTCCCATTCGCACCTCGTCCGGAGTCGATGTGGGCGCGGGGTGTCCCGCTCACGAAGGGCTACTCGGGAGACGATGCCCGGCCTCGGTTGTTCCGCCTGTGGCGTCAAAAGACGTCACGAGCACCGCGTTGGTGCAATACGTTGCGAGAAACGTGCTCGATGCGCTCATCGCGACCATGCCGGCACTCTCCAGGATCGACCCAGCCCCTGGCCGGCACCGCCCGGTGGCGAACGCGACCCGGCCGGCGTACAATCCCTCCCAATTCACCAACAGTTCCAAATAGATGGAGGCGCAGTGGCTCTCTGGAAGAAACTCGTCCTTTCGCTGCTCGTTCTGGCGGTCATCGTCGTGACGGCCGGAGTCCAGGCCGTCGTCGGCTGGCGCGCGGTCCTCTTCGGACCGAAGGCGCGGGCTCTGACCGAGCGGACCTTCGAAGCGACCCCCGAGCGTCTCGAGCGCGGCCGGTACCTGGCAAACTCGGTCCACGGCTGCCTGGCCTGCCACGGCGAGCGCAACTGGGACGCCCCCGGGGCCCCCGCGGCGACGAACCTCGGCGCCGGCACCGACTGGGCGTTTCACGATCTCCCCTGGCTCGTCGCGTCGAACCTCACTCCGGACCCGGAGACCGGGATCGGCACCGTGAGCGACGACGCCCTGGCCCGGGCCATCCGCGAGGGCATCGGCTTCGACGGGCGGGCACTGTTTCCGATCATGCCCTGGCAGGAGTATCGGATGATGCCGGACGAGGACCTGGCCGCGATCATCGTCTACATCCGGTCGCTGGAGCCGGTGCGGAACGAGCTGCCCGGGACGGCGGTGCCGTTCCCCCTCAGTCAGATCATCAAGAACCTGCCGGAGCCACTCGAGGGTCCGGTCTCACCGCCTGACCTCTCCACCCCCGAGAAGCGTGGCGAGTACCTCCTCCGCACCGCCGCGTGCCACCACTGCCACACGCCGCAGGAGCAGGGTCAGTTCCTCATGGACCTCGACATGGCCGGCGGCTTCGTCCTTGCGTCCCCGGCTGGTCCGGCGGCGGCGTCCAACCTGACCCCGGACGGGACCGGGCTCCTCTACGACGAGGCCGGCTTCCTGACGGTGATCCGGACCGGGCAGATCGGCGCCGCCGAGATGAGCCCCGTCATGCCCTGGGTCTTCTACGCGACGATGAACGACGAGGACCTCGGGGCCATCTACGCCTACCTGCGCACCCTCGCCCCGGTGAAGCACGTCGTGAACAACCTGGAATCGCCAACGCCCTGCAGCGTCTGCGGCGGCGAGCACGGCGGCGGGGAGCGCAACGGGGCCTGAGTTTGACTCCCTTCCGGGGGCGGGCATAGACTCGCGCCGCCGCCGGGGCGGGAGTCCCCCCGGCTCCCGCCATGCTCACCGCGAAGCTCGGAGCGGTCCTCGCGCGCCCCATCGACGCACTGGTGCGGACGCTCTCGCGCGTCAGCCCGGACGTGCTGACGATCACCGGGCTCGCCCTCAACGGGGTCGCCTGCGCCTTCTTCGCGCTCGCGGGCGGGAGGGGCTACGTCAGCCCCGCCACGCTCCGCGTCGGGGGGCTCGTGGCCCTGGCCGCCGCCGCCTTCGACATGCTCGACGGACGGGTCGCGCGTCTGCGCGGCCGGGAGACGCGGTTCGGCGCCTACCTCGACTCCACGATGGATCGCTACTCGGACATGCTCCTCTACCTGGGGCTCATGATCCTGTACGCGAGGCTCGACGAGACGCTCCTGATGGTCCTCGTGTGGGTGGCCGCGTTCGGCGGCTTCATGACCTCCTACGCGCGCGCCCGGGCCGAGAGCCTCATCCCCCGGTGCACCGTGGGCCTGATGGAGCGGCCGGAACGGGTGGTCCTCCTGATCGTGGGGGCGATCCTGAACCGCATGGTGGCGGTGCTCTGGATCATCGCCGTGCTCTCGAACATCACCGCCATCCAGCGGGTCATCTACACCTATGTCGAGCTGAAGGGGGGATGGAGCAAGATCCTCACGCCTCGCGGCAACGGAAAGGACGAGGGGTGAGCTTCGGCCCGAAGGCCGAGCGCCGGCGAAGCCAGGTGCTGCGCCGCGTGGCGACGACGCTCTGGATGTGGAAGTCCCTGCCCCTCGCCGCCTTCGCCGGCCTGCGAGTGGTCCGACTGGACGAGACGGGGTGCTCCGTTCGTCTGCCCGGGGGTTGGCGCACGCAGAATCCCTTCCACTCGACCTACTTCGCCGCACAGGTGATGGCGGCCGAGATGTCCACCGGGGCCCCCGCCCTCGTCTTGCTCGCCGACGCGCCCGCCTCGGTGGCGATGCTGGTCGTGGGCCTGCGGGCGACGTACTCGAAGAAGATCGTGGGACCGTCGGTCTTTGCCTTCGACGACCTGCCGGGCATGCGAGGGGCCATCGAGACGGCCTCCTCCTCCGACGTGCCGCAGGTCTTCGTCGCCCGCTCCGTGGGACGTGACCGGTCCGACGAGGTGGCCGCCGAGTTCGAGATCACCTGGTCCTTCAAGCGGCGGAGCCGGGGGTGAGCCCGGTCGGCTTCGCCGTGGCCGGGGGGCGGAGCCGGCGGATGGGCCAGGACAAGGCCGAGCTGCCGTGGGGCGCCACCGACCTGCTGGGCCACGCGCTCGCGCGGCTTCGAACGGTGGTGGACGACGTGCGCATCCTCTCTGGCCCCGAGCGCCGGTTCTCCGACCGGGGCGTCCCCGTCGAGGTCGATCCCGCCCCGGACCTGGGGCCGCTCGGCGGCCTGGTGGCCGCGCTCGAGGCCGCGCCCGGGGGCGATGTCCTTCTTCTCGGGGTCGATCTCCCGCTCATCCGGCCAGCCCTGCTCGCCCGGCTGATCGAACTCGCCCCAGGCTTCGATGCGGTCGTTCCCGTCTCGGCCCGGGGCCCCGAGCCGCTCTGCGCCCTCTACGGCGCGGCGTGCCGGGAGCCGGTCTGTCGCCGGGTCACGAGCGGCGATCTGAAGATGACGGCATTCTGGCCGGACGTTCGGGTCCGGGAGCTGGGTCCCGACGCGCTCGCCGCCTTTGGTGACCCCGACGAACTGTTCTTGAACGTCAACGCTCCGGGCGACTACGAGCGGGCCCGGGCGCTGGGCGCCGAACGCTGACCGACGGCGGGCGCGCGGCGGGCCCTGCCGTTCGCCGGCCAGCTCCCTTCGGGATTCTCGTGCCGCCGCGACGCGATCTGGGGTGGCGCCCGGAGCGAACGTCGCCGAATCGGACGGGAAATTCTCAAAAAACTGATTGTTAGGGCTTACAATCTCAAGTGACACTTGAGGTGTGTCGAGGTTTGTTGGCAGCGTCCGCCCAGCCCGCCTGCCTCTCGTCGCGGGAGTCGCGTCCAGATCTCGGCATCAATCCGGCCAACTCGGCCACATGCGCATCCCCAGCTGGCCCGACTCATCGCCCTATCCCATTGATGGGAAACCTTTTGGGCGGAATCGAAGGGACGCTGTTTGGCCGGCCCGCCCTTTGCAGAAGGGAGGGACCGATGAGGTTCGGCCACGGGCCCACGATCGGCGGAAGTGAGACGAGGAAGGGCTCCTGGCCCGAGAGGGGGCGGCAAATGCTCTGCCGACGGACGGCGTCCTCGAAGCGAGGCGAGCGGCAGCCCGACGGGTGGGCCTCGACGGTGAGGACCGGTGCGTGTCCAGCCCTCGCCGGGGACCGTCGGACGACCGGACGACGTCGCCACGCGGTGAGCCAGCGGAAGGGTCGTCGCATTCGGCTCCCCGGGGGCCCTGGCCCTGCTCGGGCTGCTGGTGCTCGGCATGGCCCTTCTGGCCCAGCCCGCGCATGCCGCGACCTTCACCGTGACCAACACGAACGACTCGGGCGCGGGTAGCCTGCGCGACGCGATCACGCAGGCCAATGCGAATGCCAACCTTCCGATCGTGGACATCATCGTCTTCAACATCGGGGGTGGAGGCCCGCAGACGATCAGCCCCCTCTCGTTCTACCCGAACATCACCGAAGCAGTGACCATCGACGGCACCACCCAGCCGGGCTTCCTCCCGGCCGGTGTGCCGATCATCGAGCTGAACGGCGCGGCCGTGGGCGCGAGCGGGCTGACGCTGATCAATGCCGCCGCCTCCAACAGCACGATTCAGGGACTGGTCATCAACCGCTTCGGTTCTTACGGCATCCGCATCCTTTCCGGGGCACAGGGGAACGTCGTCGCGGGCTGCTTTCTGGGCACGGACCTGACGGGCACGCTGGCGAGGCCCAACGGCTCCGGCATGATCATCAGCACCGCCAACAACTACATCGACGGCACCACCGCCGCCGGGCGCAACATCATCTCTGGCAACTCGGTCGACGGCATCCAGATCACGGGCGCGAGCGCGACCGGCAACGTCGTTCGGGGCAACTACATCGGCCTGGATGTGAACGGCTCGGCCCCTCTCGGCAACACCAACAAAGGGGTGGCAGTCTACAACGGCGCCTCGAGCAACATCATCGGGGGGGCGGGCGTCGGCAACGTCATCTCGGGTCAGTCCGCCACGCTGGCTTCTTACGGGATCGGCCTGGGCCCATCCGGGACGACCCTCAATCGCATCGAGGGCAACTACATCGGCACCGATGCCACCGGCACGGTGTCGATCGGCAATCGGCATGGCGTGGTCTTGGAGGCCGACACCGACGGGAACACGATCGGCGGGACCGGCGCCGGCGACGGGAACGTCATCTCGGGGAACCTCAGCAATGGCATCATCATCAGCAGCAACAACAACGTCGTCCAGCGGAACTACATCGGCACGGACGTGTCGGGAACCATCGACCGCGGCAACACCCAGCATGGCGTCCAGCTCACCGGGAACGCGGACGGCAACACGATCGGCAGCCCTGGCTTCGGCAACCTCATCTCCGGCAACAACCTCAATGGCATCGACGTGGTCGGGGCCGCGGTGTCGAACACCATCCAGGGCAACATCATCGGCCGTGACGTCAGCAACTCCGTCAACATCCCGAACTCCCAGTACGGAATCTGGATCCTCGACACGAGCTTCAACACGATCGGCGGCACCGCGGCCGGCGCCGGCAACAGCATCGCCGGCAACGGCCTTGACGGCGTGGCCATCGTCGGGGCGGCCGCCAGCAACAGGGTCCTGCGAAACTCGATCTTCTCGAACGGCGGCCTCGGGATCGACCTGGCCGACGACGGGGTCACCTGGAACGATCTGGGAGATGCCGACGGCCCCAACGAGAACACCGGCCAGAACTTCCCGGTGCTGAGCGCGGTGACGACGAACGGCGCCGGCTTCGTGCACATCGCCGGCTCCCTCCACACCGACCTGGGCGACGAGACCTACCGGGTGGAGTTCTTCGCCCACAACGCCCCTCCTGACCCGTCGGGCCACGGCGAGGCCTTCCGCTATCTCGGGTTCCAGGACGTGCCGACCGTGAACGGAAACGGCATCATCGGGGTGACGCTGGCGGCGGTGGTGACGGCGGGTACCGATTACGTCACCGCGACCGCCACCGACCCAGTCGGCAACACCTCGGAGTTCGCGGCGAACATGTATGCGGTTGGCGACATCGTCGTGACCACGACCGCGGACACGGTCGATGGCACCGTGACGTCGGTGGCGAACCTGATCGCGAATCCTGGAGCCGACGGCCGCATCTCGCTCCGCGAGGCGATCCGGGCGACGAACAACACCGCCGGTACGGACACGATCCGCTTCGGGATCCCGCTCTCGGACGCGAACCACGTCTACTACCGGAACGACGCCGGGGCATCGCTGACGGACATCCAGCCCGCGTTCCTCGCCGACTCCGTCTCACCGTCCTCGCCTGCGATCACGGACTTCGACGTCGACTATCCGGGCTATCCCGGCGGGCTTCACCCGGAGCTGGTACCGGATCCAGCCCAACCCCGCGCTGCCAGACATCACCGACCCGGTGATCCTCGATGCCGAAACCCAGCCCGGCTTCATCGTCGGGGGCCCGGTGATCGAGCTGGACGGCTCGGCCATCGCCGGGGCGGGCAACGGCCTGTCCCTGACGACCGGACCGAGCACGGTCCGCGGGCTGGTGATCGACAGCTTCCCGGACGACGGACTGAACTTCCGAGGGCCGGGTGGTTTCTCGATCACGGGCAACTACCTCGGGACGGACGTCAGCGGCACGCTGGCCGCGGGCAACGGGTCGTCCGGCGTCTTCGTCACGCAGCTCACCGGGGCACCCAGCACGATCGGGGGAAGCACTCTGGCCGCCCGCAACGTCATCTCCGCGAACGGGGTGAGCGACCCCACGTACACCTATGGCATCCTCGTCTACAACTACTTTCCGCCGGCCAACACCGTGCCGGTGCGGATCCAGGGCAACTACATCGGCACCGACGTGACGGGGACGGTCGGGCTGGGCGTCCAGACCCGGGGCATCGTCCTCGAGTTCACGGGCGGCCACGTCATCGGGGGCGGCAATCCGGGCGAGGGGAACCTCATCTCCGGCAACGCCGGGCCGGGCATCGACATGAACGGCAACGTCGATACGGGCGGTGGGGCCGGTGCCCCCGCCGACAACAACGTCATCGAGGGCAACCTGATCGGCACGAACGCCGCCGGCACCGCCGCGCTCCCCAACGCCGGGCCCGCCATCCAGATGTACGGAACCCTCGCGCCCTCGCCGTCAGCCAGCGGCAACATCATCCGGGGGAACGTGATCGCCGCTGCGACGACCGCCGGCGGGCATGGCATCGCGGTCTGGGGCAACGCAGACAACAACCTCTACGACGGCAACTTCATCGGCACCGATTCGGGAGGCACGCTCGACCTGGGCAACGCCGGCAGCGGCATCCACATCGAGGCCGTCGGCGGTCTACCTCCCCACCGGGAACACGGTCCAGAACAACGTGATCCGCTTCAACGACCTCGACGGCGTGCGCATCCTCGGCACCGGCTCGAGCGTGACGCTGACCCAGAACCAGATCTGGAGCAACGACGGCCTGGGCATCGACCTCGGCGGCGACAGCGTGACCGCCAACGACGGCGGTGACGTCGACACCGGCCCGAACGAGCTGATGAACTTCCCGACCGTGCCCTCGCCGGTCGAAAGCGGGCCCAACCTCTCGGTGGCCTTCGGCCTGGACCTGGCGCCGGGCTTCTACCGGGTCGAGTTCTTCAAGAACCCCCCGCCGGGGGCAGATCCCAGCGGCTACGGTGAGGGCGAGGCCTTCGCCAGCTCCGTCGTTGTCCAGCGTGTGGGGGCCGGGCCACAGGGCTTCAACCACGCCTTCGCGGGAAGCGCCGGCGACGTCATCACGGCCACGACGACACACTGCACGGACGCGACGATGGCCTGCAGCGCACCGGGGAGCACGTCGGAGTTCAGCTTTGCGGTCACCGCCGTCACGACCGTGGTCGAGCTGGTCTCGTTCACGGCGGTCGGAGACGACACCTCCGTCCTCCTCGAATGGAGGACCGCTTCGGAGCTGAACAACCTGGGCTTCCACCTGCATAGGGCCCTCTCGGAGGCCGGCCCCTGGACGCGCATCACGCCGTCGCTCATCCCCGGTCTCGGGTCCTCGCCGGAGGGAGCGTCCTACTCCTTCCGGGACACGGGTCTTGCGAACGGGGTGCGCTACTTCTACCGCCTCGAGGACATCGACGCGCGCTCCGGCTCCACCTTCCATGGTCCCGTGTCTGCGGTGCCGGAGGTGGTCCCACCGGCGGACGAGGAAGAGAACGCCTCGGGCTCCGAGGATTCTGAGTCCGCGGGCTCTCCTGAGGAGACCCGGACATATGGACGCCCCGAGGACGCGTCTTTCCGTGTCGTCTCCCGCACGAAGCGACGCCGTGGTCGTGGAGCTTTCGACGCCCGGCTTCGTTGCCACCGAGACCCCCGCCGGAGTCCGCGTCTCCGTCCCCGGCTTCGACCAGCGCACTGATCCTCGCGCCCCCGACCTGCCGTTGAAGCGCGTCGTCCTCGACGCCGTCGTCGGACGCCACGCGCGGATCGTCTGGGTCCAGGAGACCCGCACCCGCTCCTTCCCCGGGCTCACCCCCGCCGCGGTGGGCTCGGCCGAGATCGTCTCCTCCCCCGACGGCACCGTCCGGCCCCGGACGCCGCTCGGCCGCCCTGAGGGCCGAGGGCCTCGTGCCCCCCTTCGCCGCCCGGATCGCCGGAGACGCCTTCATCGGGGAGACGAAGAAGCTCGCCCTCGAGATGAGCCCCCTGCGGTACGACGCCGCCTCGGACGAGCTCCGCCTCGCCCGACGCCTCCGCGTCAAGATCGCCTTCGACAGAAAGGCCGCCTCCTCGGAGACGGGCTACGGCTCCCGGGGACGTCGTCGCCCACGCTCGCTGCGGCGCGGGTCGTCCCCCGTCCTCGCACATCTGCACACCCAGACCCGGGGGCTCCACGCCGTCTCCTTCGAGACCCTCTTCCCCCAGGGACACGAGGCCCTGCCCCTCGAATCCCTCCGCCTCAGCCGCCAGGGTGATCCCGTCCCCGTCCACGTCGAGCCGAAGACGAAGGACTTCGGGCCCGGAAGCGTCCTCTACTTCCACGCCTCCCAGGAGGCCGCCTCCACCGACTACTCCTCCGAGGTCGCCTACGCCCTCGAGCAGACGACGGGCGGGGTCCAGATGCCGCTCGTCTCCGCCTCGCTCCGGAAGCTCCCGATCCTCGGATCCGCTCCCCTCGCCCAGGAGCGCTTCGAGACCAACCGCTACTACCAGGCCGGCCTCCTCGACGCCCCCGACATCTGGCTCTGGGACTTCGTGGTCGGGGGGATGAGCAAGTCCTTCCCCCTCTCGATCGAAGGGCTCGATCCCACGTCACCTCTGCAGGCCCACCTCCAGGTCGTCTTCCAGGGCGCCTCCGAGGCCGAGACCGAGGGCGAGCACCACCTGAGCGTGTCCTTGAACGGCACGCCTCTGGGCGAGACCTCCTTCGACGGGAAGCTCCCCCACGTCTTCTCCACGAGCGTTCCGGCGTCCGTCCTTCTCGAGGGCGAGAGCTCCTTGACCGTGACGAACCTGGGGGACACCGGGGCGTACTCGTTCGTGTTCCTCGACCGGGTGGATCTGGTCTATCCCCAGACGCCGGCACTGCGCTCGGGGCTGTTCAGTGGAGTCTTCTCCGAGACGGGGCGGGCGATCGTCTCCGGGGAGGCCCAGGTGGGTCTGGACGTGACGGATCCGGACGCCCCGGTGTGGCTCGAGGGCCTGAGACACAAGGCGGGCACGGTGCGCTTCCAGGCCGAGGCCGGGCATCGTTACGTGCTCGCCTCACCCGAGGGGCTGCTCTTGCCTCGGGTCTCCACACCCCTGCGCTCGACGCTCCGGAGCACCCGGAACCAGGCGGACTACGTGGTGATCGCCCCCGAGGCGTTCCTGGAGGCGGCTCAGCCGCTTCTGGAGCGCCGGCGGGACCAGGGGCTCACGGCGAAGGCGGTCTCGTTCGAGGAGATCGCGTCCGAGTTTGGTCACGGCCGCCCCTCGGCCCAGGCCATCCGGGATGTCCTCGCCTACGCCTATCACTCCTGGACCGGGCCCTCAGTGCGCTACGTGCTGCTCCTGGGGGACTCGTCCTATGACCCCCGGAACCTCACCGGCTTCGACCAGGGGGCGCCTCTGCCCGCGATGTGGGCGAAGACCTCGTATCTGTGGACCGCGTCCGACCCCGCTCTCGCGGCCGTCAACGGCGAGGACCTCCTGCCGGACGTCGCGATCGGGAGGCTCCCCGCGAAGACGCTCGAAGAGGCTCACGCGCTCGTCCAGAAGGTCCTGGCCTGGGAGGACACGGCCCAGGACCTCTCCGGCACCGCGGTCCTCGTGGCGGACAACCCGGATCTGGCCGGGGACTTCGAGGCGGACGTCCTGGACATCCAGGCGAGCTTCCTCGGGGGACGGAGCACGAAGACGCTCTTCCTGAGGGAGCTGGGAGGGAACACCCGTCCCGAGATCCTGGCGTCGTTCGACGAGGGGGCCTCGCTCATGAGCTACGTGGGCCACGGGGGCGCGGCGGTGTGGGCCTCTGAGAACGTGTTGAACTCGTGGGACACCGCGGGTCTTCTGGCCCAGTCGCGCCAGCCCCTGATGCTGACCTTCAACTGCCTCAACGGCTACTTCGTGGCCCCGAACTACGACTCGCTGTCGGAGGCGTTCCTGAAGGTGGAGGGACGGGGGACGGTGGGAGCGTTCTCGCCCTCGGGGCTGAGCCTGGACGGCCCGGCCCACAGGTACCACCGGGCGCTCATGGCCGAGATCACGGCGGGGACGCACGAGAGGCTCGGGGACGCGGTCCTCGCCGCCCAGGCCGCCTACGCCGAAGAGGGCGTCATGCCCGAGCTGCTCGCCATCTATCAGCTCCTCGCCGACCCGGGGATGAGGATCCGGTAGCGGGCTGCGGAGTCAGTTCTCGCCTCACGCATCCCCGATGCGTGTGCACGCCGGACGAACGACCAGCGACCTGAGCCCCGGGACATCCCAGCGGCGTCTTGAGAATCGAGAACGTGGTGTCCGAGAACGGGACATTCTCTGAACCCTTGGGTGCCGCTCACCCGCATGAAGATGCCGCTCCTTCGCGGAAGTGATTGATCGGTAGACATTTGTCGGCGGCCACGAAGCCTGGTGACGTTCTTGCAGCTCGCGGGACAGGGGGTCGAGGAGCGCCTTGAAGAGGACTTCGTCTCGAACCGGGATTGGACCGCCGAGCCGCACAGCAAGGCTTGTGAAGAGCCGTAGCACATGGCTTCTCGCCGGCGGGGTGATGCTCCTCGCGATGCACCGCCCCGTCAGCAACGCAGAGCCCCACCGGTGGGCCCTTCAGGACGCGAGGCACCAGCCTCCCGTGAGCGGGGCAGCGGCCTCTTGGGCGATGGCCCACAGCGGCGGTTCTCTCGGGAGTCCACAGGCACAGCCCGTCACACTGGACTCGGCGACACAGAGCCGGGTGAGAGCGGCGTTCGGGAAGCTCCCCTTGTACTTCATCGAGAACCGCGGACAGGTCGACCCCCGAGTCGCCTTCTACCTGCAGGGCAGCCGTGGAGGCGTCTTCTTCACGTCGGACGGCGTGACCTTTGCCTTCGCGGGATCCGGTGATCCCGTCGAGCCAGAAGATCCCCTCGCCGCGGCGAGACAGCGCTGGGCAATGAAGCTCGACTTCGTGGATGGCAACAGGGATGCCAGACCGACGGGCCAGGAGCCCACCGAGGCGGTCGTCAGCTACTTCACCGGCAGCCGGTCGGACTGGAAGACGGGGCTTCCGACCTATGGCGGCGTCGTCTATCGAGATCTCTGGCCGGGTATCGACCTGGTCTACAGCGGGACGACGAGTCGCCTGAAGTACACCTTCGTCGTCCAACCGGGAGCCGACCCGAGCTGGATTCAGCTCGCCTACCGGGGAGCCACCGACGTGCGGCTGACGGAGCACGGGCGACTCGCGGTCTCTACGCCGCTGGGCGGGTTCGAGGACGACGTGCCCTACGCCTTCCAGGAGGTGGGAGGCGAGCAGCTGGAGGTGGAGGCGTCCTTTGCGCTGGAAGCGACGCCAGGGCCTGACGCTTATCACTATGGATTCCGCCTCGGGGACTACGACGAGACCCGGCCCCTGATCCTGGACCCCGTTCTGATTGCCTACTCCGGCTACCTGGGCGGCTCCGCGGACGACAGCGGGGAAGGCATCGCGGTCGACAGCGCCGGCAATGCCTACGTCTCGGGCACCACCTGGTCCAGCCAGGCGACCTTCCCGGAGATCGTGGGACCGGACCTGACCTTCAACGGCGTGAATTTCGACGCCTACGTGGCCAAGCTGAATCCCAGCGGCACCGCTCTCATCTACTGCGGCTACATCGGCGGAACGCTGAACGACGTGGGAAATTCGATCGCCGTCGACAACGCTGGCAACGCCTACGTCACCGGCTACACCACCTCTGGCGACTTCCCGGTGATCGTGGGGCCGTTCTTGACCTACAACGCCCTGTTCGACACCTACGTGGCGAAGGTGAATGCCAGTGGCACCGCCCTCACGTACAGCGGCTACATCGGGGGCTCGGGGAGTGAGATCGGGCTGGGCATCGCGGTCGACAGCGCCGGCAACGCGTACATCACGGGAAGCACGAGCTCCAACGATCTCCCGGTGACGGTGGGCCCGGACCTGAGCTACAACGGTGGAAGTACCGATGCCTACGTCGCCAAGGTGAATGCCACCGGCAGCGCGCTCACGTACTGCGGTTACATCGGAGGCCTGGCGAGCGATTCGGGCAATGCCATCGCCGTTGACGGCGGCGGCAACGCCTACGTCGCGGGAAACACCAGCTCCAACGACTTCCCGGCGATCGTCGGACCGTCCCTCGCACCCGGTGGCGGCACCGATGCCTTCGTGACCAAGGTGGACGCCAGCGGAACCGCCCTGCCCTACAGCGGCTACATCGGCGGCTCGGGAACGGAGTATGGCCGGGGCATCGCCGTGGACGGCTCCGGCAACGCCTACGTCGGCGGCTACACCAACACCACCGAAGCGAGCGCCACCCCCTTCCCGCTGACGGTGGGCCCGGACCTCACGTACAACGGCGGGCTCTGGGACGCCTTCGTGGCCAAGGTGAATGCGGGCGGGGGTGCTCTCGACTACAGCGGCTACATCGGCGGCACGGGAGAGGACTACCTCGGCGACATTGCCGTGGACAGCGCCGGCAACGCCTATGTCACCGGCGACACCCAGTCCGACGAGGGGAGCTTTCCCGTCCGGGTCGGTCCCAGCCTGACCCACAACGGCTCCAGTGACGCCTTCGTGGCCAAGGTCCGCGCCGGCGGGACAGACCTCGACTACTGCGGCTACATCGGCGGTGCGAACCAGGACGACGGCAACGATATCGCCCTCGATGGCTTCGGCGGGGTCTACATCGTCGGAACGACCCAGTCTGACGAGGCGAGCTTCCCGGTCGCCAACGGCCCCGACCTGACCTACAACGGCGGGAACGACGCCTTCGTGGTGAAGCTGGGCACGGGTGCCCTGAAGCTCATCGGGTTCGAGACCGGGGATGCCTCGGAGATCGCTTCGATCAACGATCCTCCTTCCTTGGTGCAGATGCTGTACACGCGCCCGGGTTCAGGCCTCTTCAACCTGCGGCAGGTCGATGCCGCCAGCGTCTTGACGTCGGGGTTGGCCCCGGCCCTCGACACGCTCGGCTTCCGCTTCTCCTTCTACAAGCTCTCCAATCCCGGCGGCGACCAGCCCATGGTCCACTTCAAGAATGGGCTCAGCAACCTCTGGACGTTACGCCTGACGACGACGGGAGCTCTCGACATCCAGCACAACGAATCCAGCCTGGTGGGAACGTTCAACAACACCCCCCTGAGTGACAGCACCTGGTACACGATCCGCCTTATCTACGACCGACAGGCCGGCGGCGTGCTCCGAGTGTGGCTGGATTCAGCCCTCGAGATCGACCTCACTCACCCCACGGGAGGGACCGCGACCGACAACATCGAGGTCGAGGGTCCGCCCGGCGGATATCACTACGACGACATCTACCTCATCGACACCCTGACCCCGCCGCCCCTGGGACAGATCGTGCGGCTCGACCCGAATGGCCCCGGCAATCTGACCGAGTTCAGCACGGCGGTCGGGCTTCCCAACCACTGGGAGAACGTCGACGAGCTGCTCTTCGATGACACCGACTACAACCGGCATGCCGCCGCGACCGACGCCACCGACCTCTACGCCCTCGAGGATTCCCCCTCCGGCATCATCAACGCCGTGAAGGGGATGTGGCGGGTGCAGCGCGGGTCGGGACCCGACCGCCGTCACGACTACGCGTGGCGTGTCGACGGCGTCAACGGGAGCGCGGACTTCGGTGGCCTCACAACCAGCTTTGAGCTCCGAGAGGTCATCTGGGGCTCCCCGCCCACCGGCGTGGAGTGGACGCCGGCCCGGGTCGACGGGCTGGAGCTGGGCGTCAGACACGACCCCAGTCACGCTCAGGAGACCGATATCTCCTGGACCGCGGCGATGGTGGACTACCAGAGCGCCACGACTGCTCTACCGCTCGGTCGGCATCACCTCCGCCAACCTCAACACCGGCGCACGGACGGTGGAGATCACGGGCTCGACCGCCATTCTTCTCCGGTCCCATGCCCGACAACGTCGGCGTCGGAGACGTGCTGACGTACGCCTCGGGAGGGAACCGGCTCGCCTTCATCGTCGGGAGGAGCTCCCCCACGACGTTCAGCGTGGCGGACAAGGATGGGGCTCAGCCCACGGCGGCCCCGCCCCTGACCCCGGTCGGCGTCTATCGCGCCTACAACGCTCTGGCCGACTGGGAGTCCGGGATCGAGAACCCCAACATCCTCGAGCCGACGGAGGACGACGTCAATCCCTCGATGGACCTGGTCACGGCAAACACGGTGATGATGGTGCCGTGCTACGCGGACGGGGAGGACATCGGATCCGTCTACATCGACAGCTGGGAGACGGGCCCGGACAACTACATCCGGATCTACACGCCGGTGTTCCAGACGGAGGTGGGGACGAGCCAGCGGCACAACGGAGCCTGGGACACCTCGGCCTACCGCCTGTCACAGGACGCGAGCTACTTCGCCGTGATCGGGGTCAGGGAGCGCTACGTCCGCATCGACGGGCTGCAGCTGAACACGAACCAGATCGTATCGACGGAGTCGAACGGGATTCACGGGGGCGACAGCAACGGCGACCTTCCCGTGGAGATCCACGTCTCCAACAGCATCGTCCGCTCAACGACGGCCGGTCTGCCGGACGTGGCCTTCGGCATCGGTGCTCTTGAGCTCGTTCGGCACCACGACCTTGGACAGCAGCCTGTACGTCGGCCAAGGTGTGGAACAACGTGGTCTATGGCTACGTCGGGGCCAGCTCGAGCACGGGGATCTACGCCGCCGAGTACGGCACGCTGTACGCCTACAACAACACCGTCGTCGGCACCGGGCCCTGCCACCCACCGCGGCATCGCGCAGTTCAACAACACCATCGTGCACGCCAAGAACAACATCTCGATTGACTCCGCGAATCCCTACCGGGGTACGCTACAGCGCGGGCAGCACCAACAACTTCTCCGATCTGGGCGATCGCTCCTGGGCTCAATCCGAAGACGAGAGACGGCGCGGGGGCCGACCCGGTCTTCGTCGGAGGCGCGACTATCACCTGCGACCCGACGACACGTGGGCCCAGGATCAGGGCGTCGACCTGTCCGCTGACGCCGATCTTGCGTTCGCCATCGACATCGACATGGGAGTGCGGCAGACCCCCTGGGATGTCGGAGCCGATGATGTCCTGGCGACGACTGCCGTTGACCTCCTGTCGTTCGACGCGATGGGCGCCGACTCCGCGGTGGATCTCACGTGGCGGACGGGTTCCGAGCTGGACAACCTGGGCTTCCACCTGTACCGGTCGCTTCTGGAGGCCGGCCCCTGGACGCGGATCACGTCGTCGCTCATCCCCGGCCTGGGCTCCTCGCCGGAGGGGGCGTCGTACTCCTTCCGCGACACCGGCCTCCTGAACGGGGTGCGCTACTTCTACCGTCTCGAGGACATCGACGCCCACTCCGGCTCCACCTTCCACGGTCCCATCTCTGCCGTGCCTCAGGCAGGGGCCGCGCCCCCGGCGGAGGATGGGGGCTCCGGCGCATCCGATCCTGACGGATCGGATGCCTCCGAGGACGAGGATCTCGCTTCCGACGAGTCTCCCGAGGAGACTCGGATCTACGGGCGTCCCGAGGACGCGTCCTTCCGCGTCGTCTCCCGCACGAAGCACGCCGTGGTCGTGGAGCTTTCGACGCCCGGCTTCGTCGCCACCGAGACCCCCTCCGGTCTCCAGATCTCCGTCCCGGGGTTCGACCAGTCGCACTGATCCTCGTGCCCCCGACCTGCCGTTGAAGCGCGTCGTCCTCGACGCCGTCGTCGGGCGTCACGCGCGCGTCGTCTCGGTCCAGGAGACCCGCACCCGCTCCTTCCCCGGTCTCCGACCCGCCGCGGTGGGCTCGGCCGAGATCGTCTCCTCACCCGACGGCACCGTCCGGCCCCGGCGCCGCTCGGCCGGCTTGAAGGCCGACGGGCCTCGTGCCCCGATTCGCCGCCCGCATCTCCGGAGACGCCTTCATCGGCGAAAACAAGAAGCTCGCCCTCGAGATGAGCCCGCTGCGATACGACGCCGCCTCGGACGAGCTCCGCCTCGCCCGGCGCCTCCGCGTCAAGATCGCCTTCGACAGAAAGGCCGCCTCCTCGGAGACGGGCTACGGCTCCCGGGGACGTCGTCGCCCATGGTCGCTCCGTCGCGGGTCGTCCCCTGTCCTCGCACATCTGCACACCCAGACCCGGGGGCTCCACGCCGTCTCCTTCGAGACCCTCTTCCCCCAGGGACACGAGGCCCTGCCCCTCGAGTCTCTCCGCCTCAGCCGACAGGGTGATCCCGTCCCCGTCCACGTCGAGCCGAAGACGAAGGACTTCGGGCCCGGAAGCGTCCTCTACTTCCACGCCTCCCGAGAGGCCGCCTCCACCGACTACTCCTCCGAGGTCGCCTACGCCCTCGAGCAGGCCACGGGCGGGGTCCAGATGCCGCTCGTCTCCGCCTCGCTCCGGAAGCTCCCGATCCTCGGATCCGCTCCCCTCGCCCAGGAGCGCTTCGAGACCAACCGCTACTACCAGGCCGGCCTCCTCGACGCCCCCGACATCTGGCTCTGGGACTTCGTGGTCGGAGGGATGAGCAAGTCCTTCCCCCTCTCGATCGAAGGGCTCGATCCCACGTCACCTCTGCAGGCCCACCTCCAGGTCGTCTTCCAGGGCGCCTCCGAGGCCGAGACCGAGGGCGAGCACCACCTGAGCGTGTCCTTGAACGGCACGCCTCTGGGCGAGACCTCCTTCGACGGGAAGCTCCCCCACGTCTTCTCCACGAGCGTTCCGGCGTCCGTCCTTCTCGAGGGCGAGAGCTCCTTGACCGTGACGAACCTGGGGGACACCGGGGCGTACTCGTTCGTGTTCCTCGACCGGGTGGATCTGGTCTATCCCCAGACCCCGGCACTGCGCTCGGGGCTGTTCAGTGGAGTCTTCTCCGAGACGGGGCGGGCGATCGTCTCCGGGGAGGCCCAGGTGGGTCTGGACGTGACGGATCCGGACGCCCCGGTGTGGCTCGAGGGCCTGAGACACAAGGCGGGCACGGTGCGCTTCCAGGCCGAGGCCGGGCATCGTTACGTGCTCGCCTCACCCGAGGGGCTGCTCTTGCCTCGGGTCTCCACACCCCTGCGCTCGACGCTCCGGAGCACCCGGAACCAGGCGGACTACGTGGTGATCGCCCCCGAGGCGTTCCTGGAGGCGGCTCAGCCGCTTCTGGAGCGGCGGCGGGACCAGGGGCTCACGGCGAAGGCGGTCTCGTTCGAGGAGATCGCGTCCGAGTTTGGACACGGCCGCCCCTCGGCCCAGGCCATCCGGGATGTCCTCGCCTACGCCTATCACTCCTGGACCGGGCCCTCAGTGCGCTACGTGCTGCTCCTGGGGGACTCGTCTTATGACCCCCGGAACCTCACCGGCTTCGACCAGGGGGCGCCTCTGCCCGCGATGTGGGCGAAGACCTCGTATCTGTGGACCGCGTCCGACCCCGCGCTCGGCGGCCGTCAACGGCGAGGACCTCCTGCCGGACGTGGCGATCGGGAGGCTCCCCGCGAAGACGCTCACCGAGGCCCAGGCTCTGGTTCAGAAGGTCCTGGCCTGGGAGGACTCGGCCCAGGACCTCTCCGGCACCGCGGTCCTCGTGGCGGACAACCCGGATCTGGCCGGGGACTTCGAGGCGGACGTCCTGGACATCAAGGCGAGCTTCCTCGGAGGGCGGCCCACGAAGACGCTCTTCCTGAGGGAGCTGGGAGGAAACACCCGTCCCGAGATCCTGGCGTCGTTCGACGAGGGGGCCTCGCTCATGAGCTACGTGGGCCACGGGGGCGCGGCGGTGTGGGCCTCTGAGAACGTGCTGAACTCGTGGGACACCGCGGGTCTTCTGGCCCAGTCGCGCCAGCCCCTGATGCTGACCTTCAACTGCCTCAACGGCTACTTCGTGGCCCCGAACTACGACTCGCTGTCGGAGGCGTTCCTGAAGGTGGAGGGGCGGGGGACGATCGGGGCGTTCTCGCCCTCGGGGCTGAGTCTCGACGCTCCGGCGCACCGGTTCCACCGGGCGCTCATGGCCGAGATCACCTCAGGGGTGCACGAGAGGCTCGGGGACGCGGTGCTGGCCGCCCAGGCCGTCTACGCCGAAGAGGGCGTCATGCCCGAGCTGCTCGCCATCTATCACCTCCTCGCCGATCCGGGGATGACGATCCGGTAGCACCATCAGGGCACCGCCACCGTGAAGTCGATCCTGGCGGTGCCGCGCCGGCACCACGCTTCCCGGATCGAGCAGTAGAAGTAGACGACGGTGGCCTCGACCCGCTGGACGCCGCCAGGCGCCGTGGGAGCGATGGCCACGGGGAAGCGGACGGGCTCGGCGATGTCGATGTACTTCGCGGTGAGGGGGTCGTAGTCGGGGACCCGTCGCGGCGCGGGGGGCTGTCGATCCTCGAGGACCGGCTCGGTCAGATCCAGCTTCAGGCGAGGGGCCGGCGTCTCGTTCAGCCGCAGGTCGGGATCGAGCGCGCGGAACATGACCGCGACCGCGGCGTCCTCCCCTGGCTTCCCGGGGGGCTCGAACGAGCCCAGGAGATCGAACTGCGGGGGTCCGGCGGACACGGCCGAGGGGAGGGCCATGACCAGGAGAAGAGCCAGGTGGCGCATCCTTGGATCATAGCGAAGACGGAGCCCGCTTCGGGGGCGGCGGCCCGCGGGTCGCTCAGGGGCCAAGCCGGTATCCGACGGCGAGCAGGACGAGCGTGACGAGACCCCACACCATCTCGCGGAAGCCCAGGGCCTGCGGGCGGAGCTGGGGCCGGCGCGAGGAGAGGCCGTGCGCCGCGCGGAGAAGGAGGAGGGCAAGGGCCAGGACTCCCAGCCAGGGCCCCCATCCGGCGGCGGCGAGGAGGACGGCGGCGGCGATGGCGGCGCCGTGGCTGGCCAGGGTCAGGGAGATCCCGGTCGGGAGCCCCCGGTCGAGACGCAGGCGCGCGCGCACGTACAGGATCGCGGTCATCCCGCGCAGTGCGAGCAACGCCCAGGCCCCGAAGGCGGGGGCGACAGCCACCCCGCCGGCGAGGGCGATGGCCGACGCCGAGGCCCCCAGCGCCACCCCGCCGGCGGCCTCCGGAAGGGCCTCCCGGCTCCGCCCCCGCAGGTCGTAGACCAGGGCCACGAGGGCGGGCGGGATCCCCAGGGCGAGGGCCGGCCAGAAGGGGGCCCGGGCGAGGGGAACGGCGAGGGCCACGAGAGCAAGGGCGACGGCACCGTAGAGAAGCACGAACCGCTCGGCGAGCGCCGTCCGCGGGTGGCGCGCGCCCTTGCGGCGGTCCATGAGGACGAGACGAAGCGGGTGCCGCGCGAGGAAGGCGGCGACCGCCGCCCCCCCGATGCAGACGCCGGCCGCCGAGGGCCCGAGCACGAGCCCGAGAATGATCGGCTCGACGAGGAAGCCCCACGCCCCGTGCTCCACGGGCAGGGCGACCGCCTTCCAGGGCACCGGAGGGGAGGAGGTGGCCGTGCTCACGGGCAAAAAGAAGTCAACGCGAAAGGGAGACCCATGGGGAGTGGCTAGAATTATAGATTGTGATCCTCGATATGCAGCACCGCCTCGCCGAGGCGGTGCGTTCGGCGGCGCGGACGGCCTTCGACATCCCCCTCGAGAACGTCTCGTTCCAGTACCCGCCCCGGGTGGAGCTGGGAGACCTCGCCCTCACCGCGCCTTTCGACCTGGCGAAGACGCTGCGCCGCAAGCCGCGGGAGATCGCGCAGCGGCTGGCGGAGGAGCTGGGATCAACCCCGGGAATCGAGCGGGCGGAGGTGGCGGGGGGGGCCTACGTCAACCTCTTCCTCGACCGCGGGACCTTCGCCGGGAGCCTGCACGAGTCGCTGGTCGGCCCCGGTGCGCCGTCGGACTCCCGGGGCCACGTCATCGTCGAGCACACCAGCATCAACCCCAACAAGGCCGCGCACATCGGCCACCTCCGCAACGCCTGCCTGGGCGACACCTTCGTGCGGCTGCTCCGCCACCGGGGGTTCGACGTCGGCGTCCAGAACTACATCGACGACACCGGCGTGCAGGTGGCAGACGTGGTGGTCGGGTTCCTGCACCTCGAGAAGAAGGACCTGGCACGAGGTCGAGAAGCTCGACGGGCCGCGTTCGACCACTACTGCTGGGACCTCTACGCGAAGGTCGGGGACTTCTACGCGGCCGACCCGGACCACAAGGCCCTGCAGGCAGAGACGCTCCACGCGATCGAGGAAGGGGGGAACGACACCGCCCGCCTGGGCGCCCACGTCGCCGCCCGCATCGTCGACTGCCACCTCGCCACGATGGGGCGTCTCGGCATCCGCTACGATCTGCTCGCCCATGAGAGCGACATCCTGCGCCTGCACTTCTGGAATCGGGCGTTCGAGCTCCTGAAGGAGAAGGGCGCGATCCGCCACGAGACGGAGGGGAAGAACGTGGGGTGCTGGGTGCTTCCCATGGGCGGGGGTGGAGCCGACGAAAACAAGATCATCGTGCGGTCGAGCGGAACGGTCACGTACACGGGCAAGGACATCGCCTACCAGCTCTGGAAGCTCGGACGGCTCGACCGCGACTTCCTCTACCGCCGGTACCGCACGGACCCGGACGGACACGAGCTGTGGACCACGACGAGCGACGAGGGCGAGCCCGGCGCACCCACTTTCGGGCACGCCAAAGCCGTCTACAACGTGATCGACGTCGGCCAGTCCTACACGCAGGGAGTGGTCAAGGCCGCGGTGGCCGCCCTGGGCTACGACGCGGAGGCCGAAGGGTCGCACCACCTGGCCTACGAGAAGGTCGTCCTCTCCCCCGCCACCGCGCGGGCCCTCGGCTACGAGGTCTCCGGGGACGAGAGCTCCGTCAAGGTCTCGGGCCGCAAGGGTCTCGGGGTGAAGGCGGACGATCTCCTGGACGCGCTCCTGACCAAGGCCCGGGCCGAGGTCGACGCGCGCGATCCCGACCGCGACCCCGCGGCCCGGGAGGCGACCGCGGCCGCGGTGGCCACCGGCGCGCTCCGCTACTTCATGCTCCGGTTCTCCCGGAACCGCATCATCACCTTCGACATGGAGGAGGCCCTGGCGTTCACCGGAGAGACCGGACCCTACGTCCAGAACGCCGTCGTCCGCGCCCGGAACATCTTCGGGAAGCTGGAGGCGCAGGGGCACCAAGTCGAGGATCTCCTCGCCCGCGCCCGGAAGATCGACCTGGGCCGAGCCCTGTCCGGCGAGGAGGGCGACGAGGTCTGGTCGCTGCTCCTCCTCATGAGTCGGACCGAGGAGGTCGAGGAGCAGGCCATCCGGGGCGAGGACGTGGCGCTGCTGGCCAAGCACGCTTTCGGCGTCGCCCAGGCGTTTCACTCGTACTACCAGAAGCCCCAGCACTCGGTGCTCCACGCGGAGAGCGACGACCTCCGGGCGTTCCGGACCTTCGTCGTGGACACCTTCGTCCGCCAGATGGAGGTCTTGCTCGATCTCCTGGGCATCCCGGTTCCGGAGCGGATGTGATGCGGCCCGTCATCGGGATCACGCTGGACGACGAGCACGGGCGGCCCGGTGTCCACGTGCTCCGTGACGACTACGTCCGCTCCGTCGAGCAGGCGGACGCGATCCCCGTCGTCCTGGCGCCGGGCCCGCCGGCCGATGCCGCGCCGCTCCTCGATCGCCTGGATGGCCTGCTGCTCTCCGGGGGGGTGGACGTGGACCCCGCCCTCTTCGACCAGGCCCCCCACCCGAAGCTTCGCCGGGTCGATCGCCGGCGCGACGATCTCGAGATCGCGCTCGTCCGCGAGGCGGTCCGCCGGGACCTGCCGATCCTCGCTATCTGTCGGGGAATACAGGTGTTAAACGTTGCCAGCGGCGGAACACTGATCCAGGATCTCCCGTCAGACATAGCAGGAGGCGAGAGGCACGACTGTCCTGAACCTCGCTCGCGCCGCGTCCACCGGATCGGGGTCGACCCGGGGACACGTCTTTGCGGCATCCTCGGCGAGGCAACGATTCCCGTGAACAGCTTTCACCACCAGGCGGTCGGGCGGCTCGGCAGCGGGCTCGTCGTGTCGGCCCGCTGCGATGAGGACGGGGTGATCGAGGGCATCGAGATGCCCGATCGCCGCTTCGTCGTCGGGGTGCAGTGGCACCCCGAGACGTTCTGGGACCACTCGGAGTCCTTCCAATCGCTCTTCGACGCGCAGGCGGAGGCCTGTCGGGCCGGGGCCCGGGTTCACTCGGGGTGAGCTGCCGATGACCAGCGCCCTCGCTCTCGCGCTTCTCCTCGTGGGCCCGACGCCCACGGCGAAGGGGATTCAGTGGGAGAAGAGCTTCGACGAGGCGATGAAGACAGCCGAGAAGCACGAGAAGCCCGTCCTGGTCGACTTCTGGGCCGAGTGGTGCGGGTGGTGCCACCGGCTCGACCGCACGACGTACATCGACCCTGTCGTCGGAAAGATGGCGCAGAACTTCGTGGCGGTGAAGGTCAACACCGAGGGTAGCAGTCGGGAGCTGGAGATCGCGAATCGCTATAGAGTTCACTCGCTGCCGACCATCCTCTTCCTCTCCCCGCGTGGGCGACAGGTCTGGCGCGTGAACAGCTTCATGGGCCCCGGACGGTTCCCCTACGTCATGGAGAAGGCGCTTCAGGCCGCGCAGCGCGTGAGCACCTGGGAGGTGGCCCTCGAGCAGAACCCGGACGACGCGGAGGCGGCCTACGCCCTGGGTGAGCACCTCTTCGACCAGGAGTGCTACGAAGAGAGCGCGGAGCTGCTGACTCACGCCGCCGCGAACGACAGTGACCGCCCCATCCCCGAGCGTCGGCGCACGCGTCTGCTGCTCGCGATCCTGCAGAACGTCCAGCGCCACTTCGCGGAGGCGGAGTCGCTGATCAAGGAAGCGCTCAGCCTCGACCCGGAGGGGGCGGACCAGCCCAAGCTCCTCTTCATGCTCGGGCGGAACTACGTCTCGTGGGGCCGCCACGAGCAGGGGATGCAGACGATGGAGGTGATCGTGCGCGAGCATCCCCAGAGTCCCATCGCCCAGAGGGCCAGAGAGACGCTCGTCATCCTCGAGCGAAAGTAGCCTCCCCGGCTTCGTCCTGGCCCGAACAGAGACCCTCGCCGGGTCTCTCGCCGGCGCGGCTCAGCGGCCCTCGTCGAGCTTGTTGATGCAGCAGACGAACTCCAGTGGGTCTGGGCCGGTGTTCCGGGTGCCGTGGACCTTCTTCGAAGGCATGTACACGAAGCTGCCTTCCTCGATGGGCGTCTCGCCGCCCTCGTAGAGCACCGCACCCTGGCCCTTGACGATGAACATCTGGTGCACGGGCCCGTGGGAGTGGAGCGGGATCAGGCCGCCAGCCGCGACCGTGACGTACCGCATGTGGAAGTGGGGGACGCCGTCCTTCGGACCGAGCAGCCACTGGATCCCCGCCCCCTGGCAACCCTTCGCCCGAACCTCGTCCTTCTCGACGTCCTTCACATGGCCGATGATCATCGCGTCCTCTCCTTCCGCTGCACTTCCGACCCTTCGTTGCTGACCCTGCGGGTCTCGAGCTCGCCAGCGTGGACCCCGGTGGGCGGCCAGGGGAGCCCAAGCCTACCCCAGGATCCGGTCGAATCGGACTCGACACCGCGGAGAACAACGAGGCTCAGACGAAGTCCAGTGCGAGGAGCCACAGCCCGCAGCCAGCGCCGCCAGGGTGACGAACGAGGAATGGACTCCTCCGGCCTGGGACCGGGTCCATCCGTCCTTCCCGACTCCGTCCCCTGCCCCGGCCAGGAACTCCGACAGCAGCTCCGTCATCAAGTCCGGCCTCTCGGCCTGCGGCATGTGGCCGCACTCTTCCAAGATGAGCTTGCGTGCCCCCGGGATCGCCTCCACGAAACGCTCCGCGTGGGCGACGGGGATCCAACGGTCCTCGCGGCCCCAGACGACGAGGGTCGGGGCCTGGATCCGAGACAGGCTCTCCTGCACGACCATGCCCCGCTCCGCGAGTGAGATCCGCACAGAGCGGACCGAGGCGAAGGCCCCCGGCTGCTGCAGGCCCTCCATGTACTCGGCGACGCGTTCGGCGGTGACGTGGCTGTCGTCGTGGAAGACCTCGCGCAGGGACCGTTCGACGACGAGGCGCTTGAAGGGGAGTCGCGAGACGAGCGATCCCACGGGCGACATGGCCAGGCGCACCATCGCCGGGGCCTCGCCCGGGCCCAGGTTGAAGCCGGCGGCATCGATGAGCACGAGGGCGGTGACGCGTTCTGGCTGCTCCGCAGCCACCACAGCGACCACCGCTCCCCCCATGCTGTTGCCGACGAGCGCGGCCCGGGCGATCCCGAGCTCGTCCATGAGCCCGAGGACCGCCTGCGGGAGCTCTCGAAATGACAGGTCCGCGCGCCGCTCGGAACCTCCGACCCGGGCAGGTCGAGGGCGATCACGTCGTGCTCGGGGACGAGGCCGGGCAGGATGTCCTTCCAGGTGTAGAGCGAGGAGGCGAACCCGTGGACGAGAACGACCGCGGGACCGCTCCCGGCGCGGACGTAGCGCAGGCGGTGACCGTCCACCGTCAGGAACCTCGCCTCGAGGCCGCTCTCCGCGAGCCAGGCCCCCGGTGTCACCGGCGGGCGGTCGTAGCCGATCGCGACGAGGACGAGGGCGGCGAGGAAGGCGGCGGTCGCGGCGAGGACGAGGAGCGTGCGGCGGCGCACCGGCTCCACCTCAGCCGTCGAGCAGGCGCCGCAGCTCAGGCAGCGCCTCGACCAGGGCCTCTTCTCCGGCCTCGGCGAAGCGCGGGATACGCTGGGGCCGCATCCACCCCGACTCGCCGATGGAGGGGGCGATGACGAGGTCGGCGCCGGTCAGCTCCGAGCGGGTCCGGCCACGCACCATGGTGAGCCCGGCGCGGAGCGCGATGGCGATGAAGGAGTCGGCGGCGGGCCACCTCCCCCCGGCGTTGCAGTCAATGGCGACGACGAGGCCGCTGTCGCCGGCCAGCTCACGGGCGCGGCTGACCGGCACGACCTCCGAGACCCCACCGTCCACGAGGCGCCGGCCTTCCCAGGAGAAGGGCGGGAAGACGCCAGGGAAGCTGCAGGAGGCCCGGACCACGTCGCGCAGCAGGCTGCCCTCGCTGAACACGACGGCCTCGCCGGTGTCGACGTCCGTGGCCACGACGATCAGGGGCACCCGCAGCTCCTCGAAGCGGTCCACAGGCACGAACTCGTCGATCAGGGCCCCGAGCCGACTACCGGAGAGCAGGCCGCCGCCCCAGCCCCGGACCCACATCCAGGGATGGAGCCCCGACGCCTGCTCGATCAGCCGGTCGAGGTCGGCCCCGCCGGCCCAGGCCGCGGCCACCAGCGCACCCCCGCTCACCCCGGCCATCCCCGCGACCGGGATGCCCTCGCGGTCGAGGGCCCTCAGGACCCCGCAGTGGGCGGCGGCGTGGGCGCCGCCTCCGGACAGGGCGAGGTAGAGGGACTTCACGTCGTCCCGCGATCCGCCGGCCGACCCCGGGCGCCGCCGGCGACCGGACGGGACGGGGCGGGAGGCGGATCCACGGCCGGCCCCGGCTCCCCGAGGTGGATCTCCTGGAGGCTCGCGACGTCGGTGGCCCGCTCGCGCAACGCTCGAATGGCCTGGACGGTGGCAGCGGTGGCGGTGAGGGTCGTCACCACGAGGACGTTGTGCAGAACCGCGCTCTTGCGGATGGCGCCGTCGTCGTAGAAGGACTCGCCCCCGAGCGGGGTGTTGAAGACGATGCTGATGCGCCCATCCTTGATGTGGTCCACGACGTTGGGGCGTCCCTCGGCCACCTTGTACACCATCTCCGCGGGGACGCCGTGGGCGTTCAAGTACTCGGCGGTGCCCTTCGTGGCGACGATCTCGAGGCCCATCTCGTGGAGCTCTCTCGCGTGAGGCAGCACCCCGGGCTTGTCGAAGTCGTTGACCGACACGAAAACCGTCCCCGAGGTCGGGATGTGGTAGCCCGCGGCCTGCTGGGACTTGGCGAAGGCGATCCCGAAGTCGCTGGAGATGCCCATCACCTCGCCGGTGGACTTCATCTCGGGACCGAGCAGGATGTCGGCCCCGGGAAACTTCAGGAACGGAAAGACCGACTCCTTCACGAAGAAGCGGTCGACCTCCAGGTCTTCGGTCAGCCCCAGCTCGGCCAGGGTCCGCCCGGCCATGATCTGGGCCGCCACCTTGGCCAGGGGCACGCCGGTGGCCTTGCTCACGAAGGGTGTCGTCCGCGAGGCGCGGGGATTCACCTCGAGCACGTAGACCACGTCGTCCTTGATGGCGTACTGGACGTTCATCAGGCCCTTGACCCCGAGGGCGAGGCCGAGCTCGCGGGTGTAGCGACGGATGGTCTCGAGGTGGGGCGGGGCGACCTTGTAGGTCGGGAGGACCATCGCGGAGTCGCCGGAGTGGACGCCCGCCTCCTCGATGTGCTGCAGGATCCCGCCGATGACGACCCGCTCGCCGTCCCCGAGGGCGTCCACGTCCACCTCGAAGGCGTCCTCGAGGAAGCGGTCGATGAGGATGGGGTGCTCCGGCGACGCTCTCACCGCCTCGCGGGCAAAGCGCTCGAGGTGGGAGCCGTCGTAGACGATGGCCATCGCGCGGCCGCCGAGGACGTAGGACGGCCGGACGAGCACCGGGTAGCCGACGGTCTCCGCCACAACCGTCGCCTCCTCGATCGAGCTGGCGGTGCCGCTCGGGGGCTGGGGAATCTCGAGCTCGTGGAGCAGCGCGCTGAAGCGCTTGCGGTCCTCGGCGAGGTCGATGGCGTCGGGGCTCGTGCCCAGGATCTCGACGCCGGCGCGCTGGAGGGGGAGGGCGAGACCGAGCGGTGTCTGCCCGCCGAACTGGATGACGACGCCCTCCGGCTTCTCCTTCTCCAGGATGTTCATCACGTCCTCGAAGGCGAGGGGCTCGAAGTAGAGGCGGTCGGAGGTGTCGTAGTCGGTCGAGACCGTCTCCGGGTTGCAGTTGATCATGATGGTCTCGTACCCCTCCTCCTTGAAGGCGAAGGAGGCGTGGCAGCAGCAGTAGTCGAACTCGATCCCCTGCCCGATGCGGTTGGGGCCGCTGCCGAGGATCACGATCTTCTTCCGGTCGGTGGGCTCGGCCTCGCACTCCTGCTCGTAGGTCGAGTAGAGGTAGGGAGTGTAGGAGACGAACTCGGCGGCGCAGGTGTCGACGCGCTTGTAGACGGCCTCGATGCCGAAGGCCTTGCGGGCCGCCCGCACCACCGCCTCGCTCGCCCCCGCGAGCTGCCCGAGGCGGACGTCGGAGAAGCCAAAGCGCTTGGCCTGGCGCAGGGTCTCCGCGTCTTCGAACATCTCCGGGCCCAGCCGTTGCTCGAGGTCGACGATCTGCTGGATCTGGTCCAGGAACCACGGGTCGATGCCCGTCATCCGGTAGATCTCCTCGTGGCTCCAGCCGAGGTCCAGCGCCAGCTTCACGTAGAAGATGCGGTCGGGGTCGGGCGCGAGGAGCTTCTCCTTGATGCGGGTCTCGTCGAGGTCGGCGCGGGCAAAGCCGCTGATGCCGGTCTCGAGGCCGCGCAGGCCCTTCTGCAGCGCCTCCTTGAAGGTCCGTCCGATGGCCATGACCTCGCCCACCGACTTCATCTGCGTGCCCAGGCTGGGGCTCGCGTCGGGGAACTTCTCGAAGGCCCAGCGCGGGATCTTGACCACCACGTAGTCGATGACGGGCTCGAAGCTGGCCGGCGTCACCCGGGTGATGTCGTTCTGGATCTCGTCGAGGCGGTAGCCGATGGCCAGCAGCGCCGCGATCTTGGCGATCGGGAAGCCGGTGGCCTTGCTGGCGAGGGCGGAGGAGCGGGAGACACGCGGGTTCATCTCGATGACGACGAGCCGCCCCGTCTTCGGGTCCACCGCGAACTGGATGTTGGAGCCGCCGGTCTCCACCCCGACCTCGCGGATGATGGCCCGCGCGGCGTTCCGCATCACCTGGTACTCGCGGTCGGTGAGGGTCTGGGCGGGGGCCACGGTGACCGAGTCCCCGGTGTGGATGCCCATCGGGTCGAAGTTCTCGATGGAGCAGATCACCACGAAGTTGTCCGCCTTGTCCCGCATGACCTCGAGCTCGTACTCCTTCCAGCCGAGCACGGACTCCTCGATCAGGATCTGGGTGGCGGGCGAGAGGTCGAGACCGCGGGCGGCCAGCTCCTCGAACTCCTCGAGGTTGTAGGCGATCCCGCCCCCCGTGCCCCCTAGGGTGAAGGAGGGGCGGATGACCGCGGGCAGACCGGTGATCTCGAGGACCTCACGGGCCTCCTCCAGGTTGGTCCCGAAGCCGCTCTTCGGCACCTCCAGCCCGATGCGGGCCATCGCCTCCTTGAAGAGCTGCCGGTCCTCGCCCACCTCGACCGCGCGGCGGCTGGCCCCGATGAGACGGACGCCGAGCCGGTCCAGCACCCCGCGGCGGGCGAGCTCGACCGCGAGGTTGAGCGCGGTCTGCCCCCCCACGGTGGGCAGCAGCGCATCTGGCCGCTCGCGCTCGAGGATGCCTTCGAGCGCCTCCGGGGTCAGCGGCTCGACGTACGTGCGGTCCGCGTACTCCGGGTCGGTCATGATCGTCGCCGGGTTCGAGTTCACGAGCGAGACCCGGACGCCCTCCTGGCGGAGAACCTTGATCGCCTGCGTGCCGGAGTAGTCGAACTCGCAGGCCTGTCCGATCACGATCGGCCCGGAGCCGATGACCAGAACGGACTTGATGGAGGGATCCTTCGGCATCTCAGCTTCGTCCGCGAGTCGAGCCCGGCGGGCAGATCATCGAGCCTCCCGCCGGGCGGTCATCATCGACACGAACTCCTCGAAGAGGTAATGGCTGTCGTGGGGGCCGGGGCTGGCCTCGGGGTGGTACTGCACCGAGAGGACAGGGCGGTCGCGCATGCGAAAGCCCTCGACCGTCCCGTCGTTGAGGTTGACGTGGGTCTGCACGAAGTCGGGGCCCTCGAAGAGGTCCGGCTCGATGCAGAACCCGTGGTTCTGCGAGGTGATCTCGACCTGGCCCGTCTCGAGGTTCTTGACCGGGTGGTTCGCGCCACGGTGGCCGAACTTGAGCTTGAAGGTCCTGCCTCCACAGGCCAGCCCGAGGATCTGGTGGCCGAGGCAGATGCCGAAGACGGGGAGACGATCCACGAACTGCTTCGCGGCCTCGATGGCATAGGCGCACGGCTCGGGGTCGCCGGGGCCGTTCGAGAGGAAGATCCCGTCGGGGCCCATGGCGAGGGCCTCGGCCGCGGGGGTCGTGGCGGGAACCACCCTCACCGCGCAGCCGGCGGCGGAGAGGTTGCGGAGAATGTTCCGCTTCAGCCCGAAGTCGTAGGCGACCACCCGAAGCGGTGCCTCGTCGCTCCTGGCGGATCCTCCGCCATTGCCCCGCAGCACGGGGACAAGATGCGGGGCGGCGCTCGGCGTCTCCGAGCGGGGCTCGAACTCGTACGGCTGCTCGCAGGTCACCTCCCGCGCCAGGTCGAGCCCAAGGATCGACCGCGAGGCCCGGGCCCGGGCGATGAGTGTCTCGGGATCGAACTCGGCGGTCGAGATCACGCCCCGCTTCGCGCCGTGCGTACGGATGTGGCGGGTGAGGGCGCGGGTGTCGATCTCGCTGATTCCCACGATGCCGTGCTCGTCGAGATACTGGTCGAGCATGCCCGACGCGCGCCACGACGAGACCACCGTCGCCCCCTCCCGGACCACGAAGCCCGCCACCTGGGGATGTGCGGACTCGACGTCCTCGGGATTCACCCCGTAGTTTCCGATGTGGGGGTACGTCATGGTGACGATCTGGCCGGCGTAGGACGGGTCGGTGAGCACCTCCTGGTAACCGCACAGGGCGGTGTTGAAGACCACCTCCCCGCTCACCTCTCCCGCTCGCCCGAAGGCCTGCCCCTCGAAGACCCTTCCGTCTTCGAGGGCCAGCATGGCGCGCCCACGTCGAGCGGATCCCCGGGCAGGCGGACGCACCTCCGTCGGCTCGTGCACCGATTCTCTGGACATCTCGAAGCCTACAGCCTATCCGCCACGGACGCTCCTGTCATTCAGGGCTGTGGCCGTGGCCCGAAGAATCTCGCCGTCGGCCCAACGGAGAGATCCTTCGGCGCGGCCGCCGCACGGGGCGGTTCAGGATGACTTCCCGCGTCTCTGGGATTCCGCTCAACGAATCGGCCCCATCTGTCTCAGCGGCCAGAATCGGAAGACCGCCTGGCCGTAGATGTACTTCTGGGGGACCTCGCCCCAGCTCCGGCTGTCGTTGCTGCTTCGGCGGTGGTCGCCGAGCACGAAGTAGTGACCCTGCCGAACCGTCATCGGGGGGTGGGAGTCCTCGTCGCGAAAGCCCTCGTTGAGGTAGGGCTCGAGCGTCGGGGCCCCGTTGACGAGGACGCGACCCGCCCGGATCTCCACCACGTCTCCCGGTCGACCCGCCACGCGCTTGATGAAGGAGACCGAGGGGTCGCGGGGATACCAGAAGACCACGACGTCTCCCGTCCCGATCGGCTGGAACCGATACACGAACTTGTTCACGACGATGCGGTCGCCGTCACTCAGCAGCGGCTCCATGCTCGTTCCCTGCACCCGAAACGCCTGGGCCACGAAGGTGATCAGGAAGAAGCAGAAGAGAACCGCAACCGAGAGGTCGTGAAGCAGCTCCCAGACCGCCCGCCAGACGCGCACGCGGGCCGGGCGGCGCACCGACGGGGCGACCGCGACGCTCTGGGCGACGCTGGCCTCCGCCTCGCCGCCAACCGGCTCGAGGGTCACCGCGAGCTCCGTCGCACGACGCGGGTCCCGGCAATTCGATCGTGCAGGCCGTCCCCGCTCGACGCGATCATCAGGAAGCCGATGCCGAAGCTCGCCGCCGACAAGAGGTAGCCGAGCAGGCGGAGCGCGGCCCGGCCGAGGCCGATCGGACATGTGCCGTCCTCGGCCTCGACCCTCAGCTCCAGCAGCTCCTTGCCCGGAGAGCTGCCGCGCACGCCCCAGCAGTAGAGGTGGTACAGGGCGGCCAGGAGGGCGGCCAGGGTCAGGAGAGCGACGGTGGAGATGATCGGGAGGAAGGGCACCTCGCCCGGTGTCCGGGGAACCTCGCGAGACCACCAGTAGTAGGCGACCGGGGCCAGGAGCACGGCCTGCCCGGACACCACGAAGACCGCGTCCACGAGCCCGGCGGCGAGGCGGCTGCCGAAGCCAGCCGGCTCGACGACGCGAGCCCCCCGGCGCGAGGACGGGGAGGCCCGCGGCGGGACGGAGCGGCGCAGCGGCGGTGGGGGCGGGGCGGCCGTCCGCCCGCGCGGCGGGGCCGGGGTCGGCGTCTGCACGACCGGCGGGATCCGGGGCACCGGCTCGCCGGGCGGAGGTGGCTCGGGCACGAAGGCCGGCGCACGCGCGGCCGAGTCCGCCCTCCTTCCTCCCGGTCCTTGTTCCCTCGCGGGGGGTGGAACCGGCTGGGTGTCTTTCGGCCGCTGCATCTTCGCCGCGCCGTCGGCACTCCCCCCCGCCTGATCCCCGGCCGGGGGCTCCGACTCCGTCCTCTGCGCGTGGGACGGCAAGCCCTCGCCACAGGCGTTGCAGAACCGCGCGGGGAGCGGCACTGAGGCCCCGCAGGAGGAGCACACGGCCTTCGGGGGACCGCTGGGCTTGGCGACCTGCGCACCGCACTCGCGACAGAAGAGATCCCCGCGCCGGTATCCCTCCCCACAAGAGGGACACCGCAGGGGAGCGGCCGAGGGATGGGGCACGACCTTCGCCCCCGGCTCCGCCGGCTCCGCCGGCTCCTCGCGGAAGAGCAGCCGCATGCTGCCGATGGCCACCAGGTCGCCGTCCCGGAGGCCTCGCTCGCTGACCCGGTCGCCGTTCACCACCGACCCGTTGGCCGAGTTGCAGTCGCGCAGGAAGAACTGTGTGCCCCGCTGCTCGATCACCGCATGGCGGCGCGAGACCATGGCGTCGGGAAGGACCAGATCGTTCGAGGGGTCACGGCCGATCGTGAGGATCCCCTCCCGGGAGAGCGCGATCTCTCGCCGGTTCGACGCGGTGGGGTTGATGATGAGCTTCGCCACCACTATCCCCCGAGGAAGGTCTGCCGGAAGGCGACCCGTACCTTGACCGGGGTCCCGCGGATCGTCGCGGGCTCGTACTTCCAGGCGCGGACGGCCTTCGTCACGACGTCGTCGACGAGGCTCCCCGCCGACTCCGTCACCTCGATGTCCTCGACCGTGCCCGTCTCGGTCACGAGGAAGCTGAGGCTGACCGAGATCCTCTCTCCCGACTTCAGACGGGGAGCCCGATCGCTGGGATAGGCCGCCACGGCGCCGAGCTTCCTCCGCGCCACACGATCCACCTGGCCGGTCTTGTTCTCGTAGATCCGGGCGGTGTCCACCGGCTCGGGTGTGGGCGGCGCCTCCGGCGCGGACGGCGTCAGCTCCCTCTCCACCCGGGCCCGGCCGCCGGCCACCACACTGACCGCGCCCGTCCACCGGTCGTGACCATCGAGCGTGAGGCTCACGTCGTGCTGACCCGCCCGGAGCCGCACTCCGTCGAGCGGCGTCGCCCCAACCTTCTTTCCGTCCACGAACACCGTGGCCCCGGGGGGCACGGAGGCGAAGCTGACGGTGCCGTTGGTGGGCGCGCGCCGACTGCGGCTCAGCTCGGCCCGCAGCTCGGCCGTCGGGTTCTCGGCGGAGAGCGAGATGTCGTGGCTCTGTGCGTCGTGACCTTTCAGCGCGAGGCGAACCTCGTGGTCTCCGAAGGAGAGCTCGGCGAGCTCCAGCGGCGTCTCGCCCCGAGGCTCGCCGTCGACGGCGACCTGGGCCCCCGCCGGCTCAGTCTCCACGAGCAGGGTCCCGGTCGTGGAAAGCTCCGGCGCCTCCGTGACCGGCGTGGTCGTCGGCACGAGGTCGCCCGGCTGTCCCTGCCCTCCGCCGTGGCTCGAGAGCATCCAGGTGACGAGGGCCACGGCGACCACGAAGAGCCCCGCCGCCCCCCCGAGGAGCCAGTTCACGGGCAGGGGACGACTCACCGGCGGGGGGGGACGCCCGGGGCTGCGGCCGGGGACGACTCCGGAGGCAGCGTCGCCGCCGCCCCCGGCACCGCGTCCATGATCGCGGTCGGGGCCGGCGGCCTCTCCCCGGGTGCCGCGTCCATGATCGCGGTCGGAGCCGGCGGAGGCTCCCCGGGCGCCGCGTCCATGATGGCGGTCGGAGCCGAAGCGGAGGCCTCTACCGTCACGTCGTCGCCGGGCGCGGTGGCCGCGCCGGCCGCCACGCGGACAGTGCCGGAGTCGTCGGGTCCCGCCTGCTCCAGGTCGGGGGAGAGCTCGAGCACGAGCGTCTCCTCCTCGGGTGTCAGCTTGGAGGGCGCCTCTCCGGCCGGGGGCGTGAGCGACTCGGGACGCGGCGTCTCCAGCGTGACCGTGCTCTCGTTGGGCGTCGCCAGGGCGGTGGTTTCGTCGCCGAAGCCCCCGGACACCGCACCGAGGCACTCCTCGAGGGCCCGCACGAACTCGGTCGCCTTCTGGTAGCGACCGTCGGCCTTCTTGGCCAGGACCTTGTGAAAGACCTCCCGCCAGAGGTGAGGCACGACGCCGCTCATCTCGAGGTTCGCGGGCTCGACGGGATCGACGTGAACCAGCCGGTAGAGGATCGACGTGACGTTATTCCCCGGGAACGGCTGCTCCCCCGAGAGCATCTCGAACGCGCAGACGCCGAGCGAGAAGATGTCGCTCCGTCCGTCGAGCGGCTCCCCCATCGCCTGCTCGGGCGACATATAGGAGGGCGTTCCGAGGAGCGCCCCGGTCTGGGTGATCCCCTGGTCCACCAGCTTGGCGATGCCGAAGTCGGTGACCTTGACCTTGTCTCCCTGTTGAACGATCAGGTTGGAGGGCTTGATGTCGCGGTGGACGACGCCGCGCGAGTGCGCGTAATCGAGCGCGGCCGACACCTGGCTGACGAGGGCCACCACCCTCTCGGGCCCGAAGCGGACACCCTGGTCGATGAGATCGGAGAGCGTCTGGCCTTCCACGTACTCCATGGCCAGAAACGGCACCCCTTTCTCCTCGCCGATGTCGAAGAGGGTGACGATGTTCGGGTGGGACAGCGTCCCCGAGATGCGCGCCTCCTGGTAGAAGCGCTCGATGAAGACCGCGTGCTGCGGGCTCTGCCGTGGGATGTCGAGGCGGATGGTCTTGATGGCGAGCGCGCGTTTGATGATGGGGTCGAAGGCCTGATAGACCGCCCCCATGGCCCCGAAGCCCAGGGTGCCGGTGACCTCGTAGCGCCCGATCGAGGACGGCGTGTCGTCGGGCACGTGGCTCTTGTCGCTCATCACTCCGGTCCGGGGAGAACCGGCACACGCCTCCCCCAAACTGACCGAATCTAGCACCCCGTTTTGCGTGGTGTCAAACCCGCGGACCGCACAAGTGGCGGCCCCTTAGTGGGTTGCAGTCACCTCGTGTGCTATCATCGTCATCTCTCATGCCCGGTCCCTCCGCCGAGGTCGTGCCCTTCGAGGCGCTTCACCAGCCCCTGAGCCGGCTCTTTCTCGATTACCTCGCCGGTCGGCCGCGGGTCGCGCCCTTCCTCGGTGGGACCGGCTTCGGCCTCGACGCGCTCACGGAGGCCGCGCAGGCATCGGCGGTCCACCCGCGCCCGCGCGAGGTCGTGGCCACCGCGCTCGTGCGCCAGCAGGAGAAGAGGGGGGCGGAGCGTGCCGCGGCGCGGGCCCGCGAGCTCGCCGACCCGGACACGGTGGCGGTGGTCACCGGGCAGCAGGCGGGTCTCTTCGGCGGACCGCTGTTCGTGCTCTACAAGGCGCTCGCCACCCTCGAGATCGCTCGCCGGCTGGCCGAGCAGCGGGGTCGTCCCGCGGTGCCCGTCTTCTGGGTGGCCGCGGACGATCACGACTTCGCCGAGGTGCGCTCGATTTGCCTGCTCGACGGCTCCGGCGCGATCCGGCCCCTCCGCTACGAGCCCCGACACGAGCCGGTGGGCCAGCCCGCCTTCACGATCGTCCTCGACGACACCGTGAGCCGCCTCGTGGAGGAGCTCGGCGAGGCACTGCCCCCGAGCCCGAGCCGCGAGGAGATGGTGGGCGTCGTGGCGGAGTGCTACCGGCCCGGCGAGACGCTGTCCGGGGCCTTCGCTCGCCTGCTCTCGCGGCTCATGCCGGACCTCGTGGTTCTCGAATCCTCGGATCCCGCGCTGAAGGCGGTCGCCTCACCGGTGCTCACGCGCGAGGTGGAGGAGGCCTCCCCCACCTCGCGTCTCGCCCTCGAGGCCGGTCAGGCCCTCCTCGAAGCCGGATATCACCAGCAGGTCCCGGTTCGCGCAGGCTTCCTGAACCTCTTCGTGCTCGCGGGCGGCGAGCGCCGGGCGCTCGGGCTCACCGAGGACGGAGTCGAGATCCGTGGTCTCGGGACGCGCTGGGCCACCGAGGAGGCACTCCGCCAGCTCGAGACCGAGCCCGGGCTCTGGAGCCCGAACGCCCTCCTCCGGCCCCTGGCCCAGGACGCCATGCTGCCCACGGCGGCCTACGTGGGGGGTCCGGCGGAGATCGCCTACCACGCCCAGATCCGGTCCTCGTATGCGCACTTCGGGCTGCCACGGCCTGGCCTCGTCCCGCGCCCGAGCGTCACCCTCGTCGGCCCGGCCTCGGCGCGCGCGCTCGAGGCGGAAGGGCTCACGCTGACCGACCTCACCGACGACCCGGAGGCGGTCGTGGCCCGGTGGGCGCGTGAGACCTACCCCGACGTGGAGGCCTCTTTCGCGCAGACGCGGAGCTCGATCGAGCGCGAGATGACAGAGGTGGAGGAGCGGCTGGCCGCCGTCGACCCGACGCTTCGAGCGGCCGCGGCCGCCGCCCGCGGGCGGGCGCTGCACCAGGTCGACGGGCTCCACGAGAAGGCCATGCGGGCGCTGAAGAAGCGGGACCAGGGTCGGGCGGCTCGGTTCCACCGCACGCGCGACGCCCTCTTCCCCGGCGGCTCCCTCCAGGAGCGGGGGCTGGGTCTTCTGGGGCTGGTGGCCAAGCACGGATCCGGGGTGATCGCGGAGCTGCAGGAGCGAGTGGATCCGTTTGCCCGCGGACACCAGGTGGTGCGTCTATGAGACTCGGGATCGTCTGCTACCCCACCGTCGGGGGCTCGGGGGCGGTGGCGGCCGAGCTCGGCAAACAGATGGCGAGCCGGGGGCACGAGGTGCACGTCATCTCGTACCGCCTCCCGTTCCGCTTCGGCGACTTCCAGCAGAACATCTGCTTCCACGAGGTGGACGTCTCCTCCTATCCCCTCTTCGAGTTCCCGCCGCACGACCTGGCCCTGGCCGTGAAGATGGCGGAGGCGGTGCGGGAGCACGGGATCGAGCTCTTCCACGTTCACTATGCGATCCCCCACGCCATCGCCGGCATCCTGGCCCAGCAGATGCTCGGCGACGGCGCCCCACGGATGCTGACAACGCTGCACGGCACCGACATCACGATCGTCGGCCAGGACCACTCGTTCTTCGAGATCACGAAGTTCGGGATCGAGCGCTCCGACGGCGTCACCGCCGTCTCCGAGTTCCTGCGACGCATGACCCTCGAGGAGTTCCAGATCTCCCGGCCCATCGACGTCGTCCCGAACTTCGTCGACCTCGAGCAGTACTCGACCGAGAAAGGTGACCGTTCGGGGATCGCCGACCCCGGGCAGCGGGTGCTCCTCCACGTGTCGAACTTCCGCCCGGTGAAGCGACCCCTCGACACGGTGCGGATCTTCGAACGCGTGAACCGAGAGGTGGACGCGGTGCTGCTGATGGTCGGAGAGGGGCCCGAGCGGTCCTCGGCCCAGGCCCTCGCACGGCGCCTCGGCGTGCTCGACCGGCTCCGTTTTCTGGGAACCCAGCAGGACATCGCGGAGATCGCGGCCATGGCCGACGTGTTCCTGCTCCCGTCCGAGCTCGAGTCGTTCGGTCTCTCGGCCCTCGAAGCGATGGCCTGCGGCGTCCCGGTGATCGGGTCCGATGCCGGCGGCCTGCCCGAGGTCGTGCGCCACGCCGAGAGCGGGTATCTCCTCCCCGTGGGTGACGTCGAGGGCATGGCGGCCCGGACGATCGAGATCCTGAAGGACGACGAGCGACGCCGGGCGATGGGCGAGGCGGCGCGTCACCGCGTCGAGTCGCTCTTCGACGCCGACCGCGTCGTGAGCCAGTACGAGGCCGCCTACGCCCGGGTGCTCGGTCGCTGATCCTGAGTGGATCCGATTCCGATTTCCAGACACGTCGACCCCGGGGCCAGTCGGCCTGGGCGTGACCAGACGACCCGGGCGAGCGCCCAATGGACTGATTCTAAATCATTTAGTGGGGCAGCCGCGCCTCTCGCCGCCGCGGGCCCGGGACGGCATCGCCGGCACACGTCTTGCTCACGCAGCTCAACGGGGTCGGGTCCGTCTCGGCAGGGACGGTCAGCGACGGAAACGGCTTGGAATCAAGGAGTTGCGGGTGTCACCAACGTGTGCCGGGGCCAGACCGCCGGTTGACGGAACCTTGGACGAGGCCGGTGGAGCGACGCGTGCCCGGTCGCTGATCCTCCGGTCGGCCGCGGCGTTCGCCGTCCTGGCGCTCGCGGTCCCGCCGTTGAGCGCGCAGACGGTCCCCACCGGGTACCAGGAGTACTTCGTCATCGGGCGGGAAACGCACATCTGGGACATGATGGACAAGGTCCAGAACGGAGAGGGCGGCGCTCAGTTCGCAGGCGCCATGAACTCCGTCGTGACCGCCACCGCCTCCGCCGACAACCAGGTCTTCTACTACGACCACTGGGAGGACGGCCTCGAGGCCGACATCCTGAACCCGGTTCAGGGCTCGACCCTGGTGATCGGCGACGGGAACCCCGCCAACGGCGACGCCTGTGACCTCAACACCTCCCCCTGCGGTGTGGACGTGCTGGCCCAGGGCGACTTCGTCAACTTCGCGTCAGACCAGGGCGTCGCCGCCGGCTGCACCCTGCCCTCGGCCCAGCCCCTCATCTACACCGAGCTGTGCTCCTCGGTTCCGGTGAACCCGAGCCGCTGTGCGGTCGCCGGGGCGTGCACGAACGCGGAGGTCCACTTCGACGGCGGCGACTACATCTACACCTCGGGGGGGCCCGCTTCCATCGTGCACTCCCAGTACCCGCTCACGCAGTTCATCGGCGGCTCCACCGAGATGCTGTCGCGCCAGGCGGTCGAGGCCGCGCGCTCCTACTCCGTGCCGGTCGGCGAAGACCTCTACCCCGCCTTTGGCTGCCCGAATTGCGTGATGGAGCCCTTCCACTACGTCGACCTCAACCTCGTCGCCTTCGAGGACAACACCCAGGTCGCGGTGACGAGCCCCGGCGCGGGGACGGTGACGTTCACGCTCAACCGTGGCCAGCACTGGAGCTCCCTGGGCTTCATCGACGACGCGACCGCCGCCCCGAGCCTGACCATCAACGCGGGGACGAAGGTCTCCACCACCGCCCCCATCAACGGGATGATCTTCACGGGCGGCGACGGGACGTGGGCGACCCGGCACTACGCGCTGCTGCCCGACCTCCTCCATTCGACCGACTACGTGATCACCGCCCCCGGGGACAACCCCACCGGAGGACCAACCGGAGGCGGGACCCCGCAGAACCGTCCGGCCAACATCTACATCCTCAACCCCGACCCCCTCAACGCCCTCACCGTGACGACGACCGACAGCGTGGGGAGCTGCAGCATCGACATCCCTCCCAACTCGGTGGTCGACTACTTCACGGGCACGACGGTGGCCGCGGGCGCCGGGCGCTGCACCGCGGGCGGCGGCCGTTTCGTCCCGAACGGGTCCACGGTTCGCCTGACCAGCAACCGGAACTTCTGGGGGATCAGTGCCTACGACTACAACACGAACATCAGCGACTGGGGCCACTCCTGGCTCGCCACGAAGTTCCTGACCCGGAACTACACGATCTCCTACGCGCCGGGCAGCGTCCCGCCGCCGACCGCCGACCTCAATCCGATCTACGTGGCCGCGACCCAGAACAACACCCGCGTCCAGTTCGATCTCGACAACGACGGCGTCTTCGACCAGGTGGACCTCACCGGCAATGGGCTCCCCGACCCCGCCCCCCTCCCGAACAACACCTACGTGGTGAGCGCCCTCGGGGCGATCCGGGCCTTCGACCCGAACGACAGCGACAACACCGGCACTCGCATCGTCACCAACAAGCCGGTGGCCGTGGCCTGGGGCCAGGACACCGACCTGACCCAGTACAGCGATGCCGCCCTCGACACCGGCTACACCGCCTACCCGACCAACCAGCTCTTCCTCGACCCGGTCCTGATCATCGACAAGGAGGTGGACCAGACGACCGTCCCCACCGCGGGCGGGGTGGCCACCTACACGCTGACGGTCACGAGCTACGACTTCGGTCCGCTGACGAACCTGCGGGTGTTCGACCTTCTCGACCCGGCGGTGCCCGGCGCGTTCGTACGTGCCCGACTCCACCCTCGTCACCTACCCGAACCTCGTTCAGGACACCACCAACCCGACAATCACCCCCGGCACCCCCGATCAGCTGGAGTGGACACTCTCGCCCAACACCCTCGGGACGAACCGGACCCTGACGATCCGCTACAGCGTCAACATCCCACCCGCTCCCGGGGGCACGCCCCGGCTGCTCACCAACGAAGGCCACGCCGAGGCGCAGTTGGGGGGGAGCACCTTCTCGCCCTTCGACACCGCCGACCTCGTCCAGACCGACATCACCCTCACGAAATCGGTCGACGACGTCAGCCCGGCGGCCGGCGACGTCCTGACCTTCACCCTCAACGTCGTCAACGGGGGCGCGGTGGCGGAGACCGGGGTCACCATCTCCGACGCGATCCCTGCCAACACGACGTTCGTGGCCGGGAGCATCACCGGCGCCGGCCCTTTCACCGTCCCCCCGGCGCCTACGACCCTGCCCAGAACGCGGTGGTGTGGACGGCGGCCAACTTCCCGGTGGGAGGGCCGTGGGCCCTCACCTTCCAGGTCCGGGTCAACCCCGGCGTCCCCGCGGGCACGCCGATCGAGAACCGCGGGGGCTACGAGAGCAGCCAGACGCCCTACTTCCTCTCGAACGAGGTCACTCCGGTGGTCGTCGGGCCGCTGCTGGAGGCCAGCAAGACCGGTCCGAGCGGACCCGCTCCACCCCGGCCAGACCGCCACCTTCGAGATCCTGGTCGAGAACCTCGGCGCGGCGCCGGCCACCGCGGTGCGGATCGTGGACCCGTTCCCCAGCAACGCCACCTACGCGCCGGGGTCGATGGAGTGGCGGCTCAACACCGGGTCCTTCACCCCGGTGACGGACGCCGCCCTCGACGACGAGGGGACGCTCTACGGCGACCGGGTCGAGCTGCGTCGTAGGGACCCTGGGGGCGGGCGAGGATCTCGTCTTTCGATTCGGCGTCGTGGTGGACGCGGGGACGGCCTGGCGCTCGGTGAACAACCAGGCCACCGTCACCTCGAACGAGCTCAATCCCCTCGACACCAACCTCGTCTCCATCCCGATCGTCGGAAGCGCCGCGGTGACCGGCCGGGTCTTCCTCGACCTCGACGGCGACGGCGTGCTCGACGCCGGCGAGCCCGGCATCCCCAACGTGGACGTCGTGGTGACCGACGCCACCGGCGTGAGCCAGGTCGCGACGACGGACGCCAACGGGGACTACACCTGCACGGTGGACGTGGGCTGCTATCGCGACGATCTTCACCACCGTCGCCTACGACGGCAGCGACGGGACGCGGGACTGGTCGGCGAGACCTCCTGGACGGAGTTCCGGCGAGGGTGCCCGACCAGGACCCGGCCGCCGGATCGCTCACCGTCGTGCCCGACCCGCTCGGCGTGAACGGCTACAGCCTCGAGATCGCCGGCGGAGGCCAGACGCCCGAGGGCTTCGCCGCTCCGCGGCCTTGGGCGGCGTGACCAGCGCCGTCCTCACGTATCGACTACCGTCGGGTCTCGCTCGAATTCACGGACCAGGTCACGGTCTCGGTCTCTTACGACGGCGGGGCCTTCATCCCCCTCGCCACCTACGCGGCGGCCACCGATGCCACGTGGCAGAGCGCCTCGTTCACCCTCAACCCCGGCTTCCCCATCAACAACCTGGTCGTCCGGTTCGGCACCACCGGTGGCTTCGGGGGAACCGACTACTTCTACGTCGACAACGTGGTCCTCTGCCCGAGCGCCGCCGCCACCGCCGACGTGGACGAGACCGATCCGGACTTCCCGGTCGGGGTCACTCTCACGACGGCCAACGACCCCCAGGTGATCTTCGCGGTCTCGGGGAGCACGACCGCGGCCACGCCCGTCGGGTACGTCCCGCCCCCCATCACCGTGGACAAGCGCTCGAGCGCGGCGGGAGGAAACGTCGCCCCCGGCGAGACGATCACCTACACCATCGAGATCACCAACAACACCGCGGTGACCCAGACCGGCCTCGAGGTCACCGACCCCCTGCCGACCGGGACCTCCTACGTGACCGGGAGCGCCCAGGTCTCGTCTCCCGTCTTCCGAGTGACCGAGTACTATCTGTCCCCGGGCACCTTCACCGGTCTCACCTACGACCTCACCCTCGGCCAGGACCTGGCCGCCGACTACTTCGTTCTCGTGCAGGGCTCCGACGGCACCGCCCTCGACACTGACGACAGAAGCCCCAACTCGAACTACGCGCGCCTGACCCGCGACCCCTTCGGTACCGGAGACCTGATCGCCTCCGGCGCCACCAACCAGATCCGGATCGAGCGCGGCGCGAGCGTGGGGGGCACCTCCTGGGTCGGCGTCGTCACCGTCGTCGAGTGCGTGGCCGACTGCGACGCCGCCGGCTTCCGGCTCCGGAGCGTGGAGGGAGTCCTCCACAACGGAACGGCGGTCACGGGCAACGACACCTCGGCCACCGCGTGGACCTCCCTCGGTCAGGTGCAGCTCGTCGGCGGCTTCAACGGCGCCGGGTGCAGCACCGGCGACACGGATGTCGAGGACCAGAAGGTCTGCCACGCCCGGATCTACCCCTCCGGCACCAACACGATCAACTGGACACGCGACGCCGGCGGGGCCACGAGCCTGTCCGACGCCACGAGCACGGTGATGGTCGTCGAGTGGGGCTCGGAGTGGACCGTGCAGCGCGCGCGGGTCCAGGGTGGGAACGGCGGCGACGGCATCGATGCCGCGGGCGAATACAACACGGCGGCCCTCGGCAGCGCCGTTGCCCGGGACAACACTTGGGTCTGGGGCACCGGACACACCAACGACCAGGGCATCGGCGACGCGGGCGAGGGGGTCGCCCTGACCCTCGGAAACGGAGTGACCCAGAACGGGACCGAGGGCACGGTTGCCGCCGGAATCGAGTATGCCGGCAATGCCGTCGACTTCGAGGTCTACGCGCTCACCCACCCGGACCTCGCCACCGACTACCGCTTCAAAGTCGACGGCGACACCGGTGCGCTCACCGTGAACGTCGCCGTCGACGCGGCGGCGGCCGGGCAGCGGATGGCCCTCGTCACCAACGGCCAGAACGGCACCGGGAACGCCTACCCCCGGCCGATGCTCTCGGCGCGGTACACGAGCGACACGCAGGTCGAGCTGCGGCGCCGACGCTCCGGCCAGCCGTTCCCGGCCTGGGTCCAGGGTATCGACTTCTCCGCCATCGCGGGCACCACCCTGCTCCCGGACCCGCCGGATCTCATCGACGCCACCGACGGCTACACCCTGGCCCCCGGCGAGACGCTGACCGTCACCCTCCAGGTGATGGTCGACGACCCCCTCGCCACCGCGGTCACCAATATCGTCAACACCGCCACCGTCGTGACGGATCAGGAAGGCCCCCTGAGCGACCAGACGACCGACCCCGTGGTGCGCCCGGCGGTGGTCGTCGAATACAACAACGCCGATTTCACGACCGAGGGCACGACCGTCAGCTACACCCACGAGGTGGTCAACGACTGCGACCCGCTCCTGATCGTGGGTTGCATCGCCGACTCCTATTGGCTGACCCTCACCAGCGACCAGGGCTGGACCGTCGACCTGATCGATCCCGACACCGGCGGCATCATCGCCCGGGACACGAACGGGGACGGCGTCTGGGACGGTGGGGTCACCATCAACACCGGCACCCTGGCCCCCGGGGAGAGGGTGGAGTATCGGGTCCGGGTGACGGTCCCGGCGGGGACGCCGGCGGCGACGCAGGACCACACCCGCCTCTTCGCCGTCTCGAACCGCTCGGCCCGGGTGAGCGACACCGCCGAGGACGAGACGACCATCCTTGGGCCCACGGACTTCGGCCCCGTGGCGATCATCCCCGACAACAGCGGCGTCGTCGCGGAGGACGAGTGGACTTCGTACGCCCACCGCGTCATCAATCGCACCGGGGTCACCGACACCTTCGACCTCTACGCCGACAGCAGCCGGCACGAGATCGACGTGAACTGGACCGCGACGATCTACCACGACTCGAACGGCGACGGGGTCTATTCACCTGGCATCGACGTGGCCATCAACAACACCCTGCCTCTGGCCAACGGCGCCACCCAGCTCGTGTTCGTCGTGGTGTACGCCCCGTTGGGGACGCCGACGGGCACCGTCGACGTCACCCACCTGACCGCGGTCTCGCGCAATGACGACACCCTCTTCGACGGCGCCACCGACACCACCACCGTCGTCGTCACCGGGCTCGATCTTTCGGGAGGAGGGACGCGCATCGTCGACCCCGGGGACACCGGCGTCTTTGCCGGGACCCTGGTGAACCTGGGCACCGGGGCCGACACATACGCCCTGGACATCACCTACTCGTCCCTCTCCGGCCTCGACGGGCTGAACCATCCCACCCAGCTCGCCATCGACACCGACGCCGACGGTATCCCCGACCTCGTCATCGCCGAGGACACCGACGGTGACGGCACCTGGGACACGATCGCACCCGGCTACGACCCGAACACGGACAACGAGCCGGACGTGACGGTCCCCGGGGGCGGGACGCTGGCCTACGAGCTCCGGCGCACGGTCGACCCGGCCCAGACCTACCACCGCGAATACGTGACCCTGACCGTCACCTCCTCCTCGTCGGGACGGGCCGACTCCATCACCGCGACGAACCTCCTCGCGGCGGTCACCCGGGCCGGGATCCGCGGGGTGCGCGTGGACCCCGAGGGCGAGGTGGCCTTCGTGACCACGACCCAGGTCGGCACCGCGTCCTTCATGATCTACGAGACGAACGACCCCCGCGGGGCCAGGGGCCGTCAGGCGCTGCACGACACGCCCCAGCGCTCCCCGGTGCCCGACTCGCTCACGCCGATCCTCTACCGGGTGAGCACGCGCCCGGTGACGAAGCGGTTCGTGATGATCAAGGAGACGGAGACCGATGGCGGCGTGCTCTGGAAGGGTCCCTTCCAGGTGGGCGACCGGCGGATGCGTCGGAGCTTCGAGGACGTCGAGCGGCTCATGGCTCGCGCCGGCATCCCCCACGACCGGGTGCAGCGGACACGGGGGATGCGCCCCCTCAACATCGCCGCCGACCAGGCCGGGCGGCGTGTCCTCACGTCCCACCGGCGACGCCCCTCCGTTCCTTCGAGGGCGCGAGACGGGAACGCCTCCTCGCGACCGCGCGGTGGGCGCGGCGGCGGGGGCGCGCGTCCGTACGCCACCTCCGGCGTGAAGATCGAGGTCCACGCGGCGGGCCGCGTCGAGGTCCCGGTCACCGACCTCGAGGCCGCCGGTCTCGTCGGGCTGCGGCCGGGGATCCCGGTCTATCTGACCAGCCGGGGGGCTCGTGTGCCCTTCCAGTGGGTGGCCGCCCCGGATCGCTCCTGGAGCCTGGCCTTCCAGGCCGAGGGGCTGTCGACCGATTACTCCGGAACGAACGCCTACGTCGTGACCGTGGGAGCACCGCCGCCCGGCGGACCCGTCGCGCTGACCGACACCTCGAAGCCGGACACGCCCGGCTTCACGCGCGTCGAGAAGAACGTCCACTACATCCCGAGCCTGCCCGAGGGGCCGGACCCGTGGCAGTGGGACGTTCTCTTCTCGGGCTGGCCGTGGCCCGACCCGAGCTGGGACCCCGCGGCCGGCGACTTCGACCTGCCCGATCTCCTTCCCGGCGCCTCCGGCGAGCTCCCGCTGCGGATCCAGGTCGTGGGCTACACCGAGCACCGGCATTCGCTGACCGCCACGATCAACGGCCTCCCCGTCGGCAGCCTCGACTTCGACGGACGCGTCGAGGCCACCCTCGAGGGCACGGTGCCGGCAGAGACGCTCCTCGCGAGCGGGAACACGCTGTCGATCACCTATGTCGGAACGGACCTCCCGAGCTCCCCCGGCGGCGACGCGATGGCCTACATCGATTTCCTCGATCTCGCGATCCCTCGTGACTCGAGCCCGCGCACCGCCGTCTTCGACCTCACGCCCTATCAGTCCGACCTCCCGTCGCTGGGGGGCGTCGAGTACCTGATCGTCACCCACCCGCTCTTCCGCGCCCAGGCCGATCGGGTGGCCGCGCTCAAGGCCGACGACGGCCTGAAGGCCGTGGTGGTGGAGACCGACACCGCCTACGACCGCTTCAGCGGAGGCGTCGTCGAGCCTCGGGCGATCCAGGCCCTCGTCCGCACCGCGTCCCGCGTCAGCGCGGCCCTGCGCTACGTCCTTCTGATCGGTGACGACACCTTCGACCCCCGCGATTTCGTCGAGATCGGCTCGCGCAGCTTCGTGCCGTCGCTCTTCGGCCGCGACGCCACCTGGGGACGGCTGCCCTCGGAGACGCGCTACTCCGACGTCGACGGGGACGGGCGGCCCGACCTGCGCTTCGGGCGGCTGCCGGTCCAGTCCATCGCCGAGGCCGAGGCCCTCGTCGAAAAGATCGCGACCCAGGCTGAGACCCTTCACGTCCACCAGGGCGCCCAGCTCGTCGTGGTCGACAACTCCCTGGAGACCGACGCCCCGTTCCGGGCGGTCGCCGAGGAGGCCCTGGCCCTGCTGCCTGCCGGCCCGAACGTGCGCTGGGCGCGGGTCGACCAGGGCCCGAACGCCGCACGCGCGGCGCTGCTCGAGGGGTGGCAGACGGGCGCCCTGCTCACGCACTACTTCGGGCACGCCGGCCTCACCGAGTGGGCCGACGAGCGCATCCTCACCCACGGGGACATCGAGGCCCACGGCTCGACCTGGAAGCCCACGGTGCTGCTCACCTGGGCCTGTCTGTCGCAGTGGCACATCGGGATCTTCGGCACCGCCCTCAACGAGGCACTGCTGCTGCAGCCGGGAGGCGGGCCGGTAGCCAGCTTCGGGCCAGCCGGGATCACGTCGCCGGCGCGACAGGCGATCCTCATCGACGCGCTGTATCGCGAGCTCGCCCAGCCCGGCGTCAGCCTCGGTGAGGCCATCCGGCGCGCCAAGAGGGCCACCTTCGATCGCGATCCGAAGGCGCAAGAGACCGTCGAGGGGTTCCTCCTCCTCGGAGACCCCGCGTTGACGCTCCCCTGGCCGGAAGCTGTGCCACAGTAGGGGCATGGACAGCTTCGACATCCTCGCCGTCGGGGCCCACCCCGACGACGCGGAGCTCGTCATGGGAGGCACGATCGCCCGCGAGACCTCCCGCGGGCGCCGCGTGGCCCTGGTCGACCTCACGCGCGGGGAGTGTGGCAGCCGCGGCACCCCGCAGACCCGGGCCCAGGAGGCGGAGGCGGCAGCCAAGATCCTCGGCGCGACCCATCGCGAGTCGCTGGGGCTGCCCGACGCGCGGCTCCAGGCGACGCCCGAGTACCGGGACGCGGTCGTCGAGGTGGTTCGGCGGCTACGGCCCCGGGTGGTCCTGACGCAGCATTGGGAGCAGCGGCACCCCGACCACGCGGCGGCCAGCCATCTCGTCTACGACGGGTGCTTCCTGGCCGGGCTCCGCAACTACCGCCCCGCCCTCGGCCCCGCCTGGCGGCCCCGCAAGCTCGTCTACGCGGTGACGATGACCGAGATGACCGAGGTCAAGCCGACCTTCGTCGTGGACATCACCGCCTTCTGGGAGACGAAGCTCCAGGCCATCGCGGCCTACGCGAGCCAGTTCGCGCCACCCCCGGGGGCCGAGGCCGAGAAGCTCCCTCTTGATCTGTTCAAGGAGCGGGTGGAGCTCGCGGCCCGCCGTCACGGCCAGCGCATCGGAGTGCCGTACGGGGAAGGCTTCACAACGCGCGAGCCGCTCGTCGTGGACGACCTGCTCGCGCTGGACGGCGAGTCGCTGTAGCCCGTAGCCTCTGCTCCTCGCGGCCACGGCCGTCGCTCGTTGGCGGTCCTTCCTGGTGCCGTGTCACCGAGGTCGCGTGTCTCTTCACCGCGTGGGACCCCAGGGGGCTCGGCGTGCACCCCGTCTGCGGTCGGGCCAGACGTGAACGCGCGTTCGAGCCCAGAGCCCACGGGCACGGTCGTTGGAGAAGGTCATCCGGTCCGGGTCCTCCACGGTCCGAGGAGCCGCCCCCCGGGCTCGGACCGGCCTAACCGCGTCCGTCCGGGTCGCGCAGGACGATTGCCTCCGCCACCCGGCGCTCCAGCGCGATCGTCGTCTCCCCCATTTCGATCACGTAGGTGGGCGAGCGCTGGAGAAGCTGCAGGGCCACGCCCGGGGCAAGACCCTGGGCGGTGAGTCGTGTCAGCAGCTCCGGATCACCCTCCAGCCGGGCCACCACGCCGCGGGCGCCCGCGGGAAGCTCCGCCACCGTCCCCGCCGCCATCGGCTCACGTCGGCCCAGTATTCTCCGGAGGAAGCCGAGGCTCGAGCTCTTCTGCTCATCGGGCACGGTGTAGCCGCAGTTGGGACAGTGGCGGGTGGCGCAGGTGCCGAGGGCGATCGGACAGCCGTGCTCCCGGCAGGAATCCCCACCCGGAGTGTACTCGAAGCCGCACAGCGCGCAGGTCACGGGATCGGCGGGCGCAACGGCCAGGGGCAGCGTCGTCATCAGCCCCCCATCCCGAGGCCCAGCATCACGACGCGGACGAGCCCGCCCACCGCGAACGCCACCGGGAAGATGAAGGCGGCGATGCGGGCCGCCGTCCTCCAGCCCCGCTCCTTCGCGATCACGAAGACGTTGGCGATGCAGGGAATGAAGAGCGTGATTGTCACCATCGCCACCACGAGCTGCACGGTGTCGAGCTCGCCGGCCCGCGACATGTCGAACAGCCGCGTCGCCGCGAAGTCACGCCGGAGGAAGCCGATCAGGAAGGCCGCCGACGCGTCTGCGGGCAACCCGAGGACGCCGACCACGAGGGGGCGCCCGGCCCGGACGACGGCGTCGAGGAGACGGAAGGCGTCCAGGGTGAAGAGGACCAGGGTCCCCAGGAGGAAGAGAGGCAGCGCCTCCTTGAGGTACCACTCGACCCGCGCCACCGTCTTCGAGAGCACGTTGCCCAGGGCGGGAAGGCGCATCGGCGGGAGCTCCACGACGAAGTCCCCCCTCTGGCCGGGCAGCACGCGGGCGGCGAGCCAGCCCACCGTCACCATGACCCCGACCACCGCCACGAACCAGACGGCCGCCGCCGACGGGGGAACCACCGCCAGCATCGCGAGGATCACCCCCAGCTGGGCCGAGCACGGGACCCCCAGCGCCAGCAGCAGGGTTGCCAGCAGTCGCTCCTTGCGCGTGGTCAGGATGCGAGTGGTCAGGGTCGCCATCGTGTCGCAACCGAGGCCCAGAACCATCGGGAGGACCGCCTTGCCGTTGAGCCCCATCACCTTGAACACCCGGTCCGTCATCACCGCGAGGCGCGGCAGGTATCCCGAGTCCTCGAGGATCGAGAAGGCGATGAAGAACGTGGCAACGATGGGAAGCACGATGGCGAGACCGTAGGAGAGGCCCATCGTGATGAGGCCGTACTCACCCACGAACAGATCGCGCACCGGGGCCCAGGGAATCGGGGCAAAGAGGGCGGTGGCCAGCGGGCTCAGCACCCCCCCGAAGAACCTCGTTTCGAGGAGGTCGACGAGCGTGCCCGCCCCGAAGACGCCGACGAATTGATAGAGCGCGAACAGGATTCCCACGAGGATCGGCCATCCCCACACGGGGTGGACGGCCAGCCGGCCGAGGTGGCGCGACAGGGCCCGCCCAGCCGGCTCACCTTCGCTCGCGAAGCGCCCGGCCAGCGAATCGGCGTGGCCGAGAAGCGCCTCGTGATACCGCACCAGCAGGTCGGGCTCGGCCGAGGCCGGTGCCACCCCGTCCGCGAGGAGGGCGAGCGCGGGCCCGGCCACGTCCTCCGGCAGCGGCAGGTGGTTCCTCGGGTGCCGGGCCTCGGCGAGGGCCGCCGACACCTCCTCGACGCCAACACCCCGCGTCGCCACGGTGGTGCGCACCGGGACGCCGAGCGCCTCCTCGAGTCCCGCGCAATCGATCCGGATCCCCCGCGCCTCCGCCTCGTCGCTCATGTTCAGGACGAGGACGCTCGGCACCTCGAGCTGCCCGAGCTGCAGTGTGAGAAGAAGGGCGCGACGGAGGTTCTTGGCGTCGGCCACCTGGACGACCACCGACCCCGGCTCGTCGTGCATATCGCGGACGAGGTCCCAGGTGACCCGCTCGTCCTCGCTCAGCGGGAGGATCGAGTTGAGGCCGGGCGAATCGATCACCTCGGTCTCGGTTCCCGAGAGCCGGCCCCGGGCGATCTCGACGGTGGTGCCGGGGTAGTTCGAGACCGTGGCCCGCAGGCCGGTCAGCGCGTTGAAGAGGGCGCTCTTCCCGACGTTCGGGTTGCCCAGGAGGATGACACGACGAAGCCGCTCGGCCGGCGCGCGCACCTCACCCTCGATCCGCTCGGGCGCAATCGTAGAGGAGGCCTCGGCCATTGTGAAACTCGATTTCAACTTCCATTCCAAGTCTAGGGGAGAACGATCGGGCGCGCAAATGCTTTTCGCTCTAGCAAATGGAGCGAACGCACTACACACGACACCCTGGGAGTCCCGCAGCGAATGCGTCTTGATGGAGCGTCGGCGAAGCTCTTGCGGGCCCCGGGGCCTGCCCCGAGGCCCCGTGGGGCGAGCCGAGCCCGCCCGGGGCTCCGGAACCGACCCGGGCCCGCGGGGCGGCGTCAGCGGCGGGCGGTCGGCAGACCGAGCAGAGCGAACGCGATGAACGTGTCGCCGCGCCGCCCCAGACGAGCCTCGAGCTCGGTGAGCAGCGGGACCTCCTGCCCTTCCCGGTCGGGGACGGCTCGGCACCGTTCGACCTCTTCCGCGGCCGCCGGCCCGAAGCAGTACGGACACGGCGCGAGGTCGACCCCCCCGAGGCGGACCGGCGGACCCATCGACCGGCAAGCGAGCGGTCGCCACTCGTAGAGGTCACATCGTCCCGTCGCGCCGTCGAGCGCCGGGCACATCAGCCCTCCGTGACGGGCACAGAAGCGCCGCTCCACCTCCTCGTCGTCGCCGAGCACACCCGTGCGCGGGTCGCCGGGGAACCTCCCGGCGAACCGCCGGACGACCCGGGTGGCCCGGCGACGGACCGCGCCCGCCCGGGCGCGATCGCGGGCTTCGAGGGCGGCCATGCCCCGCTCCAGCCGCCGCGCGTCGAGGAGATTGATCGGGAAGAGCCCCCGGCAGCACCGGCTGTGACCCGGTCCGCAGCCGAACAGCGGGCCCGCTCGCCGAACGGCGTCGTCCATCGCCGCGTTGAAGCGACGGACGAGCTCGTCGTCGGCGGCGTCGAGATCCGTGGGCGAGGGCGGCTCCGGCTCGCGGGGCATCGGGGGGCGCCTCAGCGTGCCCCGGCCGGGCGAGGCCCGGGAGCGAGGGCGGTGATGGCCAGACCCACCAGGAACACGGTCACCGCGCCGATCACGTTGTACCAGAGGAAGGCGATGGCGGTGAGCCGCGAGACGAGGAAGACGGCGGTCATCCCGGCCAGGAGGCCGTAGAACGCCCCGCGCGGCGTGGCCGAGGGAGTGAGAACGGCGAGGCCGAAGACGCCGAGGATCGAGCCGTAGAAGAAGGAGCCGAACTTGTTCACCACCTCTATCGCGGACCCGAGACGGCCCGCCTCGAGGGCGACGAAACAGGCAAAGACTCCCCAGAACATCGTGAACAGGCGCGAGACCGCGAGGTAGTGCCCGTCGCTCGCGCTCGTCTTGACGTAGCGCCGGTAGAAGTCGACGAGGCTCGCGGTGGCGAGCGAGTTGAACTCGCCCGAGAGCGAGGACATCGCCGCGGCGAAGATGACCGCGATGACGAGACCGGCGAGCCCGCCCGACAGCTGCGAGACCACGAACGTCGGGAAGATGTAGTTCGTGTCGTTGTAGGGCTCTCCGGTGACCGACTCCGCCAGCCGACGTGCCTCCGCCTCCGCTTGCTCCACGCGCCGACCCGCGGCCAGGTAGCCTTCCCGAGCCTCGGGCACGTCCCCGTCTTCGTGGCGGGCGAGGGCGAAGGCCTCGGCCGCGGCCCGGCGCTCGAGGTGCGCGGCCTCGAACGCGCCCTGCACCCGCTGAAGCTCCGCCGCCGGCACCGCCCGCTCGACACGGGCGAGCTCGGCTCGGTTCCACAGCAGCGGCGGGGCGTGGAAGTGGAAGAAGACGAAGACCAGGACCCCGGTCAGCAGGATCAGGAACTGCATCGGGACCTTGAGGAAGGCATTGAAGAGGAGCGACAGCCGGCTCTCGGTGAGGCTGCGTCCGGAGAGGTAGCGTTGCACCTGGCTCTGGTCGCAGCCGAAGTAGGCCATGGCCAGGAACGTGCCGCCGATCAGGCCGCTCCACACGGTGTAGGGCCGGGTGGGGTCGAGCGAGAGGTCCATCGTCTCGAGGCGCGCGGTGGTCTGGGCGAGGGCGAGGGCGTCGCGCAGCGCGAAGCTCTCCGGGAGACGGGTGATCGCGACCCCCACGCACACGAAGATCCCGAGCCAGATGAGGCCCATCTGCACGACGTCGGTCCAGATCACCGAACGATTCCCGCCATAGACGACGTAGAGGATGGTGGTCCCGCCCATCAGGAGGATGGTCGCCGTTTCGCTCCAGCCGAGGACGACCGAGAGCACGAGAGACGGCGCGTAGAGGGTCACTCCGAGGGCGAGACCCCGGGAGAGAAGGAACAGCAGGCTCGTCACGGTGCGGGTGCGGGCATCGAAGCGACGCTCGAGGTACTCGTAGGCGGTGAAGACACCCGCGCGGTAGAAGAGCGGGACGAGGGTGATGCTCAGGATCACCATCGCGAAGGGCAGGCCCAGGTAGAAGGCCAGGAAGCTCATGCCCTTCGTGTAGGCCTGACCGGTCGTCCCCACGAAGGTGATCGCGCTGACCTGCGTGGCCATGACGGAGAGGCCGGCCGCCCACCACCGCATCTCGCGGCCGGCGAGGAAGAAGTCGTCCACCCGGCGGTTCCCGCGGCCCATCCAGAGCCCGAAGCTCACGATGACCGCGAGGTAGACGGCGAGCACGACCCAGTCCGCGGGAGAGAGGGCGCCGAACCCCGCGCTCAATAGGGCCACCCGGAGAAGAGGGCCAGGAGCGCCATGACCACGAGCGCGGCGGCGACGACCGCGCCGTAGATCCGCGGCCAGGTCCCGAACAGTGGGACCGGGCCGTCGTCGTGGCGGCGATCGGACGTGTCTTGGGGCATGGTGATAGGGACATCATGGCACAGGCGAGATGATGGGCAGTTGCCTTGGCCACCACACAAAGGCGAAAATCTGGCCGTGATCACGGGCTTCAACTCGGACGTGAAGTACCGGGGGCTCGTCTACCACGTCCAGACCGAGGACAAGGGCGCGGAGAACCCGTTGATCGAGACGCTGATCTACAAGGGCGGCGAGATCCTCGCCTCGCGCCGCCTGCCCTATGCCGACCTCCTCGAGGAGGAAAACAAGGAGAAGGCCATCTCCCGTCTGATGGAGGAGCAGCACAACTCCATGATCCTCGAGGTCAAGCGCGGAGGGTTCGCGCCCGCCCCCGAGGAGTGGGGGAAGGAGGACCTCTCCCTCGACGAGATCGTGCTGACGTTCCTGGCGGCACGCGCGGCGAAGTAGGCACGACCGGTGTCCCCGGAGAACGAGCACCCCGCTCTCGAGGCACTCCGGACCCGCCTCGACGAAGAGGAGGCCGCGTACGCCGAGGTGCTCGCCGCGGTCGATCGTCTGGCCTCGTTCCCGCTCCCTTCCGAGACGACCCCCGAGGTTCGTGAGCGGCTCGACCGGCTCAACGCCCTCTGGTCGCCCCCGGGGCGTCCGGTGGGGGGAGGCCTCGGAGGGGCGCTGCGACAGCGCGCGTGGGACGCGGTCGCCCCGGCGCTCGAGAGGCAGTCGGAGTTCAACGCCGCCCTCGTCCAGCTGCTGAATGCTCACCTCGGTCCGCTCGAGGCCCTGCACGCCCACCTGCGCGAGCTCGCGGGCGCGGTCGTGCGGTACGTCCAGCGTGTCCAGCCGCTCGTCGATGCCCGTGCCCGCGTCGCCTCGTCCCTGGCGACGACGCGCTCGGAGCTGGTGCTCGAGACCTTCGACCGGCGGCTCGAGTCACTGGACCGTCGCTTCGAGGGCCTCCTCGCGCTCCGCGACCGGCTGGAGGCGATGACGGAGGGAGCCCGCGAGGATCACCACCCGGAAGGCCCGGAGGGGATGGGGCTCGAGGAGAACGTGGCGCTCCTCCGCGACTCCACCCCGGTCGTCGACCTCGCCTGTGGGAAGGGCCATCTCCTGGACGCGCTGCGGGCCGCCGGCGTCGACTCCCGGGGCCTGGACACCAGAGCCGCCGCGGTCCGGGAGTGTCGCGAGAGGGGCCTCGACGTCGCCCAGGGCGACCCCGTCGCCTTCCTGCGCGATCAGCCCGAGGGCTCGCTGGGGGGTCTTTTCGCGGGCGGGATCGTCGAGCGCCTCGCTCCCGCCGCGATCAAGGCGCTTCTCGACGAGTCGCACCGGACGCTTCGGGAGGGCGGCCTGCTTCTCCTCGAAGCGGGCAACCCGCGGTCGGTCTCGGGCCTTCTCGAGAGCTTCCGCCGCGACCTCGCCCCGGCGCGGCCCCTCCACCCGGACACCCTGAGCTTCCTGGCCGCCGCCGCCGGCTTCAGCGACGTCCGGATCGAGCCTCGATCGCCGATGGCACCGGGCGCCCGGCTGCAGCCGGTGCCTCCCGACGGCCTGCCCGAGCGGACGGCCGGCGTTCTGAACGAGAACGTCGAGCGGCTCAACGCCCTCGTCTACGGCCCGCTCGGGTACGCGCTGCTGGCGCGCCGCTAGCGTGCGCCTCGCCGTTCTCTCGCCCCTCCCCCCGGCGGCCACCGGGATCGCGGACTACACGGCGGACGTGTTGACGCTGCTCGCCGGGCAACACGAGATCGACGTGTTCCACGCCGAGAAGCCCGTCGAGCGGACCCGTCTGCCCCGGAAGTGCGACGTCCAACCGGTGTCGGTCTTTCTCGATCGCCACCGGGAGCGACCCTACGACGCCGCCGTCTACCAGATGGGCAACGGTCCCGACCACGCCTTCCTGTACGACGTTCTGTCGCGGGTGCCGGGGCTGCTCGTGCTGCACGACCTGGTGCTCCACCACTCGCGGGCCGCGCACTTCCTCGAAGCCGAGCCGGTGCGCGCCTGGCGCCTCGACCCCGCCAGCCCGGCTGCGCGTGAGGCGGCCCAGCCCTGGCTCGACCGCTGGCGCGACGAGCTCGCCTACACCTACCCCGGCCGGGGCGAGCGCCTCTTCGAGGTGCAGATGGGAACGCTGGGACCGCTTCTGCCCTACGCCTACCCGCTGCTGCGCATCCCGGTCGAGGCGTCGCGCCTGGTCGGCGTCCACAGCGCCTTCGCGGCCGAGGCGGTGCGGGCGGAGGCGCCCGCAGCCGAGGTCGTCCGCCTCGCCATGCCCGCCGAGGCCGTAGAGGTCGACCCGGGTGTCGTGCGCGACACCCGGCGCCGACTCGGGTTCGGCGACGAGGACGTGGTCGTGGGCAGCTTCGGCCTCTTCACCCCGGAGAAGAGGATCGAGACCGTGGCCCGGGCGGTGGCCCGGGTCGCCTCCGGGGACTCGAGGGTCCGCCTCCTCCTCGCCGGGCCGGTGCCGGACGAGGCGCAGCTCGCCCGGATGCTCGAGCGGCTGGGGGTGGCCGAGCGGACCGTCGTGACCGGACGGCTCCCCCTCGACGAGCTTCCAGTGCACATCGAGGCCGCGGACATCGTCGTCCACCTGCGCTACCCCACCGCGCGCGAAACCTCGGCCGCGCTCGTGAGGGTCCTCGCCCAGGGGCGACCCGTCATCCTCTCCGACCTCGCGCACCAGGCCGAGATTCCCGGGGAGGCGGTGATGCGCGCCGACATCGCGGACGAGGAGGGCGAGGTGACGCGTGCGATCTCGACGCTCGCCGCCGACACGGAGCGGCGCCTCGAGCTGGGGCGGCAGGCGGCGGCCTACACCCGCCGAGAGCACGCCCCGGAACGGGTGCGGCAGACCTGGGAGGATGCACTGGATCGGGTGAGGGGCCGGCCCGACCCGCCGTCGCGGAGCTGGCCCGCCCACTGGCCCCGGCCCGGCGGAGGGATCAGGCCGAGCGCGGCCGGACGCGCCAGGTCCTGAGGACCTGAGTCAGTCGGTCGCGCACCTCGCGCGGAACGCTGGTGAACTCGACCCCGACCCCCCAGCGTCCACCCCGCGCGCCCCGGGGCTGGCACTGGGCCACTCGCGCCTCGAGCTCGCTCTTGACGCCCCCCACGACGAGACGGAACCGCAGCGTGGAGTCGGGGGCCAGCGGAACCGGGGCCTCGATCATCAGACCGTCATGGCTGATGTTCACCAGGCGGGTTCCCACCACGGAGACGTGCTCGGCCAGCTCGTCGGGCTCCGCACGCAGCGCCCGCCGGCGTTCGATACCCGCCGGCGGCCCCCCGGAGGGGCTCACGGTCAGGGCACCTCGCGAACGACGCGGAACCCGTAGTCGGCGTAGCGCGAGTGCGGCGGCAGGCTGGAGCGGGCGGAGGGCGGCGACCAGCGCACGTGGTGGCGCCAGGAGCCTCCCCGGCTCGCACGACGCTCCCCTTTCGCCGGACCCCGCGGGTCGTAGCGTCGGGTCGAGAGGTAGGCGTCGGGGGCGTACCAGTCGAAGCACCACTCGTGGACGATCGTCCCCATGTCCAGCAGCCCGAAGCCGTTGGCGGTGCCCCGCCCCACCGCCCAGGGCCCGGAGACCGGGCGCTCGGGCACCTCTCCGGCCGGCAGCTCGGTCCCCCAGGCCGTTGGCGCCCCCTCCAGGCCGCCGCGGGCCGCGTGCTCCCACTCGGCCTCGGTCGGGAGCCGCCAGCGGCCACCGAACGTCTCGCCCAGCCAGACGCAGTACGACATGGCCTCGAACCAGGTCACCCCGACCACCGGCTGCTCCGGATCCCAGAAAGCCGGGTCCTTCCACCACGGCGGCTCCGGCACCCGCCCGGAGGCGAGGAACCAGGCGTACTCGAGGTTGGTGACCGGCTCACGCCCGATGCGCACCGGCCTCACCTGGGCATCGTGAACCGGCCGCTCGTCGGGTCGGCCCTCCTCGCAGCCCATGCGGAAGCGGCCGCCCGGGACAAAGACCACGGTGGGCGCGGCCACTGAGTGACGACCGACGTTGAGGGATGCCATCGACATCGTTCACTCCGGGACCGAAAAACGTATCTGGCCTCTGCGGCCCGCCTGGCAGGGCCGCCAAGAATCTTGTTGCCAAGCCCGGTTACGCCGCATAATATGACACGACACTTGAGATCAGTCCAGCAAAAAGTGCGAGTGCGCTCATGAGACTTCTCCTGGCCGGAATCGTGGCGACCCTGACGGTGGCGGGCCTCGCAGCCCTCAAACCCGACGTCCTCACCAACGACGAGAAGGCAGCAGCCGCCGCCATCCAGGCGCACCGGATGCGTGCCGACATCAGCTTCCTGGCAAGCGACCTGTTGGAGGGTCGCGGCCCGGCCACGCGGGGGGACCGGCTCGCCCAGGCCTACGTGGCGTCGCGCTTCGAGGCGATCGGCCTCGAGCCGGGCGCCCCGAGCGGCACCTGGTTCCAGCCCTTCGACCTGATCGCCATCGACACACAGCGCCCGACGCTGCTTCGCGTCACGCGGGAAGGCGAGGGCGTGGATCTCCGGTTCCACGAGGACTTCGTCGCGGCCTCGGGCGTGCAGTCGGAGACGGCCCGCATCGAAGACGCCGAGATCGTCTTCGTGGGCTACGGGATCCTGGCCCCCGAGTACGACTGGGACGATTACGAAGGGGCGGACCTGAGGGGGAAGGTTCTCCTCTTCATGAACAACGATCCCGCGGACGATCCCGCCCTCTTCGAGGGGAGACGCCGGCTCTACTACGGACGCTGGGACTACAAGTATGAGATGGCGGCCCGGCAGGGGGCGGTGGGGGCCATCATCATCCACACCACCCCGTCGGCCGGCTACGGCTGGTCCGTGGTCCAGAACTCCTGGAGCGGCGAGCAGTTCGCCCTGCCCGCCGAGGGGGAGCCGGCGCTTCAGGTCGAGGCCTGGACCACCGAGGAGGCGAGTCGGCGCATTGCTCGGCTCGCCGGGTACAGCCTCGACGCGCTGCGGTCGGCGGCGGAGGGCCGGCGCTTTCGCCCGGTGCCCCTCGGGGTGCGGATGAGCATCTCGCTTGAAGAGCCGGATCGAGCGCCGGCAGAGCGCGAACGTCATCGGCCGGCTGCCCGGGGGCGACCCCGCCGTGGCCGGCGAGGCGGTCCTGTACACCGCTCACCACGACCACCTCGGGATGAAGGCCGGCGCGGAGGGGAATCCCCCGACGATCTACAACGGCGCCCTCGACAACGCCTCGGGGCTGGCGACGATCCTCGCCATCGCCGAGGCGTTCGCTGCGCTCCCGCAGAGCCCACGGCGCTCCATCCTCTTCGCCTCGGTCGGGGCCGAGGAGCAGGGGCTGCTCGGCTCGGAGTACCTGGCTCGGAACCCTCCGGTGCCTCCCGGGCGCCTCGCCGCCAACATCAACGTCGATGGGATGAACATCTGGGGGCGCGCCCGCGACGTCGCGGTGGTCGGTCTCGGCAAGTCGACGCTCGACGACTGGCTGCGGGCGCTCGCCGAGGCCCAGGGGAGGACGGTCGTGCCCGAGTCGTTCCCGGAGAAAGGCTCCTACTATCGCTCCGACCACTTCAGCCTGGCCAAGATCGGGGTGCCGAGCGCCTATCTCGACGTGGGAACGGATGTCGTCGGGCAAGCCGGAGGGCTGGGGACGAAGGCAGCAGGAGGCGTGGGAGAAGGCTCACTATCACCAGCCGAGCGACGACCTGACTCCCGACTGGGACCTCGCGGGCGCGGTCGAGGACGCGCAGCTCCTCTTCTCGCTCGGCGTCAAGGTCGCCGACGGCCCCACGCTCCCGGAGTGGCGACCCGGCGACGAGTTCGAGCCCGCTCGGAAGGAGGCGCTCGCCGCGCTCCAGGAGTAGCTCCCGGGCGACCCGCGTGCCCGTACCGTCGAGCGAACCGATGCATGCTCTCTGGCTCGAAGACCGGACGCTCCGACTGAGGGACGACGTCCCTCGCCCGTCTCCGCCACCGGGCGAGGCGCTCGTGCGGGTGCGGCTCGCCGGAGTCTGCAACACCGACCTCGAACTCGTTCAGGGCTACTACCCCTACACCGGCGTGCCCGGGCACGAGTTCGTCGGCGTGGTCGAGGATGCGCCGGGTGCGGCGGAGTGGATCGGACGGCGGGTGGTGGGCGAGATCAACGCGGTGTGTGGCGAGTGCGCGACCTGCCGGGCGGGCCGACCGACCCATTGCGAGCGGCGAACGGTGCTCGGAATCGTGACCCGAAACGGGGCCTTCGCCACCCATCTCGTCCTGCCCGTGGACAACCTCCACGAGGTCCCGGAGGGGGTGTCGGACGAGATCGCCGTCTTCACCGAGCCCACCGCCGCTGCGCTCGAGATCCAGGAGCAGGTGAGGATCGGCCCGGGAGATCGGGTGGTCGTCGTCGGCGCGGGCAAGCTCGGGAACCTCGTGGCCCAGACGCTCGCCACCACGGGCTGCGATCTCCTCGTGGTCGGCCGCAGCCCGCGGCCCCTCGAGCTCGTCGCGGCCCGCGGGATCCGGACCGGCACCGCAGAGGCCGTCGCCGAGAACGAGGCGGACGTCGCCGTCGAGTGCACCGGCAACCCGGAAGGCCTCACGATCGCCCGCCGCGCGGTACGCCCACGGGGGACGATCGTCCTCAAGAGCACGTACCACGGACGCGCCTCCGTCGACCTGGCCCCGATCGTCGTGGACGAGATCACGGTGGTGGGCTCGCGGTGCGGCCCCTTCGCCCCGGCCGTGGAGCTCCTCGCGCGCGGGGCGGTGGATCCCCGGCCGCTCGTCGACGAGCGCTACCGCCTGACGGAGGCCGTCGCCGCCTTCGACCACGCGGCGCGGCCGGGAACTCTCAAGGTATTGGTCGAGTGCTAGCCGCGGCGTGACGTCGGCTCTGTCAGTGCGCGACCGCGTGGCCGGCGTTCACCGCGTCTGCGAGCTCGAGCAGCAGCTGCCTCCCGTCGCCGGACCACGCGCTGCCGTGCATGCAGGCGAGGGTCCGCGGCTGCGTGTCGGCGAGCTTCTCGAAGAGCGCGCGGCTCCCCGCGGAGTGCGCGAAGTAGTCCATGCCGTCGCGCATCGCCTCGCTGGGGCCGAGGATGTCCCCCTCCGTGACGGGCGGGTTGTCGGCCCCGGGCTGGGTGAACAGGTCACCGCAGAGGAGCGTGCTCGTCGTCTCCTCGTAGAGATAGCCGCAGTCCCAACCGTGGGGCAGGTGGGGGACGTCGAGCCAGCGGACGCGGGTCTTGCCCAGAGTCAGCACCTCCCCGTCGGCGAGAGGGCGAGCGGGCCGGTCGGCGAGGTCGTCCACCGAGACCATCGCGGCGACGCGGCTGCACAGCGGCTGGGCCTCCGGGGCCACCGCCAGCAGGTCGTTGAGCCCGCCGCACTCGTCCGCCTCGACGTGCGAGAGGCCCACCCAGCGGAGCCGCTCCACCGGCATCACGGCGGCGATCGCCTCCCGCACGAGCGGGAACATCCGGCGTGGCCCCGAGTGGAAGAGCAGCGGCTCCTCGTCCGCGATCAGGTACTGGTTGAAGCTGAAGCCCCCCGGGAACTCCTTGACCGGTGTAGAGATCCGGTAGATCGCCGGGGCCACCTCGTCCACGCGTGTCCCGCTCTGAGCGTTCGTGATCATTCATTTCCTCCCTGGTTCTGCAAGGGGAGTGTCACGGGGGCGACGATCGTGACACTTCCCTGACGTGACACCGATGGGTGATACGCTCGCGGCGTGGACGAGCCGCACGCGCCGGCACCCCCTCCGACGCGGAGCTCGCCCGCCGGGTCTCCGGGGCCGGGGCAGACGCGGCGGAGGCGGAGGCGGAGCTCTTCCGGCGCTTCGCCCCGCGCGTCCGGCTCTACGGCCTGCGTCACCTGCGCGACCCGGCCGCCTCCGACGACCTCGTTCAGGAGGTCCTCATGCTGACCCTGGAGCGGCTGAGGGCGGGACGCGTCCGGGAGCCGGAGCGCCTGGCCTCGTTCGTCCTCGGGATCTGCCGGCTCGTCGTCCGGAACCTCCGCCGCGGTCGGAAGCGGCGCGAGGCGCTGCTCGACCGCTTCGCCGCCGTCTTCCCCCGCCGGGCCGAGCCGGACCTGCTACTCCTGGACCAGGGCCGTCTGCGCGAGTGCCTGGAGGGGTTGGCCCCTCGGGAGCGCACCGTGCTCGTGCTCACCTTCTACGCCGAGCAGCCCTCGAGCGAGATCGGGGCCCGCCTGTCCCTCAGCTCCGAGAACGTCCGGACGGTCAGGCGCCGCGCGTTCGTCCGCCTGCGGGACTGCGTCGTGGGGGCCGGGACATGAGCGTCGGGTGCGCGACTCCCGTGACGGACGAGGTACTCCTCGCCTGGTGGGCGGGCGAGCTCGCGGCCCCCGAGCAGCGCCAACTCGAGGAGCACCTTGTCTCCTGCGACGAGTGCGCCCGCCGAGGGCAGGCGCTGGCCGCCATTGCCGAGGGCGTCCGGGGACTCGTCCGCAAGGGAGCTCTGTCGACCGCGGTGCTGCCGGCCGTGGTCGAGTGGCTCCGGCGCGAGGGCCGGCGGATCCGCGAGTACCGCGTGCGGCCCGGGGAGGGCGTGCAGTGTACCGTGAGCCCCGAGGACGACGTGGTGCTCGCCCGGCTCACGGCGGACCTCGGCGGCGTATCTCGGCTCGATCTCGTCATCCGCGTGGACGACGGACCGGAGGAGCGGCTCTCCGACCTTCCCTTCGACCCCGAGGACGACGAGCTCGTCTTTGCTCCCGCCGCGGACGCCCTGCGCAGGCTGCCGGCGCACGTCCAGTGGCTGCGACTCCTGGCCGTCGACCCGCAGGGCGAGAGAGTCCTCGGCGAGTACACCTTCCATCACACGCCCTGGCCCGGGACCTAGCCAATAACAAACGTCGGGACGCTGCCGCCGCCGGCGCTGACGTTGATCACGGAGCTTCGCGAGGCCCGGGTCACCGCGCCCACGCTCTCTCCGGCGACGTAGAACGGGTTCGCGTTCACCTTCAGCGAAACGAAGGCGAGGTCGCCGGCGTCATCATCGAAGAAGGGGAAGGGCTCCTCCGGGATGACGACCCGCTCCTGCACCACCCACGGGGCGTCGAGGGCGCTCTGCACGGCGGTAGCCCAGTCGGCGGGTGTCGTCTCCGACCCGAGGAACACCGAGCGACCGCCGTAGGCGTGGGCGGGCTTCAGGACCAGTCGCTCTCGCTCCTCGACGATGAACGGCACGAGGTCGATCTCGCGCCCATCCTTCACCGTCTTCCGCTCGGCCACCCGGCGGGTCCAGGGCAGCACCCGGGATACGAGCTCGCGCTCTTTGTCGCTCATGAGGTGTGCGAACGTCTCGTCGGTGAGGATGGCGAAGAAGGCCTTGTCTTCCGAGAGCCGGCAGCGGAAGGAGTTCACGATGGGGCACAGCCGCCGCCGGTAGGCCTCGAAGAAGGCGGTCACCTCGATCTCGTGGGCGACCAGCTCGTTCAGGGACGCCCGCTGATAGACGAGGTCCACCGGGGCCCCGGCCGCGTGCAGCCGATCGTTCACGACGTCGACCTCGCGTGGGTCGGCGAGCGTGCACGCGAAGCCCCGGGCGGCAAAGGCCTCGCGAAGGATCTCCTGGTCGGGACGGGTCTTGACGCCGGCCCAGTCGACGATGGCGATGCGGGGCGGCGCCGGGCCCGCCGAGGGCCGCCATTGCCCGGCCACCGCTCGAACGAGCCCCTCGCCCGAGGCGACGTAGGACACCGGGACGCGCCCGGCGAACTCCCGGAAGACGGGGAGCTCACGGAACAGCCCCGCCATCCGGTCGCTGTAGCCGAAGCCGGCGGGGGCGTCGGAGTTGATCTCGATGAAGCGCGGCCCCTCCGGGGTCACGAACGCGTCGAGGCGCGACAGGACCACGTCGGGCGGTCCCGGGTCGAGGGCCACCCAGCGCGCCTCGGCCGCCGGCGTCCCGAGGAAATCACAAAGGCGCCCCACGTCTCCCTCGAACACGTGGCGGGCCACGCGGACCGCGATCTCCATCACGCGCACCCCCTGCGACCGGAGCGCGTCCCAGTCGCGGCGAGCCACGAAGTGGGGGCGGACGAAGCTCGGCATGGCCTGCCCGTCGAAGGTGATGCCCCGGCGGGCGAAAGCGTCACGGAGGCTCTCCACCTGCGCCCGCGCGGCTGCGGGGTCGGCCTCGAGGAGACGGTGGTACTCGGCGATGGGGTCGGTCAAGCTCGCAAACTAGCGCTTCAGGTCGTCCCAGGCGAGCTTCCCGGCCACGATCGTCGCCACCGGCCACCCCTTGAGGATCCATCCGCCGAAAGGGGTGTTCCGGCCCTTGCTCTCGAAGCGGGAGGGGTCGACCTGTCGGTTGCGGGTGAGATCGAGGACGGTCACGTCGGCCGGCGATCCCGGGGCGAGCGTGCCCCCGGGCAGGCCGAGGACCCGGGCGGGGTTGGCCGAGAGAAGCGACACGAGCCGGGGCAGGTCCACGAGCCCTTCCCCCACCAGCCGATCCAGGCACAGGGCCACCGCCGTCTCCAGACCGACGACGCCGTTGGCCGCCCGATCGAACTCCACCTTCTTGTCGTCCACGTGGTGGGGCGCGTGGTCGGTGGCGATGCAGTCGATCGTCCCGTCCTGCACCCCGGCGATCGTCCCCTGCCGGTCGGTCTCCGAGCGGAGCGGCGGCTTCATCTTGGTGGAGGTGTCGTAGGCGCTCTCGCGGACCTCCTCGTCGGTCAGGAAGAGATGGTGCGGCGTGACCTCGGCGGTGACGTTCACGCCGCGCGCCTTGCCGCGCCGCACCGCGTCCACCGAGGCCGCGGCCGAGATGTGGGCGATGTGGAGCCGCCCCCCGGTGAGCTCGGCCAGCAGCACGTCGCGGTCGACCATGATCGCCTCGCCCACCGCGGGCTCGCCGCTCAGGCCGAGGTGCGTCGACACCGCGCCCTCGTTCATGCAGGCCTTCTCGGAGAGGCTCGGGTCCTCGCAGTGCTCGATCACCACGAGGTCGAAGGCCTTCGCGTACTCGAGGGCCCGCCGCATGACCCGGGTGTCCGCGACCGGATGCCCGTCGTCGGAGACGGCGACGCAGCCGGCCTCGCGGAGGTCCCCGTACTCGGCGAGATCTTCGCCCTTCGAACCCTGGGTGATGGCCCCGATCGGGTAGACCCGGACCGCACCCTCGACGCGCGCCTTCTCCAGGATGAGACGCGTGATCCCCTCGTTGTCGTTCACCGGCTCGGTGTTGGGCATGGCGCAGACCGCGGTGAAGCCGCCCGCTGCCGCCGCTCGGGTCCCGGTGGCGATCGTCTCCTTGTGCTCCTGCCCGGGCTCGCGCAGGTGGGTGTGGATGTCGATGAAGCCGGGACAGACGACGAGGCCCTTCATCTCGAGGACCTGCGCCCCCCGGGCGGAGAGGCGGGTCCCCACCTCCGCGACCGTGTCCTCCGAGATCAGGACGTCGAGAGTGGCGTCGACGCCCTGTTCAGGGTCGATCACCCGTCCCCCCCTGAGCAGAAGCCGGCTCATGACGCAGCCTCCGGGCTCCCACCGAGGAGCAGGTAGAGCACAGCCATGCGGACGGCCACACCGTTCGTGACCTGGTCGAGGATCACCGAGTACGGCCCGTCCGCCACCTCGCTCGCGATCTCCACCCCGCGGTTGAGAGGCCCCGGGTGCAGGATCAGCACGTCCTTCTTGGCGCGGCGGGCGCGATCCTCGGTGAGGCCGAAGCGGCGGAAGTACTCACGCTTGGTCGGGAAGAAGCCCCCACTCATGCGCTCGAGCTGGATGCGGAGCATCATGATCGCGTCCGCCCCCTCGATCGCCTCCTCGATACGGTATGTGACCGGGGCGAGCCCTTCGATTCCCGGGGGGATGACCGTCGGCGGCCCGCACAGGACGACCTGGGCGCCCATCTTGGACAAGAGCCACAGGTTCGAGCGGGCGACGCGGCTGTGGAGGATGTCGCCGATGATCGCCACCTTCAGACCCTTGATCTTGCCCTTGTGCTGGCGCAGCGTGAGCGCGTCGAGCAGCGCCTGGGTGGGGTGCTCGTGCGCCCCGTCCCCGGCGTTGACCACCGAGAAGCGGCAGTGGCGCGCGAGGAAGTGCGGCGCCCCGGAGGAGGCGTGACGCATGATCACGAGGTCGGGGTTCATGGCCTCGAGGTTCTTGGCGGTGTCGAGAAGAGTCTCCCCCTTGACCACGCTCGACGTCCCGGCGGCGATGGACAGGCTGTCCGCAGACAGGACCCTCTCCGCGATCTCGAACGAGGAGCGGGTGCGGGTCGAGCTCTCGTAGAAGAGGTTGACCACCGTGCGCCCGCGCAACGCCGGCACCTTCTTGATGGGCCGATCCAGGATCTCCTTCAGGCCGTCTGCGGTGTCGAGGATCGTCTGGATGTCCGCGGCCTCGAGAGGCTCGATGCCGAGGAGGTGCCGATGGGGAAAGCTCAACGCCGCCTCCGAGTACTCGGGCTCGCCGTCTTCTTCCTCCGGGCAGCGGGCGGGCGCTTCCGCCCGGCCTTCGACACGGCCTTGCGCCTCGACGGCTTCGCCGTCGCCGGGCTCGGGGCGCGCCCGCGCTTCTTGAGAACAATCTCGTCCCGACCGTCCTCCTCCCGCACCAGCACCTGCACCGCCTCGTCACGCGCGGTCGAGAGGGTCCGGCCCACGTAGTCGGCCCGGATCGGCAGCTCGCGGTGCCCCCGGTCCACCAGGACCGCAAGCTCGATGCGGGAGGGTCGGCCGAAGTCGATGAGCTGGTCGAGGGCCGCGCGCACGGTGCGCCCGGTGAAGAGCACGTCGTCCACCAGCACGACCGTCTGGCCGTCGATAGAGAAGAGGATGTCCGTTCCCCTCGTGATGGGCTGCGGGGCCAGAGTCGTGAAGTCGTCGCGGTAGAGGGTGATGTCGAGCGCCCCGACCGCCGGCTCGGCCCCCACGGTCTCGGCGATCAGCCGCGCCAGACGCCGGGCGAGCGGAACCCCCCGCGTGCGCACCCCGACCAGCACGAGGCAGCTCACCCGGGGATGACCTTCCAGGATTTCGTGGGCGATGCGCGAGAGCGTGCGGCCCATCCGGGCCGCGTCCATGAGTACCAAACTCGTCAAGGCGGGCGGATCGTAACCCGAGAGGCAGGGGGCGAACAAGCCGCGCCCGATCAGACGAGGCTCGCGGCGCCCTCGACGAGACCCTCTTCCACGAGCTGGGCCACGAACTCAACTCGCGCTTCTCGCTACTCCGGGCTCTCCGGCATGCAGTGGGACGCTTTCGGCCGCCGGCCATCAGGCGGGAGAGCCCCGTCGGCCCAGGGCGGCGAGAACGGGGGCAACGGTCGACTCCAGCGCCCGGCCCACCGTCTCGATCGTCTTCGGATCGGGCTCTCCGGTCCATTCATCCATGAAGAACTTCTTGAACTCGATCGCGAGCGCGCAACCGGACCCGGGGAACTCCTGCTGGACCCACTTCGACAGATACCCTCCCCGGAACTTGACGTTCTCGCGCACGTCGAGGTGTCGCCCCCCGAAATCGAACCCGCCGAGCGCCGACAGGAACGACTCGACCACCGGCGCCCAGAGCTCGCGGTCCAGGTTGCCGGTGCCGACATTGACCTCGGGATTCTGCGTCGGCGCCGCCGGGGGCCCTTCGGGCCCGGCCCGCCGGTGGTTGTACGAGTGCAGATCGAACAGGACGAAACGCCCGTGGCTCTCGACCTTCTTCTGCAGCATCTGCCTCAGCTCGGCGTAGAACGAGTCATACAGCGCGAGTGAGCGGTCCAGCATCTCCGGCGTGAGAGGCTCTCTCCAGAGGGCCAGGCCCCAGGCATCCCCGGGCTCGAGGTACACCGCCTTCTCGCGCGGCCGGTTCAGGTCCACCTCGAAACGCGACCGCCGGACCACGACCCGCGTGCCCGCCACCGTCGTCCACTCGCCGGTGAACGGATCCTCCTCCCGCAGCCTCACCGACTCGCTCAGCGCACTCCGATCTCGCAGCTCCTCGCGGATTGCGTGACCATCGTGAATTGCGGTCGCCACCAGGGGGCCGTCCCCCGTCATGACGCTCCAGGTCGATTCCCCCACCTTCGTCCTCCTGGCCCCTACAGCGTCGCCAGGTCGACGTTGTCGAAGTTGCGCCGGTAGTACCTCATGTAGTCCACCTTGTGCTCCAGGGCGTGGAGAACGGCGTGCGTGAAGTTCACCTTCTCGAACTTCTGGGCGCTCCCGAGGCCGCCCGGGCTGAAGACGTTGATCTCCATGAGCTTGTCCCCGACGATGTCGAGCCCCACGAGGAACATGCCGTCCTGCACGAGCTTGGGGCGGACGATCTCGACGATCTTCAGGTGGGTGTCGGTGATGGTGGCCTGACGGAGCTTGCCTCCCGCGTGGATGTTGCTGCGCATGTCGTCCCCGTGACGGACGCGCCGGAAGGCGGCGTACTTGCCCTTGTAGCGCAGCGGTTGGCCGTTCATCACGAAGAGCCGCGTGTCCCCTTCGGCGGCCGCGGGAAGGTACTCCTGGGCGATGACGTACCCGTCGCGGCTGACCGCCTCGATCATCTGGTTCAGATTCGGCAGGTCGTCCGGGCGCACCAGGAAGACGCTCTGTCCCCCGGAGCCCTGCAGCGGCTTCAGGACGACGTTGCCCCCCAGCTCCTTGGCAAAGGCCTTGATCTCGTCCCGGTCCCGGGTGATCAGCGTCTTCGGGCGGACCTCTTCGGGAAACAGCTGGAAGTACATCTTGTTCATCGCCTTGGACAGGCCGTTGGGGTCGTTGAGCACGATCACCCCGTGCCGCATGGCCACGCGGCCGAAGATGATGCCCGCGGCCTGCGCCCAGGCACGCAGCCCGGTGTCCGTCGAGGGATCGCTGCGCAGCATCAGCACGTCGAGATCGTCGACGGTGATCCGCTCGGATCCTGGCCTTCCTGCCCTGCAGGTCGGCCAGGAAGGTCTCCGACGAGTTGTACTTCGACCGGGGGGCCGTCCGGGCCCGGGCCCGGATGATCTCATCCGGGTCGTACGCGAAGTCCCCGGCCCCCATCAGCCACACCTCGTGGCCCAGGTTGATCGCGGCCATGGCCAGGCGGACGGTCGTGTAGCCCGTCTCCTCGGTCTTGATGTCGTTCACGACGAGTCCAAGTCTCATTGTCTCTTCTCCTTCCGGGCCCGCCCGCCCGCCATTTCGAGCAGCGAACGTCCATCGCGAATCTCATGCAACCGCTGGAGGCTGTCTTCACGGTCGAGAAACCGGGGGCGAAGCGGCGGCGGCTCGCAGCACCTCGCGCCACCGCAGCTCTTCGATGAGGGGGATATGAACGGCCGCGATCTTCCCGACGTAGAGGGGCTCGAGCTCGCCACCCTTCTTCACGTAGTCGAGAACGCGGAGCAGACCCCGCAGATACACGGCATCCTTGACCAGACCCCCCCCGCGGAAGATCCGCATCGTGACCGTGAACGCCGTCGTCTGGTCAAACTCGTACGTCCGGTCGAGCAGGCGATACACCTCCACGAACGAAGCCCCCTCGACCATGCTGTGCGCGGCCACGACGCGCGCCGCCAGCAGGCGCAACCGTGCCCGGCTGAGGCCACCGACCAGATACTCAGCCAGCACCCCCAGCCCCTCCTGGAGCTCGTCGTATCCGGCCAGCCCCACGTACAGCTGGCGAAGAGGCTGCGCGCGGCCATTGTAGTAGGTGACCAGATGGGTCCCCACCTCATGGTTCAGGAGGGCTTCCGCCCGGCCGCGGGGGATTCTGGCGTTCTTGCCGATCAGCAGCCGCCCTCGTGAGACCATCAGCCCGGAGTACATATCCTCACGCACCTGCACCGTGGCGGTGAACGCCGGGTCCATGCGGTGGTAGTAGCTCAGCTCCTCCCGGGCCCGCTCGGCAAAGGCCGCGGCGTCCAGGTGTCCCTGTCGCCCGTCCTCTCGCGTCCGCGAGGGAATCTCGTCCAGCAGGTCCCGGGCCGTGGACACCAGCGCGGCGTCGGGCCTGCCATACGACTGCAGGCCGCCGTAGACGAAGCGTCGGGTGTCGCGGTCGGCCAGCATCGTGAGCTGCCGATCCAGCTCCGCCTGCTTCTCCCAGAAGAGCTGGGCCAGGGTCGGGTCCTCGACGCGCTCGATGGGAATCTCGTACAGGCGCCGCTTCATCAGGACCGGGTCGATCGGCCGGGGCCGATACTGAAAGACCGGCGCCTCCTGGAAGCGTCTTCGCCGGAAGCGATGCCACGCGGATTCGATGTTCACCGGCGTGACGAGGAGCAGGAAGTCGAACGAGTCGCTGATGCCCGCCAGCTTCTCGTCCACCTCCCAGACCGCTTTGACCATCCGGCGCCGCCCCAGCGCCTGGTAGCTGGGCGGAGTGTGGGAGGTGTGCTCCTGTGCGAAGTGGTGAAAGGTCCGCTTCAAGGCGGGCGACAGGGCCCGCCTCAAGGCCCTCAGAATGAACGGATAGACCGTTTCGCCGTCCGGGCTCCGGTAGATCGGGGCCACCCCCAGCCCAATCGCCCGGCCGCCGAGAGCCCGCATCTCGTGGGGCGGCAGGATCGGCACCAGCCCCGGAGGCCTCCACCCGCTGCCCGGCCGGACCTCGACCGTCGCGGGTCGGCGGTGGATCCTGATTCGGTCCAGCCGCGCCCGGAGCGTCTCCGCCGTGTCCCGGAGATCTTGGTCCTTGCTCACGTGGATCTCGAAGGCCGGAGGATGCACCGCTCCCGACGGCACCGAGTCCCGCTCGGGCAGATGCTCCGTCGACCAGACCTCCAGCAGCAGGAATCCCCTGAACTCCCCGCACAGGGTCTCGATGATCCGGCGCAACAGGGGAGCCAGGGCCGCCGAGGTCGCCCGCCGCCCGGTCGCCACGAGATACGAGGCCTCGGCCATCACGAGGCGGTCGGTGCCCGGATCGCTGCGACCCGGGGGCACGCGGTGCAGGCAGAGAAACGGCAGCTGGCGGTCGATGTGGAGCCGACCCAGCCCCGGGAGACTTCTCCTCACGGGCTGGTTGGCCTGCAGCCGCTCACAGATCCTCTCGATGACCTCCGTCGAGATCGCCGGGGCTCGCGTCCGATGCGCCCGTCCCTCTGGAACCGCTGTCATGCTTGTTGCTCGATCAGACACTCTAATCGATTCCGGGGCCGTTCCCGACCCGGGGACACCGCCATCGCCAGGCGCGGACTCAGTCCGTTGCGCTCGGCCCGAGCACGATGACCTTGGGCGCCGGACCAAGTGGCGTAGGCCGGAACCGCGGGTGCTGTTGGCCACTTCGGGTGGTATCTGAAACGGGCCAATCCGGACTGAATCCGAGGCACGACGGGCAGCGGGAGGTATTCCGGTACGCTCGGAAGCAGGGACTCAGCTCTGCGAGGTGCCATCACCCAGGATCGCGGCGAGGCGGGCGCGAGTGTCCGAGAAGTCGGGGAGCAGGGCGTGGGGACCCGCTTCGGCGAGGCGCTCGGGTGGTGTCCTTCCGGTCGCGACCGCGACCGCGCGGACGCCCAGGTCCCGGCCGCAGAGGACGTCATGGATCGAGTCCCCGACGATCACGACCTCGGGCCCCGCGAAGGAGATCCCCAGCGTCTCGCGGGCCCGCTCGAGGGCGATCGCTGGAAGCCGATAGCGGTCCTCGTGATCGGAGCCGAAGGCCCCGAACGCGAAGAACCGGTTCGCCTCCAGCGGCGCGCCATCGATGTCGAAGAGGACGAGGCGCCGGCTCACCCACTCTCCTCCGGGAGCGGGGGCAACTCCTCGAGCGGGGCCCCGGGGGCGGCCGGGGCGACGTCGAGGCTCTCGTAGCTGGGAATGAAGGTGACGGGGTTCTCCCGGGCGAAGTCCTCGTCGAGGATCTCGGTCAGCACCCGGCCCTCCATGTCGCGCGCAACGGGCAGGCCCATGAGGTACAGCAGCGTCGGGGCCACGTCGAGTACGGAGGCACTTCGGAGGCGGGACTCCGCCCGGATGCCGTCGCCCACGGCGAGGAAGAACCCCTCGGGCCCGGCGGCGTGGGACGCGTTGGCCACGGTGGTGCCGGTGAGGGTGCCGAGCAGACGCCGCCCGAGTGGGCTCGGCTCGAGGCCGTGGCCGGAGAGGACGACGAGGACCTCTCCCCGCCGCAACCCCTGCGCCTGCTCGCCCACCCATTGGCCGAGAAGCGACGCGTAGCGGTCCAGGACGCGACCGTAACGGCGCGCCTGCTCATCTGGCACGTCGCCGAAGACCCCGGGGTGTGCGTAGCGGTAGAAGGCGTGGCCCGCCACGTCGTAGCCGTGAAACGAGATGGCGAAGAACGGGGGATCGTAGGCGCCCCGGAGGACCCCGGCCGCCCGCGCGTAGCTGAGGTCGGGCGCGAGCGCCTCCGCGGCGAGCGCGCTCAGGGCGGGATCTTCGAGCGGCGAGGCGCCGGGCGTCGGTGCGTCGGCCAGCTCCCGCAACAGCACCGCATCGATGTCGTCGGGGCCGACGCCGCGCGCCCGGACCTCGGCGAGGAGGCCCGGGGGATGGAGGGTGCCCGGGACGCGCTGCGCATCCTCGCGCAGGGCGTGGAAGTAGGGAGACAACACGAAGCCCCGGATCGTCTCCGGCGGGTGGGTTCCCCAGATCCGCACCAGGCCGGCCGGGATGCCGAAGGCGTCGAGCACGTTCCACAGCGCGCGCCGCCCGCGGGACGAAGAGGTCACGGGCCGGCGGGAGGCGAGCCCCACCCGCTCGAGCTGGCCGACGAACGCGCCCTTCGGAAGCAGTGCCCACTCACTCGTCGAGAGCCGGAGACGGTACGTGAAGAAGCTCTTGATGCCATGATCGCGGGGCAGGCGTCCGGTGAGCATGGTCGTCCAGATAGGCGGCCCCTCCGTCGGGCGCAGCGTGGCCAGGGGCCCGAAGGCGCCGCGGTGGGCCAGGCGGACCAGCGAGGGGATGCGCCCGCCCTCCGGGCCGTCACGCAGGTCGGCAGGGCCGAGGCCGTCGATCCCCACCACCGTCACCCGCCGGGCGGGTCGGACGTTGTCGAGCTGGACCGGGATCGGGGGGGACGGCGAGGGGGGCTCGGGTCGGAGGGCGAGGGGCACCGTAAGCGCGACCACCGGGGCCAGCACGGCGAGGGCGGCCGCACCCGAGCGGGGGTGACGGGGGAAGAGGACGAAGTCGAGGCCGATGGCCAGCAGAACGAACGCGGCCCCGGACAGGACGACCGAGGAGAGGGCCAGCGCGCGCTGGGCGTCCACCGGGATCGAGTGGCGGTAGCTCAGGAGGTTGTGCCAGTAGAGGAGCGCGGCGCCCGAGAGGGCCAGGAAGACGAGGGCCGTGAGGTCGGGCCATCCGACGATCACGGGACGCAGGGGGCGCGGCCACCAGCGCAGGGCCCTCGCGACGACGGCGGCAGGGGCGAGAACGACCGCCGCCCCGAGTGCCCAGGGGAGGAAGAGGCACAGGGCGAGGGGCAACACCTCGCGATGGAGCTCGAGGCCCGGGTTGAGATAGAGGGCCAGGACGCAGAGGCTGGCGGCCCCAATCGAGGCCGCCAGGGCCGCGCTCGCCAGCAGCCGGCGCATCATCGATCCGAAGCGTAGCCCATCCCCACGCCGCGGTCGACGCCTCCCCGCCGGCACGGGTATGATCGCTCGGATGCCCTCCAACCGGATCGTCCCGCTCGTGGCCCGCGAGGGGCTCCGGGGACCGTACTGGCTGCTGACCTTCCGGCACCCCGAGGTCGCCCGCGACGCCCGCGCCGGCCAGTTCGTGATGATCAAGGCAGGCACCTCGGCCGAGCCCCCGCTGCGCCGCCCCTTCTCGATCATGGCCACCGACCCGGTTGCGGAGACCTTCACCCTCTTCATCAAGGAGGTGGGCCCGGGCTCGCGCGCGCTCCGCACCCTCGGGCCCGGCGAGGTGGCCCAGTGCCTCGGCCCCCTCGGCCGTCCCTTCTCGACGCCCCCCGCCGGCACCGAGGCCCTGCTCGTCGCCGGAGGCTACGGTGTCGCCCCCTTTCGCCTGTTTGCCGAGGAGTTGAAGCGGTCGGGCGGACGCGGACGCCTCTTCTACGGAGGGCGCACGTCGGACGATCTGCCGCTCCTCGAGCACCTGCGCGGCGCCGGCGCTGCGCTCGTGCCGGCCACGGAAGACGGCAGCGTCGGGCACCACGGACGGGTGACGGCGCCGCTCGAGGAGTGGCTGGACTCGGGGGCCGGCCCCGCGCGTCTCTACGCCTGCGGACCGGAGGCGATGCTGCACGCGGTGGCGCGCGTGGCGGATGCTCGCGGTCTCGCGGCGGAGGTGAGCCTGGATCCCTGGATGGGCTGCGGGATCGGCACCTGCCTCGGCTGCGTGGTGAAGGTCCAGGACGCGGACGAGACACGGGCGAAGTACCGCTGCGCGTGCACCGAGGGCCCCGTCTTCGATGCGGCCCGGGTGCGCTGGCCCGGCGAGGACGTCTCGCGGGCTCGCCGGGGCGCCGCGGGGGCGGTGGCATGAACCTCGCGGTCGAGATCGCCGGCCTCCGCTTCAAGAACCCGCTGATCGCGGCCTCCGGCACCTTCGGCTACGGGATCGAGTACGAGGACGTGCTGGACCTCTCTCGTCTCGGCGGCTTCGTCTCGAAGGGCCTCTACATGGAGCCGCGCGACGGCAACCCCACCCCTCGAATCGCAGAGACGCCGTCCGGTCTCCTCAACGCGATCGGGCTGCAGGGCATCGGCATCCGCGCCTTCGTGCGCGATGTCCTGCCCCGGATCGCACGGCACGACACCGTCCACCTCGTCAACGTGTGCGGCGACACCGTGGAGGAGTACGCGGAGGTGGCGCGCGTCTGCGACGGGGCGGAGGGCATCGCCGGCCTCGAGGTCAACATCTCCTGCCCGAACGTGAAGAAGGGCGGCATGGCCTTCGGGGGCGACCCGCGGATGACCCACCAGGTGGTGGCGGCGGTGCGAGAAGCCACGCGCCTGCCCGTGATCCCAAAGCTCTCGCCCAACGTCGCGGACATCGCGGTCTTCGCCCGCGCCGCGGAGGAGGCGGGCGCGGACGCGCTCTCCTGCGTCAATACGTTTCTCGGCCTCGCGATCGACGTCGAGGCTCGCAAGCCCAAGCTGGCCTTCGGCACCGGCGGTCTCTCGGGTCCGGCCATCCGGCCGATAGCGGTTCGGATGGCCTGGCAGGCGGCGCGTGCGGTGAGCATCCCGGTGATCGGGATCGGTGGCATCTCTTCCGCGAGCGACGCCCTCGAGTTCCTCGTCGCAGGCTGCCACGCGGTTCAGGTCGGGACCGCGAACTTCGTCGATCCGGGTGTCCACGAGCGGATCCTCGCCGATCTCACGACGTGGCTGGCGCGACAGGGACTCGACGACATCGGCGCGGTGGTCGGCACCCTGGAGTACCCGGGCGTCCCCGGCCCCTGCGGCTCGGAGGTGTGCCCATGAACGCGCGCGACCGGCTGATCGTGGCCCTGGACGTCCCCAAGGCCGACATCGCCCGGGCCCTCGTCGACCGCCTGGCCGGCAAGGTGGGTCTCTTCAAGGTCGGGAGCCAGCTGTTCACGGCCGCCGGCCCCGCGTTCGTGCAGGAGGTCGTGGGCCGCGGCGAGAAGGTGTTCCTCGACCTCAAGTTCCACGACATCCCGAACACCGTGGCGGGGGCGGTGAGCAGTGCGTCGCGACTGGGGGTGTCGCTCATCGACGTCCACGGCCTCGGGGGGAGGGCGATGCTCGAGGCGGCGGTCGGCGCGCTCCCGGCCATGAGGACGCGCCTTCTCGGCGTCACCATCCTCACGAGCCACGACCAGGACTCCCTCGGGCAGATCGGCGTCAACGGCTCGGTGCACGAGTCCGTCCGCCGCCTCGCCCTGCTGGCCATGGAGGCGGGGCTGGACGGGGTCGTCGCGTCGCCCCAGGAGGTGGAGGTCATCCGCGAGGCGTGCGGAGTCGACTTCCTGATCGTGACCCCCGGCATCCGACCCGCGGGGGCCGCGGCCGGGGACCAGGTTCGGGCGGCCACCCCGGCGACCGCGCTCGCGGCGGGGGCAGACTACATCGTGGTGGGGCGTCCCATCACCGCGGCCGAGGATCCGGGCAAGGCCGCCGACGCGATCGTCCGGGAGATGGAGTCCGCCCCCGGCGCGATCTAGCGGCGTGCCGCCGAAGCCCTCGCCGCGTGGTCTGCGGCGTTCAGACGACGTCCGCTGGATCCCACTAGTCGGCCGGGGGTGGGAGCCGCTCCGTCCACGGGTTTCCCGGGAACTGCTCGCGGAGCCAGCGGCGCCAGAGCGCGGCCCCGGCGTCGTCGCCCGCGGCCTCCTTCGCCAGAGCGCCGGAGAAGAGGGCCTGGGGACGATGGGGGTCGTCGGGGGCCTGCCTCACGACCTCGGTGAAGGCCTCCACCGCCTCCCGCGGGTGGCCGGAGCGCAGGAGGGCCTCGCCGCGGACGCACAGGAGCTCGGCTCGCCGGGTCTCGCTCGCTGGGAGTCGTGTGTGGCGTGCGTATTCGGCGGAGTCGGCCCAACGTCCCTCCGCGTAGGCACGCGAGGCCTGTTCGTAGAGCCAGTCCTCGTCGCCCGCGGGCGGCGCCGCGGGCCAGAGTCTTGTCGCCACGAGCAGGACGACGACGACGAGCGGCAAGGAGCGGATCGCCCGGGAGCCCGCGGTGCCCCTCTTCCCGGCGTCCTCCGGAGGGTGGTCCTCCGCGGATCGTCGGCGTCGACGACGGACGGCCAACGGGAGACCGGCCAGCACCGTCCCGAACCCGAGCCCCCACCCGAGACGGTCCGGCCAGGCCCGGGCCGCGTAGCGGAGCTTCACCTCGGCGTGCCGGGGGACGACGAGCATGAGCCCGGGCGAGGCCAGATACGGACCCTCCGCGCCTTCGGCGCGCCACCGCGGGTGGTACGACACCTTCACGAGCAGCGGGTGGCCGGGCCGGCTGGTCCTGATGCGGATCTCCTCGGCCTCGACCGTGGCCTCGACCTCGACGCCGCCGGGGAGTGGGACCTCGGGGGGAGGCGCCCACGGGTCGGGCAGCACCTCCTCGAATCGGGTGTCGTCGGTGAAGACGAGGAGCGCCCGGTTCGGCGGCTTGCGGCTCACCCATCGATATGCGGTGTTCTGCCAGTCGGCCCGCGGGGCCCGCACCGGCGCGAATGCGAGCGGCTCCACGTAGCCCGGCCCCGGATCCCGGAGGCGGTAGAGGGTGTACGGTGGGATCCGAGCCTCGCGCACGAGATCGACCCGGGCGTCCAGGGCCGACTCGAGCTCGGGGCTCACCACGACGATCTGCCCGACGTTGAAGAGCCGCAGGCGCGGGATCGCCGACTCGGGATCGAACAGCGAGTAGGTGCGGCTGCGGAATGGGTTCGGTGACGAGGCGAAGAGCTCCGAGGCGAGGTAGTAGAGGGGGTGCGTCATCACGCTGGCCTGGTTGTAGACGCCCTCGAGCGTCGATCGGCCCGAGAAGAACGGGAGGGTCTCGTACATCCGGATCGAGCCCGCACGCTCGTGGACCGCCCCGTACTCGACGGCGACCCGGGGCTCCCCCACTCCGCCGCGCAGGGCGGCGGTGAGCTCCTGCCAGGCCGGCCACAGCTCTTTCGCCTCGAGCCCCGAGTAGTTCCAGTCGACCCAGTGGCGGAGGATGCGTGAGTTCGCACTCGCCGTAGACCACCGCCAGCAGCACGAGGCCGAGGGCGGCCACGTCGGCGCGAAGGAGACGCGAGAGGGCGAGACCGAGGGCGGCGGCCCCGGCCAGGGCCAGAGAAAGCTGGGCGAAGGGCACGAAGCGGACGTCGATCACCCCGAGTGACGGTCCGGCCGCGGCGAGGGCCGTCCCGACGAGAGCCCCGTGGCCGAGGAGGAGCAGGCGAGGGTCCGGCCGCCTGCGCCACCTCGCCGCCATCGCCGCGAACGCGACGACGGCGGCGGCGAAGAGGGGCCACAGGAGTGGCGGGAAGAGCCCGGTCGTGGAGACGGTGATCCACGCGTCGTCGTAGGGGGTCGTCCAGCCCCAGTCGGCGAGGAGAGGGACGAGGAGGGGAGCGGCGAGAGCCGAAGGCGAGCGCGGCCACCGCCAGCAGCCAGAGGATGGCGCGCCTCGGGCGACGGGTCCCACAAGAGAAGCACTGTGGCGGTGAGGCCGGCCCAGAGCACCGCGTAGCCGTGGGCGTAGGCGACCAGGCCGAGGCAGGCCGCCGGCGCCCACGGCCCCGCGCCGAGCTCGCCCCTCTCCCTCGCCCGGACGAGGACACCCAGGAAGAGCACCGCCAGGCCTATCCCGTACGTGTAGGAGAACTCGCCGGTCAGCGTGCTCGCGATCGTCCCGCCCCAGATCGGGTTGTCCTCGACGAACAGAAACAAGAGGGCACCCGCCGCCCCCAGCAGCGGCGCCGGAAACGGCAGCCTCATCAGGCGGAAGGACGCGTAGACCAGGAGCGGCAGCAGGAAGACGCCGAGCACCGTGCCCAGCTTGAAGGCGACGGGCAGGCCCATGATCGGAGTCAGGGCCGAGATCACCAGGAACGGCAGAGGGAAGTAGTAGAGGAGGAGCGGGTGTCCAAGGTACGCCCCCGGGTACCAGCCGTGCAGCCGCAGGGCGGGGAGCAGCCTCTCGTGGAACCAGGCGGCGGTCGGGTAGTGGCACGGCGTGTCGCCGCCCGCGGTGATCGTCGGGAGGAGGAGGAGCGACGGGCGGAGCACGTCGAGGAGGGCGAGCAGGATCAGCGCGAGGCCCAAGACGTCGACGAGCCACTGGCGTGTCGCCACGCGGGCCATCGGGCGAGTGTAGTCGAATCCGGCTCCGGGCGGGGTGCGCGTGCGGAGCCCCCGGAAGGGCCCACCCGTGGGGTGCCTGGTGACGCGTCGTCCCCGGATCGAGTCCCCGTCTAGACCTTTCGGCTCTTTGCCGGGAGGGCGCCGCCTTGATAGCATCGGCGGCACTTCACATGGGAGAGACGGCTCGTATTCTCGTCGTCGACGACGATCCCGGCATCGGGCAGATGCTGACCCGGGCCCTGGGGCGGCATGGATACGAGGTTGACGCGACGACCTCGGCCGACGAGGCGCTCGAGATGGTGGAGAGTGCGGGCTACGACGCGGCCCTCGTGGATCTCGTGATGCCCGAGCGTGACGGGGCCGATCTCGCCGGCACCCTGAGGCGTCGTTTCCCGGGGCTACCCATCGGCCTCATGACCGGCTACTCGAACTCACCGCTGATCCCGCAGTTCGAGAAGTCGGGCATGGCCGTCTTCAAGAAACCCCTCCTGATACAGGACCTCGTCGAGTTCCTCCAGCGCGAGATCCGGTAGCTCGGGCGGCGGGAGTGCGTCAGGGGCGCCGGCGCGCTTGTTTTCGTCGCAGGCGCTCCCGACGGTGGCGGAAGCCCTCGTGGAGGTGCCAGGAGCGCGCGTCGCGGTCGCCCGCGACGACGTGCATCCCGCGGTCCACCGCCCGAAGGGCGGCATCCAGGTCTCGGGTCCGATGCTCGTGGTGCATGGACAGCTCGCGCCATCCCTCGGGCTCTCCCGCCTCCCCCGCTTCCTCCCACAGCTCGGCCGCGCGCTCGAAGTCCCCCGTCCGCTTCGCCCGCAACCCCAGGCGAAGCAACGCCGGTCCCCGCAGCGCCCCCGCCCCGAGGGCGACCGCACGCCGGTACTCCTCCTCGCTCCGCTCGAAGAGCCGCGCGCGCTCGAGAACGCGCGCCAGGCTGTAGACGTCGCGGGGATCCTCGGCCCGGCCCTCCTCGACCCACTGGCAGGCGAGCACCGCGAGCGCGGCCAGCGAGACGATGTCCTGGCGGTTGTGCTCGAAGACACGGGCCAGCATGCGCGCGTCGCGCCGCCGGACCCAGTCGAAGTAGACCTGCGGGATCTCATCCCCCGGGATGTCGCCGTGACGCCGCAGCCCGAGCAACGCCACCTCCAGCGACTGCAGCCGGCAGGACTCGAGACGGGCCTTCCAGAGGCGACGGGCCGGGTGCAGCAGGTCGAGATGAGGGGCCTCGGCCAGCGGGAACCGACTGCGGCTGAGGCGGAAGCGCGCCTCGAGCAGAGGCACGTCGAAGATCTTCCCGTTGAACGTCACGATGCGGGAGAAGCCCGCGACGTCGTCGGACAGCGCCTGCAGCAGCGCCGCCTCCTCGTGGTAGTCCCGCATGAAGTACTGCCGCACCCGGAACCGGTCGCCCTCCACCCAGCCCGCCCCGATCAGGAAGGCGGCGGTGCCCGTGCCCCCGGCGAGGCCCGTCGTCTCGGTGTCGAGGAACACCGCCTCCCGCAGGTCGAAGTCCCCCAGGTCCGCCTCCGAAGCCAGGACCCCCACGGTCTCCGGAGCGACGGTGTGGAGCCGCGACAGCGGCACGTCGCCGTGGCGCACATCGAGATGGACCGACGTGTCGACGACGAAGAACTCGCCCCGCTCGTTCTCCCGGCGCATGCCGTCGACGAGCTCCTCGAGCGGCACCGGCGGCGGCACCCGTCGACGGTCCCGCCCGGCCGTGGCGGTGACGAGCCGCTCGAGGCGCGTCTTGAGGGAGACGATCTCGGCGTCGTCGGGACCGGCCTCTCCCAGCAGCTCCTGCTCGAGCTGCTCGAGCGCGGGCCCCGGGCCGGGGCCGCGCTTCAGGCGGCGCAGTCGGTCGTGGAGAGAGCTGGTGGACATTTGAGGGAGAGGATGATCGTGCCTGGAGATCCGGATCCGCGGGTCATGAGGAGAGGATCGCGTCGAGAAGGACCAACGCCACCTCCTTGCCCCGGCTGCCGATCTCGCCGGCAGGGCCCACGCAGGACGGGCACCCGTCGCGGCACTCGCAGCCGGCAATCAAGGAGCGGCTCTCCGAGAGCAGCCGGTCGTGGAGCCGGAAGAGGGGCTCCGAGAGCCCCATGCCGCCCGGGTAGGCATCATAGACAAAGACATTGGGCTCAAAGTCCTGATTGCTTGCTTCGAGCTCGGGCACTCCGCCCTTCCCCGGAGCAAGAGCCCTCGAGGCGTAGCCGGCGCGCAGGAGGCCCCGCTCGACCCGGGCCTCGCCCTGGCCGTTGTCGCCGAGAGCCACGCCGAGGTCGTGCCGATCGCACATCAGGAAGAGGGCGGCCAGCTGCCCGAGCGTGTACGACAGCGCCACGACCCCATCGCGGCGCTCCTCGAGAGTGAAGGGCAGCGCCCGCACGATCTCGCGGGGGATGGTGAGCCAGTACGAGGTGGTGTGCATCTCGTTCTCGGGCATCGTCAGCTCGCCCGCGCCCACGTTCTCGTTGGTGTGGAACTTGATCTTCTTGAAACCCACCACCTGCTCGGTGACGTGGACCTCGCCGTGGTTGCGGCGAGCGTTCGCCCTCGTCTTCCTCGCCGAAGCGGTCGAGAATGCGCACCTTAGTGTAGGTGATGGCGTCGGTGTAGTAGTCGACCTCGGCCTCGCGTACCTCCACCCGCCGCTCCTTGTGGTCGTACTTCTCCACGTAGAAGGTCCGGCCCTCGAGGATGTAGATGGCCTTCTCGTGGACCATGGAGGGCGCGGAGTCGTAGTCGACCTCGGCGATGATCCGCGGCTCTGCGGTGACGTCCTGTACCACGAAGTTGTCTGATGAGACCGACCGCAGGCTCACCGCGTCGGCGGGATAGCTGTCGCTGGTCCAGTGCCACCTGTCCCCGGCCCGATGGAGGAGCCTCTCGTCCTCGAGGAACTTCAGGATCTCCGGGAGACTCTCGTGGCCGAAGGTCTCGTCGGACGTGAGCGGCAGCTCGAAGGCCGCGCACTTGATGTGGTTGACGAGGATCTGGAGGTTGTCGGGGTTGATGCGGCCCTGCTCGACCGGCGAGTCGAAGAAGTAGTCGGGGTTGCGGGCGATGAACTGGTTGAGCGGGGTGGAGTTCGCCACCAGGACCGCGACCGAAGTGCCGGATCGGCGCCCGGCCCGCCCCGCCTGCTGCCAGGCCGAGGCCACGCTCCCCGGGTAGCCCACCAGCACCGCGGTGTCGAGGCTCCCGATGTCGATCCCCAGCTCCAGGGCATTCGTGGAAACCACCCCGAGCACCGACCCGTCGCGCAGGCCCCGCTCGATCTCCCGGCGCTTCAGCGGCAGGTACCCGCCCCGGTAACCGCGGATGATCCCCTCCGAGCCCGGCTTCGTCTCGAGGGCCTCCTTGAGGTAGGTGACGAGGACCTCGGTGGCGAGGCGGGAGGGGGCGAAGCAGATCGTCTGCAGCCCCTTCGAGAGGAAGGACAGCGAGACGTCACGCGCGGAGTTGAGGGCCGAGCGGCGGATCCCGAGCTGGCGGTTCACGACCGGCGGGTTGTAGATGGCGAAGTACTTCTCGCCGCGCGGGGCGCCGCTTCGATCCACCAGCGTCATCTCGCGCTCGGTCAGCGCCTCCGCCAGCTCCTTCGGGTTGCCGATCGTGGCCGACGCGCAGACGAACTGGGGGCTCGAGCCGTAGAATCGGCAAAGGCGAGCCAGGCGTCGGAAGATGTTGGCGACGTGGGAGCCGTAGATGCCGCGCAGGCTGTGCAGCTCGTCCACCACGACGTAGCGCAGGTTCTCGAACAGCTTCACCCATTTCGTGTGGTGGGGCAGGATCCCCTTGTGGAGCATGTCGGGGTTCGTGACCACGACGTGCGCGCGCGCGCGGATCGACTTGCGCGCGTCCTGGGGGGTGTCCCCGTCGTAGGTGAACGTGCTGATGTCGGCCCCGAGGGCCTCGATCATCCCGTGCAGCTCCGCGAGCTGGTCCTGGGCGAGGGCCTTGGTCGGAAAGAGGTAGAGGGCCCGCGCGTCCGGGTTCCTTGAGCACGCGGTCGAGGATCGGGAGGTTGTAGCAGAGGGTCTTGCCCGAGGCGGTGGGGGTCACGACCACGATGTCCTGTCCCTGCTGGACCCGGTCGTAGGCCTCTCTCTGGTGGGTGTAGAGCCCCTCGAGCCCCCGGGCGGCCAGCGCTTCGCGCAGCTTGGGGTGCAGCTCGTCCGGGAACGGTACGTTCTCGGCGAGGCGGGCCGGGAAATGGCGCAGAGCAGTGAGAACGGGCTCCGCCCCGAGGGTCTTCTGGATCTCGAGGCCCTTGAGGACGGAGAGGAGGGTCCCGTCGGTGTCCTGGCGGTGCAGAACGAGCTGGCTCACGTCAAAAACCTCCGTCCGCGCATGCCCCCACCGGTGGGGGTCTCCATGCTGTCGCCCGCATGATGCAGCAGGGGTCGGACACGTCAGGTCCGGAAGACGGGGACGGGTTATGCTTTGGGTCTGCGGAGGTGAGGATGACGATGCAGGACGCGGTCCGGACTCTCCTGTCCGGCCTGGGGGAGGACCCGGGGCGCGAGGGGTTGGCGGGCACTCCGGAGAGGGTAGAGAAGGCGCTGAAGGCGCTGACGAAGGGCTACCACGAGGACCCGGATGCCCTGATCGGTGACGCCCTGTTCAGCGTGAAGTACGACGAGATGGTCATCATCCGGGACATCGACGTCTACAGCCTCTGCGAGCACCACATGCTGCCGTTCTTCGGCAAGGCCCACGTCGCCTACATCCCGAACGGCAAGGTGGTCGGCCTCTCGAAGATCCCCCGCCTCGTGGACATGTACTCCCGCCGCCTGCAGGTCCAGGAGCGGCTGACCGTCCAGATCGCCCAGACGATCCAGGACAAGATCCAGCCCCGCGGGGTCGGAGTGGTCATCGAGGCCATGCACTTCTGCATGATCATGCGCGGCGTCGAGAAGCAGAACTCCGTGGCCGCCACGTCCTGCATGCTGGGGGCCTTCCGGGACCACCAGCCGACGCGTGAAGAGTTCCTGGGCCTGATCCGGAGCCGGAACCGCCCGGGATTCTAGGCGGCAACGGAAGAACCCGCGAGGAGCCACAACGGTAAGGACGCCGTCGGGCTTGTCTCGTGCCATTCGCCCGGCTTGAGCGTTCCTCGAATCAACCCCCAATATGAGGATTCGAGGAACTACTGGGGATTCGCCTTCCGTAGACGCCGGGCCATCACCCGCATCACCTCCAGGGCGAGGCCAGGGACGCGGCGCACCAGATCGTCGAAGGCCGCCTGGTCGACGCGTACGAGGGTGCAGTCGGGGCCGGCCACCGCGGAGGCGCTCCGGGGGGCGGGATCGACCAGCGCGAGCTCGCCGAGGATGCCGCCCGGGCCCACCGACTCGAGGAGCGTGTCGCCGATCTTCAGGTCCACGCTCCCCGTGCGGACGACGTACATCGCGCGTCCGGCGTCGCCGGCGGCGAAGATGACGCCCCCGGGCTCGACGGTCACGGGGGTCTCCTCGAGCGCGGTCAGCGTCTCCAGGTAGGTCCTCACCTCGGCCATCCGATCCCCCCTTGGTTCCCGCCATGGTAACGCGAGAAGGGTGTTTACCCGCCGTTGGAGCTCCGGCTGCCCCTCGAGGAGAAGCCGGACACGCAGCCACTCATCCCGCAGGTCTTCAAGCGTGTCGATGTCGCGGAGCCGTTGGAGCTGCTGGACCCGCAGGCCCGCCGTCGCCGCGCGCGCCAGCGTCTCCTCGAGCACGGTGGGTGTGCTCCAGGCGACGTTCTCGAACAGCTCGGGCCGCGGCTCACGGAGCGCCAGGAGGTAGTACCCCCCGTCCTCGGCGGGGCCGACGACGACGTCCGACTCCTCCAGATCGGCCAGCGCCCCGGCCACCGTCTCGCGGGTCATCGCAGGTACGTCCGTCCCGATGATCGCCACCCGCCGGGCTCCTCGCTCGAACGTCCGTGCGAAGGCCTCGGCCATCCGCACCCCGAGATCGCCCGCACACTGCGGCCGAAGCCGCGCCCCTGGAAGCCAGGCACGCATCTCCTCCACCGCCTCCGGCGGGTCGAAGAAGACGAGCGTCTCGTACTCCCCGAGACGAGGGGCTGTCGCCACGAGGACCTCCTCGGCAAGGGCGCGGTAGAGGGCGGCAGCGGTCTCGGCCCCCAGCGCGGGCGCCAGCCGCGTCTTCACCGCCCCGGGCTTCGGGTGCTTGAGGAAGACGATCAGGGCCCGTTCGGACACGGCTCCTACCGCCCCAGGTGCTTCGCGAGGAACCGGTAGATCTCGTCGCGCGACTCGAGGGCGAGGGGGTGGTCCATGCGGTTGAAGCTGTGCCCGCCCGGCGCGTCCTCGTAGATCCGATACTCGAAGTCCTTGTCCGCGGCCTTCAGCGCGGCGATGAGGTTCTCGACCTCGAGCACGTTGACGTCCCGGTCGTTCGTGTTGGTGTGGACGAGAAGCGGCGTCTTCTGCTTGTGAGCGTTGGTGACCGGCGAGCGCCGGCGGTACTCGTCGACGTCCTCGTAGGCCGTCTTGCCGATGTGATAATCCGCGGAGTAGAGGTCCCGATACTCCTGGGTCTGGTAGCCCATGCGGGCGACGAGGTCGGACACCGGCACGCCCGGCGTACGCGACCTCGAAACTTCTCGGGGTGGTCGAAGCTCGCCAGGAGCGCGATGAGCCCGCCGTGGCTCCAGCCGAGGATGCCGACGCGGTCGGCGTCCGCGAAACCGTGCGTCGCCAGCGCCCAGTCCCGGGCCGCCATCGACGTCGTCCACCTCGAGCCCGCCGTAGTCGATCGCCTCCCAGTACTCGCGCCCGTAGCCGGTCGAGCCGCGGTACTCGGGGGCCACGACCACGTAGCCGCGCGCCATCAGCTCGCGCACGACGTGCGTGTAGTAGGTGTCGAAGTCCCCGTGGACCCCGCCGTGAGGGAGGAGCAGAAGCGGGTGCTTCGTCGAGCGGTCGAGGCCCTTCGGGACGAACACGTAGGTCCACATCCGGAACGGATGGCGCTCGTTCGTGATCCCGTAGGTCTCCTCCTCGCATCGGTGCCGGGACGGTGGGGATGTAGACCTTGTCGATCTCGGCCACGTCCCCGACGCGGTCGAACCAGAGCACGTCGTCGACCTTCTTGGTGAGGCGCTGCATCGCGAAGGACTGGGCCTCGAGACGCTGCTCGAGGACCTCGAGGCGGCGCGCGAGGTCGGGCCCGCGATCCTCCTGCGCGCTCACGACTACGGGCACGACCAGGGTGAAGGAAACGGCAATGGCCGTGGCGAGCCTCAGCTGCATGACTCCCTCCTGTCGAGGTGCGGGGCGATCATAGGCCAAGTCGGCCCGGGGACCGGGCTCTCTCGCTGGCCTCCGGCCCCCTTCTCACCAGCTCCGGACGCGCGGCCAGGCCTCCCGCAGCGTCACCCGGGGCTCGCGGCACACGCGGAGCCAGCCCTTTCCGGACCCGACCGTCGATGCCCGGTACTGGGGCAGGACCGGCCCGACCTCAGTCCGGAATGTCACCGCTCACCAGGCGGGGGTAGAGCCACGGTCGCCGTTTGATGTGGTGTGCGATGGGCGGGGGCTCTCCGTGCCATTTCACGCGGTGGAGGGGCTCGGGCCACTCGAAGGGCATGCGCACGATCTCGCCGGGTGAGCGGATGTCCTCCAGAACCCGGAGCGCCGTTTTCAGCACCTCCCGCTGACCGTCGGCATCTCCGGGCGCGCCCAGCGGCTGCCCCATGGGATGGAGGATGCCGGCAACGCGCGGGGCGCCCACCGATCGCGTGAAGTCGGGCAGCGTCGACAGCGTCAGCGTCGCCATGCCCGCCGCCTCCATCTCCCGCTGCACCAGTCCCACGGACCGGCAGCAGAATGGTCAGACGGGCACCAGCAGCACGACGTCCACGCCCTCCGCCTTCAACTGTCGGATCATCGCCGGGACGGAGCGCTCCAGAAGCTCCTTCGGCTTCAGGATGTAGCCCATGAAGGAGTAGTGAGACGGGGCGCTGGAGCCGACGAAGCCCTCGGACTCGAGCTCGGCGAGCCGGGCCAACGGCATCACTGAGTTCAAATCGCGCTCCGGGACGGAGGTGTCGATGTGCATGTGGTAGGACAGTGCGTCGCCCGTCCGCGTGTCGCGGGGGATGACCCGGAAGCTCGGGTCGCCCCACCAGGGGTTCCGACGTTCCCCTTCCTGGTCGAAGGGAGTGTCGTCGTGGAGGGCCACGGCGGCGGTGCTGACGAGGGCGACCCGGGCCTCGGGGAGTGGCTTTTCGAGCGGGGTCCACGGGATCTCGCGCTCCGGCTCCCTCGCGGTCCAGGCGGTCACGATCTGGCGGTTGGCGAAGCCGATCGCGCGCAACGTCGTGTCGCGGTCCGCCTCGGTCCACGGTGTGCTCACGCGTGACACCTCCGCCCGGAGACTCTCACGAGGCCGGCCGCGCCTACTGGCGCCCGAACAGCCCCTTGAGCCATCCCCCCACCCCCTTGCCGGGGGACCTTGCGTGGTGGAGACGGACCTCCTCCTCGCGGTGCAGACGTTCGAAGCAGGCCGGACACAGAGGGCCCTGCCAGCCGTACCACTGAGGGGAAACGAAGGACCGCCCGCACTTGGCGCACGTGATGGGTCGTGTGTCGTCTCGATCGGTCACCGGAGGAGCCTTGTTCATGTGGGGGCACCCGACGGGCACCTCCCGACGGCGTCCTAGCTTAGCGCTCCCGGGGCCCGCTGGCACGCCGCCGGTGCCCCAGGGACGGGGGCAGAGTGATCGAGCGCACACTCGCGGTCAGGGGGCCGCGCAAGAATCCCGACCCGGGAGGTGACCGGAAATGCCCGCAGTGAGATGAGCGGCCCGCGACCCGCTCGCGTCGTCAACAGCGTCGCCCCCATTCGCGTGTGCGACAACGGAGGCTGGACCGACACCTGGTTCGCGCGCCGCGGGGCCATCTTCAACATCGCGGTCTACCCCTGCGCCGAGGTGCAGGTCCAGGTCTTCGAGGACGGCCCTCCGGGCATCGTGCTGCACGCCGAGGACTACGCGGAGCGCTACGCACTGGCGCCGCCCCCGTCTCCGTGGGGCCCGCACCCCCTTCTCGAGGCGGCGATCGCCTACATGAAGGTGCCCGAGCAGCTCCGGCTCGAGATCACCATCCACTCCGAGGCCCCGACCGGGGCCGGGACCGGGACGTCGGCCGCGGTCGCGGTCGCCCTGGTGGGAGCCCTCGATGCCCTGACCCCGGGCCGTCTCACTACACACGAGGCCGCCTACGCTGCCCAGAAGGTGGAGACGGAGATGCTGCACCGCCAGTGCGGCATCCAGGACCAGCTCGCCTCCGCCTACGGCGGGATCAGCTACATCGAGATGTTCGACTACCCCTGGGCGACGGTGTCCTCGATCCGCCTGCCCGACGCTCGCTGGTGGGAGCTGGAGCGGCGTCTGGTCCTGATCTACCTGGGGCGCTCGCACGACTCGTCGGCCGTTCACGAGCAGGTGATCCGGGAGCTCGAGGACGCGGGTCCCGAGTGCCCGCCGCTCGAGGACCTCCGGAAGACCGCTTCCCGCTCGCGCGACGCGCTCTACGCCGGGGACTTCGTCGCCCTGGGCCGGGCCATGATCGAGAACACCGACGCCCAGGCCCGGCTCAACCCCGCGCTCGTCGGCACCGAGGCCACGCGGGTCATCGCGATCGCCCGTGAGCACGGGGCGCTCGGCTGGAAGGTCAACGGCGCCGGGGGAGAGGGCGGCTCGATCACCCTCCTCTGCGATGCCCACTCGCCGCGCAAGCGGGAGCTCATCCGAGCGGTCGAGGCATCGGACCCGAACTTCCGCCACGTCCCGACCCACCTGAGCCGGTTCGGCCTGCGTGTCTGGACAGCGAGCGCGGAGGCGGGCGCCGGCGAGTAGGGCGGACGTCCGCCGCAGGCACCGCGACGGGGACGTCCGCCACCAGTAGCGGAGGGCCGGCTGCTCCTCTCAGCTGCTGTAGTAGTCGGGCTCGTTACCCGGCTTCCATTTGATGTTGCAGCCGAGGCTGGGGCGCTGGTCGGCGGGCACCGACCGTCCCTCCAACACTGCGTCGAGGGCCCGGCGCAGGTCCTCCCCGCTCACCGGCACCTCGTTGCCGGGGCGGCTCCCGTCCATCTGGCCACGGTAGACCAGCTGATGCTCCCGGTCGAACACGAAGAAGTCCGGGGTGCACGCGGCCCGGTAGTCCTGGGCCACCTTCTGGCTTTCGTCCACGAGGTAGGGGAACGTGTAGCCCGCAGCGCGGATCTCTTCGGCCATCGCCTCCGGGGAGTCATCCGGGTACGCCCCGAAGTCGTTGGAGCTGATGCCGACGACCGCGACTCCTCTCTCCTGATAGTCCTTCGCCAGCTGCGCGAAGCCGGCGCGAACGTGCTTCACGAACGGGCAGTGATTGCAGATGAACGCCACGAGGAGGGCGGGGGCTCCTTCGAAGTCGGCGAGGGTCCAGACCCGCCGGAAGGGGTCGGGCAGGCTGAACTCCGGGGCCTTGGCCCCGAGGGGCAGCATCATCGTCGAAGGCGTTCGGGCCATGAGCATCTGCCTCCTGGCAGTCAGAATCACGTCGCTTCCGCGAGAACGCGGACCTCGCATCATTGCAGGCCGGTTCGCAGCAGGTCAACCGGGCACGGACCGGGACACCGGGCGAGAAGGGCACTCGACGGCCTGGCCGTCTGAATCATGCGACCCATCGCGCGGACCGGGCGTCTCGCCGTACGATGTGAAGTTGGAGCGTCCGCGCGAGGACGAACGCGACCGCACCCGCTCCTGAGGAGGCTCACGAGATGCGAAGCTGGCTCGCCATCATCACGCTGATCGCCATGGCGTCCCCCCTCGCCGTGGCGGCCCCGGAGGCCGACGCCGTGTCCCCCAACCCGCTGCTCGACGAATGGACGACCCCCTTTGGGGTCCCTCCCTTCGATGAGATCGAGGACGCGCACTTCCGGCCGGCCTTCGAAGCCGCCATCGCCGAGGCCCGGACGGAGCTTGACACGATTGCCGCCGTAGGCGACCCACCAACCTTCGAGAACACGGTCGAGGCTCTCGAGCTCGGCGGAGCGCTTCTCGACCGAGTGAATCTCGTCTTCTCCAACCTGAACTCGGCGGAGACGAACGACGAGCTGCAGGCGATCGCCAAGGAGGTGGCGCCGCAGCTCGCCGCACTCCGCGACGACATCTACCTGAACGAGCGGCTGTTCGAGCGCGTCGAGGCGGTATGGAAGACGCGCGCCGAGCTCGATCTCGAGACCGAGCAGGACCGGCTGCTGGAAGAGACGTGGAAGGCGTTCGTGCGGAGCGGGGCCAACCTGGACGCCGCGCAGAAAGAGCGCCTCCGAGAGATCAACCGCGAGCTCTCCGTGCTGACCGTAACCTTCGGAGAGAACAACCTGAAGGAAACCAACGCCTTCAAGCTGGTGGTCGAGAACGAGGCCGATCTCGCCGGCCTGCCGGAGCGCATGGTGGCGGCGGGGGCCACCGCCGCGGAGAGCGAAGGCCTCGAGGGTAAGTGGGTCTTCACCCTTCAGCGTCCGAGCATCGAGCCGTTCCTGGACAGCGCGGACAACCGGGAGCTCCGCCGCCAGCTCCTGGACGCCTACCTGGCCCGCGGCGCGAACGGCAACGAGAACGACAACCGGGACGTCGTCAAGAAGATCGCGACCCTGCGGCTGGAGCGGGCGCAGCTCCTCGGCTACCGCACGCACGCCGACTACGTCCTCGAGGAGCGGATGGCCAAGACGCCGGCGCGCGTCATGGACCTGCTCGACAAGCTCTGGACGCCCTCGCTGGACATGGCGAAGAAGGAAGCGAACGCCCTCCAGGAGATGATCGAGGCCGACGGCAAGAGCTTCCGTCTCGAGCCGCACGACTGGCGCTACTACACCGACCGGCTCCGCCGCGAGCGCTACGCGCTCGACGACCAGGAGATTCGGCAGTACTTCGCGCTCGAGAACGTCCTGCAGGGCGCCTTCGAGCTGGCGCACCGCCTCTACGGGATCACGTTCACCGAGCGGAAGGACCTGCCGGTCTACCACGAGGAGGTGCGGACCTTCGAGGTGAAGGACGAGGACGGCTCGCACCTGGGGATCTTCTACGCCGACTACCACCCCCGCCCGGGCAAACGGGTCGGGGCCTGGTCGAGCCGCTACCGGGCTCAGCAGATCAGGGACGGAAAGGACATCCGCCCCGTCGTCGTCAACGTGGGCAACTTCTCACGCCGCACCGGGGACACACCCGCCCTGCTGAGCCTGGACGAGGTGGAGACACTGTTCCACGAGCTGGGACACGGCTTGAACTCGCTCTTCTCGAGGATCCGCTACCGCGGCCTTGCCTCCATCCCGCGCGATTTCGTGGAGCTGGGCTCGCAGATCATGGAGAACTGGGTGCTCGAGCCGGAGGTCCTGGCGTTCTACGCCCGCCACTGGAAGACGGGCGAGCCGATCCCGGACCGCCTCGTCCAGAAGCTCAAGGATGCCCGGCTCTTCAACCAGGGCTTTGCGACCGTGGAGTACCTGGCCGCCTCCTACCTCGACATGGACTGGCACACCCTCGAGAAGGCTCCCGAGCTCGACGCGGTGGCCTTCGAGACCCGCGAGCTCGACGGCATCGGTCTCATCCCCGAGATCCCGCCGCGCTACCGGAGCCCCTACTTCGCCCACATCTTCTCCGGCGGCTACTCCGCGGGGTACTACGGCTACATCTGGTGCGAGGTCCTCGACGCGGACGCGTTCGCAGGCCTTCAAGGAGAAGGGGCTCTTCGATCGGGAGACGGCCCGGTCCTTCCGGGAGAACATCCTCGCGCGCGGCGGCACCGCCGACGCGATGGATCTCTGGAAGTCCTTCCGCGGACGCGAGCCTGACGTCGAGCCGCTCCTCGAGCGCCGCGGGCTCAAGTAGCGGTCAGCCGGGGACGACCCTTCGGGGGGTGAACCGGTCTCAGGGGTGTCTCGGGGTGTCGCCAGCAGCGCGAGGCTGCGCCCGGAGACCCGGTGGGTCAGCCGTCTCGGTGGACCGTCTCGAGGCTGAAGGCGGGCAGGCACACCGCGACGTACTCCGCCCCTTCGGGGCCAGGTGTGCTGTACCGCACCCACTCGCCGCGCCGGACGATCACCGCCTGACCGGCCCCGACGTCGAGCTCTCCCCCCTCGTGCTCGACGTGCAGCGCGCCGTGGACAGCACCACCGTGAACTCGTCGAAGTCCGGCCTCTGTCCGGGCTCGCTCCAGCCCGAGGGAGAGCGCATCCGGGCGATGCTCAGACCCGGAGTCCCCCGAGCTCGCGCGGCCCACGAACTCGTCGATGGTCTTGGGCGGGGTGCCCACCGCGGCCACACGCGACGGGGTCTCGACGAGCTCGGGCATGGTCTTCACCTCCCCGGAGTGCACTGACCGCGTCCGAGCTCGAGCCCCGTGTCGGACAGCGACGGCAACCGGACGCAGATTCTCGCACGGCACTACGCAAGGACGCCGATCGGGAACGGCATTCGCCCACAGCAAGAGAGCGGTAAGATGCGGCCCGCGTCTTCAACCACTCGGAAGCGAGAACCCATGCTCGAGCCCCCGCTGATCCGGCATCTCTTCGCAGTTCTGGTTCTCTGTGTGTCCGCACCGGCGATCCGCGCCGCCGAGGTGCCCTCGGTACGCGTCGGTCGCTTCGGACAGCAGGTCGCGACGCGCCATTCGGTGGATGAGGGCCTGCCGAGCCCGGACGTCCGCCGGATCGTCCTGTCCGACGACGGTCAGGTTCTCGCGGAGACCACCGCGGGCTGGGCGATGCTCGGAGGCGGGCGCTGGCGGCCGACGGGGCCGCCGTCGCTCCCCTCGTTCGAGCTCCCGGAGGTACCCCGCGTCCGGGCGAGGGCCACGTCTCCTTCCGGGGCCGAGGCGATCGCGTCCGGCGACGGGCTTTTCTCCCGAGCGGGCTCCGACGCCGAGTGGCGCCGTCTGTGGCCGTCCGATGGACGGCGGAGCTGGGCGCCGCGTAACGTGCGCGACGTCGCCTTCGATCGCCGAGGGGGGCTCTGGTTCGTGTCGCCCCAGGGCGTGGGCCACTGTCCCGCCCCCTGCCGGACGTGGCGCCTCTACTCGACCGAGACCGGTCTCCCCTACGACGACCTGACCGCGATCGCGCCCGGGCCCGCGTGACGACGTGTGGATCGGCACCGGCATCGGCGCGATCCGCTTCGACGGCGCCGAGTGGGAGTATCGCCAGGGACGACGCTGGCTCCCCGGGGACGAGGTGCGAGACGTGGCCGTGGCCGAAGACGGCACGGCCTGGTTTGCCACCGACGGCGGGGTCGGCCGGATCGGCCGGCAGCCGATGACGCTGGCCGAGAAGGCGGCCCGGTTCGAGGCCGAGATCGACCGCTATCACCGGCGGACCCCGTTCGAGTACGTCGATTCGGTACGGCTGGCCCGACCCGGAGACACGTCGGAGTACCAGCAGCGCGACAGCGACAACGACGGCCTGTGGACCGGCATGTACGGTGCCGGCGAGGCCTTCGCCTACGCGGCCACCGGCAGCCCCGCCGCGCGGCGGCGCGCGCGCCAGGCCTTCGAGGCGCTGCGCTTCCTGAGCGAGGTCACCCAGGGTGGTGATCCACCGGGGCGCCCGGGCCTGATCGCGCGCTCGATCCTCCCGACGAGCGGCCGGGACCCCAACGTGGGCCTTCTCGAGCGCGACGAGCAACGCCGGAGGCAGGGGGATCGGCTCTGGAAGGTCCTCTCACCCCGCTGGCCGAAGAGCGCGGACGGGCGCTGGTACTGGAAGAGCGACGCCAGCTCGGACGAGCTCGACGGTCACTTCTTCTTCTACGCCCAGTACTACGACCTCGTGGCCGACAGCGAAGCCGAGCGCAGCGAGGTGCGCGACGTCGTTGTTCGCATCGTCGACCACTTAATCGCCCACGACTTCAGCCTGGTCGACCACGACGGCCGGCCCACCCGCTGGGCGGTCTTCGGCCCGCAGCAGCTCAACCACGACCCCGACTGGTGGCAGGAGCGCGGCCTCAACTCGCTGAGCCTGCTCTCCTATCTGCGCGTGGCCGAGCACGTCTCGGGCGACGCCCGCTACGCCGCGATCGCGGATCGCCTGATCGAGGAGCATGCCTACGCCAGCAACGTGCGGGTGCCCAAGGTCCACCTCGGACCGGGCACCGGAAACCAGTCCGACGACGAGATGGCCTTCATGTGCTTCTACACCCTGCTCCGGTACGAGCGGGATCCGGAGCGGCGCCGGGTCTTCGGCGAGGCCTTCCACCGCTACTGGCGGCTCGAGGCCCCCGAGCGCAATCCCCTCTTCCACTTCCTGTACGCGGCGCGCGGGCGGGGACAGGTCGACGAGCACGCCTTCGGGGTCCAGCGCCTCGACCCGACCGGTGACTGGCTCGAGGACTCCGTCGACACGCTGCGACGCTACCCGCTGGACCGGACGAGCTGGGCCCTCCGCAACCGCCACCGCAAGGACGTCGTGGTCCTCCCCGGCGCGCCGGGGCGCGGCACCCGCCGCGACGGCAAGGTGCTGCCGATCGACGAGCGCTTCGTCGACAAGTGGAACCACGATCCCTGGCGCCTCGACTTCGGCGGGGACGGCCGCACCCTGGCCGACGGCGCCAGCTTCCTGCTGCCGTACTACCTCGGGCTCTACCACGGCTTCCTGAAGGAGGCCGGGCCCACCCCCTGACGGCGGCACGGCTTCGGAATCACACGGCCAGCTGCGCGCGAAGCTCGCGGTATCCGAAGAAGAGAAAGAGCACGACGGTCGCGGCCAGCAGAGCTGTCGTCAGGGGGCGGTTGCGCAGCCGAGGACCGACCCAGTCGGATCGACCGTTCAGGAGCAGCAACGTCACCGCCAGCAGCGGCATGAAGAGCGCCCCAAAGACCGCGTAGACCTTCTGGACCTCGCGGAAGCTGAAGAAGAGACCCAGCATCGGCACCAGCGCGATCGCCAGGAGGTAGGCGCGGTAGGGGCGACCGCGCGTGTCGACCCCCGAACGGGGGGCGCCCGTCTCGGTGCCGGAACCCCCGGCCACGATCCGCCAGTAGTCGGCGAAGATGTAGGGCACCGCCTGCCAGACTCCGAGAAGACTGGAGAAGACCGCGCCGAACGCCCCCAACAGGAACGCCCACCGCCCGGCATTTCCGAGCGGCTCGGCGAGCGCGTCGGCCAGACTGACGACGAGACCGGCGCCCCGCCCCTGCACCTCGATCGTGCTGCCGATCACGACCATCGCCAGCCCGAAGAGAGCCGTCATCGCGTAGCCGACGGCGAGATCGATCCGGCAGATGGCGAGGTCGCCGGGCCCCGAGCGACCCTTCTCGCGGATCCAGTAGCCGTAGCAGAGGATGGTCAGCGTGCCCCCCACGCCCCCCATGAGCGCCACCGTCCATCCCAGGCCCTCGCCGCCCGCGTCCGGGATGCGTGGAACCAGCATTCCCCGCGCGACGGCTCCCCAGTCCTCACACAGGAGGACCGCGGTGAGCAGCACGGTAGCGAACATGAGTCCGATGCAGACGCTCATCACCTTCTCGAAGAGGGCGAAGCCGCCAACCCGGACCAGCGTCACGCCGAGCAGGCTCGACGCGATCCCGAACACGATCTTCCCCGTGGCCGCGTCCGGGAACACCGGGATGATGGCGTGAGTCGCGACGCCGCAGGCGCTGATGAGCGCCGAGCCGACGAAAAAGCTCCACAGCACGAAGTAGACGGCGAAAAGGTGCCGAACGGGTCGCCCCAGGCGTCGCAGCGCCCCCTCGAGTAGCGTCTCACCGGTGGCGAGCTGCCAGCGCGCGAGGCCCTCGGTGATCACGAACTTCAGGAAGGCCCCCAGCAGCACCGCCCACAGCACCGCCACGCCCAGCTTGCTGGCGGTGAAGGCGGCGGTCGCCAGATCGCCCGCACCGACGCCGGTCGCGGCGACCAGGAGCCCGGGGCCGATCAGCGCGAACAGAAGGGTAGGACGGACGACACGCGTCGGCGGCTGTCCGACACCTTCCCCGGGGCCCTCGGCGCTCATGCCTCCCCGAGATTACACCGGCGAGCAGGCGGCTCGTCCCGCGTGCCGTTGTTCTCGGCCGAGTCTTCCTATCCGCGGAAGTCGTGGGCGGCGTCGATCGCGGTCCGGATGTTCTCCCACGCGATGTCGCCGGGGAGCGTGCAGTCCGCCCCGATGAAGTGTCGGTCCGCAGCGCCCGCGAGGACGTCGTGAACCTCCCGGCGGATCTGCTCGGCGCTGCCGTCCACGATGATGCCTTTCCGGTCGAGGCCGCCCATGAAGGGTCGTCCGAAGAGCTCGGAGAGCTCCTTCGGAGTTCAGCGACTTCTCCCCCACGTGGAGGCTGCAGTTGACCACGTCGCCGGGATACTCGAGAAACGGCGTGAGGTCGTCGTAGGGCAGGTGGTAGTCGCACACGTGGAGGATGTTGAAGAGGCAGGTCTCGTTGATCTCGCGCTGGACCCTCAGGTCGAAGGGCATGACGCACTCCTGGAACAGACCGGGGCGGCTGAAGCGCCCGGCCTCTCCGCCCTGGGTGCTCGCGTAGAAGCCGTCCACCCCGACCCGCACGCATTCCCTCACGAATGTGAGCAGGCTCTCGGTGACGATCTCCAGACCCTTCTTGACCGCCTCGGGGTCCGCCTCGATGTGCTCCACCAGCCGCTCGGGGCCGACCGACCCGCCGGCGAGCATGAACGGGGAGTAGAGCGTGCACACGACCAGCGCCTCTTTCTTGAGGGCCTTGACAAGCCCCTCGACCACCCCGACCTGGTCCGCGTAGAACTCCTTCCCATGCAAGGGCAGCTTCGCCCAGTCCGCGGGCCTCTCGATCTCCGGATGGAGGGGAAAGCCCGCCTCGTACTGGATCTTCACGAAGTCCATCCCCGTGAAGCGGAAATACTCCTTGTGCTTCTCGATGGCCGGCGGGCCCACGTGCTCCTCTTCGGCAAAGTGAATGAAGAAGGCCGCGGGGACGTATCCCGGCGCCTTGCTCTCGTCCAGGAGGTCGAGGACGAGCTGTCGCTTGTTCTTCGCGGCCGCGGGCTCGCCGCCACTCCCGTCCGCGGCCTTCTCGCTACAGCCCAGGAGGGACGGCACGCCCGACGCCACGCCCGCCATCGGCCAGCACCGCCCGCGGTCTTCAGCACGTCACGTCGCTTCATCATTCGTCCTCCCGGCTCGAGTATGAGGTACACGCTAGCGCCGCGGAGGCAGACGCGTCAACGGGTCCGAGGAAAGCCCGTGTCTCACGGACGATCAGGCCGGTGCGTGTGAGCCAAATCACAAATCCTCCCGCCCGGCGGGTCTACCGTCACTGCTCCGGTGTCGTCTCACTGGAGGCCGGTCAGGCGCGGGAAACAGACCCCGCCCAAAGCGGGAGGTTGCGATGCGTTTCCCACGCACGTTCCTGACCCTGGTCGCGGGCGCGTTGCTCCTGGGGTCCCCCGGCGCCGGCGGAGCCCCCGGCGGGCCGGCGGTTGAGCAACCCATCCGTCTCAGGCAGGGGGCGTTTCTGCCGTCCCAGGGCGAGCCCAAGCTCCGCCCGGGCCTGCGCCGCGCGGCCCTGGCCCCGGGCGTGCGAGGCGTCTATCTGGTCCAGTTCGTCGGACCCGTCGAGCAGGGTTGGAAGGACGCCGTCGCGGCCGCGGGCGTCGAGCTCCTCGACTACATCCCCGAGTTCGCCTTCAAGGCCCGTATGACCCCGGCCCAGGCTCGGGCGGTCCGAAGGCTCGACTCGGTCCGCTGGGTGGGGATCTTCCACCCCGGCTACAAGCTGAGCCCGCGCCTTGCGCTGGGAGGAGAGCGCCTCTACACCGTGCGGCTCGAGCGCGGGGCCAACAGAGCCGCGGCCGCGGCCGCGGCCCGCGGGGCGGGCGCCCGCGTGATCCGACGCGAGGGACGCTCCCTGGTCGTGTCGGCCCGGGAGGCGCAGATCGAGGCCCTCGCGCGACAGGCCGACGTCAGCTGGATCGAGAACTTCCTGCTCCGCGAGAAGCACAACGAGTACGGCGGTCAGGTCATCCTGGGCGCTCAGACGGCCAACGGGCTGGGCTACGACGGCTCCACCCAGACCGTCGCCGTGGCCGACACCGGGATCGGCGGAGGGACGGCGGCAACCGCCCACCCCGACATCCCCGCGACTCGTGTCGCCAGCATCTTCAACTGGCCCGGGACCCCGTCTCCCGGCTGCTACAGCATCCCGGACGACGGCGCCATGGACGTCGACACCGGCCACGGCACCCACGTGTCCGGATCCGTCCTGGGCGACGGGAACGCCTCCGGCCAGGGGAAGGGCACCGCCCCCGGGGCCCGTCTCGTCTTCCAGGCGGTCGAGAACTACGTCGCCTTCACGAGCCTGTGCTCCCTCTTCTATGCCAACGGCTACTACCTGATCGGACTCCCCACCGACCTCACGCCGGTCTTCCAGCAGGCCTACGACGCCGGGGCTCGCGTCCATTCGAACTCGTGGGGTTCCCCCGCCGCCGGTGAGTACACCCAGGACAGTCAGGACGTCGACGATTTCATCTGGAGCCACCGAGACCTGACCATCACCTTCTCTGCCGGAAACGAAGGCGTGGACGCCGACGCCAATGGGGGTCTCGACGGGCGGACCATGAGCTCCCCCGCCACCGCCAAGAACGTCATCAGCGTCGGGGCGACCGAGAACGACCGCGCGAGCGATTACGAGTGCGATGCCGGGGTCAGCGCGGTGTGTGCCGCCCAGGGAGGCCAGAACCAGATCTTCACGTACGGCAGCAACTGGCCCTTCTCCTTCCCCGCCGAGCCCCTGGCGAGCGACCCCAGCGCCGGCAACGCCGAGCAGATGGCCGCCTTCAGCGGCACCGGACCGACCGACGACGGCCGCATCAAGCCCGACCTGGTGGCCCCGGGCACCTGGGTGCTCTCCGGGTTCTCGGCGCTCTACCAGGAGGCCTACGGCGATCCCGCGAACCCCCAGAACGGGCTGTATCAAAACGACGGCTGGGGATACCCGCAGAGCGAGGAGTACAAGTACTTCGGCGGCACCTCCATGTCGAACCCGCTCGTGGCGGGCGGGGCCGCGGTCGTGCGCGACTACTACCAGAAGGACTTCGGCCACGCCGCGAGCGCCGCCCTCGTCAAGGCGACGCTCATCAACTCCGCCGTGGACCTCCTCGACGAGAACAACGACGGAATCAACGACAACGCCCTCCCGATTCCGAACTTCTACGAAGGCTGGGGCCGAGTGGACCTCGCGGCCGCCACCGACGGCTCGCGGCTCTTCCAGGAGGAGACGACCGGGCTCCAGACGAACGACACGGTGAGCTACAGCTACGACGTCGCGGCCGGAACATCGTTCAAGGTGACTCTCGTCTGGTCGGACTACCCCGCTTCCCTCTCCTCCTTCGCGAGGCTCGTCAACGATCTCGACCTCGAGGTGTCCGGGCCCGGCGGCGTTCTGTATCGCGGCAACGTCTTCGCCGTGTCCTCCGGCGGCTGGTCGATCCCGAACAATATGACCAGCTGATCCAGCTTGGGCCGAGAATCTACTATCTCGACTCCAGACGCGTGAACGTCCACCAATGTCAGTGGCGTGTACCTGATCATCGGTGACGGCATCACCCTGATCGAAACAGCGACGACCTTGATTGCTCCACGCATCATCGAAGCAGCTGCCGAGATCGGTCTCGAGGAAGCGGACATCAAGCGTGCGATCGTCACCCATGTCCATCTGGACCATGCCGGCGGAACCGGCCGGCGGTGAACCGGCTGCCCGACCTGCAGGTGTACGTACACGAACGAGGTCTCAGACATCTGCACGATCCGTCGCGGCTGATCGACAGCGCAACCGCGGTCTATGGCAGTGTCGACAGAATCACGGCCATCCACGGAGAGACGCTGCCCGTACCCATGGAGAATCTCGTCCCCGTGACGGATGCGGATCTCGATATCGGGGGTGGTATCCGGCTCAGCATCCTCAGTGCTCCAGGACACGCCTCCCACCATCTATGCGTATTCGAGCCGGAATCCGGATGTCTCTTCTCCGGCGAGGCCCTGGGCCACAATCATCCCGAGACCGGGAGTATTCCAACCTGCGGTGGCCCCTCCCGGATTCGACTTCGAGGCGAGCAAGCAAACGATCCGGAAGATGCAGACACTCCACCCCAGGACCATCTGCTTTTCGCAGTTCGGTCAACGAGGTGATGCATCCTTCGTCATCGAGGAAGCGGAGCGCCAGCTCGAGGTCTACCACCGCTTCATTCTCACCCGCCTCGAGCAGGGGCTCGACTACGCGAAGAATCGTCGGCGAGCTGGCGGACCTGTACCTGGAAGACGGACCGGACCTGGACCTGCGCGAAAGAGAGGATCATCGCCAGTTCCTGCGCAGCATATTGACATCGATCGTGGTCGGATATGAAACCTACTTCAGGCGGTCCGGAGAGCTGAGCTGAATTCACGGGGATCTGATGGAGCAGAGTCGTCAAGGCAAGAGGGTCTTCTACGGTTTCTGGGTCGTCGCGGGCTGCTTCGTCCTCCTCTTTCTATTCGCGGGTGCCGGCTTCTATTCGTTCAGCATCTTCATCAAGCCGCTCGAGAGCGAATTCGGATGGAGCCGGTCGGCGATATCGCTCGCGATGTCCATCTACATGATCGTGCACGGCATTGCCGGGCCGTTCGTGGGACATGCCACCGAGACCTACGGACCCAAGAAGGTCATGACGCTGTTCGCCCTGCTGTCCGGCTGCTGCTTCTGCTGGTGAGCTTCACCTCTTCGCTCTGGTCCTTCTACCTGGCCTACTCCCTGCTCTCCCTCGCCACGACCGGCATCGGCTTCATTCCGGTAAGCAGTGTGCTTGCCAGATGGTTCGTCAGGAGACGCGGGACAGCCATCGGCTTTGCCATGCTGGGAATCTCCGTAGGGCGGCCTGGTGATGGCCCCGCTGGTGGGTCTGATCATCTCCGAGTTCGGCTGGAGGACCGCTTTCGTCCTTCTGGGGATCCTGGTCTGGGTGCTGGCCCTGCCCGTGACGCTCTTCGTCATCAAGGGGAGCCCGGCCGAGATCGGGCTCCTGCCCGATGGTGATCAGCCCGGGCACGGGGCGGCTCCGGATCCGCATGCACCGCCAGCAGAGGCAGGCCCGGCTTCGGCATCAAGCGAGGAAGGCTGGCCGCTCCGCGCAGCCGTCCGAACCAGGACGTTCTTCTGGATCGCGACCAGCTTCTTTCTCGCCCCCGTGGCCCAGATGGGAATGCTGCAGCACCAGGTCCCGCTGATCGTCGAAGCCGGCATCTCGCAGACCATGGCCGCGACGGCCCTGGGCTTGACCGCCGGTCTGGGCGGTCTGGGAAAGCTCTGCTTCGGCCGGATCTCCGAAATGCTGCCGTTTCGCTACGCGGTGATGCTCTGCTTCGGATTGCAGGCGCTCGGGGTCCTGGTTCTCTTCAACGCTCAGAGCGTCGCCATGGTCTGGATCTACGTCGTCATCTTCGGCTTCGCCATGGGAGGAGTCATCGTTCTTCTGCCGCTCGTGGTGGGGCACTTCTTCGGGCTGGCCGCGTTCGGCGTGATCATGGGCACGATGTCCCTGATCCTGGCCCTCGGCAACGCAAGTGGCGCACTGATCTCCGGCTTGATCTATGACTCCCTGGGGAGCTACCGCTATGCCATGGTCGCGTATATGTGCCTCTACGTGATCGCGACCTCGAGCATCTTCCTGGCAGGCAAGCCCCGGACGTACACCGTTGAACCGGTGCAGGATGCCGATCGTGTTGTTTGCCGCGCCCCCCGAAATGCTCGGACCCGGATAACCGTGCGCTCGGAAGCCGACGTCCCACTGGCTGTGCAGGTTGAGGCCGACGAGCAGACCGAGCACGCCGGTGCCGTCGAGCTGGCCTTGGTACGCAGGGGTGCTGCTGCTGTCGATGCTAAGGACGGGGGAGCCACTCAGGCCCGGAGCTAGGAGGGTCACGATTCGTCTGGCCGCCATGCTTGGCGTGGGGCTCGCTAGGTCGGGCGGAGATCGGCATGGTCATCGCTGAAGACGACGTCCTCGGCCATTCCGCCGATACTCTGGAGATCCGCCCGCGAAGCTGACGAGCGAGTCGCCGATCGAGCAGCAGAACGAGCTATCCAGTTCCGGACGTCCAGATGCCCGGCGTGGTCAATGCTGCCTTGATGCTGCCGATCAAGTCCGCGGCTCTGTGGTGCTCGCACTGTTGGAGCTGAGCATCATGCGGAGATGGCCGGGCGTACCATCCGAGTTCGGAGCTCGGAATCTACCGAGAGCGGCGCCTTGTATCTCGCCGCCACCAGCTCCTGGATCGTGGGCGGGGGCTTGATCTCCTCGCGGTGCACCAGGTCCACGGCCTCCTCCGTACAGGTGGGGGTACAGACCCCGCATCCGATGCAGAGGGCCTGATCGACCTCGGATACGTCGTCGTCGCCGACCGCGATCGCCCCCATCGGGCATCGGTCTTCGCAGGTCCCGCAGGCGATGCAGAGATCGCCGTCCACCCGAGCCACGTAGCTCGACGGAGAGATGGTGTGGAGTCCCATCCTCTTCTTGGTGTCGAGAAAGATGCAGCAGCAGCCGCAGCAGTTGCAGATGGTGCTGATGAGACCTTCGCTGAGGTTGTCGCCCGCGTGGACCAGACCCTCTTCGTTCGCCTCCCTCAGGATCTTGAGCGTCTCCTCCGTGCTGATCTCCCGGGCCATGCCCTGCTCCACCATGTAACGGCCCATATCGCCGAAGTGCAGGCAGTTCTCGAGAGAGTGATCGCATCCCTCGCCCACGTACCGCTTCATCTGGCGGCACGGGCACTTGCCCACCGCGCAGAACGACTGCTCCTCGACCTTCGCCTTGAGGGCCTCATAGGGAAGCACCTCGCTGGACTCGCGAAGCGTCTCGGAGATGGGGAGGACCCGGACCGGCGGCATTCCCCTGGCCAGCTCCGCCCCGAATGCCTCGTCCCGGTACTTGAGCCACAGGGGCGCCAGCTTGCGGGCATCCTCGGTGTCCTTGCCCGCCCAGTACGGCGTCTCCGCCCATCCCACGACGGACGGCAACAGCCGGTACTTCCGCTCCTCTCCCTGGCCGCCGCTCACGAAGACGGTCCCTCGCTTGGCCATTCGGTCCAGCAACGCTTCGATGGAATCCGCTCTCTCCGGAAACATCTCTTCGGAGCTCGGGCAACGATGTGTCCTGCATGGGCAGCCGGACGGCGACCTCGGCTTCCTCCCCCGGGAAGAGAATCTCGAGGATCTCCAGGAGTGCGGGCGACTTGGGACTTCCGACGATTCCCTGGTCCAGGTGTCGTCGCCAATTCTTCGTACTGCTTCGAGTCCTTCATCACAGACCTCCTGGTTCGGAGCGACCCCTCAGTCGGCCGGCGTTCTCCGCCCTCGACCCGCGTCCGATCACGAGCAGTCACGAGAGGCGCGAGAGGCGCCCCCTCTCCGTCGTCCCGGTCTCGGCCGCCGTCTACTGCCCCGTGTCGACGTACGGCTTGATGAAGCCGAGCTCCTGGAACTTCTGGACCTTCTCGCGGGACGACTTGATCTGATACTCGGCCGTCTGGAACAGCTCCTCCGGGGTGAACTTGAGCCGCGCGACGCCCTGCTCGATGGCCTTCATTCCGACGGCCACGGCCTCGCGGGGAAACACCTCCCACTCGTCCATGGTCGGGATGATGTATTCCTCCGAGAGGCCCTTGTCCTCGGCGACCTTGGCCAGCTCGATCGAGGCGGCCAGGCACATCTCGTCGGTGATGGTGCGCGCCTGCACGTCGAGCGTGCCACGGAAGATGCCGGGGAAGCCGAGGGAGTTGTTGACCTGGTTCGGGAAGTCGGACCGGCCGGTGGCGACGATGCGCGCGCCCGCTTCCTTGGCCTCCCACGGCCAGATCTCGGGGACCGGATTGGCGCAGACGAAGACCACCGCGTCGTCCCTCATCGTCGTGATCCACTCCTTCTCGATCACACCCGGGCCCGACTTCGAGAGCGCGACGAGCACGTCCGCGTCCTTGATGACGGCGGGGAGGGCCTCTTCGCGCTCGGCGACGATGTTCTCGCCATTGGTCATCTGCGCCAGCTCCCACTTCTGTGGGAAGCCGCTCTCGGGAAGCTCGGTCCGCCCCCCGTGCAGGGTGCCCTTGGTGTCGCAGATCACCGTCTTCTTGGGGTCGACGCCCGCCTGGAAGAGGAGGTGTGCGATCCGCACGTTCGAGGCGCCGCAGCCGATCATTCCGACCTTGACGTCCCCCATCCCCTTCCCGACCACCTTGAGCGCGTTGATCAGCCCGGCCACGGTGACCGCCGCGGTGCCCTGCTGGTCGTCGTGCCAGATGGGGATGCGCGCCTTCTTGCGCAGTGTGTCGAGGATGTCGAAGCACTTCGGCTGCGAGAGGTCCTCGAGGTTCACCCCGCCGAAGCAGGGCTGGGCCTGCAGCACGAACTTGATGATCTCGTCCTTGTCCTTGGTGTCGATGCAGATGGGAAACGCGTCGACACCACCCAGGTACTTGAAGAGGAGCGCCTTGCCCTCCATCACGGGGATCGCCGCTTCCGGGCCGATGTCGCCGAGACCGAGCACTCGCGTGCCGTCCGATATGACGGCGACGAAGTTCCCCTTGTTGGTGTGCTCGAAGACCTTGTCGGGGTTGTCTCGGATGTCCAGGCACGGCTTGGCCACCCCGGGCGTGTACCAGATGCCGAAGTCGTCGTAGTCCCGCACGCAACACTTGAGAATCGTCTCGATCTTCCCCTTGTAGAAGGGGTGCATCTTCATCGCATCGATGCCCGGCTGCTCTGCTTTCTTGACCTTGTCCGCGTCCGACGACATGGGCTACCCCCCTGAATCTCCTTGGTTTTCTCGACCGGAAGCCACCTCTCGCGGCGGCGCGACCGGCCGACCATTCCGGTCAGGAAGAGCAGTCTACCCCCCGAGGTCCCGAACACAAGAGACGGCCCCCGATCCAGAGGTCTTTTCCCCCTTGGCTGCATCCGCCAGCCGGAGCGGAGTCGCCAGGCTCAAGTGACCGGAATCAATGCGAATCCAGCGAATCCGCCGAGCCAGACGCCGAGGGCGAGAAGTCGCTCTGGCGGTGAATGCCGATGGCTGTCAGGGCGCCGCCGACCGGGGTAATCTCGGGCCGATCCCAACTCGGATCCTGAAGGAGGACCGGTAACGTGCATCCGTCCCGATTGTCTTCTGCCGCAAGCCGCAAGCTGTCTCTCGCTCTCGTCTGTCTCGTAGTGCTCGCAACCCCCTCTTGTGACCGCCTCCAGCAGCGGCTGATCGAACGCCGCGCCGAAGAGATGCTCCAGGGAGATCGCCAGGACTGGCTCTCCGACGGTGCGCTCCACGTGATTCTCTGCGGCACCGGCTCGCCCCTGCCGGATCTCGCGCGCGCCGGCTCCTGTACCGCGATCATCGCCGGGGAGCGCCTCTTTCTCGTCGACGTGGGGCTCGGGTCACAGGAGAAGATGCAGCTCTGGCGTGTCCCTCGCGCAGACCTCGCGGGCATCTTCCTCACCCACTTCCACTCGGATCACATCGGCGAGCTGGGCGAGGTCGTGATGCAGAGCTGGCTCGCGGGAAGGCGAGGCGTACTCCCCGTCTACGGCCCTCCCGGCGTAGAGCAGGTGGTCTTCGGCTTCCAGCAGGCCTACGCCCTCGACGCCAGCTACCGGATCGCGCACCACGGCGAAGAGGCCCTGCCGCCCTCGGGCGCGAAGAGTCGAGCACGCCGCATCGAAATCGGCGAAGACGGCTCCGCGCCCGTCCTCGACGAAGGTGGACTGCGCGTTACCGCGATTCGCGTCGATCACGATCCGGTGACACCGGCCTACGGCTATCGCTTCGAGTACGCGGGGCGTACCGCGGTCGTCAGCGGCGACACCGCACGCTCGGCGAACCTGGTCCGCCACACCCGCGGCGCCGACCTGCTGGTCCACGACGTATTGGCAGCCCATCTGATCGAGCAGCTCTCGGGATTCGTCGCCGAGCGCGGAAACCAGCGCCTCGCGAAGCTCATGGGCGACATCATCGAATACCACGCGAGCCCCGAGGATGCCGCCTTGGTCGCCAGCGAATCCGGTGTTCGCATGGTCGTCTTCAGCCACCTGGTCCCGCCCGTACCTCCCTTCCTCGCTTCACGCCTGTTTCTGCACGACATCGAGGATACGAACTCACCGCAGATCGTCCTCGGTCAGGACGGCATGCATTTCACGCTGCCTCCAGGCTCCGAGACGATCCTGCGCGAGGAGCTCGACTGAAGCACGAGCGGCGCTACCTGCCGAAGCTGCTGCACCGGCGGCCGACAGTGCGGGGAGTGGACGTGGCCGTGTGCCAGGTCCCCCGCGGTCGCGGCGCACACCTCCTGCACCTCGACGTCGAAGACGAGCGTCCTTCCAGCCAAGGGATGGTTGCCGTCCAGGGTCGCCGTGGGGCCGTCGATCGCCACGACGGTCATGAAGATGTTCCCGCCGTTGGGTAGCTGCGCGTGGACCGTGGCGCCGGGGGCCACACCCGCGGGCAGGTCCGCGGTCGGGGCCTGGACGATGCGCGACTCGTCGCGTTCGCCGTAGCCATCCTTCGGGGAGAGCGTGGCCTTGGTGCGGTCGCCGGCCACGCAGCCCCTCGAGCGCCTTCTCGAGTCCGGGAAGGAGCTGACCGTGGCCGTGCAGGTATCGAACCGCCTCGGCGGCATCGAGCAGCTCACCCCCGGCGTCGGTCAGGCGGAATGACACGAGGACCACGCGGTCCTTCTCGATGGGGCCGTCGACGACCTCGCGTGCGACCTGCTCGCCACCCGGGCCATGCGATCCACACGCCGCCCTGCCCACCACAGGTCTGCGCTGGCTCGAACTCACGACATTCGCCGGCGATCAGCAGCTCGATGGCATCGCGTACCGTCTTCGCACCGGCCTTGAAGTAGACGGTGATGCCGACCTGCTGGAAGCCCGCCAGTGGGCGCTGCCCCATCCCGCCCGCCACCAGACCCTCGGCGCCCCGCTCCTTCAACAGCATGACCGGCGCCATGCACTCGCCGCCTTGGTGTGCGTCGTTGGGGAGGATCGTGACCGACCCCACCGCTTCTTCTTCGATCTGCACCAGGGTGAACACGTCACAGTGACCGAAGTGGTCGGAGATCTGGGCTTCGAGACCACCCGGTGAATCAGAAGGCACCGCTACGAGCATGATCAGGCTCCAGTTCGAGTAGGCCGAGTGGAACGAGCGGGACAGCAGGCTGGCCGGCTGATCCGAGGCAATCCGTCCCGTTAGCACGACGCAGGCCGACTGCAACGGCCTGGACCAGACGGCTGCGCCGCCCCTCCCGAGAGTCGAGAATCGCCGAGCGTGATCATCTCAGGGAATTCGACGAGTTCGCGTCTCACATCCGAGGCGCCCAATCTGCGATCCGCTCTAATCTCCTCGGGACGACATGACCTGCCTGTCACTGATCCTCATCCCGTTGAATCTGATCGCGATCGGCCTGTATATGCGCGCCCGGATCAAGGGTGATCTCAGAAGGGTGATCATCTACCAACCCGGGGCGGTGATCATCTCCTGGTCGATCGCCGCCTCCAGCTTGTGGCAGCAGGATACGAACGTCGCTTTCACCGTGGTGGTGCTGCTGGGGATGGGAATCGCCCTGGTCGGCGATTTCTTGAACCTGGACATGGAGAACCCGAACGTCGTCCTGCGCGGGTTGATCATCGCCGTGGTGGCGTACCTGACCTACGGAATCGGTGTGACGGTCATCAGCGGTTTCCACCCACAAGACCTGATCGTGGGTGCGCCTCTGTTGATCTTCTACGTCGTCCTGATGCGTCATCTGTGGCCCGATCTCGGCGACATGCGCGTACCGGCCCTGATCTACGGCCTGGTGTTGCCCTTCACCTTCTGGCGGGCGCTATCCTGCTTCTTCGGCTCCGAGCTCTCGACGCTGCAAGCCATGTACCTGAGCCTGGGGGCGTTGAGCCTCTACGTCGGCGATATCGAATTCGCCATTCACACCTACAAGAGGCGGCTGCCGGTCATGTACGGGCCGATTCTCTACGCCGGCGGACAGTTGTTGATCGCCGTGAGTACCTTGTTCTAGCGCGTCGGCCGCTACTGCTCCCGGCCGTAGACCTGGCCGGGACCCAGCTCGTCTGGAAAGCGGTCGAGGAGGCGTTCCCTGATCCGGTAGCAGAGGTGGCAGGCGGAGACGTACTCGGGCTCGGGAGAGAGACCGTGCTCCGCCGCCAGGGCGGCCGGCCCTCCGCGGTGGATCGGTCCCACCACGGGGTGCTTCCGGGGATCGTACGACCTCACCAGCTCCGAGAGTGGCGTCCTCCACATGTTGCCCATCAGGATTCCCTGGCAGAGGTGGACGTTCCCGTAGGCGTCCACGTGCACGCGCCCCGGGTCGGCGAAGTCCTCGTCGGGGCACTCCCCGAACTCACGCCAGCGCCGGCGCGGGAGACCCGACGTGAGCTTGTCCGCTGCGCGTCCCCGGAAGCGCACGCCTTCTCCCTGCTCGGGCCGCGGGGTGCAGATCGCGCCCGCCGGGATGCCCAGACGCTCCGCCGCCCGGAGCGCGCGACGGGCGGGGCTCTCGTCTCCGTCGCCGTGGTGCAGCGCGTCGTCGCTGACGGAGAGGTCGGCCATTCCGATCTCGGCGAGGGGACGGAGCCAGATTTCGGCGTCCTCCTCGGTCTCCGCCCAGTAGGCGTTCGTCACCACGCCGACCTCGAACCCGCTCTCCCGCGCCGCCCGGAGACCCTCGAGGAGCAGCGGATAGTACAGGAAGGGCTCGCCGCCCTCGTAGTAGACGCGCTCCACCGTGCCGATGCGGACCGCCTCCGCCAGCGTTCGTCGCACCTGGTCCAGAGTGAAGGTGCCTCGCGCCCAGGGCCGCTGTGGACGAAGCAGTGGTCGCACTGATGCGTGCAGCGGTAGGTCAGGACGAGGTGGAGTCCAGTGAGCATGGGCTCCAGGGTACCGGCGGCGGGGTATCTCCTCAACGAGACCTGCAGAAGCCGCGTGCCTCGGCGCCGAGAGCCTTACGCCAAGCCCTCCGTCCCCTCAGCGTCTCCCCATGCGCCGAAGGTCGTCCGGCGTGAACCCGTAATCGTCGCCGATCTCGCCGTTGTGGCCGGCCAGGTAGTCGGCCTCCTCCTCCTCGTTGAAGGCCGGCGTGATCACGTAGCGGCCCGCCACCAGGTCGTAGTAGATGCCACCGTTGCTCACGCACGAGGGGATCTCGTAGAGGAGCTGCGGAAGGTGCTCCGAGACCCGCCAGAGATTTCCCTTTCGTGTCGTAGCCGTCGACGACGACGATCAGCCAGCTGTCCTCATCCAGGTAGAAGACACGCCTGGCAATGGTGTGACGCTTGTCCGGTCTGACCGTGGCCTCCACCACCCAGACGCGGTGCAGCTCGTAGCGCGTGAGGTCCCGCCTCGGATAGCGCGGCTGGATGATGTCCTTGTACTCGAGATCGGAGTCGAAGAACTTCACGTTGTTGTAGGGGATGTAGATCTCCCGCTTCCCGAGCAGCTTCCAGTCGTAGCGATCCGCGGCGCCCACGTAGCCGTTGACCGCATCGATGGTCACCAGACCCTGCCAGCCCGGAACCGGATTGTCGTACTCGAAGTTGGGGTTGCGCCGCACCCGCCGCTGGCCGGGATTGTAGGTCCAGGCATCGAGGTGACCGTCGGTCAGCACGTGAACCAGCGTGATCTCGCCGGCTTGCTTGGGCGGCGCCACGACCATGTTGAGCGCCTTGGTCCAGATCCCTTCGAGCTCTTCGAAGCTCTTGAAATTGGGGGCGCCGGTCCGGCTGTACTGGATCTGTCTCCTGCGGATCGGCACGAAGGAGCCCGCGTTGGTCGGAACCAGCGTCGCCTCGATCCTGTCGAAGCCGATCACCCCGTTGAAGATCGAGAGCTTGCCGTTCTGGATGACTTGACATCCGTTCTCCGGAAGCGGGAAGACGGGGCTGCTGACACCGTCGCGGAGGAAGCACTGTTCATCCACCCGGGCCACGCGGGCGTTGTGCTTGGCGTTCTCGTAGTATGCCTCCGGGTAGGCACAGCTCCGGCGCGTCGGGTAGACGTCCATCCGGTAGCCCTCGTAGCTCTTGATGAGCTCCACCTGCCCCGGGGTGAGCTTGTCGGCGTGCTGCTCGACGTTGCTGGCATCGATCGAGAAGAGGATCTCGTCGTCCCCGAAGCTGTCGGGCCGCTTCATCCCCGGCTTCCAGCCCGGAGGCGCTTCGGTGACACCGCCCTTCCACTCGGGAATCGTACCCTCGGCGTTACCGGCCCGCTCGGCGCCGACGGGCGTGAGCTCCGGTCCGCCGAGGCGGGCGATCTCCTCCTCGCTGGGAGCTGCGAATGCGGCCGTCGCCGCTAGCGCCAAGGCGGCCGCAAGCCCGGTGACAGTCCATCTCGCCGTCCGCCTTCGACCCACCTCGCCCCCTCTCTTCGCGATCTTCGCAATATAGCTGATCGCACCGGGGCAGCTAAGGTACGCTGCGGTGAGGGGATGCGGTCACACCCACCAAGGCAATCAGGGAGAACGCCATGACAGACATGACGCCGTATCGCAAGCTGGCAGCGGACATCGGGTGCGGGGATTCCGACATCATGCCGAAGATCTTCGCGATGATCGCCAATCAAGACGAAGCCAAGCTGATGCTCGCTGCCTCTCCACCAGCGACGGTGGAAGAGATTGCCGAGAAGTCGACGCCGACGCGTGCACCAGCTGCGATGTCCGCGTCGACCGATGCTTCTTCAACGCGATCTCGCTGGGCGGCCCCGATGAGAGGCCCGTGGTCGACAGGGACAAGTGCGTGGGCTGCGGAATCTGTATCACCGCCTGTCCCGACGATGCGAGCGATCGTCCTGGAGGAGATCAGGCCACAGGATTCGATTCCGGCTTGACCCGGCCGACGAGGCGCTCTCAGCTCATCCTGGCGTTGGCCTGGCGCCACAGATCTTCGGCGGTATCGGCCCACGAAGTGAAATCGGATCTGTCTGCGGGGAAGTTCTCGTAATGGCCCCGGAGCTTTCCTGACATCCGGACCGAACGCAGCAACGCCTTCAGGCTCGCAAAGGAGTAGTTGCCGCTCAGCAATCCGAGGACGATCACGCCGACGATCCTCAGGATCTTCCGCGTGGTCAGATGCATCTCGAAGTCCCGGTTCATCTCGGTGAGATCATCTTCCGAAAAGACGACGTCCTTCTCGAAGAGGTAGCTGTTCTCCCGTTTGGTGACGTTGGCGGCGGATGGCACCGTCGCCAGGATCCCGGCAAACTTTGCGCCCTGATCTCTGAAGTACCGCACGTTGATGGGCCACAGCGAGTCCGACCCGAGATACTCGTCCTCTCGCAGGGCCTGATCGACGACGTCGGCTGCGATCTTGCAGAGGGTCCAGCCAGAGGTCACGCCCTCTCCGGAGAACGGCTTGGTAAGGCAGGCGCTGTCTCCCAGGCAGAGAAAGCCGTCTCCGACCACCGAGTAGGGGGGGCGTCGATAGGGCGTGACTCCACGCTCGATCTTGTCCACCTGGTGCGGTGGCAAGGTGATCGCCGCCGTGAACTCGCGGAAGACCTCTTCCGCGTGATCATAGGAGCCGGTGGCACCGATGCCGATGATGGCGCCGCGTTCATGGTAGGACGGAGCCACCCAGGCCTTGTAGAAGGTCCAGCCCTCGGAGTCGACCGTCCTGGGCCGGTGCGGGTCGAGCCAGGTGATGTACCGCAAGACCACGTAGAACTTCTCGTCTGGAGCGGTCTTGAAGTTCTCGACGCCGTAGTCCGGCGGCAGGGTGGTGCGGACGACGGCGTTGATCCCCGAGGCATCGACCACCAGCCTGGCTCGAATCGTCTGCTCTTCGCCCTCTCGCTTGACGACCGCTCCGCTGATTCTCCCGTCTCGATAGAGAAGCCTCGAGAACTCCGTGGAGAACTCGAACTGAACTCCTTCCGACTCTGCGAGCGTGAACAGGCGCTGCAGGAAGAGCGGCAGTCGCATCACATGGAAGGGATACCTCACCGCCTTCGGATACTTGCCCTCCGGCGAGTAGCTGATCCCCTTCTCGAGAATGACGCAGAATTCCGGGGAATCCTCCTCGGGAGGCGGAACCCCGAACTCGGCGAACTTGACGCTGTCGATGTGAAAGACATCAAGCCGTTTGCCGACGCTCTGCCTTTCGTTCCGCTCCGCGATGACGACCGAGTGTCCTCTCCTCGCCATCTGCCAGCCGAAGTAGCTGCCTGCGGTACCAGCGCCCGACGATCAGGATGTCGCAGTCTCGATTCATCTCTGCTGACCAGCCTCCACGATTGTACTATAACACGCGTACGGTCACCGACCGGGAGCCGATCGGCATCGAGCACGTCTTCATCAACGGCAAGAAGGTCATGGCCGGGGGACGCGTGGAAGCAGGTACCCTTGCCGGAAAAGTTCTCTAGATTTCCTGCGGTGATGGAGGTCCGTCATGCAGCACCAGCCCGACTTCGAGAACCTTCGCCGAACCCTCCTGCGCCAGGGTCCGCCCGGTCCGGTGCCCTTCTTCGAGCTGTTCGCCGATCCGGGCATGGTGGAAGCCGTCCTGGGCGAGAAGTTCCCGGTGAATCTGCACGAGTACATCGAGCAGCCCCTGCACGAGCTCCCCGAAGACGCACTGCCGGGCCTGCTCAAGTCGATGGAGATGTACGTCCGCTTCTGCCGCGAGGTCGGCTACGACTACGTCTTCATGGTGACCGGCTTCAGCCTCCCGCGCAGCATGGCCACCGCCACCGATACGGCCGAGTCGCGGAACTATCCCGGTGGTGAGCGCTACTGGCAGGACGAGGCCCACGGCCCCATCCAGAGCTGGGCGGACTTCGAGGCCTATCCGTGGCCCAAGGCCGAGGAGCTGAATCACGCAGCCCTGGAGTACGTGAGCCAGATCCTCCCCGAAGGAATGAAGCTCGCTGCGTTCAACTACGGCGGCGTCTTCGAGAACGCGACCTGGCTGATGGGCCTGGAGTCGTTCTCCTTCGCCCTGCGCGACCAGCCCGACCTGGTGGAGGCGATCTGCCAGCGGGTGGGCGACCTGGTGACCGCCACCGCGAGCGCAGGTGGTCTCCATCGACAACGTCGAGCTGGTGCATCTCTCCGACGACCTCGGCTTCTTCAGCAGCACCCTGGTCTCCCCCGATGTGCTTCGTCGCTACGTGCTTCCCCACTACAAGAAGGTCGTCGGACGTCACGCACGAGGCCGAGAAGATCATGGTCTTCCACTCCTGCGGAAACATGTACAAGCTGATGGACGATCTCATCGACGACGTCGGCATCGACTCCAAGCACTCCTTCGAAGACAAGATCCTCCCGGTGGAGGAGGCCTACCGACGCTGGGGCGACCGGATCGCGATCCTGGGTGGGGTGGACATGGATCTGCTCGGCCGGGGCACGGAAGAGGCGGTGCGCGCCCGCACCCGCGAGATCCTGGACGCGTGCGGCGTGAACGGCACGGGTTACTGCCTCGGCACGCGGCAACACGGCTGCCAACTACATCCCCAAGCAGAACTACCTGGCGATGCTGGACGAGGGGCGCCGCTGGAACCTGGAGCACTTCGGCAAGGCCTAGCATCCGAGATTCTGCTAGGTTTCGCCGCGATGCGAGGCCGAGGGGAGCGGACGCGACTGGCGCGTGGGCTGGCCTGGGCTCCCCTCGCGATCGTGCTCGCCGTCTCCCTCTACTACATCGATTCCGCTCTCGAACACCTGCAATCGACAGTCAGCCACCCGGATCAGGTCGCGGAGTTCATGTACGCCGACTCGATGCATTATCTGGAGATGGCGGAGGCCTTCGCCGAGGGGGAGTTCACCAGGTGCTACGTGACGGATACGTCCTCACCGCCAGCCGCTCTACCCTGCACTTCTGGCGATCGCGGTCCGGACAGGAGGAGAACGAAACCTCTTCTTTCTGGGGATGGTCAACGTCCTGATCGGCCTCGCCACGATCTGGCTGATCTTCATCCTCGCATCCCAGGTCTTCTCGAGTCCGATGGTCGGGGCGCTCACAGCCCTCTTGTACCAGCGCAACGACTTCGTCTTCGATTACATCACCGACCGCATCATGACCGAACCCCTCTACACCCTCTGCTCCTTCGTGACGCTGGCCCTCGCCCTGCTCTACGTGAAGCGCGGAAAGGCGCGGAGCCTCTACCTGGCCTCGTTCGCCGGCGGTCTCGCCTACCTGACCCGGCCGAACGGCTTCTTCCTGATGGCCGCACTCTGGGGCGTGCTGCTTGCATCCGAGATCCTGGTGCTGGCTCGGGACCGGGGCTGGAGGCGTCCGGAGCTACGCGATCTGCGAGGGATCGCGTGGCGGTTCGGGATCGCCGGTCTGATCTTCGTGGCCACCGCGATACCCAGCTGGGTTCCACGGCTCGCCTACTACGGGAACCCCCTCCATCACGGCGTGGTGGGCAACGCCATGTGGGTCGACACCTGGGAAGAGCTGCGTGCGAACAAGGACGAGCCCCTCGGGCCCTCCCACTACTTCGCGAGTCACGGGTTCTCGGACGTGGTGGAGCGCTTCCTGCTACGGGTTCGAGGTCGTCTATGTCACGGCGCCCCGACACTACACACCCAAGATCCACCTGCTCGCGGCGGCGGGGCTCCTGGTAGCCGCCTTGCGGCGCCGGCGGCGGGACCTGGTCCTGGTAGCGACCGCCTTCCTGACTCTTCTGCCCATCACCTGGACGAGTCTCCCCATGCCCTTCACCCGCATCGCCTATGGGGCGCAGCTCGCCTTCATCCTGCTCTTCTCGGCGATCCTGCTCGAGTTCGCTCGGGACCTGTCCGTGCGCGCGATACCGCGCTTCGGCGCCGGCGCGGAACCGGGAACGGCGCGAGCGCGCTGACCGGGGGCTCCCGGACCCTTCAGCGGAGGATCGGGAGCGGCCGCCAGCCCTGGGCGCCCTCGGTGAACTCCCGGACGCTCATGCACCAGATGACGACCTTCTTTCCCGCCAGGTTGTCGCGTCTTCGGAGCAGCGTGATGCGGGAAGGCGTCGCTCCCGAGCCGCGCACCGCCACCAGATCGACCGGAAACCCGAGCTCATTCGCCAGATGATCGGCGAGGCCCGCGCCCCTCGCGTGCATGTCGCCACCGGCGTGAAACACCAGGCCGTGGCTGTCGCCGAGCAGCAGGACCGGGCTCTCGCGCCAGGGCTCGACCGGCTCGAGGCCCCCCTCGGTGCGCCGCCCCACGAACCCGAGGCTCAGGGTCTCCTTCGGCATCGACGCGTCGTCGAGCATCCGCCAGAGGTCGCCGGTGATCTCCACGGTGCGCCGCTCCGTCTCGAACTGCGCCCTCGGCACCGTCTCGAACCAGCTCCGGCGCCGGAGTTGCGCGGCAATCAGGCTCGCGGTCTTCTCGATGGCCGGTCCCGCCCAGTGCGTGTCCTGCCGACAGTAGAGCGGTCGATCCTGCGTCTGCCGCTGGCGGCGGAACTCGGGCACCAGGTCGATCACCTCGACGCCCTGCTCGCGCAGAACCTCGTAGAAGGCCGCATCCTCCGGATCCCAGCGAAGCGAGAGATCCGCGTCGGCCAGGCCGGGAACGCGATCCGGATACACCGCAGCCTTGGCGGGCACCGGGACGAAGAGGAGTTCGATGCCGGCGCCCTCGAGCTGGGCCTTGAAATCGAGAATGACAGGCAGCGGGTCGGCCCATTCCGGCTTGGTGGCGCGGCTCACCTCGACGGCTCGCGGCCCCCAGAAGCGGCCGAGACCGAGATGCCGCAGCTCCGAGCCGATGAAGAGCCAGCCGTCGAGGCCCCGCACCACCGGCCTGGGAGCCTGCTCGGCCGCCCTGGCGAGGCGAGCGAATACGAGCCCGCCCTGCTTCGGGGCCGTCGCCGAGGCCACCGCTCCCCGCGGCTCCGCCGCCAGCCAGGAGGGCGGCGAGAAGAGCGCCGCCGATCCCCGCGCCCGTCCAGCTTCGTCTTCGGTCTCCCGCCACTCTCAATCCTGCGGTTCCGCCCAGAACGCCGGCAACATCAGCAGCTCGGGATCGTCCAGCTCCTTGCGGTTGTGGGTACCGTAGCGCTCCTGCACCTCGGGCTCCTCCCACGACCGCACGCGTAGGGTGATCTGCTGACCCACCCGGTAGCCCGCCGCCTCCGTCCAGACGTTATCGCGCATGCCCCACAGATAGCCGACGACTTCGTCGGCGACGGGCTCGCCGGAAGGCGCCTCGACTCCGGTGAGATGGAGGGCGAAGAGACAGTCCTTGTACGGGCACCGTGTAGGGGCGGGGAAGGCTCGCGCGAGCCGCGATCGTGGCGCGGATGACACGCTCGCTGGGGCCCGCGGCCAGACCGGGCGCCGCGGGCTGCTTCAGTGACAGCTTCCGGCGCCGGGAGCAGCTCGATCTCCTGCCAGTCGCCGGTGGCGAGCTCGCGTACCGCGAACTGGTAGATGACGACCCGGACGTGCCGGAGACGATCGCGACCTCGTGCCCGTTCGCTGGCGATCGATCGCGCCAGATCGCGACGGGTCGTATGAGAGCCTCCCGCGTTCCGTACGATCCGGTCGACCGGTCGCTGGAGGGCGAAGCTCAGCTGCTCCGCCAGACCCGCGCCCTCACCCCAGTGATACTCACGGCCCGCCGTGCGGTTCGTGAAGGCCTCTCGGTTCGAGTAGACGTTGCTGAAGCTGTCGCCCAGGAGCAGGATCTCCGCGTCCGGCCGGGGCTGCCAGCGCTGCCCGCCAGGTCCACTGATCGGTGCGATGGTCAATCTCTCCGGCGGGAAGACGCTCTGGCCCGGCGGGAGTGTCAGCATCGTCGTCAGATCTCCGAAGTTGCTCACCTCCAGGAGACCCCGGGTGTAGGGGACCGAGCTCCGCTCCGAGAGCTCGGCGTGCTGCTCCACCACGGCGGCGAGGCCCTCGGCGACGGCAGCCATGGCCTGCGGCCGCCAGTGCGTGTCGGTAGCGAGGTAGGCCGAGGCATTCCGGTTCTCTTCCTCCCATTCTCGAAGCAGAGGAGTCGGATCGAAGACCTGCACGCCGATGGCTTCGAGGCGGTCGAGAAAGGTACGGAACGAGGGGTTCTGAACCGGCGGGCCGCGGCCGGCATAGCGACTCGAGAAGGCGTCGGGATGGACCACCGCCTTCACGGGCGTTGGCATGACGATGAGCCGGATGCCTCGGGCGGCGAGATCATCGTTGAAGCGGTGGATCGCCGGGACCGGGTCGGGCTGCGGAGGAGGCTCGCAATGGTCCGCGTCGGTCCGGCGCGCGCGGAGACGGGCGGGATCCAGGAAGGGTGGCCCGCTCGGGTAGTCGACGCTGGCGCGATGAAACAGCCAGCCGCCCCGTCCCGTGTAGACCTGCTCGTTGCCGACGCCCAGGAAACGGGTCAGGAAGAACTGCACCTTGGGCAACGCCCAACGACCCACCACCAGCGCAGCTTCCAGCTGCCTCTCGAAGGCCTCGAGCGAGCAATCCGTGGGCAGCTCGCCGAGCAGCGCGGCCCACCGGAGCGGCGCGGTACCGGGCCGGCCCTCCACCTCCGCGGCGCCGGGGCCCGCGTGGGCGCCGAGGTGCTGGACCCCTCCCACCGACACGATGGACAGCAGGAACGCCCCGACCAGGAACCAGGCAGGGCCAGCCGCCACGTCGGTGTGGCCCAGCTCGCGCCGCGCTTGCTCCTCCCTCGGTCGGTTGAGTCGTTCCTCCACCCTCGCTCTCCTCAGAAGATGAAATAGATGAAGGGGTTGTGTGCCTGGGCGAAGAGCATTCCGGAAGACAGCCAGAGCAGGACCAGGCAGACCACGACCTGTGGCGCTCGAATCGTCCTGGTCCAGTCCCAGGACTGGCGGCCGAACCAGACCACGGCAGCGGCCACGAGAAAGTTGATCACGTAGTAGGGCTGATAGATCAGACCAGCCACGAGGTCGGCCCCCTCCTGGGCGTGGCCGAGGCCGAACATGCTCGAGAGGTAGGCAACCGCCGCCGGGAGGTCCCGGGCACGGAAGAACACCCACGCCAGCGTCACGATCAGGAAGGTGAGCGCGACCCGAAGCGGCGCGGGAAGGCGGTAGTAGAGGCTACGCTTGCCCAGGGCCCGCTCGAGCGCGAGCCAGGCCCCGTGAATTCCGCCCCAGACGACGAACTTCAGGGCCGCGCCGTGCCAGAGACCGCCCAGCAGCATCACGATCGCGAGATTCGCGTAGGTGCGTCGCGCACCCCGGCGGTTTCCGCCGATCGGAAGGTAGAGGTAGTCGCGGAGCCAGCTCGAAAGCGAGATGTGCCAGCGCTGCCAGAACTCGGTGATCGACCGGCTCTGGTAGGGGGAGTCGAAGTTCTTGGGGAAGACGAAGCCCAACATCAGCCCGAGACCGATCGCCATGTCGGAGTAGCCCGAGAAGTCGAAGTAGATCTGGAAGCCATAGGCCACGGCTCCCCACCAGGCGTCGAGGACTCCAATCGACCCCGCGTCGAAGCAGGCGTCGGCGATCTTCCCGCACGGGTTCGCCAGCATGACCTTCTTGGCGAGGCCGAGGCTGAACATGGCCACGCCTCGCGCGAACTTCTGCACGGTGTGGGTGCGGTGAAGCAGCTGCTCGGACACCTCGGAGAAGCGAATGATCGGACCGGCCACCAGCTGGGAGAAGAGCGACACGTAGCAGGCGAAGTCGAACGGATTCCGCGTCGCGCGCGCATGTCCGCGGTAGACGTCGATCGTGTAGCTCATCGACTGGAAGGTGTAGAAGCTGATGCCGAGGGGAAGGGTCACCCGCAGGAACTCTCGCCAGGCGAGATGCGACAGCCCCAGGGCCTCGACCACGACGTTGTAGCTATCGAGGGAGAAGTTCCAGTACTTGAAGAAGCCGAGGAAGAGGAGGTTCGAACAGATGGACACGGTCACTGCGGTCTTCTGGGCGCGAGTTCGCGTCCCCCCGACCTCGCAGAGTGGAAGCTCCGCCGGGGGCGGGCGGCCCCTCGCTCCGGCGCGGGCGATCACCAGCCCGCAGACGAAATCGATCGTCGTGCTGGCCAGCATCAACAGCATGAACGGTGGATTGGCCCATCCGTAGAAGAGATAGCTGAGCGCCGTCAGCGTCCCGTGCGAGAGCCAGCGCGGTCCGAAACGCACGGCGTAGTAGAACGCAAGCGCGATCGGCAGGAAGTAGAAGAGAAACAGCTGCGAGCTGAAAACCATCGACGGCTGGCCTCATCTGCCTCGCAAGCAAGCGGAGAAATACGGACTCAAGGCGCCAGGCTGGAGCGCGCCTGCGCACCCCAGCGGCCCTCGAGCAGCGTGACGATCCAGATCATCACGCGCCTCTCCCGGCTGCCCCGACTCGGCGCTCCGCGCTCACTGTGGCCTCCCCACGAGCCAATGCGGATGGCAAACGCTCGTTTCTTCCGGATGACAATATGCTTTGATTTCGAGTACTTAGACGCCAGTCTAGAGCTGATCGCCTGAAACCGGACCCGTAAACCCATGAAATAGATAGGATTTGTTCTTGCTGCAGACCTCCTTCAAGTAGTCCTCGATCCAATTCTCGATGAGGGGACTGATGTAGAACTTCGGCTCCATCAAGGGATCGTCCGCCGAGATCGCTCCCTCGCGGACGGCGATCTCGGACAGCGCGGTGTGGGGCATCAGGCGAATGCCCACACACAGATCGACCATCATCGGGCTCCGCTGGCTCAGGAACTCGACGCTCTCCTCGACCGTCTCCCGGTCCTCGCCCGGGGCGCCAATCAGCAGCGAGAGGATGTACCTGACCTCCATCTCTTCGAGCAACTCGGCGGCCTCGCGCAGCCGGTCCTTGGTGAAGCCCTTGCGCAGGACCTTCAGCATCCGTTCCGAGCACGAGTCGCATCCCAGTGAGATGGCGGCGCAGCCGGCATCGCGCATCAGCTCGAGGAGCTCCCGGTCGAGGAAGCCGGGGTGGACCGAGGCAAGCCAGCGCATGGCAAGGCGGCGGTCGATGATCGAGCGACACACCTCCCTCGCGTAGTCCACGGGGAAGTTGAAGATGGCATCGGTAAAGAAGCAGGCGCCGGCGCCGAGCTCCTCGATCGCCGCCAGCTCGTCGGCGACCTTCTCGGGGGACTTCATACGCCAGTGGCGACCCATTGCGTGAGGGCCATCGCAATAGAGGCACTCGAATGAGCAGCCCTGCTTGATGACGATGTTGGCGATGCCACCCTCGGCCGCATAGCGTTGGAGATCGAAGAGCTCTCGTCGGGGAAGGCGGAGGGAATCCAGGTCTTCGATGCGGTCGGGGGGATTTGCGCTGACGCCGTCCGCACCGCGCCACACCAGACCGGGGATGTCGCTCCAGTCCCGCCCTGCGTCGATGCGATCGACGAGCGCCCGAAAGGCGAGCTCACCCTCGCCGGCAATGCCAAAATCGGGCTCGAGGTACTGGAAGATGGCGAGCGGGCTCACAGTGAATGCCGGGCCTCCGACGACCAGCGTGGCTGACGAACTCTCTCGACACCGTTCGATCAACTCCTTTTCCTCCGGAAGCAGATACTTGGTGTCGAGCGCGGACTGGTTGTCGACGTTCCGGATGGAGATCGCGATCAGATCCGGATCGAAGCCGGAGAGGTGCGTCTGCAATGCAGCCTCGGGCTGGTCCTCGAACATCAGATCCAGGACCTGGAGCTGATGACGCGATTCGTCGATCTGGGCGATGACACTCGCCAGCCCGAGCGGCATCGGCGGCATCACCGTCTTGAGACGATTCGTCGATACGAATAGGATCCTCACCCCCTGCCCCTCCACTCCGATGTCAGCCCTCGAGAACCTGGGCGAACCGGAAGATAGCCTTAGATCGGGCCTTCGTAGCCACCACCGATCAGCTCCCGTGGAGCTCCCAGCCAGTCCCCCTGCTTCAGTCTGATCTTGGCGCAGCTCGGACCGCGCGCCCTTGACGGCAACCCCGATTGCGACGAATAGTGTCAGCTTCGGGATGCACCTCCAGGGAGGATCCGGCCTGCGTCGGCTCGGCGGCAATCTTCTGCTTCTGCTGGTGTCGCTGGCTCTCTCCGCGGCGGCCGCCGAGCTGTTTTTCCGGACGCTCCCCGCCCGCAGCGGCGTCAAGCGCGATGAGGGGGAGCTGAAGTACCGCTTCAATCCCTACCGCCCGGATCCCGTGCTGAGCTACACACTCCGCGAGAACGCGTCCGCTGTGCACCACGAGACGGATTTCGAGGTCGTCGTCCGCACCAACGCGCTGGGCCTGCGTGGAGGGCCCGCGTCGCCCGACAAGGCGAAGGGCGCCTACCGCATCCTGGTGATCGGGGATTCATTTGCCTTCGGCTTCGGTGTGGAGGACGATGAGGCGCTCCCCTCCCAGGTCGCAGCCGAGCTCTCGCTCCTGCGGCCCGGAGTTGAAGCCCTCAACGCAGGCGTTCCGGGTTGGAGCGCCGACGACTACTACCTCTTCCTGGAGACGCGTGGGTTCGAACTGGAACCCGACCTGGTGCTGCTGGTTGCCACCGAAAACGACCCTGGGGATCTCTTCTGGAAGGATTTCGAGCTGGACTCCGAGAACCTGCCCACGCGCATCCGGTCGACGCGACGCGTGATCGACCACCGTGGGCGCATGCGGTACCGCGACGGCGTGCCTTCCTTCGAGTTCCCCGGGTCCGCGTGGCTCGAGGGTCGGTCCCATCTCTGGAACGCAATGCGCTTTCGGCTGATGGAGCTCTGGGTGCGGGTCTCCCAGGCCCACGATCGCCGGCGACTTCGCCGAGAGGCGGGCGATCCCCCGGAGCGAGCCATCGCCGTGCTTCAGCCCGACGAGATCCAGCGAGGTCTGCTCACCGGATCCGCGTTCCAGCTGCGCTACCACCGCTACCTGATGAACGCAATCCGACGCAGCTGCGAACGACGCGGGATCCCGCTCCGAATCCTTCTGGTCGCCTTTCGGGACTCGGAATCAGCCGCCGATCCGTCCGCCCAGGCACTTCACGAGGACTGCGCGCGCACTCCGCGACTTTGCTTCGATACGCGGGGTCTGTTCAGCACCGACGAGTTGGACCAGGTCTTCTTCCCGTCTGATGGCCACTGGACGCCGATCGGGCACCGTCGCGTCGCGATGGCTGTGGCACGATGGCTCGCGGACGACCCCGAGCTCGCGCCGTAAGGGGAGAGATGGTGATCGGCGGTCTCGATGCGAATCAGAGGCGAATCCTCGTCCTCACCAGTGCGGCGCACTTCCTCACCCACTTCTTCGTTCTGGTCTTCCCGGCGCTCGTCATGCCCATCAGCCGGGATCTCTCCCTGGAGCCAGCTCGGGTGATTCCACTCAGCTTCCCCATGTACCTCTGCTACGGGATCTTGGCGATTCCCTGGGGATACCTGAGCGACCGCTTCGGGCCACGCTGGATGATGGGTGCTGGCATGCTCATCGCGGGAGCCGGATTCACTGCCGCGGGCCTGACCCGATCCGCGGAACAGCTCAGCATCGCTCTCGCGGCGATCGGCGTCGGCTGCTCGGCCTATCACCCCTCCGGCCTGGCGCTGCTCTCAAAGGGAATGCAGGGCCGGGGAAGAGCGCTCGGCATCAACGGCCTGTGGGGAAATGCCGGGATCGCCGCCGCTCCCCTGGCGGCGGGGACGCTCACCTACGCACTCGGCTGGAAGAGCGCGCTTCTGGCGTTCGGCTTCACCGGAATCGTGCTTGGCCTTCTCTGCTTCGCCGTCCCCTTCTCGGTCGGTGCCAAGGATCTGCAGAGGGGGACGGTGGTGCAACGAAGGCAAGCCGTGAGGTACTTCCTGATCCTTTGCGCAGCGATGGTCTTCTCCGGCCTCATGTACCGCGGCTACACCATCATCCTGCCGACCTTCTTCGAGGCCAAGCTGTCCGACTTCTCCCTCTTTGCGTCGAACTCCGCGCGGCTCTCCTCAGACGCCGATACATTCGCGGCCGCAATCATCACCGGCGGCGTCTACCTGGTCGGCATGGCCGGGCAGCTCCTCGGCGGCAGGATCGCGGACCGCTTCGAACTCCGCTGGGCATATCTGGCCTTCTTCGCCAGCGCGCTGCCCTTTCTCCTGCTGATGAGCATCGTCGAGGGTCTCCCCCTGGTGCTGATGGCCGGGGGCTTCGTGCTGTTCTCCCTGGGAATGCAGCCGATCGAGAACAGCCTGGTGGCTGTGCTCAGCCCGCCGCAGTGGCGATCGGTGAGCTACGGCATCAAGTTCACACTGGTCTTCGGAGCCGGATCGCTCGCGGTCTACCTGGTGGGCTTCGTGGATGGCCGCTTCGGACTCGATGCCGTGATCTTCCTGCTGGTGGCTCTTCTCGCCGGCGTGATCACCATGATCAGCGTACTCTTGATTGCGAGCCGCAAAGTTCCGCTCAGACACGAAACCGGGTGAAGCGGCGCCAAAGCCCGCGCTAACCCGAACTCTGGGCCGCTTCGGAGCGGATCTGGTACATGCGGACACCCGCGTGCAGATGGGTCCCGACGGCGAGGTAGGCGAGCACCGCCTCGACGTAACCCGTGAGCCCGGCGACGAGGGAGAGAAATAGCCGGCCGTCCCGTCCCAGGAGCAGCCACCGCCAGGGGCCCTCGCGGTCGGAGATCCAGGGCTGGCGGAACTGGGTGCCGTACTTCTCCTTCACCAGCATCGACAGGCTGCTCCCGGCCACGGCTCCGAAGCCGAGCGCGACCGCCGAATGCCCAGCTCCCATCATCCAGGCGTAAAGGGTCATGCCCCCGATCAGCGCGGCGTCGCCGATGCGATCCAGGAGCGCGTCGTACACGCCGCCGAAGGGCGAGTCCTGGTAACGAATCCGTGCAATCTCGCCGTCCACGCCGTCGAGAACGGCCGCGAACTGGGCGATCATTCCGCCCATGGCTGGATGCCCCATTGCGAAGGCCGTCCCCGCGCCCAATGTGCTCATGAAGCACAACACGGAGATCTGCCAGGGCTTTACGTCGCGAGACAGGAGCCGCGCGCTGATGCGCCGCGAGATCGGCCGGTTCAGGTACCGGGCCACGATGCCATCGTCGACGCCAACCGCGCCCCCCAGTACCTTGCGCCGTGCGAGCACCAGGTCGGCGGCGTGGCCGTCCGGCTCCGGGCGCACCGCCTGCCAGAGCTCGGCGACCGCCCAGGTTGCGACGGGCTCGCGCCGCGCCAGCAGCGAGAGGGCGTTCTCGGGGGAGCGGCAATCCGACGGCGCATCCTCGAAGACTCGGGCGAACGAGGCTCCCACCCGGGCGAGCCCCGTGAACACGCCAGCGGGCGCCAGGAGCCCCTGCCCCGCCGTCCGCATTCCCTCTGCCCCGCGATCGCCACCCGGGGCACTCCAGCTCGCAATGCGCGCCGCGCCCTCCTGGCTCTGCAGCGCGTCCGCCCGGAAGTCCACCGCCACCACGGTGGCACTCGAGTCGCGGGTCTCCGCCACGAAGCGGGCGACCAGACGCCGGTCGTAGAGGTGATCGGCTCGGGCCACGAAGCAGGCCTCCTCGCGCTCCAGCACCGGCAGGAGCGAGCTCCCGGGCTCCAGCACGCGCACGCGAGCCTCGCGAAAACGCCGCGACGCCAGCGTCTCCGCGATCCGGCGCCCCGCTTCGGGATCGCCCACCAGGAGAAACTCGCGTACACCTGCCCGCAGGAAGGCGAGAACCGTACGCTCCACCAGGTGGAGGCCGAAGATCGGCGGCCCGCTGGCAGGCGCGGGCTCCGCGGGCGAGAAGAGGATGCAGCGCTGCCTAGGCGACTCCATCGGCCAGGAACTCCTCGATCCGACGCGCAGCGGTCGTGTCGCGCATCTGCACCGGCGGGTGTTTCATGGTATAGGCAGACAGCTCGAGCAGCGGCCCCACCAGGCCGCGCTCCCGCGCGAGCTTCAAGTAGCGGATCACGTCGATCACGATTCCCGCTGAGTTGGGGGAGTCTTGCACGGAGAGACGCGCCTCGAGCTCGATGGGCGCCCCACCGAAGCCATTCCCCTCCACGCGTAGGAAGCAGACCTTGTTGTCTCCTTGCCAGAGCACGTAGTCGCTGGGACCGATGTGGATATTGTCGTTGGCGATCTCGTAGGGAATCTGGGAGGTGACCGCCTCGGTCTTGCTGATCTTCTTGGACACCAGGCGGTCGCGGGACAGCATGTTCAGGAAGTCCGTATTTCCCCCCGTGTTGAGCTGGTAGGTGCGCTCGAGCTTGACGCCGCGGTCGGCGAAGAGTCGCGCGACCAGGCGATGCAGGATGGTGGCACCCACCTGTGACTTGATGTCGTCCCCCGCACAGGGGATCCCTGCCGCCCGGAAGCGCTCGCCCCACTGCGGCTCGGAGACGATGAAGACCGGCACGCAGTTGAGGAAGGAGACTCCGGTGGCGAGACAGGCCTCGGCGTAGGCATGAGTCGCCTTCTCGGATCCGACGGGGAGGTAGCAGACCAGCACCTCGGCGTTGGTCTCTTCGAGCACGGGTTCGATTGCGACCGGCCTCTCCTCGGCCACGCGGAACGACTGCTCGGCGGGGTAGTCAGCCATGTGATGAGCCACGCCGTCCAGTACCGGGCCCATCTGCACCAGCACCGGGCTCGGTGACAGGGAGTCACGGATCACTGTCGTACAGTTCGGCGCCGCGAAGGCCGCCTGGTGGAGAGGGCGCCCCACCTTGCGGCGATCCACGTCGAAGGCCGCAACGACCTCGACGTCACCGGGCAGGTAGCCGCCCATCTCGAGGTGCATCAAGCCCCAGGCCTCGTCGGCGCGGGGGGCGCGCTCCCGGTAGTACTCGATGCCCTGCAGCAGGGCACTCGCGCAGTTCCCGACCCCGGCGATCGCAACCCGAATCTTCCGCCGTTCCTCGCCTTCCTCTCTCGCTCTCGCGTCAGCCATGGAAAAGAATCAACCACCCGATCCGGCCGCCGTCAAGGGGCCCCCGGCTGGCCATTTGACGCGCGCTGCCTGGTTCGCCACCGTGCCCGGGGAGAGCGGGGGCGGATCGCGCTCTCGACCAGCATCGAGAGGTGGTGCACGCATGAGTGAGAAAGCACTGTTCTGTACGGGGGCTGGAGGCTTCATAGGCCAGTACATACTCTCGCACTACCTCGAGAAGGAGGATTGCGACCTGTATCTGCTGGAGCATGGTCGTTTTCGGGAGAGACTAGAGGCCTTCCTGGACGAGCGGTTCTCCGACCCCGCCAAGCGCGAGCGCGTGAAGGTGTTCTCCGGAGACATCTCCCAGGCAGGCCTGGGTCTGGATGGGGCGATCGCGGACGAACTCGAGCAGCGGGTCACCCACGTAATCCACCTCGCAGCGCTCTACAATCTCTCGGCGCCGCGGGAAATTTCGGTGCGCATCAATGTAGACGGCACGCGCCACCTCCTCGATTTTCTCGAGAAGATCCGATCCCTGCAGCGCTTTGCCCACGCCAGCACCATCGCCGTGGCGGGAAAGTACGCGGGAACTTTCCGGGAAGACGATCTCGATCTGGGGCAGGGTTTCAAGAACAACTACGACGAGACCAAGTTTCTGTCCGAGAAGCTGGTGCGGGAACGCCGCGATTCGATTCCCACCGTCATCCTCCGGCCCACCACGGTGGTGGGCCACTCCCGGACGGGCGCAATCGAGAAGATCGACGGACCCTACTACGCGCTCAACATGATCGCCCGAAACATGCATCATCTGGTTCCCAACACCGGAGACATCAAGTTCCACTTTGGCCCCGTCGACTTCATCGCAGATGCCTTCTATCACCTGTTCGAAGACGAGGAGTCGCTCGGCAAGGTGTTTCACCTGGTAGATCCCGCCCCCCTGACCTATCTGGAGTTCTTCGACCTGGCCTGCGCGACCCTGGGCAAGCCGAAGCCCTCGATCAAGGTGCCCGCCCTTCTGATGCGCCCGATGGGCCGCCTGCCGATGTTCGAGAAGCTGACCGGCGTGCCTCGCGAGGCATTCGAACACTCCTTCTTCCGGGTCGAGTACGACATGGCCAACGTAACGCCCGCACTCGCCAAGCACGGGATCTCCTGCCCGCCGGTCTCGTCATACATCGACGTGATGGTCGAGTACTTCGTGCGGCATTCGGACGATCCCAGCATCCGAAAGGGCGACTGGAGGCAGGTCACCACCTGAAGGAGAGGGCCTCACCCTCCCGGTGAAGAGCCCGGGCCGGGCTACCGTGAGGCCCGACGGTTCAGCTCCCAGTAGCCGAGTGCGCCGAGGCTTCCGACCAGGCAAGCCACTCCGATCGTGTGCCCGCCGAGACCCTCGAAGCCCGGTATCCCAAGCCCCAGTCCGGGTAGCTCGGCCGAGGCCCAGCCCACATAGAGAAGCATCCCCAGAAAGGGAGCGAATGCGCCCCGGACTCCGGTCAGCGTCACGTGGACCCCCATGTAGAGCCCGACGTTCTCGGGCCTGGCGAAGTCGTTGTGGCCAAGCTGCCAGGCGAGGGCACCCCCGCCGCGGCCCATTCCGAGCAC
>CAVOYO010000003.1:0-222282 GCA_963700695.1 uncultured Acidobacteriota bacterium | reverse complement strand
CGGTCCGCGCGGGGAGTACACCCCCGCGGCACCGCCGCCATGAGGAATGCTGTCGGGCGGTGGTGGCTCTGTGGCAGACCGGTCGGCTCGAGACCCGCGAGCTGCACCTCTTCGCCTACGAGGACGGCGGACGCGCGTACCTGCCTCGCGTGTGCGGGGACGCCGACCGCCGCCGGACGTTGCCCGAGCGGATCTGGCGCAGCAAGCTCGAGATCGTGACGGAGCTGTACGGCTTCGGGCCTGAGAGCTGGGAGACTCGGGCCACGCCCCGCGAAGAGGGGTCCTGGTGCTTCTCCACCCCCGACCGGGCGGGCAAACGGGTTTCCAGCAGTGGGGTTCCACAATGAAGGTGCTCGTTCTCTACGAATATCCGCCGTCGCCCGGGGGCCTCGCCACCCAGGGCGATCTCCTGCTCCGCGGGCTGCGCGATCTGGGGATCGACGCTCACGCCTGCCATTTCGAATCACCGCAGGAGAAGGAGTGGTACTACCGATGGTTCGAGCCGGACGTGGTCGTCGGGGTGGGCTTCTGGGGGCACACCCCTCACCTCGTGCTCCATCCGCAGCGCTACGGAGTCCGACCCGTCCCATGGCTGGTCGCGGATGGGTACGTGGCCGCCTACCACGAGGTGCTCAACCAGCTGCCGCTCATCCTCGTCACCTCGACCTGGGTCAAGGAGACCTATCAGCGCGACGGGATCGACGGGGATCTCATCGAGGTCCTCCCCGTGGGCGTCGATACGGCGGCGTTCTGCCCGCGGTCGCGCGATGACGTCAAGGTCAAGGCGATCCGGGAAGCTCTCGGCGTGGCCGACGACCAGCTCATGATCCTGACCGTCGGTGGCGACGCGGCCTCCAAGGGGGCGCAGGAGGTGATGCAGGCCCTGGCCCTGATCGACACAGAGGCCCCCGATTGGAAGTACGTGTGCAAGGTCTGGCCGCAACCGAGGACGGTCGCTCAGAACCTCGCCGACCTCCAGCTCGCCACCCAGCTCGGCATCGAGAAGAACGTCACGTATACGACGAACGTGGTCTCGCGCAACTTCATGCCCTACCTGCTCGCCGCGTGCGACGTCTACGCGGGCCCCTCCCGCCTGGAGGGCTTCGGCATGCTGCACGTCGAGGCAGCCGCCTGTGGCAAGCCGGTCCTCGCCATGAAGGCCATGGGATTTCGCGACACGATGGTGCACGGAGAGACGGCGCTTCTCGCGGCCGTTGCCCAGGAGATCAAGGTCGCGGAGGCCGTCCTCGGTGAGGACCACGGCCTTGCCGCAGGACATCGCGTCGTCTTCCCGGAGCTCAAGACCGTCGACTACCGTGCCGACGTGACCGACGTTGCCCGGCACCTGCTCCAGCTCCTCCGGGACGAGAGCCTGCGGCGCCGGCTCGGCGAGGCGGGGCGCCGGCGCGCGGTGGAGCAGTTCGGCTATCGAACGGTCGCGCAGCGATTCGTCGACCTGGTGAGCACTCGCCTCGGGATCCGCTGACGACATGTCGGGAGGTGGGGGGATGAGCGCCAGGGACGAGTCGGTCATCGAGGCGAAAGAGGCGGCGCTCGAGGTGCTCCGGCACAACGCGGTCGGTCCCTGCCAGGGCCTGCCTCGGACCGCGGGGTGGGGCTACCCCGAGCCGTACACCCGCGACATCATGATCGCGTCCCTGGGGATTCTCGTCAGCGGAGACCTCGCGCTCCTGGACGCTCTGCGGCGGACGCTCGTCGCCCTGGCCGAGAATCAGTCGGAGCGGGGGCACATCCCCTCGCTCGCCCACGACTCCGGAGACCGGGGCGCGAGCGACACGACACCGCTCTTCCTGCTGGCCCTCGGACTCTACCGCCGTGCGCTGAGCCAGCCCGAATTCCTCGAGGAGGCTGCGGCCAGGGCCCTGACCTGGATGTCCTATCAGAGCCCGGACGACCAGGTCATGGTCGCGCAGCTCCCCACGAGCGACTGGCGCGACGAGCAGTTCGTCTTCGGCCATGCGCTCTTCGTGAACACGATCGTCTACTCGTACCTGCGCCTGTTCGGCCGGGAAGAGGAAGCCGCCCGTCTGCTCGGGTTCATGAGCCGACTGCGCGTCCCCGGGAAGGAACGCAAACCCCACATTCACGCAGGCCTGGTCGTTCCTCACAAGCCGTATTTCGCGCTCTCCTCGTACAAGATCTACCACAACGAGCGCTTCGATCTACTGGGCAACAGCCTCGCCATCCTGGCGGGAATAGCCTCGCCAAGCCGCGCATCGCGGATGGTGGGCTGGATCGAGGCCGAGGCCCAGAACCTGCGAGAGAAGGGTCAGCTCTCCCTCGACCTGCCCCCTTGCTTGTTTCCGTACGTCCGTCGACAGGACCCCGACTGGCGGCCGCGCTACGAGGACTTCAACCGGCCCGGCGACTACCACAACGGCGGTGTATGGCCCTTCGTCTCCGGGTTCTACGTGGCGGCGTGCGTTGCCGCCGGCCGGCACCGGCTGGCCCGGGAGAAGCTGCTGGCCCTGACCGAAGCGGTCCGACCCTCGCACGAGAGAGAGCTCCGCTGGGGGTTCAACGAGTGGCTCAAGGCCCAGACCGGCGCTCCCTCGGGCCGTGATTGGCAGACCTGGTCGGCGTCGATGTATCTCTATGCGGCCGCCTGCGTGGAGGGGCGTACGACGCCCTTCTTCGACTGGATCCGGGGAGACTGACGGGCGGATCGACGTCGGACCTGCCAACCCAGGCCGTACGCAGGCCAACGAAGGCCCGGTTCCTGGCCTCACCAGCGGCGTCGGAGCTTTCGTCAGGCTGCCGACTCGCCGTCGGCGGCCTTCTTCTTCCCCCGCTTCGGGGTCGTCTTCGTCGCGACCGCCGGTCGGGCCTTCGCCGCCTTCTTGGGGGCGACCCTCTTCCCTTCCGCGACGGCGCCTTCGGCCGCCGAGACCGCTTCGCCTCCACCGGAGCCACCTCCGGCTCCACCGTGGCCGGCACGGCCTCGAGCTTGAAGAACACCACGCCCAGGGGCGGCAGGGTCACGGTGAGGGAGTGGGGATGGCCGTGGGCCCCGAAGGGAGCCGACTCCACCCCGCCGAGGTTTCCGTGTCCCGCGCCCCAGTACTCCTTCGAGTCGCTGTTCAGGACCTCCTTCCAGAACCCCGGGCGAGGCACTCCGAGCCGGTAGTTCTGCCTCGGGACCGGGGTGAAGTTGCAGGCCACCAGCACGAGGTCCTCCGTCGATCGGCCCCGGCGGAGGAAGGCGAGGAGGCTCTGCTCGGTGTCGCTGCAGTCCACCCACTCGAAGCCTGCCGGGTCGCAGTCCAGCTCGTGGAGCGCGGGCTCGGCGCGGTAGAGGTGGTTGAGGTCCCGGACCCACTTCTGCAGACCGAGGTGGCTCTCGTGCTCGAGGAGGTGCCAGTCGAGGCTCGCCTCGTGGCTCCACTCGGCGCGCTGCCCGATCTCGGCCCCCATGAAGAGGAGCTTCTTGGCCGACTGGCCGTACATGTAGCCGAGCAGCAGCCCGCAGGTTCGCGAACTCCTCCCAGCCCTCCCCCGACATCTTGTTCAGGAGCGACCCCTTGCCGTGCACCACCTCGTCGTGGGAGAGCGGCAGCACGAAATTCTCGTGCCACGCGTAGAGCATCCGGAACGTGATCTTGTTGTGGTGGTACTTGCGATGGATCGGGTCCTCGGCCATGTACTCGAGGGTGTCGTGCATCCAGCCCATGTCCCACTTGAGCCCGAAGCCCAGGCCCCCGACGTAGAGGGGACGGGACACCATCGGCCAGGAGGTGGACTCCTCGGCGATCGTCTGCACCTCCGGGTGCTCGCGGAAGATCGCCTCGTTGAAGTGGCGGAGGAAGTCGATGGCCTCGAGGTTCTCGCGGCCGCCGTGCTCGTTGGGGATCCACTCCCCCTCCTTGCGCGAGTAGTCGAGGTAGAGCATGGAGGCCACGGCGTCCACCCGGAGGCCGTCCACGTGGTAGACGTCGAGCCAGTAGAAGGCGCTGGACATGAGGAAGGAGCGGACCTCGTGGCGCCCGTAGTTGAAGATGGAGCTCTTCCAGTCCTGGTGGAAGCCCTGGCGGGGGTCCTCGTGCTCGTAGAGGTGGGTCCCGTCGAAGTACGACAGCCCGTGGCCGTCGGTGGGAAAGTGCGAGGGCACCCAGTCCAGGATCACGCCGATGCCACGCTGGTGCAGGTGGTCCACCAGGAACATGAAGTCCTGCGGAGTGCCGAACCGGCTGGTGGGGGCGAAGTAGCCGGTGGTCTGGTAGCCCCACGAGCCGTAGAAGGGGTGCTCCATGATGGGCAGGAGCTCCACGTGGGTGAAGCCCATGTGGTGGCAGTAGTCGGCCAGCTTCGGCGCGACCTCGCGGTAGCTCAGGTGGCGGTTGCCGTCCTCGGCAGCCCGCATCCACGAGCCCAGGTGGACCTCGTAGATCGACATCGGGGCCTGGAGGGAGTTTCGGGCCCCGCGGGTCTGCATCCACTCCTGGTCATTCCACGAGTACACGAGGTCCCAGACGATGGAGCCCGTCCTCGGGGCGTTCTCGGCGTGGATGGCGTAGGGGTCGGCCTTCTCGGCGGAGTAGCCCGCCGTCCGTCCCCGGACGCGGTACTTGTAGATGGTTCCCTGGCGCACCCCCGGGACGAAGCCCTCCCAGATCCCCGACGAGCCCGTGGGCCGGAGCGGGTGGGAATCGGGGTTCCAGCCGTTGAAGTCGCCCATCACCGACACCGACTCGGCGTTGGGGGCCCACACCCCGAAGTGGGTTCCCTGGCGGCCGTGGGACTCGACGACGTGAGAGCCCAGGAGCCTGTACCCCCGGTACTGGGTCCCCTCGTTGAAGAGGTGGAGATCCTGGGGCGTCAGCAGGCTCACGTCGTGCCGGATCGCGTTGTCGTTCACGCCGTCCTCCGTTCGAAGCTCATGCGTCTTCACTCAGGAGCTGGCCGATGCCGGCCAGGGGCAGGTGCACCCAGTCCGGGCGGTTGTTCAGCTCGTATCCCAGCTCGTAGATGGCCTTCTCCAGGAGATAGACGGTCAGCAGCCCCTCGAGCTCCGGCTCGGCCTCGGGCAGGAACGGGGCCCCCTCCGACGTCTCCAGGTACCCGCGGAGGAAGCTCGCCGACGCCCAGCGGTACCAGTGCTCGACCCAGGGCTCGAACGCGGGCCGCTCGTCCGGCCGGACCGTTCCGCGCTCCTCGAGGCTGCGCAGGCCGTGGTGGGCGGCGTAGTGGAAGGAGCGGACCATCCCCGCCGCGTCGCGCAGCGGACAGCGCTTCAGGCGGCGCGTGCCGAGGGGCACCGCGGGCTCGCCCTCGAAGTCGATGATGACGAAGTCGGCCCCGCTGCGCAGGACCTGCCCCAGGTGGTAGTCCCCGTGCACCCGGGTGCGCAGGGCGGTGATCGGACGGTCGAGGATGGCCCGGAACCTCTTGAGGACGTCGGCTCGCCTCGCCGCGAGCGCCTTCGCATCCTCTCGAGCGTCCTCGGGCAGCGAGTCGAGCCTCCGCTTGAGGAGACCGAGGTTCCGCTCGGTGAGGTTCCGCATCGACTGGTAGAGAGACCGCTGGTAGAAGGGGGTGAACGGCTCCGGGGAGAAGGCCGGGTCGTCGGCATTGGACGAGAGGGCGAGGTGCATCTCCGCGGTGCGTCGGCCGAGGAGCCACGCGGCGCTCAGGTAGGAGCCCATGGTCTCCTGGACCGCCCTCGGGGTCTCGTGCCCGGGCGAGGGACACGAGGGACCCGTCGGGCAGGACGGGAGGCTCCCGCTCGTCGGGTGAGCGGGTCACCACCTCCTCGAAGTACTGGTCCACCGCGTCCAGCGTGAACCGCCACGCGTCGCCCTCGTTCTCCACGCAGTCCTGGAGGATGGCGACGGACATGTCCCCGCCCTTTCGGGGCCGGTACTCGATGGAGCCGGCCACCGCCGCCACGTTGGGGAAGCCGGCCTGCTCGGTCAGGAAGCGGCCGATCTCGATGTCCGGGTTCACCCCGCTGTCGATTCGCCGGAAGATCTTCAGGATGAGCCGGTCGCCGAAGAGGATGGAGCTGTTGCTCTGCTCCGCCCCCAGGGGGACGGGCTCGAGGGGCTCGCTTCCCCGCAGCTTCTTGTAGCCGCGACTCGGCAGGGCGACCAGCTCCCCGCCGGCACCCTTGACGGTGCGCCGCTTCCCGATGGCGTCCAGCAGGGCCTGGGCGAACCCGCGGTCGCCGAAGCTCTCGTGCAGGACGCCCTCGACACCCTTCACCTTCGCGTGGGCGAGGACGCGGTGGCGCTCGTGCTCCAGGAGCTGGCCGGCCCCGGGGCCGGTAGCGAACCCCAGGGTGACCACGTAGGTCTCCGGGTCGCCCTCGGTGTAGTCCACCTGGACCAGCGTCAGGAAGTCGGTGACCCGACCCACCGGGATCGGGATGGCCTCGACGATCTCCACCTCCTTGATCCGCCTCGCCTTGCCCCCGAACCAGCGCCGGCTGCGCAGGAACGCCGGCAGCAGCCCCTCGACGGCGGCCTTGCCCCGGCTGCCGAAGGTCTTCTCCCAGGCCGAGTGGAGGGTCACCGTCGGAAGCGACTCGGCGACCTCGACGGTGGTCGTCTCCTGGCTCGAGGAGGCCCGGGCCTCCAGGGCGAACCAGTAGAAGGCGTGGGGGGCGGGGGTGAGGAGGTAGGGGAGCTCCCCGATCCGCGGGAAGTCCATCTGCCCGAACAGCTCCACCGGGACCATCTCCTTGAACTCGGAGAGGTCCAGCTCCACGTACTGCGCGTGACGGGACAGGTTCGCCACCACCAGGATCCGCTCGTCCTCGAAGCGGCGTATGAACGCGAGGACCTTGGGGTTGGCGGGGTGGAGGAACTCCAGGGTCCCCCGCCCGAAGGCCTTGAAGCGCTTCCGGAGCGCGATCAGCCGCTTCATCCACCACAGGAGCGAGTTCGTGTTGTTGAGCTGGGTCTCGACGTTGACCGTCTCGTAGGAGAAGTCGGGGTCGATGATCGGAGGGAGGTAGAGCTTCTGGGGGTTGGCCCGGGAGAAGCCGGCGTTCCGGTCCGCGGTCCACTGCATCGGGGTCCGGACGCCGTTCCGATCGCCCAGGTAGATGTTGTCCCCCATCCCGATCTCGTCCCCGTAGTAGAGGACGGGGGTGCCGGGGAGGGAGAACAGGAGCCCGTTCATCAGCTCGATCCGCCGGCGGTCGTTGCCGAGGAGGGGCGCCAGGCGCCGGCGGATGCCCAGGTTGATCCGGGCCTGGGCGTCCTCGGCGTACACCCGGTACATGTAGTCCCGCTCCTCGTCGGTGACCATCTCCAGCGTGAGCTCGTCGTGGTTGCGCAGGAAGATCGCCCACTGGGCGGTGTCCGGCACCGGAGGGGTCTGGCTGAGGATGTCGATGATCGGGTAGCGGTCCTCCATCCGCAGGGCCATGAACATGCGGGGCATGAGGGGGAAGTGGAAGGCCATGTGGCACTCGTCGCCCTCGCCCTCTCCGAAGTAGGCCACGGCGTCCTCGGGCCACTGGTTGGCCTCGGCCAGGAGCATGCGGGCGTGGTGCTTCCGGTCCACGTGGGCCCGGAGCTTCTTGAGGATCTGGTGGGTCTCGGGGAGGTTCTCGGAGCTCGTGCCTTCCCGCTCGATCAGGTAGGGGACGGCGTCGAGGCGCATCCCGTCGACGCCGAGGTCGAGCCAGAAGTCCATGACCCGAAGCACGGCCTTGAGGACCGCCGGGTTGTCGTAGTTGAGGTCCGGCTGATGGGAGTAGAAGCGGTGCCAGTAGTAGGCCTGGGCCACCTCGTCCCAGGTCCAGTTGGACACCTCGAAGTCCTTGAAGATGATCCGGGCCTCGCGGTACTTCTCGGTGGAGTCGCTCCAGACGTAGAAGTCCCGGTGGGCGCTCCCCGGCTTCGCCCGCCGCGCCCGCCGGAACCAGGCGTGCTGGTCGGAGGTGTGGTTGACCACGAGCTCGGTGATCACCCGCAGCCCCCGGGCGTGGGCCTCCCGGAGGAAGAGCTTGAAGTCCGCCAGCGTCCCGTAGGCCGGGTGGACCGACGTGAACTCGGCGATGTCGTAGCCGTCGTCCCGGAGCGGCGAGGGGTAGAAGGGCAGCAGCCAGATGGCGGTGACCCCGAGGTCCCGCACGTAGTCCAGCTTCTCCGCCAGTCCCCGCAGGTCCCCGATGCCGTCGCCGCTGCTGTCGTAGAAGGCACGGACGTGGGTCTGGTAGACGATGGCGTCCTTGTACCAGCGGGGATCGCTGTCGAGGGCCGGCGGGGTTCCGCGGGGCATGTGGGAGTCCTCAGAGGAAGTAGTCGAAGTCCTGCTCCGTGCGCAGCCGGCGCCGGAGCCGCAGGATGTGGACCGGGACGTGCTTCGGGTCGAGCTGGACGAAGTTGCGACGGCCCGTGCCACATGAAGCGCGCCCCGGTGAGGAGGTCGTGCATCTGGTACGGCCGGTCCGGCTCGATCCCCAGGCGGTCGATGGGGAGCTCCAGCCAGCCCGACTGGTCGTGATGGGGATCGAGGTTGATCACCGTGAGGATCACGTTGCCGGCCTCGGGGTCGCTCTTGCTGAAGGCGATGATCTCCTCGTTGTCGATCTCGTGGAACTCGAGCGTGTCGTTCGAGTGGAGGGCCGGGTTCTCCCGCCGGACGCGGTTGATGCGGGTGATGAACTCCTTGAGGCTCTCCGGGCTCTCGAGGTCCCACTGGCGGATCTGGTACTTCTCGGAGTCGAGGTACTCCTCGCTGCCCTCGCGGACGGGGCGCGAGTCCATGAGCTCGAACGCCGGACCGTAGATCCCGTAGCTCGAGCTGAGGGTCGCGGCCAGGGCGAGGCGGGCCATGTGCACCGGGCGCCCCCCGTACTGGAGGGGCTCGGTGAGGATGTCGGGGGTGTTGGGCCAGAAGCTGGGACGGAAGAACTCCCGCACCCCGGTGCGGGTCAGCTCCTCCATGTACTCGGTGATCTCGTGCTTGGTGTTCCGCCAGGCGAAGTAGGTGTAGGACTGGGTGAACCCCAGCCGGGCCAGCTGGTACTTCACCCGGGGGCGGGTGAAGGCCTCGGCGAGGAAGATCGTCTCCGGGTGATCGCGGCGCACCTCCGCGATCAGCCACTCCCAGAACCGGAAGGCCTTGGTGTGGGGGTTGTCGATCCGGAACACCCGGATCCCCTCGTCCACCCAGTAGAGGACGACGTCGAGCAGCGCTCCCCAGAGGGCCCGCCAGTCGTCGGTCTCGAAGTTGATCGGGTAGATGTCCTGGTACTTCTTCGGAGGGTTCTCCGCGTACTGGATGGTGCCGTCGGGCCGGTGCCGGAACCACTGGGGGTGCTCCTTCACCCAGGGGTGGTCCGGAGCGCACTGGAAGGCGATGTCGAGGGCCACCTCGAGACCGTGGTCCCCGGCCTTCTTCACCAGCCGTCGGAAGTCCTCGAGGGTGCCCAGCCCGGGGTGGATCGCGGTGTGGCCCCCTTCACGGGAGCCGATGGCCCAGGGGCTCCCGTGGTCCCCCGCCTTCGCCTTCGGGTCGTTGTTGGGCCCCTTCCGGTGGATCCGTCCGATCGGGTGGATCGGAGGCAGGTAGAGAATGTCGAATCCCATCCCGGCCACGTACGAGAGCCGGCGCTCGACGTCCCGGAAGGTCCCGTGCCGGCCCTTGCCCCCCCAGGATCGGGGGAACAGCTCGTACCAGGCGCTGAAGCGGGCCCGCTCCCGGTCCACGTCGACCCGCAGCTCCCCCTCCGATCGCGCCACGTCGGGGCGCTCGGCGTACCGGCTCGCCAGCGCCCCGAGCTCGGAAGAGAGGGCGCGGTCGAGGGCCGCCTCGTTCCCGTCGGCCTCCCGGAGCTCCTCGGCCCAGCGGGCCAGCGCCCGGCGGTCGGCCCCGCGGGCCCGGGACGCGGCGGACGACACGAGCTCGGCCCCCACCAGCAGATCCACCTTCTCCACCGCCTTTGCCGCACGCCGCTTGCCCAGGTCCCGCCGCCAGGTCTCGAGGTGGTCGACCCACGCCTCCACCCGGTACCGGTGGGGCTCCAGCCGCTCGATCGGGAAGCGGCCCTCCCAGCGGTCGTTGCCGAGGGGCTCCATCGGCACCTCGCGCCACTCGGCCTCCGACTCCGGTCTCCACAGGAGCACCACGCCGAGGGCGTCGTGCCCGTCCGCGTAGGCGTCGGCGCGAACGACGACCTCCTCTCCCACCACGCGCTTGATCGGGTACCGTCCCCCCTCCACACAGGGGCTCACCGCCTCCACGACGGCCCGGGGCGGGCGGACCCCTTCGGGCGGCAGGGTGGGACGGCGGGAAGACGGACCTGCGGTGGATCGCCGGGCTCGAGGCATGGTTCTCCTGATTCGTTTTCGGGGCCTGATCCTCTAGTGTAACCAATGGTGGCGACGGGCCCGTCTCTGGAGGGAGCACGCGCTCCACTCGACCGACGGCGGACGACGCCGCTGGCCGGTGTCCCGAGGGCTCTGCTACTGTTGCCGGATGCAGGAGCGGCGAGTCGGCTCGTATCGCGTGCAGCTCAGGCCCGACTGGGGCTTTGCCGAGGCGGCCGGGGTCGTCGGGTACCTCCGCCAGCTCGGCGTGAGCCATCTCTACGCCTCGCCCTATCTCCAGGCCGCCGCCGGAAGCGCAGCACGGGTACGACGTCGTCGATCCGGGCCGGGTGAACGAGGAGCTCGGCGGCGAGGCGGGCCGCCGTGAGCTCTGCGACGCGCTCCAGGAGCAGGGGCTCGCCCAGATCCTCGACATCGTGCCGAACCACATGGCGATCCGGGGCGGCCACAACGCGTGGTGGTGGGACGTGCTGGAGAACGGCCCCTCGAGTCGGTACTCGACCTTCTTCGACGTGCAGTGGGGCGCCGGCAGCGTGGACAAGGTGCTCCTCCCCATCCTCGGCGACCAGTACGGCGTGGAGCTCGAGGAGGGCAAGCTGGCGCTGGTGCGGGAGGGCCCGCGCTTCGTGGTCCGCTACCACGAGCACGAGAACCCCGTGGCCCCCCGGTCCCTCGGACCCATCCTCCGGGAGGCCGCGGAGAGGGGCGTCTCGTCGGACCTGGGCTTCCTGGCCGACGCCTTCGAGGACCTGCCCCTGCCCGGGGCCGGAGACGAGACCCGCAAGCGGCGGCACCGGGACAAGGAGGTGCTCTTCCGAAGCCTCGCCCGGCTCCTCGACGAGACGCCTCCCCTGGCCCGGCTCATCGACGCGGTGCTCGCGGAGATCAACGGCGACCCCGACCGTCTCCACGAGGTCCTGGAGCGGCAGAACTACCGGCTGGCCTACTGGAAGCTCGCCAACCAGGAGCTGGACTACCGCCGCTTCTTCGACATCAACACCCTCCTGGCCCTCCGCGTCGAGGACGACGAGGTCTTCGAGGCCACCCACGCGCTGCCCCTCCAGTGGCTGGCCGACGGCTCCGTCCAGGGCCTGAGGATCGACCACATCGACGGCCTCTACGACCCCGAGGCCTACCTGCGCCGGCTCCGCCAGGCCGCCCCCCGGGCCTGGATCCTGGCCGAGAAGATCCTCGAGCACGGGGAGCGCATCCCGCCGGGCTGGCCCATCGACGGGACCACCGGCTACGACTTCCTCAACCACGCCATGTGGGTCCTCGTGGACCCCGAGGGCGAGGAGCCACTCACCCGCTTCTGGGCGGAGCTGGCGCCCGAGGAGGCGGACTTCGAGGCCCTGGTCTCTCGCTGCAAGCGACACGTCCTGAAGGAGGCCCTGGCCGCGGACCTGAACCGCCTGGTCGAGCAGCTCGCCTCCCTCGCCTCGAGGCACCGCCGACACCGTGACTGGTCGCGATACGAGCTGGGCGAGGCGCTGACGGAGATCGTGGTGGCCTTCCCGGTCTATCGCACCTACGTCCGTCCCGGCGGCGAAGGGATCGGCGAGGCGGACCGCCCCGTCATCGAGAAGGCCTGCGAGGGGGCGCGAGTCGGCCCGGGCCGACGTCGACCCCCGCGTCTTCGACTTCGTGGAGTCCGTCCTGCTGCTGAAGGCGCCCGAAGCCGACGAGCTCGAGCCTCGTCCTGCGCTTCCAGCAGCTCACCGGGCCGGCCATGGCCAAGGGCGCTGGAGGACACCGCGTTCTATCGCTACGCCCGCTTCCTCGCCCTCAACGAGGTCGGGGGCGACCCGGCGCGCTTCGGCGAGACCCGCGAGGACTTCCACGCCTGGCTCGGCGAGCGCCAGGAGCTCAATCCCCAGTCCCTCAACGCCACGTCCACCCACGACACCAAGCGCAGCGAGGACGTGAGGGCGCGCCTGCTGGTGCTGTCCGAGGTGCCGGACGAGTGGTGGCAGCGGGTCGGAGCGTGGCGCCAGCGCCTGGCCTCCGCGATCCGTCCTGAGGGGGGCCAGCCGGCCCCGGGGCCGGAGATGGAGTACTCGCTCTGGCAGAACCTCGTGGGCGCCTGGCCGATCTCCGAGGAGCGGGCCCGGGAGTTCGCGCGCAAGGCCGCCCGCGAGGCCAAGCGCCGCACCTCGTGGCACCGACCCGAACGAGGCGTACGAGGAGGCCCTCGAGGGCTACCTGTCGGCGCTCTATGCCGATCGCGAGCTCCTCGACGACGTCGGGGCCTTCGTGTCCGGCATCGAGGACGCGGGGTACCGCAACTCCCTCGCCCAGGTCCTCCTCAAGGTCCTGGCCCCCGGGGTGCCCGACGTCTACCAGGGGACCGAGCTGTGGGACTTCAGCCTGGTCGATCCGGACAACCGGCGTCCGGTGGACTTCGGGCACCGCCGGGAGCTCCTGGCCTCGTCTCGAGGGACGGTCCGCCGAGGAGCTCTGGGAGACCCGGGCCGACGGCGGGGTGAAGCTCCACGTCCTGACCCGGCTGCTGGACCTGCGGTCGCGTCACCCGGAGGCGCTGCGGTCCCGAGGGCCGCTACCGGGCCCTGGCCACGAAGGGACCGGACGAGGAACGGGTCGTCGCCTTCTCTCGCGGCGACGCGGTGGTCGGGGTCGTCACCCGGTGGTGGCAGCGGCGCGGGCCGCTGGGCGAGGCCACGCTGACCCTGCCCGACGGCGGGTGGAGGAACGTCCTGACGGGCTCGGGTCCGTGGTCCGGGGACGTGGGGGTGGCCGACCTCATCGGCCCGCTGCCCGTCGCCGCCCTCGAGCGGGTGTAGCCGCGGGGCCGCAGAACCGGGCCGCCCTCAGGGCGCGGCGTTCGGCGAGCCGCCCTCTGCCGGCGGCTCCTTGGCGGCTCCGTCGTCTCCGGCACCGCCACCGAGAGCTCGACCCCGAGCCCTTCGAAGGCCGCGCACCAGGCCCGGCTCGCCGGGTCGCTCCGCCTCGCGCCGGGCCGGGTAGGCGTCCCGGAGCAGCTCCCAGTACAGGTCCTGGGTGCGCGCGAGGTCCACCTCGAAGGGAAGGGCCCGCGCCAGTGAGGTCAGGGCGGTGAGCCGCTCCAGGGTCTCGAGGGCGTCCGGGGCCGCCTGGAACGCGGCCATGAGCCGCTCGAGGGCGTTGCGGAGGTCGAAGGAGAGGCCCTCCGCGTCGAGGGGCGCGCCCTCGCGCTCGGCGGCGTCGATGAGGGTGCGGACCTGCTCCAGGTCGGGCGCCTCGGCCCGGAACTGCTCCCGAAGGCTGCCGTTCAGGACGAACTCGGCGGTGGTCCGGAGCACCCTGGGGAGGGGCGCGCCCAGTCCGCGGATGAAGCGCATCAGGGGAACGTGGTTGTCGTAGACCTGCCGGTAGACGGCGGCCGTCTCCTTGAGCGTCGTCTCGAGGATGAGCTGCAGGAGCTTGCGCTGCTCGTCCCGGAAGAGGTCCTTCAGCGAGTAGTTGGACGACTCGAAGTGGCGGTCCATGATGCGGACCGCCTCCGGGAAGTCGGCTCGCTCGAGGACGTCGGTGGCCTCCCGGGCCAGCTCGTCGAAGGCCTCGTCTCCCCGGAACTCCCGCACGCCCGCCACCACGGTGTGGTGCCCGTAGTGGAGCACCCCGTAGCTGAGCTGGGCCTCCTCCTGGGTGATCTCGGAGCTGAACGTGGCTCGGCCCAGGAGGAGCCGGGCCCGGCCCGCCTCGACGAGACGCTGGTCCTCGCGACGAACGGAGTACGAGTAGAGGCGCATCTCGTCGGGGTAGCCCTCGAACAGCGAGCTGATGGCGTAGTGCGCGCCGACCTTCTTGAGGTCGACCACCGCGGGCTTCACCCACTTGTCGTAGATGAGGGCGCCGTCGCCGTGCTCGGGCAGGTTGCTCTTCGCCTCGGCCAGGCGGGCGCGGAACCCCTCCTCGAGCCCGTCCCCGAAGAGCTGCTCCGCCAGGTGGAGGGCCGCCCCCGCGTAGTGGATGACCTGCACCGTCTCGATCCCGGTCAGCTCGTCGAAGAACCAGCCGCAGCTCGTGTACATGAGCTGCGCGTGGCGCTGGAGCTCCATGAGCTGCAGCACCCGCCTCTCGTCGGCCGGGGTGAGCTCGCGAGCGCGCTGGCTCTCCAGGAACCGTGCCCGGCTCTCGGCCCCGCGGTCGAGGAGGACGTCGACGTAGGCGTCCCGGGCCCGCCACGGGTCCTCGAGCAGCTTCCCGGCCTCCGCCTCGAACCGCGGGGCCAGCTCGTCCCGGAGCCAGTCGAGGGCGTTGCGGAGCGGGGTGCGCCAGGCCTGGTTCCACCCGGGACGGCCGCCGGAGTTGCACCCGCAGTCGGTCCACCAGCGCCCGACCCCGTGGACGCAGCTCCACGCGGTGCTCTCGAGGATCTCCACCTGCTGGGTGGGGGGGTGCCGCTCCAGGTACTCGCCGTAGTTGGTGAGCTTCGCCAGGCCCTGCTCCTCGATGTGTCGAAGCGCGTACGCCAGCGCCATCTCGCCCTGGCCGTGGTGATGCCCGTAGGTCTCGCCGTCGGTGGCGATGTGGACCATCTGGGGCCAGTCCCGGGAGTCGGAGAAGGCCCCGGCCAGGCGGTCGGCCAGGTACTCACCCCGTCGCAGCAGCCCCTCGAAGGCCACCGCCCGGGAGATGGGCCCGTCGTAGAAGAAGAGCGCGAGGCGCCGGCCCGACGGCAGCCTGACCTCGTAGGCCCGGCTGGGATCGATCCGTCCCCCGCTGACGTCCCGCCAGCGGCCCCCCGAGCGGGCGCGCGCGCCGCGCCTGGGAGGGGGCGAGGATCGTGAACCGGAGGCCGGCCTCGGCCAGGACCTCCAGGGTCTCGGTGTCGACCGCGGTCTCCGCCAGCCACATGCCCTCGGGACGACGCCCGAAGCGCGTCTCGAAGTCCCGGATCCCCCAGAGCACCTGGGTCCGCTTGTCGCGCTCGTTGGCGAGGGGAAGGATCATGTGGTTGTAGGCCTGGGCCAGGGCGGACCCGTGTCCCGAGAACCGCTCCCGGCTCAGGGTGTCGGCCTCGATCACCGCCTGGTAGACCTCGGGCGCCTTCTCCTGCATCCAGGCCAGGAGGGTGGGACCGAAGTTGAAGCTGATCCGGGAGTAGTTGTTGGCGATGTCGACGATCCGGTCCTCGTGGTCGAGGACCCGGGCCCGGGCGTTCGGGGCGTAGCACTCGGCCGTGATCCGCTCGTTCCAGTCGTGGAAGGGATAGGCGGAGTCCTGCAGCTCGACGGCCTCGAGCCAGGGGTTCTCCCGCGGGGGCTGGTAGAAGTGGCCGTGAATGCAGATGTAGCGGTCCATGGATCTCCTCGACACCGGTGGACTTCGGCCGGTGTCCGACCGGGCAGCTTAGCGCGGATTCGCCCCCGGCGCGACGTGGGCCGGGTGAGCCCGCGGCAGGGCCCGCCCGGACGGATCCTCAGGGCGTCGGTCCGGCCCCGAGAACGAGGGTGCCGGGACGCTCGAAGCGGAGGCGCGGGATCGGATCGAGGTACACGGAGGGAGGGCGGGGGTCGAGCGTGTAGTCCGGGTCCTCGGTGCTCAGCAGCAGCCGCCAGCTCGGCGCGGCCCCGAGGTCCGATCTCGGCCACCTCCCGGAGATCCACGGCACCCGGCGACCCGAGACACGCCACCACCAGGAGACGCTCTCCCGCATCTCCCTCGGCATCGACCAGGAGCGCCACGCCCCGGTCGGGCAGCGCCGCGACCCGATACTCCTCGCGGGAGAGGGTCCCGATTCGAGCCTCTCGGCGGAGCCGCAGCAGGTCCCGGGAGAGCCTCAGCAGGCCCGCGTGGGGCTCCCGCGTCCTCTCCCCCCAGTCGAGCCGGCTCCTCCGGAAGGTCTCCTCGGCCTGGGGGTCGGGAATGCGGGCCCGCGCCGCCGGATCGGCGAACGCCTGGAAGTCGGCGAACTCCTTCCGCCGGCCCTCGGTCACCAGGGCCCCCAGCTCCGGGTTGTGGTCGGTGAAGAAGAGGAAGGGGCTCGTGGCCCCCCACTCCTGGCCCATGAAGAGGAGCGGCGTCTCGGGAGCCAGCAGCAGCAGCGCCGACGCCGCCCTCCACGGCGCCAGGTCCACCTGGTGGTGCAGGCGCTCGCCGAGGGCCCGGTTTCCCACCTGGTCGTGGTTCTGCAGGCACACCACGAAGCTCCGCGGCGGCGCGGGGGTGGGATCGGTCCCCCGGGGGCCCCCGAAGTGGCGCGAGTCGCTGCCCCTGGAAGAACCAGCCGTCGCGAATCGTCCGGGCCAGGTCCTCGAGCGAGCCCGAGAAGTCCGCGTAGTAGCCGTCGCGGTCGCCGGCCAGGCCCACCCGGAGCTGGTGGTGCAGGTCGTCCGCCCACACCGCGTCCAGCCCCCAGCCCTTCGCGGACTCCGGCTGCACCATCCGGACCAGGTTGCGGCTGTCCTCGGCGATGATCAGGACCTTGCGATCCGGGACCGACGAGCGGACCTGCTCCTGGAGCTCGCCCAGGAAATGCCGGGGAGACTCGTCGATCAGGGCGTGGCACGCGTCGAGGCGCAGCCCGTCGAGGTGGTACTCGTGGATCCAGTGCCGGGCGTTCTCGATGAAGAAGGCCCGCACGTGCTCCGAGCCCGGCCCGTCGAGGTTGACCGCCCCGCCCCAGGGCGTCTCGTGGACGTCGGAGAAGTAGGAGGGGCTGTAGAGGCCGAGGTAGTTCCCGTCGGGGCCGAGGTGGTTGTAGACCACGTCGAGGAGCACCCCGAGACCCTCGCCGTGGGCGGCGTCGACCAGGCGCCGCAGGTCGTCGGGCTCACCGTAGGCCCGCGCCGGGGCGAAGAGGTCCACCCCGTCGTAGCCCCAGTTCCACCGCCCCGGGAAGTCGGCCACCGGCATGAGCTCGACGGCGGTGACGCCGAGGTCCCGCAGCTGGGCGAGCTTCTCCCGCGTCGCCTCGAAGGTGCCTTCGGGCGTGAACGTCCCGACGTGCATCTCGTAGACGACCAGGTCCTCCAACCCGATCCCCGTCCAGCCGCGGTCCGACCACTCGAAGGCCCCGGGATCGACCAACCGGGACGGGCCGTGAACCCCCTCCGGCTGAAAGCGAGAGGCGGGGTCGGGAAACGGTCCCTCGCCGTCCAGGCGGTACCGGTAGAGGGTCCCCGGCGCGAGGTCCGGGGCAAAGGTCACCCAGTAGCCCTGGTCGTCGCGTTCGGGCGTTCGGCCGCCGTCCTGTCCCTCCACGATCAGCTCGACGCGGCGGCGCTCCGGGGCCCAGACGCGAAAACGCACCCCCCCCGCCTCGGGCCACGCCCCGAGCCGGGGCTGCCAGGGTGCGCTCGCGGACTCGTTCATCTCACGACCTCCTCGTCCACACGATTGAAGCCCCGGGTGGCTCCACCGTCACTCGAAGCTCAGATGTTCGCCGTCGCCGGGGGCCGAGCGCAAGCGAGCGCCAACCGCACCGGACCTGGACGAGGAGGCGATCTCACGAGAGCTGAAGGCCCAGTCCTCGAATGCGCGGGCGGCGACCGAGGCCCTTGTGGCGAGCGCCAACCGCGCCGGGGGCCGGGACAACATCACCGCCGTCGTCGCCCGGTTCTGTTGAGGAGGGGAGTAGACGACACCCGCGTGCGTGGGCTAGGCTCTCCCATCCTCTCTCTGGATCAGGGTCGGAGGTCTCGACGATGGGGCGCAGCGCTCACATTGGCCCGTCGCTGGCCGTGGCAATCTCGGTCGCGGGTGTCGTTGGCGGCACTCCGGGCGCTTCCACGGAGCCCCCTTCGGCCACCGTGGTCCCGGCGTTTCAGCGCGACATCGCTCCGATCCTGACCGCCCGGTGCGTCTCGTGTCACGGCCCGGAGGAGCAGGAGAGCTTCCTGCGCCTCGACAGCCACGCGGAGGTCCTCAAGGGCGGACTCACCGGGAGCGTGATCGTTCCCGGTGACGGGGCCAGGAGCCTGCTGGTGCAGCACCTCACCGGCGAGGCTCGGCCCCGCATGCCCGACGGGAAACCCCCGCTCCCGCCTGACGAGATCGCTCGGATCACCGAGTGGATCGACGCGGGGGCCCCGGGGCCGAGGGTGGCGACCGTGGCCGCTGAAAAGCCACGGACCCGCCACTGGGCGTACGTGCCTCCGGTTCGGCCCAGCCTGCCCCCGGTGCGCGACGAGGACTGGGTCCGAAACCCCATCGACGCCTTCGTCCTGGCCCGGCTCGAGGAGGAAGGCCTCGAGCCGTCTCCCGAGGCGGACCGGGAAACACTGGTCCGGCGCCTGAGCCTCGACCTGGTGGGCTTGCCCCCGACGCCAGGGGAGGTCGACGCCTTCCTTCAGGACGAGTCTCCCGAGGCCTACGACCGGGTGGTCGACCGGCTCCTGGCGTCGCACCACTACGGCGAGCGCTGGGCCCGGCCCTGGCTGGACCTCGCCCGCTACGCGGACTCCAACGGATACGAGAAGGACAGCCCCCGGGTGGCCTGGGTCTACCGCGACTGGGTGATCGAGGCCCTCAACCGCGACCTGTCGTACCGGGACTTCACCATCGAGCAAGTCGCCGGGGACATGTTGGCGGAGCCCACCGTCGAGCAGCGAATCGCCACCGGATTCCACCGCAACAGCCAGCTCAACCAGGAAGGGGGCATCGACGTCGAGGAGCAGCGCTTCGAGTCCCTGGTGGACCGGGTCGCCACCACCGGCACGGTGTGGCTGGGGAGCACCATCGCCTGCGCCCAGTGCCACAACCACAAGTTCGACCCCTTCTCCCAGAAGGACTACTACCGGCTGATGGCGTTCTTCGACAACGGCGAGTACTCCGTCCACGGCGCGGGAGAGGTGGTGGTGGACAAGTGGGTCCACGAGCCGGAGCTGGAGCTGCCCACGCCCGAGCAGGCGCGGCAGCAGGCGGCCCTGCGCCTCGAAGCCGCCACCCTCCGCTTCGAGATCGAGAGCCGCGACCTGACCGGCGACCTCGAGGCGTTCGAGGACGAGATCGCCGCCCCGGCGCCGGTCTTCACCCCCCTGGAGACGGAGGCGTTCGTCGCGGAGAGCGGCGCGGGCTTCGACGTGCTCGAGGACGGGTCGATCCGGGTCTCGGGGGAGCGGGAGAAGAGCACCGACGTCTACACCGTCACCGCGCGAGCCGGGACCCCGCTCTCGAGGGTGACCGCGTTCCGACTGGAGGCCCTGCCCGACCCCTCGCTACCGGAGGGCGGGCCTGGGCGCGCCAGCTCGGGCGCCTTCGTGGTGACCCGCTTCGCGGTGGGCGCCGGCGATCGGCCCGTCCCCCTCGCGCGCGCCGCCGCCGACGCGGACGACCCCACGCGGACGGCGGCGCTGGCCCTGGACGAGCATTCGTCGACCGGCTGGGGGGTCACGACCGCCGCCGACCTGGGACGCCCCCACCAGGCCATCTTCACCACCGTGGAGCCCGAGACGCTGACCTCGGAGGCGCTGACATTCCGCCTGGAGTTCAAGGGCGGCGGAACCACCCACTCCAGCCTCGGGCGCTTTCGCCTCTCCGCCACCGACTCCGCCCGCCCGTTCGGCGCGCTGCCCGTGCCGGACGACATCCGCGCCATCCGGGACACCGAGCCGTCGGGGCGGACCGCCGAGCAACGCGAGGAGCTCGTCGCGTGGTTCCGGCCGCGGGCCCCTTCTCTCGACGCGGCGCGGGACCGGCTCCGGTCGATCCCGGTCGAGCTCGACGCGATGAAGGTGCTCACCGCCCTCGTGATGCAGGAGCGCGCGGGGTACGAGGTCCCGTCGACGCTCGTCCGCGAGCGCGGCAGCTTCATGAGCCCCGGCGAGCGGGTGTACGCCGCGGTTCCCGCGGTTCTCGGGACCCTGAAGACCGGCCAGCCCCCCAACCGCCTCGGGCTCGCCCGCTGGCTGGTGAGCGACGACAACCCTCTGACCGCCCGGGTCACGGTGAACCGATTCTGGGAGACCCTCTTCGGCCGGGGCCTGGTGGTGACCAGCGACGACTTCGGCTCCGAAGGGAGCAAGCCCTCGCACCCCGGGCTCCTCGACTGGCTCGCCGTCGAGTTCATGGAAGGGGGGTGGAGCCAGAAGGACCTCCTCCGGACGATCGTGCGCTCGGCCACCTACCGGCAGTCCTCGGCCACCTCGCCCGCGCTTCTGGAGCGGGACCCCGCCAACGAGCTCCTGGCCCGGGGCGCGCGCTTCCGGGTGGAGGCCGAGATGGTGCGGGACATCGCGCTCGCCGCCGCGGGGCTCCTCTCGCCCAAGATCGGGGGGCCCAGCGTGTACCCGGTCCAGCCCGAGGGCATCTGGAACGTCCCCTACAGCAGCTTCCGCTGGGAGACCAGCACCGGCGAGGACCTGCTACCGGCGGAGCCTCTACACGTTCTGGCGCCGGACGTCGCCCTACCCGAGCCTGGCGACCTTCGACGCCCCCAGCCGCGAGCTGTGCACCGTCCGGCGGGTGCGGACCAACACGCCGCTGCAGGCCCTGACGACCCTCAACGACCCGGCGTTCGTCGAGGCCGCGCGGGCGCTGGCCCGTCGGATGGCGACCGAGGGCGGGGCATCCCCGGAGGAGCAGATCAGCCGTGGGCCACCGCCTCTGCACGTCCCGGCGACCGCGGGCGGATGACCTCGCGGACCTCGTGGGCTTCTACCAGCGCGAAGCCCGCCGCTTCGGGGGGATCCCGAGGCCGCCCGAGCGCTTCTCTCGGCGGACGGCCCACGCCGCGGACCCCGCGGAGCAGGCCGCGCTCACCACCGTCGCCAGCGTCCTCCTGAACCTCGACGCCACCCTGACCCGGGAGTAGAGAAGTGACCCACGACGACACCGTCGCCCGGCGCGCCCTCGAGGCCCTCACCCGCCGCCACTTTTTCCGGCGCTCGGGGCTGGGCATCGGCTCGCTGGCGCTCCTGAGCCTCCTCGACGACGACCGCGTGCTGGCGCCTCCGCGCCCGGGCCCGACGCGGAGCCCCGGTCGTCCGGCCGCCCCACTTCGCCCCGCGGGCGAAGAGCGTCATCTTCCTGTTCATGGCGGGGGCGCCCTCGCAGCTCGACCTCCTCGACCCCAAGCCGCGGCTGCAGGAGCACGACGGCGAGCCCATTCCCGAGGAGATCGTGAAGGGCGAGCGGTTCGCGTTCATCAAGGGCACCCCGCGCCTCCTGGGATCGCCCTACTCGTTCGAGACGGTGGGAGAGGCGGGCGTCGAGGTCTCCGAGCTTCTCCCCCACTTCAAGACCATCGTCGACGACGTGGCGGTGGTGCGCTCGGTCCACACCACCCAGTTCAACCACGCCCCGGGGCAGATCTTCATGAACACCGGCCACCAGATCATGGGCCGGCCGTCCATGGGCGCGTGGCTCACCTACGGCCTGGGGAGCGAGAACCGGGACCTGCCCGGCTTCGTGGTCCTCATCTCCGGGGAGAACAACCCCGACGGCGGCAAGAGCTGCTGGGGCAGCGGGTTCCTTCCCACGGTGTACCAGGGGGTGGAGTTTCGAAACGCCGGGGACCCGGTCCTCTTCCTTTCCGACCCCCCGGGGATCTCGAAGGAGGCGCGCCGCGACTCCCTCGACGTCCTCCGCGACCTCAACCAGCGCCGCCTGGAGGACACTGGCGACCCCGAGATCAACACCCGGATCCAGGCCTACGAGCTGGCCTACCGGATGCAGACCAGCGTCCCCGAGCTGGCCGACATCGCCGCCGAGCCCCCCGCGGTCCACGAGATGTACGGGACCGAGCCGGGCGCGGTCTCCTTCGCCAACAACTGCCTCCTGGCCCGCCGTCTCGTCGAGCGCGGGGTGCGCTTCGTCCAGCTCTACCACCGCGGCTGGGACCACCACGGCACCAACCCCAACGACGACATCGTCCACCGCCTCCCGAAGCTGTGCCGCGAGGTGGACCAGGCGGGCGCCGCCCTGGTCCTCGACCTGAAGCAGAGGGGCCTCCTCGACGAGACCCTGGTGGTGTGGGGCGGCGAGTTCGGCCGGACCCCGATGAACGAGAGGCGCAACAACTCCCGCTACCTGGGCCGCGACCACCACCCGCGAGCGTTCACCATCTGGATGGCCGGCGGAGGCATCCGCCCGGGGACGGTGGTGGGCGCCACCGACGAGCTCGGCTACAACCCGGTCGAGGACCCGGTGGAGGTCCACGACCTCCACGCGACGATGCTCCACCTCATGGGTCTCGACCACGAGCGCCTGACCTACCGCTTCCAGGGGCGGCCCTTCCGCCTCACCGACGTCTCCGGCAAGGTGGTGACGAAGCTCCTGGCCTGAGCAGGCGCCTCCTCTCGCCCGCCGGAGGCCTCGCGGCCGCGGCTACGGGCGCGGCGCCGCGGCCGCCCAGGCGAGACCATCGGCCAGCGGTCCCGCGTCGATGAGCCGTTTGACCGCCCACTCCCCCAGGTCGATCTCGGCGACCTTCTCGCTCCGGTCACAGGAGACATAGGCCACCTGGCCGTCGGGTCGCACCAGAACGAACTGGGGAGCCGGAGGAACATCCAGCGTCTTCACGACGGTCATCGACTGCAGGTCGAGGAGCGCCACCTGGTTCGTCTTGACGAGCGCCAGCACGAGCCAGCGACCGTCGGGGGTCGGCGCCGTTCCGTAGGCGATCCCCGGCAGCGGCACCCAACGTGAGACCTCGTTCGTCGCGGTGTCGATCACCGCGAGCCGAGGCTCTTTCTGATCGGCGGTGAAGACCCACCGCTCGTCCACCGAGAGGCTGATGCGCTGGACCCTCGGGGCCACCTTGATCACCGCGGTGATCGCCTTCTCGCGCACGTCGATGGCGCTGACGGTGCCGGCGTTCACGTTCGAGGTGTAGGCGCGGGTGGCGTCGCGGTTGAGCACCACCATGTGGGCCTCGGGTTGGCCTGTCGGGATCCGGGCCACGACCCCGCGGGTGCCAGGATCGATCACCGTGACCGTGTCCGTCAGCTCGGTGGTGACGTAGAGCCTTCCATCACCTCCGAAGACCGCACTGTGGGGTCGCTCGGCGCGGCCGAGATCGATGGTGGCCACCCGCTCGCGCCGCTCGAGGTCGATGACGTCGATGGCGTGCCCGTCGGAGCCCGGTCTCCCGACACCGGAGTCGCCATAGATGGGGACATACGCCAGGCGGCCATCCGGCGAGGCGATCACCTCGTGGCCGGTGACCCCGCTCTCCTCGACCGTCGCGACCTGGGCGCCGGTGGCCGGGTCGATCAGGCCCAGCGTGTGGTCGCCCTTGTTGGCCACCAGCAGGAGGGGTGTGGAACCGGGCGCCGCTCCCAGGCCCCGGAGCGAGCCTCCAGGGCCGGCAACCACGCTGACGGCAAGAAGGCCCAGAATGAGGGTGGCTCGTGGCATCGCGCGTCCTCCGTGAATGCCGCAGGATACTCCCAAAGACGACGCCAGGGCTGCCATAATCCCAGGGTGCCCGGCTCGTGCCGGAGCATCGCTACCCCGCAACATCACCCTCGCCCAGGAGCCTGGCAACGACCATGGAATCCCCCGACACCAGACCGTGGACACGCATCGCGCAGCTCGTCGACGCCGGCGACCACCTCGGCCTCGAGGCCTACCTCGAGAGCCTGCCGCCCTCGGAGGTGGCGCGGTCGATCTCCCGCCTCGAGCCGGCGCGCCAGACCGTGCTGCTGTCGCTGCTCACGCCCGAGGAGGCGGCCGAGATCATCGAGGAGATTCCGGAGACGCAGGCCGGGGACCTCCTGTCCGAGCTTCCCCCGGCGCTCGCCGCGGACATCGTCGAGGAGATGGAGAGCGACGAGCGGGCCGACGTCCTGTCCGAGCTCGAGCACGACGAGGCCGAGGCCATCCTGCAGTCGATGGAGCCCGAGACCGCGCGCGACGTGCGCCGCCTGCTCGCCTATCCGCCGGACACCGCCGGGGGACTGATGGTGACCGACTTTCTCTCCTTCGACGAAACCCAGACGGTGGGCGAGATCCTGGACCATCTCCGGACGCGGGGCCAGGAGTACTCGGACTACGAGATCCAGTACGCATACGTGGTCTCGCAACGGGGTCGCCTCCGCGGGGTCCTGCGCCTGCGGGATCAGCTCTTCGCGCCCCGGCAGACACCGCTCGGCGCGCTCATGATCCCCGATCCCGTCAGCGTCGAGGCCGGGGCCAGCCTCGAGGCCCTGCGCGAGGTCTTCGAGGAGCACGGCTTCATCGGGGTGCCGGTGAGGGACGAGGGCGGCCGACTGGTCGGCGTCGTCCGGCGCGCCGACGTGCGGGAGGCGGAGGAGGACCAGGCGAGCAGCGACTTCCGCGAGGCCAGCGGAATCGTCGGCGGAGAGGAGATCCGGAGCCTTCCCTTCGCCACCCGATCGCGGCGTCGTCTCTCGTGGCTGAGCATCAACATCGTCCTCAACATCGTGGCCGCCAGCGTCATCGCCGTCTACCAGGACACCCTGGAGAAGGCCATCACCCTCGCGGTGTTCCTGCCGATCATCTCGGACATGAGCGGCTGCGCCGGCAACCAGGCGGTGGCGGTGAGCATCCGCGAGCTGAGCCTGGGGCTCGTGCGGCCGACGGAGCTGATCCGGGTCCTCGCCAAAGAGGCGAGCCTCGGCCTCGTCAACGGACTCGTCCTCGGCACCCTCCTCGGGGGCGCGGCCCTCCTCTGGAGGGGCAACCCCTTCCTGGGCCTCGTGGTCGGGCTGGCGCTCGCCACCAACACGCTGCTGTCGGTCTGCCTGGGAGGCCTGCTCCCCCTCGTGCTCAAGCGTGTCGGTCTCGATCCTGCCCTGGTGTCGGGGCCGCTCCTGACCACCGTGACCGACATGTGCGGCTTCTTCCTCGTCCTGCAGCTGGCGACGCTGGTCCTGCCCCGGATCTCCTGAGAACCCGTCGGCGGCCTCTCCCTCGGGGGTCGTTCTCTCGAGGCCTGTTCTCTCGATGGCCTTGACGAGCGCCCACGCCGAGCCTAGGCTTCCGCAGCCTCGCCGTCGGGGGCGGTCGCAGGAGGCCGTCGACCCATGGCCCTCGAAGTCCGGCTCAGCCGCGAGATGCGGCTCGTCGACGTCACCATGATCGGCGTCGGCGCGATGATCGGCGCCGGGATCTTCGTCCTCACCGGGATCGCCGCCGGGGTCGCGGGCCCCGGGCTCCTCGTGGTCTTCGGCCTCAACGGCCTGGTGGCCCTCCTGAGCGCCGCGGCCTACGCCGAGCTGGGCGGGGCCATCCACGGCGCCGGCGGGGGCTACCTCTGGATCAAGCGCTCGCTCCCCGACCCCAGCGGGTTCCTGGCCGGGTGGATGGACTGGTTCGCCCACGCCGTGGCCTGCTCGCTCTACGCCCTGGGCTTCGGCGCCTACTGCGGAGAGGTGCTCGACCTCCTCGGGGTCCCGGAGATCCACCCGCCGCTCGCCCCCCTGGAGATCTGGCTGGCGGTGGGGGCCTGCTCGCTGTTCTCCTACATCAACTACCGCGGGGCCTCGGAGACCGGCAAGGCGGGAAACGTGGTCACCATCGGCAAGGTGGTGATCATCGGCGCCTTCGTGGTGGCGGGCCTGTGGACCATGGGGCTGCGCGAGGGATGGGAGGCGTCCTTCACCCCGTTCATGCCCCACGGCTGGACCGGCATCTTCGCCGCCATGGGCCTCACCTTCATCGCCTTCGAGGGCTACGAGATCATCGCCCAGACGAGCGAGGAGGTGGAGAACCCCAAGCGCAACGTGCCGCGGGCGGTCTTCCTCTCCCTCTTCATCGTCGTGCCCATCTACCTGCTGGTCGCCTTCGTCGCGATCGGGGCGGTGACGCCGCCCCCGGGGATGACGGTCACCCAGTACCTCGGGGAGCAGAAGGAGATCGCCCTCGTCAAGGCGGCGGAGCAGTTCGTCACCGGCGGGGCGCTGGTGATCCTGGTGGGAGGGCTGCTCTCGACCCTCTCCGCCCTCAACGCCACGATCTACTCCTCCTCGCGGGTGGCCTTCGCCATGGCCCGCGACGCGAGCCTCCCCCAGGTCGTCGCCCGCGTGCACCGCGAGCGCGCCACGCCCCACTTCGCGATCCTCTTCTCGGCGCTCCTGGTCATCGTCATGGCGGTGGCGCTGCCCATCGAGGACGTGGCGGCGGCGGCCAGCGTCATGTTCCTCCTGCTCTTCGGCGGCGTGAACGTGGCGCTCATCCGCCTGCGACGCCTGCACCCCGAGCTGGACCGCGGCTACAAGGTCCCCTTCGTGCCCTTCACCCCGATCCTCGCGATCGTGGCCATGCTCTTCCTCGCCGGGTTCATGCTCGTCGACTACCCGCTGGCCGGGCTCGCCGCGGGGGGCTGGATCGCCGCGGGCTGCGCCTTCTACTACGCGTACAGCCGCAAGCGCGAGACCGCCTTCGGGGAGCGGGTGACCTGGATGGAGCGCATCGAGCGGCAAGGAGTACGGGGTCCTGGTCGCCATCTCCTCCCCGCGGACGATGGAGTCCCTGCTGGAGAGCGCCATGGCCATCGCCCGGCAGCACGACGGCGAGCTGGTGGTGGTGACGGTGGCCGAGGTCCCGGAGGGGGAGACGCTCTTCTCCGGGCGGCGCCAGGTCCGCGAGCTCGAGCCGGTCCTCGATGCCGCGGTGCGCTACGCCGAGGAGCGGGGGGTCGCGGTGCGGCCGGTGATCAAGATCGCCCGGCGGATCGGCCACGGCCTGGCCCAGACCGCCCGCGAGGAGGGGTGCAACTTCCTCGTGATCGGCCAGCCCTCCACCCAGTCGTTCTTCGAGCGGCTCGTGGCCTCGATCGTGGAGAGGGTCCTCCAGGATGCGCCCTGTCACGTGGCGGTGGTCTACGGCGGGATCGACAAGGCGAAGGTCACCCGCATCGTGGTCCCGGTGACCCGGGGCGGCAACTCGAAGCTGGCGGCGGAGCTCGCCACTCCCTTCAGCCGGTGGTTCGAGGCCCCCATCCGCGCGCTCACGGTGGTGGAGCGCGCGGCCGCGGCAAACGGCGGGCAGGAGCAGGCGGAGGACGCCCGGGAGACGCTGCGGGCCGCCGGGAGCACGGTCGAGCTCGAGGTCCTGCTGCGGGCCGAGACCAACACCGGCCTGCTCCGCAACCTCAAGCGGGGCGAGCTCGTCCTGATCGGCGCCCCGAGCTCCGGACCCGTGGTGCCCCTCTTCGGGGAGACCATCCCGGCCCTCATCGCCAAGCGGGGGCGCAACCCGGTGGTGGTGGTGCGGCACGTCGAAGAGCTGCAGGCGCGGCGCTTCGAGCAGCTGTTCTTCGCCAGGAGCTGACGCGCGATGCAGACACAGGATCCGAGCCCCTTCGCCGATTTCGCCGGGCGGCTCGTCGACTACGCGCCCACCCTGACCGCCGGCCTGCTGGTCCTGGCCCTGGGCCTGGTCGTCGGGTGGCTCGCCAAGAGGGCCACGGTCCGCGTCCTGATCTGGCTCCGCCTCGATCGCCTGGGGGGCAACGCGTCGTGGCGCGCGGCGTTTGGAAAGGGCGACGTCCGGGCGGCCCTCTACGAGCTGGCCGGCAACGTGGTGTTCCTCCTGCTGGTCCTCGTGTTCTTCGACAACTCCCTCGAGATCTGGGGCCTCACCGTCCTGTCGCGGATGATCGAGGGGCTCATCGTCTACCTGCCCAACCTGGCACTGGTGGCGCTGATCCTGGGAGGAGGGGTCTTCCTGGCCAACACCCTGGCCGAGAACATCGAGGACACCCTGGAGGAGGAGGGGGCCCCCCGCGCTCGCCTGGTGGCCAAGGGCTTCAAGGCCGCGACCCTCGGCGTGGTCGGGGCCCTGGGCCTGTGGCAGCTCAACCTCGCCCGGGAGATCGTCCTCGCCGCCTTCCTCATCGGCTTCGGCGCGCTGGGGATCGCGTTCGCCCTCGCCGTGGGCCTCGGGTCGGCGAAGGCCATCCAGAAGGGATGGGAGACCCTGTTCGACCGGGATCGGGGCAAGTAGGCCACTGGAGGCTACCGCCTCGATCCGGGCGAGAGGCGGTGCCCCAGAGGAGCGGTGCGGGGCTGGGAAGACCCGAGTCAGCCGGGCGGTGCCCGTCGAACGTCGTCACTCCGAGAGCAGGTGGAGCATCTGCAGGTAGTCGGCGAGGTGCCGCGTGATCAGCAGGTTGCGCCGAGCGTGCTCGCGGGCGAGGCGCCCCATGCGCGCGCGCGCTCCTCGGCGCTCGCGAGCAGCCGCCGCAGCGCGTAGGCGCAGCCCTCGACCGAGTGCACCAGGTGTCCCGTGACGCCGTCGGCGATCTGCACGCGCGATGCCGCCCGACGGCGCCACCGACCACCGGCTTGCCCTTCCACATGGCCTCGGCCACCGTCAGCCCGAAGCCCTCGCGGGTCGACTTCTGGATCACGACGGCGGCGGCGCGCTGCAGGGCGTTGATGTCGAGGTGGGCGTCGCGCGGCAGCAGCAGGATGTGGATGTCCGGGTCGCCGTTGGCCTCCTCGCGCACGCGGGCCAGCATCTCGCTGTCCCTCGGGGTCGTCCGAGGCCCCGCCGCCGGCCAGCACCAGCACGCAGTCGCGGCACTGCGCTTGCACCAGGCGGAAGGCCCGGATCACGCCCACCGGGTCCTTGAAGCGGGTCGAAGCGCGAGACCTGCAGCAGCATCGGCCGGTCGAGCGGCACGCCGAGAGCCGCTCACGCGGCGCTCGACCTCCGCGGGCTCCAGCTCGCGGTTCTTGTCCGCCAGCGGGTCGATGCTCGGGTGGATCAGGTAGCAGGGGATCGGCAGGCGCCGGCGCGAACTCGGCGCGAGGTGGAAGATGGCGGCGTCGTACCGGCGTACGAACGGCTCGAGGAAGCTCCAGATCGGGCGCAGCGGGCGGCGACAGGTCGATGTGGCAGCGCCAGATCCAGCGCGATCCCTCGCGGCGCCCCTCGACGAGCGCCGCCGGCTGCGGATCGTGGATCAGCACCAGATCCGCGTCGAGGTCCACGTGCTCCGCGGTCGCCGTGACGGGGCCTCGAGGTAGGCTTCCGCATCGTCGGCCGTCAGCGGCAGGTCGGCGCCCTGCAGCGTGTTGTGGATGCGCTTGGTGGCGGCGAAGAACTCGGGCGTGCCCGTCGATCACCTCCCAGCGCGTGCTGGATCCCGACGTCTTCGAGCAGCGGCAGCATGCGGTTCAGGATCTCGGCGACGCCGCCGCCCTCGCGCGTCGAGTTGACGTGCAGAAAGCTGCGTCCCTCGAGGTCCTCGCGCCAGGTGCCGGATCAGCAGCAGGCGTCCCGGCGGGAGCGACGTCCTCGTAGTCGGCCAGCCCGGGCGCGTCGCGCTCACTCGAGCCCGGCCTCGCGAGCTCTCGCGTCGACCAGCTCCAGCAGCTGCGACGCAGCCCGTCGAGGCTCAGCACGAAGGGTCGAGCTCGTCGATCGCGCGGGCGAGCTCGGCCGCGGCCCAGAGCCTCGTCCACCCATGCGGCGAAGTCGCTCCGGGGGTTCCCGAGCCGGCCCATGGACTCGACGGCGTGGTAGTAGATCGAGCTCTCGTCGACTTCCTCGACGGCGCGGCGAAAGCCGACCAGGTCGCCCACGGTCAGATCGAGGGGGAGCTCGTGGAGGTGGCCGACCAGGAAGTGGAAGGGCCGGCCCGTGATCGTCCGCGGAGCAAAGGGCAGCCTCATCAGGTGGTCGTCGAGGGTGGCGAGGAGGTGCTCCCGGAAGGCCTCGATCTCGTCGAAGTCGAAAGGGGACTGGAGGGCCAGCCGTTCGGCCAGCGCCGGGTCCCGAACCTCCTCGGCGACCCACGCCGCGAAGTCGTTGGGCTGGCTCATGCGCAGGACCTGGCGCCGGAGCAGAGAGCGCACCGTGTGGTAGTAGATCGAATCGGGATCCACGGTCTCGAGTCGTTCGAGCAGGTCGCGCTCGTTGGCGGCGCTCACGCCCAGGCTCTCGGGCAGCTCCGAGCAGCCCCAGAAGCTGAAAGACTTCCCGTTCTTCTCGTTCGTGTTCCCGGTCATCTCGCCGCTTTCGGCCTGACTCGGGGCACGGTAGCACAGCCCCCGCCAGCGCGGTAGGCCTTCGAGCCGAAGTGGTAGTTGTCGTTCCAGCGACTCATCGAGAGACGCGCTGGTCCAGCGCTTCCAGCAGCCGGCGCAGGCCGGGAATATCGGTTCGCTGGCGGGCCCGGGTCGATCCGCTTCCGATCTTGATCGTGTGAAAGTTCAGCCCCTCGGGTTCGAGGGCGAACATCGTCTCGTCGGTGTGATCGTCGCCGGCGACCAGCGCATCCGACGGTGCCCACAGACGCAGCAGCTGGTCGACCGCCGCGCCCTTGCTGACGACGCACGCTCGACGTCTCGACGATCTTCTTGCCGTGATGGACCGACACCGGCAGGTTCGCCGCGAGTTCGGTCAGCTCGCTGAGCAGGCCGTGGGCCCGCCAGGTTCCGAACTCGGGCTCGGCCTGGCGGTAGTGCCAGACCAGCGAGACCCGCTTCTCCTCGATGTGAGAGCCCGGCGTGAGCTGCACCGCGTGCTCCAGGTGGGCCCGGATCGCCTCCTTCCAGCTCGTGTCGATCTCGCCGTGGACGAGCGACCAGCGTCGGTGCCGGCGAGCCGCCAGCGATAGCCGTGCTCGGCGACGAGCGTCGCCCCGGTCGCGCCGAGGTGCCGCTCGAGAAAGGAGCCCGGACGGCCGCTCACGATGGCGACCTGCAGGCCGCGGACGCGGGCCAGCCGGGCGCAGCAGCGGCACGAGCCCGTCGTCGGGCACGGCGGCGTCCGGGCGCTGTCGGTGAACCCACGCAGCGTACCGTCGTAGTCCAGCACGATCGCGCCGCCTTGCGCCCGCTGGCCAGCGCGTCGGCGAGGCGATCGGCCAGCGGGACGACGTTCGCCAGCCGGACCCCGGTCTCCGCCGCGGGCTTGCGATCGAGCTCGTCGACGAAACGGCGGGCCCAGGTCGCCGGCGTCGTTGGCGACGAGACGTGGATGCATGGCATCGATCCGCTCGCGCCGTCTCTCGCGTCGTCCATCGTCAGCGCCTGCTCGATCGCCTGGGCCACCTCGGACTCGTCGTAGGGGTTGACCAGCAGCGCGTGCGACAGCTCCTGAGCCGCGCCGGCGAACTCGCTGAGCACCAGCACTCCGGGCCTGCAGCCGGGCTCCCTGCGCTGGCAGCCGACGTATTCCTTCGCCACCAGGTTCATGCCGTCGATCAGCGGCGTCACCAGGCAGACGTCGGCCAGCGCGTAGAGCGCGGCGAGCTCGACCGGGGGAAAGCTGCGGTGGAGGAACTGGACCGGCGCGTGGCCGACCGCGCCGTAACTCGCCGTTGATCGCGCCGACCTGGCGCTGCACGTCCTCGGTCAGCTGGTCGTATTCCTCGACTCCCTGCCGCGAGGGCACGGCGATGATGACGAAGGCGACCTCCTCGGCGCATCTGCGGTCGTTCGGACGAGGAAGCGCCGAATCGCGGTCGAGCTTCTGCGGCACCCCCTTCGTGTAGTCGAGCCGTTCGACGCTGAGGACGAGCTTGCGGCCGCGCGAGCATCTGCTGCGTGCTCGAGCGAGCACCTTGCGGAACTCCGCCTGGTCTCATCGCCTCGAGCGAAGCCCTCGGTGGTCGTGACCGATCGGATAGACGCCGCAGTCGCACCGAACGACCGTCGTGCCAGACCGACTCGATCTCCGACTCGATGCCCGAGCACGCGCAGGAGCGCGGAGCGGAAGTGCCGCAGGTAGTTGTAGGTGTGGAAGCCGATCAGATCGGCGCCGAGCAGACCGGTCAGCACCGCGTCGCGCTCGGGGCAGGACGCGCAGGACGTCGCTGCTCGGGAACGGCGTGTGGAGGAAGAAGCCGATCGCGCAAGCTTGCGGTCCGCGCCTCGCAGCAGCTGCGGAAGCCAGGGAAACAGGTGGTAGTCGTGGATCCAGACCAGGTCGCCGTCCTCGGCGACCTCCAGGATCGCCTCGGCGAACTTGCGATTGACCGCGAAGTAGGTGCTGGCCCACGACTCGTCGAACCGGGCGCGATCGGACAGATAGTGCAGCAACGGCCACAGCGTCGCGTTGGCGTAGCCTTCGTAGAAGCCCGACACCTCCGCGCGGTCAGGAAAACCGGGTGCAGATCGAGCCCGGCGAGCCGCTCGCGCTCGTCGTCGAGATCGGCGATCTCGTCGGTGGTCTTGCCGGACCACCCGACCCAGAGCGTCTCCCGACGCAGCTCGGCGCCCACCAGCGCCGAGGCGAGCCCGCCGGTGGTGCGCACGGCGGCCCCCGATTCGTCGATCCGGACCGGCAGTCGATTCGACGCCAGGATGACGCGGGGCACGGGGCCTCCTCGATTCGAGGTGGAGCGTCGGCATTATAGAAGATAGACCAGGCGCTCCGGCGGAACCGGACCGACTCCATCCCGGCGCCCTCGCCCTCCGGGAGCGGCTTCCGGCGCCGGCGACTGCTCGCCGACGGCCGAGGGCCAGGGCCCGGCGCCGTGCGATAATGGGGCACACCACAGCCCATTGCCCCTCCGGAGAAGTCTACGGCCCCCGCGCGGAGACCCAGAGCTCCGTGGAGATGAGGAGTGCCATGCCTCGAACCCGGCGACCGACCACGAGCCCCCCTCCGAATCGTCCCGCCGTGCCCCCGGAAGGAGCGCGGCCACCGAGGGTCGTCGTCGAGAGCGTCAGCCCCTGCATCGAGCGAGGGCGGTTCCCGATCAAGCGCGTGGTCGGCGAGGACGTCGAGGTCCAGGCCGACGCCTACTCGGACGGGCACGACGCGCTCTCGGTCCTCCTGCTCTGGAGACCGGAGTCCGAGCCGGAGTGGCACGAGCTCGCGATGGAGCCCCTGGGCAACGACCGGTGGCACGCCCGCTTCCGTGTCGAGCGGCTGGAGCCCCACCACTATCGGGTGGAGGCCTGGGTCGACCACTTCCGGACCTGGCAGAGGGACCTGCAGAAGCGGCGCGACGCGAAGGTGGTGGAGCGAATCGACCTGGTCGTGGGCGCGGAGCTTCTGGCGGCGGCGGCGGCACGGGCGCGGGGGAGCGAGGCTCGCCAGCTCGCCCGGTGGGCGCAGGAGCTTCGGGAGGCCGAGGTCTCGCCCGCGGCGCTCGACCGCGCCCTTTCCCCCGAGCTCTCCTCGCTCATGGGCCGCCACGGAGAGCGGCTCGACGTCGCGCGCTCGGAGGGGGAGCTGCGCGTCGACGTCGACCGCGAGCGAGCTCGCTTCAGCGCGTGGTACGAGCTGTTCCCGCGGTCCTGGGGGGCCAGGGGCCGGCACGGGACCTTCAAGGACGTCGAGGCCGCGCTCCCCTACGTCGCCGGGATGGGCTTCGACGTCCTCTACCTGCCCCCGATCCACCCGATCGGGCGTCGTGCACCGCAAAGGGCCCGAACAACGACCCGAAGGCGAAGCCGGGGGACCTCGGCAGCCCCTGGGCCATCGGGTCCCGGGAGGGCGGCCACACCGCCCTCCACCCGAAGCTGGGAACGATCCGGGACTTCCGTCGGCTCGTGGAGAAGGCGCGGTCGCGAGGCCTCGAGGTGGCGCTGGACATCGCGTTCCAGTGCGCGCCCGACCACCCTGGGTGAAGGAGCACCCGCAGTGGTTCCGGCAGCGGCCCGACGGCACCGTCCAGTACGCCGAGAACCCCCCGAAGAAGTACCAGGACATCTACCCGATCGACTTCGAGACCGAGGACTGGAGGGCGCTCTGGGAGGCCCTGCTCGGGGTCGTCCGTCACTGGGTCGACGAAGGCGTCCGGGTCTTCCGGGTCGACAACCCGCACACCAAGGCGTTCCGCTTCTGGGAGTGGATGATCGCGGAGGTGCGCCGCGAGCACCCGGACGTGCTCTTCCTGGCCGAGGCGTTCACGCGACCCAAGGTGATGTACCAGCTCGCCAAGCTCGGCTTCAGCCAGTCGTACACCTACTTCGCCTGGCGCAACACGAAGGGGGAGATCGCCGAGTACATGAAGGAGCTCACGCGGACGGAGGTCCGGGAGTTCTTCCGCCCGAACTTCTGGCCCAACACCCCGGACATCCTCACCGAGGCCCTGCAGCACGGCGGACGTCCGGTGCACATGGCCCGCTTCGCGCTCGCGGCGACGCTGAGCTCCAGCTACGGGATCTACGGTCCGACCTTCGAGCTGATGGACTCGCGGCCACTGCGCGAGGGCAGCGAGGAGTACCTGGATTCGGAAAAGTACCAGCTCCGCCACTGGGATCTCAAGAGCCGAGACAGCCTCAAGGACTTCATCACCCGGATCAACCGCATCCGGCGGGAGAACCCGGCCCTCCAGTCGAACGCGACCCTCGAGTTCCACGACGTGGACAACGAGGAGATGCTGGCCTACAGCAAGAGCGATCCGGCGTCCGGCAACGTCGTCCTCACGGTGGTGAACCTCGATCCCCACCACACGCAGTCGGGCTGGCTCGAGCTCCCGATCGACGACTTCGGTATCGATCCCGACCGCTCCTACCAGATGCACGACCTCCTCACCGGGGCCCGCTTCCTGTGGCACGGCCGCCGCAACTTCGTCCAGATCGACCCGAGCCGCGTCCCGGTCCACATCCTCCGCCTCCGTCGCAAGGTGCGCACGGAGCACGACTTCGACTACTTCCTCTGAGGACACCATCGATGCCCCGTCCGAAAACGACGCACGACGGCGATCCCCACTGGTACAAGGACGCGATCATCTACCAGACCCACGTCCGCGCCTTCCACGACGACAGCGGAGACGGCGTCGGCGACTTCCGCGGGCTGGCGGCGAAGCTGGACTACATCCGCGACCTCGGCGTCACCGCCGTCTGGCTCCTGCCCTTCTACCCCTCGCCCCTGCGCGACGACGGCTACGACACCGCCGACTACTACCTCGGTCCACCCGGCCTACGGCACCCTCGCCGACTTCAAGCTCTTCCTGCGCGAGGCCCACGCCCGCGGCCTCCGGGTGATCACCGAGCTCGTGGTCAACCACACCTCCGACCAGCACCCCTGGTTTCAGCGGGCGCGCCGGGCGAAGCCGGGAAGCGCCCACCGCGACTACTACGTCTGGAGCGACTCCATCGAGCGCTACCGGGAGACGCGGATCATCTTCAAGGACTTCGAGTCCTCGAACTGGACCTGGGACGAGGTGGCCCAGGCCTACTACTGGCACCGCTTCTACTCGCACCAGCCGGACCTGAACTACGACAACCCCGCCGTCCTGCGCGCGGTCCTGAAGGTCATGGACTTCTGGCTCGAGCTGGGCGTCGACGGCATGCGGCTCGACGCCGTTCCCTACCTCGTGGAGCGCGAGGGCACGAGCTGCGAGAACCTGCCCGAGACGCACCGGGTCCTGAAGAAGCTGCGCTCGCACGTGGACCGCCACCACGAGGCGCGCATGCTCCTGGCCGAGGCCAACCAGTGGCCCGAGGACGCGGTGCGCCTATTTCGGGGAGGGGGAAGGGGACGAGTGCCACATGGCCTTCCACTTCCCCCTCATGCCCCGGATGTTCATGGCCCTGCGGATGGAGGACCGCTACCCGATCATCGACATCCTCAGCCAGACCCCGCCGATCCCGGACGGGGCCCAGTGGGCGATCTTCCTGCGCAACCACGACGAGCTGACGCTGGAGATGGTGACGGACGAGGAGCGCGACTACATGTACCGCGTCTACGCGGACGACGCCCAGGCCCGGATCAACCTGGGGATCCGCCGGCGGCTGGCCCCGCTCCTCGGCAACGACCGCCGGCGCATCGAGCTGCTGAACGGGCTGCTGCTCTCCCTGCCCGGGACCCCCGTCATCTACTACGGCGACGAGATCGGGATGGGGGACAACATCTACCTGGGCGACCGCAACGGGGTCCGGACGCCCGATGCAGTGGAGCGCCGACCGCAACGCCGGCTTCTCCCGGGCCAACCCCCAGAAGCTGTTCCTCCCCCCCATCATCGACCCCGACTTCTCCTACGAGACGGTCAACGTCGAGACCCAGCTCAACAACACGAACTCGCTGCTGTGGTGGATGAAGCGGCTGATCGCGCTTCGCAAGCGCTTTCGGGGCTTCGGCCGGGGCCGCCTCGAGTTCCTCCACCCCGTGAACCCGAAGGTCCTGGCCTTCGTCCGCCGCCACGAGGACGAGCGCATCCTGGTGGTGGCCAACCTCTCCCGCCACGCGCAGTTCGTGGAGCTGGACCTCTCGGAGTTCAGGGAGATGGTCCCGGTGGAGCTGTTCGGACAGACCGACTTCCCCCGCATCGGCGAGCTCCCCTACCTGCTCACGCTGGCGCCCCACGCGTTCTACTGGCTCGCCCTCGAGGCGCGGGGCTCGGCGAGCCAGGAGACGGAGACGTCGGGAGATGCGGTGCCCATCGCGACCGTGACCGTCCACTCGACGTGGGAGAACGCCTTCCGGGGACGGGGCCGGGCCGGAATCGAGGGAGTGATCCCCGCGTTCCTGCGCTCGCGGCGCTGGTTCGGGGGCAAGGCCCGGCGCATCAAGGAGCTCGAAATCGTCGAGGCCATCCCGGTTCCGGCAGGTCGGGCCACGCATTTCCTGACCCTCGTCCGGGTCGACTACAGCGAGGGCGACCCAGAGACGTACGTCGTGACCCTGGGCTTTGCGACCGGAGCGCAGGCCGCCCGGCTCCTGGAGGGCGAGCGCCACCGCGTGCTGGCGCATCTCAAGGTGAAGGGGGCCGAGGGCGTCCTCCACGGCGCCTTCGGCGACGGCGGCTTTGCCCAGGCGCTCCTGGACGCCATCGGCCGGCGGCGCGTCCTCAAGGGACTGGCGGGAGACCTCGTGGGCCTCCCCGCCCGCGCCTACAAGCGGCTCCGCGGGACGGACGCGCTGGAGCCCGTGCCGCTGGGGGCGGAGCAGAGCAACAGCTCGATCCTCTTCGGCGACCGGCTCATCCTGAAGATCTTCCGCCGGGTGGACGTCGGGTTGAACCCGGACATCGAGATCGGACGCTTCCTGAGCGAGGCGAGAGGCTTCGGGCACGTTCCCCCCGTGGCCGGCGCCATCGAGTACCGTCCGCGCCAGGGCGGGGCGATGTCGGTGGCGATCCTGCAGGGGTGCGTCGAGAACGAGGGCGACGCCTGGCGGTTCACCCTCGACTCCGTGGAGCAGTACTTCGAGGAAGTCGTCACCCGGACCGCCGGTGAGCGGAACCCGCCCGTCCTCCAGGACGGCTCCCTGGTCGACCTCGCCCGGGCGGAGCCCCCCCCCGAGGTCCAGGGGACGGTGGGGACCTACCTGAGCGCGGCCCGGCTGCTGGGCCAGCGCACCGCGGAGATGCACGTGGCGCTCGCCTCGGGAGCGGAGGATCCGGCCTTCGCCCCCGAGCCCTTCACGCCCTTCTATCAGCGGTCGCTCTATCAATCGATGCGAAACACCACCGAGCACAGCTTCGGGCTCCTCAAGCGAAGCCTCGGGGCCATCCCCGAGGACACGCGGGAGCAGGCACGCGGGGTCGCCGCCCGCCAGGGCGAGGTCCTGCGTCGTTTCAAGAGCATCCTCGATGGAAAGGTCACCGCGCTCCGGACCCGGGTGCACGGCGACTACCACCTAGGCCAGGTCCTCCGCAGCGGCGCCGACTTCGTGATCATCGACTTCGAGGGCGAGCCCGCAGTGCCCCTGAGCACGCGGCGGATCAAGCGCTGTCCGCTCCGCGACACGGCCGGGATGATCCGCTCCTTCCACTACGCCGCCCACCACGGCCTGCGCAGCCTGGAAGAGCGGGGTGCCGTCCGGCCCGAGGAGCGGATCGCCCTCGAGCCGTGGGTCCGGCACTGGTACCTCTGGGTGTCGGCGAGCTTCCTGCGCGGGTACCTGGAGTCGTCGGAGGGGACCGCGTTCCTGCCGAACACCGACCCGGAGCTGGAGGGGCTACTGACCGTCTACCTGCTCGAGAAGGCGGTCTACGAGCTCGGCTACGAGCTCAACAACCGCCCCGACTGGGTGCACCTGCCGCTGGCCGGGATCCGGCAGCTGCTGGGCGACGACAAGTGATCCACGACTGGAGGAAGACGTGAAAGACAAGGCCATCCGGCACGACGTCAGCCTGCTGACGCCGGAGGATCTGCACCTCTTCAACGAGGGGACGCACTACCGGGCCTACCGGCTCCTCGGCTCCCACGTCGTCGAGGCCCATGGCCGGGAGGGGACGCACTTCGGCGTGTGGGCCCCCAACGCCGAGTCGGTTTCGGTGATGGGGGTGTTCAACGACTGGAACGGCGAGTCCCACCCCCTTCGGCCCACCGGGTCGTCCGGGATCTGGGAGGGGTTCGTGCCCGGGGTGCGCCAGGGCACGATCTACAAGTACTTCGTCCGCGGGCGGGAGGACGGCTACTCGATCGAGAAGGCCGACCCCTACGCGATCCACGCCGAGACCTCGCCGAAGACGGGCTCGATCGTCTGGGACCTCGTCTACTCCTGGAACGACCAGGAGTGGATGGAGACCCGCGCGGGCCGCAACTCCCTCCAGGCCCCGATGTCCATCTACGAGGTCCACCTCGGCTCCTGGATGCGCGCTCCGGAGGACGGCAACCGCTCCCTGAGCTACCGCGAGATCGCGCCGAAGCTGGCGGACTACTGCCACCACATGGGCTTCACCCACGTGGAGCTCCTGCCGATCATGGAGCACCCCTTCTACGGGTCGTGGGGCTACCAGACGACCGGCTACTTCGCCCCCACCAGCCGCTACGGAACCCCCCAGGACCTCATGTACCTGGTCGAGCACCTGCACCAGAGAGGCATCGGCGTCATTCTCGACTGGGTCCCCTCGCACTTTCCGACCGACGGGCACGGGCTCTCGTACTTCGACGGGACCCACCTCTACGAGCACGAGGACCCACGGCAGGGCTTCCACCAGGACTGGAAGAGCTCGATCTTCAACTACGGCCGCCACGAGGTGCGCTCTTTCCTGATGTCGAGTGCCTTCTACTGGCTCGACGTCTTCCACGTCGACGGGCTGCGGGTGGACGCGGTGGCCTCCATGCTCTACCTCGACTACTCGAGAAAGGACGGGGAGTGGATCCCCAACGAGCACGGGGGCCGCGAGAACCTCGAGGCCATCCGGTTCCTGCGTCACTTCAACGAGGCCATCTACCGGGAGCGCCCGGACGTGCAGACGATCGCGGAGGAGTCCACGGCCTGGCCGATGGTGTCGCGGCCGCTCTACGTGGGAGGCCTCGGCTTCGGGCTGAAGTGGGACATGGGCTGGATGCACGACACCCTCGAGTACATGTCCGAGGACCCGATCCACCGGAAGTTCCACCACAACAAGGTGACCTTCCGGATGCTCTACGCCTGGCACGAGAACTTCGTGCTCCCCCTCTCCCACGACGAGGTCGTCCACGGGAAGGGGTCGCTCCTCGGGAAGATGGCGGGCATGGGGTGGGACGAGTTCGCGAACCTGCGCGCCCTCTACGGCTACATGTTCGGCCAGGCCGCCAAGAAGCTCCTCTTCATGGGAGGGGAGTTCGCCCAGAGGGCGGAGTGGAACCACGAGTCGAGCCTGGACTGGCACCTGCTCGAGCACGAGAGCCACCTGGGCCTGCAGAAGTGGGTGCGGGACCTCAACCACCTCTACCGGGGCGAGCCCGCGCTGCACGAGCTCGACTGCGAGCCGGACGGCTTCCAGTGGGTCGACTGCACCGACGTCGAGCAGAGCCTCATCAGCTTCCTTCGTCGGGGCCGCTCGACCGAGGACGTGATCCTCGTGGCGTGCAACTTCACGCCGCTGGCGCGGGACAACTACCAGATCGGCGTCCCCCGCCCCGGCTTCTGGCGCGAGCTCCTCAACAGCGACTCGAAGGAGTACTGGGGCCGGGGGCACGGCAACTTCGGCGGCGTGGAGGCGGCCCCGTTCGGGGCCCACGGTCATCCCTTCTCGCTGACCGTCACCCTCCCGCCCCTGGGCGTGGTCTTCTTCAAGAGCGAGGCCCCGACGGAGACGGTGGAGCCGGACGTCGAGCCCGCCGAGGTGAAGCCCTCACGACGGCCTTCGCCGCGGAGGAAGGCCGCGCCGAAGAAGGCCCCGACGGAGAGGCCACCGGTGAGGAAGAAGGCCCCGAAGCGGGGGAAGCGGAACACCACCGGCGAGCCTGGGACGTGATCGGGTCCCCGGGGGGCGGCTGGCGGCCCTCGCTCGGGGCATGGCCCGAGCCGGGAGGGGTCCGCTTCCGGGTCTGGGCGCCGGAGCGGGAGCGGGTCGAGCTGGTCCTCGAGGGCCTCGGGGCCGGCTCCGGAGCTCGCCCGCGACGCGGAAGGCTACTGGGGGGCATTCGTGCCGGAATTGCCGGTCGGGGCGCTCTACCGCTATCGGCTCGACGGTGAAGGGCCCTTTCCAGACCCGGCCTCGCGCTTCCAGCCGCAGGGGGTGCACGGACCCTCCCGCGTCGTGGATCCCGGGGCGTTCGCCTGGTTGGATCCCGAGTGGAGAGGCGTGGACCTTGGAGAGCTCGTCGTCTACGAGCTGCACGTGGGCACCTTCACCCCCGAGGGCACGTATCAGGCGGCCAGAGAGAAGCTCGGGTACCTGAAGGACCTGGGCGTCACCGCGGTCGAGCTGATGCCCCTCGCCGACTTCCCGGGGGGCCGCAACTGGGGGTACGACGGCGTCGATCTCTTCGCCCCCGCGCGGGCCTACGGCGAGCCGGACGACCTGCGACGCCTCGTCGACGCCGCCCACGGCGAGGGGCTCGCGGTACTCCTCGACGTGGTCTACAACCACCTCGGCCCGGACGGCGCCTACCTCGGCCTCTTCAGCCCATCCTACTTCTCGGAAACCCACAAGACGCCCTGGGGACCGGCCGTCAACCTCGACGGGCCGGCGAGCGAGCACGTCCGAGGCTTCTTCATCGAGAACGCCCAGCACTGGATTCACGAATACCGGCTCGACGGGCTTCGGCTCGACGCGTGCCACGCCCTCGTCGACGAGTCGCCGCGGCACGTCCTGTCCGAGCTTCAGGAGCGGGTGAGGTCGTCGCTCCCCGAGCGGGAGGTCCTGATCATCGCCGAGGACAGCCGGAATCTCGTCCGGATGGTGCAGCCGGAAGCCGAGGGGGGATGGGGTCTCGACGCCGTCTGGGCGGACGACCTGCACCACCAGCTTCGCGTGGGCATGGCCGGAGACCGCGACGGCTACTACGCCGACTTCACCGGATCGGTGGAGGACCTCACCCGGACGATCCGGGACGGCTGGTTCTTCCAGGGACAGACCTCGCGCCATTTTGGTGGCCCGCGCGGGACCGACCCCACCGGCGCCCCGCCGCGACGCTTCGTGGTGTGCCTCCAAAACCACGATCAGGTCGGAAACCGCGCCCTCGGCGAGCGCCTCCACCACCAGGTGGACCTGGCGACGTGGAGGGCGGCCTCGACCCTCCTGCTGCTCGGCCCCGAGACGCCACTGCTCTTCATGGGGCAGGAGTGGGGGGCGACGAGCCCGTTTCTCTTCTTCACCGACCACGACCCGGACCTCGGCCGCCGGGTGACCGAGGGCCGACGCCGGGAGTTCGCCGACTTCCAGGCCTTCGCCGACCCCGCGGCCCGCGCCCGCATCCCCGATCCCCAGGCCGAGGAGACGTTCCGCCGGAGCCGCCTCGACTGGGGCGAGGCGGCGAAAGAGCCGCACGGGGGCCTGGGGCGCCTGTACCGGGCCCTGCTCGCGCTCCGGAGGGAGGCGCGGCTGGGCTCGCTCGAGCGCGACCGGTACCGTGTCGCCGCGATCGCCGGGCGGGGCGTCGCGCTCCACCTCGAACCCGGGGGCGGGGCCGGCGAGGGGTTGCTGGTCGTGGCGTGTCTGCGGTCGCCGGGCTCCGTGGATCTCGGAAGCATGGTCGGAGAGCTGGCGCTCGGCAGCAAGGCCACCTGGCGTCTTGTGCTCAGCACCGAGGAGGGGGACTATGCGCGCGATCCCTGCCCACCGGACCTGGAATGTCTGCCGTCCGTGCCCCGGATCCGCTTCGAGCGGCCCGGGGCTCTGGTGCTCGGGCGCGACAGACCGTTGTCGAATGCGCGGTAGGCGGACGCAGGGGCGTGCGCTGGCCCGCGTCGTAACCCCGGGAGAATCGGGCTAAGCTCGAGGATTGGCTCGACCGGTGACTCACCGGCAGGGTCAAAGGAGGTTCATGGACCGCTACATCTGCATTCACGGCCATTTCTACCAGCCGCCGCGGGAGAACCCGTGGCTGGAGGCGATCGAGCTCCAGGACTCGGCCTACCCCTTCCACGACTGGAACGAGCGGATCACCGCGGAGTGCTACGCTCCCAACGCCCGGGCCCGGGTCCTCGACGGCGAGGACCGGATCGTCGACATCGCCAACAACTACTCACGGATCAGCTTCAACTTCGGCCCGACTCTCCTGTCCTGGATGGAGGAGACGACGCCCGAGGTCTACCGGGCGGTGATCGAGGCCGACGCGCTCAGCAAGGAGCGGTTCTCGGGCCACGGCTCGGCCATCGCCCAGGCGTACAACCACATGATCCTCCCCCTCGCCAACGCCCGGGACAAGCGGACGCAGGTCCTCTGGGGCATCCGCGACTTCGAGACGCGCTTCGGACGTCGTCCCGAGGGGATGTGGCTGGCGGAGACGGCGGTGGACACAGAGACGCTTGAGGCCCTGGCCGAGGCCGACCTCCGCTTCACGATCCTGGACACGTCCCAGGCGCGTCGCATTCGTCCGGTCGGAGGCCGCAGCTGGCGAGACGTCAACGGAGGGCGGATCGATCCGAGCCGGGCCTACCAGGCGAAGCTCCCCTCGGGACGCACCATCGTCCTGTTCTTCTATGACGGGCCCATCTCCCGGGCGGTCGCGTTCGAAGGGCTCCTGCGCAAGGGCGAGTACCTGGCGGATCGCCTGGCCGGTGCCTTCTCCGACTCGCGCGACTGGCCGCAGCTCGTCCACATCGCCACGGACGGCGAGACCTACGGGCACCACCATCGCCAGGGAGAGATGGCCCTGGCCTATGCGCTGCGTCACATCGAGGAGCAGGGCCTCGCGCGCCTGACGAACTACGGCGAGTACCTGGAGAGGCACCCGCCCACCCACCAGGTCGAGATCCTGGAGAAGACGGCGTGGAGCTGCGTGCACGGCGTCGGGCGCTGGTGGACCGATTGCGGGTGCAACTCCGGCGGGCATCCCGAGTGGAACCAGGCCTGGCGCACCCCCCTCCGCAACGCCCTCGACTGGCTTCGGGACGAGCTCACGCCCCGGTTCGAGGGGGCGGCCGGCGAGCTGTTGAAGGATCCCTGGGAGGCGCGCGACGCCTACGTCGACGTCATCCTCGACCGCAGTGCGGAGAGCCGGGCCCGCTTCCTGGAGACCCAGCGCGCCCGCGAGCTCTCCGAGGCGGACGAGGCGCGCGTCCTCCAGATGATGGAGCTCCAGCGGCACGCCCAGCTCATGTACACGAGCTGCGGCTGGTTCTTCGACGAGCTGTCCGGGATCGAGACGGTCCAGGTGATTCAGTACGCGGGGGCGGCCATCCACCTCGCGAACCGGCTCTTCGGGGACGGTCTGGAGGACGGCTTCCGCGCACACCTGGCCGAAGCGAAGAGCAGCCTCCCGGAGCACGGCGACGGGGCACGTATCTACGAAAAGTGGGTGAAGCCGGCGGTCGTGGACCTCCTCAAAGTGGGCGCACACTACGCCATCAGCTCGCTCTTCGAAGGGTACCCCGAGCAGATGCGCCTCTACTCCTACTCGATCCGGCGCCAGGACCAGCGTGTCCACGAGGCGGGTCGGGCCCGTCTCCTCCTGGGCCAGGCCCGCTTCAGCTCCCGGATCACACAGGAGCACGCCTCGCTCAGCTACGGGGTGATCCACTACGGAGACCACACCGTGGTCGCCGGCGTCCGGCAGTTCCGGGGCGACGAGGCCTTCGATGAGATGGCCCGGGACGCCACCGCCGCCTTTGAGAAGGCGGACTTCCCGGAGGCGGTCCGAGCGATAGACCGGCACTTCGAAGGGTCCAACTACTCCCTGAAGAGCCTCTTCCGGGACGAGCAGCGGAAGCTGCTCCGGATCATCTTGGAGTCGACGCTCGAGGAAACGACGGCCGTCTACCGTCAGGTCTACGACAACCACGCCCCCCTGATGCGCTTCATTGGCGACCTCGGGGTACCCCTCCCCCGGGTGCTCCGGACGACCGCGGAGTTCGTGCTGAACGGCAGCCTCCGCCAGCAGTTCCAGGCAGAGACGCCCGACCTCGACCAGATGCGATCGCTCATCGACGCTGCCCATCGCGAGCGGGTGAGCCTCGACGAGGCCGGCCTCTCCTTCGACCTGCGCCGGTCGCTCGAGCGGCTCATGGGGAACTTCCACGCCGAGCCGGACCCGGTCGAGCCCCTGGAGCGCCTCGTGTCGCTGGCGTCCCTGGCCCGCTCGCTCCCCTTCGAGGTGGACCTCGCGCGCACGCAGGACCTCTACTGGGAGCTGCTCCGCGACACCTATCCGGGGCGGCACCGGACGTCGGACGAGACGAGCCGGGCGTGGTGCGCGGCCTTCGAGAGCCTGGGGGCGGAGCTGGGCGTCAGGGTACCCCCGACGGCGGAGGCGGGCGACGCCGCGGCGACTTCCGACGTCCCGGAGAGCACCGGCGTCTAGCCCCAATCATTCATTGACCCCCCTCCCTATCCCTCCCCACGTAGGGGGAGGGAAATGCTTGAGATAGGCCACGGACACCCGCGTGTCCCCATGGGAGGGACACGCGGGCGGAACTGGGCCTGATGGCCGGTCGCACCTGTACCCCCCTCCCTATCCCTCCCCACGTAGGGGGAGGGAAACGCTTGAGATAGGCCACGGACACCCGCGTGTCCCCATGGGAGGGACGAGCGGGCGGTCGAGGCGGCTGTTTCGACGGTTGATCACTCTGATATTCGCGGATCGAGCCTGAAGCTCGCCGTCATGGTCGTGATCCGTCGGGAGCTGCCTCGGACTAACTTCGTGGATCAGGGTGTTGGCCCTGCCACATAGGGAGAACGAGGATCCTCCATTCCGTAGGCCCCTCGACCACCGCCTGCTCCTCTCCAAAGGTCCCGGTCCTCTTTTCCTTGTGACTACGTTGCGTTTCCCCGTTCGTCTCAGGCGGCGCGCCCGCGCCGCAGCCGCTGCTCCTTCTCCACCTGCATCCCGACCGCCCAGATGAAGCCCCAAAGCTCCCGGCCCACCGCCGTGATCGCCTCCTGCTTGAGCTTGCCCCTCGCCAGCAGCCGTCGGTACCGGGAGCACAGCCGGTGCTGAGCCTTCCAGGCGATCTCCTTGACCTCCTCGCTCAGCCCTTCCTGCCGCTTCTTGAGCGCCGGCGACATCGCTGGGCGGTACTGATAGGCCCAGGCCGCCTCACCGCCGACCCGCCTCAGGTGGGCGTTGCCCGTCTTGGTGATCCCGAAGCGCCGGATCCGGCTCCCCGTAGAGTCCTCGCTCGAGACCATGCCGCTGTAGCCCATCAGCAGCTTCGGCCGCTCGAAGCGGGACACCACGCCCAGCTCCGCCACGATCGTCGCCGCCGTGATCTGCTTGATCCCCCGCAGCGCCTGCAGCCCCGCCACCAGGGCCCTTCTGTCCTCCGAGAGACTCTCCACCGCCTGGGCGATCGCCCTCTCCAGCCGCTCGATCCTCGCCGCCGCGTGCTCCACCTCGTGCAGGTAATCCACAAACGTCGCCTCCTGCGCCGGCTGCTCGAAGCGCAGCGTCCGCACCCAGGCCAGGTGTGTCGTCGTCCAGTTCTTCACCCCCGCCCCAGCCCTCAGCCCGCGGCGCAGCAGAAACTTCCCCAGCCGGTGCCGCGCCCGCAGCTGATCCTTCTTCGCCACCTCACGCGCCCGCACCAGGTCTCGGAGGGCCTCCTGCTCCGCGTCCGGTACCCACACCGGCGTCAGGTCCCCGCTCCGGTAGCTCCGCGCCAGCTTCAACGCGTCCCGCCGGTTCGTCTTCACACGATCCCCGGCCTTGACCGGCACCAGCGTCGGGGCCACCACGTCGCAGTGCACTCCGAGCTCCCTCAGCTGCCAGTACAGCCCATAGCCATGAGGACCCGCCTCGTAGCAGACCCGCAGCCGCTTCGCCGGACCCAGCTTCTTCACGAGCCGCCGAACCGACTCACGACTGTGGGGGACCGCTCCCACTGACCGGACCTCACCCCCAGGCTCCGCCACCGCCACCACGATCTTCTCCGAGTCCACATCAAACCCGACGTGTCGGATATGCTTGTCCATGATCGGCTCCTTTCGCTTGTAGCTCTGCGCTACAGGTCAAGCCGATCGGAGCGTAACCTACGAACTCGCGATCGGAGCCGGTCATCCCATCTTGACTATCCCTCCCCACGTAGGGGGAGGGAAATGCTTGAGATAGGCCACGGACACCCGCGTGTCCCCATGGGAGGGACACGCGGGCGGAACTGGGCCTGATGGCCGGTCGCACCTGTACCCCCCTCCCTATCCCTCCCCACATTGGGGGGGACGCGTCAGCGCGCCCGGCGCTCTTAGTGCCCCTCGTCGGCCACGCGTTCGAGGGCGGCGACCGGGAGCGGAGCGATCACTTCGGCCACCTTCACCTTGCCCGACCACGGGCCGGAGCCGGTCAGGGTGTTCACCCAGCGCCCCTCCGGCAGGGAGAGCTGCGCGGCGCCCAGCCCCCCGTGGCGCTGCCACCACCGGGTGAGGACCCCGACGACCGTGTCGCCCCGGGCGAAGGCAATGACGCGGCGTTCGTCTCGGCCGGTCGCATCGAGGGCCCGATAGTCGCCCTCCGGGCCCAGGGCCTCGGGCTGGCGGGCCCTCAGGTCCAGCAGCCGGCTGAGGACGTGCAGCTTCACCGCTCCGTCGGCCCGCGTCTCCCAGAGCTCCGCGGCAGACCTCTCGTCCAGCGCGGAGACGAGCGCCCGCCGGCGGTCGAAGTCCACCGGACGGCGGTTGTCCGGATCGACCAGGCTGAAGTCCCACAGCTCGGTCCCCTGGTAGACGTCGGGCACGCCCGGGGCGAGGGCCTTGAGCAGCACCTGGGCGAGAGAGTTTCGATAGCCGGCGTCGGCGATCGCCGACACGAAGGCCGCGATGTCCCCGACGAGCTCTCCATCGCTGAAGAGGGCGGACACGTAGCCGGCCAGGGCCTGCTCGTACGCCTCGTCGGGGCGCTGCCAGGAGGTGTGGCGTTTCGTCTCGCGGGCGGCCTTGCGTGCGTACTCCACCATGCGGTCCTCGGAGATCGGCCAGGCTCCGACCACGCTCTGCCACACCGCGTACTCCATCTGCGGCTCCGGAGCCCGGGCGCCCCCGTCGAGCGTCCGAACCGCGGACCCGAGGCGCCGGCGCCACTTCTTCACGCGCCGCCCCCACTCCCGGGGCACCTCGGAGAGCACGAGGAGGCGCGCCCGCACGTCCTCGCTGCGCTTGGTGTCGTGGGTCGACGTCGCGTTGAGCGACAGCGGGGAGAGGCGCTGGCGCTCGGCGAGCCAGGAGTGGAGCTCCTCCCGCGTCTCGGAGAAGCGGGCGGGGTCACCGCCCACCTCGTTCAGGGCCAGGAAGCGGGCGTAGCGATAGAAGGCGGTGTCCTCGAGGCCCTTGGCCATGGCCGGCCCCGTGAGCTGCTGGAAGCGCATCACGAAGCCGAGCTCGTCCGCCTCCGCCGACTCCAGGAGGAGAACGCTCTCGACAAAGTCGAACACCCGGTCGTCGATGTCGTCTCGTCGGGACCGGGCCCGCCGGCAGGCCTCCTCGACCACGTGGCGGTCCGACTCCCCCACCCGCTCGTCGGTCGGGCGCACGTAGGTCCGGTAGACGGGGAAGGCCACGACGATCTCGGCCAGCGCCTCTCCGAGCTCGTAGCGCGACCAGTCTCGGTGTCGTCTATGCCTCTGCCCAAGGTCGGCGAGGCGCTCCACCAGGCGGCTGAGATCGCTGCCCAGGGCCTCTCTCAGCACGAGGTGCTTGCAGTCGGCGACGAGGATCTCGACGTCGGTCTCCTCGGGGGCGAGATCCGCCCACAACTGGCTGAGGGGCTCCTCGCCTTCGGGGTCGGTGAGCACGCGCAGGGCGTGGTTGAGGAAGTCGTAGCCGGTGGTCCCGTCGATGGGCCAGCCGGGGGAGATCGTCTCCCCACCCTCGAGAATCTTCTCGGCCAGGAGCCAGGCGTGGGGAGCGGCCTCCCGCAGGCGGCGCAGGTACACCTCGGGGTCGTAGAGGCCGTCGATGTGGTCGATTCGCAACCCCTGCACGGAGCCGTCGCGTAGCCACTGGAGGGCCAGCCCGTGGGTCGCTTCGAACACCTCGTCTTCCTCGACGCGGAGCCCCACGAGGGAGTCGATGTCGAAGAAGCGGCGGTAGTCCAGCTCGTGGCTGCCCAGCTTCCAGTACGCGAGACGGTAGTTCTGTCGTTCCAGGGTCTCGTGGATTCGCTCGGGATCCGCGTTGATCGACGCGAGCACCGCATCGACGTGGCTCGCGGCCGCGGGCTCCTCATCGAGCAGCCGGCCCAGCGCCCGCATCAGCACCTCTTTGTCCCGGTGCCGTCGCTTGCGCGTCTCGTCTCCGGCCCCCGGCAGGGGCAGCTCCTCGAAGGCGTCGGCCAGGAAACCGAGGTCGGCGGAGCGGGCCCCCTCCGCGGCTTCACGGAGGATCGGGCCCAGCGAGCGTGGCGCCACGGGGCTCTCATGCTCGAAGTAGCGGACCACGAAGCGGGATCGCTGACGCGCGACCTGGATCTTCCCGCCCTCGAGCTCCACGCCGTACTGGTCGCCGAGGATGGGCAGGAGGACCTTGTCGACGCTCCCGGTGCCCCATTGGACGTCGAAGAAGCTGGAGTACCGGCTGGACGGGCCGTTCTCCAGCACGTCCCACCACCAGGCGTTGTGCCCGCCCCGGATCGCCATGTGGTTGGGCACGATATCCATCAGCTGGAAGAGACCGAGCCGCCGGAGCTCGGCGCACAGCTCGCGACGTCCCGCCTCGCCTCCGAGCTCCTCGTTCACCCTTCCCGGGTCGACGACGTCGTACCCATGCGCGCTTCCGGCCGCGGCCCGGAGGTAGGGAGACGTGTACAGGTGGCTCACGCCCAGGCGGCGGAGGTACTCCCCAATCTCCGCGGCCCGGGAGAAGCCCCAGTCCGGCCGGAGCTGGACGCGGTAGCAGCCGACCCGCCGTTCCACTTGCATGCGGCAACACTAGCAGAAACATTGGCGCAGGGCGGGCGGAATCACCTTTGCTGGAATGGCGACCCCTCAACTCCAACGCCGAGGCAGGGAGGCCACAAATGGACCACGATCCGGGCGGCGAGCTCATTCTCGTCGTGGACGAGGAGCCCGAGGGTCTTCTGGCCCTGCAGGAGATGCTCCAGGGAAGCGGCTACCTCATGGTGACGGCGCGCACCGGCGCCGCGTCCCGGCAGATCGTCGTACAGCGGCCCGACGATCACGATCAGCTGAGTGCGGCACGCGGATCGCCACGGGTATCACCACCGGATGGCGAACGCTCGGCGGCTCCCCACCAGCCGCCGCCCGCCGGGACTTGTTCGTCACTCCCGAGAACCGGCTGATCCTGGGCCTCCCGCAGGAGGCGCCCGACCTTCAGGGCTTGTAGGAGACGGGGGCGACGCTCGTGATCTCGACCCAGCCCTGCAGGTTGCCGAGGTTGCACAGCTTCTCCCTTTGGCCACAACGGACGCAGACGCGCTGAGACGCGCTGGTCCTCATGATGTCGTGTCCAAAGAGCCTGCACAGGAGACCCAGCATCGCCAGTTCACCTCACCCGTGTCGCCCCCGGGCCACACGCCAGTCAGATGATCGCAATCGATGAGGGGCAGCGACCAATCGTTTGTCGTCGGCCGGTCCATCGGCCTGTCCGATGGATCGAGCCCAGGCCCGGCGACGCGCCCCGGGCAAAGCGGGCCCAGGACCTCAGGCGAACAGCCTCCGCGCCTGCTCGGAGATCGCGACCACGGCGGGGTTTCGCATGGTTCTCTCCACGCTGACCGCGTAGAAGCTCTGGCGGACCGTCTCGAGGCGCCCCACGAGACGGACGCCGTACTCCCGCTGCACCTCCTTTTCGATGGCCGAGGGCAGGGCGAACAGCCCCGCTCCGGCCCGCCCGAAGGCGCCGATCAGCGCGGAGTCCTCGAAGGTGCCAACGACCCGCGGCCGAACCCCTCGCTTGCGGAACCAGTCTTCGAGGGAGAGCCGGAGCCCGGAGTCCCCGCTCGGCAGCAAGAAGGGCGCCCCTTCCAGAGAGTCGGGAAAGCGCCGGCGGTGGGTCGCCGCCAGTCGCTCGGCGGCGAAGATCGAGACCCCGCACTCCCCGAGGAGGTGGTTGTAGGCCTGGACTCTTACCGTCGGGGGAGCGGGGGTGTCGGTGAGGACCAGGTCCAGGGCGTAAATGGCCAGTTCCGCTACCAGCCGCTCCGGCCGATCCTGAACACAGTCCAGGTGGACCGGCTCGGGGCGCTGGAGCGCGGGCTCGAGGATTCGGTACGCAACCAGCTTGGGCACCACCATCGTCACGCCCACCGCCAGGCGCCCAGGGTGTGTGGCGCGTCCCTTCACCGCCTCCTGCAGTTCCCGGTCCAGGGCGAAGATCTGGTCCGCGTAGCGGTAGACCGTGTGCCCCACGTCCGTGAGGACCACGTTGCGCCCGGAGCGCACGAGGAGCTGCTTCCCGAGGGCCTGCTGCAGCTCCCGCAGCTGCCCGCTGACCGTGGGCTGCGAGACGTTGAGCTTCTCGCTGGCGCGGGTCACCCCTCCCTCGCGGACTACCGTCCAGAGGTGGAACAGGTGATGGTGGTTCAGCGTCTGCACGTCTGCACGATACATCGAAGACGGCCCGCTGCAACCTACCCGGCCCGGGGTCTGCCGACCGCGCCGTCCCGGCGAGGATCGGCCGCGCCCGACCACTCCCGTCCCTCCAGGGCAACGGCGTGAACGCCCCCGAAGAAGAGGTTGAGGTCACCCCTGTGCCGGCTCGACAGTGGCCGAACGATGCTGTGGTCCAGCTCGACCTGGAACGGGCCCTCCGCTGCGGGGCTGAGGGGGCGCGAGCGTTGGCTAGTCGCCAGCCTTCCCGCCACCGTGGGGCCGTCCGCCCAGCGATCTCCCGACCCATCCGGGCGGGACGTCGACCTACGACGTGTAGTTCCAGGTGATCCGGGCAACGACCTCTTCCGTGCGGGACGAGGCCCGGAAGCGCTCCGGGAGCAGCGGCGTCAGCCCCTCGACACGACGCCGTCTCGCCGTGGGTCCGCGGCACCGACCCGCTCGCCGTCTTCGTCCGCCACCGCGTGGACGCCGCCGAAGTACGGGTTGAGCCCGGCCGAGTGCAGGCTCGTCACCGGCCGGTACACGGTGTAGCCCCGCTCCTCGAGCTGGACCAGGCCCTCGGTTCTTCCCGGGTCCGCCTCCAGCAACACCGTCTCCGGGTGCAGCGTGTGGACCCGTGCCGCGGCCACCGCCGCCGGGAGCCCGTCCCCAACATCGGTGTAGTGGCTGATCACCTGCACCACGGCGGAGATGATCCGGTCGTCGCCCGGGCTGCCCAGCGCCAGTGCGCGCCCGTCTCGTCGCCTCAGCACGCAGGCGCTCATGGACGAGTACGGTACCGCGCCGGGGCGAAGGGCGAACGGGTGCTTGGCCCTCCCGAACACGAACTCCCGCATGTAGTCGTTGTAGAGCACCCCAAGCCCGCGGTCGGCCACCTTGGCCCCGTAGTAGGAGTTGAGGCTCTGGGTGACCCCCACCATCGATCCGGCCCCGTCGACGACCGAGAAGTGGGTCGTCTCGCCCGTGCCCCCCAGGCCGAAGGCCCGGCCGATGCGCATCGCCTGACGTTTCCCGATGTGGGGTGCGATCGCCTCGTAGTCCTCCGGGCCGGCGGCGGCGTACCGCAGGCGATGACGATGCGCGTGGCGCAGCGCCTCGGTCAGCCAGACCAGCCGTTGCGGACCCTCCACCGTCAGCTCGCCGGCGGGTGCCAGCTCGAGGAGGTTCAGCGCCAGAAGCACCACCCAGCCACTGGCCGGCGGCGGCAGGGTGTGCACGTCGAAGCCGCGATAGGTCCCCCGCAAGGCGGCCACGACCGGCGGCTCGGGCACTCCTCCCAGGTCTTCGGCGGTGATCCAGCCGCCGTGATCGGCCATGTCCTTCGCGATCCGAGAAGCCGTCTCCCCGTGGTAGAAATCGTCGACGCCCTCTCGGCCGAGGCGTTCGAGCGTTCTGGCCAGCACGGGGCAGCGATGCGTCGTGCCCTCCCGGGGAAGGGAGGCGTCGTTGGCCAGGAGAAGTCGCGTAGCGGTCGCGTCTCGCCGGATGGCGCGCGCATGCCGGCGTAGCGCCTTGTGCCGAAACGGGCCGAGGACGTATCCGTCCTCGGCGCATTCGGCGGCGGGGGCCACCAGCTCGGACCACGACACCCTGCCGCTCCCGAACGTGCGCCACGCGAAATCGAGCACCCTGGGAGTCGTGGGCACGGTCGATGCCCGGTGCCCGGTCAGGTCCTCGATGCCGACGTCCCCGGGTAGCGTTCGTGGCGCATAGGAGCTGCCGTTGATGATGAATGGCTCCTCGCCCGGCAGGGCAACGATCATCGTCGTCTGCCCACCGAGCCCCGAGCCGGCGGGCTCGGCCACGCCCAGGGCCAGCGAGGTGGCGACCGCCGCGTCGACGGCGTTGCCGCCTCGCTTCAGGATCTGGGCGCCCGCCGACGCCGCCTCGGGCGTGGCGGCCGAGACGACGCCGTCCCTGTTCGCCGGTGGCGGGTTGCCCTGTCGCGTCATCCTGCCTCCGTCCTGCCTCTGCCCGACCGGACCTTCCGAGACCGCATGGCCCGGTCCGGTTCTCTACCTCTGCGCGGGCCGGCCGCGTTCAGCGTTCAGTTGACCTCGGAGTCAGTGAGGAGCCGCCGCACCATGTCCTGCTCGACGCGGCCCCGCGAACGCGTCGGTGCCGGGAACCGCACGTGAAGGATCACCTCGTCCGGCTTCGACACCTCGACGCTGACGCTGGGCTCGATGCTGTCGGGACCGAGGCCCCTCCGCACGGCAAGCAGCCGGGTGGACAGGACCGCGACCAGGAGCGCAAGGGAGGCCACGATGTCGCCGGCGACAGCCAAGGACACAGGACCTCGGCGAGGGACGTGGTCGAGCTCATCGAACTCCGGGCCGGATTCTAGCAGGTGGTCATCCCGCCTCCAGAAGGGGGCTCGACGACGACTCCGAGGGCCGTGCCTCCCCCGCGGCCGCGGCCCGCGAGCGTCGGTTTCGGGCGTCGAGCGCTCCCATTTCGGAAGTCGGAGCCCGATCCCCGTCGCGACGCCGCAGGCTCGACGGCGAGACCCGCACCCCGATCCGCGCCCAAGACTCTTCCCCGGAGTCGCTTGCCGGAGGCGGCATCGAGCGGGCCCGCCCTTGGCACCGCCCTTGCCACTTCTGTCGACGTCACCTGACCCCGCCCCCGCGTGGTCACGGCGCACCAGGGAGTGAGTCGACATGTCCCGCATCGGTTGTCTTCATCATCCAGGGGAAAGGCACGGCCGGTTCCATGTCATCTCGGCGGCGTGTGGGTGCTGCGGTCTCCGGTGGGAGCTCAGCGGGTGCCTCGCGATCGGGCCAGCATGGCTCGGGGAGCGCCGCCCGGCCGACCCCCACTTCCGCCGCCCGTGTGCGTGTGGGGCGGAGGTGGCGGTCCTTGTCCCGCCGTTCGCTGACCGATTCAGTATCACCGTCGCTCCGGCCGTGCCCCCCGCCTGGTCCCCCGCGGACGGTTCTCGGGCGGACGCCTGATGGACGGTCAGGAGGCGTTCGGGCGGGTCGAGAGGACCGGAGCGGTTGCCGTGATCCAGCAGGCATTCCTCCATGGCCGGTGAGCCCCTCGGGCAGGGGCCCGGACAGCCCGCGCGCCCCTCGCATCGGGAGCTGCTGCTGCAGACGCTGCGGCGGCTTCTGCTTCTCTACTTCGCCCCGCTGCTCCTTCTCGCCGTCTTCTTCAACCTCCGATACCGAAGCCTCGCCGAGGAGTCGCGGCAGCTTCACCTGAGGGCGGTGGCGGAGCACCTGGCCTCGACCCTGGACCTCTTCCTGAACGAGCGCAGGGTGAACCTGGCGAACGTGATCGACGATCCGGCGTTCCCCGACCACCCGGACCCGGCCTTCCTCGCGGAGCGGCTCACGGCGTTGCGGCAGGCCAGCCCTGCCTTCGTGGACCTCGGCGTCTTCGACCTCGACGGCACGCTCCTGACCTACGCGGGGCCCCACCCCGCACTTCAGTCGAGAAGCTACGCCAACGAAGGCTGGTTCACCACGCTCAGGGACGGTCCCGACCGTCACGTCGTCACTGACATCTACCTCGGTTTTCGGGACAGACTTCACTTCACCCTTGCCGTGAAGAGGCGCTCTCCCGTCGGCTACCGCGTCCTCCGCGCGGCCCTGTCCCCGGAGGCCATCGCCGCGCACATCAGGGGCAGCCACGATCGCCCGGCAATCCGGATCGCCCTGGTCAACGCCGAGGGCCGCTATCAGCTCGTGACGCCCGAGCTGGGCGCCCCCTTCGAGCTTTCGCCGTTCCATCCCCCTCCCGAGCCTTCGGTGGGGACGGTCGAGGCGTCCGGACCGCAGGCGGCGTACGCCTACTCGTGGCTCGCCACTGCGCCGTGGGCGCTGGTCGCCCCGTCCGGAAAGTCGGCCAAATCGGGCGGGCCTTTCCTCGGGACACCGGGCGCGGTCCTGCTGCTCACCCTCGGTTTCTTCGCCATCGAGGGCGCCGTGATCTGGGTGCGCGCCCGTCAGGTCGTCCGGGAGCGGCAGCGGTCGCAGCAGGCGGAGGCGGAGCTCGAGGGGCAGCTCGTCCATGCGGGCAAGCTCGCCGCGGTCGGCGAGCTGGCGGCGGGCATCGCCCACGAGATCAACAACCCCCTGGCCATCATCTCGGAGGAGGCGGGGCTGATCGGAGACTTGATGAACCCCGATTTCCGCCGCGACACGAAGTTTGCCGACCTGCGTCCACACCTGGATAACATCCAAGAGGCGGTCTTCCGGTGTCGCGACATCACCCGAAAGCTGCTGAGCTTCGTTCGAAAGAGCGACGTCCAGCTCGAGAGCCACGACGTCAGCGACCTGCTCGACGAGCTGATCGACGGCTTCTGGCGGCGGGAGATGGCCGTGTCCAACATAGAGATCGTGAAAGACTACGCCCAGGAGAGGCTGCAGATCGTGACCGACGCGAACCAGCTCACTCAGGTGTTCCTGAACATCCTCAACAACGCGGCGGACGCCATCTCGCCGCCGGGCCGGATAACCCTCACCACGGCTCGGGCGGGCGACGCGGTCTCGGTTGGCATCGCCGACACCGGCAAGGGCATGAGTCCGGAGGGAATCGAGAAGGCCTTTCTCCCTTTCTACACCACGAAAGAGGTCGGCAAGGGGACGGGTCTTGGGCTCTCGGTCAGCCTGGGAATCGTCCGGAGCCTGGGCGGCCGGATCCTCGTGGAGAGCACCCCGGGCAAGGGGAGCACGTTTACCGTCCTGCTGCCCAGCGCCGGGCCGCACGACGGCCCGGGGGCGGCGCCGACGCGGGCTTGAATCGAGGAGATCCGAGATGGCTCAGAAGACCGTGCGCGACCTCATGGTCCCGCTCGAGGAGTACGCCGTCGTGGGGTTTGAAGCGTCGCTGCACGACGCCGTACTCGCTCTGGAGAAGGCGCAGGGCACGCTGCCGGCCGGACGTCACCCCCACCGTGCGGTGCTCGTCAGGGGTCAGGACGGGAAGGTGGTGGGAAAGCTGGGGCACCTGGCCTTCCTCAAGGCCCTCGAGCCCCGCTACGACGCGATGGGCGACCTCGCCACTCTCGCGCGGGTGGGCCTCACCAGCGACTTCGTGAACTCGATGATGGGCCACATGGAGCTGTGGAAGGACAGCTTCGAGGACATCTGTCAGCGGGCGCGCCACACGCGCATCAAGGACGTCATGCGGCCGGTGACGGAGAGCATCTCCGAGGACGCCCCGCTCCGCGAGGCCCTCCACAACATCATCGTCCGGCAATCGCTCTCGCTCCTCGTCACCCGAGGCTCCGACGTGGTGGGGATACTCCGCCTTTCCGACATCTTCACGGCGGTGACAGAGCAGATCCGCGGCTGTGCCAAGGGCCCGAACAGGGACATCGAAGAGGATTGAAGCCCATGCCCACCGTTCTCCTGATCGACGACGAAGAGCGCTTCCGCACCGCGCTGTCGGAGCGGCTCACCCTCCGGGGCTACGACAACTTCACGCTGCCCGACGGAACGGACGCGGTGAAGACGGTCCGCCAACACCCCGAGGTCGACGTCGTGCTCCTGGACCGCAGCATGCCGGGAGCGAGCGGGGAGCACGTCCTGCGGGAGATCAAGCAGTTCCGCCCGGAGCTCCAGGTCGTCATGCTCACGGGCCACGGGAGCCTCGAGTCGGCCATGGAGACGGGACGGCTCGAAGCCTATGCCTACCTCCAGAAACCCTGCGACCTCGACCGGTTGATCCAGACGATCGAGGCCGCTCGGCGCGACAAGGAGACGCTTCTCGAGCGGCACCAGATCGCCCCGATCGACCGCGGGTCGTTCCGGAAGTGGTTCGTCGGGGCGCACAACTACCGCCCCGGCTTCATACTCCTCGGTCTCGCCGCCTTTGCCGCCACCGTGCTCGCGCCGCCGCCGGCGCGCCTTCTGGATCTGGTCTCCACGCCGAAGGCTGCGCCGGTGACCAACTCCGCCGGCGCTGCCGGCTCCGGCAATGCGATCCTGGGCTATGCGGGCTACCGCCAGATGGCGGAGGGCGACACGATCGCCGCCTACTACAGCCGCTCGGCCAAGCTCGACAAGAAGTACCGCGACGCGGCCGGCGAGACGCGGTCCCGACCGCTCACCCCGGAAGAAGCGGCCTTCCGGGCGAAGGTCATGCTGGGGATCCTGGTGGTGGCCGGCACCTTCTGGGCGACGGGGGCAGTGCCGGTCGGGATCACCGCGCTGCTCGTCGGCGTCTTCATGTATTTCCTCGGCGTACTGCGACCCGACGACATCGCAGCCGCTTACGCCAAGGACGCCGTGGTCTTCGTGTTCGGCGTCCTGGCCGTGGCCATGGCCATCGGCAAGACGGGCCTGGATCGGCGCATCGGGCTGCTGCTGCTCGGACCCTCGACCTCGCTGGCCCGGCTGATGTTCCTCTTTCTGCCGATGATGGGGCTCGCATGCAGCTTCCTGTCCGAGCACGCCCTGGTGGCCTTCGTGATGCCGCTGTTCATCGTCGTCTACGCCACGTCGGTGAGGGCGGCAGGGCTCCGAGAAGATCGCGCGCTGGCGGTCATGCTGGTGCTGTCGCTCTCCTACGCGGCCAACTCGGGGGGTCCGGGGTCGCCCGCGGCCGGTGGGCGGAACGCGGTCATGATGGCCATCCTGGGAGACTACGGGACGGCTCCGAGCTTCGGCGAGTGGGTGGAGCTCGGCCTTCCGTTCGTCCCGGTCATGACGCTCGTCGTGGGGGCGTACTTCTACCTGGCCTTCCGGAAGAAGGTGAAGGTGCGGAACCTGAACGTCTCCGCGATCGTGGCCCAGGCCGCGCAGAAGATCGGCCCGATGAACCGGCAGGAGTACCTGACCGCTGGCGTCCTGGTCGTGCTGGTCGCCCTCTGGGTATTTGCCAGCGATATCCTGGGAATGGGCGGTCCCGTGCTCCTGGCCATCGTCCTGCTCAACCTCTTCCGCGTCCTGTCCTGGAACGACGTGGCGAAGATCCACTGGGAGGTCGTAGCCCTGTACGCAAGCGCGTGCGCCCTCGGGAAGGGGCTGGCCAGCACGGGGGCCGCCCTCTACATGGCGGACGTCTTCGTGTCCCTGATGCCGGAGGCCCTCCGCTCGGGGGCCGGGCTGGCGATCTCGGCGAGCCTGTTCACCGGCATCTGCACGCAGTTCATGAGCGATGGTGCGACGGTGTCGGCGATCGGGCCGATCGTGGTCCCGATGGCCACCCTCACCGGCTCGCACCCCTGGGCGGTGGGGCTGGCCGCGGCCTTTGCGTCGTCGTTCGCCCACATGATGATCATCGGCACGCCGAACAACGCGATCGCGTATGCCATGGCCAAGGACCCCGTGACGGGAAAGCAGCTCGTGACGCTCGCGGACTTTCTGAGGCACGGTTTTGTGGTCCTGCTGCTGTCCTGGGCGGTCCTCTGGGGCTTCACGATCCTGGTTTACTGGCGATGGATCGGCATGTAGGCCGGTGGGGGACGGGGGGAAGAGATGAGTAGCAACATCAAGCTTCTGATCGCGGACGACGAGGTCAAGTTCGTCGACTCCATCGCGGCGCGACTCGAGATGCGCGGCCTCGAGGTCGGAAAGGCGTACAACGGGAAGGACGCGGTGGAGATGGCCCGACGGCAGACGTTCGATCTCGCGTTGCTCGACCTGAAGATGCCCGGGATGGACGGCCGGGAGGTCCTCAGGATCCTCAAGGAGGAGAACGAGCACATCGAGGTCATCATCCTGACTGGGCACGGCTCCCTCGAGTCGGCGGTCGAGTGCACCAAGCTCGGTGCCTGGGGCTACCTGCCGAAGCCGTACGAGCTCGACAGCCTCCTGGACGTCCTGAAGGACGCGTACCACGCACGGCTGTCGAAGAAGCTCACGTCGCGGCAGGAGCAGATCGCTCGGGTCATGGCCCAGGCCGAGGGGCACAGCGCCCTTGGCGTGCTGCGCGCGCTGCGAGCGCTCGACGACGGCGAGTAGCAGTCCCCGACTCGCGGCTGGAGGGATCGACTCGGCTGCGCCCGGACCCACTACCACGTTTCATTGAGCGGCTGCCCTGGCCTTCGGCATTGGCGGACGCGAGGAGGCGGCCAAGGTCATCACCGACTGGCGCACGAGGTCCTGACCGCGGCCGGGGCCGGCGGTGGACGTCGCGCCGCCGGTCCCGCCCCCCACGAGCGGCGCAACAGGAATCGTGGGTCCGGGATGCCCCCGCGGCTCGGGCTTGGCGGCAGTCAGCCCTCGGTCGGTTTCTGGGGCGCAACGGCGCCAGCGAGGAACCGTCGGAGTATGCCCTGCTCGACCTGGCCCCGAGTCCTCGTCGGTGCCGGGAACCGCACTTGAAGCGTCACCTCATCTGGCTTCGACAGCTCGACGCTGACGCTCGGCTCGATGCTGTCGGGACCGAGGCCCTTCTGCCAGCCCACGGCGTCGATGTGCCGGCGGGCCTCATCCATGTGATCGGTGCAGACCCCCTTCGCCGCCTCGAGCAGCCGCTGCTCGGATTCCAACCAGGCCTCGGCCCTCACCGGGAGCCGCAAGGTGAACAGCCCGTACTCCCCGGCGAAGCTCTCGTTGACGACCGCCTTGTCGATGAACACCGAGTTCGGGATCACCACCGAGGATCCCGTCTGCTTCGAGCCGCTGCCGGCCACCTCCAGCAGGGTCGTGGTCAGCGGACCCGTCTCCACGACGTCGCCCCGGAAACCGGCGGCCTGGATGCGGTCACCCACCGAGAAGGCGCGCGAGCTCGTCCGGAGGAACGAGCCATGGAGACACAGGATCAGCTCCTTGAGAGAGATGGCGAAGGCCACCGCGATCGCGGCGATGGACAGGGCGAGCTCCCGCAGCTCCTGCGTCCAGATCGGGAGCAGGCCCGCCAGCAACGCGACCAGCGACGCCGTGCGGATCAGCTGGAACCAGCGGGCCTTCACGTCGGGCGTGAGTCGGCTGCGCCCGAGCGCCCGCATCGCGAGCACGCGGATGGACAGAACCCCGGCCAGAACCGCGAGGGAGGCCACGATGTCGGCGGTGACGGCGCCGGACAGCGCTTCGGCGAGGGTGGTAGCCGCGCTCATCGGAGTCCGGCCCGGATTCTAACAGGAGACGGTCCCCCGTCCAGGGTGGCGCGTATCGTCGGGTCAGACGGTGTGCCCCGATCCGCCCGTTCCGACCGCCCAGATGTTTGATCTTCGTCACATGTCGCGGCGACGTGGACCTCGTTCTGCTACGCTGAGCGTCGCCGCTACTCATAAGTAAGACGAGGAGGCGCGGGTGTCGGAGACGGAGAACAGCCGCGACGTGAGGCTCGGACCGATGCTGCTGGGAGGCCTGGCTTCGATCGCGATCCTCGGGATGATCGACAACGCGACCGGCGTCGAGATCAGCTTCTCGATCTTCTACCTGGCTCCGATCAGCGTCGCGGCCTGGCTTGGCGGGCGCAGGGCGGGCCTGCTGCTTGCGGTGGTGGCGGCCCTCGTCTGGGGCTTCGTGGAGCGGCAGGAGGGGCTGAGATTCTCCAGCCCCCTCATCCCCCTCTGGAACGCGCTCGTCCGGCTCGGCTTCTTCCTGATCACGGCCTGGCTGGTTGCCGACGCGCGGCGAATGCACGCCCGCGAGAGGCGCCTCGCGCGTCGCGACGCCCTGACCGGCGTGCCCAACGTGCGATCCTTCCTCGAAGCAGTGGACCGGGAAATCGCTCGAATGCGCCGGAGTGGCGCCCCGCTGACCCTGGCCTACGTCGATCTCGACCGGTTCAAGAGGGTGAACGACACGCTGGGACACGCCGCGGGCGACGGGCTCCTCCGCGAGGTCGCGACCTGTCTCACTGGCAGCGTCCGGGCGGTCGACGTCGTGGCGCGGCTCGGCGGCGACGAGTTCGCCCTGCTCCTTCCCGAGACCGGCGCGAGCGCTGCCTCCGTTGTGCTGGCGCGCTGCCTTGACGGCGTGCGGGCCACTGTCCGCGGCGTGGGGGGTGCTCGCGAAGGCGTGGGCGCCACGATCGGGGCCGTGGTGTTTCGTCGTCCCCCAGCCTCCGCCGAGGCGGCGATCCGGGCGGCGGACGATCGAATGTACCAGGCGAAGCGAGCGGGCCGGGACCGGGTCTTCATCGCCGATCCGGACACGCCGGCTCCCGTCGGACGTCTCTGACGACAAGAGGTCGCCCTCCGGTCGCACTCGTGAGCGGCAGTGGCGCCGGCCACTGCCTTCCGGCACGCCACGGATCGCGGCGATGACCCGGAGGCAGGTCATCCCGAGTGGGAGGCCCGCAGATCGGCCGCCATCGGCTCAGCCCCCTCTCACCCCTGCCGCTCGATATCGGTCGGGGTCTCGGACGCCGCGAAGTCGTCGCGTCGCGATCTACGGCTGGCATCGGCGGCGGGCGAAGCCCATCCAGCCGCTCAGCGCCGTTCACAGAGCCCGTTACGCCGACTACAGCCACGGAGTGGGGCTCGTCAGCACCACCGTGCTCCTTCGATGGCGCCCCACGTTCGATCTTCGATGTGCTCGAGGACCCGGAGCTCGCCAACGTCTTCACCTACGAGGGCGCGATCCGAGACGCCGACCGCATCATGGGATACGAGAGCGGCCAGCAGCCGAGGACGATCGGCGCCCGCGCGACGCCCTAGCCTACTTCGCAAGAAGGAGTCCTCCCACCTCGAACCCGGCAGTGAAGTAGTCCGAGTCGGGCGTCAGGGGGCTGCCAGGGACCCGGTCGAGGTACGGGCCCTTGAAGAAATGCCCCCAGGCGGCCTCGACGAGAAGCCAACGGCGGGGTCGCCAGCGAAGACGCGCTTCCAGGTGGTGGCCGAGGAAGCGTCCCGACGCGCCGGTGGCGTCACGAAGGCCCGCTCCCACCCAGGCGTCCTTCGCCTGGGACAGCCAGACCACGCGGTGGGCGGCCATGATCTCGGACCGGGCGGTCGGGGCCAGGGCCACACGAGCGCCAGGGCCCTGGATGTTGGAGCGAAAGAACGGACCGTAGATGCCGGTCGGCCCGAACTCGAAGCGGCGGGCCCCGAACAGCGTATCGAAACGCTCGAACCGGCGATCCCCCGGGTCCTGGTCGCCGCTCGCGTGGTCGTAGAGCGCCGTAAGACGCGTCCGACCCCGACGGAAGGTGTGGCCCGCCTCCAGGTGCACCAGGAAGGCATCGTGATCCAGTCCGCGGCTCGTTCCCACCTGCCGCGCCCATTCGAGCTCGTAGTCCAGCTCACCCGGAAACGGGTTCTTGTAGAGGCGTCCCCCGAGCGTCGTCAGACGTCTTCCGGTGACGGTCTCGCCGCTCTCGTCGAGTCGAAGCGCGTAGGCCTCGGCCTGGAGCTGGCGCCAGCGGCGCAGCGAGAGGCTTGCACCCCAGAAGACCCGGGCGCTCTCGCTCCAGTCCAGCTCGTAGGGCTCGAGTCTCACCGGCCGCGTCACGAACGCCCGCAGCGTCGAGCCGTCAATCGCCTTCAGCCATCCGTAGGCCCCGTCGAAAGCGTTCGTCGTGTTGCGCATGTCGTTGCGCGCGCTGAGGCGGCGGCTGCCGAGGTCGAGCGTGAAGCGACCGAGCTGCACCCCGCCGGAGAGCGAGCTCCCGAAGACTCGGGCGGCACCCAGTCGAAGCTGAACCTGCTTGAAGTCGAGGTGATTGATGTGTCGAGCGGGCACGACGAACGGCTCCTCGTTCCAGCTGCTCCGGGAATCCTGCAGCTCGAGAAAGAGCCCCAGCGGGCCCACGACCCTGCGGATGTCCACTTGCAGGCGCGTCCGAAGGGCCAGGACACGGGTCACCCCGAGCTCGTCGACTCGGAACGGGTGCGTCAGCTTCTCGACACGGCTACGCTGTTGCAGGGAGACCACGATTCGATCTGTTGGTGTCGAGAGGGCATCCGTCTCCGCCGACTGAGCCGATGCGCCGGCCGCGGCCAGCAACGCGCACGACAGGACGAGGGCGCAGAGGTCCCGGGGGCTTCTTCGCCGTTCCCGCCTCCGACGCCGTGCTGTCTCGGTCGCCCGCACTCGCTCGTCCCGGCCCCATTCTGGATGAAACAGCGCCCCGACGCCCGCCGTCGGTCCCACGACCTCTCCGGCGTCCTGGAGGCCCGGCTCGGGTCGACACACGGCGAGCGGGCGGCATGTGGAAGGCATGAGGTCAGGGTCATTCCGGTGAGTAGGGTGCGAGGCTATTGACATCTCGAGGAGCCCGGCTCGGCAACTCTAGCCCGGGCAGCGTTTCCGTGCAGGTCGTAGACCATGGGGCCCTCCGGCACTGCGGGTAGGCTCCGGCGGGAAACGTGTTCGAGCCGCACCGGGCCCACCCGCCCCCTTCACAGCCCTCGGTCGTGAAGCTCGTCGCGGAGCAGATTCCCGTCCGGTACGTGGAGGACGTCCGATCGCCCGGCCTTGAGGCACCAGCCCGGCCGGCCGCCTGGATGGGAAGGGCGTCGTGGCCCCGAGTCTGGCCTGCGCTACGGCGGGGGACGCGTGCCCCGGTCGCTGCGGATCCAGTCGAAGAAGGGTGTCGTCTTTCGCTCCACGCAGACGACCGCGTAGAGGTACATGGACGCGGACCAGGTCTGCCAGTCACGCCCCGAGGGGCGGCCCGTCTGCGCGTTGAGCCACTCGTTGAACCCCCAGCGGAGCTCGCGCTCGTGCCAGGGTCGGACCGCCTCGGTCAACGCCGCGAGCTTCTCCCGGGCCAGCCGAAGCCGGCCGGCGGCGACACACGCCGCCACGTGGAACCCGCAGACGAAGGGCCAGACGCCCCCGTTGTGGTAGTCGCCAGGCCGGTTGAAGCGCTCGTACCGCGGCCGCCAGTCGGGGTCCTCGGGGCGAATGTAGGGGAAGAGGCAGGGCGGCAGGTCCAGGGAGAGCTGGCGCGTCTCCTGCAGGTTCTTCACCTCGGCCTCGATCCAGCCGATCAAGCGCCGCGCACGGCTCGGCGATGCGATGCCCGTCAAGATCGCCAGGCAGTTGCCCAGCAGGTCGAAGCGTTCGCTGTGGTAGACCTTGTACGAGTAGAGCGCGAAGTACGGCTTGTGGGGCACGACCAGCCCGTCGTGGACATGCGAGGACCGCCCCTCCTCGCGCACACGCAGACGGCTCATGAACCCGCGGACCTGCTCCGCCTCCGCCTCGCGGCCGAACAGGCGCAGGTACGAGTAGACGACCGTGTTCACGAAGAGCCCATAGCCGAGGACGAACTGCTCGTCGCGCCAGTCGCTCGTGGGAAGCTGGGCGACCATGATCTGGTCGTCCGGGCTCTGATACTCCATCCAGGCCAGGGCCTTGATGGCGGCTTCCTCGAGGAAATCGGGCTCCCCGATCGCGCGCCGGTACAGCCCCACGGCAAACAGGAAGAGCGGCGTCGTGTCGCTGGCCCCCCGGTCTCCGGGATCGTGCGCGAGCGAGGGGATGTGACCCCGCTCCGACTGGTTCTGGGCCAGCGCGACGAGCGTGCGTCGCAGGGCGTCGACGAGGTTGCGGTCTCCGCAGGCGAGGATGCCCAGGGACGCGATCATCAGATCGCGGGTATAGGGCTCGGGGTAGCCCCACCCCGCGGTCCGGGGCAGCCCCCGGCAGGGGCCGACCGCGTTGTGACGCAGCACCTCGAGGGCCGCCTCCTTGGCCTCGCCGAGTAGATCGGCCCTCGCGCCCATGCCCGCCCTCGGCGACGTCTCTCTCAACGGATACCGAGGCGGTCGCTCGCCAGCTCGACGAATCGCCGTGCAACCGTCCGGTAGTCGAACCGCTCGACGGCCCGTCGTCGGCCGGCCTCGCCGAGCCGGCGGCGCAGGCGCTCGTCCTTCAGGAGCTCCAGAAGGTGTCGAGCGACTTCCGTCACGTCCGCTCGGTAGTCGACCGTCTTGAGCTCCGGGAAGACGACGCGGTGGTCAGCGGCCAGGCCATGGTCTTCGCCGAGGGTGGCCTCCGCGATCTTGATCTCCCGGGCCACAGCCGCGAGAAGCGCCGTCTCCCCGTGGACCATCGTGTCGCGAAACCCCATGGCGTCGAGGGCGAGCACCGGCCTTTCACAGGCATTTGCCTCGACCTGCAACATGCCGAAGCCCTCGAGGCGGGAGGGGGCCGCGTACACATCGCACGCGGCCAGGAGGTAGGGCATGAAGTTGCGCGACACGACGTTCGTCGTGTAGGTGACGTTCTTCTCGATGCCGAGCTGGGTGGCGAGCTGAAGGTCGGCCAGGTTCTGACCGACCGTCCGGGGCTGCGGCCAGACCTTGCAGACGTACTTCCAGTCCGGGGCCTCCGCGTCGATGAGGGCCAGGGCCTGCATGACCTCCTGCGCCCCCTTGGAGGCCGCGTCCCCACCGACCGTCAGGATCATGACCTGATCCTCCGCCACGCCGAGGGCCTCCCGGATCGCCATCACCTTCGGGTCCCCGCGCGGCCGGGGGCAGAAGGCGTCCGTGTCGATGCCCACGGGGAGCACCTCGATGCGATCCTCGGCAATACCGTCGCGCGCGTACGTCTGCTTCACCCAGCTGGAGGTCACCAGGATGAGGGGCAGCTGGTTGAGAACCTCCTGGTAGGCGGCGACGTAGCCGTCCGCGACCAGCCAGGGCACGGGCCGAACGCCGTAGCGCTGCGGATGGAGCACGAGGTGAGGGGTGTGCCCCCAGAAGCCCACGCCGACCACCACGTCCGGCTCGAACCACCGGTAATACCACTCCTTCTCCTGGGGCGACTCGAAGTGGCATGCTTGAGCCTCGACTCCCAGCTCACGAAGCCCTCGGAACAGCAGATCGCCCTGCGTGGCCAGGCCCGCGGGTGACGGTGGATAGTCGTACAGGATGAGCACCTTCACGACGGAAACCCGTTGCTGGAGATCCGCTCGGCCGCCCCGGCGGGGCTGGAGAAACACCAGAACCCCTCCTCGCGGGGTGTGGCCCCGGCTTCCCAGCTCTCCGGCCCGAAGCCGTACAGCTCCGTGACGATCTCGAGCTTCGTACGCCAGACCCGCTCGGGAAGCGTCCGGCGGCAATCGGCCCCATCGCTCACGCGCGGCGGGTGCGCCCGTCCGCCGTCCTGGTAGGCGAAGAACCATAGCTCGCGGGTCTCGAGCCGACCGGTCTGCCAAAGAGCCGCCACTGCCCGACAGCATTCCTCGTGGCGGCGGTGCCGCGTGTACTCGCCGCGGGGCCCATGGGTCAGCACGACGTCGAAGGCCCGGCGCGGGAGCAGCGACGCCACCGCTTCCTCCACGTCGGCCGACGGCAGCGGGCGCTGCTCGGGACCATCGTCGAGGTCACCCAGCGCACCCATGGCCCCCAGGCGTGCGACGACCCGGTGGAACCTCGGCGCTCGGTCGGGGTCGTTCACTCGGCTCAGCGCGATGAGGTACCACGACCAGGCAGGATGCTCGAGGATGAAGCCCCCGCACCACAGGGTCTCGTCGTCGGGGTGGGCGGCGATCACGGCGGCGCTCCGCCGAGCCAAGGACGAACGCATCAGCCGCATTGTAGCCCCGTCCGGGGCCCACCCTGGCCTTTCCGTCGGCTTCTCCGCCCCATCTCGCCTCCGTCGGCGGTGATGACCCACGCGTCCAGTCGATCCACGGCGCGTGCCAGCCCCCCTCACCCTGCCTGCCCCGGCCGGCCGCGCCGTCCCGGCCCTGGGTCGTGGGCGCGACACTTGCCAGCTCGGGGATGCCAATGTGCCCTCCTGCCCTGCGCCGCCCATTCGGCAGCGGGCAGCCGATTCGCCGACGATAGCCCGGGGGCCCGGCACCGATCTCTCACGACTCGACCGGCAACCCTGGACATCGAGCCGTCCAGGGCCCACACCGGTGAGTGGAACGCCTCTTGCTGTCCTGATCCGTGGCGGCAGGAGGGTCCTGCCCTCCGGTGACTTCCGAGTGTCCGCCTCGGTTCACCCGACTGGACGCGGACCGATGTCCATAGAGGGCCGGCGGCCCGGGAACGGGCCCCCGGCGCAAGGCTGTGACGAAATTGAACACGAGGATCATCACCTTCATCCTGGTCGTGGGATTTGGACTGCTCGCGGCCGGCTGCTCCCAGCCTCCGAGTGAGGCGGTGAACGCGGCGAAAGCTGCGCTCGAGGCGGCCCGGGAGGCCGAGGGGGGCGACTACGCCCCCGAGTCGCTGGGGGCGGCTGAGGACGCACTGAACCAGCTCGAGGCCGAGATCGCGACCCAAGGCGAGAAGTTCGCACTTCTCCGATCGTATGCCAAGGCCGAGGAGCTCGCCGCCTCCGCACAGACTGCAGCGGAGAAGGCGACGCGTGATGCGGCAGCCGGCAAAGAGGCCGCCCGGCTCAAGGCCACGGAGACCATGGAGAGCGTTCGCGCGAGCCTGGAGGAGGTCAATGGCCTGCTCGCCAAGGCGCCGCGTGGCAAGGGCACCCGCGCCGAGATCGACGCCATGAAGGCTGACGTGGCCGCCGTCGAATCCGGCTTCGAGGACTTCGACGCCGCGATGGCCGGGGAACACTACCTGGAGGCCCAGGCGAAGGCGGAGGCCGCCCAGGAGACCCTGGACCGGGTGAAGGCCGAGGTCCAGGGTGCCATCGACGCGAGGAAGGGGCGCTAGCCCAACAGCGGCAGACACATCGCGTTGAGGGGCGCGGCCGCCGTCGACGGCGGTCGGGCCCCCGACGCCACTACAGACCATCGAGATCCCCCGCCACCGTCATGGCTTCGCGAAAGCCGACGTCCCATGGTCTCCGCCCCGCGGCCGGCGTCGTGCTCGCTCTCGCTCTCGCTGCCGCCGCGCTCGGCGTGGCGACCGCAGCGGTCAGCGGTCGTCCTCAGCCCCCGGACGAGCGGCGGCACGCGGCCCGCAGCGCCGTGGCCCGCGCCCGCCTGGGCCCGGCGCTGCGATGGGCCCCGGACGAGCTGGCAAAGGCGGCGACAGCGCTGGCCGAGGCCGAGATCGACGTACGGGAGGCAGGCCGGCCGTCTGTGGCCGCTACGAGACTTCACCCCCGTCGCCGCGCGCCTCTGGTCGGCCGAGGTCGGGGCCCGCGCCGCCCACCGCCTCGGCGAGGCACGCAGAATCGCCGCTCTAGGGGAAGCGGAGGATGTCCTCGAACACACCGCAGGGCTCCTCCAGGCCGCCGAGACGCTGGCGAACAAGACCACGCTGCCGCGCCCAGGACCGCGCCCGACTCGCCCGGACCCGTCTGCTGGTGTCGGAGGCACGGGCCTTGTTGGAGCGGCAGGAGTACGTGCGAGCCCACCGCTCAGCCGAACGGGGGCGCCTCGAGCTGGAACGGGCCCTCGGCCCAGCGCTCGAGCGGGCCCGGCGGTTCGCGTCGACCGAAAGGGTGAGGACGTGGACGCGGTGGACGGAGGAGACGCAGGGAGTGGTCCCGTGCCACCGGCCGCGTGGCGATCCTGGTCCTGAAGGAGAAGAACCGGCTGGTGCTGCTCCAAGGGGGGCGGGAGGTCCGTGTCTACCCGGCCGACATCGGGTCCAACGCGCTCGGCCGCAAGCTGCGGGCCGGCGACGGCGCCACGCCCGAGGGACGCTACCGCGTCGTCGCCAAGAAGGGCCGCGGACGATCCCAGTATCACAAGGCCCTGCTGCTCGACTACCCCAACGAAGACGATCGCCGTCGGACTGCCGAGGCCCGCCGCCGTGGAGCGGTGCCGGCGGGCTCGACACCCGGGCGGTTGATCGAGATCCACGGCGAGGGGGGACGCGGCACCAACTGGACGGACGGCTGCGTGGCCGTCTCCAACGCGGACATGGACGAGCTCTTCGCGAAGGCGGAGGTCGGCTCTCGGGTGACGATCGTCGGCGGAGACGGCACCGACGGTGTCTTCTCCGACCTGGTGAGGCAGCTGTCCGTGGATGGAAGCGGGCCATGAGTCCCGAGAGCGAAACGCCCGCTCCCCGAGCGTCAGCGCAAGGCTCCGGCACGGCGGCCGAGCGTCCGTCCCCTCCGCCGGCGGCCGACGGGGCCGGAGGCCCCCCCGCCCACCGTGCCTGGCAGCGATGGAGGCGGGGCCCCCGCACCGCCGCCGCCACCGCCGGGGTGGGCCTCCTTCTCCTCGCCGGGACCGGCTTCCACTACCGGCCGGTCCGGCCCGAAGCCCCGCCGGAGGCGATCCTCGAAGCGGCACGCCCCCTCGGCGAGCCCGAGGCGACGCAGCTGCGGTCCGACCACCAGCGACTGGCCAGGCAGCTCGAGCGCCTCGTTCCCCGCGGGCACTACCTCGTCATCGACCAGACGCACAACCGCATCCGCCTCCGGCGTGGCGGGGAGACGGTCCTCGAGGCACCGTGCTCGGCCGGCTCGGGTCTGGTCCTGCGAGAGAGCGCGGGCAGCCGGGTCTGGGTCTTCGACACACCGCGTGGGGCGTTCTCGGTCATCTCGAAGATCCGAAACCCGATCTGGAAGAAGCCGGACTGGGCCTTCGTGGAGGAGGGAGAGCCGATCCCGCGAGATCCGGCGGATCGCCTGGAGTACGGCGTCCTCGGTGAGCACGCGCTCTACTTCGGCGACGGCTACCTGATCCACGGCACGCTCTACGAGCGTCTCATCGGCCGCCCGGTGAGCCATGGGTGCATCCGCGTCGGCCGCGAGCCGCTGCGGGAGATCTACCGCTCGATGCCGGTGGGCGCCCCGATCTACATCTACTGACGCCATGCCCGGAATGGGTCTCCTCGTCTGCATCCTCGCCGCGGTGTCCGGCCCGACCACCTCTCCTGGCACGGAACCGGCCGCCGGGCCCGCCGCCGGCGAGCGGACCGCCGCCGCCCTGCGGCGGGAGGTCGAAGGACTCCGCGCGGAGCGCGAGCTGGCCGCAGCGAAGGCCTTCTACCTGAGGCTGGACGCGCGGCAGCGGTCGCCTCGCCCTCCTCCTCGCCGGGGTCACGCTCCAGGAGCACGCCGTCGAGACGATCGAGATCGGGGTGCCCCGGGTCGCATTCTGGCGCCGGACCCCGCCCCCGGACTGGCCGTCCCGGGTCTACCGGGGCGGACGCCTATCGCCGGCCCGGGAGCGGGACCGGGTCGAGATCGTGGCTCCGGCTCCGTCTCCCGCCGGCGACGTCCCGGCGGTCGAAGCCTCTCCCCCGGCGGTGCCCCTCGCGGCCGAGGAGTCCTACTCGGTGCCGGCGCGGTACCGGATCCTGTTCGAGCCAGGGCTCGCGCTCGAGGTCGTGGCCAGGGACGGAGGGAGGAATCGAAGCCTCTGGCAACGGAGCGCCGACACCCTCCGTATTCGGGCTGCCGGTCTCCGGAACGCTCTGAGCGGCAACCCCGCCGAGCGGGTCCGGCTGCGGGTCGCGCTCGAGGCCGGCGATGCCGCCGCTCTCTTCCGCGCGCTCCCTCCGGACGTGGGGCTGGTTCTGATGGGGATGGCGCCGGACTGAGTACCGGGAATCGCAGGGGAGTCCCCCTCCGTCGTCCGCCCTTCTGAAACTGGAAGGAAGCCACGCCCATAGCTGGACTCGAGCGCCTTCCCAGGCTCAAGACCGGGAGACGACCCCCCGGACTGGCTGAAACCCCTGGCCTGTGGTACTCACAGAGCCATCCCAGCGAGGACTTCGCCGAGACCTTCGCGGTGTGGCTCGGCTCGCGGACGGCCTGGAGGGCCCGCTACCAGGGGTGGCCCGCGCTCAAGAAGCTTGAGTACGTGGACGAGCTGATGCGCGAGGTCGCCGCCTCGCGCCCCGAGATCCGCTCGCGCAACCGACCCGAGTCCATCGGGACGCTGCACAAGACCCTGGGCACGCACTACGAGGAGCGAAAGGCGCGCTACCGGGCCCAGTTCCCCACCACCTACGACCGAGACATCAAGAGGCCTCGAGGTGCCTCGCCTGCTGTCGCTTTGGCGCGAACTCACCGAGCAGCGTGTCGAGGCAACGGTAGAGGCGTTTGGCGGTGTCCATTCGATCACGGCCGCCGTCTGCAGAAGAGAATCAGTGTCCCCAGCGAGCCCGAAACCCCCGGACGTCCACGTGCACGAAGGGACCGTGGGCCTGCGTCCTCCGGTATCGAGCGAGCCCCCCGAGGAACGGCGCGTACGACGGCCGCCCGTAGAGATCGTCGATGATGTCGTAAAGGACGGCGGCATCCCGCAGGTCGATGCGTCCATCCCCGTTGAGGTCGTCCATGGTCCCGTCCCGCGGGTCTTCGTCGATGAAGATGTCGGCGGCCCCACCCCAGACGTGGCGGCTGTACGGGACGTTGCCGATCGCAGCGTTGTAGTGCGGGGTGCGGTAGCCGCTCATCACGTGGAACCCGTCGCAGCGATGCCCTCGTCGGTTGACCTCCTCGAGCAGCAGCTCCAGCTTCAAGAGCAGGCGTTCCCGCAGGATCAGATACTGCGGGTGGCCGCCGTCCTGCTTGCAGACGAACTGGCCCACGCGGAAGTGGGGCGAGACCAGAGTCCGGTCGTTTAGCGCGGTCACCTCGACGAGGCCGGCGGGGGGTGCGTACAGCTTGAGACCCTTGAGGGGTTTGCGGGGGTACCTTCCGATGCGATAGCCGTTCAGGTGCTCGCCCTCGATCGCGTCGAGGGGGACCAGAACGAAGACGTTCAGCTCCATGACCTCCGCGGTCGACGCCCGGACTACGCGGATGGGGTAGAGCCCGGGCCGGCCGGGTGCCTGCCAACGCCACTGCCGCTCGACGGAGCGGATGAGCTGGCCCGCCTCGGTCACGAGCTGGAAGGGACCCTCACCGTCCCGGGCCAGGACCTCCAGATCGAGTTCTGAGCTCGGCAGCACGAAGATCGCCATGACCCGGTACGGAGACACCCAGCCGTCGTGCCTCAAGGAGAAGCTGAGCCGCCCGGGGTCAAAGGGTCCCGTCTCCCCGAGGCATGGCGATGCGACGAGTGCCGCGAGGGCCAGGCCAGCAAAAGCGAACCCGTGGCCCCGGGCGAGTCCCGTCCTCACTGCGTCCTACCCCTCACGGCGCCCCGCGCGGGGGTGGGCGCCGTCCCTCGAAGGGCAGCGTCCAGCATGCGGTCGCGGCCGTAGACATCCTTTCTGAAGTGCGCCTGGGCGGTCCGATCCGCCCAAGCGGTCCAGTACTGGAGGTGGACCGGCATGCGTTCGGGCAATCGGACCGTCCGCTCGGCTCCGGCCCGGCCGGCCGCCTGGATGGCCTCGGCATCCCAGCCCGGGGCCCCGCGGAGGAGATACTCGGCCAGCTCGAGCGGCCTCTCGAGGCGGATGCACCCGGAGCTGAACGTTCGGTCGGGCCGCAGGAACAACTCCCGCGAGGGGGTATCGTGAAGGTACACGTTGTAGGGGTTGGTGAACATGAACTTGACGCGGCCGAGGGCGTTCTGTGGCCCCGGCGACTGCCGGAAGCGGTACGGGAGGCTCGGGCCGCTCATCTCTGCCCAGTCGATCGACGCCGGGTCGAGGGCCTCGGTTTCGGCCCCGGATCCGCGGAACACCTGGATGCCTTTCTGCGTCAGGTACCCGGGGTCCTTCCGGACGGCGGGCACGACATCGTTGGCGGCGATGCTCGAAGGCACGTGCCAGTAGGGGCTGAAGACGAGATAGCCCATCTCGGCGCTGAAGACGGGGGTGCGGCGGTACGGCTTCCCGACGACGACCCGCATTTCGAGCACCACCTCGTCGCCCTCCACGACCTCCAGCTCGAAGGCGGGGATGTTGACGACGATGTAGCGACGCCCGAGGTCTCGCGGCAGCCAGCGCCAGCGCTCGAGGTTCAGCTCGATCTGCCGGACACGCTCCGAGATCGGGACGTTGAGAGCGGCCAGGGTCCCTCGACCCACGACACCGTCGGCCTCGAGCCCGTGACGGCGCTGAAAGTGGATCACGGCGTCCTCGAACTCGGTGTCGAACAGCTCCGCCGAGGTTTCGCTCGTCGATCCAAGGTCACCGGTGGCCTCCAGGCGCCGACGCGTCTGTCCGACCCTCGGCCCTTCGTCGCCCCGCTGCAGCTTCGCTCCGTCGGCGACGACCGGCCAACCGCCCTCGGCCTCGATCTGCCGGTAGCGAGTCAACACATCCCTGAGGCGCGCATAGCCGGGGTGAGCAGGCAGCAGGCCCTCCAGGCCCGAGGCGACGCGGCCCGACGCCACTGCCGCCTCGAGAAGCCCCGCGAAGTCGACATCCGGCGACGTCACCACGTGCCACGTCGGGTCGAACGTCCTGGGATCGACGCGTCCGGAGAGCAGATGGGAAGCGTAGAGCAGGAACGCGTCGGTCAGAAGCAGGTCCAGGTCCACGCGGAGGGGCGGCGAGGTCACGGGCGTGAGGCCCGGCTGATGCCTCCCGGCGCGCAGGGCCTCGACCGTCTCGACGTGGTACGCCGCCGGGTCCAGGCCCTCGCGGCTCGCGGCCCTCAGCGTCGCCAACAGGCGCGACGCCTGCGGCAGGGGACCGCGCGCGTCGCTCCACGCCGGTCCGAAGAGCCGCCGCTCGTAGAAGAGGGGCAGGACGGCCGAGCAGTGAATCAGCTCGCCGGCCACCACGATCCGGGGGGGCACACCCGCGGCCTCGATGCGGTTTCGGAGGAGCTCTTGAGCTTCGTCGGCGTTCGCCGGCAAAGCCGCCACCCCTGCCGTACCTGCGAGCACCAGAAGGCCCAGCCGCCACGCAGCCTTCACCCGGTCCAATCGGCGCCACGGCCTCGCTGCGGTCGCGTGTCGGCGCTGCTCGGGACAACGGGGCCCCGTCGGTCACCTGCGTCCCCGCCCACCCGCACCCCGCCACGCCCGGAGGCCGACCACGGCCAGGGTGATCGCCGTCAAGGGCAGTGCAAAGGCGACCATGACCGTGCTGAAGAGGGGCAGGGCATCGTGACCGGCGGCGTCGAGGCCCAGATAGAGGAGGTAGGCGCCGTAGTACGAGAGGAAGAGCACTCCTTCCCATCGGGCGATGACGTGCCCGCTGGCGAAGATCGGGAGACACGCCACGGCCACGGCGATCATGACCGGCAGGTCGAATCGGAGCGCGGCCGGGGAGACCGCGACCCCCTGGGGAGCGACCGCGGCCGAGGTCCCCAACACCGACAGGATGTTGACGATGTTGCTGCCGACGACGTTCCCGAGCGCGAGGTCTGCCTGCCCGGAGGACGCCGAGATCACGCTCACCGCCAGCTCCGGCGCGCTCGTGCCGTAGGCAACGACCGTCAGGCCGATGACCAGCGGTGACACCCCTGCGCCGGCGGCCAGGCGAGAGGCACCGCGCACGAGCCACTCGGCCCCGCACACCAGCAGCGCCAGGCCCGCCAGCAGCCGGATCAGGTTCGACGCGTCCACGATGCCCCGTCAGGCAGCGGCCCTCGAATCGGTCGGCTCTGGCGGCCGCTCGACCCCTTGCCGCTCGGGGATCCGATGTTCCTCCCCGCCTCCAATGCGCACCTGCGGCGTGTCGGGCTCGATCGGCGGCGGCCTCCTCACTTTCTCTATCCGCGGGTCTTCGAGGGTGGGTCGGTACTCCCGGACGTCGAGCGTGATGGCATCCCCGGGGTCGACCAGGAGGTCGATCTCTACCGGCATCTCCCTGAACGTTGCCAGAAGGACGCCGTGCTTGGTCTCAACCTTCAGGAGGAGCCAGTCGAGGGTCAGGAGCTTTTCGAGGATCCGCCCTTCGAGCCGGCCGCCTGTCGGGAAGCGTGAGAGCTTGTCGCGACCCCTCGCACCTCGGAGGAGGAGCGTTCCCACCACCCCCAGGCCAACGCCGAACAGCAGAATAAGAAGGTCGTAGCCAACTCTCTCAGCGGGTGTAGCTTCCATCGCTTGTCCTGTCTGTAGACTCCCGCTCGGTCGCCTGCACCAGCCCGTCTCCGTCACGCGTCAGTACAAGAGCAGATCCACGGCGCATGCCAGGTCTCGGAACGGGCTCGATCGACGTCCTTTGCCCTCCCGCCGCGGGACGGAAGCCACTGGAACACCTGACCTTGGACCGGGGAAGGGACCCGCACCACCGGGCAGGCCGGCGTCCTCGCAGGGCCCCGGGGCGGCCAATCGGAAGCTGCGGCCCGGCAGACTCGGGCGTCGCCTTCCGAACCGGAGCCCGCCCGGGGGCGGCGGAAGAGGCACCTCACCTGTACCACCGGGGGACCTCCGGGAGCTGTCGCCGGCGGCCGCGCCCGCCGCCCCCTCTAGGAGAGTCGCGGCAGAATCACCGTAGCCAGCTGAAGAACCATGAAGAAGCCGCACATGTCGGTCACGGTTGTGAGGAGCGGGCCGGACACGAGCGCGGGATCGAGACGGAGGCGCTTGAGGGCGAGGGGGAGGAGCCCCCCCAGACAGACCGACAGGAGCGTGTTGGCGGCGAGGGCCAGCCCCACCACGAGACCCAGGTTGGGGTTGCCCCTCCAGAGGAGAGCCGCTCCCCCGAGGAGCGAGCCCAGCACGAGCCCGTTGATCAGGCCGAGACTCGCCTCCTTGGCGAGGACCCGGAGCAGCTCCGTCGGCCGCACGAGACCCAGGCTCAGCTCGCGGATGCTCACGGCCACCGCCTGGTTGCCGGAGCAGCCGCTCATGTCCGAGATGATCGGCAGGAACACCGCGAGGGTGATCGCCCTCTCCAGGGTGTCCTGGTAGAAGGCGATCACGCTGGCCGCCACTATGTTCAGGACGATGTTGATGCTCAGCCAGGAGAGGCGGCGGCGCGCGCGGGTGGCGAGGGGAAGGCTCCTGATCTCCTCGCCGCCGACGATCCCGCTGGCTCCGCGGAAGTCGCTGGTCGCCTTGACCTCCTCCGCCTTCCGCACGTCGGCACGGCGGACGACGCCGATCAGTCGGCCCTCCTCTTCCGTCACCGGGATCCCGATGAAGCCGTGCTGCTCGAAGACCTCGCGCAGGGCCTCGAGGCTCGCCTCGGCCTCCACCCTGATGGGATCGGGGATCATGACGGCCGCGAGGGGCGTCTGCCGGGGAGCGAACAGCTGGTCCCGGAGGCGCAGCACCCCGCGAAGGCGCCCCCGCGACGACACCACGTAGACGTACTGGATCTCGTAGTCCGAGTACTCCCGGCCGCGCGTACGGAGATGGTCCAGGATCTCCCCCACCGCCTGGCCCTCGTCGAAGGACAGGAAGTCGGTGACCATGAGGCCACCGGCGGTGTCCGGGGGATAGGCGAGGAGACGCCGCACGCCGCGCGCCGTCTCGGGCTCCATGGACTGGAGGATGGCCTCCGCCTCGTCGCCCTCGAGCTCGGCCAGGACGTCGGCCCGCTCGTTGCTCTTCAGCTCCACGACGATGTCGGCGGCGAGCCCCGGGGGAAGCTCCGACAGCAGGTCCCCGGCCTGGGTCTCGGAGACCTCCTCGATGACCTCCGCCGCCCCTTCGGGCGTGAGCAGGGTCAGAAGCGCAGTCTGGCGGGCCGGCTCGAGGCGGGAGATCGACCGGGCCACCTCCGAGGGCGGCAACGTCGCGAGGTAGGCCTCGAGGCCGGCGGCATCGCCCGCATCGACCAGGCGCCCGATGCGCGTCCACGGTCTGGTTTCGGTGATCTCCATCGTCGTGGCCAGGCTCCTTCTCGAGTGACCCGCGTGGGAGCCCCGGGGCTCCGTGGGCAGCTCGAGCGGCGTCCGCGCAGGGCCTCCCGGGACGAGCCGCACCCCCGGAGATTATCGCAGCCCGCGGCCCTCGACGATGATGTCGACCTACCCGGCGGCCTCCCTGATCTCGTGCCGCTCCCTGGCATGCGCTTGAAACTGTACAGCACCGGGAGATCCCAGGCGTCGGAGCATCTCCTTCGTCGTGAAGAGGAGCCCCCCTTCGCTCTCGAGCGTCTGTGTGGTGAGGCCCTCCATCGGTGCGGTCGTGACGAAGGGCTTGTTGAGGGCGATGATGCGGGCGAGGGTCCCCGACTGCGTCTCGTCGGTCGAGGGCAGGACGATGAAGTCGCACACCGCCATCGTCTTGTAGTAGATCTCGCCGCGCGGAATGAACTCGTAGTAATGCGCGAGCCCCCTTCTGCTCGAGCAGCTGCACCTCGCTCTTCCAACGCTCGTAGTCGTCGCGGTGGGCGGGGTCGCGCATGGTGCCGGCGGCGAGGAGATCCCATTCCTGGCCGGTGCGAGCCCGAAGATCGGTGGCGATCTCCTCCCACATCGAGGTCAGGATGTCCCAGCGCTTGTTGGACTGGACCCAGCCGATCAGGCCGGCGAGGTGAGAGCTGAGGTGGGGAACCCGGTCGAGCCCCGGCTCGTGCCGGACCGCCGGGATCTCGTCCGGCCCCCAGTGCCGGTCGGGTCGTGCCCCGTGGGGAACGACGAGGACGTTACGCGGGGTCTTCCAGCCCTGCCCCGGGAAGGTCCGTGAGCTGCGCCCGCACGCGGTCCACATCCGGCACGAGTACGGGTTGTACGAGTTCGTCGACAGCCGGGGCCTGGATGAACTCCCGGGCCTCCTCGCAGAAGGTGCCGATGCCACACAGCCGCGGCGGGTAGCTCGAGATCATGACGATGGGGTCACTCATCGCGTGCGACGCCTCCCGGCCGCCCGGCGCCGGCGAGACTGGCTCGCGTGGCGTCCGATCCGCCTGTCCGAGGAGACACAGCGTCTCGTCCTACGGGGACCCCCTCTTTGAGGGTCGCCGGCCGACTGGCGCAGAGGCCGGGGGCTGCTCCAGCCTGCCGCACCCGAGCCGCGGCGTGCGCGGGGTGCAATCCCTACCTTCGGGGCGGGGGCAGCCATGGGGCACGCCGAATCGACGACACACCGACTTCGTCTTCCTCAATCTCAGGTCCAGGCTGGCGCTTCTTGGAACTCTTCCGCCGCGAGGGTTTTGTCGGCCTGTCTTTCCCCTCATTCCCATTCGTTTCTCCGCGTGGCGGGCGGTCCCCGTCGCCCCCCAGCTGTTCCTCGGGTTCGACGGTGTCGTGATTCCGGCAAGGCTCCCCAGTCGTCACCGTTCTTCGCTCCGCCCCCAGGCGACTGCAGCGGGCCGCCCCTGTCTAGTCGTCGTCCTCCGGCACCGTTGCGCCCTCGGGCACGAAGATCACGTCCACGCGCCGGTTCTTGGCCCGGGCGGGGGCGTTCTTCGCCGTGTCGAGAGGCTTGGCGTCCGCGGCGCTCTTGGCGGTGATGCGGGCCTCCGCGACGCCGCGCTCCGTGACGAGGTAGTCCTTGACCGCCTCGGCGCGCGTGCGGCCGATCACCTCGGTGTGGCGCTCGGAGCTGTCCGCGTGGCCGACGATGACCACCCGGCTCCGCGGATCCTGCCGCAGCTTGCTCGCCACGTCGTCCAGGCAGGCCTTGTCCACGTTGTTCAGGCGCGAGAGGTTGCGCGGGAAGCCGCCGGAGGTGCAGCTGACGGCCTCCGGCTTGGGCTTGGGAGGCTCCTGGACGCAGACCCGGCTCGTCGCCTCGGCGGTGCCGCCGCGGCCGTCGGAGACCTTCACCGTGACCGGGGTGCACTCGCCGGCCTCGATCCCGGCGGTGTCGAGGCTCGTCTGGGCGCCGGTGCCCGAGATGCGGCCGGAGCCCGCGGTCCAGGCGTAGGTGAGCGGGTCGCCGTCCGGGTCGGAGGCGGTGGCCCGGCAGTTGGAGACCTGGCCCGGCAGGACCGGGGAGGGCTCGCAGGTGAGCGAGACGGTGGGGGGTCGGTTGGCCGGCGCCGGCGGCGGGGGCGGCGGGGTGTAGATCTCGCAGCACGGCGTCCCACCGTGGTAGCCGACGGAAATGGTGGCGCCGCTTCTCTTGCCCGAGGAGACGTCACGGCCGCGGCCGTCGTAGCCGAGCGCGTAGACGTAGGCGGGCCGGATGTAGAGGCCGTTCTTCAGCCAGAACGAGGCGCCGACGATGAGATCGGTGGAGTTCGTCTGCGACACCGTGGTGTCGCCGTACACCTTGCCGCTCAGCTCCGCCTGCAGCTGGAGGTTCGAGCAGGCGGGGACGTTGAGGCCCAGGCCCCAGCGAAAGGCGTTGGCCACGTAGTCCGGACCCGGGAAGACGTCGTCGAGGACACCTTCCGACCGGTCCGGGTTCCCGTTGAGCTCGTAGCCGACGGTCCCGTGGAGGTCGGCGCCGTAGTTGAGGGTCTTCGACAGGATGAGGTCGGCCCCGAAGGACGCCTTCCCGGTCCCCAGCCCCTTCGCCTCGTCGGCGGTGGGCAGCTTGACGAATCCCTTGATGGCGAGGCCCACGCCGTCGCCGAGGTAGTCGCTCAGGAGGCCGTACTTCGCCCCGAGCCAGATGTCCCCGAAGCCCGTCGAGAAGCTCTCGTTGGGGAACGGGTACTCGTTGGGTCCCCCCAGCTCGTTGCGATAATGCGCTTTGGTCCGGTTCTGGACGCCCAATGCGCCGAACAGCTCGAAGCGATTCGACACGCCGTAGCCGAACGTCACGCCGTGGACGGCGAAGTCCGTGCCCTTGGGGTCGCGGTCCATGTTGTCGTAGGAGTACCCGAGGCTGAAATAACCCTTCGGGAGCGTGTAGGCGCTGCCGACGAGCCGGAACATGCCACTGTCGCCCATCGCGGTGGGGGCGGCGGGGCGGACGCTCCACTCCTTGCCGTCCACCTCGAAGATCCAGCTCTTGACCTCGTCCCGCGTGACCGTCTTCCTGCCGGACCCATCGTCCTGGGCCGCGGCCAGACCGCCGAGCCCCAGCAGTCCAGCGAGCGCCAAGACCGTCCATCGTCCTCTCATGACCATCCTCCTGGCATGCCGCCTCGGACCCCCGATCGCCTCACCTGTCCTCTCCCGAGACTCCAATCGGAAGTCCGCACTGGCGCTCGAGCCCCTTCGATACGCGACGTGTCAGTACACGGCGCATGCCAGCCCGCCGCGGGCAGCCCCCTGATCTCCCGGGTTGCCCCAGACATGCCTTCGAAATCGTTCTGCTACCCCGAGATCGAGTCGGAAGAGGAGCCCGGCGTCTCGCTCTGGAGTCTCGGCGGGCGGCCGCACTCGGCTGGGGATCGGAATCCATCCGCCGGCAGAAACGGAAGTCCCCTTCCGAAGAGACGCAGAAGAACCACGCCCATGGCACCCCTACCGCCGGGCCGGGGGCAACCACGGGGCGCGCTGGGTCGACGGTCCATCGACCCCTCCTTCGTCCCTCTGGGTGGGTCGGCGGTTCCTGGGCATCTGCCGGCGCGAGGACTCCGCCTCTCCCTCGTCGTCGTCAACCGCCTTCGCCTCCTCGCCCGCGGGCTGCTGCTCAGGCAACGACCGCTTGCCCCGGTCGCTGAGGGACTCGTCACTCTCGCCCGGACGCCTGGACTTCATTGCGTTCCCCCGTCACCGAGACACCGCCTAGCCAATTGCGCTCATGCACTGTTCGGGCCGCGGTGGGCCCACGGGTCGCGTCACGCGGGCGTCTCCGTCTCTCTCGGCTCTGCTGGTGGCTCGATTCCCTGGGGCTCGGTGATCCGCGGTTCTTCCTCCACTCCGGTTTCCACCGGCGGCTCCTCGGGCTCGATCGGCGGCTTCGGCTTCCTCACCCTCTCTATGGCCGGATCCTCCAGGAACGGCTGGTATTCGCGCACATCGAGGGTAATGGTGTCCCCTGGATCAACCAGTAGATTGATCTCTTCCTGCCTCTGCGTGAATGTCGCAAGCGACACCCCGTCCTCGGCCTCGATCTTCAGGAGGAGCCGGTCGGGCTCCAGAGCCTTGTCAAGCACCAGTCCTTCGACCAGGCCCCCCTTCTGAAAGGGCGACAGGAGAGCCGGACCCACCCAAAGGCGGGCAACGACCGTTCCCGCGACTCCCAGAACGACACCGAGCACAAGGACGAGGAGGAAGTGACCACCTCGCCTAGCGGGCGCTGTTTCCATCGGCCTTCCTCTCCGGAGACTTCTCTTCGGAACTCCGCACTAGCCGCTCGAGGCGATCGAGCACGTCGGCGGTTCGGTCCCTCGCGGTGCCCGTGCTGTGTCTGATCTCCTCTATCCCCCCGGTGCGCACGAATGCGGCCACGGCGATGGCCAACGCGAGCACGGAGATGAGTAGCGTGACGACCTCCATGGGTCACCTTCCTTTCACTTCCTCAGTACATGTCGGCGCCGGCATCGACGGCGTTCGCCTTCTTCTTCTCGGGTATCTCAGAGACGAGGGCCTCGGTGGTGAGCAGCAGCGAGGCGATCGACGACGCATTCTGGAGCGCGATGCGGACGACCTTGGTCGGGTCGATGACACCGGCCTCGACCAGGTTCTCGTACTTCTCGGTCTGGGCGTTGAAGCCCTCCTCCGTCTTCATCTCGCGCACCCTGGCCACGACGACCGCACCCTCGTGACCGGCGTTCTGAGCAATCTGACGAAGCGGCTCCTCGAGGGCACACCGGACGATGGCGACACCCACCGCCTCGTCGCCCTCGGCCTTCAACCCGTCGATGGCCTTCTCGGCGCGGAGAAGCGCGACCCCGCCGCCGGGGACGATCCCCTCCTCGACCGCGGCCTTGGTCGCGTGCATCGCGTCCTCGACCCGGGCCTTCTTCTCCTTCATCTCGGTCTCGGTGGCCGCCCCGACCTTGACGACCGCGACCCCGCCCACGAGCTTGGCCAAGCGCTCCTGCAGCTTCTCCCGGTCGTAGTCGGACGTGGTTTCGTCGACCTGGGTCCGGATCTGCTTCACCCGGCCCTGGATCGCCTCGGTCGTGCCCGCACCCTCGATGATGGTGGTGTCGTCCTTGTCGATCACGATCTTCTTGGCGGAGCCGAGGTCCTCGATGTTCAGGTTCTCGAGCTTGATCCCGAGGTCCGCGGTGATGCCCTTGCCGCCGGTGAGGATAGCGATGTCCTCGAGCATCGCCTTGCGCCGATCACCGTAGCCCGGTGCCTTCACCGCGGCCACCTGCAGCGTGCCCCGGAGTTTGTTGACGACCAGGGTCGCCAGGGCCTCGCCCTCGACGTCCTCCGCGATGATGAGGAGCGGCTTGCCCATCTTCGCGATCTGCTCGAGCACCGGAAGGAGGTCCTTCATGTTCGAGATCTTCTTCTCGTGGATGAGGACCAGCGAGTCCTCGAGGACCGCCTCCATCCGATCGGGGTCGGTCACGAAGTAGGGGGAGAGGTATCCGCGGTCGAACTGCATTCCCTCCACCACCTCGAGGGAGGTCTCGAGCGTCTTGGCCTCCTCGACGGTGATGACCCCGTCCTTTCCCACTTTCTCCATCGCCTCGGCGATGATCGAGCCGATCGTCTCGTCGCTGTTGGCGGAGATGGTGCCGACCTGGGCGATCGCCTGGCCCTTGACCGGCTTCGAGAGCTTCTCGATGCTCTCCACCACCGCCTGGACCGCCTTCTCGATACCCCGCTTGAGGTCCATCGGGTTGGCGCCGGCGGTGACGTTCTTGCTGCCCTCGCGGTAGATCGCCTGGGCGAGCACGGTGGCGGTGGTGGTGCCGTCACCGGCCACGTCGGAGGTCTTCGAGGCCACCTCGCGCACCATCCGGGCGCCCATGTTCTCGAGGGGCTCCTTGAGATCGATCTCCTTGGCGACGGTGACACCGTCCTTGGTGATGACCGGGGAGCCGAACTTCTTGTCCAGGACGACGTTGCGTCCCTTCGGGCCGAGGGTCACCTTGACCGCATCGGCCAGCCGATTCACGCCCCGGAGCAGTGCCTGGCGCGAATCGTTCCCATACGTGATCTGCTTCGCCATTTCTTGGCCTCTTCTGTTCGCCTACCTGAGGACACCCAGAACCTCGTCCTCCTTGAGGATGAGGTACTCCTCGGAGTCGATGGTCACCTCGGTCCCGGACCACTTGCCGATCAGAACCACATCTCCGGCCTTGAGGGTCAGCGGCAGGAGCTTGCCCTCCTCCGACAGCCGCCCTGGTCCGACCGCGACGACCTCGGCTTCCTGTGGCTTCTCCTTGGCCGAGTCGGGAACGATGATGTTCCCCACCTTCTGCTCGGGCTCCTCCCGCCTCCGAACCACGACGCGGTCCCGAAGGGGTCTGATCTTCTTCTTTGCCTTCGCCATCGATACTCCTCCAACTAGGGTTTAGGCACACCCGCCGGACCCGCCCGCGCGGGCCATCCGGCGAGGAGTGGCACGGCCTTCGAGAGACGCTGGGCCGCGGTCGGCCACCCTCAGAGGCCGACCAACGTTCGAGCCACCTCTTCGTTCGACATTCCTCAAGTCCACGGCGCGTGCCAGGCATTTCTGGGATCCCCTGCTGTGCTCCGCCCATCTCCCGTGCCCGCGGGACGCGGGACCGAAGTCACTGCACGGCCACCACTTCGGGCTGGCCGTCGTCCGCCGGGAACGGTTCAACCGATGGCCACCGTCCGCCTGGAATCGGAACTCTTGCGCCGGTTCGAGCGGGCGTTGCCATCCGAAAAGGACCTGTTGATCCCGGCAGGCCTCGACGTTCGACCCGGTCAAGCCTTCCGGCCCCTCGCCCGTGCCGGGTCCGATCCGCTCGGGGAGCTCCGAGCTTTGCTTTGCAGACGTGGGGGCGCCACCAGCCCGCCCGAGAGGACGAGCTTGAGGGCGTCCTCGACCGAGATCTCGAGATAGGTCAGCTGCTCGACCGGCACGGCGACCAGGACGCCGGTCGTGGGGACGGGTGGCCCGGGAATGAAGACGTTGGCAAGCTCCAGGAGGCGGCCTTCTTCCATCCGGCTCGTATACGCGGTGACGAACCCGTAGGAGTAGAGCCCCCTGCGCGGGTACTGCAGAAGCACGACGTCACGAAACACCTGTCGGCGTGAGAGGGTGGCCGTCTCGATGATGTCCCTCGATGCCCGGTAGATTGCGCGAACGACCGGGATACGCGCGACGGCCCGGTCGCCAAGGGTTACCAGGCGCCGGCCGATGTAGCTCTTCACCACCAGGCCGGCCAGGAGGACGATGGCGAGTGTCGAAAGAAGGCCCAGCCCGGGCACGTCGATCCCCAGCGCCGCCGCCAGAAGCGGAGCCAGCAACCCATCGACGTTCCGAAACAGGAAGCGCAGCGTGAGGAAGGTGGCCACGGCGGGGACGGTCACGATGAGGCCCGCCACGAACGTCGCCCGCAGGACGCCGATGAGGCTCCTCGAGTGGCCCAACGCCTTCAACCCTCGCGCTCACCGTTCGTTCGGAACGGGGTGAGCGAACCTGGAGCGAGCGGTGCTCGACCCGTTCCGGCATTCTCTCGCCAGCACATGTGCCGGATCGGGGCTAGCATCGCGGATCGCAGCCGAGGCCGGGCCGGTCGGTCGCTCGCAGCAGGCCGTTCTGGAGCACGACTCCCCCGGCCGTGGGGTCACCCTCGAGGCCGATGTGGCCGTCGAGATCGGCATACACGACATTGGGGCGGGCGAGGGCGAAGTGAAGGCCGGCGGCGATGCCGAGAGCGCACTCGTCCATGCACCCCACCATGACCTCCAGGCGCGCCGCGCGCGCCACGGCGTTGATCATGAGTGCGGTGTCGATACCCCCGGCCTTCATGAGCTTGACGTTGACCATGTCCGCGAGACCCCGCCGCGCGATGCGGAAGGCGTCTCTCAGGGTCATCAGGCTCTCGTCGGCCATGACGGCAATCGGGGCCGCTTGGACCACCCGGCCCATCAGGTCGGGCTCCCCGCGGGGCGTCGGTTGCTCCAGCAGCTCCAGCCGGGCCCCACGCGTGAGTTCGACGAAGCGGAGCGAGCCCTCCACCGAGTAGCCCTGGTTGGCGTCGAAGCGGAGCCCGACCCCCGGCCCGACCGCCTCGCGGACCCGCAGGACGCGCTCGGCGTCCTCCTCGGGGTCCAGGCCACCCTTGAGCTTGAGGGCCCGGAAGCCCTGCTTCACGCGGTCCACCGCGCGCTCCACCGTCTCGCGGCAGGGCAGGATCCCGATGGTGATGCTCGTAGCGATCCGCTGGCGAAACCCGCCCAGGATACGAAAGGTCGGCTGGCCCGCGAGCTTTCCCAGCAGGTCGTGCAGGGCCATGTCCACGGCGGCCAGGGTGGACGGGGACTCGCCCAGCTCCTTCTGCAGCTTCTCCATGTAGACGAGTCGACGCATGGGGTCGGCACCCTTCAAGGCGGGCTCGACGACCTGCCTCAGGGCGGCCAGCACGCCCTCCGGCGTCTCTCCGGTGACCACGGAGTCGGGGGCGGCGCAACCATAGCCGGAGGGACCGTCCCCGACGTCGAGCCGCACCAGAATGTTGGAGACCCGCTCCACGCTTTCGTAAGCGATGGTGTAGGGCTCTGCCAGCCGCATGTCGACCCGCCACGACTCCACTCGCGTGATGCGCACAGCTCAGTACCGCTTCTGGTAGATCTCGTCCAGGCTCAGCCGCCGGAGCGATTCCACGAGCTCCACGAGACGCCTCACGGTCACCTCCCAGATCCGCTCGCCCTTCTCCCGGGTTGCGCGCGTCGGGTCCCCGAGAACCCCGCTCGGCGAGATCCGCGCCGTCCGCGCGTACCAGCCGACGCTGCGGCGCGAGGCGAAGTCCAGGTAGGACGAGGAAAACTCCGGCACGAACGCCTCCGCCAGGTCCATGCGGACGAGCTCTGGTCGCACCGCGAGGCTGGTGGAGGTCTCGATGTCCCCGGCGTGCGCGTCGTTCTTGACGTCGCAGAGCTCGGCGACGTCGGCGTCGCTCGTCTCCCCGGTGTCGACACAGGTGAAGATGTGGGCGTCCCGGTTGATCATCTGGGCCGCGAAGTGGAGGGCGGGTCCGTTGCCCCCATGGCCGTTCACGATCACCAGCTTGGTGATCCCCTCCCGGGCGACCCCGAGGCCTATCTCGTGGACCATCCGGGCCAGCGTGTCGGGGCTCACGCTCAGGGTGCCCGCGAAATCCTCGTGGGCGTAGGACACCCCGTACGGAATCAGCGGGAGGACGAGCGGCCGCGGCTCGCTGCACGCGGCCGCCACCCGTCGGGCCGTCAGCGCGGCATCGAACGCGTCGGTGTCGAGAGGCAGGTGGGGGCCGTGCTGCTCGAGGGACCCCACCGGCAGCAGGGCCACGTCGACCTGACGGAAGCGCTCGGCGGCCTCGGGCCAGGTGAGCTCGCCGAGGATGAAGGCACGGCTGTCCCTCCGCGTGCCCTCCCCCGCGGCCCCGTCGACCGCAGCTTCGAACGGATAGGGAGGGGGGCTCTCGACGTCCTTCGCGAAGTCGGTCTCGACCCAGAGGCGGCCGACGCGGCGCACCGCGCCGCGGGCGTGATCGAGGAAGAGGGGCGCCAGGGGCTGCACGAGATCGCGGGGGAGTGCCGAGAGGGGCGAGCGCTCAGCATCGACGCGCACCGCGAGGACCTCGGGATGAGGCCGCGGTCGGACGCCGCCCAGGGTCGGTCCTTTCAGGTGACCCCCTTCGCGGAGCATGTGCGCAAGCTGGGCCACGCCGGCCTTCTCCTGGTTGATGCCCTCCTTCGCAAGCGAGGCGAGGCACCCCGCCACCGCCTCCGGACCGTAGCCGCACTCGCTGGGCTCCTTCCCGAGGGCGACCAGCATGGCGACGATCCGCCGACACTTCTCGCAGCGACCGCAGGGACGCACGACACCGTCTCCCCGGTGGGTGGCGTGACACGAGACCTGCAGCCGAAGCAGCTCCGGGTAGCGCTCGGCCAGCGTCTTCTGGACGAGCAGCTCGGAGAGGGGTCGCAGGATCGAGAACTGGGCGACGTTCCAGCCCTTCCGCCCGAAGTAGCGGCTCATCGTCTCGTCGAAGTAGCGGCTCTGGTCGTAGAGCCCGTCGTAGTGAGGGATCCCCCGGAAGCTGGCCCGCCGGCTGGTGTCGTGCTCGTCGCCGATCAGGAGCCGCCCGATGCCACGCTTGCGCATCAGGGGCAGCGCCCCGAAGAGGAAGACAGCCACCGTCCACAGACGGATCGGGTACTCGTCGGAGCGGACGTCGGCGAAGTCCGGGCGCACGAACGACAGGTGGCGCAGCATCCACGAGAACACGCGGTCGGAGTTCGTCCAGACCCTCGCGGTCCCGGGAACATTGGACGCGAAATGACGGTACGCGTTCAGCGCCGTGAACCAGTGGCGCCCCGACTCGTTGAGGAAGACCGGGTGAGTCTCACGGCCGAGCTCCCGGAGCAGCCCGTAGGTGAGGAGGCTGTCCTTCCCGCCGCTCGACAGGACCGCGTGTCGCCCGCGGCTCGTGGCCCAGGGGACGCGGGCCTTCCGCGTCTCCCCGGCGTCCGGAAAGGTGAGGCGGGCACGCAGGTAGTCCCGGCGGCGCACGGTGGGAAGGCTCGAGGCTCCTCCCCGGAGAAAGGGATTCGGCTCGAGGAACTTCTTGACGTAGATCTCGCGGGCCGTGTTTCGGGCGGAGGCGGCCAGGAAGGCACGGTCCACGGCGTCGAGAGGGCCGCGGAAGGCGATCTCGTCGCAGAAGAGCCCGTAGTTGAGCGCGACCTGCGACCCGATGACGTGGGCCAGGTTGAGGTCGCCGGGGTCCCCCGGATCGAAGACGTCCTCTTCGTAGGTGTAGACGAGATCGGTTTCTGCAGAGCCACGTTCGGTCGTGACCCGGTACGGGGTGACGACACGCTTCCGCTCGAGCCGGGCCGGGCCCACCTCCAATCGCCCGATCACCGCCAGCGGGGCGAACGGGTCCGGATCTCGGGGCTCGGCTCGTGATCGCGGCCGGGTGCGGGTCACGACACCGCATCGAGGCGCATGTCCCGCGCCTCGAGGATCGCCTCGACGATGGGAGCGGCGCCCTGGAGAAGAACGTCACAGACCGGAACGCCGGTCTCGCGGGCGATGGTGCGGCTGATCAATGGGACGTCTTCCGGGCTGAGTCCCTCGTGGTTGATGCCGACGGCGACCACCGGTCGGTCCGAGACGAGCTCGACCGCCTCGATCTGCGTCCAGAGGGGATGCATCCCGTAGCCTGGAAACCCGTCGTAGTGCTGGCGCCCCGGGGCGTGCTGGAGCACGACCGCGTCCGGGCGAGCCGCAGCCAGGATCTCGAAGCCGCCGGGATAGGCCGGGTTCATCAGGCTTCCCTGTCCCTCGATGACCAGGAACGCGGGGCGCCGGCCCTTCCACGCGCGCCACACGGCGTGCTCGATCTCGCCGGAGACGAAGTCGTTGACGAGCGAGTCGAGAACGACTCCGTACCGTGACCCCTGGAGCCAGGCCGTCTGCCCGGTCCCCACGAGCTCGACCGAGTGTCCTCGTGCTTCGAGCTCCTGGACGAGCATCCAGGCTGTCGTCCTCTTCCCCACCGCGGAGTCCGTTCCCAGAACCGCCACACGAAACGAATCGACGGCCTCGATCTTGCCGCTGAAGAAGTGGAGCTTGCTTCGGGGGGGCGGCTTTCGGATGTCGCGGATCTGGCAGTGGTTCGCCTCGGCCAGGTCCACCAGCTCGGGATCGTCGGAGAGGAAATCGTGAAGACCGCAGTCGACGTCGAGTCCTCGTTTCAGTGCCTCGACGATCGCCGCCCGCCCTCTGCGGCCCAGTCGGCCGCCGTCCGGGGCGAGACCGATGACCAGGTGGGTCGCCGGCTGACCGGCCTCGACGGCACGTGAACACGCGACAGCGACCGAGCGCACGATGGGAATCCCGTTCGGCGTGCCGTCCAGAACCTCTCCGGCGTCCCGCCCGGCGAAGCCGGAGTCCACGACCGACAGGACACGGTAGCGCCGTGTGAACCTGACGAGGCCGTGGGCGGTCTTGCCGTTCGTGCTGCCGAAAGCGCCCTCGCAGTAGACGATGGCGTGGCCTTCAGGCCACGTCGCCCTCCTCATGTTCTCCTCCCTGTGAGGACGACCACGTAACGATCGGGGTCGAACCGTTCCCGCTGGTGTCGCCGCGCGAACGCGGCAAGCCCGGCGGTCGACGCCGGAAGAGCGTCGAGCCCTTCGGACTCCCGAATCCTGCGGGCCCACGCGATGAGGGCCCGATCCGGGACCGACTCGGCGAAACCGTCGGTTCCTCGTATCGCGTGGAGAGCGTGGTCCCCGTCGATCGAGTGCCAGTTGACGAGAGCCTCGTTGACGCGGGTCTCCCGCACGCGGAGCGGCTCGATGTCGTCGCACCGAGCGGCTTCTCTCATGTAGGCCTGCAGGATGGGGTTCTTGGAAGGGGAGGACCCTGCGATCATCCGCGGGATCCGCGACGTCTTGCCACGCCGATAGAGGCTGACGAAGCCCCGGTGGATTCCGGCCAATGTGGTCCCGTTCGAAACCGGCACCGCGACGGCCGCGGGGGCGTCTCGGAGCTCGTCGTAGATTTCGGTCGCGATCTCGCCGTACGCCTTGAGCTGGATCGGGGTATTGTCGCCACCCGGGTTGGCGTCATAGATCTCCTCGCGCGCCGCGTGCTCTCGGCTGAGCCGGACCGCCTCCTCGTAGTCGCCCTCCGCCCTCAGGATCTCGGCCCCGTGCCCTTCCATCTCCGCCAGCCGGCGGGTGTGGCAGCCGGCGGGGATGTAGACGACACAGCGGAGCCCGGCGACCTCCGTCGCCAGAGCCATGGCCGCCCCGTAGTTCCCACACGTGGCCATCGTCACGGCGTCGAACCCCCGGCGAAGGGCATCCATGGCCTGAGCGAACGCGATCCGGTCCTTCTGGGTGCCGGTCGGGTTACCCCCGTCGAACTTCAGGTAGATCTGGCGGAGCCCGATCTCCCGCTCCAGGTTCCGGGCCCGGTTCAGGCTCGTGTCGCCGACATCGGAGTCGACGATGTCCTCAAAGGCCTCCAGCCGCCGGTGAAGTGCCGATCCGGAGTCCGAAGCGAGGAACCGGGCGGCATTCAGCTCCGGTGACAGGACCGGCGACTGCGGCGTGGCCCCGTCCAGGAGCTCTCCCGGCGGCTCCTCTTCGGTGCCAGGCGCCGGGCTGACGCAGCCGGCGTCCGCCTGGCGCGATCTGCGGATCTCGACGTCTCTCGAACCTCGGTGCTCCAAAGAACCCACCTCCCCGGACTCAACCGTAATGGCAACAGTGGCAAGGTGGATGCCAGGCACGACCCCCTACGAACCCCGAATCCGACGTCCGGAGTGGCCGGCGCCAGCTGGCACTCGACTTGCCACTGGGGCTCGCGGGTCGGCAGGGCTTCATTCGCGGGCCCAATTCCCCGCTCGAGCGGAGAAGGGTGTGAAGGGGCGTGATATCGATGACCACGAAGGGCACGAAGACGACGCCGACCCCGAAGAAGACGGAGAAACGATCTCCGCCACCTCGGCCATCCTCCCCTGAGCGCCGGCTGGTGTGGCAACCGGTCCCCAATGAGGTAGGGCGGGCACGGTCGCTTCCCTTCGTCGTCCCGGTTTGCGTGTGAGCGCGGCAGCCGATACGCCGCCCCCACGGTCGGCATGCCATCGAGGCCGCGTCACCGCAGCTCCGGCCGTGCGCCAACCGCGCTGTGGGCTCAGAATCGGCTATTGACACCCGGTTAGGTCGGATCTAGTCTTCCGATCTGGATAGGGCCGATGCTGATCCGTGTGCTCCTGACGCTGGAACCGGCGCCGCTCCGACGCCGGTTTCAGCGCCTCCTCAGGGCGAGCGACGTCTCATTCGTGCAGTCCTCCGCACGCACCGGAGGGAGTGGACCGCCCTTTCCCGGGGCGGACTTCGACCTCCTGATCGCCAGCCGCTCCCGGCTCCCGGAACCGGTCGCCGAGACCGTGCGGTCCGTGAGGGAGTTGCCCGAGCAGCCCGAGGTCATCGTCGTCACCGCCCACGAGGACGCGCAGGAGCGCTCGTCCCTCCTTGCTGCAGGCTGCCTGGCGGTAGTCAACGATCGGGTTGCCGATGAGACCCTGAAAGAGACCCTCCACACGCTGGTCCAGCGGCGCCAGGAGCAGCTCGAGCAAGGGCTTCGTGCGGAGCGGTTCGACGAGAAGCCGAGCCTGAAGGACTTCGTGTCCCGGAGCCCGGCGATCCAGTCGTTCATGCACACCGCCCATCGGCTCGCCCAGTCGAACAGCTCGCTCCTCATCCTGGGAGAGACCGGAGTGGGGAAGGAGAGACTGGCCCAGGCCGTTCACTCGGAGGGTCCACGGGCGACCGCGCCGTTCGTGCCCGTCAACTGCGGGGCCCTGCCCGAGAGCCTCATCGAGAGCGAGCTCTTCGGCCACGAAGAGGGCGCCTTCACCGGCGCCTCGCGCGCCCGGCGCGGGTACTTCGAGCTGGCCCACAAGGGCACGCTGTTCCTGGACGAGATCGCCGACACGCCCCTCCACCTGCAGGTGAAGCTCCTTCGGGCCATCGAAACACGCACCATTCAGAGGGTCGGCGGCGAGCGTCCACTTCAGGTCGACGCACGGGTGATGGCCGCAACCAACCGCGACCTCGAGGCCGAGGTGGCGGGCGGGCGGTTCCGCTCGGATCTCTACTACCGGCTGGCGGTCGTGACTCTCTCGATCCCGCCCCTGCGCGAGCGCCGGGAGGACATCCCGGAGCTTGTCGAGACCTACATCCAGCGGTTCCGGATCCACCTCGGTCGACCGGTCGCAGCTTGCGCCCCGGAAGCAGTGGAGGCGCTGGTCGCCCACGACTGGCCGGGGAACGTCCGCGAGCTCATCAACGTGATCGAGCGGGCCGTTCTGCTTTGCTCGGGATACCGAATCGAGCTGCACGATCTTCCACAGGGCATCGCGGGCCGGGCCGGTCTCGCTGCGCTCGAGGATCCCCTCGCGCCTGAACTCGCGACACCGGCCGGCTGGATCGACAAGCCCCTCCGCTCGGTCAAAGAGCTCTTGATCACGTCGGTCGAGCGTCGCTACGTCACGGAGCTGCTCAAGGCCACGCGGGGACGGATCGGTGAGACCGCGAAGCGCGCCGGCCTCAACGAGCGCGCCCTCTACGCCCTCATGAAGCGGCACGGTCTGAGGAAGGAAGACTTCAAACGTGCATCTGGAGCCGAGGGTGCCGGCGACTCCGGGACGCCTCGCTCCGCGAGCTGAGCCCCGTCAATGGCGAGCCGACCGGAGCACGACCTCGGCGCCGCCTCCCGCTCTGCCCTGACTCCCAAGCCCGCTGAGCGCTCCCACGGCCACCAACGAAGCCCAACCGTCCCGTCGGTGGCTCTCTGGGTGTCCCTCAGATCGGAGGTCCCAATCCGATCTCCGTTCACACCGCGGCCAGGACTCGACAGATGCGCTTTCGGTGCGAGCCAGAAAAGCCCTTGATTGGATCAACCCCCGAGCAACCCCATCGAACGAGAGACGGCTTGGCATGCTCTTGCTCTCCAGGCATGCGGCCGAGGCCGCGCACCGCGTGGCCGGTGGGGCCGAATCGAGTGACAAGCGAATGTCCCTTGGCTGCCCTCATCCTGGGGCTATGTACGGCCGATTCTCCGTCTCGACGGCCTGTGAGAGCTGCGGCCGCCGGTCGCAGCTCAGGGGCTGTCTCTCGAGCGGGCCGAGGCCGCTCGTCGAGGTCCTCAGGGGCGACCCCCGCGTCCGACACACCTGTGCCTGTGGAGCGAAAGTTACGGTCCTCCTCCCCCCGTTCGTGGACCGGCAGAGCATCACCGCGACCCCCGTCGCGCGCCGGGCCTCGGATTCGCCGCACAGCTCGCGACCCGCAGCGTTACGAGACCCCGGCCGATTCCCGGCCCGAGCGGCGGGTGGCCAGGCGGCTCCCGTTCCCCGCAGGCGAGGATCCGCCCGCCGCACCGCCGTGCCATACTGTCCGAGCATTTCCCCCTTGCAGTCGGAGCACCCGGGACGCGGGGCGTAGCGCGCTCGCCGTCAGCCGATTGACTGAGCCACCTGAGACGGCCCGGCAGATCCCTCCCGCAGACCGCTCGGGGGCAGAGGAGGAGTTCCATGGATACCGCGAGCTGGAGCGTTGCCGTGCGTGATGCGGCCGCGGCCCTGATCGAACGCGTCGCATCCCGCCTGCCGGACGTGGTCGGGGCGGGTCTCATCATTCTGGTGGGCTGGGCGGCGGGTCGCCTGCTGAGCGCCCTCCTGCGCCGGCTGCTCGCCCGCGGGCTCGATCGCCTGCAGAGCAGCCGCCGCCTGGGTGGTGAGGACCGTCTGGGCTGGCGGCGCTCCCTGCCCAGGCTCATCGGGGGGCTCACCTTCTGGACGGTGATGGCGGTCGCGGTGGTCGCCGCCGCGGACACGCTCGGGCTGAGTCTGGTCGGCGAGCTGCTCGCGACGCTCGCCCGGCTGCTCCCACAGGTCCTGGCCGGGGTCCTGGTGGTGTTCGTGGGCGTCGTCTTCGCGGAGCTGGCCCACAACAGCGTGGCCAACGCCGCCGGCGCTGCGGGAGTGCCCTACGCCGGGGCCCTCGCCCGGGCCGTCCAGCTCTCGGTCATCGTCGTCGCGCTGGTTATGGGGGCGCACCAGGCCGGCGTCAACTCGACGTTCCTGATCGTCGCGCTTCCGGTGACCCTGGGCGTCCTGCTGGGTGGCGCGGCCCTCGCGTTCGGGCTCGGCTCGCGCACCGCAGTCACCAACATCATCGCCGCGCATCAGCTAAGGCGATTGCACGAGGTGGGCCAGCGCGTGCGGATCGCCGGCAACGAGGGAAGAATCGAGCAGGTCACGCCCACGTCGGTCGTCCTCAAGGGCGCGGACGGGAGAATCGTGGTCCCGGCGAAGCTCTTCAACGAAGAAATCGCGGTCATCCTCGGGGGACCGGAGCAATGACGCTGCAAGAGAGACTCCTCCACCGGTTCGCGGAGGGTCACCCGACCGCGGCCGCGACCCTCCTCGGCCAGCAGACAGCGGAGGACGCGGCTGCGCTTCTCGCCCTGCTCCCCGAGGAGGCCGGGGCCAACGTGCTCGGACGCACCGCGTCGCTGGTCGCCGCCGGCGCATTGTCGCGACTCGACACCGTACGGGCGGGCGCCCTTCTCGCCCGCCTTCCGCTCGAACGTGAAGCGGCACTGCTGCGGCACCTCGAACCCGGGACCCGTGAGGGTCTGCTCGCCATCCTCCCGAGAGCGGAGCGCCTGCGCTCCCTGATCACGTACCCCCGCGGCACGGCCGGGGCCCTGATGGACCCCTCGGTCCTCGCCCTGCCCGCCGACCTCGACATCGACGAAGCCCGCCTCCGGCTGGGCGAGTTCTCCGCCAGCCTCGCGCTCGATCTCTACCTGATCGACGCGGACCATCGTCTGGTCGGTGTAGCCGACCTCCGCGAGGTTCTCGACCCGTCCCGGCATGGGACGCTGGCCGCCCTCATCCGCAGGATGGAGCCGCTGCGTGACCTCGCCGATCTGGCGTCCGTGGGCGCCCACCCGGGCTGGCTCACCCACGACACTCTGCCCGTCGTGGACGATCGCGGCACCTACCTTGGAGCCGTCCGCGCCGAGCGCCTTCGGCGCGTCGCTCAGGAGGCCATCACACGCCGGTCGCGCGGCGGGGCCGACGCGGTCCTGGCCCTGGGTGACCTCTTCTGGCTGGGCCTCAGTGGGCTCTTCAGCTCTCTCTCCCGAGCCCAGACCGAGGAGACGAAGTGAGCGCCGACGCCGCGCCGGCCGGTCTCGATTCCCTGGTCAGCGGATACGTGCGCCTGTTTCCCGGTGAGGTCGCGCGCTCGCTCGAGGAGGCCTCACCCGGGGAGGCCGCGGCCCTGCTTGCCGCCCAGCCGGCGGAGCGCGCCGCCGACGTGATGCGCCATCTGAGTGCCGGTCAGGCGGCGGCGGTTCTCGTCGGCCTGTCGGATCGGGCGGCACCGCGCATCGTCGACCTCCTCGGCCCCGACCGCGCCTCGGCGCTCCTCGCCCGCCTAGAGCCCGACGACCGAGAGCGTCTCCTCGGCCTTCTTGCGGCGCCGCTCGCGAAGGAGCTCCGCGAGCTGGCGCGCTATCCGGCGGACACGGCGGGCGCGCTCATGGACCCTCGCGTTACGGCCTTTCCCGGCGACGCGCGGGTCAAGACGGTCTTGGGACGTCTGCGGCGCCGGCGTGAGCGCCGCGTCTACGACGTGTTCGTGGTCGACCCGGAAGGGCGGGTCACCGGTGTCGTCCCGCTGCAGGAGGTGGCCCTCGCCGCGGCCGACGCCTCCCTGGAGAGCCTCGCCCGGCCTTCCGTCCCGAAGGTGTCCGCCACCGCGGGCCGCGAGGAGATCGTCGAGGCCATGGCCGGGGGCACCACACCGAGCCTCGGTGTCGTGGACTTCGAAGGGCGCCTCCTCGGTGTCCTCCGCTACGCCGCGCTGATGGCCGCCGCGGAGAGCGAGGCCACCGCCGACATCCAGACGATGGTGGGCGCCAGCAAGGAAGAGCGGGCCCTGTCGCCGGCCCTGTTCGCGGTGCGAAAGCGTCTCCCCTGGCTTCAGGTCAACCTCGGCACCGCCTTTCTCGCGGCGTCGGTCGTCGGCCTCTTCGAGGCAACCATCGAGCGGGTGACCGCGCTCGCCATCCTCCTGCCGGTCGTGGCGGGACAGTCCGGCAACTCGGGCGCCCAGGCCCTGGCCGTGACCATGCGGGGCCTCTTCCTGCGCGAGATCCGGGTCCGGAGCTGGCCGCGGGTGCTCCTCAAGGAGCTCGCGGTCGGCGCCTTGAACGGCCTGGCGGTGGCGTTGGTGTGCGCGGGTGGGGTCTACGCCTGGAGTCGATCGCCGGGCCTGAGCCTGGTCATCGGCGTCGCGATGGTGATCGCGATGATCGCCGCCGGCGTAGCGGGAGCCGCCATCCCAACCTTGCTGAGCGCTCTCGGACAGGACCCGGCGCAGTCCTCGTCGATCATCCTCACCACGGTGACCGATGTGGTGGGATTCTTCACCTTCCTTGGCCTCGCGACGCTCTTCGCGAGCATGCTTTGAAGCGGCGAACGTAGAATGGCGACACTGGTTCCCGTGCGCGGAGATAGTCCGTGACCCTGCTGGTCCTCTTCGTCGGCTTCGCCCTCAGCGTGTCGTTCGTGTGCTCTCTCCTCGAGGCAGCGCTACTGTCGGCCCGCCGCGGGATGCTCGCGGAGAAGGAGGCGGCCGGGAGCCGGGGAGCGGGCCTGCTCCTCGAGATCAAGGAGCAGCGGATCGACGACGCGATCAGCGCCATCCTCATCGTCAACACCCTCGCCAACACGCTGGGCGCGACGATGGCCGGGGCCCAGGCCGCGCGTGTCTTCGGAAGCGCGGCGGTCGGCATCTTCTCCGGGGTTTTGACCTTCCTCATCCTCGTCTTCTCCGAGATCATTCCCAAGACGCTGGGCGCGCTCTACGCTCACCAGCTCGCCGCCCTCGTCGGCTACGCCCTGCAGGGGCTGACGTGGGCCATGTCGCCGGCCCTCACCGTGTCCCGAGTTCTCACCCGGCTCCTCGCTCCCCGAGAGGCCGCGAGGTTCTCGAAGGGCGAGGTGGAGGCGTTGATCGCGACCGCGGCCCGGGAGGGGGCCCTGAATCCCGCCCAGACGAAGCTCCTGCAGAGCTTGATGCGCTTCGATACGGTGCGGGTGAGCGACGTCATGACGCCTCGGCCGGTCATGATGATGATGCCCGCCGACGCCACGGTCGCGGACCTGCTCGCCACGCCCGAGACCGAGGCCTTCAGCCGCGTCCCCCTTCACAAGCGCGAGAGCACCGACGACGTCGTGGGCTACGTGCTGCAGCGCGACCTGCTGAAGCCGGCCACCTCGGCGGAGGGGCGCGACACGCCTCTTTCGGCCTTCCGGCGTCCCGTCTTCTTCATCCCCGGCTTCATCCGGGCCGCAGCCGCGCTCGCCCAGCTTCTCGAGCGGAGGGAGGCCCTCGCCATCGTGGTGGACGAGCACGGTTCCATCGAGGGCGTCATCACCCTGGAAGACCTCACCGAGACGCTCATCGGGGCCGAGATCGTCGACGAATCGGATCGGGTGGTGGACCTCCGACAGGCGGCCCTGGAGTACCGTGCCCGCCGCCTCGCCCGGCTGCGTGAGCGTAGGGCCTCCCGACTCGCCCCACCAGAAGAAGCGCGATCGTGATTATTGGCGACTTGCCCACGGCCTCCAGAGCATCGGGACTGTCAGCGATTCCACTGCCCTGGTGCGCCGCTTCCGCCGATCCCCTGCACTCCGCCCCGGTGTCCGTCATCCGATCCCGACAAACGCGGCGAGCGGTCGGAATAGACTCAGCCCCGAGAACCGGAGGCCACCGATGAAGATCGCCGTCATCTTCAACCGAGACAGCCTGAAGGTCATCAACCTTTTCGGCGCCCGCAACCAGGAGAAATACCGCGTCGAGGCGATCAAGCGCATTACCACCGCCCTCAAGGCCGGCGGGCACCAGATCGAGGCCTTCGAGGGCGACAAGGACCTGATCGGGAGGCTGGAGCAGTTCATGCCGGCGGTGGTCAAGGGCGAGCGCCCCGGCATGGCCCTCAACCTCGCCTACGGGATTCAGGGCAAGGCGCGGTACACACAGGTCCCCAGCATCCTCGAGATGGTCGGTATCCCCTACGTGGGCTCCGGACCGCTGGCGCATTCCCTCTCCCTCGACAAGGTCGTCGCGAAGGTCCTGTTCCAGCAGGCGGGCCTGCCGACCCCCGACTTCACGGTCGTGCACGCGCCTGGCTTCGAGACCCCCGACCTGCCCTTCCCGCTGATCGTCAAGCCCAAGAGCGGGGCGGACTCCTTCGGGCTGAAGGTCGTTCGGGACGAGGAGGAGCTGAGAGCGGCGACCGACGTCATCTTCAAGGAGTTCGAGGAGCCGGTCCTCGTGGAGCGCTTCATCGACGGGCGCGAGATCAACGTCGGCGTCCTGGGCAATCCGCCCGAGGCCTTTCCACCCGTGGAGCTGGACTTCTCCGGGGGCCCGAACATCTACTCCAACGACGACAAGGGAGGGCGCTCGGGACGGACGGTCGGCTACCTGTGCCCGGCGGACCTCGACGAGGCGACCACCGCCCGGGCCCAGGACCTCGCACGCCGAGCCTTCACCGCGCTCGGATGCTATGACTGCGCGCGCGTCGACGTGCGGCTCGACCCCGAGGGCAACCTCTATCTGCTGGAGCTCAACAGCCTGCCCAGCCTCGGCTACCGCGGCTCCTTCGTCATCGGGGCGCAGCAAGCCGGCCTCGACTTCCCGGCCCTGGTCAACCGTCTCGTGGAGGTCGCGAGCGCCCGCTACTTCGGGACGCCCTCGCCCGCTCCGATCAGCGGCAGGGACGCCTCTCCGGCGCAGACCGCGTTCCAGTTCCTGACATCCCGCCGCGACCAGATCGAGCGTCGTGTCTCGGACCTGGTCTCGCTCTCCAGCCGCACCGACGACACGATCGGCATCCGGGCGCTGGAGCGCAACCTGGCCGACCGCTACCGCGAGATGGGCCTCCAGCCCGTCAAGGACCTGTCGGACGAGCACATCGTCTCGACCTGGGAGACCGCCAAGGGGATGGAGGGTGGCACCCTCTTGATCGCCCACCTCGACATGCTGCTCGGCGACGAGGTCCCCTTCCAGGCGTTCCGGCGAGACCCGGAGTGGCTGTACGGCGAGGCCATCGGCGCCTCCCGCGCGCCGCTGGCGATGCTGGAGTTCGCGCTGCGGTCGTTGCGCCATCAGAAGCGGCTCCACCACCAGCGGATCGGAGTGCTCGTCTACGCCGACGAGGCTCGGGCGTGCCGTTTCAGCCGCGACCTCATCGTTCGGGCCGCCTCCCGCGTCAAGAGGGTCCTCGTGCTCCAGCCGGGCTCGCCGAGCGGGAAGATCATCACCCGCCGCCGGGGCCTCCGCACCTACCAGCTCGTGGTCGAGGGCAAGCCCGCCGGTCTCGGCCAGGCCGCGAAGAGGACGGATGTCTTGCGGTGGGCCTGCAACAGGGTCGAGGCGATGGCGGAGCTGGCGTCGCGCAAGGACCGCCTGGAGGTGTTCACGGTCAGCTTCGAGACGACGCGCTTTCCCGATCTGCTGCCCCACCGGGTCAGGGCGCGCGTCCTCGTCAGCTACCCGGAGTCCCACACCGCGGACGAGACGGAGGCGAAGATCCGCGGCCTCCTGGGCAAGGGCGGACCGCCCTGGCAGCTCCACCTGGTCTCCGACCGGCCACCGATGCTCGAGCGCAGGCGCAACGCCCAGCTGGCGCAGGAGCTGGCGGATGTGGCCGAGGCCTGGGAGATCCCGCTGATTCAGGAGAGCTCAGCCTCCCCTTCGGTCGCGGGACTCGTCCCGGAGGAGGCGGGGGTCGTGTGCGGCCTGGCCCCCCTGGCGCGCGACCTGCACACCCCGCACGAGGCGGTGCACCGAACCAGCCTCCTCCAACACACGCTGCTGCTCGCACAGTACCTCGTTCGGATCTCGAGCGCGCCGCCGGCAGGACTGCCTGGCCAATGAGCCTTCCGATAGTGATCTCGATCCCTCACGGGGGGACGGAGACGCCGCCGGAGGTCGCGGGGCGCGTCCGCGCGACCGCGGCGGAGATCTTCGAGGATGGCGACGCCTTCACCCCCGGCATCTACGACTTAGGAGACCGGGTCGCCCACGTCCAGGTCGCCCACGTCGCCCGCGCCTTCGTCGACCTGAACCGTGCGGAGGATGATCGTCCCCCCGCCAACACCGACGGCGTCGTGAAGACCGCCACCTGCTTTGGTCGTCCCGTCTATGACACGCCGCTGGACGACGCGCTCACCGAGACACTCCTGGCGAGATACTACCGTCCGTACCACGCGGCGCTGTCGGAGGCGGGGCGCGGCGCGGGGCTGCGACTGGGGCTCGACTGCCACTCGATGGCCGCCCTCCCCCCGCCGGTGGCCCCCGATGCCGACACGCCGCGCCCACTGTTCTGCCTGAGCAACGGCGAAGGACGCACCTGTGACGACGCTCTGCTCGAGCGCCTCGCCGAGCGGCTGGCGCGCTCCTTCGACTGCGCTCCACAGCAGGTCGCGCTCAACCGCCCCTTCAAGGGTGGCTACATCACCCGCCGTTACGGGCGCCACCCGCTGCCCTGGATCCAGATCGAGATGAACCGGTCGCTCTATCTTTCCGAGCCGTGGTTCGACGCGGATCGTTGCACGATCGACGAGCGGCGGCTCGTGGAGCTGCGCGGGCGATTTGCCGCGGCCCTCGCGGGCCTAGCGTGCAACGCGGATGGGGAGACGGTACCGTGAGCGTTGGCGGGAGCCCTCGAGACGTGGCATGCTGCGCCTCGCAGGCCACCACATGACCACCAAGAAGAAGGTGACCGCCACGGCGGCGTCCGACACCTCGCCTCCGGCGACGAAGAACGACGGAGCGCCAACCACGGCCACCACCGCGGCGCAGACACCGGACCGCGTCGACACCGATCTCCTCGAGCTCGGCGATCGACGCATCGTCCACGCCCAGCGCGTGGCGGTGTCTCGACGCGGCATGATCGCCACCGCCCACCACCGGGCCAGCGAGGCCGGAGCCGAGATGCTCGCGGACGGGGGCAACGCCGTCGACGCCGCCGTCGCGGCCGCCTTCGCACTCGGCGTCTGTGAGCCGGCGGCCTCCGGTCTCGGCGGCCAGACCACGATGCTCGTCTACCTCGCCGCGCCGCGACGAACCTTCGCCCTCGATGGCTCATCGCGTGCCCCCAACCGCACGGATGCTGCTGCCCTCGGCAGGGCAAGCCGACTCCGGGGATACCGCGCCACCACCGTGCCCAGCACGCCGGCCACGCTCGCCTGGGCACTCAGGACCCACGGGAGGCTCTCGCTCGCCCGGGTTCTCGAGCCGGCCATCCGACTTGCGCGAAAGGGCTATCGGGTGAGCGCGCTCCAGCAGGCCCTGACCCGCCGAGAGCTGAGCAAGCTCGCCGACGGGAGCGCGGCGCCGTTCTTCCTGCGCGGAGGGGAGGCGCCATACGTCGCCGGCGCCCGCCAACGCCAACCGGTGCTCGCCGAGACCCTCGCCCGGCTGGCCGAGCACGGGATCGAGGACTTTTACACGGGCGAGATCGCGGCACAGATCCACGCCGACATGACGGCCAACGACGGGCTGATCCGGAGGGACGATCTGGCCCAGATCCCGTGGCCCATCGAGCGTCGGCCACTCGCGACCCGCTACGAGGGCCTGCGGGTCTTCACCTTCCCCCCGCCGGGCGCCGGGAGGACGCTGGTCCAGATGCTCAATGTCTACCAGCAGATCCCGCCGGAACTGCGCGACCTCGACTCACCGAGGGGCGCAGTTGCCCTGGCGGAGACGATCCGCCGGGCCTTCCGCGACCGCCGGGACCGGCCGTTCGATCCGCACTTCTACGCCCAGGTCAGCGAGAAACGTATGATCAGCACCGAGCACGCGCAGAGGATTGCCCGCCGCGTGGTTCGGAGGGCGGCCGGGAGCGGCGAGACCACGCACCTCTCCGTCATGGATGGCGAGGGCAACGCGGTTGGGCTCACGCAGTCGATCGAGCGTGTCTACGGGGCGGCGGTCGCCACCCCTGGCCTCGGCTTCCTCTACAACAACTACATGAGCGCGTTCGAAACCGAGGACATCGCTCACCCCTACTACCTGCGGCCAAACGCCGCCCCCTGGGCCAGCGTCGCTCCGACCATCGTCTTCCGCGGCCAGCGCCCCTGGCTGGTCATCGGTTCGCCCGGCAGCGGGCGGATCACCCCGTCGATCCTCCAGGTGCTGCTGCGGCTCCAGACTCACACGCCGCTCGCGGCGGTAGACGCGCCGCGGCTCTTCTGCTCGCTCGACGGCCTCGTCTCCCTCGAGGCCTCACGCATGCGGGACGATATCCCCGAAGCCCTTCAGGCCGCCGGATTCGAGATTCAGCGGCGCGACCCCTACTCCTTCTATCTGGGGTGCGTCCAGCTCGTGATGCGGAACGACGGCGAACTGACCGGGGTTGCCGACCCCCGGCGTGACGGCTCGGCGGCCGGACCGCCCCGCTGAGGGCCCGGGTCCCTACCTCTGCTCGAGCTCGCGAGCGAGGAAATCCGCCAGGATGAGGGTGTGCTGGATGAGGGCGATCCGCGAGACCGCCTCCTGGGGCTTGCCCCGCTCTTTCGTCGTGGGACCGAAGCCGCACACAGCCGCCGTCTTCGCCGGCACCAGTCCGGCCACCGAGGCCCAGGCCGAGCTGTCCTTCTTGAGCTTCAGGCCATGGTCCGTGGCCACGGCGGCCAGCGCGCCGTAGAGCCGTGTGTTGATTGGGCGCTCGCGCATGGGGGGGCGGTCGGCCTCGCGGACAAGCTCCCACCTCGGGCCGCGCTTGCCCAGCAGGGTCCGCATCCGCTCCTCGGTCCGGTCGGCCGTCTTCGGGTCCGGGTAGGTCATGAGGAGCGTCGCCGTCACCCGGTGCGGGAGGCGCGTGGGGTGGCGCTCGGTCCCGATCGACCAGCACCGACACCGAGACCCGGCTTCTTGACGAGCCGAGCTGCGAGATCGCCTCCAGGCGGTCCCACGTCCACCGGAGCACGCCCTTCTGTCGCGCGGCTCGCCCCAGGCTGACTGCCACGCCCGCCACGCGGAGGTGAAAGCGGCGGTTGCCGCGCCGCTGCAAGACGACGCCCTCGTCGGGCAGACCCGGCCGCAGGACGATCACCCGCTTTGCTCGGCCCGCCGCCGTCCGGATCGCCTCTGCGCTGTCGCGGGCATCCCGACCTTCATCCGCGTACAGCAGGACACCCAGGGGCAGTCTGCGCAGGCGCCGGATGCTACGGAGCGCTCGCAGTGCGAACTCGATCATGACCAGCGGGGCCCGAGAGCTCCCGATACCCTCGCCGTGGAGCCACTCCGGCTCACGGCGGAAGGGCTGGTGTGGGGTCGAGGCCACCGCGGTGACGTCCACGTGGGCCACGAGCAGGATGCCGCCATCCAGGCCAGCCTGAGTCTCCCAGGTCCATGCGTGGGGCGGGTCGGTGAGGGGCCCCACCGCCTTCATGCCCAGATCGTCGAAGAGGGCGGTGGCGCGCGCGACCGCCTGCTGGATCCCCACGGGGTCCGAGGTGGGGCTCGACACCGCCACCCAGTCCCGGAGCCGGCGCTCGATCACCTCCCGGCGCTGGGTCACGAAGCCCACCGCGTGGGAGCGCGTGTCGACCCGGCGGGCGTCGAGGACCGGCGGTTCGGGAGTACCGAAGTAGCGGGCGCTCGCGACCTCGACCAGGCGGTTGACGAACGACGTGAAGTCGAGGCCCAAATGAGCCGCCCCGACGAGATAGGAGCCGCGCTCGGCCAGGCTCGGGAGGCTGTTGGTCTCGAGGACGTAGAGGCTTCCCTCCCCCTCGAGGCGCATGTCGACACGGGCGCAGTCCTGCAACCCGAGGGCCTGGAAGGCCCCGATCGCAATCTCCTGGGCCCGGCGGCTGATCTCCTCCCCGATCGGCGCCGGGCAGATGTGCTCGATGACCCGTCCGCTTCGACCGGTCTTGTCCTCGTAGCTATAGACCGAGGGGCCATCGCCGAATCCCAGCTCCACCGGCGGAAACGCCTCCGGGGGGTTGTTCCCGAGGAGGCCGACGTTGATCTCCCGGCCTTCGATGAACTGCTCGACGAGGACCGGCTGCTTGTATTCGTCGAAGATCACCCGGGCCGCCTCGCGCAGCTCGCCCTCGTCGTGGACCACCTTGAGCCCGAACGACACCGCTTCGTTCCGGGGCTTGACGATCATCGGATAGGCGAGCCCGGAGACCGGGGCATCCGGGGCGTGCATCACCGTGAAGTTCGGCGTGGGAAGGCCGTGCTGCTTGAGGATCATCTTCGTCACGACCTTGTCGAGGGACAACGAGTGCCCCATCGGCCCCGAGGCCACATACGGGATGCCCACCATCTCCAGGATGCTCGGCACGTGCGTGTAGCGCGCCTGGCCTTGCAGACCGTAGGACACGTTGAAGACCATGCCCGGGCGTTCTCCCTGCACGACCCGCGGCATGAAATCCTCGAGCTTCTCGATCAGATCCTTGTCGCCCTCGAAGGCGACCACCTGATGACCGCCCTTGCGGAGCGCATCGGCGAGGCGGCCGATGGTCTTCATGCCGATCTTCTCGCGGTTCGGCATGCCGAAGAGGTTGATGACGTTCTGGCTGTTCCGGTTGTAGACGATGGCCACCTTCATCCGAGGGGCTCCCCCGCACGGATTCTAGCTTCTTCGTGCAGGCGACGCGGCCTGCCGCCGTCCGGATCGCCTCCACGCCAAGCCGGGCGTCCCGACCCTCAGCGGCACCGAGGGACCTCCCCCCCGGCAACTCCGAGGTCTTGACGCACAAGCGAGTTGTTGGTGGAAGTGGTCGGGGCGCGGAGATTTGAACTCCGGACCTCTTGGTCCCGAACCAAGCGCGCTACCAGGCTGCGCTACGCCCCGAGCGAAGGACCCAATTCTACACCACGCGCGCCGGGACGCTCCAACCGCGCTCTCAGCGCTCTTCGGCGCCAGCCGCCTGTCGGCTGCCCCTCCCGGGCCGCTCCATTCAGGTCCCGGGCCCAGCCCTGCAGCCTGTCCGTCAACCGGTGGTTGGTGCAGTCGGTCTGGATGAGCGTCACCGAGATCCGGCCGCTGCTGATGACGCCCCGATCCGAGGGGGCGTCGCTCTCCCACCGGTGCCGGTCCTCGTCGGCCCAGTAGTAGCCCGCACCCGGGTTCCCGGGGCCTTCGACGGGCCCGGCTGCGTGCGAGGGCTGCCACTGGACGGTCAGTGGACTCCGTCCGGCGGACCCGGCGGGAACGTTCACGTTCAGGAAGCTCCGCCAGGCAGTCCGTCCGCGAGTACGCGGGCGGAGAGCCTCCGCGCGAATTCGGCGGCATGGCTCAAGTCGCTCCCCGTCACGGGCGGCGAACGAGGATCGCGATCGCGTGCACGCCGTAGAACCGCCGCTCGCGGGCGCCCGCCACCGTACCGGAGCGGTAGATGTCGTCGGCGAGGTTGGGTCCCTGCGTTGATGCCAGAGACCACGAGGTCGGGCCGTCTCGGCAGCAGCTCGATCATGGCGAGATGGACGCAGTCCGCGGGGGTGCCGTTCACCGCGTGGACCTGCGGTTCGATCCGCTGCGCGCGAAGCGGATCCTTGATGTTCAGCGAGTGAGAGCGCCGATTCGGAGTGAGAGGTGGCGCTCTGCTCCTGATCCGGGGCCACGTCGTGCACGTCTGCGCCTGCTCGCGAGCGCATTCGCGAGGATCGGCATCCCCCGGGCTCGCACGCCGTCGTCGTTGGTCACCAGGATGAGCGGTTCGGTCATGGCCTCAAAGCAAAGCCCCGGGAGCGCGGTCCCCGGGGCCGATCGCGAGTTCGATGAATGGTCGGGATGGCCGGATTTGAACCGGCGACCACCTGCACCCCAAGCAGGTGCGCTACCAGGCTGCGCTACATCCCGACTGGTCAGTTGACCCTTTTAGCACCCTTGTCCAAGAGGGTCAAGATCTCCCGGAGCTGGTCCCTCACCTCGAACAGTACGGTACGCGTGCGGTCGTCACCCTCCGCCGGCGGCGGGTCCGGTTGGCTCGCCATCGACTGTGGCGTGGGGCCGCGCCCGCTCATCTCCGACTCGAGCCTCTTCTTCGCCCCGGCGATCGTGAAGCCCTCTTCGTAGAGCAGCTGCTTGATGCGCAGGACGGTCTCGATGTCTTTCCGGCGGTAGATCCGCTGACCGGAGCTGTTCTTCGCCGGGGCGAGCGCCGGAAACTCCGACTCCCAGTACCGCAGGACGTACGGCTGGGTATCGGTGATCTCGCAGACCTCACCGATCTTGAAGAAGAGCTTGTTGGGGATCGCCTTGTCCATCGCGAGGCGGTATAGCCTAATCGCTCAGGGCCGGCGTGAGAAGCTTGGACGGGCGAAAGACGACGGAACTTCGGGGCTTGATCAGCATCTCCTCTCCAGTCTGGGGGTTGCGCCCACGGCGCTCCCTCTTCTGGCGGACCAGGAACGTACCGAACCCGGTGATCTGGACCTTGTCGCTGTCGCCCAGGTGGCGCTTGATGCTCTCGAAAATGATCTCGACGAGGCGCGCCGCCTCGCGATTCGAGATCCCGCCGTGTCGCTCGTACACGATCCGGGCGATGTCGGCTTTGGTCATGGCCCCGCGTCAGCTCCGTTGCGAGTCACGAAAAATCCCACCACCAAAAGCACTTACGTCCGAAGTGCGGAGGGAGTATATGAGAACACCGGTGCGGTGTCAAGGCGCAAAGCCTCAACGAGTACTTGAGGTCCCGGGTCAGTGCTTTCGGTGGCGGATCTTGAGCCGCAGGGGGGTCCCCTCGAACCCGAAGGCCTCCCGGATCCGGTTCTCCAGGTACCGTCTGTAGGAGAAGTGCAGGTCGACGGGCTGATTCACGGAGAGGGCGAAGGTGGGGGGGGCGGTGCCGATCTGGCTCCCGAAGAGGATCCGCACCGATCGGTGTCCCCGGTCCGGCTTCGGGCTGTGCGCCTGGGCCGCCCGCGCCAGGAGGCGGTTCAGCTCCCCCGTGGTGACCCGAAAGCGCCGCGTGTCCTCGACCTTCCCCACCGTCGCGAGGAGGCGGTCCAGCCCCTGGCCCTTCGTCGCCGACACGAAGACCACCGGGGCCCACGGGGCGAACTTGAGCGCGTCCCGAACGTCCCGCTCGAAAGCGTCCGCTGGGTGAGTCCATGGCCACGGGCGGTGTCCCACTTGTTGACAGCGAGGACCAGCCCGAGGCCGGCCTCGACGACCCGGCCCGCGATCGTCGCGTCCATCTCCCGCAGGCCCGACTCGGCGTCCAGCACGACCACGCCCACGTCGGCGCGCTCGATCGCCCGTCGCGCCTGAACGACGCTCACGTGATCGACGTTCTCCTTGAGCAGACGCACGCGCCGGATCCCCGCCGTGTCCACGAGCAGGTAGCGCCGGCCATCCCGCTCGAACGGACTGTCCACGGAGTCCCGCGTCGTGCCGGGGATGGCCGACACGACCGCCCTCTCCGCGCCGAGGAGCCGGTTGAGCAGAGAGGACTTGCCGACATTGGGGCGACCGACGAGCGCCAGACGGAGGGGTGGCGATGCCCCATCCTCCAGGACCGCAACGGGAAGCCCCTCGAGGGCCGCGTCGAGCAGGTCGCCGATGCCCTGGCCGTGCTCGGCCGAGATCGCGAACAGGGGCCCGAAGCCCAGCCGGGCGAACTCGCCGGGCCCGACCGAGGGCCCCTCGACCTTGTTCACCACCAGGATCACGCGCTTGCCCGTGGCGCCGGAGCTGGCGGGCGATCTCCTCGTCGTCGGGCAGGAGACCAGCCCGGCCGTCGACCAGGAACAGCACGACGTCCGCCTCCTCGATGGCCCGCTGGACCTGCTCGACCGCGGGGCCGAGGAGCGGGTCGTCGGTCCCGAGGAGCAGGCCGCCGGTGTCGATCAGCTCGAAGGCGGCCCCCTGCCACTCCACCTGGGCGTAGTTGCGGTCGCGCGTCGAGCCCGGCCGTCCGTCGGTGATGGCCTTGCGGCGCCCGCAGATCCGATTGAAGAGCGTCGACTTCCCGACATTGGGGCGACCGACGAGAGCGATGCGCGGGAGAGGGATCATCTGGGTCGCGGTTTGACAGCGGAAACGAGCAAAGCCTATACTAGCTGTTACTTAGGAGGAGGTCCATCCCCATGATCAAGGTGGACATCATCAACGAGGTGGCGCGGGCCGCCGACATCACGAAGGTCAAGGCAGAGGTGGCGGTAGAGGCCGTCCTCGAAGCGATGAAGGACTCCTTGATGAAGGGCGACCGGATCGAGCTCCGAGGCTTCGGCGTCTTCCAGGTGAAGCCGAGAAAGCGCGGCATCGGCCGCAACCCACGCACCGGCAAGGAGGTCAAGATCCCGCCGGGACGGACCATCCGCTTCAAGCCCGGCAAGGACCTCCAGAACCTCGCCCTCTAGCGCCAGCTCTCGCCCCGACTTGGGCTCTCCCACGCTCCCCGGTGGTTCGGAGGAACCGAACCGGTTGGCAGACCCGCTCGCCTACCGAGCCCCCGTCTGGATCTACACCCCACCTCCGCCCCAGAACGCCTGGCAGAGGTGGGGACGGAACCTCGTTCTCTTCATCCTGACGGTGGCCTCGGTCTTCGTGACCGGCGTCTTCCAGTCCGCTCAGACCGTCATCATCCCGGGCCAGGGCATCTTCGAGGTGGTCGACGTCTCGGCGGGTTTCCGCCTCGCGGCGGGGCTTCTCGGGATCCTTCTCGCCCACGAGATGGGCCACTACCTTGCCTGCCGGTACTACGGCGTGGACGCCACGCTTCCCTTCTTCCTGCCCGCCCCGTTCACCCTCGTCGGCACTCTGGGCGCCTTCATCCGCATCCGTGCCCCCATCCCCCACCGTCGCGCGCTCTTCGACATCGGGGTGGCCGGCCCGCTGGCCGGCTTTGCCGTCTGCCTGCCCGTGCTGTGGCTCGGCCTTCAAGAGGCCCGGATGACCGTCCTTCCTCCCGATGCCGGAGGGATCTTTCTCGGGGAACCGCTCCTCTTCCAGTGGGCGGCACGACTCGTCCACGGGGTGGTTCCCGACGAGATGACGCTCACGCTGGGGCCCCTGGGCCTCGCCGCCTGGTTTGGTCTGTTCGTCACCGCTCTCAACCTCATGCCGATCGGCCAGCTCGACGGCGGGCACGTCACCTACTCGCTCCTGAAGGAGCGCGCGCAGCGGATCTCGCGCATCGGCTCCTGGGTCTGCGTGGCCCTCGTCTACTTCGGTCCCAACTGGATCCTCTGGGCGATTCTCCTGCGTGTCCTCGGCCGCCGGCATCCGCCGACCCTGAACGACCGCCTGCCGGTGGGACGGGGCCGCGAGCTCGTCGGCCTTCTGAGCCTCGTTGTCTTCATCCTGTGCTTCGTCCCGAACCCGATCATCTGGTCCTGGACCGACTTCTTCGAGGCCGTGGGCTTGTCCCGCTTCCTGAACCTCCAGTAGCGCGTAAGGCTCCGGCTCCGCTCACATGACAGTCAGGGGATCGACGTCCACCGCGACCTTCGGCCAGCGCTGCGGGCCGTGGGCCTCGACGAGCGCCTCGCGCACCGCCTCGCGCATGGCGGGCCGGGGGCCCTTCAGAAGGACCTGGAACCGGTGCTCGCTCTTCAGGCGGGCCAGAGGGGCGTGGGCGGGGCCCAGCACACGAAACCGTCCCCGGGCCGACTCCCGCAGCCGTCGGGCCAGGGCGTCCGCCGCCCGGGCCCCGGTCCCGGCCTGGTCGGCACGGATGACGACGTTCACGAGGGCGACCGTCGGCGGGTACGCCATGGTCCGCCGGAACTCCATCTCCCGCTCGTAGAACCCGGCGTAGTCCTGGGCGCAGGCGAAGCCCATCGCGTAGTGGTCGGGCAGGTGGCTCTGCAGGATGACCTCCCCCGGCACGTCCCCCCGACCGGCGCGTCCCGCCACCTGCGTGAGGAGCTGGAAGGTGCGCTCGGCCGAGCGGAAATCGGGAAGCCCCAGCCCCACGTCGGCGTCGACGACGCCGACCAGGGTGACGCGGGGGAAGTCGTGCCCCTTGGCGATCATCTGGGTGCCGACCAGGACGTCGATCTCGCCCGCCTCGAAGCGGGCCAGGACCTCGGCAAGCACCCCGCGCCGGCTCGCGCGGTCGCGGTCGAGGCGCTCGACACGTGCCGAGGGCAGGATGGTCTTCACCGCCTCCACCACCTTCTCCGTCCCGTAGCCCGTCAGCCTCAGATACGGCCCGCGGCAGGCCGCGCAGGCGGAGGGCGCCCGCACGTCGTGGCCGCAGTAGTGGCACAACGCCCGGCTTCCGCCGCGGTGCAGCGTCAGGGAGACCGAGCAGTTGGGGCAGGCGGCCTGCTCGCCGCACTCGCGGCACAGGAGGCTCGTGGCGTAGCCCCGCCGGTTCAGGAGGAGCAGTGCCTGCTCCCCCCGCTCGACTCGCGCGGCCAGGGCCTCGCGCAGCGTCGGACCCAGGATCGGGTCTCCCCCCGCCTTGATCATCTGCCGTCGATCCACCACCTCCACCCGCGGCAGTCGACGCGTCCCGATGCGGTCCGGCATCGAGAGCCCGACGTACTTGCCCTTCAGCGCGTTCGTGTGTGACTCGACGGACGGGGTGGCCGAGCCCAGGAGAACCGGGCAGCCCTCGAGCTGGGCCCGCATCACCGCCACGTCGCGCCCGTGATAGCGGGGACTCTCGTCCTGCTTGTAGGCGGCGTCGTGCTCCTCGTCGACGACGACCAGCCCCAGCTCGGGAACAGGGGCGAAGACGGCCGAGCGCGCCCCCACGACGACCCGGGCCTCGGCCTCCCGGATCCTCCACCACTGGTCGTGACGCTCCCCCTTCGAGAGCTCGCTGTGCAGCACCGACACCGTCTCCCCGAAGCGCGCTCGGGCGGCGCGCACGAGGAGCGGGGTCAGGGCGATCTCGGGGACGAGCACGACGGCGCCCCGTCCCCCCTCGAGGACGGCCTCGATGGTCCTGAAGTAGACCTCGGTCTTGCCGCTGCCGGTGACGCCGTGCAGCAGGAACGAGCCAGACCCTGCGGAGCGCACCGCTTCGAGGAGGGGCTCGAGCACCCGGACCTGATCCTCCGTGGGCGTCAGCACGGTGGCCCCCGGAACCGGCAGGCCCTCGGGCGAACGGACGTCCCGCTCCTGCTCCAGCCTGACGAGTCCCTTCCCCGCCAGCCGCCCGAGCGCGCCGCGAATCGAAGGTCGCCCCTCGGCGAGGTGGCTCACGCGCGCCCGCCCGCCGGCGGAGCGGAGACGGTCGAGCGCCTCGGCCTGTGCCCGCCCCCTCGGGGCACCGTCACCGTCGACCAGGACCGCGACCTGGCGGTCACGAAAGCCGGGGGCGTCGATCGCCTGCTCCACCTCGACGACCCCCGCCCGCCGGAGCCGGGCGACCTGCGCCTGCGGGTCCCCGCCCAGGCGGCGGCCGAGGGTCGACAGACGCAGCGGTTTCGCCCGCAGGGCCTCGACCACGGGATCGTCGGGCTCCGCCTCCGGACGAACGAGCCTCACCACCGCCCGGCTCGCTCGGACCCCGGCCGGCGGCATCACGAGCCGGAAGCACTCGCCGGGAGGAGCGAGGTAGTGCTCGGCGACCCAGGAGGCGAGGTCCAGCAGAGGCTGGGTGACCAGCGGGCTCTCGTCCAGAACCGCGGTGACGTCCCGGAGCTTCAGCCTCTCCCCCGGCCTGTCCGCCGGCCCCGTCACCACGCCAATCACCCGCCGCCCCGCGAAGGGCACCTGGACGCGGCACCCCGTCGGCGGAATCGCCGCCCCCCGCGGCAGACGGTAGGTGAACGGCGCCTGGAACGGCAGAGGCAGCGCCACCGAGACGAGCTCCGGCTCCATGCCCGCTACTCTAGCGTGCCCATGCGCATCCACAGGTCCCCCGATGCCCAGGACGACGCGGGAGAGGCCGCTTCAGGGGCCCGCTCCGCGGGGACGCTCGGTCGGGCGTTGCCCTTTCAACTTTAAGCAGCGCCCTCCCTCGCTCGAATCGCCCCCCACGCGCCACGGACATTTCACTGAGGGAGGGGGGCTCCACGCCCCGCTCCGCGGGCCCCTGGCGCGCCCAGCGCCGCGACGTTTCTGTTCTCCGGGTCGATGAACAAGTGCGACCGGCCACCAGGCCAGGCCTCGCCCGCGTGTCCTCTCCCCGGGGACACGCGGGTGTCCGTGGCCTATCTCAAGCCTTCCCGGCCTGTCGGAGGCGACGCTTACGCGTCGCGGCGTACACTCGGGGTCGACGCTCGTCTCGCAAGCTCGACGTCGCGTCCCCCGAGCCCCCTACGTGGGGAGGGATACGCTGGGGGGCATGGTTCAACTGCGACTGGCCACCAGGCCAGGCTTCGCCTGCGTGTCCCTTCCCTGGGGACACGCAGGTGTCCATGGCCTATCTCAAGCCTTCCCCTCCCCCTACGTGGGGAGGGTTGGGGTGGGGGGTCGATGAATGATCGAGGGATGACCGTGGCCTGAACGCCGTCAGCTCAGCGTTCAGGCCACTAATCAGGAACAGGGCGGCCGAGGAGCCCGAGGACGACCTTCATGTCCTCCCAGAGGTCCTTCTTGGCGCTGGGGTTCCGGAGGAGATAGGCCGGATGGTACGTGGGCATCGCGGGGATGCCCTCCCACTCGCCGAGCTGTCCGCGGAGACGCGTGATCGGGGTCGCGGTCTTGAGCAGCCAGTGCGCGCTGAACTTCCCGAGGGCCACCAGGACCTTGGGGCGGATCGTGCGGATCTGGGCCTCGAGGAACGGCTGGCAGGCCATGACCTCGTCCGTCTCGGGGTTTCGGTTCTTCGGCGGCCGGCATTTCAGAATATTCCCAATCCACACGTCGGACCGCTTCATCTTGAGGCCCTTCTCGATGATGTCGGTCAGCAGCCTGCCGGCCCGCCCCACGAAGGCGAGCCCCTGCTCGTCCTCTTCGGCGCCCGGCGCCTCGCCCACGAACATCAGCTCCGCTCGGGGGTTCCCCTGCCCGAAGACGATCGTCTTGCGGCCGCCCGCAAGCCGGCAGCGCTGGCAGTCCCCCATCTCCTCGCGGATGGCGCGCAGCCCGGCCTCCGGGTCCAGCGCCGCTCCCCCACCCGTCGCGGGACCCGGCTCCCCCGCGGCCGCGCCCTCGGGTGGAAGGCGCACCCCAATGCCGGTCAGCGAGGCCAGGAAGCGGGCGTGCTCCGCGACGTCCCGGCGCACGTCGTCCTCGTCGGTCACTGGGGACCTGCGCCCGCTTTCTCGGGCGCCGTCACCGCCGAGCGGAGCTGGACGATCTCGTCGCAGATGCGGTCGGCCAGCTCGCGCTTGCTCACCAGGGGCACGTCGACCGGCGGGCCGCTCTTGCGGAGAAGAACCGCGGCGTTGGTCTCCGCGCCGAAGCCGGTGCCCACCTCGTTGGCGACGATCAGGTCCAGCTTCTTCGCCTTCATCTTGGCCCGCGCTCGGTCCACGAGCTGCTCCGTCTCCGCCGCGAATCCCACGAGAAGCCGATCGCCCTTCTTCTCTCCGAGACCACCGAGGATGTCCTCGGTCCGCACCAGCTCGAGGGTGAGCGGGCCGTCGCCCTTCTTGAGCTTGGCGCCGGAAACGGCGGCCGGCCGGTAGTCGGCCACGGCCGCCGCCGCCACGACGACCGTGGCCCGATCGAAGTGCTCCTCCACCGCCCGCGCCATCGCCTCGGCGGACCGCACGGACACGCACTCCATCCCGCTCGGCGCGGGAAGGCTCGTCGGTCCGGAAACGAGGATCACCTGTGCCCCACGGTCGCGCGCCGCTTCCGCGACCCGGTAGCCCATCCTCCCGGACGAGCGATTCGAGACGAATCGGACCGGGTCGATGTCCTCGACGGTCGGTCCGGCGGTGACCAGCAGCGTCTCGCCGGACAGGTCCCGCCGGCGGGCCAGCGCCGCCATCGCCGCTTCGACGATCTCGCCCACCTCCGCGAGGCGGCCCCGACCGAGCCACCCGCACGCGAGGTACCCGCTGCCCGGCTCCACGACGCGGACCCCGCGCGAGCGCAGGATCGCGAGGTTCTCCTGCACCGCGGGGTGCTCGAACATGTTGACGTTCATCGCGGGGGCGATCACCGTCGGCGACGCGGTGGCGGTGTACAGCGTGCTCAGGGCGTCGTCGGCGATCCCCCGCGCGAACTTGCCGACGATGTTGGCGGTGGCCGGAGCGACCAGGAGGAGATCGGCCGCATCCGCGAGGCTGATGTGGCGGATGTCGCTGTTCGCGCCGAGCGCCCACTGATCGTGGAAGACCGGGTGGTGCGAGAGCGCCTCGAAGGTCATCGGTCCCACGAAGCGGGTGGCGGCCGAGGTCATGACCACGTGCACGTCCACCTCGCACCGCTGCAGCTCGCGGAGCACCTCACACGCCCGGTACGCCGCGATGCACCCGGTGACCCCGAGCACCACCATCGGCATGGATCGCCTCCCGGCTAGACCTCATTCTCCGCGGCCACCGCGGCCACGGCCTCGACCTCGACCTCCGGCCCTTCATCCCTCACCTCCCAGGAGACGGTTCCCGCGATGGTCTCCTCGATGGCGACCCGCGTCGCCTTGCGGCTACGGGTGTCCACACGGGGCTTGGCCCCGCTCTGAAGCTGCTTGGCCCGTTGGGCGGCCACGGTGATGAAGCGGAACTTGGAATCCACGTCCCGGGGCAGGTATACCTGTTTCATGCTCTGTTCGTCTCCTTTGCCAACTCGAAGGTTCTCTCGATGGCGCGGGCCCGCTCGGCCACGTGGCTCACGCGGCAGCGGCGCGGCCCGCACGATGCACTTGAGTGACTCGACGCTCGCGTCGAGGTCGTCGTTGACGATCGCGTAGTCGTAGTGCTCGAAGGCGCGAATCTCCCGGCCGGCGGCGGCGAGCCGGCGCTTGATCGTGGGCTCGTCGTCCTGCCCCCTCCCCCGCAGTCGGCGCTCCAGCACCTCGTAGGAGGGGGGCAGAACGAACACGGTCACCGCCTCCGGCATCTTCTCGCGCACCTGGGCCGCGCCTTGAACGTCCACGTCCAGCAGCAGGTCGGCTCCCTCGGCGCGGGCCTGGTCGTACTCCGCGAGGCCGGTCCCATACAGGTTGCCGTGCACCTCCGCCCACTCGAGCAGCTTCCCCTCCTCGCGCAGCCGCTCGAAAGCGGGACGATCGACGAAGTGATACTCGACCCCGCCGTGCTCGCCGGGGCGCGGCGGTCGCGTCGTGTGCGAAACCGAGAAGCGCAGGCCCGGCATCTCGTCGAGGACCCGGGTGACCACGGTGCTCTTCCCCGCGCCGGAAGGCGCAGAGACCACGATCACGCTCGGGAGTCGCTCACTCAACGTTCTGCACCTGCTCGCGCAGCCGCTCGATCTCGGCCTTGAGGCCGACGACGATCTGGACCTGGGTGGCGTCGGCCACCTTGCTGCCGATCGTGTTGGCCTCGCGCATGAGCTCCTGGGCGAGGAAGTCCAGCCGCTTCCCGGCCGGGCGGTCTTCGGCCGCGAGGAGCTCCCGGGCCATCGCCGCGTGGCTCCGCAGCCTCTGGATCTCCTCCGCCACGTCGTGGCGCTCCACGGAGCGAACCACCTCCTGGAAGAGCCGCCCGTCCTCCAGGCCGAGCTCCACCACCAGGCCCCGCAGCCGCTCCAGCAGCGTGACCTGCCGGGCCTCCCGTGTCTCCTCCGCGCGTCGCTCGATCGCCTCCGTCGCCGCCTCGATGGCCAGGAGCGCCCGCTCCAGCTCCGTGCGAAGCCGCTCGCCCTCGGCCCGCCGCATGGTGTCCAGACCCTCCAGGGCCTGCCCCACGAGGGCGAAGAGCGCCTGGTGCGCCTCGCCGGGCACGGTCGCCGGGGCCTCCGCCCGCTCGAGGGCCCCGGGAAAGCGCACGAGGTCCGACACCGCCACTCCCCCTTCGAGCCCGAACTCGTTCTGCATGTCGCGCAGCGCGCGCACGAGCGAGGCGACGAGCGGTCGGGACGGCACCACCTCCTCCGCGGGCCCCTCCGCGAGGGTGGCCTGGACCGACAGCTCCACCCGCCCGCGCCGCACGGTCCGACCGACCGCCTCCTTGATCTCGCCCTCCAGCGGCTGAAGCCGTCGGGGGACGTGCACGGTCACGTCGAGGTAACGGTGGTTCAGGCTGCGGGCGGTGACCGCCGCCCGCACCGCCTCGGTCTCGAGCCCGGCGGAGCCGTAGCCGGTCATGGAGCGGATCATACGGTCTGCTCCTGGGCCGCGAACTGAAGCTCGTGAAGACGGCAGTAGATCCCTCCGTCGCGCCGAAGCAGCTCTTCGTGCCGCCCCACCTCGCCCACCTCGCCCCCGTCCAGGACCACGATGCGGTCGGCGACGCGGACGGTGGCGAGGCGATGCGCGATCACCAGCGTCGTCCGACCCCGCATCAGGTTGGCGAGCGCCGACTGCACGAGCCGCTCGGACTCGGCGTCGAGGGCCGACGTGGCCTCGTCGAGGATCAGGATGGGCGGGTTCTTCAGGATGGCCCGCGCGATGGCGATACGCTGCTTCTGACCGCCGGAGAGCCGGCTCCCCCGCTCCCCGATGACGGTGTCGTACCGTCGTGGGAGGTCGAGGATGAAGTCGTGGGCGAAGGCGGCGCGGGCCGCGGACTCCACCCGGGCCTCGTCCACGTCGTCGAGCCCGTAGGCGATGTTTGCCCGAGCGGTGTCGTTGAAGAGCACCGTCTCCTGGGTCACGAGGCCGATCTGCCGCCGCAGGCTCCCGAGCGTCGCCTGCCGCACGTCGATCCCGTCGATGAGGACCGCCCCCTCCGTCACGTCGTAGAAGCGCGGCAGCAGGTTGACGAGCGTCGTCTTGCCCGCGCCGCTCGTGCCGACGATGGCCACGACCTCGCCCGGCCGCGCCACGAAGCTGACGTTGCGGAGTACCTCACCGTGCCCGTCCGCGTAGCGGAAGCCGACGCTGCGGTACTCGATCTCCCCCTTCATCCGCGGCAGGGGCACGGCCTTCTCCGCCTCGGGGACCTCGTCGTGTCGGTCCAGCACCTCGAAGACCCGCGACCCTGCAGCCAGGGCCGCCTGGAGCGTGGCGTTGACCCGGGACAGCCGCTTGATCGGCGTGTACATGGCGAACAGCGCGGCCAGAAACGCCACGAAGGCCCCGGTGGTCAGGTATCCACTTCGTATGGCGAAGCTCCCGTAGATCAGCGCCCCCACCATCGCGAGGCCCCCCACGAACTCCATCAGGGGAGGCAGGATCGCGGTCGTCCGCGTGATCCGCATGTTCACGTTCAGCAGACGCGACGCCGCGCGCTGGAAGCGCCCGATCTCGAACTTCTCCATGCGGAACGCCTTGACCACCCGGAAGCCCGAGATCGTCTCCTGGAGGATCTCCGAGATGTCACGCCAGCGACGGAGCGAGGTCTCGTTGGACGCGCGGAGTCGCTGGCCGAAGCGGACCAGCGGATGCAGCGCCAGAGGCATGCCGACGAGGGAGAGAATGGCCAGACGCCAGTCCATGTAGAAGAGCACGCAGAGGAGACCGAGGACGGTCAGACCCTCCTTCAGGATGTCGCCGGCGAGCTCCGAGACCGCGGCCTGGATCTTCTCCACGTCCGTCGTGATGTGGCTCATCAGCGTCCCGGTGCTGCTCCGCCCGAGGAAGGCGAAGGACTGCCCCAGCACGTGCTGGTAGAGGGCGTTGCGCAGGTCGGTGACCGCGTGCTGCCCCGCGTCGGCGACGAGGGTCGTCGAGAAGTAGGAGGAGACACCCTTGATGAGGTACAGGACCACGATGGTGACCGACAGCCGCCCGACGTTGACCCCGTCGATCAGGGCCTCGTCGAAGATCGGCTTCACCTGCGAGACGAGGAACGCCCCCGCCGCCGCGTAGCCGCCCGTGGCCACCCACGAGAGGACGAGCCGCCCCCGATACGGCTTCGTGTAGCCGAACAGACGACGGAAGAGAGTGGCCTCGAGGCGGAGCCCGTCCAGGGTCGAGCGGAGGCCCCCCCACCGTCGGCGTCGCCGCGGCTTGGGCGCGACGTGGCGGATCAAGCTCGCAGGAGGGGGGTGCGCGGGGAGGGCGATGGCCTCATCTCCTTGGCCGGCGGCCGTTTAGCAGGCTGCCCGAAATATCGAGTATAACGGCGGAGGCGGCCCCCCGGCAACAGCCTCCGGCGAGCGGGGCCGGCGCTAGTCGGTGAACCGGTACTTGACCAGGGTCCAGAGGGCGGGAAAGCCGTCCCGCCAGGTGATCTTCTTCCCCTCGCTGTAGTCACGCCCCTCGTAGGTGATCGGGACCTCGTAGACCCGGGCCCCCCGCTTGAAGAGCTTGGCCGTGATCTCCGGCTCGATCCCGAAGCGGTCGCTCTTCAACCTCAGGTCCTTCAGCACCTCCGCGCGCACCGCCTTGAAGCAGGTCTCCATGTCGGTCATGGTCGTGTTGTAGAGGATGTTCGTGACCAGGTTCAGGAACAGGTTCGCGAGATAGTGGGTGAAGAGGAAGCAGCGGTGCCGGCCGATGAAGCGGCTGCCGAAGACCGCATCCGCCTTGCCCTTGACGATGAGATCGAGAAGGTCCGGATACTCCTCCGGGCTGTACTCCAGGTCGGCGTCCTGCACGACGATCACGTCCCCGGTGGCCGCCTCGATCCCCCGACGGACCGCCGCCCCCTTGCCCTGGTTGCGCTCCTGGTGCAGCACGCGGAAGCCGCCCTCCCGGGACAGCTTCTCGAGAATCTCGCGGCTGCCGTCCGTCGAGGCGTCGTCCACCGCGATGAGCTCGATCCGCAGCGGGACCGCGAGGACGCGGGCCACGATCTCCTCCACCGTCGCCTTCTCGTTGTAGACCGGCATGACGACGGTCAGGAGCGGATCCTCGAGCGGGGTTCGCCGGGGCGGGATGCGCTCGGAGGCGCTCATCGGCGCCCGATTCCCTCGTAGTGGAAGCCCATCTCCCGCACGGTCTGGGGATTGTAGATATTCCGGCCGTCGAAGAGGGCCGGGTGACGCATCCTCGCCTTGAGCTCGCGGAAGTCGGGCTCTCGGAACTCGTTCCACTCGGTCACCACCACGAGGGCGTCCGCTCCCGTCGCCGCCTCGTAGGCCCGGCTGCACAGGCTGACCCGGTCGCCGAGCAGACGTCGGGCTCCGGCCTCCGCCTTCGGATCGTAGGCCCGGACCGAGGCCCCCCCCGCCAGGAGCCCCTCGATGATGGCGATCGCGGGGGCCTCGCGTATGTCGTCGGTCCGGGGTTTGAACGCGAGTCCCCACACCGCCACGACCTTCCCCTCGAGGCCACCGAGATGAGCGGCCACGCGCGGGACGATGCTCGACTTCTGCTCCTCGTTCGTGCGGTCCACCGCCTCGATCACGTGCAGCGGAACGTTTGCGTCCTGGCCCATCCGGATGAGGGCCTTCACGTCCTTCGGAAAGCAGGAGCCGCCGTAGCCGACCCCGGGGAAGAGAAACGAGGCCCCGAGGCGGCTGTCCGAGCCGATGCCCATCCGGACGCTGTGGACGTCGGCGCCCACCCGGTCGCAGTAGTTGGCGATCTCGTTCATGAACGAGATCCGGCTCGCGAGCATCGCGTTGGCCGCGTACTTGGTCAGCTCGGCCGAGGCGGGGTCCATGACGATGATGGGCTTTCCGGTGAGAACGAACGGCCGGTAGAGTCGGCGCATCACCTTCTCGACCTCGGGCTGGTTGGTCCCGATGACCACGCGGTCGGGCTTGAGGAAATCGTCGACCGCGGTGCCCTCCTTCAGGAACTCGGGGTTCGACACCACCGCGACCCGGTGCGTGGTGAGGGAGGTCACGACCTCGTGGACCCTCGCCGCCGTCCCCACCGGCACCGTGGACTTGTTGACGATGATCTTGTCCCCGTTCATCGCCCTCGCGATGTCCCGCGCCACCTCGAGCACGTGCCTCAGGTCGGCCGAGCCGTCCTCATCCTGCGGTGTTCCCACCGCGATGAAGATCACGTCGCTGGCGGCCACCGTCTCGCCGAGGTCGGTGCTGAACCGCAGGCGCTCCTCGGTCACGTTGCGAAGGACGATCTCCTCCAGCCCCGGCTCGTAGATGGGGATCCGGCCGAGGCGCAAGGCGGCGATCTTGTCCTCGTCGCTATCGACGCACCGGACCGAGTTGCCGGTCTCGGCGAGACACGCCCCGACGACCAGCCCCACGTAGCCCGTTCCGACGACCCCGATGTTCAATCCCTTCGCTCCTCCGTTGGCGCTACGAGTGACCGTTCAGCCTAGCACAACTGTCCTCGGCGAGAGGCCTGCTATCATTCAGCGTCTCATGAAGTTCGGACTCGATGTGCGGCCTTCGCTCGCCCAACCGACCGGGGTGGGGAGCTACGTGCTCGGCCTGCTCGATCGCCTGCCCGCCCTCGCGCTCGACGACACCTTCTATTACTTCTCGGCCTCGCTCAAGGAGCGCTACCCCGCCCGAATCTGGCCGACGAACGTCCACCTCGTGGACCGCCGCTTCCCGGTCGGGGGGCTCAATCTCGCGTGGAACCGCCTCGGCTGGCCCAGCCTCGACCGTCTGGTCGGCGCTCCCCTCGATCTCGTCCACTCCCCCCACCCCCTCCTGATCCCCGCCCGTCGCGCCCGCCGCATCCTCACGATCCACGACCTGTTCTTCCTGAAGCACCCGGAGATGACGGGGGCGGAGATACGGCGCGACTACGTGGACCTGGTGCGGGAGCACGCCCGTGAGGCCGACGGGATCCTCTGCGTCTCCCAGTTCACCGCGCGGGAGGCCCAGACCCTCCTCGGGATCCCGCCCGAGAAGATCGCGGTGACCCCCCTCGGCGTGGACCCCTTCTTCCGTGAGGTGCCGCCGGAGCCGCAGGTCGCGGCCACGCTGAATCGCCTCCGGCTCCCCCGGGGAGCCATCCTCTACGTCGGCAGCGACGAGAAGCGGAAGAACCTGGTGTCCCTGGTGATGGCCTACCTCAATCTGGCCCGGCGCCGCCGAGACGTTCCTCCTCTCGTCCTGGCCGGCCCCGGGTCCTCGTGGGCCCAGGGGGGCGATCGGGTCGGCCCCCAGATCCGCGCCACCGGCTATCTTGCCCGAGACGACATCCGCGCCCTGATGGCCGCCTCCGGCCTTCTCGTCCTCCCCTCGCTCGAGGAGGGCTTCGGCCTCCCGGTAGTCGAGGCCATGGCGGCCGGGCTCCCCGTGGTCTGCTCGCGTGGCTCCGCGCTCGAGGAGGTCGCGGGCGACGCTGCGACTCTGGTCGATCCCGGCGACGTGGGCGCCCTCACCCAGGCGATCGAGCGCCTTCTCGACGACCCGGCTCTGGCCGAGGCCTCGAGGAGGCGGGGCCTCGAGCGCAGCCAGCGCTTCGACTGGCAGGACACGGCCCAGCGGACGATCGCCTTCTATCGCACGGTCCTTGGACGATAGGCCGCTCGTCGTCGGCATCGACGGCCGGGAGCTTCAGGGCCAGCCCACCGGCACCGGCCGCTATCTCCGAAATCTCCTGCGCCGCTGGCGCGAGACGGGCGACAGGCTGCTCGTCTACTTCAGCGGGTCCCCCCCGGAAGATCCGGTACTGGATCACACCGCGATCGAACGCCGTCCCGTGGGCGACGGTCGCGCGCGCGGCCTCGTCTGGCTCGAGCGGAGCCTTCCCCCCATCGCCCGCGCCGATCACCCCGACGTCTTCTTCTCCCCCGCCTACGTGTGTCCCCTGTCGCTCCGCACCCCTCGCGTCACGATGGTGCACGACCTCTCCTTCTTCTTTCAGCCCCAGGACTTCTCGTACCAGGATGGGCTGCGCCGTCGGCTGCTCGTGAGCCTCAGCATCCACGCCTCCCGGGCCGTCCTCACCAATTCGGACTTCACGCGCCGCGAGATCGTTCGGCGCTTCCCGTCCGCCGCCGACCGCGTGACGCTCGCGCCCCTCGGACCCGACGACGACCTGCCGGTGCCACCTCCCCGGGAGGAGGCTCGCCGGCGTCTGGGGCTCTCCGGGCCGTACGTCATCACGGTCGGCTCCGTCCTCAACCGGCGCTGCCTGCCCGTGCTCCTGCGGGCCATGGCCCGCCTCGCCCGACGTCACTCTGGACTGCTCCTCGACGTCGTCGGCGACAACCGGACCCACCCCCCGCTCGACCTCCCTGCCCTGGTCGCCTCAGTCGGCCTCACGGACCGCGTGCGCCTTTCCGGCTTCGTGGACGAGGCCGGTCTGGCCGATCGCTACGCCGCCGCCGATGCCGCGGTCTTTCTCTCCGAGTACGAGGGCTTCGGGCTGCCCGCCCTCGAGGCCGCTTCGCGTGGCGTTCCCCTCGTCGTTGCCCGGCCGCCTTCCCTCGGAGAGATCTTCGGAGGCGCTGCTCTCACCGTTGCCCCCCGCAACGAGTCGGCGGTGGCGAGCGCCCTCGATCGAGTGCTGAGTGAGACCGACCTTCGCGAGCGGTTGATCGTCGCCGGTCACGATCTCGCCGGTCGCTACTCCTGGGACCGATGTGCCGCCCTCACGCGGGCGGCGTGCCTCGGGGCGGCCCGGCCGTGAGCCCGTCGCCCCCGTCCGTTGCCGTCGTGATCGTGTCCTTCAACGCGCGGGAGGCCCTGGTCGCCTGTCTCGACTCCCTCGCTCGCTACGTCGGCGTAGTGTTCGAGACCGTCGTGGTCGACAACGCCAGCGAAGACGGCTCGCCCGCGGCGGTCGGCGCCCGAAACCCCGAGGTGCGGGTGATCGCCAACCCCGTGAACGTCGGGTTCGCTCGCGCGTGCAACCAGGGCGTGCGGGCCACGACCGCGCCCCATGTCCTCTTCCTCAATCCCGACGCCACCGTGACCGCGGGCGCGGTCGAGATCCTGGCCGCCCGGCTGGACGCCGACGCCGATGTCGGGGCGGTGGGACCGCTCACCCGCGACCCGGACGGCACGATCCAGGTGTCCACCGGGCCCGACCTCACCCCGTCGAGCGAGCGGGGGCAGCGGCGGCTCGTGCGAGGCGTTCGGCGTGGCGTCCCCGAGGCGCTCCGCGAAGCGGAGGACCGTCACGCCCGCGAGCACGAGCCCGGCTGGGTGTCCGGTGCGTGCCTCATGGCCCGTCGAGAGGCCCTCGAGGCAGTGGGAGGCTTCGACGAGGGCTTCTTCCTCTACGAGGAGGACGCCGATCTGTGCCGTCGCTTGCGGGGTGCGGGCTGGCGAGTGATCTTCACCCCGGCCGCCAGGATCCGCCACCAGCTCGGACAGAGCATGGCGCGCGCCCCGGAGCGGGCCCGGCTGGAGTATCACCGGAGCCATCTCCTCTACTACCGGAAGCACAACGGTCCCCTCGCCCGCGGGGGGCTTCGACTCTTCCTTCTCGGACGGGCCTTCGTCGGGCTCGCCCGAGGCGCCCTGTCCGCGGACGAGGCCGGCCGGGAGGAGGCCTGGGCGCTGGGCCGACTGGCCCTCGGTCGCGGCTGACCGCTCGGGCCACGCCCCTTCCCCGGCCGTCCCTCGCTTGGGTCCGTCCGTCTCCTCATGTTATTGTCACGCGGGGATTTGTCGGAACAGGCAGAGCGCCAGTGAAGATTGCAGTCGACGTGCGAAAGTGGCGGGATTTCGGGATCGGCACGTACGTCCGAAACCTCGTGCGCCACCTGGCCCGGCTCGATCACGAGACCACGTATTTCCTGTTCTGCCACGACGCCGACGAAGCCACCCTGCGCGACCTGGCCGAGAACTTCGTCCCCGTCGTCGACAGCTCGGCGGGATACGGTGTGCGCGAGCACCTGTCGATCCCGCTCAAGCTGAAGCGGCTGGGGGCGGAGCTGCTGCACTCGCCGCACTACGTGCGTCCGCTTCTGTGCACGATCCCGTCGGTGGTCACGATCCACGACTGCATCCACCTTCTGTTTCCCCAGTACCTTCCCAACCGGATGGCGTGGCGCTACGCCCGGTACATGATGGGCAGCGCCATCCGCCACAGCGCGGTGGTCTTCACGGTCTCGGAGGCCTCGCGGTCCGACATCCTCCGCTTCTACTCGTGGGCCGATCCCGACAAGGTGCACGTGGTGCCGAACGCGATCGACAGCGAGCTGCTCGAGGACCCGGGCGAGGAGGAGATGGCACGCGTGAGGGAGCGCTACCAGATCCACGGGCGCTTCGTGCTCTTCGCCGGCAACGTGAAGCCGCACAAGAACCTCGAGCGACTGATCCGCGCCTTCGCCCTCGTGCGTGAGCAGGGCGGGCACGAGGACCTCCAGCTCCTGCTCATCGGCGACGACGTGAGCAAGTACGGCGCGCTGCGCCGCGCGGTCGAGTCCACCGGCCTTCGACAGGACGTTCGCTTCTTCGGTTTCGTTCCCCCCCGCACCCTCGCCGCCCTCTACCGCATGGCGTCGGTGTTCGCCTTCCCCTCGCTCTACGAAGGCTTCGGTCTCCCCCCTCTCGAGGCGATGTCCTGCGGCACGCCGGTCGTCACCTCCCGCATGTCCTCGCTGCCCGAGGTCGTGGCCGATGCCGCCCTGCTCGTGGATCCCTATCGCGTGGAGGACATCGCGGCCGGGATCGCGGCGGTCCTCGACGACGACGACCTCCGCGAGCAGCTCATCGAGAAGGGGCGCGCCCGCGCCCGGGCCTTCAGCTGGGAGCGCTCGGTCCGCGCGATCCACGCCGGCTACCTGAAGGCGCTGGGCCGACCCGTCCCCGCCCTCGCGGAGCCCGCGCGCTGAGGGTCGCGCTCGTTCACGACTGGCTCACCGGGATGCGGGGTGGCGAGAAGGTCCTTCTCTCGCTCGCCCGGCTCTACCCCGACGCACCCATCTTCACCCTCCTCCACGTCGAGGGCTCGGTGGACCCGGAGCTCGAGGCGCGGGAGATCCGCACCTCCTTCGTGCAAGGCCTCCCGGCTTCCGCACGTCGCTACCGCCACTACCTCCCCCTCTTCCCCTTCGCCGCCGAGCGATTCGACCTGCGTGGGTTCGATCTCGTCCTCTCGAGCTCCCACTGCGTGGCGAAGGGAGTCCGGCCGGGTCGGGGAGCGCTCCACCTCTGCTACTGCCACACGCCGATGCGCTACGTGTGGGACCGCTACGACGACTACTTCGGCTCCGGGCGTCTGGGTCTCCTCGGTCGCCTGGCCATACCCCCCGCCGCCGCCGGTCTGCGCGCCTGGGACACGGCGTCCGCCGCCCGCGTCCACCACTTTGCCGCCAACAGCGCCTACGTCGCCGACCGCATTCGGCGCTACTACGGGCGGGAGGCAGAGGTCATCCCTCCTCCGGTCGACACCGACCACTTCACGCCCGGCCCCGATCGACCCGGCACATACGATCTCGTGGTGTCCGCCCTCGCGCCCTACAAGCGGCTCGAGCTCGCGCTCGAGGCCTACCGTGGCACCGGGTGGCCGCTGCGCATCGTGGGAACCGGACCCGAAGAGGCCCGCCTCCGCGCCCTCGCCCCTCCCGAAGTCTCCTTCCTCGGGCGGGTCGACGACTCGGAGCTCCGCGAGCAGTACCGGGGTTGCCGGGCGGTTCTCATGCCCGGGGTCGAGGACTTCGGCATCGTCCCCCTCGAGGCGATGGCCTGTGGCCGGCCCGCGGTCGTCTACGGGGAAGGAGGCGGCCCGGAGAGCGTGCAGGACGGTCGCACCGGGGTCGTGTTCTCCGACCCCACCGCGCCCGCGCTCCGCGCCGCTCTCGCTACCCTCGCTTCTACCCCCTTTGATAGACTGACGCTCCGGGCCCGGGCCGAGGCCCACCGCCGCGAGGTCTTCGAGACCCGCGTCCGGCGCCTCGTGGAGCGCGCTCTGAACGGCAGATTCCCCGAATGCTGAGATTCCAGACCCGGCTGATGATGGTGCTCTTCATCGCCGTGGACGTCACGGTGACGGCACTGGCCTGGGTCCTGGCCTACGTCGTGCGGTTCCACGCCGACGCCGTCCACCTCTTCATCCCCGTCACCAAAGGGATCCCCGATCTCTCACGCTACCTGCTCCTCATCCCCTTCATGGCGGTCGTGTGGCCGGCCGTCCTCTACTTTCACGGGCTCTACCAGGTCAAGCGGGGCCGGAGCCGCATCGACGAGTTCTTCGCCATCCTCTTCAGCGTCCTTATTGGCACCGCCCTGACGCTGGGCGCCACCCTCTACGTGCGCGTCTACTATCGTTACCAGCCTGACGTCGCCCCGAGCTGGGAGTACAGCCAGGCCGTCTTCGCCCTCTTCGTCGTCCTCGACGTGCTCTTCCTCAACGCCGGTCGCGGGGCGATCCGGGCCTGGCTCCAGCGCCAGTGGGCGGCGGGGTACAACGTCACCCGGGTCCTCGTGGCCGGCACGGGAGAGCTCGGGCGGACGGTGGCCGAGGCCCTGCTCGCGCACCGCGAGCTCGGATACCGGGTCGAGCGGCTTCCTCGCCGACTCGCGCGACGCCTCGGGGCACGCGGGGGTGCCCGTGGTCGGGACCCTCGACGAGGCGCGCCAGGCCCTCGAGCGGCACGGGGCGGACCAGCTCTACGTCGCCCTTCCCCTCGAGGACCACGCCCGCATCGTGCCCCTCGTGCGCAGCCTCAGCAACGAGTGCGTCGACATCAAGGTCGTCCCCGACGTCGTGCAGTACGCGACGATCAAGGCCGCCCTGGAGGACCTCGACGGCATCCCGATCATCAGCCTCAACGAGGTGCCGCTGCAGGGCTGGAACAGCATGGCGAAGCGGCTCATGGACGTGACCTCCTCCGCGTTGCTGCTCGTCGGGCTCACCGTCGTTCCCGTCTTCCCGATCATCGCCGCTGCTCATCAAGCTCCTCGGTGGCAAGGGGCCGGTCTTCCTCCGTCAGGAGCGCATGACCCTCGACGGAAGGACCTTCCAGATCTTCAAGTTCCGCACCATGGTCGACGAGGCCGAGAAGGACACTGGACCCATCTTCGCCACCTCCGACGACCCGCGACGCACCCGCGTCGGGGATCTGGCTCCGCCGGTTCAACCTCGACGAGCTGCCCCAGCTGATCAACGTCTTTCTCGGAGACATGAGCCTGGTCGGGCCCCGCCCGGAACGGCCGCCCTTCGTGGCCCAGTTCCGCGAGCGCATCCCGCAGTACATGCGCCGGCACCGGGTCAAGAGCGGCATCACCGGCTGGGCCCAGGTGAACGGCTGGCGCGGCAACACCTCGATCGAGAAGCGGATCGAGCACGACATCTACTACATCGAGAACTGGTCGCTGCTGCTCGACCTCAAGATCCTGATCCTCACCCTCTTCCGCGGCTTCGGCCAGAAGCACGCCTACTGAGCCGATGCCACGAGCCCTGGTCACCGGTGCCGCCGGCTTCATCGGCTCGCACCTCTGCGAGGCCCTCCTCGAGCGTGATCTTCTCGGTCATCGGGATGGACAACCTCGTCACCGGGGACGTGGACAACATCGCCCACCTCACGGGCCGCGACTTCGTCTTCGTCCGGCACAACGTCACCGACTACATCGCGATCGAGGGCCCGCTCGACTACATCTTCCACTTCGCGAGCCCGGCCTCCCCGATCGACTACCTGAAGCTCCCGATCCAGACCCTGAAGGTCGGCAGCCTCGGCACCCACAACTGCCTGGGGCTGGCCAAGGCCAAGCGAGCACGCTTCCTGCTCGCCTCGACCTCCGAGGTCTACGGGGACCCTCTCGTTCACCCGCAACGGGAGGACTACTGGGGGAACGTCAACCCGGTCGGCCCGCGCGGCGTCTACGACGAGGCCAAGCGCTTTGCCGAGGCCCTCACGATGGCCTATCACCGCGTCCATCTCATCGAGACCCGCATCGTGCGGATCTTCAACACCTACGGCCCGCGGATGAGAGTCGACGACGGCCGCGCCATTCCCGCGTTCATGAGCCAGGCCCTGCGGGGACAGGACGTCACTGTCTTCGGTGACGGCAGCCAGACCCGGAGCCTCTGCTACGTGTCCGACCTCGTCGAGGGGATCGTTCGCCTCATGATGTCGGACACCGCCACGCCCGTGAACCTCGGAAATCCGGCGGAGATGTCGATTCGCTCTCTCGCGGAGAGGGTCATCGGCCTCACCGGCTCGTCGTCGGGGATCGTGGAGCGACCCCTGCCCGTCGACGACCCCAGGGTCCGTCAACCCGACATCGCCCGCGCCCGCGCCATCCTCGAGTGGGAGCCTCGGGTCCCGCTGGACGAAGGCCTGAGGCGGACCGTGATCTACTTCCGGGAGAAGCTCGGGATCCCCGACAGCTCGCCTCTCTAGCGTCCTGTCGGCCGAACCCGCGTGCGCGGGGCCGAAGCCTTGCGGCTCGGCGGCCACAATCGTTCAATGACCCCCCACCCTATCCCTCCCCACGTAGGGGCTCGGGGGACGCGAAGTCGAGCTCGCGAGACGAGCGTCGACCCCGAGAGTACGCTGCGACGCGCGAGCGTCGCCTCCGACAGGCCGGGAAAGGCCTTGAGATGGGCCCCGCGCACCCGCGTGTCCCCAGGGAAGGGACACGCGGGCGAGCCTAGGCCTGGCTTCCGCTCCCTGGCAGCTAGCGCTTCTTCGGAGGCCTCTCGCTGGCGCTGTAGATGTACTGAGCGGTCGAGGCGATCAACACGGCCAGGGTGGCGACGTAGAGCCAGCGCATGGCCGGAAGGCAGTCTCCCGCGGCGTTGACCGCCAGCGCGGCGCCGCCCGCGACCATGTTGAGGGCGCTCGAGGCCTTCCCGAACCGCGAGGGATAGAACACCCGGGGCCCCACGGTCAGGTTCACGGCGAGGACGCCCACCACCAGCATGGTGTCGCGGAAGAGGAGCGTGACGGTCAGCCAGATCGGCATCGGGCAGACCACCGCCGAGCTCCACGTCAGAACCGCGTAGGTCGAGCCCACCATGATCTTGTCCGCGATGGGGTCGAGGGTCGCCCCGAGCTTGGTGATCTGGTGGCCGTGGCGGGCGATGTAGCCGTCGAGGGCATCGGTGAGCCCGGCCACCACGAACACGACCAACGCCCAGGTGAACTGGCGCCCGAGGGCGAGCAGGACCAGCAGCGGCACCAACGCCATCCGCAGCATCGTGAGCTGGTTGGCGACGGTGAAGACGGGCTCGGCCATGAGAGTGGCCGTCCTGGCCGCGGGAGCCAAAGCGACATGGACCCGCCGCCGGGGCGGCGGGCCCGATTCTAGCCCCGATCCGAGATTCTGCGAACTCGCCTGAGGTCGGCGGCCTCGGATCGGGGCTAGCGCACCGGGAGCACGCCTACTGCTGGAGCTTGCCCTGGCGCTTTACGATGTTCTTGACGAGTTCGACGCAGGCCATCTCCTGCGCCTCGCCCAGCGCGCTGGCCCGATACTCGCTCGACCCCATGCTGAAGCCACCGCCGACGCCGCTCGCGCCACCGGCGACCGAGACCCCACCGCCCTTGTTGGACTCACCGTTGCCCTTGGCCGCGACGAGGATCTCGCCCGTGGTGGCGTCGATCACCCGGGCGTTGAGCTGAACCTCGCTCTTCGACTTCTTGAGGCCGAGGCCCCCGAGCGGACCCTTGACGATCCCCCCGGCCGAGTAGTTCTTGTCCGACGTGTTGAACTTGGTGATCGAGCCCGCGATGATGTAGCGGACGCCGAGCACCTTGCCCACCTGCGCCAGCTTGGCCGCACTCGGGTCGGCGCGGTCGCTCTGAGCGAAGTCCTGCTCGGCGAGCACGGTGTCGATCCTCTTCCGCTCGATCACGCGGAAGTCCGACTCGTTGATCAACTCGTCGACCACCATGTCCGCCATGCCCTTGCCAACGTCGTAGTTCCCCCAGACACCGCTCCACCAGTTGTTGACCGCGCTGTAGTCGAAGTCCATCACCGCGACCATCGGTCGGTCGGACTGCGCTGACGCCGTAGAGACCATCCCCGCCAACGCCAGCGCCGCCACCAGCACCCTCAAAGCCCTCAGCCTCATTCGCCCTCCTGACTCGTTGAGGGGAGTGTAGCGGACCGGCCCGATCGGGTACAACGCCGAAGAGCGGTGCCCCCGAGGATCAGGTGATTCGGGTCACACGCCGCTGCCGCGCAGCTCCTCGAACAGCTCCTTCTGCCGTTCGGAGAGCGTGCTCGGCAGCTCCACCGCGAGACTGGCCAGGATGTCTCCCCGCCCGTCGCTCTTGCCGAGGCGGGGCAGCCCCTTTCCCTTCAGCCGGAACGACCGCCCGACCGGCGTCTGCGGCGGGATCTTGATCGCCACCGTCCCCTCGAGGGTCGGGACCTCGGCCTCGCCCGCCCAGGATCGCCGTCGTCAGCGGCACCCGAACGACGGTCGCGAGGTCATCCCCCTTCCGCTCGAATCTCGGATCCGGGGCGATCCGCACCCGAAGATAGAGGTTGCCCCGCCGGCCTCGCGAGCCCGCCGCCCCGGCCCCCGCCACGCGCACCCGTGAGCCCTCGCGGACACCCGGGGGGATCTTCACCTCGACCCGCCGCGTCTGACCCTTCTCCTCGAGACCCACCTCACGGGTGGTGCCGGCCAACACCTCCGGCAAGGTCAGCGTCACCTCGCCCTCGGCGTCGGAGGGCGGCTCGTAGATCTCCCCGGCGCCGCCGAAGCCCCCGGGGAAGCCACCGCCGCCGCCGAAACCGCCCCCTCCCGCGAAGAACGTCCGGAAGAAGTCCGAGAAGCCGCCGCCACCACCGCCGAGGTCCTGGTACTCGACGCGGAACCCGCCGGGGAACCCGCCCCGCTCCCGGGGCGCCGCCGCGACTGAAGGCCTCCCAGTTGGAGCCGAACTGGTCGTATCGCTTGCCGCTTCTCCGGATCTCCGAGAACCTCGTGCGCCTCGTTGACCTCCTTGAAGCGGGCCTCCGCGTTCTCGTCGCCGGAGTTCACGTCGGGGTGGTACTTGCGGGCCAGCTTGCGGTAGGCCGCCTTGATCTCCTTGGCGCTCGCGTCCTTCTTGACGCCCAGCACCTTGTAGTAGTCCTTGTAGTCCATGGGTCGGGTCCGTCCCCGAATATAGGGTCCGCCGGCCCTCGGCGGCAAGCCGCCCCCCGGAGCCGGGGGTCGGGATCGACTCCGTCTTCTTTGCCGTGGCAACCACCCCCTCCTATACTGCGAGCATGGAGCTCAAAGAGGCGTCCGCGCTCGTGACCGGCGCCGGCCGGGGAATCGGCCGCGCGATCTCACTCGCCCTGGCCCGCGAAGGGGTTGCGGTGACGGGTGTGGCCCGCTCCGCGGCCGAGCTCGACACGCTCGTCGAGGAGATCGAGGCGCAGGGGGGTCGAGGGCTCGCCTTCGCCGGCGACGTTCGAAGCTCCTCGGTGGCGGCCGGCGCGGTGAACGCGGCCGTCGATCACTTCGGTGGTCTGCAAATCCTCGTCAACAACGCTGGCGTAGGTGCGTTCGCCAACGTGGTCGACACCAGCGACGAGGACTGGGACCGCGTCATCGGCACCAACGTGACGGCCGTGTTCCGGCTCACCCGTGCCGCGCTTCCCCACCTGGTGCACCGCGGCGGGCACGTCTTCATGATCTCGTCGCTCGCCGGGGTCAACCCGATCGCCGGGATGGCCGCCTACTGCGCCAGCAAGGCCGCGCTGGACCACTTCGCGACGTGTCTCATGCTCGAGGTCCGCCAGCGCGGGGTGAAGGTGACCACGATCGCCCCGGGCTCCGTCGACACCCAGTTCGAGGGCGCCCCGCAGCCCTCCGACGCCTCCTGGATGCTGACCGCGGAGGATCTCGCCCGGACGGTCGTGGATCTCACGCGGACGCGTGACGGCGCCCACCTGAGCCGCATCGAGATGCGGCCCGCCCGCCCGCAGAAGCGCTGAGCCGGGGTCATTCCCTTCCCAAGTCCCTTGTTTTCAGCGGGGAGAGCCGCGACGGAGTATCCCCCGTGCGGAAAAGCGAAAAAGAAGCGAAACACCGGACCCGTCCCGGCCGTACCCGCCTATAGGGTGGCACCGTGAGGATGAGATGGTGATGCTTCTACAGTTTCTGGCCGCGGCTCTCCTGCTTTTCGGGAGCGGGCTCATCTTCCACGCGCTGCTCGCGATGGAGAGACCCCCGCGCCCCTACACGCGCCCGATGGCACGGCCGGCCCCCGACGATCGCGATCTTCCCCGCGCCGCCTGAGGTTTCCCGCACTGGCCGTCGTTCGTCGCCCCCCGGGGAGGCCCCGGACGCTGGCTGGCCGGCGGTGCGACGCACCTCCTGGGGCGCCTCCGGGCTGGGACGCTGCCCTCTTGGGCCCACCCTCGTGGGCTTGCCCGGACGTCCGGAGGCGTGTAGGCTATTTCTTTGATTCGCCGGGACTTCTGTCAGACCTTCCCCCGACCCTGTGGTGCAGAGGCCCAGCACGCCACCCTTTCAAGGTGGAGATCGAGGGTTCGAATCCCTCCAGGGTCGCCATCACTCGCCCGGCCGAGCCGCCTGCTCCCGTGAGTCGACGCTCCCGCCTCCTCGGCCGTGGGGCGCTGGCCCTCGCTGGCCTCCTCTTCGTGGGGACAGCGGGCGCCCAGGACGCCCCCAAAGATGACGGCCGGGGCCCCGGCGCGCGGCGCGGGCCGGCCGAGATCCGCGACGATCACCTGCTGGCGCAGCCTCGCCTGACGCTCCCGGCCACCTCCCCCCACACGGTTTCGCGGGGGGAGTGGACGGTCGACGTCTCGCTCCTCCTGTCCAACTCCTTCTCCTGGACACAGGACGTGCGAGGTGAGAATCCCGCCGACCGGCGCTTCCTGATCGACGGAGAGGCGCTCACCCTCGCGGCCACGCTGCGCCGGGGGCTCGGCCGCCACTTCGACGTGGGGATCCGTGTCCCCGTACAACACAGGGGCGGCGGCGGGCTCGACGCGTTCATCGATTCCTGGCATCGTGTCTTCCGCGTCGAAGACGCCGCGCGTCCGATCTTCCTGCGCGACGCCTTCCGGATCGAGGGCACCACCACGGACGAGCAGCACTTCTCGTGGAACCCCTACGAGGGCACCGGTCTCGGCAGCGTGCAGCTCGACGTGCGGTGGCGAGCTCTCGACGGGGGGCTCGCCGACCCGTCCCTCGCCCTCGTGGGGCGCGTGTCCCTCCCCACCGCGACGGGGCCCTACGACCGACACGGTCTCGGGGCCGGGGCGCAGCTCGTCGTGGCGACTCCCCTCGGGCGCACGATCGACCTCTACGCCGGGGCCGGGCTGAGCATTCAGGATCCGGGTCCCGTGCGTGGCCTCGAGTACTCCCGGACGCGAGCCCAGGGCTTCGCCGCGTTCGAGTGGCGACCCTGGTGTCGCGTGAGCCTGATCGTCGAGACGAACGCCGCCAGCCGCCTCGTGGAGAACATCGACTCCTACCCCGGGGTGCACTGGCTCGTGAACCTCGGGGGGCGCGTCGATCTCGGACGAACCGTCCGCCTGGACGTCGGTGTCACCGAGAACCTGATCGCCCAGCAGAGCACCACGGACTTCGCAGTCTTCTTCGCGCTCGGATGGAGACCCTAGGCCCTCGTTCGCGGCTCGGCCATCAGACCCTCCGCCGCCCGCCTGTCCCTTCCGTGGGGACAATGGGGGTCGATGAACATGTGCGTCTGGTCACCAGCCCAGCTCGCCCGCGTGTCCCTTCCCTGGGGACACGCGGATGTCCAAGGCCTCTGTCCGGCCTTTTCCGCCCCTACGTGGGGAGGGATAGGGTGGGGGGTCAATGAACAAGTAGAATCCGCCCATGCCCGCACGTGCCGCCGCCGCCATTCTCGCCCTCGACCAGGGCACCACCGCCACGACCGCCATCGTCTTCGGAGTCGCCGGAGAGGTCCTCGGGCGGGCCACCTCGGAGTTCACCCAGCATTACCCGCGCCCCGGCTGGGTCGAGCACGATCCGGAAGAGATCTGGAAGACGAGCCGCCGCGTGATGGCGGATGCGCTGAGGGCCTCCGCCCTCCCACCCGACGGCCTGAAGGCCATCGGGATCACGAACCAGAGGGAGACCGCGGTCGTGTGGGAGCGATCCAGCGGGCGGCCCGTCCATCGCGCGATCGTGTGGCAGAGCCGACAGACCGCGGAGATCTGCGCTCGTCTCAAGGCCGACGGCCACGAGTCCCTGTTCCACGAGCGCACCGGCCTCGTAGTCGACCCCTACTTCTCCGGGACCAAGGTCCGCTGGATCCTCGACCGGGACGAGGACCTTCAACGCCGGGCGGAGGCCGGGGATCTCGCCTTCGGCACGATCGACACCTGGCTCCTCAGCCGTATGACCGGCGGCCGAGTTCACGCGACCGAGCCCACGAACGCCTCGCGGACGCTCATGTACAACATTCACGAGCGCGACTGGGACCGGGAGCTCCTCTCGATCCTCCAGGTGCCGGCGGCGATGCTCCCCGAGGTGCGCCCGAGCAGCGGGGTCTTCGGCGAGACCTCCGGTGTCGAGGGAGTGCCCGACGGCGTCCCCATCGCTGGAATCGCTGGCGACCAGCAGGCCGCCCTGTTCGGCCAGGGCTGCTGGGAACCCGGGATGGCGAAGAACACCTACGGGACCGGGGCCTTTCTTGTCCTCCACACCGGCGACCGTCCCGTCATCAGCCGGAAGGGGCTCCTGACCACGCTGTGCTGCGACAGCGGGGGCGGCCCCGCCTACGCCCTCGAGGGCGCCATCTTCGTCGCCGGCGCCGCCGTCCAGTGGCTCCGCGACGAGCTCGGCCTCGTCCGCCACGCCGCGGAGACGGAGGACATCGCGGCCGCCGTCCCGGACACCGCCGGTGTGTATCTCGTTCCCGCCTTCGCTGGGCTCGGGGCCCCCTGGTGGGACCCCGATGCCCGCGGGGCCATCGTCGGCCTCACCCGTGGTGCCGGCCGGGCCCACGTCGTCCGCGCCGCCCTCGAGAGCATCGCCTACCAGACCCGGGACGTCGTCGACGTCATGAACGAGGAGTCGGGGGTCGTCCTGCGCGAGCTGCGCGTCGACGGCGGCGCCGCCGCCAACGGCTTCCTCATGCAGTTCCAGGCGGACATCCTCGGGGTGCCCGTCGATCGCCCGGCGCTCCTCGACACCACCGCCGCCGGGGCGGCCCTCCTCGCCGGCCTCGGGGTGGGCTTCTGGCCGAGCCCCGACGCCCTCCGCGGCACCCGCACCCGCGACCGCCTCTTCGCACCCGCCATGAACGCGGCGGATCGGGACCGCCTGCTTGCCGGCTGGCGGGCAGCCGTGGCCCGCGTCCGGTCCTGACCGCGCGAAGACTCTGTCTCAGCCGATGCCCGCGACCTGCCGCAGGACGTCGTACCGGTTCACGATGCCGATCAGGCGGCCGCTCTCCCGGATCAGCGCCGCCGGCGTCTCCTTCGAGAGCAGGCTGACGAGTCGGTCCAGGGGAACGTCCGCGTCGACCACCGGGAAGGGCCCGGACATCAGCTCCGAGACCGGGCGGTCGAGCAGCTTGCCGTCTTCGAGGACACGCGCCATCAGGGCTTCGCTGACCGAGCCGACGCAGTCGTCCCCGTCGACCACCGGAAGCTGCGAGACGCCCCAGGTGCTGAGGAGGTTGAGCGCCTGACGCAGGTTGGCCGAGGGCCCCACCGACACGATCGGGGGGACCTCCTCCGGGTGCCGCTCGAGGAGCTCGCCCGCGGTCGTGCGCTCCGCGTCGAGCATCTGGTTCTCGCGCATCCAGGTGTCGTCGAACAGCTTCGACAAGTACCGCTCGCCGGTGTCGCAGAGGATCGTCACGACCATCGCCTCGGGGTCGTCCACCCGACGGGCCACCTCGAGAGCACACCACACGTTCAGCCCACCCGAGCCGCCGATGAAGAGACCCTCGTCTCGGGTCAGGCGCCGCGCGGTGCGAAACGCGTCGGCGTCGGACGCGGTCATCCACTCGTCCACGACGTCGAAGTCCAGCGACGTGGGGATCTTGTCCCCGCCGATGCCCTCGACCTTGTAGGGCCCCCCCTCTCCCATCTTCCGGGTTCGCGCGTACTCGGCGTAGAGAGAGCCCACCGGGTCGCCGGCGATCACCCGGACCTCCGGGTTCTGCTCCTTGAGGTATCGGCCCACTCCGGTGATGGTCCCACCGGTCCCGGGGGCACACACGAAGTGCGTCACCCGCCCGTCCGTCTGCTCCCAGATCTCCGGGCCCGTCGTCCGGTAGTGAGCGTCGGGGTTGTCGGGGTTGAAGTGCTGGTTGGCGAAGAAGGACCCCGGAGTGGACCTCGCGATGCTGATCGCCTTCTGGATGTAGTACTCGGGGTGATCCGGGGGCACCGCCGTCGGCACGACCACGACCTCCGCCCCGAACGCACGGAGCAGCCGGATCTTCTCGCTCGACATCTTGTCCGGGATGGTGAAGATGCACCGGTAGCCCTTGATCGCCGCCGCCACCGCCAGACCGATGCCGGTGTTGCCGCTCGTGGCTTCGACGACGACCCCGCCCGGCTTGAGCTCGCCTCGCCGCTCCGCCCCCTCGACGATGGCCAGCCCGATCCGGTCCTTCACCGAGCCCCCGGGGTTGAGGTTCTCGGCCTTCCCGAGGACCGGAGTGCGGATGCCCCGGGTGATCCGCCGCAGACGGATGAGCGGGGTCGAGCCGATGGCATCGAGAATGCTGTCGCAGGGCGCGGGATGGCGCTTCATGGCCGCCAGTCTCCTTGGTTTGTTGGGGTTCGCTGTCGGCCAGCGTACGCCGTCGTCACGGGCGTTTCAAGCCGAGCGAGCCCCGGGAGGAGGGAAGGCGGGGGTCTATGGTAATGAGTGCGACTGGCCACCAGGCCCAGACTCGCCCTCGTGTCCCCTCCTTGGGGACACAAGGGCGTACGGGGCCTATCTCAAGGCGTTCCCCTCCCCACGTGGGGAGGGATAGGGTGGGGGGTCGATGAACGATTGGGGGTACGCCGTGCGTCGACTCCCCCTCAGCCCGCGACCTCCCTGGCCGCGACGTCGAGGGTCCTCTCGGTGGTGTCCGGGGGGAGTGACGCTGCGAGCTGCTGCGCTCGCGCCAATGCCTCGTCCCCCGTCGCGGAGGCCATGAGCTCTTCGGCGATCCGCTGGTGCGTCTCGGGCCTCGTGTCGGCCAGGAGACGTTCCAGCGGTGTCGCGGGCTTTCCCGCTTCGAGGCGCGACTGCAGCAGCGGGTGGAGTCGGGACTTCTCCGCGTATTGATCCTCGGGAAGGGGACGGTAGCGACAAAAGAAGTTCATGTGCCAGGGGAGGAAGCGCATGGCGCGTCTGCGCCCGCGCTCGTCCTCACCGAAATGCTCGCGAAGCAGCTCGACCAGTCGCCAGAGCACCTGCAGGCGCTCTTCGCCCGTGGGCTCCCAGGCCTGGCCCGTCCTCACCTCCCGGAAGAGCCAGGGCTTGATCAGGGCGCCCCGGGCCAGCATCACCGAGCCCACGCCCGAGCGTGTCATCCGCTCCCGGGCCTCGTAGTGGGTGAGGATGTCGCCGTTCCCGATGACGGGGACCCCGCGCTCCGCCGCGACCCGGCCGATGAGGTCCCAGTCCGCCGCGCGGTTGTAGCGCTGCTCGCGGCTGCGCGCGTGCAGGGTGATGGCGTCGGCCCCGCTCTCCTCGCAGACCCGTGCCACCTCCGAGACGTTCTCCTTCCCCTCTCTCCAGCCGGTGCGCAGCTTGACGGTCACAGGAACGGAGACCGCCTTCTTCAACGCGTCCACCAGCCGACCCAGCTTCGTCGGCTTGCGGAGGAGGCTGGCGCCGAGGCCTCGGCGCGTGATCTCGTGGATGGGGCAGCCGCAGTTCAGGTCGATGAAGCGCGCCCCTCGCGACTCGGCGATCCGGGCGCCCTCGGCCAGGCTGTCCTCCTTTCGATCCGCGAGCTGCACACCGAAGAAGCCCTCGTCGGGGTGGCTCTTGAGGAGGGCGAACTCACTCGGGCTCCCGGAGAGGAGCTTGCGGACCATCGCCATCTCACCGACGGTGACCTGTGCCCCCAGCTCGACGCACAGACGCCGGAAGGGCAGGTTGCCCCCGACGGTCAGGGGGGCGAGGACCACCTTCCCGGCAAAGGGAGAGTCGGTCATTCGCGCAGGATCCACAGGACACCCTGCCGGTCGGCCGCGTCTTCTGTTGTCACGCCCTCGTCCCGCTCGGCTCCGTCCGATCGAGACCGCCGCGCCTCCTCGCCCGGCGCAAGGAACAGGTTCGCCGTCAGCCCGTGCTGCCGCGTGTACATCGCGTGGTAGCGGCCCCCCGCGGCCAGGAGCGCCTCGTGGGTGCCCCGCTCCACGATCTCCCCCTTCTCCACCACCAGGATCCGGTCGGCCCGCCGGATCGTCGACAGTCGGTGCGCGATCACGAAGGTCGTACGACCCTTCATGAGCCAGGCCAGGCCTTCCTGGATGAAGGCCTCCGATTCCGAGTCGAGGCTGGACGTCGCCTCGTCGAGGATGAGAACCCGGGGGTCGGCCAGGATCGCCCGTGCGATGGCCACCCGCTGACGCTGCCCCCCGGACAGGCGAACGCCGCGCTCCCCGACGATCGTGTCGTACCCGTCGGGAAAGGCCGTCGTGAACTCGTCGACGTGAGCGAGGCGCGCGGCTTCGAGGATCGAGTCCTGCTCGGCGCCGGGTCGGGCGAAGGCGATGTTCTCGCGGATGCTCCCGTCGAAGAGGAACGTCTCCTGGAGCACCACCCCGAGGTGACGGCGGTACGAGTCGAGCTGCACCGTCGAGAGGTCCACGCCGTCGATCAGCACCCGGCCCGAGCCCGGGAGCGTAAAACGCGCAGACGAGCCCGATCATCGTGGACTTGCCGGCTCCCGACGGCCCGACGAGCGCGGTGACCGTCCCCGGTTCCGCGCGGAGAGACACCGCTCGAAGGACCGGCTCACCCTCCGAATAGGCGAAGCCGACGTCCTCGAAGACGATCTCGCCGCGCACCTCGGGGAGCTCCACCGTTCGGCGGGGGTCCTCGTCCTCGGGGCGCTCGCGGAGGATCTCCCTCGTGCGCTCGAGACCGGCGAGGGCCTCGGTCAGCTGCGTCCCGATGGCGGCGATCTGGAAGAAGGGGCCGACCAGAAAGCCGAGGAACATCGTGTAGGTGAAGAAGGCGCCGACCGTCATCCGCCCGGCGAGGATCTCGCGTGCCCCCAGGTACATGACCGCCGCGCCCCCCGCACCGAGCAGCACCGTCGAGGCGAGCGAGAGCGCAGAGGTCGTCGTCAGCGTGCGGAAGACGTTGTCGAGGATCCGACGGACACCCCCGGCGAACACCTCCGCCTCCCGGCCCTCGGCCTGGTAGCCCTTCACGACCCGCACCCCGCCCAGCGACTCCGTCAGGCGCCCCGTCACCTCGGCGTAGATCTCGCCCCGCTGCCTGAAGATCGGGCGCAGCACCCGGAACGCCCGGAAGAGAACGAGCGCGAAGGCCACGAGGGAGACGAGGGTGAGGAGGGTCATCGGAGGCGAGAGCCAGATCAGGACGCAGAACGCGAGGGCCGCGGTCAGCAGTCCCCCGCCCAGCTCCACCAGACCCGTGCCGATCAGGTTTCGCACGCCCTCTACGTCGGTCATGATGCGCGACACGAGCTCGCCCGTCTTCGTGCCGTCGTGGAACGCCACCGGGAGCCGGCCCACGTGCGCCTGGACCTTGATCCGCATCTCCGCGATCAGGCGCTGCGCCGCCTTGGACAGGAGCTGGACGAGGCCGTAGGACGTGAGGCCCTGGACGAGCGTCGCCCCGAGCACGGCGCCCACGAGGGGCAGGAGGAGGCCCACCTGCCGGTTGCCGATCACGTCGTCGATCAGGAACTTGGTGGAGCCGGGCAGGACGAGGCCGGCCACGCGATTCATCGCCATGAGGACGAAGCCCAGGGCGAGGAGCCCGCGGCGGGGCCGGACGAGGCTCCAGATTTCGGGCAGGAGCGCCCACAGTCGCTCCGGCTTCGACCCCCGCCGCGCGGCTCGTCTGGACAGCCGGGTGGCGACACGTGTCGCTTGCTTCACCTCGGCATTCTAGCTCGGGCCCCCCGAGGGGCTCGTCCCGAGCCGACGTCAGCCTCGGGGGCGGGAGCGGCGCGCCGCCTGGGGCGCGCGCCGGCGTTCGGCCTTGCGGGCCGAACGGAGCCTCCCGACCATCCGGCTGAGGTCCTCGATACGGCCGCAGTCGAGGCAGGGCACCATCGAGCGGTCCAGACGGTGCAGAAACTTCCGGCCGCAGCGGCAGCTCACGAGAAGGGCGACAAAGTGGCGGGTCTGCCGATGGCGCAGGATCCTCATCTCCCCCGGCGTCTACGCAAGGGGCATACCGGCGACTAGGTACTCATTAATCGGGACTTAGCCTCCCCGTGTCCGATTCTGTGCCGCCGACAGCTGTCCGGGCGCGGCCCACGGGCGGCCAGTTGGCCCGCTTCCTGCTTCCGCAGTACCCATCATGTTTCCTCTCCTCGAAGCCCGCTTCCTCGCCCCGGACGTCAAGCTGTTCCGGATACAGGCCCCTCGCGTAGCCCGCAAGCGCAAGGCCGGCCAGTTCGTCATCCTGCGCGTGCACGAGCACGGCGAGCGGATCCCGATCACCATCGCCGACTCCGACGCCGAGCGGCGGCGACGATCACGATCGTCGTCCAGGGCATCGGCAAGACCACCAAGCTGCTCAACTCGCTGGAGACCGGCGACGCCATCCTCGACGTCGTCGGGCCGCTCGGGAAGCCCTCCGAGGTCGAGCAGCTTCGGCACCGCGGTCGTCATCGGCGGCGGCGTCGGCGCGGCCATCGCCTACCCGACCGCGGTCGCGCTGAAGAAGGCGGGCAACCGGGTGATCTCGATCCTCGGCGGCCGCACCCGCGACCTGGTCATCCTCGAAGACGAGATCCGCGCCGCGAGCGACGAGGTGCACGTCACGACCGACGACGGCAGCTACGGCGAGAAGGGCCTCGTCACCGACGCCCTGCAGAAGCTGATCGATGCCGGGGCAGACGATCGACTACGTGCTGGCCATCGGCCCGATCCCGATGATGCGGGCGGTCGCCGAGACCACCCGCCCCCACGGCATCCGGACCGTCGTCAGCCTGAACTCGATCATGGTCGACGGAACCGGCATGTGCGGGGGCTGCCGGGTGAGCATCGACGGGAAGAGCCAGTTCGCCTGCGTCGACGGACCGGAGTTCGACGCCCACCGCGGTGGACTTCGACATCCTCCGCAGCCGCAACGCGATGTACCGCAGGCCGGAGGCCGAGGCCCTGGACCGGTTCCTCGCCGACCCCGAGAAGTGAGCTGGCCCGCGTACCCGGACACCGCTGCCGCCTCGAGGATGCCGAGGTGGAGGGCATGAGCCAACGAACCCGCATCAAGCCGAAGGAGCGGATCAAGATCCCCCGCCAGAAGATGCCCGAGCAGGACCCCGCGGCGCGGGCCCGCAACTTCCAGGAGGTCAACCTCGGCCTCGCCGTAGGCCGTCGCCCAGACCGAGGCCACGCGCTGCCTCGAGTGCAAGAAGCCGGTGTGCGTCCACGGCTGTCCGGTCGGGGTCAAGATCCGCGAGTTCGTCGACCTGGTCCTCGACCGGGGACTACCGGGCCGCGGCGGCCAAGATGCGCGAGGACAACGTGCTGCCGGCGATCACCGGCCGCGTCTGCCCGCAGGAGGACCAGTGCGAGGGCACCTGCGTCCTCGGCAAGAAGTTCGAGCCCGCTCGCGATCGGCTACCTCGAGCGCTTCATCGCCGACTGGGAGCGCGAGTCCGGCAAGGTCGGGCTGCCGCCGCGGGCGCCGCCGACCGGCAAGAAGGTGGCCATCGTGGGCAGCGGCCCCGCCGTCGCTCACCGCCGCCGGCGACCTCGTCCAGAAGGGGCCACGACGTCACCGTCTTCGAGGCCCTGCACGAGATCGGCGGCGTCCTGGTCTACGGCATCCCCGAGTTCCGCCTGCCCAAGGACATCGTGCGCCGCGAGGTCGACAACCTGCGCAAGATGGGCGTGAAGTTCGAGACCAACGTCGTCGTCGGGCAGACCGTGACCATCGACGAGCTCATCGAACGAGGAGGGCTATCGACGCCGTCTTCGTGGCCACCGGGCGCCGGCCTGCCGCGCTTCCTGCGCATCCCCGGCGAGAACCTGAACGGCGTCTACTCGGCCAACGAGTTCCTGTCCCGCGTGAACCTGATGAAGGCCTACCGCTTTCCCGAGTACGACGAGCCGATCTACGACTGCAAGGGCAAGACGCGTCGCGGTCGTCGGCGGCGGCAACACCGCCCTCGACGCGATCCGCACCGCCGCTGCGGCTTGGAGCCGCAGAAGACGTGTCTGATCTATCGCCGCTCCGAGACGGAGATGCCGGCGCGCGCCGAGGAGATCCACCACGCCAAGGACGAGGGAGTCGAGATCCAGACCCTCACCCACCCCCTCGAGTTCCTCGGCAACGACAACGGCTGGCTCAAGGCCGCACGCTGCCAGCCGGATGGAGCTGGGCGAGCCGGACGACTCGGGCCGGCGGCGCCCCGTTCCCATCGCCGGCTCGGAGTTCGAGATCCCCCTCGACGTGGTGATCGTCGCGATCGGCACCGGCCCCAACCCGCTCGTCCAGTCGACGACCCCCGACCTCGCGACCAACCGCTGGGGCTACATCGAGGCCGACCCGAAGACCCTCCGCACCTCGAAGAAGGGCGTCTTCGCCGGCGGCGACATCGTCACCGGCGCCGCCACCGTCATCCTGGCGATGGGCGCCGGCCGCACCGCCGCCGCGCTCGATCGACGAGTACCTCACAACCGGGGAGTGGGAGCTCCCCGAGGAGCCCGCCCAGGAAGCCAGCGCCTGAGACCGGATCCCTCCGGGATCCCGGCGCCCATAAAGACCAGGCCGACGAGAAAGATGAAACTCGAGTTCAAGTGACTCTGTTTGGACAGAGTCACTTGAAGCTGAACTTCAGTTCCATGAAGACGGGGGGGCGTCCCGGGGCGGGGCTTCTTCGGCCCCGAACACGGCCCGCCCGGGGCCAACCCTGATGTGAAGCCAGCCAAAACAGACAATTAAATCTTTTGTTTCAATCTTAGGTTTGATACGCTGTGCACCGGTGACGTTGAGGAGAAGGCATGAGCTCAGACATCGGCCTCATCAGAGATGCACACAGCGAGAAGGGAGAGCAGACACGGCGGCTGCTGATCGACGCCGCGACGTCCTTGTTTGCCGAGCATGGCTTTCGCGGCACCTCCATCCGGGACATCGCGCGCACGGCCGGAGCCAACGTGGCGGCGGTCAACTACCACTTCGGCAGCAAGGAGAACCTCTACCGCGCCGTGTTCCGCCAGCTGGCCGCTCGCTTCGACGGCACCGAGCTCCAGGCCGTGCGCGACGCCGTCGAGAACAGCGCCGGGAAGCCTCGGGTGGCGGACGTGCTCGAGGCCTACGCGCGGGCGTGGGGCCGGCCGGCGTCCCAGCCGGACGCCCGACGCGCCGAGATGCTCGTGGCCCGTGAGCTGGCGGAGCCCGTTGTCGGGGCTGAGTTCCTGCTCGAGGAGTTCCTCGAGCCGCTGCAGCAGGTGCTGGGCGACGCCCTGCGGGCGGCCTGCCCCGGCGCGAGTGCCAAGGCGCTCCGAGTCGGCGTTCACCTCTTTCTCGCCCAGCTGGGTCACCTGAATCGGGTGCAGCTTCACCTGAGCGAGTTCGGGGCCGAGCGCGTGCCGCTGCTCGACTGGGACGAAGCCATCGAGCACATCGTCCGTTTCACGAGCGCCGGCCTGACGGCCCTGGTGGAAGCCGAAGCTGCATCACCGAAGGGAGGCGGAGGATCTTCATGAACAGACGGATGCCGCGCGGCGGCTGGCTGCTCGCGCTCCCCTTCCTGGCCGGACCGCCGGCCGCCTCCGCCCAGGCCCCACCAGTCGTCACCCTCGAAGAGGCGCACCGCATGGCCCTCGACAACTACGAGGTGATCGGCAGCGGCCTGGAGCGCATCGAGCGGGCCCAGCAGGGGCGCCGTGCCGCCACCTCGGCGCTGCTGCCCAAGGTGTTCACCCAGGGGGCCTACACCCACAACCTCACGTCCGCGGAGCTGGAGTTCGAGGGTCAGTCGCTCAAGATCCTGCCCCGCCACGACTACGAGCTGGCCTTCGCCTTCACGCAGCCCCTCTTCGACCTGCCCAGCATCAAGGCGCCGGCAGCAGGCGACGCTGGGGGTCGAGCTCGCCAACCGTTCGTACGAGACGACGGTCATGGACAGCCTGCTCGACGTGACCCGCGCCTACTACCTCGTCCTGGCCATCCAGGACAACATCGAGATCACGCGGCGATCGGTCGAGGTCAACGAGGAGACCCTGCGTACCGCCGAGTCGCTCTACCGGGCCGGTGAGTCGGTCGAGACCGCCGTGCTGCGGGCGCGGGTGGCCCACGCCGGTGCCCAACGCGAGCTGCTCGAGGCCCAGCAACAACCTCGAGATCGCCAAGCAGCAGGCTCTCGGTGCTCACGGGCCTGAAGGGCGATTTCCGCGTGCTGCGGCCCGACAAGCCGCAACGACCGAGCCGAGACCACGGACGAGCTCGTCGACGCCGGGCTGCGCACGCGAACCGAGCTGCGCGGGCTGGCCCTGCGGCGTCGGATCGGTGAGCTTCAGATCCAGAAGCAGCGCGACCGGTACCTGCCCGACATTCACCTCGACGGCAGCTTCGTCAAGCGCCGCGCCAACTTCCCTTCGGACACGCTCGCCTCGGTGAGCGTGAACGCCACCTGGACGCTCTTCGACGGCTTCTACCGGGAGTCGCAGGTCGCCACGGCCCGTTCCGAGCTGCGCGAGGTCGAGCTGCAGCTGGAACCTGCTCCAGAAGCAGGTCGAGCAGGAGATCCGCAGCGCTCGGCTGGACGTGGAGACCCAGGCGGCCAGCGTGGACCTGCTGGAGCAGCAGGTGGAGTTCGCTCGCAAGAACGCCGACTCGACGCAGAAGGCCTACCGGGTGGGAGAGGCCACGGACCTGGACATCCTGACGTCCAACGAGGCCCTGACCCGCTCCGAGCGACAGCTCGCCCTCGCCACGTATCAGCTCGAGCTGGCCATCTTCCGGCTCGAGCGGGCCATCGGCACCTTTGCCCAGGACGTGATCGCCAGCTCCGGAGGACAGGAATGAAGCCCAGCCACACACTGCACACGACGCTCGGCGTCCTGCTGCTCGCCAGCTCACTCTCGTGCTCCCAGAAGGAGGCACCCTCCGAGTCGGGAACGGCCGAGCCCTCCGTGCCGATCGTCGAGGTGGCGATGCCCGTCGGATGACACGCTGGCGATCGAGATCACGGCTCCCGGATCCTTCGTCGCCTACGAGGAGGCCACCATCAGCACGGAGACCCTGGGGACCGTGGCCGAGCTTCGGGTCCGGGAGGGGGACCGGGTGCGGCAGGGGCGACCTGCTCCTGCTGCTGGACCCGACCAAGGCGAAGCTGGCCGTCAAGCAGGCCGAGGCGGCCCTGGCCCAGGCCCAGGCGAACTTCGAGAAGGCCAAGAGCGAGCTGGAGCGGAAGCAGCTGCTGCTCTCCGACCGGACCATCTCCCAGGGCACCTTCGACACCTTCAAGGCCCAGCACGACGCCGCCGTGGCTGCCGTGGACGGAGCCGAGAGCACGCTGGCCCTGGCCCGCCAGCGCCTCGAGGACATGACGATCACGGCCCCGTTTGCCGGAGTCATCCAGGCAAAGAACGAGAGCGTCGGCGAGTACGTCAGGCCGGCGATCCGCTGCTCGAGCTGATCCAGATCGACCCGCTCAAGCTGCGCTTCGAGGTGCCCGAGAAGCACGCCGACCGGCTCGCGGTCGGCCAGGCGGTGACCACGGCCGTCACCGCGCTTGCCGGGCGAGAGCTTCGAGGGCGACGTCATGACGATCTTCCCGACGCTGGACGTCCACAGCCGCACGATTCGCGTCGAGGCCAGGGTCCCGAACCGCGACCACCGCCTGAAGCCGGGCTTCTACGCGTCGGTCCAGGTCCCCCTCGCACACGTTCCCGGGATCGCTGGTCATCCCGCGCTCGGCGCTCGTCCGGCGTGAGGGCATCGAGCAGGTCTTCGTGGTCCGGGACGACCGGGCTCGAGTCCGTCGTGGTGCAGGTCGGAGCGGAGACGAGCGACAGGGTGAGCGTGCTCTCGGGGCTGAGCCCGACCGACCGCGTGATCGTGAGCGGAGCGGAGGGCCTGCGGCCCGGCGACCGCGTCCGCATCGGGAGCTAGCGACGCCATGTGGATATCGAAGACCTCCATCCGCCAGCCGGTGTTCGCGACCATGGTCATCTCCGCCATCGTCGTCTTCGGTCTCGTCGCCTATCCGTCGCCTCGGCGTCGACCTGTTCCCCAAGGTGGACTTCCCCATCGTCACCGTGACGACCGTTCTGCCCGGAGCCGACCCGGAGACCGTGGAGACGGACGTCACCGAGCGTCTGGAGGAGGCGCTGAACACCATCAGCGGCATCAAGAGCCTGCGCTCCCAGAGCAGCGAGGGCGTCAGCATCGTCGTTCGTCGAGTTCGAGCTCGAGCGGGACGTGGACCTGGCCGCCCAGGACGTGCGGGACAAGGTCTCCACGGTCCGCCGCGACCTCCCCGACGACGTCGAGCCGCCGGTGATCGAGAAGCTGGACCCCGACTCCTCCCCGATCATGGCGGTGGCCCTCTCGGGGGCGGGGTCGATCCGCGAGCTCACGGAGTTCGCCGACGACGTGGTCAAGGAGCGCCTCGAGCGCGTCAACGGCGTGGGCTCGGTGGAGATCCTGGGCGGTCGGGACCGCGAGATCCGCGTCTGGATCAGCATGGACCGGCTGTCGGCCTACGGCCTGACCGTCGACGACGTGGTGCGCGCGCTGCAGACCGAGAACGTCGAGGTCCCCGGCGGCCGCATCGAGACGGGCCCGCGTGACCTGGTGGTGCGCACCCGCGGCCGCATCGAGCACCCCGACGGCTTCGCCCGCATCGTGGTGGCCCAGCGCGCCGGCCGGCACCGTCTACCTGCAGGACGTGGCCCTCGTCGAGGACGGCCTCGCCGACGAGCGCTCGCCTCTCGCGGCTCGACGGCGAGCGGGCCGTCTCGCTGCTGATCCGGCGCCAGTCCGGCACCAACGCCGTGGCCGTCGCCCACGGTATCCGGACCGCCCTCTCCGAGATCGAGCAGCAGCTCCCCGAGGGCTTCGCCATGGTCGTCGCCAACGACACCTCGGAGTACATCGAGGAGAACATCAACGACGTCAAGTTCCACATGATCTTCGGCGGGGCCCTGGCCGTCGCCGTCATCTTCTTCTTCCTGCGCAACCTGGATCACCACGCTGATCTCGGCCGTGGCGATCCCGACGTCGATCATCGGGACCTTCTCCGTCATCGAGGGCTTCGGCTTCTCCTTGAACATGCTCACCATGCTCGGCGCTGTCGCTGTCGGTGGGCATCCTGATCGACGACGCCATCGTCGTGATCGAGAACATCTTCCGGCACATGGAGGAAGGGGCCGACCGACGGGAGGCCGCGGACTCCGCCACCTCCGAGATCGGGCTGGCGGTGATGGCCACGACCTTCTCGATCGTCGCGGTCTTCATCCCCGTCGCCTTCATGGAGGGCCTGATCGGGCGCTTCTTCTACCAGTTCGGGATCACCGTGGCCTTCGCCGTCATGATCTCGCTGTTCGTGTCCTTCACGCTCACGCCGATGCTCGTCCTCGCAGTTCCTGAGCGTCACCCGAGCAGCACAGCCGCATCTACCGCATCATCGAGGGCTGGCTCGACGCTCTGGATCGCGGCTACCGGAGCGCTGCTGGCCTGGTCGCTGCGGCCACCGGCCCAGCGTCGTCGCCACGGGCGTCGTCTCTGCTGCTGGTCAGCCTCGTCCTCGTCAGCGACATCGGCACCGAGTTCGTGCCCGAGGCCGACGAGTCCCAGTTCAACGTGATCGTGCGCGCCGACCCGGGATGGTCGCTGGACGCGACCGATCGGGTGGTCCGGGACATCGAGGCGAGGCTGAGCACGCACCCCTCGGTCGGAGAACGTCTTCACCACCATCGGCGGCGGCAGCCAGGGCAAGGTGAACCGCGCCGTGCTCCTGGCCAAGCTCGTCGAGCCGGGCCAGCGTGACCAGAGCCAGCAGGAGGTCATGAACCAGATCCGCCAGCAGCTGGCGTCGGTCCGGGAGGTCGGGATCGCCGTCGAGCCGGTGCCGCGCATCAGCGGCGGAGGGCTCCGGGCCGCGGAGCTGCAGGTCAACGTCCGCGGCCCCAAGACGGCGTCGCTCGACGAGCTGGCCGGCGCCACGGACCGCATCGCTGACCGAGATGGAGAAGACCCCCGGGCTCGTCGACCTCGACACCAGCTTCGAGCGAGGCAACCCCCAGGTCTCCATCCTCATCGACCGCAAGCGGGCGGCCGACCTCGGGATCAGCGCCGCGTCGCTGGGCACGGCGGTCCGGCTGCTCGTGGGCGGCGACGAGGTCACGAAGTACCAGGAGGAGGGCAAGCAGTACGACGTGCGCGTGCGTCTGGTCGAGTCCGACCGCGACGATCCGAGGCGCATCGAGGCGCTGCCGCTGCGGGCCCGCAGCGGGGAGACGGTACAGCTGGGCAACATCGCCCGCGTCGTCCACGACACCGGTCCCACGCAGATCGATCACCAGGCGCGGCAGAGACAGATCACGATTCTCGGCAACCTCGAGGGCAAGCCGCTGGGGGCCGCCGTCCAGGACGTCAGCGGGATCGTGGAGCGGATCGGGCCTGCCTCGAGGGCTTCGTCGTCGACTTCGAGGGTATGGCCGAGATCATGGAGGAGTCCTTCCGGAACCTGACGTTCGCCCTGTTCCTCGCGGTGATCCTGATCTACATGGTGCTGGCCTCACAGTTCGGCAGCTTCGTCCACCCCTTCACCATCATGCTGTCGCTTCCGCTGTCGCTGATCGGGGCCATCGGCGCCCTGATCCTGGCCGGGCACGTGCTCAGCATCTTCGCCATGATCGGCATCATCATGCTGATGGGCCTCGTGACGAAGAACGCCATCCTGCTCGATCGACTACACCATCACGCTGCGCACGCGCGACGGCATGGACGCGAGACGCGGCCCTGCTCAAGGCGGGCCCCGTCCGCCTGCGGCCCATCCTCATGACGACGGCCGCCATGGTCTTCGGGATGCTGCCCATCGCCCTGGGGCTGGGCGTGGGCGGCGGCCAGCGCGCCCCGATGGCGGTGGTCGTGGTCGGCGGCCTGCTCGCCTCGACGCTGCTCACGCTGATCGTGGTGCCCGTCGTCTACACGCTCCTCGACGACCTGAGCGGCGCACGCTTGCGGACCTGGCTCCGCACACGTCTGGGCGGCTCGCGGGAGGCACGCGAGCTGCACTGATCCCGCTCCAAGCACGAGCCCCTGAAGGGACAGGTCTCGTCCCTCCGCTACATCAGGTTCCGCGCGCGGGCGGCGGACCGCAGGCCTTCGCGGAAGTCCGGGTGGGCGCACTCGATGAGAGCCTTCGCCCGCTCGCGGAGGGAGCGGCCGTGGAGGTTCGCGACCCCGTACTCCGTCGCCACGTAGTGGACGTCGGCCCGCGTGGTCACGACACCGGCGCCCTCGGTGAGGGTGTCCACGATGCGCGAGACCGCCCCGTCCTTCGCGGTCGAGCGCAGCGCGATGATCGGCTTGCCCCCGGGCGAGCGGGCCGCGCCCCGGATGAAGTCGACCTGTCCCCCGAACCCGGAGTAGATGTTCTTCCCCATCGAGTCGGCGCAGATCTGGCCGGTGATGTCCACCGCGATCGCGGAGTTGATCGCCACCATCTTCTCGTTCTTGGCGATGATGAAGGGGTCGTTCACGTACTCGGTGGGATGGAACTCGACGAACGGGTTGTTGTCGAGGAAGTCGAAGGTCTTCTTGGACCCGAGGACGAACGAGGAGATGATCTTCCCCTTGTGGAGGGTCTTGGCCTCCCCGGTCACGACCCCTCGCTCGAACAGCTCGACGACCCCGTCCGAGAACATCTCGGTGTGTATTCCCAGATCCTTCTTCTCGTTCAGGAACAGGAGGACCGCGTCCGGGATCTCGCCGATCCCCATCTGAAGCGTGGACCCATCTTCGATGAGGTCCGCCACGTTCTTCCCGATCGCCCGGGCGACGTCGCCGACCTCCGTCACCTGCGGCAGCTCCAGCACCGGGCGGTCGATCTCGACGACGTGGGTGAGGCGGGAGACGTGGATGAACGCGTCTCCCAGCGAGCGGGGCATCTGCCGGTTGACGAGGGCCACCACGGTCTTCGCGGTTTCCGCGGCCGCCTTGGTGCACTCCACCCCCACCCCGTAAGAGCAGAAGCCGTGCTCGTCGGGCGGTGAGACCTGGATGAGGGCCACGTCGACGGGGATGGTCCCGTCCCGAACCAGGCCCGGGATCTCGGAGAGAAAGACGGGAACGAAGTCGGCCCGGCCCTCGTTCACCGCCTGGCGGACGTTGTGGCCGGTGAAGAGGGCCCGGTGGCGGAAGGTCTTCTCGTATCGGGGATCAACGTGGTCGGCGGCCCCGAAGGTCAGGAGGTGGGTGACCTCGACGTTCTCCAGCTCGCCGGCCCGGCCTACGAGGGCCTTGACCAGCTCCTCGGGGTTGTTGCAGCCCGCGTGCAGCCACACGTGGTGACCGGAGGCCACGCACCCCACCGCCTTCTCCGCGGTGGTGACCCGGCTCCGATAGATGTCCGTCCAGGCCATCGCTACCCTTCGATCGGCACGGGGCGCCACTCGACCCCGAAGGAGCGGGCCAGGGTCTCGCTGGCGCACTGACCACGGTAGAGGAGGATTCCGCGCGCGAGGTCGGGATGGGCCTTCACCGCACTCTCGATCCCCTGCTCCGCGATCGTCTGCAGGTAGGGCAGGGTCGCGTTCGTGAAGGCCTTGGTCGCGGTGCGCGCGGCCACCGACGGGAGGTTGGGGACGCACATGTGCAAGATGCCGTCCACCTCGTACGTGGGGCTGGCGAGCGAAGTCGGTCGCGAGGTCTCGAAGCAGCCTCCCATGTCGATCGAGAGGTCCATCACCACCGTGCGCGGCTTCATGTGGCGCAGCATGTCGCGGGTCACGAGGATCGGCGGCCGCTGCCCGCTCACCGCCACCGCCCCGAGGACGAGGTCGGCGAAGGAGAGCGCCATCTCGATGTTGGGTCGGGTGGCGAGCATCGTGGTGTACCCGGAGGGCACCTCCCGGCCCACCTCGCGCAGGATCCCCACGCTGCGGTCGAGGAGCGTGACCTGGGCGCCGAGACCGATCGCGGCCCGCGCCGCCGAGCGGCCGAGAACGCCGGCGCCGAGGATGACGAAGTGCGCGGGGGGAACCCCGGCCACGCCCCCGAGCAGGATCCCCTTCCCCCCGAACTCGTTCAGGAGGAAGCTGCTGCCGAGCGTCACCGCGAGGCTCCCCGCGATCTCCGACATGCTCGTGCGCACCGGGGCGTGCCCGGCGGAGTCCTCGATCGCCTCGATGCCGACCGCGGTGATCCCACGGGCGAGGAGCGCCTCGAAGTCCTCGGGGCGGGTCGCGGGAAGGGCCCAGAACCCGAAGACGACCTGGTCCTTCTCGAGGTGCTCGTAGTCGCAGGCCAGCGGAGCGTAGACGGTGGCGACGAGCGCCGCTCTCTCGAGGACCTCCTCGCGGCTGTACGCGATGCTGGCCCCCGCCGACTCGTACGCCGAGTTCGGGTGGCCGGCGTCGAGTCCCGCGTCCGACTCGACCCACACGCGATGTCCCTGCTGGACCAGCGTCCGAACCCCGGACGGGGCGAGCGCCACGCGGTGCTCGCGCGGCCGTGCCTCCTTCGGAATGCCGATGTCCATGGATGCGCCTCCGGTGGCCGCCGCGGCGGGGCGGCCTCAGCCTGCGTGAAGTCTCGTCCGGAGCCCTTCGAGGAGCTGCTCCAGCTTGCGGCACTGGTCGCAGGAGGCCTCGGCCGAGCTGCAGGGGGCACCGTCGGCCTGCATCTCGGCACAGGTCGGGCTCGTCACGAAGTCGGTCAGCTCGGAGACGAGGGTCGTGAAGAGCTCACGCAGCGGGCTCTCCGGGATCTCGCGGAGGGCGAGAAGAAGGCGCCGCTCCTCCGGGCTCAGTGTCTCGCTGGCGGTGACGCTCACGAGTCCCCCTTCGCGGCACTGGCCGCGGACCTGACGCCCCACGCGAAGGCCTCCTCGTTCAGGGGGATCAGCGCGCACTTGTGGGACAGGGCCTGCCGGATGGCGGCGAGGAGAGTCTCCTTCGGGAAGATCTGTGTCGCCTCCTGCAGCGCCCCGAGCGCCACGACGTTCTTCACGATGGCCTTCCCGAGGTCGACCGCGATCTGGGCGAACGGGACCGGAACCACCTTGCACCCCCGGCGGCAGCGGCGGCACCTCGGCGATGACCGAGCTGTCGTAGATGACCACGCCGCCCTCGACGACCCGGGGCCCGAACTTCGCCAGGCTCGGCGCGTTGAACGCGACCAGGAGCGTGGGGCTCCGGCGCCGCCGGCGAGAGGACCTCGTCCTCGCGCGATGCGCACGTCCGCGTACGAGGTGCCCCCGCGCGACTCGGGGCCGTAGCTCGGGATGTGGGTCGAGTCGAAGCCCTCGTTGATGGCGGCCCGCGTCAGGAGAAGCGCCGCGGTCTGGGCACCGTCGCCTCCGGCCCCGGCGAGCTTGATCGCGATGTCCTTCCCGTAGGGCGTCTGCGGGAAGCCGTCGCAGAAACGCGTGCCGCGCTCTCACCGGTGCTGCCGATGGCCTCGGCCACTGGTGCCGGGCTCGAAGCTCGGCCGTCGACGGGAGCGGCCAGCCGTCCTCGGGCACCGCGTCCTTCTTGACGCCGAGCGGGAAGATCGGGAGCATCTGCTCCTTCACCCACTGCTCCGCCTCGAGCGGCGTCATCTTGAGGTGCGTCGGACACTCGGCGAGGACCTCGACGAAGGAGAAGCCCCTTGTTCTCGACCTGCAGGCGGATGCCCTTCTTGATCGCCTTCGCCGCCTTGACCCGACGCTTCGAGTCGAAGAGGGCCACCCGCTCGACGTAGACCGGCCCGTCGAGGGTGGCCATGAGCTCCGCCACCTTCATGGGCTCGCCGGTGAAGCGGGTCGCGCCCGTAGGGACTCGTGCTGGTCTTCTGGCCCATGCAGGGTCGTCGGGGCCATCTGCCCGCCGGTCATCCCGTAGATCGCGTTGTTGACGAAGATGACGGTGATCGGGATCCCGAGCTGGGCCACGCTCATGATCTCGGCGAGGCCGATCGAGGCGAGGTCGCCGTCGCCCTGGTAGCTGATGACGATCGACTCGGGATTGGCGAGCTTGTGGCCCGAGCGCCACCGCGGGGGCGCGGCCGTGCGCCGCCTGCGAGTTGCCCGACGTCGAGGTAGTAGTAGAGAAAGACGCTGCACCCGACCGGCGAGATCGCGATGGTCCGGTCCTGCACGTCGAGCTCCTCGATCGCCTCGGCGAGGTACTTGTGGGCCAGGCCGTGCCCGCATCCCGGGCAGTAGTGGGTGCTCTGGCCCTTGAGGCCTCGCGCGTGGTCGTGCCGCTCGAAGCGGTCGTAGAAGACGCTCATGCCGGCACCCCCTCCTCCCGGCGCGCGGCCCGGGGAGCGGTCACCCGCTCGACGATCTCGGTCTGCTGGGGCAGGACCCCGCCGGAGTGGCGGACGTTCTCGATCGGCGGGTGGGCGAGGCCGGCCTTGCTGAGGCTCAGCCGGAGCTCGTCCTCGAGCTGGCCACCGCTCGACGCCTCGACGACGACGACCCGCTGGGCGCCCCCGAGCAGCCTTCTGGATGTGCGCACCGGGAACGGCCACAGGGTGAGGGGGCGGAAGAGCCCCGCCTTGATCCCTCGCGCGCGGAGCGTCTCGACCGCTCCCTTGGCCATCCGCGCCGGTGTGTTGCAGGCCACGACCAGTATCTCTGCGTCCTCGCAACGGAAGAGATCGGCCCGCTGCTCGTTTGCCGCGATCTCGGCGTACTTGCGCTCGAGGTGCTCGTTGTGCTCCTCGAGGTCGGCTCCGAGAGCTGGATCGAGGAGATGAGGTTGCGGCGGTGGGCCCGGTCGCCCGAGACGGCCCACTCCGGGAGCCCGGGCACCACCATCGTCTTCGGGAGCTCGACCTTGCCGGTCATCTGGCCGAGGTAGCCGTCGCACAGCAAGCACCACCGGGTTGCGGTAGCGGAAGGCGAGGTCGAAGGCCAGCATCGTCAGGTCGAGCATCTCCTGCGGCGTCGACGGGGTCAGGACGATGCCGTGGGTGTTGCCGTGGCCCGAGGCCGCGGCAGGCCAGCTTGATGTCCGCCTGCTCCGGGCGCGATGTTGCCGAGGCCCGGCCCGCCGCGCATCACGTTGACGAAGACGCCCGGGGACCTCCGGCCCCGACCATGTAGCGAGATGCCCTCCAGCATCAGGCTGAAGCCCGGCGACGAGGTGAAGGTCATGGCCCGCAGGCCCGCGCCGCCGCAGCCGTACATCATGTTGACGGTGGCCACCTCGCTCACCGCCTGCACGAAGACACCGTCGAGCTCCGGGCAGGAGCTGGGCCATCAGCTCCGCGCCCTCCGTCGACGGGGTGATCGGGTAGCCGAAGAAGTGTCGGCAGCCGGCCAGCAGCGCGCCGATCGCCGACGCGTAGGTCCCCTTGACGACCAGGGGCCGCGGTCGCCGGGAGCGGCACCCGTGTGTCCGGGATCGTCTCGGGCTTCTCCGGCGGGGTCGCGCGCGGACCGAAGAGCGCGGCCGGGTCCTCCAGCTCGAAGCTCGGACTCCGGCTGCGGCGCGAGCCCGTAGGGCTCGGGACAGGCGCTCATGCAGAGCCCGCAGGCCGAGCACGTCCTCGAGGTCGAACACCACCGGGATCAACCCGGTCTCCGGGTTCGACCTCGGTGCCGGGCTCGATGCAGTGCTTGGCGCAGGCCTCGATGCAGCGGCCACACCCCTTGCAGAACTGCGGCAGGAGGAAAGGCTTGGGCCTCTCCACAGTCGTGGGCATGCTCTTTGACCCCTTTCCAGCGCTCAAAGGATGCAAACTCCTCGCCACGCCCTTCTGCGCCATGAATCAACGGCATAGAGGGCATGAGCACACGAACGAGCGCAAGATTTGCGATCGACGGTGACGGGACGGCAGAAGTGCCGACGTCCCCCTGCGCTACTGGTGCGCCCGGTAGGACTCGAACCTACAACCTCGAGCTTAAAAGGCTCTCGCTCTACCATTGAGCTACGGGCGCGGGCCCTGGGATGCCCGGGTGAGAGTCCGGGCGGCCCGACCGGAGGCATGTTAGCACGCGCCCGTAGGGGCCCTACGCGGAGAGGGACAGGGTGGGGGCAGAGGAATAGGAGGCGACGCTTGCGCGTCGCGACTTACACTCGGGAGTCGACGCTCGTCTCGCAAGCTCGACTTCGCGTCCCCCCTACCTACGTGGGGAGGGATACGCTGGGGGGCCGTGCAACGAGATGCGGCTGGCCACCAGGCCTTGCGTCGCCCGCGTGTCGTGAGGACACGCGGGTGTCGCGAGGCCTGATCGTCAAGCTTCCCCTCCCCACGTGGGGAGGGATAGCGAGGGGCTCGCGTGTCAGGTCGCAACGATCGGAGCTACGAAAACCACGACGCCAGGGCGCTCTGGCCGCGGATGACCGTTTCCTCGCGGTCGGGGCCCGTCGACACGATCCCCACCTCGGTCCCCACGAGCTCCGAGAGGCGCTCGACGTAGCCGCGTGCCGCCGCCGGCAGCTGATCCCACTCCCGCGCGCCGGAGGTCGGCGCCTTCCACCCCGGGAGCGTTCTCGAACACGGGCTCGCAGCGCTCGAGCACCGACAGGTCGGACGGGAACTCGGTCGAGCGTCTCCCCCTCGAAGCGGTAGGCGGCGCACACCGGGATCTCGTCGAGCTCGTCGAGCACGTCGAGCTTCGTCAGGGCGAGGGTGTCGAAGCCGTTCAGCCGCGTCGCGTATCGTGCCGCGACTGCGTCGAACCAGCCGCAGCGTCGAGGCCGGCCGGTCGTCGCCCCGTACTCCTTCCCCCGGGCGCGCAGGGCCTCCGCCGCGGCCTCCTCGGCCTCGCTCGGGAAGGGCCCGGTTCCGACCCGCGTGCAGTAGGCCTTGGCCACGCCCAGGACGCCGTCGATGCTCGACGGGTGGCACCCCGGCTCCGACCGCCACCCCTCCCGCCGTCGCCGACGAGCTCGTCACGAAGGGGTAGGTGCCGTGGTCGACGTCGAGGAGAGTGGCCTGTGCCCCCTCGAAGAGGATCGAGTACCCCCGGGCCATCTGCTCGTGAAGTACGAGCGACGCGTCCTTGATCTGGCTCCGGTGCCGCTCCCCGAAGGCCACGAGATCGGCGATGACACGCCCCCAGTCGACCTCGGGCTCCCGCCCCGCCCCGCGGAAGAGGGCCTCGTAGTGCCGCCGTGCCTCTGCCAGCTTCTCGTCGAGGGAGTCGGGACGCAGGCAGATCCCCCATGGTCACTCCGCGGCGGCCCACCTTGTCCTCGTAGGCCGGCCCGGTGCCCCGCAGCGTCGTGCCGAGCGCGCGGCTCCCCCGCTGCTCCTCCGAGAGCGCTTCGAGGGCGTAGTGGTGGGGCAGGATCAGGTGCACCCGGTCGGAGATCACGAGGTCCTCGCCAACCTCGACACCGAGCTCCTCGAGCTCCGTCTTCTCGCGCTCGAAGGCGGCGGGATTGATGACCATGCCGTTCCCGGCGACGCACAGGACGCCAGGGTGCAGTATCCCCGAGGGGATGACGTGGAGGATGAACTTCTTCCCCCCGACGATCACCGTGTGTCCGGCGTTGTGGCCCCCGTTGTAGCGGGCCACGACCTGCACCCGGGGAGTCAGCAGGTCCACGACCTTGCCTTTGCCTTCGTCGCCCCACTGGGCGCCGACGATCACGATGTTGGGCATTGCTGGAGCCGTCGAGGCCCGAGCTTACTCGAGGGCGGGCTCCGGCGTCGCACCGGGCGCCGGAATCAACGGCTCGGCCTCAAACGTGTAGCTGCACTCCTCCCCGAGCTCGCGCAGGTCCCGCGGCGTGGAGCGGGAAGAGCCGACACTGGGAGAATCGCATCGCGTAGATGCGACAGGTGTACTGGCCATCGGCGTCGGTGTCCAGGAACGGGCAGCGGAACAGGATCTTGCAGCACGCCCCGCAGCGGTTGCACTCCCCTTGGCGCTTGTCGAGCAGGGCCTGGGTGTCTTCGCGCTGGACGGTCGTCTGCACGAAGCGCCGGACCTTCCCGCGCAGCTGCAACGTCGCCATCGTCCAGTCGGACATCCCCACCTCTCGTTCCGGCCAGTGAAACACTGATTCTAGCCGCCGCCCCCCGGAGGGGCAAGGTGTCGGGAGCGCGTGCTATATTGCGGCCGCTTCTCCTGCCCGTATGAGCCCGAAGAACGAGATCGAGCCGCTGGCCATCGACGGCGGTGGGCTCGACCTCCCCGCTCTCGAGGCGGTGTCGCGCCAGGGACGTCCGGTGACCCTCGCTCCCGCGGCCAGGGAGGCCGTCCGCGCCTCCCGCCGCATCGTCGACGATGCCGTGGCGCGCGGGGCGGTCGTCTACGGCGTCACCACCGGCTTCGGCAACTTCGCCGACGTCCACATCCCGCTCGACCGCCTCCGGGAGCTGCAGCTCAACCTCGTGCGCAGCCACGCCGCGGGCGTCGGCGACCCTCTCGGCGACGCCGGAGACCCGGGCCCTGATGCTCCTCCGCGCCAACGTCCTGGCCAAGGGCTTCTCGGGCATCCGCCTCGAGACGCTGGAGCTGCTGGTCGCCATGCTCAACCGCGGCGTGCATCCGGTGGTGCCCTCGCGCGGGCTCGGTCGGGGCGAGCGGAGACCTGGCCCCCCTCGCCCACCTCGCGCTCCCCCTCGTGGGCGAGGGCGAGTGCACCTTCGAAGGCCGACGCCTCGCCGGCGCGGCGGCGCTGCGGGCGGCCGGCCTCGCCCCGGTGACCCTGGAACCCAAGGAGGGCCTGGCCCTCATCAACGGAACGCAGCTGATGACCGCGGTGACCGGGCTCGCCCTCGCCGAGGCCCAGCGCCTCGCTCGCACCGCCGACGTGGTGGGGGCCCTGACCCTCGACGCGCTCCAGGGAACCGACGTCGCCTTCGACGAGCGCATCCACGCCGCGCGTCCCCACCCGGGACAGGCCGCCTCGGCACGGTGTCTTCGGCGCCTCCTCGAGGGGAGCGCGATCCGCGCCTCGCACCAGGACTGCCCGGCAGGTCCAGGACGCCTACAGCCTGCGCTGCATGCCCCAGGTCCACGGGGCCCTGCGCGACGCCCTCGACTTCGTCGCGCGGACGGTGAGCGTCGAGATGAACTCCGCCACCGACAACCCGATGGTGTTCGCCGAGAGCGGAGACATCCTCTCCGGCGGCAACTTCCACGGCCAGCCGGTGGCGATCGCCGCCGACCTCCTCGCCATCGCCGCCGCCGAGCTCGGGGCCATCAGCGAGCGGCGCACGCGAGCGGCTGGTCAATCCCGCCCTGTCCGGGCTGCCCGCCTTCCTCGCGCGCGAGGGCGGCCTGCACTCGGGCCTGATGATGGCGCACGTCACGGCGGCGGCCCTCGCGTCCGAGAGCAAGGCCCTCGCCCACCCGGCCAGCGTCGACTCCATCCCCACCTCGGCGGGCAAGGAGGACCACGTCTCGATGGGAGTGACCGCCGCCCACAAGGCGGCGCTGGTGGTGGCGAACACGCGGCGGGTGCTCGCCATCGAGCTCGTCGCCGCGGCCGAGGCGCTCGAGTTCCGCCGCCCCCTGCGCTCCTCGCCCGCCCTCGAGGCGGTCCATGCCCGGCTGCGGACACAGGTCGCGGCCCGAGAGCGCGACCGCGTGGTCAGCCCCGACATCGAGGCCGCCGCCGTCCTGGTCGCCTCGGGCGACGTTCTCGCCGCCGCCGAGGCGGTCTGCGGTAGGCTGGAGGGGTGAAGAGGCACCCCTCCCGATGACGTCCTTGTCCAAGCTGCGCCGGCGCGCCCCCTGGGTAGCGGGCGCACTCCTGCTCGCCCTCGTCGGCCTCCCCCTGGTCGCGGCGGGCGCGCGTTTTGGCCTGCGCCAGACCTGGCCCTTCCTCCTCGGGGCCGGGGCGATCCTCCTCCTGCTCGCGGGCTGGCTGGAGAGGTGGTGGCAGACTCGCGCCTCCCCGGTCCCCGCAAGAGGACCGGTCCCCAGAGGTGGTTCCGCGTCTTGCACGAGGTGGGCGAACGGACCGCCCGCCGAAGATCGACGGAGATGACGACACCGAGGAGCCCAGATGGCTGATGTGACCACGACGCCCCGCACCATCCGCGCCCCGCGCGGCACCACCCTCTCCTGCAAGTCCTGGCAGCAGGAGGCGGCGCTGCGCATGCTCATGAACAACCTGGACCCCGAGGTCGGCAGAGCGGCCCGCAGGACCTGGTCGTCTACGGCGGGATCGGCAAGGCCGCCCGCAACTGGGAGTGCTACGACGCCATCGTGCGCTCGCTGCGATCGCTCGGGAACGACGAGACGCTCCTCGTCCAGTCCGGCAAGCCGGTCGGCGTCTTCCGGACGCACGCCGACGCCCCGCGGGTCCTGATCTCGAACTCGATGCTCGTCCCGGCGTGGGCCACGTGGGAGCACTTCTACGAGCTCGACCGCAAGGGCCTGATGATGTTCGGCCAGATGACCGCGGGCTCGTGGATCTACATCGGCACGCAGGGGATCCTCCAGGGCACCTACGAGACCTTCGCCGAGGCCGCCCGACAGCACTTCGGCGGCGAGCCTCAAGGGGCGTCTGGTGGTCACCGCCGGACTCGGCGGCATGGGCGGCGCGCAGCCCCTCGCCGCCACCATGAACGAGGGCGTGATGATCGCGGTCGAGGTCGACCGCCACCGGATCGAGCGGCGCCTCGAGACGGCGCTACCTCGACGTGATGACGGAGAGCCTCGACGAGGCCCTCGCCCAGGCCCGCGAGGCCGCCGACGAGGGCCGGCCGCTCTCGATCGGTCTCCTCGGCAACGCGGCCGACGTCCTCCCCGAGCTGGTGCGCCGGGGCGTCCGTGCCCGACCTCGTCACCGACCAGACGAGCGCCCACGACCCGCTCAACGGCTACGTCCCGAACGGCATGACCTACGACGAGGCGCTCGAGCTGCGCGACGGAAGATCCCACGAAGTACATGGCCGAGGCCCGCCGCAGCATGGGCGAGCACGTGCGGGCCATGCTCGCCCTCAAGGAGCGAGGGTCGGTCGTCTTCGACTACGGCAACAACATCCGCGCCGAGGCGCAGAAGGCCGGGGTCGAGAACGCCTTCGACTTCCCCGGCTTCGTGCCCGCCTACATCCGACCGCTGTTCTGCGAGGGGAAGGGCCCGTTCCGCTGGGCGTGCCTCTCGGGCGACATGGACGACCTCGCCGCCACCGACGACGCCGTGCTCGCCACCTTCCCCGAGGACGAGGCCCTCGCCCGCTGGATCACCCTGGCCCGCGAGAGGGTGAAGCCGCAGGGCCTGCCCTGCCGGATCTGCTGGCTCGGCTACGGCGAGCGGGCGAAGATGGGCCTGGTCTTCAACGACCTCGTTCGTAGCGGGCGGGTGAAGGCGCCCGATCGTGATCGGACGCGACCACCTCGACGCCGGCTCGGTCGCATCACCCAACCGCGAAACCGAGGCGATGCGGGACGGCTCCGATGCCGTCGCCGACTGGCCGATCCTCAACGCGCTGCTCAACGCGGTGGCGGGCGCCACCTGGGTCTCGGTGCACCACGGCGGCGGCGTCGGGATGGGCTACGCGATCCACGCGGGCATGGTCGTGGTCGCGGACGGGACCGACGAGGCCGCCGAGCGCCTCGAGCGCGTGCTGACGACCGACCCGGGCACCGGGGTCATGCGCCACGTCGACGCCGGCTACGAGCGCGCGATCGAGGTCGCCCGCGAGCGCGGCGTCCGGATCCCCATGCTCTAGACGATCGGATCGAGGAGCTTCGCGAGCTGGGCGCGGCTCATCTTGCCGACGCGCTGCTCGGCCACCTGACCGCCCTTGAGGACGATCAGCGTCGGCATGGCGGTGATGTGGTACTGAAACGGCACCTGCTGGTTCTCCTCGACGTTCAGCTTCCCCACGCGCACGCGCCCGGCGTACTCGCCGGCGATGGCCTCGAGGTCCGGCACCATCGCCTTGCAGGGGGCGCACCACTCGGCCCAGAAGTCCACGAGCACCGGCGTGGACGACTCCATCACCTCCTGCTGCCAGTTCTGATCGGTGAACACCTCGATGCCTCCGGACATTGCACTCCCCTCGCTCTCGGTTGCGTTCGACCCCGAGGATACCCCGCCCGTGCCCCGTAGTCGCGGCGGCGGGAAGGGCACGGGGCCCGCGACCGTTGCCGGCGGTCTCACCGCCACGCTTTCCCGATTGGGAGCATCTCGACCAGCACCGCGAATTCGCGGTCGTGGTTCGCGAGGCCACCGGAGGGATCCCGATCGGGGTGAAGCTCTCCGCCCAGCACGTCGAGAAGGACATCGACGCCGCCCTCGGCGTCGGGGTCGACTAGGTCATCCTGGACGGGCGCGGAGGCGCCACCGGCGCGGCTCCACTCATCTTCCGGGACAACATCTCGGTGCCGACCATCCCGGCCCTCGCCCGCGCGCGTCGGCACCTGGACCGCCTGGGCCAACGACAGGTCACGTTGATCGTCACCGGGGGGCTGAGGGTCCCCGCGGACTTCGTGAAGGCGCTGGCCCTGGGCGCCGACGGCATCGCGGTGTCGAACGCCGCCATCCAGGCCATCGGTTGTCTGGCGATGCGAGCCTGCCACACCGACAACTGCCCGGTCGGCATCGCCACTCAGAAGCCGACCTGCGCCGAAGGCTCGTCATCGAGCAGTCGGCGCGAAGACTCCAACGCTTCTTCGAGCCGCCGTCCACCTCATGCAGGTGATGGCCCGAGCCTGCGGCACACCCACGTCAACCGGCTGGCCCTGGACGACCTCACCACCTACGCCTTCTCCGTGGCTCGGCGGTAGAGGGCCACGTACTCCCGCGCCGAGCGCTCCCACGAGAAGTCCCTGGCCATCCCGTTCCGCATCAGCTTCTCCCAGCCCGCCGGCGTCCCGCTGGGCCGCGAGGGCCTGGTCGAGGGCCCAGACGAGCCCGGTGCCGTCGGCGTGATCGAAGCGGAAGCCCGTCCCCGACCCGTGCGTCGGATCGTACGGCTCGACGGTGTCCGCGAGCCCTCCGGTCGATCCGCACGATCGGGACGGTGCCGTAGCGCAGCGCGTACATCTGGGTGAGGCCGCACGGCTCGGACCGCGACGGCATGAGGAACATGTCGGCGCCCGCCATGATCCGGTGAGCGAGCGCCTTCGTCGTAGCCGAAGCGAACGGCGAAGCGGTCCGGGGCACGGCGCGGCCAGCTCCGCCAGCCCGTCCTGGACGGCGGCATCGCCGGTACCGAGCACGACCATCCGCAGCGGTCGCTGGAGGAGGTCCCACCAGGCCTCGGCCACGATGTCGAAGCCCTTCTGCCACACGAGACGCGAGATGACGCCCGACCAGCGGCAGGTCGGGCGACGCCGGGCAGCCCGAACGCGCTGCAGGAGGTCCGCCTTGCAGGCGCGCCTTGCCGGTCGGGTCGGCGGCCGAGTAGCGCCGGGCGATGCGGTCGTCCGTCGCGGGTCCCACTCCTCGTAGTCGACGCCGTTCAGGATCCCGACACGTCGGCGGCTCGGGACCGCACGACCTCCTCGAAGCCGAAGCCGTGCTCGGCTCCCTGGATCTCGTGGGCGTACGTCGGGGAGACGGTGTTCACCATCTCCGCGAAGACCGTCCCGCCCTTCAGGTAGCTGATCCCGCCGTGGTACTCGAGCGCGAAGGCGTTGCCGAGGTGCCAGGGCAGGCCGAGCAGCGCCGAGGGTGTCCGTCCCGAACTGGCCCTGGTAGGCCACGTTGTGGATGGTGAACACGCTCGGCATGCGCTGGAGCGTCGGATCGTCCCAGTAGAACGCCTTCAGGTAGACGGGGACGAGCCCGGTCTGCCAGTCGTGGGCGTGGAACACGCCCGGCCGCTCGCCGCGACTGCGGAAGTACTCGAGGGCGGCGCGGGCCAGGAAGGCGAAGCGCAGGCGGTTGTCGTCGTACTCGCCGTAGGGCTCCGCGCGGTCGAAGAACGGCGGGTACTCCACGAACACGACCTCGACCCCGGCGGCGGTGCGGGTGCGATAGAAGCCGGCGCTGCGCGCAACGCCGTCGACCGGGACGTGGACGGAGCCCACGAACTCCCCCGGCGGAAACGCGATCGACCCGTAGCGCGGCAGCACCACGGTGACCCGGTGGCCGAGCCGGACGAGCGCCTTCGGCAGCGCCGCGGACACGTCGGCCAGGCCCCCGGTCTTGACGAACGGGACCATCTCCGGTGTGACGTAGGCGACGTGCAGGGCTGTCGGTCACGTGGTGTCGCTCCGCGCAGGCCAAAGGCTAGCACGGCGCCCGTGTCGGGTATGCTACCCTGCGCCATGCCTCGGCGGCTCGGACAGCACTTCCTGCGTCCGGCCTCGGTCGAGCGGCTGCTCCGGCGTGATCGATCCCGCGGCCGGACGACGTGTTCCTCGAGATCGGTCCCGGCGCGGGGCGCCCTGACCGCTCCCCTGGCCGAGCGCGCCGCGCGCGTCGTGGCGGTCGAGATCGACGCGCGGCTCTGGCGCGACGGCCTCGCGAGCGACGCGCCGCGCCGAACGTCGAGATCGTCCACGGCGACGCCCTCGACGACGACCTCGCGCTCCCTCGTCCCCGCGGGCAGCCGGCTCGTCGGCAACCTGCCCTACTACGTGTCGAGCCCGCTCCTGCGCCGCATCCTCGACGCTGCGCGACCACGTGCGCGACGTGCACGTCATGCTCCAGGACGAGGTGGCGCGCCGGATCGCCTCGCCGCCGGGATCCCGAGAGCTACGGGATCCTCTCCGTCCTCTTCGCCCTGTGGGCCGACGTGGACGTGCCCCTGCGGTTTCCTCCGGAGGCCTTCCGGCCCCCGCCGCGGGTGTCCTCGGCCCTCCTGCGGGCCCGGTTCCGGACGAGCCCCGGGCCGACGTCCCGGACCTCCAGGGTTTCGAGGGTTTCCTCCAGCAGGCGTTCGCTCGGCGGCGCCGAACTCTTGAAAACAACCTGCAAGATAGCTATCCTAACCTCAAGGATTACTTGAGGTTCCTCAACCTCGAGGGGTCGCGTCGGGCGGAGACACTATCGGTTGTGGAGTTCGCGGCACTCTGGCGCGCGCTGAAGGCAGGTTGAACGAGGGCTTGAGTTCTCAGACGAGCGGGTTCGAGCGACACCAGCCCCCTGCGTCTCGTCCCGCTCGGCGGACTCGGCGAGTTCGGTCTCAACGCGATGGTCGCTCGAGTGGGAGGACCACCTTCTCCTCCTGGACGCCGGGATGCTGTTCCCATCCGCCGAGATGCCCGGCGTCGACTCGATCGTCCCCGACTTCGCCTACCTCGCCGAGCGCGCGCGACCGCGTTCGCGGCATCCTGCTCACCCACGGCCACGAGGACCACATCGGCGCGCTCTCCTACGCGCTGCAGGCGGCGCCCGCGCCCGTCTACGGCAGCCGTCTGACCCTGGGCTTCGCCCGCAAGCGCCTGCAGGAGCGCGGCGTCTCCGCCGGACTTCGCGAACCCTCGTCCCGGGCGAGCCGGTCGAGATCGGCCCCTTCCGCGTGCACCCGATCCGCGTGGCCCACAGCGTGCTCGACAGCCTCGCCCTCGCGATCGAGACGCCGGCCGGGGTCGTGCTCGCGAGCGGCGACTTCAAGATCGACGCCGAGGCCCCGCCCGGACGAGCGCACCGACCTCGACGCGCTCTCCGCGTGGGGCGACCGCGGCGTCCTCGTGCTCCTCTCCGACAGCACCAACGTCGAGGGCCCCGGAACCACCGGCGGCGAGGACGACGTCGTGCCCGCCTTCGAGGACGTCGTGGACCGCACCCGCGGGCCGCGTCCTGGTCTCCTGCTTCGCCACCTCGATCCCGCGGATGCAGCGCGTGGCCGACGTCGCGCGACGGCACGGACGCCCGGTGGCGTTCCTCGGCCGCCGCATGGTCGACAACGCCGAGATGGCGATCGACCTCGGGCTCCTGCGGCTCCCCGATGGCGCGCGGCTCGACCCGGACATGCTGCACGGCGACGACGCCAGCCAGCGCGCGCTGGTCTTCGTCTCCGGCAGCCAGGGCGAGCCGCTCTCCGCGCTCTCGATGATCAGCCTCGGCGAGCACCGCGAACCTCGCCGCGGGGCCCGGCGACACCGTGGTGCTCTCCGCGCGGGTCATTCCCGGCAACGAGCGTGCGGTCTCGCGACTCATCAGCAACCTCTTCCGCCTCGGCTGCGACGTGGTCCACCCCGGCACTCGCGAGCGTGCACGTCTCCGGGCCACGGCAGCCAGGACGACCTGCGCGAGCTGCTGCGGCGCGCGCGGCCCCGCTACCTCGTGCCGGTGCACGGCGAGTACCGGATGCTGGCCCAGCACGCGCGCCTGGCCGCCGCCGCGGGCTTTCCCGCCGACGACGTGCTCGTCGCCGAGGACGGCGACGTGCTCAGCCTGTCCCGACACGGGGCACGCAAGGAATCCCGAGTGGCCGCGGGCCGGACGCTCCTCGACCGCAGCAGCGGCGGCGAAGTCGAGGACCTCGTCGTGCGTGACCGCCGCCACCTCTCGTCCCAGGGCATCGTGGTCCCGATCGTCGTCGTCGACCGCCAGACCGGGCGGCTCGAGTCCGCTCCCGGAGATCGTGACCCGCGGTATCGTGGAAGGCGAGGAGGCGGCCGAGCTCGCGGAGGAGGCCGGCCGACTCCTCGCCGACGCCATCGACGCCCGACCCGCCGAGGAGCGGCTCGATCTGCAAGCTGACGCGCGAGCGGGTCCGGCGACGAGCTCCGCCGGTTCTACAAGCGGCGCACCCAGCGCCGCCCCATGGTCATCCCCGTGGTGATGGAGGTCTAGAGCAGACCATGGCCACGCCGGGCACGAGATCCAAGCGCGGCGCCGAGCTCCTGGGGCTGGTGGCCTTCGCGCTCGCCCTGATGCTGCTGATCGCCCTCGCCACCTTCGACCCGCGCGACCCCGCGCCCTTCTTCAAGGCGGGCGGCGGAGGGCCCGCCGCGCAACTTCATCGGCCCCTTCGGTGCCTTCCTCGCCGAGCTCCTGATCCCGCAGCTCTTCGGCGTGGCCGCGCTGCTGCTTCCCCTCGCGATGGGGCTCCTGGGCTGGAAGCTCTTCTGGTGCCGGCCGATCGAAGCCCCCTACACCAAGGCGGTCGGCGATCGGGCTGCTGCTCCTCGCCCTGACCGGCGCTCTTCACCCTCACCTTCGGCACCGTCGTCTTCGAGGAGCGAGCCGGTGCGGGCGGGCGGGGCCGTGGGTGAGCTCCTGGCCGGGATGCTGATCGCCGACTTCAGCCGGACCGGCGCCTACATCATGGCCGCCACCGCGCTCTTCGTAGCGCTCATCCTCTCGACGCAGTTCTCCTTCTCCAGCGTTCTCGGTGCGGTGGGCGGCCGCCTCGGCGCGCGGCTGCGCGCGCTGCAGACGGCCTGGGCCCACTACCGCGAGACGCGGCGCAAGGAGCGGATGCGCCGCGAGGTCATCCGCAAGCACACCCGCCCCCCGAGGGCGAGCCCGCGCCCGGGCCTGCCGCGCATCCGGAAGGTGAAGGCGGGAGAGACGCCCGCCGCCGAGAAGGGCCCGGCGGACGACGGCCGCCTCGACCTCCGTCGACCTCCCGCTCAACGCCCCCGTGGTCCGCGCACCCGCCCCGCCCGCCCAGAAGGCCCTGCCCGTTCGATCTCGTGCGGGCAGGATCGAAGAACGGAACCAGGAGGAGCCCCCGCCTCCAAGACCCGCCCTCGCCGACGGCGCCACAGCCGCGACGCGGAGCGAGAACCCCGAGGTCCGGGGCGACCACGTGCTGCCCCCGATCACCATTCTCGACGCAGGCCAAGGAGCTCGGGCGGCGTCGACAACGACCGCCTGCTCGAGCGAGGCCGGATCCTGCAGGCCAAGTGCGGCGAGTTCGGGGTGATGGGGGCGGTGAAGGAGATCCACCCCGGCCCGGTGGTCACCACCTACGAGTTCAAGCCCGACGCCGGTGTCAAGTACTCCAAGATCGTCGGCCTCGCCGACGACCTCGCCCTCGCCCTCGAGGCCGAGTCCATCCGCATCGACCGGGTGAGCGGCAAGGGCAACGTCGGGATCGAGATCCCGAACGAGCAAGCGGGAGACGATCTACCTCCGCGAGCTGCTCGAGTCCGAGGTCTTCCGCCGGGCCTCCGGCCGCCTCACCCTCGCCCTGGGCAAGGCGGTCAACGGCGACGCTGTGCGTGACCGACCTCGCGCTCATGCCCCACCTCCTGATCGCCGGCGTCCACCGGCACGGGCAAGAGCGTCGGGCCTCAACTGCATGATCGCCAGCATCCTCTTCCGGTCGACCCCGGACGAGGTCCGGCTGATCCTCATCGACCCCAAGCGGCTCGAGCTCGGGGTCTACGAGGACATCCCCCACCTGCTGACCCCGGTGGTCACCGACCCGAAGATCGCCGCCAACGTCCTCAAGTGGGCGGTCGCGGAGATGGAGCGCCGCATCCGCATGCTGGCCTCGGAAGGCGTCCGCAACATCGAGCAGTTCAACAACATCCTCCGCGCCGAGAACCGGACGCCGCGGACGAGGAGACCGGCGAGGAGCTCAAGCCGCTCCACTACATCGTGATCGTCATCGACGAGCTGGCCGACCTGATGATGGTCTCCGCCCACGAAGTCGAGGAGTCGATCACGCGCCTGGCCCAGATGGCGCGGGCGGTCGGCATCCACCTGATCCTGGCCACCCAGCGGCCTTCGGTCGACGTCATCACCGGGCTCATCAAGGCCAACTTCCCGTCCCGCATCTCGTTCCGCGTCGCCGCCCGCGTCGACAGCCGCACCATCCTCGACTCGATCGGGGCCGAGCAGCTGCTCGGCCGCGGCGACATGCTGTTCCTGCCCCCGGGGAGCGCCCGCCTCACCCGCATCCACGGGGCCTACGTCACCGAGCACGAGATCGCCCGCCTCACCTCCTTCCTGCGCAAGCAGGCCGATCCCGCCTACGACGACAACGTGGGCAAGCCCGAGAAGTCGGCGGAGGCCATGGAGGTCTCCGACCGGGACGAGCTCTTCGACGAGGCGGTGCGCTTCGTGGTCCAGAGCGGGCAGGCCTCGACCAGCATGCTGCAGCGCCGCTTCCGCATCGGCTTCTCGCGCGCGGGACGCCTCGTCGACATGATGGAGCGCGACGGCATCATCGGCCCGGCCGACGGGTCGAAGCCCCGCGAGATCCTGGTGGCCAAGGACTACTACGAGACGGTGGACAGCTGGCCGAAGTGAGACCAGGGGATCCGCAGCGCGCGCCGTCGGCTCGGGGCGACCGTCCTGGTCGCGGCGATCGCGCTGCCGGTCTGCCTGGTCGGCCTGACCCGACGCGCGAGCGCCGCCTCCTCGCAGCCCGCCGCGCATGCTCTACCACGCAGGCCCAGGCCGCGGAAGGCAAGCTCCGCAAGTCGAAGACGCTGCAGGCCAACCGGGCCGAGTGGGAGGGGGTCGGTCCTGGCCTACCGCAAGGTCGTGGCCCGCTACCCGCGCAGCGGCTACTGCGACAACGCCCTCCTGGCCGTCGGCAACCTGTACTCGGAGATGGCGGAGCGCTTCCGCTCCGACCAGTACCGCTCCGACGCGATCTCCGCCTACCGGACGCTGGTGTCCCAGTACCCGTCGAGCAGCCTCGGTGACGACGCGCTGTGGGCGGTGGTGGAGATCGAGAAGGACACGGCGGGACCGCGGCCGCCTCGCGAAGGCGGGCAAGTCCTACCTCGCCACCTTCCCCGGGGGCAAGCGCGCCTCCCAGGTCAAGAGCCTGATGCGCCAGAAGACGCCCGCCGCCAAGGTCCCCTCTCCTCCGCCCCCGGGCCTGGCCCGCGTCTTCGACCTGCGCTTCTGGAGCGGCACGACCTCGACCCGGGTCGTCCTCGACCTCGAGAGCAAGGTCAAGCTCGACTCCGACCGGGTAGGCAACCCCGAGCGTCTGTGGATCGACCTGGTCGGGACCCGGCTCCACCCGAACCTGGAGAAGCGGGTCTTCCCGGTGGGCGACGGCCTTCTCGAGCAGGTGCGCATCGCCCAGAACCGTCCGGACGCCGTGCGCGTCGTCCTCGACTTCAAGGGCGCCTGGGACCACAACGTCTTCTACCTGGACGCACCTCCCCGGCTGGTCATCGACGTCAAGGGGCGGGCCGCACCACCCGGGCCGTCGCCGACGAGGGGACCGGAGCCGCGACCCCGCGCCGACCAGACGCCCTCCGGCACCGCGAAGGGGAGTTCCAGCCGGGGATCAGCCGCCAGCCCCCCGCCCGCGGGAACGCAGGTGGCCTCTGCGGCCACGGAGGCTCCGGCCACGACGAAACCCGGATCGACCCGTCCCGCGCCGGTGCCTCCGGCCACGAACCGTGGTGGCACCTACAGCCTCGCCCGACAGCTCGGCCTCGGGGCTCGCCGGATCGTCATCGATCCCGGCCACGGAGGCCACGACCCGGGCACCATCGGACGCCAGAAGCTCCAGGAGAAGGATCTCGTTCTCGACGTGTCCCTGCGGTTGGCCCGGCTCGTGCGAGCCGAGCTCGGCGCCGAGGTCGTCATGACCCGCTCCACCGACGTCTACGTGCCGCTCGAGGAGCGCACCGCCATCGCCAACACCAAGCGCGCCGATCTCTTCATCTCCATCCACGCCAACGGCGTGCGCAGCGCCAAGGCCCACGGCATCGAGACCTACTTACCTCAACTTCGCCCGGAGCCGTCACGCCGAGGCGGTCGCGGCCCGGGAGAACGCGATCTCCGAAGGAACCCTCAAGGACCTCCAGGGGCTCGTCAAGGCCATCACCCTCAACAGCAAGATCGACGAGAGCCGTGACTTCGCCACCTCCGTTCAGGAGGCGATGGTGAAGGGGGTACGCCGCAACCACAGCGTCCGCGACCGGGGCGTCCACACCGCCCCCTTCTACGTCCTCATCGGCGCCGACATGCCCGCGGTGCTGGCGGAGATCGCCTTCGTCTCCAACCCGGAGACCGAGGCCCGTCTCCGGACCGCCTCCTACCGTGACCTCCTGGCGCGGAGCCTCTTCGGGGGCGTGAAGTCCTACCTCGAGGCGTTGAGCCGGACCCAGACGACGCCAATTGACCCAGTCGAGCCCGCGCTCTACAGTGGCCGGTGGGAGGCAGTCCCGCTGAGGATGTTGTTGCTGCAGGACCCGGCGATCACCTGGATCAAGGTCGAGAAACCCACGTTCGACCTCGTGGGCCTCGTTCTCGGCTCCTTCAAGCTGGCCGGTTTCATGGTGGTCGCGGCCCTTCTCGTCGGTATCCTCATCGGGGCGGTTCTCGTCCTCGCGCGCCGCCGCGCCACGCCCGCACCCCCGCTGGACGACGTCTCCCTGCACCTCGACAGGTAGCGCCGTCTCCCTCGAGCCCGGTCCGGGGCCAGGGCAGGAGGCCCTCAGGCGGCGGGGCATGCCTGCCCTTCGCGCGCGCCGGCCGGCCTCCCCCTCTCCGGCGACACCCGACTGCGCTGCTGCGTCATCTGCCTTGACTGGATTGACGCACTGCGTTATTCTTCGGCCGTGACGGTCACGCCTGCGCCCGCGCCTCCCGGCTCCCGCGTGATCAAGCGCTACGCCAACCGGAAGCTCTACGACCCGTCCACCCGGCGCTACGTCACGCTCGATGGAATCGCCGGCCTCGTCGCCCGCGGCGAGGAGCTCGAGATCGTGGATCAGAGCTCGGGCGAGGACCTCACGAACCTCGTTCTCGCCCAGGTTCTCCTCGAAGGCGTCCGCCAGAGGACGGCGCGTGTCCCCCGCCAGGTGCTGGCCCGCCTCATCCGGCTGGCCGGGGCCCCCGGCGCGGACTGGGGGCACTGGCCCGAACCCCGGGAGGCGGCCGGACGCGCCGGCGACGAGGCGGAGAGGATCGCCGGCCGCTTCCTGGCCCGTGGGCGGCCGAACCTCGAGGACGCGGTGGCGCTGCGCGAGGAGATCGGTCAGCTCGTGCACCACCTCGTGACGGAGGCGCAGTCCGGCGTCGAGGCCCGCCTTCGCGGGTTGCTCCACGTCGGCGAAGAGGCCGCCGGGCGGTCCCTCGGGGCCTTGCGGCTCGGCCTCAACGTCTTCGATGGGCGCTCGAAGCAGCCGGCCCCCCGGGCCCGGCAATCGAAGTCAAAGCGTGGGACGCGCTCCCGCGCGACCAAGCGATAGGAGAGATCCCGATGGCGGCGAAGAAGAAGACCAGCACGCGGCGCTCGACGCGCCGCATCCAGCCAACGGCGCGGAAGAAGGCGACCCGCCGGCTCGAGCAGACGTCGAAGAACGCCCGCGGCACCGCTCACAAGGCCAAAGCGAGCACGAAGAAGGCGGCCGGCAAGGGCCTGAAGAAGGCCCGCACCGGTGCACGTCGGACCTCAGCCCGCACCCGCAAGGCGACGACGGGGTTCGAGCGCACGTGGGCCCAGGCCCAGGCCAGCCTCAGCGGCGCCGAGGTCCGCGTCGAGAAGGAGATCCGCGCCCTCGCGAAGCGGATGGGGATCGACACCCGGCATGCCTCCAGGCTCGTGAAGGAATGGAACCGACGGCTCGACCGCGAGGTGCGCAAGGCCTCGCGCCGGATCGATGCCGGCCTCGACCAGCTCGACAAGGCGGTGAAGAGGGAGCAGCGCTCCCTGACCGGGATGGTCGACGACGCGGTCGACAGCGCCCTCGCCGCTCTCAACATCCCGACCCGCCGTGAGGTCCAGGCGCTCACCCGGAAGGTCCACCAGCTCTCCCGGAAGATCGACCGCTACGGCCGGTAGGTCAGGCAGCCGCCCCCTTCGGGGGTGACCCGGGGGGTCGGCCAACGTACACTGCCCCGCAGGAGGACCGTTGCCGTCCGCCAGGAGGCCTCGAAAGCGTCGGAAGCGGTCGAAGAAGAAGGTCGCCCTCGTCTGTGCCGGCGGCGGGGTGACCGGCGCAGTCTACGAAATCGGTTGCCTGCGCGCCCTCGACGAGCTGCTGGACCGCAGCGTCCTCGACCTCGACCTCTACGTGGGGATCTCGGGCGGGGCAGTGGTGGCCTCGCTCACCGCGGCCGGCATCTCGCCCGGGGAGATGTACGACGAGGCCACCAGCCGCGGCGGGACCGCGCTCGGCGTGGCGGCGGCCCCCCTCTACCGCTTCGGGGGACTCGAGTTCCTCAAACGCTCGGTACGAGCCCCACGGATCCTTACCGATGCCATCATCAGCGCCCTCACCACCGAGGGCCGGAACCTCTCGGATGTGGCCTGGTCCGTCTTCGAGATGCTGCCCCCCGGGCTCATGGATTCCTCGGGCGTTCAGAAGTTCCTCCACGGTCTCTTCCGGTCGCGCCTCCGGAGCGACTCCTTCCGCGGCCTTCCCCGGACGCTTCTGGTCGTCGCCGTCGACATCGACAACGGAGAGGCGGTCGCCTTTGGCCAGGACGGACGGACCGATGTCCCGGTCTCGAAGGCGGTCCAGGCCTCCATTGCGCTCCCGGGGCTCTACCGCCCCGTCCGGATCGGGGACCGGGACTACGTCGACGGCGGGGTCAGGAAGACCGCTCACATCAATCTCGCCATCGAGCACGGGGCCGACCTGGTCATCTGCATCAACCCCATCGTCCCCTTCCTCAACGACACCTCCGAAGGGCCGCTTCGGGGCCACATCAGCAACCGTGGCGTGACCTGGATCCTCGACCAGACCATGCGCATCATGCTCCACGGGAGGATGGAGCTGGGCCTCCAGCGCTACGCGCGCCAGTATCCCCACGTCGACATCCTCGTGCTCGAGCCGACGCGCGACGACATGCGCATGTTCAGCTACAACATCATGCGCTACAGCGCGCGGCGCATCGTGGCCGAGCACGGATACCGGACGACGGTCGAGCTCTTCCGCAAGCACGCCGCCCGCTACAAGCGGCTCTTCGCCCGTCACGGGATCCGGATGGCCGATCCTTCCAAGCTGCCCGAGCTTCCGCCCCGACACCCTCACCGGTCCAGCCTGGCTCGGACCCTCGACTCCTCGCTGGACCGCCTCGACTCCCGCCTGGGCAGCGGCCGCGGTTAGGCCGCCGACGGCCGCACGCAGGAGGGATCCAGGTGGCCGCGCCTGGTGGGCGATCCTTCCGAGGCACTGACGCGTGCTCGGGTGTCGCCACGTCAACAACGTCGCCTCGAGCACTTCTTCGATACGGGCCGTCTTGGCGGGATCGAGCTCGATCACCGTCACGTCGTTGCCCTGTTCGAAGATCTTGACTGCGTCAAGCCAGTCCACTCTGTGATAGCCTTCACGGCGGCACAAGGACAGAGCCGGGATTCGGCCGTCCCGTCGCGGTCCCGGTACAGGAGATGGCCTTGCAGCGATGCGCCAAGGTCCCGCCCGCCCCGTTTCAGCTTCAACTGGCTTCTACAGCTGAACTTCTCACATCCCATCAACAAGTCGGTGATCTCGTCTCCTTCGTGGCCACCGCCGGTCGTTCGAGTTCCGGCTCCGGAGGATGGTGTCGCACATGTTTGTCATGAGTAGACACAAGACGATGATTGGAGGGAGCACATGAGTAGCAGATCAAGTACCCGGTCCTGCTCGACGAGACACATATTCCGCCTGACGGTCTTCGCCGCTGCGCTGTGCGCTCTCCTCGCCACACCGAGCGAGTCCGTCGATCTCTCGTCCGGAGAGTTCAAGCTCAACGTTGACACCACGCTGTCTTGGGGTGCCAACTTCCGTCTCGAAGACCGCGACCAGCGGATCATCGGCCTGCCCAGCGGTGGGGAAGCCTTCTCGGTCAACGGCGACGACGGCAACCTCAACTTCGACACCGGAATCGTCGGCAACGCCGTCAAGGCCACCATCGACGTCGATCTCGGATACAAGAGCGTCGGAGCTTTCGTTCGCGGCAGCGGCTTCTACGACTTCGAGCTCGAGAGCGGAGACCGGGCGCGGACCCCGCTCTCGGAGGAGGCGAGCGACTGGGTCGGCAAGCGAGCCGAGCTGCTCGACGCCTACGCCTTCTGGCAGTTCCGCGTCGGCAGCAGGGGAGGCGAGATCCGGGTCGGCCGACAGGTGCTGAGCTGGGGTGAGAGCACGTTCATCCAGGGCGGCATCAACGTCATCAACCCGGTGGACGTGGCCGCCCTGCGCGTGCCCGGCGCCGAGCTGCGCGAGGCCCTCCGACCGGTGGGGATGGCGTGGGGCTCGTTTGACTTGTCCCAGGACATCTCCCTGGAGGGCTTCTATCAGTTCGAGTGGGACGAGACCGTGATCGACCCGCCCGGCACCTACTTCTCCACCAACGACTTCGCCGGCCGGGGAGGCACGCACGTGTTCCTCGCCTTCGGCGCTTTTCCCGACACCGGTGAGTCGCCACCCTTCATCCAGCCCCCGGTGGATCGTCCGTTCATGGGAGTGCCTCGTGCCGACACGCAGCGCGCCGAGAACGGCGGCCAGTACGGGGTGGCCCTGCGCTGGCTCGCCCCCGGCCTGGGCAACACCGAGTTTGGCTTCTACTTCCTGAACTACCACAGCCGGCTCCCGACGGTGAACGGCATCACTGGAACGCTGCAGGGTGCCGGGGCCGCCGCCGTGGCCGGGCCCCGGGCCGCGGCCATCGTCTACCAGGCTGCCGGCGTGCCGCCGGGCGTGAGCCCGCAGGTGGACGCCATGGCCGCCGGTGCGGGACAGGCGGCGGCGACCGACGCCTACGCCGCGACCGCGAGGTATTTCATCGCCTACCCCGAGGACATCAAGCTCTATGGGTTGAGCTTCAACACCCAGCTCGGGACCAGCGGCGTCGCGCTGCAGGGCGAGGTGTCCTATCGCCAGGACGCTCCCTACCTGGTGGACGACGTCGAGCTTCTGTTCGCGGCGCTTTCCCCCATCTCGGCCGGTCTCGCCGCCACCAACCAGGTGGTTCCGGGCGGCGCCGGCTTCGAGGAGATCATACCGGGCTTCCGCCGGAAGGACGCCATCCAGGGCCAGCTCACCGCGACCAAGGTGTTCGGCCCGCTCCTCGGGGCCGATCAGGGCCTGCTCCTGTTCGAGGGGGCCGTCACCCACGTCGACGGCCTGGAGAGCAAGGACACGCTGCGGTACGAGGGTCCGGGAACCTATACCAGCGGCAACCCGATCCACGCCGGGCCGGGCGGCGCCCACGCCGGCAAGCCGGAGGAGGGACCGGAGCACTTCGCCGACCCCACTTCGTGGGGCTACCGCCTGGTGGGTCGCCTGGTCTACAACAACGCCATCGGCGCCATCAACCTGATCCCGAGCTTCGGCTGGCAGCACGACGTGAAAGGTGTCACCCCGGGTCCCGGCGGCAACTTCATCGAGGGCCTTCATGCTCTCACGCTCGGGATCGGTGCCGAGTACCTGAACAGCTGGCAGTTCGACCTCAGCTGGACGACCTATGGTGGCGCCGGCCGTTACAACCTCATCAACGACCGCGACTTCGTCGGGGTCGCCGTCAAGTACTCGTTCTAGGGGAGGCAGGACCATGCATAGGAACTCGCTGATCATCCTCGGTTGCGCGCTGGTGCTCGTGGCCGGCGCAGCGGCCATGATCGGGGCCGAGACGTCGCCGCAGGAGATCGCCCGGCTCGGCGCCGACCTGACTCCGTTTGGCGCCGAGAAGGCCGGCAATCAGGAAGGCACCATCCCGGCCTGGGAGGGTGGCATCACATCTCCGCCCGCCGGCTACCAGACCGGGGACCACCACCCCGACCCCTTCGCTGACGACGCGGTGATGTTCACCATCACGGCGGACAACATCAGCCAGTACTCGGACAAGCTGACGCCTGGCTACCAGGCGTTGCTCGGCACCTATCCGAGCTTCAAGATGAACGTCTACCCGACGCGGCGCAGCGCATCCTTCCCGCAGCGCATCTACGACATGACGAAGGAGGTCGCCGCCACCGCCCATCTGGTGGAGAACGGGCACGGCGTCGAAGGAGCCATCAACGGCATCCCCTTCCCCATCCCGAAGAACGGCCTCGAGGTGATCTGGAACCACCTGCTGCGATACCGGGGCGAGGCCGCGTCGAGGACGATCGCCCAGGCCGCTCCGACCCGTGGCGGCAGGTTCACCCTGGTTCAGTTCTACGACGAGTTCTACATGCTCTACAGCATGAAGGGCAAGACGGAGGCGGACCTCGGCAACAAGGTCCTCATGTTCAAGCAGGAGGTCACGGCCCCCGCGCGTTTGGCCGGCGGCATTCTGCTGGTCCACGAGACCCTGAACCAGGTCAAGGAGCACCGCAGCGCCTGGCTCTACAACCCGGGTCAGCGGCGGGTCCGCCGCGCCCCCAACGTGGCCTACGACAACCCGGGGACCGCCGCCGACGGCATGCGGACGTCGGATCAGTTCGACATGTTCAACGGCGCCGTCGACCGCTACGACTGGAAGCTGGTGGGCAAGAAGGAGATGTACGTTCCGTACAACTCTTACAAGCTGCACAGCGACAAGGTCAAGGTCGAGGACATCCTGACTCCTCTGCACACCAACCCGGACCTGGCCCGCTACGAGCTCCACCGGGTGTGGGTGGTGGATGCGACCCTCAGGGAGGGTGCGCGTCACATCTACAAACGGCGCACCTTCTACGTGGACGAGGACAGCTGGCAGATCCTGGCCATGGACCAGTACGACAACCGCGATCAGCTGTGGCGCGTCTCCGAGGGACACGTCATCAACTACTACGAGGTGCCGGCCATCTGGACCACGCTCGAGGTGCACATCGATCTCCAGGCCGGTCGCTACCTCGCAATCGGGCTCGACAACGAGAACCCGATGTACGTGTTCGGTATCGACCGCACCCTGGAGGACTACACCCCAGCCGCGCTGCGCCGCGCGGGCAAACGTTAGTCCTCACCAAGCAGCGGCGGTCGGGCCACACAGGGCCCGACCTGCCGCCTCGTCCAGGGGTCGGCTCCGTCGACCCACAACGAAGCCTTCGGGAGAATGGCAGATGGAAAAGTACCCGGGGGGCAACCCCCGCACGCGACCCCGCGCCCTTGCCGCGCTCGCTCCCTGCATCGCGATCGCGGCATTGCTGTTGGCGGTGCGCGCCAGCCGGCCGGCCCACTCTGCGCCGGTCCAGTCCGCCCCGGAGCAGGCCATTCGGGCTCCCCTGGCTGGACGTTCCTTGCTCCTGGACGCCGCCGCCACCGACGGAGCGCTGCTGGTGGTCGGGGAGCGCGGTCACATCCTGATCTCCGGCGACGAGGGAGAGACCTGGCAGCAGACCGACGTGCCAACCCGGTCGGCCCTCACCGGCGTGTACTTCCACGACCGCGAGCGCGGCTGGGCGGTGGGACACGACGCGGTCATTCTGCGCACCACCGACGGCGGCGTCACCTGGGAGAGAGCTCACTGGGCGCCCGAGGAGGAGCGGCCCCTTTTCGACGTTTGGTTCGCAGACCCCGAGAAGGGCTTCGCCATCGGTGCCTACGGCAGCCTCTACGTCACTTCGGACGGCGGTGCCAGCTGGGTGTCCCAGCCGCTCAGCGAGGACGAGCTCCACCTGCATCAGCTGGCCCGATCCGCCAGCGGTCGTCTCTACATCGCGGCCGAGGCCGGAATGGTCTACAGCTCCGAAGATGGCGGTGAGAGCTGGGCCGAGCTGCCGTCGCCGTACGAGGGGTCGTTCTTCGGCGTGCTCCCCCTGGACGATGATGTGCTGCTCCTGTTCGGTCTGCAGGGGCATCTGTTCCGGTCGGAGGACGCGGGCCAGACCTGGATGGTCGTGGAGACCGGTACGACGGTAATGCTCACCGCCGGCGTCCGCCTCGGAGACGGCACCATCCTGGTCACGGGCCTCGGCGGCGTCGTGTTGGTCTCGAGGGACGGCGGTCGTACCTTTGTACTGCTTCAGCAGCCGGATCGCCGGGGCATCTCGGCGGTCGTCGAGATGCGGGACGGACGGTTGCTCATGGTGGGCGAGTTCGGGGTCAGGACGGTGTCGGTGGGCGACCTCACGAAGTAAGCGGAAAGGGAGCGCGGAAAGATGACCAGCTGGCTGGAGAACCTGATCTTCGGCAACCGGCGTCTGGTGGTGGCTTTCTTCGTGTCGATGACGGTCTTGATGGCACATCAGGCGTTCCACCTGCGCATCGACGCCGGTTTCGCCAAGCTGCTGCCCCTCGAGCACGAGTACATGCAGACCTACCTGAAGTACCGCACGCAGTTCGGCGGGGCGAACCGCGTGGTGATCGCCATCAAAGCGCGGGAAGGGGACATCTTCACCCCCGGGTTGTTCGAGGTCCTGCAGGGGGTCACCGACGAGGTCTTCTTCATTCCGGGCGTGGATCGGACCCGGGTGATGTCGCTCTTCACTCCCAACGTGCGGTTCACCGAGGTGGTGGAGGACGGCATCTCGGGCGGCAACGTGATCCCGGACGACTTCGCTCCCACACCAGAGGGTCTCGCAAGGGTGCGCGAGAACCTTCTCAAGTCGGCGTACCTGGGCCGGTTGGTCGCCAGCGACTTCAGTGCGGCGATCGTCGCGGCAGAGCTGCTGGAGATCAACCCGAACACGGGTGAGCGGCTCGACTATATCGACGTGGCCGACCAGTTGGAGAAGATCAGGGAGAACTACGGCAGCCACGAGGTGGGCATCGAGTTCGACTACCACATCATCGGGTTCGCGAAGGTCATCGGGGACATTGCCGCCGGCGCGACGCGCGTCGTGCTCTTCTTCCTGATCGCCCTCGTCATCACCACGGTCTTCGTCAGGGTCTACTCACTGAGCTTCAAGCTCACCCTCATCGTCGTCGGCTGCTCCCTCGTCGCGGTGGTGTGGCAGCTGGGTCTGCTGACGCTGCTCGGCTTCGGCATCGACCCGATGTCGATCCTCGTACCGTTCCTGATATTCGCCATCGGTGTCAGCCACGGTGTGCAGATGGTGAGCGCCTTCGCCGCCGAGGTGTACCTGGGTGCCAAGGGCATGGATGCCTCACGGGCGACCTTTCGGCGGCTGCTGGTCCCGGGCGGTATCGCGCTGCTCAGCGACACCATCGGCTTCGTCACGATCATGCTCATCGAGATCCGGATGATCCAGGAGATGGCGATCACGGCCAGCCTCGGCGTCGCCGTCATCATCCTCACCAACCTGGTCCTTGTTCCCGTTCTGCTGTCGTTCACGAACCTCGACGAGAGTCACGCCGAGAAGCTCGAGCGGCGACGGCTCCGCAATGACTCGGCCTGGGCCGCGCTGGCCCGGGTCGCCGAGCCCCGCGTCGCCGCGACCATTACCGGGCTGGCCGTCCTCCTCTTCGCGGTGGGCAGCTGGAAGGCGACGCAGATCAAGATCGGCGACCTTCATGGCGGCGTGCCGGAGCTCCGTGCCGACTCTCGCTACAACATCGATACCGACGTCATCACTTCCCGCTTCGCGATCGGTGTGGACGTCCTCACGGTGATCGTGGAGTCGGTCCCCCAGGGGTGCACCGACTACGACACCATGACCACCATCGACCGCTTCGAGTGGCACATCCGGAACGTCCCCGGTGTGCAGTCGGTCCTGGGCATCGGTGGCGTCGCAAAGGTGATCAACGCCGGGTGGAACGAGGGCAGCCTGAAGTGGCGCGAGCTGCCTCGAAACCCCTCGACCATGGCGCAGGCGGTCACATACATCGACACCAGCACGGGTCTCTTGAACTCGGACTGCAGCGTCATGCCGGTGTACATCTACACCGTCGACCACAAGGCGGAGACGATCGATCGGATCGTCTCAGAGGTGAAGGAGTACGACGCCCGCCACGGCTCCGATCAGGCGCGATTCCTGCTGGCCACGGGCAACGTCGGGGTCATGGCAGCCACCAACGAAGCGGTCTCCGCGGCGCAGTTCCCGATGCTGATGTGGGTCTTCGCGGCGATCATCGTGCTCTGCCTGGCTACCTTCCGCTCGCTGCGGGCGACCCTGTGCATCGTGGTCCCGCTGGCGCTGGTCTCGATCCTGGCCTTTGCCTTGATGACCCTGCTTGAGATCGGCCTCAAGGTCTCCACTCTGCCGGTGGTGGCGCTGGGCGTCGGTATCGGCGTCGACTACGGGATCTACATCTTCGCCCGCTTGCGGGAGATCCTGAGGAAGGGCTCGAAGCTGCAGGAGGCCTACCGCGAGACCCTCAACATCACCGGCAACGGTGTGCTATTCACCGGTATCACCCTGGCCGTCGGTGTCGCCACCTGGATCTTCTCACCGCTCAAGTTCCAGGCGGACATGGGCATCCTCCTGACCTTCATGTTCCTGGTCAACATGCTCGGGGCGATCATCCTTCTCCCGGCGCTGGCCTGTTGGCTGCGTCCCAAGGCTCAGTAGCCGTCTCCACAAGTACGATGACGCCGAGTGGGTGCCGGGGGACCAGAATCTCAGCGGCGAGGGTCGCACGAGAGGGGACGACGGTCGACAACGAGCCGAGGAGGATCTGCACCACCGACACAACCCGGGCCGAAAGCCCTTGCCCTCCAGGGCCGCCGCCGACATGAGCTGCCCCCGAACCCGAGGGATCCGTTGCCGCCGCCACCTGGGGACCGACGCCCGCCGGACACACGATCTGAACGGCTTACCCGAACCAGATCGAGCGGCGGCGGGCGACGCGGCCGTCGACCATGCCCTGGATCGTCTCCCGGACCTGCTGCGAGAGGCGGTTGACCAGGATCGGGTCCTTCGCCGCCTCCGGCCCGTGCTCGCTCAGATCCAGGGGGTCGCCGAAGTCGATCGACCACTTCGTCGGCAGGGGGATCACGCCCAGCGGACCGAGCAGCGGGAACGTCGGCGTGATCGGGAAGTAAGGGAGGCCGAGCGGGCGGCCCACCCAGTCTGCCTTGGCCACCACGGGGTGGATCTCCTCCGCGCCCACCACCGCGCAGGGGATGATCGGACTTCCCGTCCGAAGGGCGATCCGGATGAAGCCCCCGCGACCGAAGCGGGCGAGCCGGTACCGGTCCTTGAAGCGCTTCCCCACTCCCTTGACTCCCTCGGGAAAGACGCCCACGAGCTCCTCTCGTCGGAGGAGCCGCTCCGCGTTGGCCGGGTTCGCGCGCACCGAGCCGGACTTGGCCAGGATCGGGGCCAGGGCCGGCAGCAGCGCGAACATGTCGAGGGCGAGCATGCGACACACCCGCCGGGCGGGGTGCTCGTGCCTGACCGCGAGCTGCACCATGATCCCGTCGTAGGGAAGCACGCCAGAGTGGTTCGCGACGATGAGGCCCCGTCCTTCCTCCGGCACGTGCTCGATGCCCGAGGTCTCCACGCGCCACCAGACCGCGTAGAGGAACTCGAGCAGGGGCTCCAGGCTCTCGGAGAAGCGCCGGTCCGCCCCGAAGTCGTCCGTCTCCTCCGAATGCCAGGCGAAGTAGAGAGCCCGCTGCAGCCGGGCCAGGCTCGCCCAGCTGATGCCCTGGGCTCCCGCGCCCAGGAGACGGGCCAGCGTCACCAGGAGCCCTTCGCCCGCTCGCGCCTCTCGCCCGGCCGCGACCTCGCGCTCCAGCTCGGCGAGGCGCCGTCGCAGGGCGTCCTCGTCCCCGGCCGGGGATCGCCGCTTCCGCTTCGCCCGGCCCTGGATCGGGACAACCTTGGCCGTCTCCCTCATGCCTCGGCCTCGCGCGTGTTGCGGGAGCGCGCCGCCGTCTCCGGGTAGCGATACTCCAGGAACGCCATCAGCGCGTCCCGGCTCGTGCGCCGTGCCTCGAAACCCAGCTCCCGGCGTGCCTTCTCGCCGTCGGCCACGAAGAGGTACCGGACGTAGTCGACGAACCCCCCCGGGGCCTCCCCGATCCCGGTGCCCCACCAGAAGTCCGCCCCGGGGTAGGCCACGAGATGCGGCACCGGCACGGTGAGCTTGTCGGACAGGTGGAGCGCGGTCAGCAGGCTCATCGTGTCGCGGGGAACGACGTTGAGGACGCCGCAGGGCCCCCGGGCCAGGACGGTCTCGACCGCGTCGAGGGCGTCCTCGGGATGCAGGAGCTGCACGAGCGGGTCGTACCCCAGCAGCACCGGGACGACGCGCTTGCTGAAGATCCGCGTGTAGAAGGTGTGGACGCCGGCCCCGAAGAGGGTGGCGAAGCGCAGAACGCTCACCCCGAGCGTGGGGTAACGCTCCGAGAACGAGAAGGCGTGATCCTCCGCCTCGACCTTGTCGCGCACCCAGGCCAGCCGCGAGCTCCTCTCCGGGGGATGCTCCTCGGTGAGGAAGTTCGGGTTCTTTCCCCTCGCCCCGTAGACCGCGGTGAAGGAGCGCACCAGCAGATGCCGCACGCCCGCCGCCGCCGCCGCCGCCGCGAGGTGAAGCGTCCCGATCGACTCGAGCTCGTGGGAGTAGGCGGCGTCGCGTCGCGGGTCCGTGAAGAAGGCGGCGTGAACCACGGTGTCCACCTCCTCCTCTTCGAACACGTCGACCAGCCGGCGGTCGGCCCCCGGGAGAGTGAGGTCCACCATACGGTGACGCACCCCGTGGAGGGCCGCGGGGGGCGAGGCGATGTCGACCGCCACCACCGCGTCGGCCCCTCGCGCCTCCACGAGCCGGCGCAGGACGCGACCCCCCAGGTAGGAGGCCGTCCCGGTGATCGCCACCCGTGCCATGTCTAGCCGGCCCTTTTCGTGGCCGTCTTGCGCCGCGCCCCCGTCTTCGCCTTTGCTCGCCGCGTCGCCGTCTTGGGCTTCGCCTTGAGGTCGGCCAGCTCCTCCTCGAGGGCGTCGATCCGCCTGAGGGCCTTCTTGAACTCGGTCCGGGTGGGGATGTTCATCGTCTTGATGGCCTGGGCCACCCCGTCCTCCAACTTCTCCTTGCCGCGCAGTGCCCCCTCCATCGCCTTCATGAACCGGGGGTTCGACATGAGCTCGGCCGAGACCTGAGTGAAGACCTCTTCACCCCGGGTCCGAAGGCGGTCCAGAAGATTCTTGTCGATCGTCATGGGAGGACAACTCCTTCCTGCTCTTGCGGCTGCCGGACGGCAACAAGCATACGGCAGCCGGCCGGCCGGCTTCAACGAATCAGCGCGGGCGGAAAGAGCGTAGCTCCACCCGGTCTGCCAGGAGCTGTCGGAACTCCGCCGGCCGCATCGAAGGGACCTCGCGACCCGATTCGAACTCGATCTCCTCGATCGCCCGCTGCCACAGCCCCTCTCGGCGGGCGATCTCGTCCGCATCGCGGACCTGGCCGTACGCCTGCACGTGCCGGTTGTGGCGGCAGAGCATCCGAAAGGCGGCGCCGGTGTCGGGGCGCCGGATCGGCAGGCCCAGGATGCGCACGTCGTTGCCGACGTCGTGGATCGGCTGCCCCCACTCGCCGTACACCCCGAAGATCGTCCCCAGCTTCTCGAGGACGTTCGCCAGCTTGGCCTCTCCCATGGCCTGCAGCACGGCCTTGACCACGGGAAGGGTCAGGTTCCGGGTGAGCGTGGGATCCGCCATCCGCACGTTCACACCGAGCTCCTCTCGCGTGATGCGCACGATCTCCTCGGAGCGGATCCGGTTGTCGGTCGCGAGGTGGATCCGGGCCCCGATGGCCTCCGGGGTGACCAGCGAGGCCAGGATGCCTGCCGCCACCCGGTCGACGGGGACGAGGTTGAGCTCGGCCGATCGATCGGCGGGGAACGTCGTGGCGATGAGGCCCACGAGCCAGCCCCGGGCCCGGTCCTGCCACTCCTCGCCCAGCGACGCCATGGCCTCCTTCGCCCGGCCGAAGGCGTTGACGGGGGCGTTGACGACCTTCGTGTCGCCCCGGTTGTTGCCCGTGCGCGAGTGGCCGATGACGATCGACGGCAGAAGCTGCGTCACCCGCAGCCCGTCCTCCACCAGGGCCCGATCCGTCTCGATCGACGCCATCGCCTTCGTCAGCTCGTAGTAGTTGTTGTAGAAGTGGCGCGGGAAGACGAGGGCGTCCTCCTGGGCGATCGATCTCTTCCGCCGCCCGTGGATGTACGACGTCTCGATCGCGACGTGCGCGACGAAACGTGACCCTGGAGCGGCTTGCATCGCCTTCGAGAAGGCCAGGGCGTTGCGGCAGCCCAGCACGTTGGCCCGGAACGAGCTCTCGTAGGTCTCGTCGAACGACACGCTGGCGGCGCAGTGGACGACGTGGGTGAGGCTCCTTCGCAGCTTCGCGAGCTCGGCCGGGGAGATGCCGAAGCCGGGCTGCTCGATGTCACCCTTCACGAACCGGAACCGGCGTGCGTCCTTTCCCCGGATGCCGAGCCGCTTCAGGAGCCGCTCGCCCCGCTGCCGAGGTGAGAGCACCTCGAGCACACGCTTCGTCCGGCGATCGCGGATCGTCTCGGGGCGCACGACCGCCACGACCTCCTCGACGTAGGGGTGGCTCACGGCCTGGACCAGGATCTCCTTCCCGACGAAGCCGGTGGCTCCGGTCAGCAGGATGCGGAGTCGAGGGCGGCGCCCGAGCGCGGCGAGGCCGCTCCGCGCCTCCTTCTGCAGCGATCCGATCCGGGCCCTGACCTCCTTCTCGGTGACGTGGCTCGTCTCCCGGAAGCGAAAGGCGACGTCGCGCGCGCTCACCCCGAGGACACGCTTCACCCGCCGCTCATCGGTCGGGTTACCGGTGAGCTCGGCCACCGTCTTCGCGAGCCGTCCGCCGAGGCGGTCCACCGTCCGGAGGCCCCGTTTGACGAATGCCTCGTTCCCCGTCACCTCGATCAGGCGGCTGGCGAGGTACTGGGCGGCGATCTCGACCGGGTGGTGGTCGCGGTGGGCGTGAACGAGGAGCTCACCGGGCTCGATCTCGTCGGGAAGCTCCGTGCCCGTGGCCCGGTCGATCCTGGCTATGTACCTCGAGGGCGACATGTCGGCCGGCGGCGGGGCGGCGAATGGCGAGCGCTGCCGCCGACCCTGCGCCCCGCTCCGAGGCCTCGGCCGGCCTGTCGCCCCGCCCATATGCCCCTCCGTCTTCGTTGCTCGCGTGCCGGTGGATGTCGAGGCGCCAGACTACTCCATCGTGGTGCCGGTCGACAACGGAGAGCTCGTCCTCGCCCTGCGCGTGACGGCTGTCACACACGTCAGCTACACTTTCGGCCGAAAGTCTGAGAATCTTGGATACAGGTTGTCGTTGATCGCGGCATCGCCGCGAGGAGGATGATGAGAATGTTCCACATGAAGTGGCGTGCCGCGGTCCCGCTCCTGACCGCGATTCTGCTCCTGGCCCCCACCGCCGAGGCCAACGTCATCAAGGAGATGGGCAATATCGTCTCCACCGACTGGCGCAAGATGGAGATCGAGATCAAGAACCCCCGGGGGCGGATGAAGACGTGGAAGGTGGCGCGGGACTGCAAGGTCACGTTCACCGACAAGAAGGACCAGTTCCCCAACCCGGGGCTCAGCGATCTTCGCGAGCCGATGTACATCTGGTTCTCCTTCCAGGACGGCACCATCGAAATCGAGAGCATCGATGTCCGGGAGGTCGGCTTCGAGCCCTCGAAGGCCGCCGGGGTTGAGCAGAAGGCCGTCATCACGAACCTCGACGCCAATATCGGGCACGTCGAGGTGGATCTCGGGCTCGGCGTCGGCCCGCAGACCTTCAAGGTGGAGCCCAAGCAGCAGCTCACCGCCTTCCAGAGGGGACAGCGCGTCATCCTTCAGATCGAGAAGCGCAACGGACAGGAGATCGTCACGAAGATCACGCCGCAGCGCTAGCTTCCCGCCGCGATTTGGTTCGAGGGCGAGCGCACCCCCGGGTCCGACCCGGGGACGCTCGCCCGACGTCTTCTTGCACGTCCTCGACGCCTCCGTCGGCTCTCCTCCGGCGAGCCGCGGCTACACTGGTTCATGCGTTCTGTGATCCCCGTCTGGTTCGCCGTCGTCCTCTTCCTCGCTCTCGCCGCCTGCGGCGGTGGGGGCAGCCCCGCCACCCCCAGCGCACCCGGGACCCCGAGCACCTCGAGTCACAACGCTGGTCGCGACTGTCTCGAGTGCCACGGCTTCTCGGTCGCGGGAACGATTTACCGAGACGACGGCGCGATCCCCTATCCGGGAGCAACCGTGCGCCTCACGAGCGAGGCCTCGGGAGCGGGCGAGGTCCTGATCAGCCTCGTGACCGACCGGTCCGGCAACTTCTACACGACCCAGTCCGTGGACTGGGGCCGCGGGCCATACGCCGACGTGACGGACAGCGCCGGCACCCTTCGCCCGATGGAGACGCCCCTCAGCGGCGGCGCCTGCAACAGTTGCCACGACGCGGGAGAGCGAATCCGCGCCGAGTAGGCGGAGCTGTTGTAGCTAGCGATCAAGGCGTGCCGGTGCGGTTGGCCAACAGGCCTGGCCCCGTTCGGGTGTCCCTTCCCTGGGGACACCCGAACGTCCGTGGCCCATGTCAGGGTCTTTCCCTCCCCCTACGTGGGGAGGGGTAGAGAGGGGGGTCATTGAATGATCAATGAAAGTCCCGGGAGGGGGCCCGAGGGATCTCGGGCAGGGCCGACCGCACCGCGAAGGCCCGCACCGACAGCCCGTCGTTGGCCTGTAGCACCCCGTCCACCTCGAGCACGGGTGAGGCGACCAGCACCCCGCGCTCACGGTGGAAGAGGTCGGGCCGCACGATGATGTTGACAAGACCGGTCTCGTCCTCGAGGGTCAGGAACATGAAACCCTTCGCCGTGCCCGGCCGCTGGCGGCAGATGACCGACCCTGCCACGCGGACCCGCGCGCCGTCCTCGAGCTCCGGGAGCTGGGCCGCGCGCCGCACGCCCCGGGCCGCGAGCTCCTCGCGGCAGAGCGACACCAGGTGCGGCCCCGCGGTGAGCCCCGTGCCCAGGAGGTCGCTCGACAGCCGCTCGGCCAGGTCCATCTCGGGAACCGGTGACGGCTCCTCGGGCTCGACCTCCCGGAAGAGCGGACCCCGCGGCCGACCCGCCTTCTCCACCTGCCACAGCGCGCTCCGCCGCGTGAGGCCGAAGGCGTTGAGCGCACCCACCTCGGCCAGCCGCCGCTGCTCGTCGCGCCGCAGCACGGAGCGGTCCACGAAGTCCTGGAGCGACTCGAAGGGAGCCCGTTCCCGCTCGGCCACGATCCTCTCCACGGCCTCCGCCCGCAGCCCCCGCACGTAGCCGAGCCCCAGCCTCACCGTCCCCTCCTCCAGGGTGCACGCGGGTCCGCTCCGCGTCACGTCCACCGGCCGGAAGCGCACCCCGTGGCGCTGGGCGTCCTTCACCAGCGTGGACGGGTGGTAGAAGCCCATCGGCTGGTTGTTCAGCAGCGCGCAGGTGAACGCCGCCGGGTGGTGCGTCTTGAGCCAGGCGCTCGCGTAGGCGATGAGGGCGAAGCTCGCGGCGTGGGACTCCGGGAAGCCGTAGAGCGCGAAGGAGCTGATCGAGCGGACGACGTCGTCCGCGATCCTCCCGGTGATGCCCCGCTCGCGCATTCCCGCCCGCAGACGCTCCTCGATGGGCTTCATCCGCTGCTCCGAGCGCTTGAAGCCCATGGCCCGGCGCAGCTCCTCCGCCTCGCCCCCGGTGAAGCCGGCCACGGTCATGGCCATCCGCAGGAGCTGCTCCTGGAAGAGCGGCACCCCCAGGGTGCGCTTCAGGATCGGCTCGAGCAGCGGGTGGGCGTACGTGACCGGCTCCTGACCGTTTCGGCGGCGCAGATACGGGTGCACCATCTTCCCCACGATGGGGCCGGGCCGGATGATGGCCACCTCGACCACCAGGTCGTAGAACCGCTCCGGCTTCATGCGCGGCAGGGTGGCCATCTGCGCCCGGCTCTCGACCTGGAAGACCCCGACGGTGTCGGCCCGGCGGAGCATCTCGTAGACCTTCGGGTCGTCCGGCGGCAGGTGGGCGAGGTCGACCTCGACCCCCGTCTCCCGCAGCATCGCGATCGAGTCCTGGAGGGCGGACATCATGCCCAGGCCGAGCAGGTCCACCTTGATGATCCCGAGGTCGGCGCAGTCCTCCTTGTCCCACTGGACGACGATGCGGCCGGGCATCGTGGCCGGCTCGAGGGGCACCACCTCGTCGAGCCGCCCCTGTGCGATCACCATCCCGCCCGAGTGCTGGCCGAGGTGCCGCGGCAGGTCCTGGATCTCCTCGAACAGGCGGGCGAAGAGGCGCACCTTCCGGTCGTCCCGGTCGAGCCCGGCCCGCTCCAGGCGGCGCTCCAGCGTGTCGTCGGAGTCGACGTACTCGAAGCGGCGCATGTGGTGGGCGAGGCGGTCGATCTCCTCCATCGGGATCCCGAGCACCTTGCCGATCTCGCGCGAGGCGCTGCGGTCGCGGTAGGTGATGACGTTGGCGGTCATGGCCGCCCCCGCCGCCCCGTAGCGCTCGTACACGTGCTGGATGACCCGCTCGCGACGGTCCCCGCTCGGCAGGTCGAGATCGATGTCCGGCCACTCGCCGCGCTCCTCGGAGAGGAAGCGCTCGAAGAGCAGCTCCATCCCCACCGGATCGACCGCGGTGATCCCGAGGCTGTAGCAGACCGCGCTGTTGGCGGCGGAGCCGCGCCCCTGGGCCAGGATCCCCTCGCGCCGGCAGAAGTTCACGAGATCCCAGACGATGAGGAAGTACCCGGCGAGGTTCAGCGTGTCGATGAGGCGGAGCTCGCGCTCGATCTGGCGGCGCGCCTTCTCGTGGTACGGCCGGTAGCGCTCGCGCGCCCCCGCCTCCGTCATCCGGCGGAGGAACGAGAACTGGCGCTCCCCCGCCGGCACCGGGTAGTCGGGGAATCGGTAGCCCAGGTCCTCGAGCGTGAACTCGAGCCGCTCGGCCAGCGCCTCGGCGTTGCGGAGGAGGTCGGGGCGATCGGCGAAGAGAGCCGCCATCGCTTCCGGCCGCTTGAGGTGGCGCTCGGCGTTCTCCGAGAGGAGCCGCCCCGCGGTGGCGAGGGTCCTCTTTTCGCGGATGCAGGTCAGCACGTCGAGGAGTGCCCGACCCCTCGAGGCGGCGTGGCGAACACCGTTCGTGGCGACGGCCCGAACGCCCAGCGCATCGGCCAGGTCGAGAAGCGCCTGGTTGGCAGCCTCCTGCTCCCGTCGACGGTGCCGCTGGGCGTCGAGGAAGACGCTGGCGGGCCCGAAGGCCTGGAGGAGCCGGGCCAGGCGGTCGGTGTCCGGCGGACGGCCGAGGGTCTCGACCCCGGCCAGCGCCACCAGGCCCTCGAGCGGCCCCCCCGGCTCCGCCCCCCCGCCTCGAGCCACTCCAGCGGCAGCCGGCCCTCCCCCTTGGGGCGATCGGCCTTCATCCGCGTGATCAGCCGGGAGAGGTGGCGGTAGCCGCGGCGGCTCTCCACGAGGAGCGGCAGCGCCCCCCCGCCCTCGAGGCTCAGCGCCGCCCCGACCAGGGGGCGGATCCCGGCCGCCCGCGCTGCCTCGAAGAACCGCGGGGCGCCGGAGAGGCCGTCACGGTCGACGAGGGCAAGGGCCGAATAGCCGAGCGCGGCCGCCCGCTCGGCCAGCTCCTCTGGCGGCGAAGAGGCCCGCAGGAACGAGAAGGCGGAGGCGGCATGCAGCTCCACGGGCATCGAGAGAGGGCTCGCGCGAGACAGACCACTGTTTCGCTTTTTCTTCGCCCATTCTGTCCCGAGGCGAAACCGGCGTCAAGGGCCTCCGGCCGCCCCGGGCCTCAGTCCGGGTCGGAACCGGCGGATCGCCGGTTGCCTCAAGCAACGGACCGCGAGAACAGGGTCGTCGCGGCCCCGGGCGCGCCAGGGGCCCGCAGAGCGGGGCGTGGAGCCCCCCTCCTTCAATGAAATGTCCGCGGCGCGTGGGGGGCGATTCGAGCGAGCGAGGGCTCTGCTTCCTTTTGAGAGAGCAACGCCCGAGCGAGCGTCCCCGCGGAGCGGGCCCCTGAAGCGCCCCCGCCGCGTGGTCCCGGGGTTCGTGGTCCTAATCGACCCGGAAGTACTGCCGCTCCGCCTCCCAGCCGGCGAGGATCTCCTTCGGCGGACGCGCCAGGAGCACGCGGCCTCGGGCACTCACCGTCCCGTCGGGGAGGCGGACCTCCGCCTTCGCCTCGGCCCGGGTCTCCGTGCGGCTCACGAGCCGTCCGACGAGGAGGAGCGGGGTGTCCGTCGGCGTCGGCCGGCGGTAGGCGATCTCCAGCTTCGCCGTCACCATCAGCTCGTCGGGATCGCCCTCCAGCAGGATCGCTCGACCCGCCGTCTCGTCCAGCATCGCGGCCAGGATTCCCCCGTGCACGACCCCGGGGTAGCCGTTGAAGTGCTCGGCCACGGTGACCGTGGAGCGAATCTCCCCCTCCTCGAGATGGTTCTCCCAGACCATCTTCAGGCCGACGTCGTTGTCCCGGCCGCAGAGGAAGCAGGACCGCGAAGACGGTTGGCGCTCGACCATGGTGTTCCTCCTGACGCGGAGCTTCACGTCTCATTCCGGGGAAGGGCGCCGAAGGACCGCGAGGACCTTCAAACCGAGCACCCCCCAGGGCCACCCGTGAAAGACGAGATCGAACCAGTCGATGAAGCGCACGAGGTCTCCGCGCCACAGCATCCCGAGCTTCTCCGTCAGGTGCGGCGAGCCCACCGGAAAGGGCGCGAGGCTCAGCACGACGCACGCGACGACGGCCGCCGTCCACGACACGTTCTTGTCCAGCCAGCGGAGCATCATGCCGTCCACAATACCCGATCCGCTCCGTCTCGGACCGCCCCCTCCGCCCCCCCCGACTTGCGGCGACCTGCCCCCCTGTGGCATATGAGCGCGTGCGCCGCAGCCTCTGGATGCTCGTTGGCCTCGCCTTCTTCGCGAGCGGGAGCGCCGCCCTCGTCTATCAGGTGGTGTGGCAGCGCGTGCTCGCCTTTCACACCGGCGTCGGCATCACGTCCGTCGCGCTCATCGTGGCCGCGTTCATGGCCGGCCTCGGCCTCGGCAGCCACGCCGGCGGTGTCCTCAGCGCGCGGGTGACGCCTCGGACCGCCCTGCGGCTCTTTGCGACCCTGGAGATCCTGATCGGCCTCTTCGCCCTCGTCAGTGTCTCCCTCTACTACGACGGTCTCGACCGGTGGGCCTCCGGCCTCTATCGGTCCACCGCCGGCGCCGCCCTCACGCACTTCCTGGCCCTCCTGCCCCCGACCGTCCTCATGGGGATGTCGCTCCCCTTCCTCGTGCGAGCCCTGGTCCGCGACGTCCTCACCGCACCGCGGACGATCGGGCTCCTGTACGGCATCAATGTCCTCGGGGCCGCCGCCGGCGCCCTGGTGACACCGTGGTGGCTTCTCCGCTTCTACGGCATGGACGGGGCGGTCAGCTGGGGCGTTGCCGCCAACCTGCTCGCCGGTGTTGCCGCCGTTACCGCCGGGCTGATCCACGACCGAGCGGGAGATCGCGCCCCGGCACCGCCGCCCGCGCCCACGTCCCCGGAGGCCGTCGCGCCCGAGCCCGTGGAGCGGCACGGCCTCCCCCTCTGGATGGGGCTCTATGCCCTCTCGGGCTTCATCGCCCTCTCGCTCGAGATCCTCTGGTTCCGGGTGATGGACGTCGCGGTGAAGAGCATGGCCTTCACGTTCGGCAGTGTCCTCTGCTTCTACCTCCTCGGCCTCGGGCTCGGCAGCCTGGTGGGCGGCCGTCTCGCCCCCCGCTGGTCGCGACCCCTGTCGACGTTCGTCGTCCTCCAGTGTGCGCTGCTCCTCTACGCCGCCATCGCGGTCACGCTCCTCGCGCGCACCCCGGCCTCCGCCCCCGGCTACGCCTGGTTCGTCGACTACTGGGCCATGGACCACTTCTTCCAGCTCGGGGCCGACTGGAACCCCGCCACCCTCGCGCGCCTCTACGTGTTTCTCCCGGTCCTGCTGTACGGGCCGCCCACGTTCATGATGGGGCTGTCGTTCACCGCTCTCCAGCGTGCCGTCCAGGACGACCCGCGCACCAGCGGACGCAAGGTGGGGCTCCTCCAGGCCGCGAACATCGGGGGCTGTGTCGCCGGGAGCCTCGTCGGCGGGCTCCTCCTCATCGATCGTCTGGGAACCCCGGGGACCCTGCGGGTCCTCGTGGCCGTCGGCGGCATCGTCTTCCTCGGCGTCCTGCTGCGGCACGGAGGATCCCGCCGGGTGGCCATCGGCTGGGCGGTGGCCCTCGCCCTCGCCCTCGCCGCGGTCCCCGGCGGGGACGCCCTCTGGACCCGCCTCCACGGGATCACCACCACCGATCGGCCGTCCTTCATCGGCGAGGATGCCACCGCGGTGTGTGCGGTGACGCCCAACAAGGGCCAGACGTGGCGGATCGCGGTGGGGGGACTTCCCCACAGCTGGGTCCCCTACGGCGGAATCCACTCCATGCTCGGAGCGCTACCCGCCGTCGTCCACCCCGCCCCGATCGACGTGGCCGTCGTCGGCCTCGGGTCGGGCGAGACGGCGTGGGCGGCGGGCTGCCGCCGCCAGACGCGCTCGGTCGTGACGTGGGAGATCGCCGCCTCGCTCCCTGGCCTTCTCCCGTCGGTGGCCGAGCTCACGCCGCGCCGAAGCTCGCTGCGGGACTTCCTGGGGGACGCCCGCATGAGCGTCGTTCCCGCCGACGGCCGCCACGCCCTCCTGCGCTCGGACGAGCGTTACGACCTCATTCAGGTGGACGCGCTCTACCGCACGAGCCCGGGGAGCGGCAACCTGTACTCGGTCGAGTTCTTCCAGCTGTGTGCCCGGCGCCTCAAGCCCGGCGGCATCATCTGCACCCAGATCCCGTCGCGCCGGGCCATGCTCACCTTCGCCGCCGCCGTCCCCCACACCATCAACTTCGGCAACCTCATGGTGGGGGGAAACGACCCGCTGCCCATCGAGCCCGCGGTCTGGATCGCCCGCCTGCGCTCTCTCGAGGTCGCCACGTACCTGGGCCCGAGCACGGTCGAGGGGGTGGAGGAGCGGCTGCGGGACGCGCTGCCGGGGCGCTCCAACCCGAAGACGCGTCTCGGCCTCAACCTCGACCTGTTCCCTCGCGACGAGTTCTCGACCCCCGCCGGCCTCCGCCGCTGAGGCGGTGGTCGTGTCGTGTCAGCGAAGCTGCGGGTCTGGTCCTTCCCGTTCATGCTTGCATCGTCGTGAGCTGCTCCTCTTCTCCTGCTCTTCGCGGAGCTGCTTGTTCTCGCGCCGCAGGCGCCGGAGCTCCTCTCGCTCCTCCGCGGTCAGGCCGTCCTGGCGTCGACCGGCTGAGGCCGCCGGGGCAACTCCATCGTACGCTCCCCCCGTGTGCTTGACGCGCAATGCTCCGAAGGGGCAACATGCTTCAGTCGACTCAAGAGCCAGAAAACGGGAGGGCCCAGCATGAAAAGGGCAGCATTGACCTTCGGGGCATTGACCCTGGCGGCCAGCGTTCCCGTCGCCCGTGCGGCAACGCCTGCTGGGCAGAAGGAGCGCCCTGTCGAGCGGATTGTCGGGAGTGACGCGCTGGTCGAGGAAAAGGGTCGGTTCAAGGCAACCTGGGTGCACCCCGATGAGTCTCTCCACCGCTACAACAAGGTCTACCTGTGGAATGTGGCGATTCAGTTTCGCAACCTGCGCAAGAGGCACAAGCGCACCCAGATGGAATCCTGGAACCGGCGCAGCATCCCGCGCGAGCCCTATCCCGTTACCAAGGAGACTAGGGAGAGGTTCGCGCAGGTCGTCTTTGATGCCTACGTCGAGGAGCTGCAGCGCAGCAAGAAGTTCGATACGGTCGACGAAGTGGACCCGGGCACGCTCGTCGTGCGCGGGGCGGTGATGGACATCATCTCCTTCGTGCCACCCCAGACAGTCCGCGGGAACACCTACCTGGCCATAATCGGTGAAGGGAGTGTCGTCTTCGAGCTGATCGATCCCGAGACCGGGCTGATGCAGGCCCGCGTAGGAGACCGCAGGGATATCCAGCCTCCGAATCAGAACTACGCCACCTTCAGGGCCCCGGCCAACTTCAATGCCTTGTGGCCGGACGTTGAGCAGTGGGCTCGCGCTGTTGCCTCGGACCTCCGCCAGGAGCTGGAAGACAGGCTCGAGTAGGCGGAGAAGAGCTGAGAGCCGTCACCCTACAGACTGCTTGCGCCGCTGCTGCGGGGTAGTGATACTGCAGCCGTGGCGCGTGCCTGGGCTCTCGCCGTTCTCGCCACTCTCCTGCTCGGAGCGTGCGCGACGGCGGCGCGCGAGCCGTGGGTCCTGACGACCGACGCGTTGCAGGAGCGCCCCCTCAGGGACCTCGAGCAGATCTCCACGTATCCGCGAGCGCTCGCGACGACCCTCGACATCATGCAGCGGGACCTCGAGCTGCCCACCCTGCAGGTCAGCCTGATCTTCCTGCCCGACGCCAAGCGCTTCAAGGCCGTGTTGCTCGGGATCGGCTACCCGCCCCAGCTCGCGCGCGAGTCGGCGCGGCAGATGACCGCGATCGGCGGTCACCGCACGGTCCTGATCAACCAGGCCCGGCTCGAGGCGCAGGGCTGGCCCTGGCGCGTGTCGATCCTGGCGCACGAGCTCGGGCACGTATTGCAGTTCGAGCTCGGTGGCGGGACGCGGGGCACGTCCGCACAGTGGCTGCGCGAGGGCTTTTCCGAGTGGCTGGAGCTGCGCGTGATGGCAGACGCTCGACCACGCGGACGGCGCGAAGGCCTGGAGACAGGCCATAGTGAACGTGCGCAACCCGGCACGGACTCAGGTCATGACGCTCGGCGGAGCCAGACTCGCTTCCCGACTGGGTCGAACGGGCCCAGTCGCGGACCCGGCTCCCGCCGCTCAGCGCACTCGGCTCGTGTCCGGACTGGGTCGCACAGCTGGGCGGCGCGGCCGGTCGGAGTCCCTCTACGACTACGCGTTCATCGCGGTGACGACCCTGCTCGAGGAGCACGGAGTGCCGGCGGTCCTGCGCTACTTCGAGCTGTTCGCCGAGCGCCAGGACCCCGTGGCCAACTTCCTCGAGGCGTTCGGAGAGAGTGAAGAGGAGTTCGAGGAGCGTCTGCGCCGCATCGTGTGGCCCTAGCCCGGAGAACTTCGCCGAGCTTCGTCGCGAGACGCGTGAGAGGTGCGAGTTCCAGCCGAGGCGGGCAAGCGCCCCGCCCGCGGAGCGGACAAAGACGAGCCCGGCGGGATTCACTCCCGGCGGGCGAATGCCCGAGCGAGGAGTCGTAGCTGACGCTACGTCGACGAGGCGGGGAGCGAGCACGCCCGCCGCAGGCGCGCTATCGCGCGTCGCAGCAGAAGGCCTGGTGAATTGTTCGGCCTCGTGCCCTGTCCGTGCTCCGTTCGCCCACGCTCGAACGGAGGGTCAGGCTACGAGCTGGGCGGGGCGTCAGATACGGCTGGTTCTCTTCTCTTCCGGTCCTGAGGCCAAGTGCTGTCAGCGCTTGATCTCCCGCGCCGTCCGGTCTCGTCCCTAGTCGTCCTCGCCCTGCTCCTCGTTCTCCTTGTACATGTACTTCACGTTGTCCTTCAGGAGGAGGATGTTCGGCCGGTCGGGACGGTGGACCTTGAGGGCGGCCTTGTCGTACCACTCGATGGTCCCGCGCAGCTCCTCGCCGTCCTTGAGGACGATGACCATGCGCGTCTTGTTGGACATCTGCTTCAGGTAGTAGTTCCCCTCGGCGTTGGTCTGGTCCGGGGGGATGGACCGACGATGCCGGAAGTATTTCGGGGTCGTGACCGGAGCGTGGCGGTGCTCCTTCAGGTCCGTGAGGTCCGGGCGGATCAGCTTGCGGTTCATGACTGGACGTCCTCCTCCGGACTACTCTGGCGTCGCCCTCTCCGAGCGAAGCGGGTGCGTCTGGCTGCTCCTCGAACGGCGGGTAGCTGTTGAATGGGTTTGTAGCACACCGGCCGGCGCCGGCGCAATGAATCACTTGTTGCAGAGGGCGTCGACGAGGATGTCGAAACTCAGCAGCTTGCTCGCGAAGCCGCGAAGCGCGGTGCGGGTACCACCCGTCGTCTCACCGAGGCTCACCGCCCGGGCCCCGAGCGGGCCCGATGCGAGGGGGGCCAGACGCTCCGCCACGTCAGCGTTCAGAAGGGCCTCGGCGGTCGCCCCCACTCGGAGGGCCGCCAGGTCGCGCAACAGCGACCGCAGGGTGGTGAGCAGGAGGGCAGGATCGTCCGACTGCTCGAGCGACTCGGCCTGCTCCATGCGGGCCAGGGCATCGAGGTCTCCGATCCGCTCGAGGAGCGTGAGAACACTCTCGCGGGTGGACCGGTAGCCCTCCGACTCGAAGGCCAGGGCCGTGCCGAGGCTGCCCGCGGCGAGCGCGGCCCGCAGACCGGCCTCCTCCTCCCCGAGCCCGAGCCGATCCGTCAGGAACTCCGTCACGGCCTTCCGGCTCAGCGGACCGAAGCGCAGGACCTGGCAGCGCGAGCGGATCGTCTGGCGCAGCCCCTGGGGCCGGGCCGTCACGAGCAGCAGGTGCGATCGGGGTGGGGGCTCCTCGAGACTCTTGAGGAGGGCGTTCTGAGAGGACTCGTTCATGCCGTGGGCGTCGTCGACGATGAACACCCGCCGCCGCGCCTCGAACGGTGTCCCCGGGACCTCGGCGACGAGGTCCCTCACCTGCCCCACCCGGATCTCGGGCTCGGGTCGTGGCCGCCCTGTCTTCGTCAGCCGCCACCCCTCGACGAGAACCAGATCGGGGTGGAGCCGGAAGTTCCGCCACTCGTCTTTGTCGGCGTGGCGGTCCGCCTCGTCCCGCTGCGCCTGCAGCCGCGCGGGATCGATGGCAGCCGAGACCCGCCGGCAGGTCCGACACTCGCCGCACGCCTCGGGGCCCGGGGCCCTCTCGCACAGGGCCGCCTGAGCCGCGACGAGGGCCAGCGTCTTCTTCCCCACCCCGTCCGGTCCGGTCAGGAGGAGTGCCGGGGGCAGCCGGTCCCGCGCGAGGGCGCGAGACAGAATGGTGCGGATGCGGTCGTGTCCGACGATGTCGTCGACCCTCAACGCCCGGCCCCGCCGACGAGATCCCGCTGCACGAGCGCGGTCCACAGGGAGTCGAAGACCGCGTCCTGGTCGGCCGCGCCGTCCAGCCGCAGCCAGCGCTCGGGCTCGGTGGTCAGGAGCTCGAGGTAGCCCTGCCGCACCCGGTCGTGGAACGCCCACTCCTCGGCCTCGAACCGGTCGTGGGCTCCGCGTCGCCCGACGCGGCCCAGTCCCACGTCCACCGGCACGTCGAGGAGGACGATCAGGTCCGGACGCAGCCCCCCGGTGGCGAGCTCCGCGAGAGCGAGGATCGACTCCTTCCGTAGCCCGCGCCCGTAGCCCTGGTACGCGAGGCTGGACTCCACGTACCGGTCGCACAGGACGACACGGCCGGCATCGAGCCCCGGCCGTACGACCTGCGCCACGTTCTGGGCGCGGTCGGCGAAGTAGAGCAGAAGCTCGGCGGTCGGTGTGAGGCCGCGGGTGGCGGGGTCGAGGAGCACCTGCCGCAGCGCGCGACCGACGGCGGTTCCCCCCGGCTCCTTCGTCACGACCGCAGTGTCCCCCAGCCGCTCGGCCAGCCGCCGGTGCTGGGTGCTCTTGCCGCAGCCCTCGATCCCCTCGAACGTGATGAATGGCATCGGGCCGATTCTAGCCGCACAGCCCGTCTTGACGGGGCGCCTCCGTGCGGATACGGTCCGTTCCATGCTCAGCCTGGACGGAAAGGTGGCTCTCGTCACCGGGGGGAGCCGCGGGATCGGGCGCGCTGTCTGCACCCTCTTTGGCCGCCTCGGAGCCCGCGTGGCCGTCGCCTACGCCCACGATCAGGTGGCCGCGAAGGAGACGGTCGCCGTGGTTCGGGAGGCCGGGGCCGAGGCCGTCGCCCTCGAGGCCGACCTCGCCACCTCAGGGGAGGCCGAGCGGATCGTCCGAGAGACCGAGGACACCCTGGGGCCTCTCGACATCCTCGTCGTGAATCACGGCATCTGGAAGCCGGCCCCGATCGAGTCCATGACCGCGGAGCAGTGGGACGAGACCCTGCGGGTCAACCTCTGGGCCGCCCGCGCCCTCTGCGGGGAGGCAGCACGCCGCATGGTCCCGAGGGGGAGCGGGGCCATGGTGCTGGTGGCCTCGACCGCCGGGCAGCGCGGCGAGGCGGGCTACTCGCACTACGCGGCGTCGAAGGGCGCCCTCATCGCCTTCACCAAGTCGCTCGCCACCGAGCTCGGCCCGGGCGGAATCCGTGTCAACGCGGTCGCCCCGGGCTGGGTCCTCACCGACATGACCCGCGACGTCCTCGCGACCGCCGAAGGTCGTGTGGTCGTCTCCGGCATCCCCCTGGGCCGCCCGGGCCAGCCCGAGGAGATCGCGGGCCCCGTCGCCTTTCTCGCCTCCGATCTCGCCTCGTACATGCACGGCCACGTTCTCTCGGTGAACGGCGGGTCGGTCATGGTGGGCTGAGACCGTCCCCAGCGGTGCGCGTCCTCGTCACCGGCGCCGGCGGCCTCCTCGGCGGCCGTCTCGCCGCCCTGCTGGCCGAGCACGGGTTCGACGTCTGCGTGGTGCGACGGCGCACGGCTCCGCCCCCGGCCCTGCGCGCTCTCACCATCGAGCTCACCGACCCCGGCGCCGTGGAAGACCTCCTCGAGCGGGAGGGACCGGACGCCGTCGTCCACGCGGCGGTCCTCGGTCGCACCGATCAGTGCGAGGCCCGGCCGGACGTTGCCGAGGCGGTCAACATCCGGCTCCCGGGCCGCCTCGCTGCCGCCTGCCGGACCCGGCAGATTCGCCTCGTCGGCCTCTCCACGGATCTCGTCCTCGACGGGACGCGGGCCCTCTCCGACGAGGGTGTGCCCCCCGCGCCCCTCGGCGTCTACGGCCGCACGAAGCTCGCGGGCGAGGAGGCGCTTCTGGGTCACGACCCCTCGGCCGCGGTCGCTCGCATCGCCCTGGTCGTCGGGAGGGGCCACGGCCCGCGGGGCACGGCGAGCGAGGCCGTCGCCTGGTCGCTGGGCGCGGGCCGGCGCGTCCGGCTCTTCGCGGACGAGTTCCGCACGCCCGTCGACGCCGGCTCCGTGGCCAGGGGCGTCGCCCTCCTTCTCGAGCGGGGAGGCGCCGGCCGCTTCCATTTCGGCGGCCCCGAGCGCCTGAGCCGCCTGGAGCTCGGGCACCGCGTCGCACGGGTGCTCAGGCTGCCCGCGGAAGGGATCGAGGCGGGCTTCCAGGCCAGCTATCCCGGCCCCGACCCGCGACCCGTCGACACCTCCCTCGACTCGACCCGGGCCCGGCGTCAGCTGGGGTGGACGCCAACGCCCCTCGACGAGGCCCTGCGCGGAAGCCGTCTCGAGCCCGGCTAGCCCGAGGACTCTTCTCGGGATCCCGGGACCCGGAAGTTGATGGAGAGCCGGCAGAGCGTGAGCTCGTCGCCGTCTTTGATCGGGGTGAGGACGCCGGTCGGGAGCTTCTCGCCGTTGAGGAAGGTCCCGTTCATCGTCCCGATCTCCTCGGCCACGAAGTGCTTGCCCTCCTTGGTCACGAGGCGGGCGTGCCGCCGGGAGATGTTGCGCGAGGCGTCCTCCTGGGTCAGATCCACCTCGGGGGTGCTCCCGGTGACCGAGTCGTAGCGGCCGATCAACGCGTCGCTCTTGAACACGGGGAAGACGTTGCCGCTGGCCTTCGAGATGAAGTAGGCCAACGCCTCGGTCTGCTGCGGCGCCACCGCCGGTTCCCCGGACGTCGGTGGCTGCACCGTGGACACCGGCGACGCCTCCGCCTCCGGGACCACGCCCACCGACACGTTGGCCTCCGCCTTCGCCGCGTACTCCTCGACCTGCTTGGTCGTCTCGCGCAGCCGCAGGGAGTACTTGCGCAGCATGCGCACCGCGATCTCGGGGTTCGCCTTGATCATGTCCCCGAAGACCTCGGAGTCGATCACGATCAGCTTGCCGCTCTCCGCCATCTCCGCACTCGCGCTGCGAACGACGTGCTCGAGCATGGCCATCTCACCGAAGAAGTCGCCCTTCTCCAGGATGGCCAGGGTGACCTCTCCGTGGGGCACCCGCTTCTTGATGGCGACCTTCCCGGAGCGGATGATGTAGAGCTCTTCTCCCTCGTCTCCCTCCTCGAAGACAACGGTCCCCTTCTCGAAGTGCTTGAGGAAGCGGGCGAAAGGATCCTTCTCCGCGCTCATCGTGCCGTCCCGGAGTCTAGCAGAAAATCCTGTCCGGGCCGCGCGCTGGAGACCAGGTGCCCCGCCAGCTCCCCCAGCGAGCCCACCCTCGGACCGTCCGCGTCGGGGTAGAGCCCGGCCTCGTCGAGCAGGACCACCCGCAGGCCCACTGCCCGCGCCTCCGCCACACGTTCGAAGTCGGGGCGCACGAGCACCCCGCCTGCGTCCAGCAGAAGCGTTCGAATCGTGGAGGGGTCAGGCCGGCCCATCGCTCACGCCTCCGGCAGGAGCTCCTTCACCTCGTCGCTCGTCGGGGCCCCGGCGAGGATCGAGCGCTTCTGGACCTCCCGCAGGAGCGTCACCAGAAAGGTCTCGAAGCGGTGGGCGATCTGGGTGAGGCCGCTCAGGCTGCCGCACTTCAGGATCTCGATGTAGAACAGCTCGAAACCCGACCAGTCCCGGTACATCAGGTACTTGATGTTGTGATCGTAGAAGTCCGAGATCTGCGTCTTCATCTGCTGAGCCGTCGCCGGGTCCTTGTTCCTCTGGAACTCCTGCACCGCCCGGGTCACCCGGGCCAGCCCGTCGCGGAGATGCAGCGACTGCTCCCGCTTCGCCATGAAGTCCGGGAAGATGCTCGCCCCGTCGATCTCGGGCTCGAAGGCCTGCGCCAGTTGCACGATCGACTGCTGGAAGCAGTCCTTCAGGATGCCGTGGGAGTTCTCGACCCTCGTGCGCACGTTCTCGGCCTGACGGGTGACCGAGATGTCGGTCAGCTCGGTGTTGAGCACCTTCTTGAGCTCCAGGGGGACGCAGTACACGAAGGAGTCGTAGACCTGGGAGAGCGGCTCATCGGAATCCCGCCCCTTCAACACCCTCCGGTCGATGTAGGAGAGCAGGAGCCGCGTCTCGGAGGTGATGAGGGAAAAGGGGAGCAAGGTGTCGCGAAAGGACTCCTCGGACAGCCGATCGGGATCGGTGAACTCCAGGTAGTGGAGAAGCCGGAACAGCTCGAGGAACACCTTGGCCGCCTGCCGTCGCTCGGTCTGGTCCGGGATCTCGTGGATGAGCTCCCGGACGGCGGGGTTTCGAATCCGGTCGTGAACCGGCTTGAACTTCTTGTCGATCATCATGGCCACGAGGTCGCTGCGCCGGACCTCCCGGTACAGGATCTTGCCCACCGCGTGGAAGGTCGCGTACGGCAGACGCGCGAGCTGCACCAGGTCCAGCAGCAGGAGGTGAAGGTCCTCGAAGGACTCCCGCAGCAGCGTGAGGGCGGCCTCCGGTGTCGTGTGGCGCACCAGCTTCTCGATGTAGGGGTCGAGGCCTTCGTCCGGCGTCGAGGCTCGTCTCGACGTAGCGGTCGAACCGCGTGAGATCGACCTGCTCCTCCGCTCAGGATCGAGGTGCAGAGGTGCACCACGCGCAGGATCGCGTGGTCCACCAGCCGGAGCTCCTCGGACCAGTTGCGCAGGCCCAGGGCGCGGGTCTCGCGCTCGGACAGGGGCTGGTTGCCGATCCGGAAGAAGCGCTCGAAGCTGCGAAGCCACAGCTCCAGCTCGAATAGCTCGTCCGCCTTCCCCGCTGCCGCCACTCGGTCGGTCCAGCGCCTGAGCTGGCGGCGGAGCAGCTCCGAGCGTCCCGCACCCTCCTCCTGGGTCATCGCGCAACGATTATAGACGCCGGCCCCGCTCTCGCCGGCCTGCGCCCCGACGCCCTCGCCCGGCTGCGGCATCGCGAGATCGGCGGCGCCGACCTGATCGAGGCGGCCGCCGATTGACCCGCCCCTGCGACCGCCCTATCATGAACGGCTGTTATCTAGAGGAGCCTCAGCCACTTGAGCCTGCAGACGCCCTCGACTGGTTCGTCGATCTCCCCCTGCGCTACAAGATCCTCGGCTTCGCCACGACGGTCGTCGCTGATCGAGATCGCGTTTCGGCGCCTCGCCCCGAAGTCGCGGGCCTACGCGCGCTGGACCCGCTTCTTCGAGGGGCTGGGGACCGTCTGGACCGCCGTGATCCTGTCGATCGTCTACCTCGTGTCGGTGGGCCCGATCGGCCTCGGGATGCGCCTCATCGGCAAGGACCCGCTCGACCGCCGGCTGGCGCCCGAGCCCTCGTTCTGGCGCGCCCACGAGCCCAACCCGCTCGGCCCCGAGCGCGCCGCCCGGCACCAGTTCTGATGGCCGACCCACGTCCTCGGGATCTCCTGCTTCTACCACGACTCGGCCGCCGCGCTGCTCCAGGACGGCCGCGTGGTCGCGGCGGCGCCAGGAGGAGCGCTTCACCCGCAAGAGGCACGACTCCGACTTCCCCGCCCAGCGCGATCCGCTACGTGCCTGCAGGAGGGCGGGATCACGCCCGGAGGAGCTCGACGCCGTCGGCTTCTACGACAAGCCGCTGCTCAAGTTCGAGCGCATGCTCTCCACCTACGTCGCCACGTTCCCGCGCTCGTTCGCCTCGTTCCGCAAGGCGATGCCGGTCTGGCTGCCACGAGAAGCTGTGGATCCCCTCGATCATCCGCAAGGAGCTCAAGCCCTACGCCGGCCCGATCCTGTTCGCCGAGCACCACATGAGCCACGCGGCCTCGCTGCCTTCCTGCTCTCGCCGTTCGAGGAGGCCGCGATCCTGACCGTCGACGGCGTCGGCGAGTGGGCGACGGCGTCCTTCGGCGTGGGCCGGGGCACGGACATCACGCTGTTCAAGGAGATCCGCTTCCCGCACAGTCTCGGGCTGCTCTACAGCGCGTTCACCTACTACCTCGGGCTTCAAGGTCAACAGCGCCGAGTACAAGGTGATGGGCCTGGCGCCCTACGGCGAGCCGGTCCACTTCGAGCGGATCATGAAGGAGATGGTCCACCTCAACGAGGACGGCTCCTTCAAGCTCAACATGAAGTACTTCGCGTACGACCACGGCCTGCGGATGACGAACGGCGGCCTTCGACGAGCTTCTTCGGCGGCCCGCCGCGCAAGCCCGAGACCTGGATGACCGAGCGCGAGTTCGACATCGCGGCCTCGGTGCAGAAGGTGTGCGAGGAGATCGTGCTGCGGATGGCCCGGCACCTGCACCAGGAGACGGGGCTCGACGAAGCTGTGCATGGCCGGCGGCGTGGCGCTCAACTGCGTCGCCAACGGCCGCGTGATGCGCGAGACGCCGATCGAAGGAGCTCTTCGTCCAGCCGGCGGCGGGCGACGCCGGCGGCGCGGTCGGGCGTCGCCGCACTGATCTGCACAACACCCTCGAAAGCAGCCCGCGGCGCGAGCGCCTGGAAGCACGCCTACCTCGGGCCGCCAGTTCCCGCGACGCCGACATCGCCCGTACCTGGACGAGGCCGGGCGCGTACCGCGAGCTGCCGACGACGAGCTGCTCGACACGCACCGCCCGGCTCATCGAGGAGCAGAACGTCGTCGGGCTGGTTCCAGGGGCGGATGGAGTTCGGCCCGCGCGCGCTCGGCGACCGCAGCATCCTGGCCGATCCCGCGCAACCCCAAGATGCAGGACATCGTCAACATGAAGATCAAGTTCCGGGAGGGCTTCCGGCCGTTCGCCCCGTCGGTTCTGGAGGACCGGGCCTCGGAGTGGTTCGAGCTCGACTGCGACGAGCCCCTACATGCTGCTCGTGGCCCAGGTGCGCGAGGACAAGCGGACCATCCCGTCGGTCACCCACGTCGACGGCTCGCGCGCGCTCCAGACGGTGAACCGCGAGCAGACCCCGCTCTACTACGACCTCATCGCGCGAGTTCGAGCGAGCGCACCGGCGTGCCCGGTCATCATCAACACCTCGTTCAACGTGCGCGGCGAGCCGATCGTCTGCACTCCCGCACGACGCGTACCTGTGCTTCATGCGCACGAACATGGACTACCTGGTGCTCGATCACCACGTGCTCGACAAGAGGGAGCAGCCGCCGCTCCACGACGACGTCGACTGGCGCACGCTGTTCGAGCTGGATTAGCCCCGATCCGACCAGGAGCCAGGGAGGCTGTCGGATCGGGACAAGGAGTCGAGACGATGGCGTTCGAGGGATCGAGAGAGAAGGTCGGGATCTTCGCCGAGCTGTGGGCCTTCATGAGGGTCCGCAAGAAGTGGTGGCTGGGACCGATCGTGCTGATGCTGGCGCTGCTGGGCCTGCTCGTCGTGTTCACCCAGGGCTCGGCGGTCGCCCCCTTCATCTACACGCTCTTCTAGGCGGGGCCCTCGAGGCCCCATCCCCGAGGTCCACCGATGAGCCTCCACCACGTTTTCCGCCCCTGGTCCGCCTTCGTCTTCCTCCCCGTGGTGGCGGCCCTGCTGCCCCCGGCTGCCGCGGCGCCGGTCGAGAAGCTGACCGTCGAGCGGGTCAGCGACCCCGCGCTGGCCGGCCCGGTACCCACGAGGCTCGCCTGGACCCCGACGGCAAGCGGCTCACGTACCTGCGCCCGTCCGGAGGCGCCCCCGACATGTACGCCTTCGACCCACGCCGCGGGAAGGAGGAGATCCTCCTCCGCGGGGAGTCGCTGTCTCTCCCCCGCGGCCAGGACGGGCGCCACGCGCTCGACGTCGCCACGTGGATGCCCGACGGCCGTCGCCTTCTCGTCCCCGCGGGCGGCGATGTCTACCTCGTCGACGCGAAGACGGGGTCGGTCAGGCCCCTCGTGAAGACGGAGGCCCTCGAGGAGTTCCCGACCGCCTCTCCCGACGGAAAGCGAGTGGCCTTCGTCCGGGAAAACGATCTCTACGCGGTCGAGGTCGAGACCGGCCGGGAGGCCCGGCTCACGACGACGGGATCGGACACCCTGCTGAACGGTCGGCTCGACTGGGTCTACGAGGAGGAGCTGGCCAACCGCGACGGACAGGCCTTCGTCTGGGCGCCGAGCTCGCGGGCCATTGCCTACCTCCAGCTCGACCAGTCGCCCGTCCTCAACTTCCCGATCGTCGACTTCCTCCCGGTGCAGAACGAGGTCGCGTGGCAGCGGTACCCAAAGGCGGGCGCGGCCAACGCGGTGGTCAGGATCGGGGTCGTCGGCATCGAGAAGAACGGGACGGCGGGGCCGGAGAGGGTCGTCTCCGTCGGGACGGACGACCACTACATCGCGCCCCAGCTCGCCTGGACGCCGAAGTCGCGCAGCGTCGCCTTCCAGCAGATCAACCGGCGGCAGGACGAGCTCCAACTCCGTCTGCTCCCGGTTCCCGGCGAGGCCCGGGAGCCCCTCGGCACACCGCGGACGGTGCTGACGGAGCGGTCGGAGACCTTTGTCAACCTCCTCCTCCCGCCGAGCTTCCACAAGAGAGGGCCGGCGATTCCTGTGGCTGTCGGAGCGCTCCGGCTTCGCTCACATCTACGACTGCGACCTGTCCGGCGCGTGCCGGCCGGTGACACGGGGGCCATGGATGGTGGACGCCCGGGTCTCCTTCTCGACCGAGGCGCGCGGGCAGCCGCTCGCGCTGGACGAGCGCTCCGGATTCATCTACTACACCGCCACCCGAAAGGACCCTCGCGAGCGTCACCTCTACCGCGTGCGCCTCGACGGCACCGGGCAGGCGCGTCTCACCACCGAGGAGGGAACGCATCGCGTGCTCGTCTCCCCCGACGGCCGCCACTACGCCGACACCTGGTCCGATGCGGACACCCCCCCGCGGGTGTGGGTCTCGAGCCGCGACGGCACGAAGCGGTGGTCGATCGAGGACAACGCCGACGCCCCCGCCCTGTCCTTCGAGAGGGGAACGCTCGAGTTCGTGCGGATCATGGCCGCGGACGGATCGACGCTGTATGGCTCCCTCCTCAAGCCCTCGGGCTTCGACCCGACGAGGCGCTACCCCGTCGTCGTGAGCGTCTACGGAGGACCCCACGGCCAGACGGTCACGAACTCTTGGGCGCACGCCTCCCCGTTCCAGCACCTGCTGGCCAGCCGGGGTCTTCTGGTCTGGCAGCTCGACAATCGTGGCTCCGCCGGCCGGGGCGCGGCGTTCGAGTCCGCCGTCCACCGGAGGCTGGGTCAGCTCGAGCTCGAGGACCAGCTCGTCGGGGTCGAGCACCTCAAGGGCCTGCCCTACGTGGACGCCTCCCGAATCGGGATCACCGGCTCCTCGTACGGGGGATACATGACCCTCTACGCCCTCACCCACGCGCCGGGGGTCTTCCGCTCCGGGGTCGCCGGCTCCCCCGTGACCCACTGGAGCTTCTACGACACGATCTACACCGAGCGCTACATGGGCACGCCTGCGGACAACCCCGAGGGTTACGAGCAGGGCTCGCCTCTCGTGAGGGCCAGCGAGCTCGAGGCCGACCTCCTGATCATCCACGGCTCCAGCGACGACAACGTCCACCTCGCCAACACTCTCGCCTTCGCGGCGAAGCTGATCGAGGCCGACCGCCCGCACCGTCTGCTCATCCACCCCCGCCAGAAGCACGGGATGCGCCCGATGGCGGACCGCATCGCGCGCGACCGGGCGACCCTCGAGCACTTCGAGCGGACGCTCAAGCCCGCAGAGTAGCCTCAGCGTGAACGACGACGGGCCGGACGACGCTTCGTCTCCCCCGCCACGACCCGAAGCCTCCGCTCGAAGGCCCGCTCGAAGCGCTCGGGGAGACGACGCCCTCGCCAGGACTCGAGCGCGGGCACGGTGACCACCGCCTCCCCGGCGCGCAGCCGGCAGGTCACCTGGCCCGGTGAGCCGGGGGGGCAGCGCTCGGTGATCTCGTCGGCCACCGCGAGTACCACCGCCGCACGCTCGAGCCCCGCCCGATCCGCCCGACCCAGCAAAGGGGTGTAGGAGCGGGGCCGCACGTCCTCGTCCCCCGCCCGCCGGAGGATCGCCGAGAGCAGCGCCACCTGCCGGTGGGTGAACCCTCCCAGGTCGGTCTCCAGGACGAGGTCCGCGACGTGCTCGTGACGGTCGAAGAAGTCGATCGTGCGACCGATGTCGAGGATCCAGGCCGCCTGCCTCAGCGCCTCGGCCAGCTCCGGCGACGGCCACCGCTCGAGGGCGTCGTGCAGCGCCGCCGCCGCCGCCTCGCGTCGTCGGGCGCGCTCGGCCGACCAGCCGGCAAAGCGCGCGGCCAGGGCGTCGAGCGAGTCCCGTCTCACCGCCTGGGGGTCCCCCAGGACGTCTCGGGCCAGGCTCAGCGCCAGCCCCTCCCGGACCCCCTGCCCGGAGACCAGCACCTCTCCCGCCCCCAGGACGTCCATCAGGGCCTCGACGACGATGCCGCCCCCGACCACCGAGTCGCGCCGATCCTGGTTCAGCCCCGGCGTCCGGGCCCGCTTTCGAAGCCGCTGCCTCAGCAGCCCGGACGTCACGTCCCCCAACCTTCGCCGCGAGAGGGTGAAGCCGTGAAGGCGGCCTATGGGATAGCCCGATGCCCTCTGCTCGATCCGGGCGAGGTTCCGCAGGGTGCCGCCGGTCCCGACCAGCCCCTCCCCTGCCCCGAGGGGTGCGAGGCCGGCCTCCGCGAGCACCGTGCGGGCGTGGTCGCGAAGCTTCCTCACCTCTCCCGCGGTCGGGGGGTCCGACTGCAGGAACTCGTCCGACATCCGAAGGGCGCCGAGCGGAACGCTGGTCGCCCCGAGCAGGCGCCGACCGTGGAAGCGCGCGACCTGCAGGCTGCCCCCGCCGAGGTCGAACTGCACTCCGTTGTCCACCGGCAACCCGCCCACCGCCCCGAGGAAGCCGTACCGGGCCTCCTCCACCCCGGACAGCAGGCGGATCTTGATCCCCAGCTCTCCCCGCACCCGCCGGATGAAGGCCGCCCCGTTGGACGCGTCCCGCAGCGCCGAGGTCCCCACCGCCACGAATCGGGTCACCCCGGAGCCGCGGGCCACCGCCCGGAAGTCCACGAGCGCCTCGAACGCCCGCTCGAGCGCCTCGGGCGCGATGGCGCCGGAGGCGTCGACCTCGCGCACCAGCCGCAGCGGGGCGCGGCTTCCGGCGAGGATCCGAAGGTGCCCACCCGTCTCGTGCCGGTAGACGATGACCCGGCCCGAGTTCGACCCGATGTCGATCACCGCGACCGGCTCGCGGGCCGGAGTGCCCCGTCCCATTCCCCCCCCTGGCGGACAAAGGAAAGGGCCCCCGGACGAAACCGCCCCGGGGGCCCCGGAAGACTACGCTCGGCTCACCGCGTGAAGAAGCTCAACTCCGCGAGGACCGACCGACGGAGCAAGTCCCCGTAGATGTGCTGCAGGATCTCCTGGTTGAGGAGGTTGGTGCCCTTCAGGCTGATGGTCATCCGTCCGTCCGCGAGCTTCACCCCCACCGTCGCGTTCACCATCGTGTAGGAGTCCGTGGACCCGTGGAACTCCGCAGCCCAGCACGTCCGTCCAGAGGGCCTCGTCCGCGTAGTTCACGGACACGTTGCCGAGGAACAGCGACCCGTTGTAGCTGAGCCCGAGGTTGAAGCGGTTCTCCGCCGGGATGCCCACCTCGGAGATGGGGTATCGAATCTGGTCGGCGTCGGCGGTGAGGATCTCCGGCGTCCGCTGCCAGGAGTAGTTGGCGTAGAAGTCGACCTCGTCGTTGAACCGATGCTGGATCGAGGCCTCGATCCCGCGGTTGCGGATCGGTCCGAGGTTGAGGTAGGTCGCCACCTTCGAGGGCAGCAGGATCGGACCAAAGGGCGGGGGGACCTGGGCCAGCGCCCCCATCAGTATGGGGTTGAGCGTGATCGGCTGGAACGTCTCGGTGCCGACGCCCGTCGCGGGGTTCGTCGGCGAGTAGAACTCGAGGCCGGGGAGGCCCTGCGGGTTCTCCTGGTCCGGAATCAAGACGGTGAAGTTGATGTTCTCGTCGGTGTCGTTCTGGTAGACGGCCAGGCCGACCGTCGTCCTTCCGAACGTCGCCGTGTAGGCGAGCTCGAGGGCTTCGACGCTCTCCTCCACCAGATCCCGGTTGCCGAAGTTGTTGACGGTCAGGAAGAAGGGCTCGTTCGGGATCAACCCCGCGAGCGGCGGGGGGAAGAAGGGTGCGAGGCCCCGCAGATCCACCGGGTCGGGGTTCGAGATGTCCTGGTCGAGGTAGTTGTTGATGAGTGAGGGCGAGCGGAACGCCCGGTTGTAGGACGCGCGGATCGACTGGTCCGGCGTGGGCTTGAACATCAGGCTCACGCGCGGCGACCAGACCGCCTTGTCGATGTTGCCGAACTTGTCGACACGGACCCCGGCGGCGAGACGGAACTTGTCGACGAAGAACTCTTCGTGGATGTAGGCGCCGAGCTCGTTGCGGTCCTCGCCGTCCGGGGCGAGGGTGATGTCGAAGTTGTTCCGGCGGTAGTTGCCCCCGTACGTCAGCGCGTGGCGCCCGCCGATGACCGACGTGTTGTGGACCTCGAAATCGTAGGTCTGGGTCTTGAATCCCAGGACCACCGGCCCCAGGGTCTCGGGGTCGACCTGCAGGAGGTTCGGGGCGTCGGCGTCGACGAAGTTGGCGAACGCGCCGACCCGCAGCGCCCCCTTCTGATAGAGCACCTTGCCGTAGGCCATGTTGGAGTCGCTCTGGATGTCGAAGGGGCCGATGCCGGTGTGGATGATCCCCTCCGTGCCCGCGTAGCCTCCCTGGTAGGTGATGCGGCCGCCACTCCCGACCTCCTGGTCCAGGCGGAGATCGAACTTCGGCTGGCTGGTCCCGTTGTTCACCCACATGTTGCCCACGCCCGGGCTGTCGCTCGGGTAGGGCGCCCCGCCCAGCGGAAAGCCGCCCGGGAGGGCGTCGCCGTCCGAGTCGCGGCAGGGGACGGCCCCCAGGGGGTGGCAGCTCAGGGGAATCGTGCCCGTCGGTCTCGAGTAGGGGTCGGCGTCGAGGTAGCCGGCCGACAGCCGGAGCGACCAGACGTCGTTGAGGGCGGTCGCGTAGAAGAAGCTGCCGTTGTAGCTCTTCCCGGTGCCGTCGTCCTCGCGCGACCCCCCGTCCCGGTCGAAGAGACCCGCGCTCAGGTTGAAGCCGAGGCTCTGGTTTTCGCGGGGGGACTTCGTGATGATGTTCACGACGCCGGTCAGCGCGTTCGCGCCCCACACGACCGAGGCGGGACCGCGCACCACCTCGATCTGCTCGATCTCGTTCGTGTTCGCGGTGGGAACGAAGTCCCAGAGCACCAGGTTGAAGAAGTCCAGGTAGACCGAGCGGCCGTCCACTGCAACGAGCTGGGAGTTCGCGAGGGTCGAGGTGGCCCCCCGGGCGGTCAGGTTGATGTCGCGGGCCGAGGTCTGGATCGCATTCACCCCCGGCACCGAGCGGAGCACGTCGGCGAAGTTCTGCGCAGGGGTGTTCTCGAGAACGTCCCGCGAGACCACGCTCAGCGTCGCCGGGGCGTCCACGACCCTCGCCGCCGTGCGTGACGCGCTCACGACCGTGACCTCCTCTCTGCGGCGGACGACTCCTTCCTCGTCGGCCTGGGCAACCTCATCCGGAGCCAGGTCCTCCGGCTCGCTCTGCTGGGCAACGAGGGGGGGGGCGGCCAGGGTTCCAAACGCAAACAGGACGAGCAGCGCACGTGTCATCGTCTGCCTCCTCAAAGAAGAGTCACCGGTGCCTCCGGCGACGGGCACCGGACAAGGGCGACTCGAGACCTCGACTGAGGTTCACTCACGGGGAAATGTGAGGGAGCTATATCACACGTTTGTCGCGGGTTCCAGAGAAATGGCGGCGGCCCCCTCAGGCCGAAGGGCCGTCCTCGAGCGCCCGCAAGAGCCGGTCGTGGATCCCGCCGAACCCCCCGTTCGAGAGAATCACGACCCGATCCCCCGGCCTCAGGCGCCGGGCCAGCCCGGCGACGATGTCCTCTACGGTGGACACAAACTCCGCCTCAGCCCCCAGGGCCCGGACCGAGGCAGCGAGATCCTCTTCCGAGAGCCTCTCCCCCGCCGGGATCTTCCCCGGCAGGTGGGCCGCGGCCACGATCGCCAGGTCGGCGGCGGAGAGGGCCTGGGCGTACTCCTCCTGGAACCGCCGCGTCCGGGAGGTGTAGGAGCGGGGCTCGAAGACCGCCACGAGGCGGCCCCCGGCGGCCTCCTGCTGCCGGAGCGCGGTGAGGGTGGCCTGGACCGCGGTCGGATGGTGGGCGAAGTCGTCGTAGACGGTGACACCGCCGGCCCTCCCCCGCACCTCCAGGCGCCGCCGGACCCCCCCGAAGGCCTCCAGGGCGGACCGGGCCGCCTGGGGCTCCACGCCGGCCGCTGCCGCCACCCCCAGCGCGGCCAGCGCGTTCCGGACGTTGTGCTCGCCGGGAAGCGGACACACGAACTCCCCCAGGTCCCGGCCCTGCCGGAGCAGCCGGAAGCGCATGCCCTCTTCCTCCGGTCGGGTCTCCGCCGCCCGCCAGTCCGCCCCGTCGTGCAGGCCGAACGTCTCGACCCGGCAGTGGGCCCGGGGGAGGAGCTCGGCCACCGCCGGGCTCTCCGTGCCGGCCAGGAGGAGCCCGCGGCCTGGGATGACGTTGAGGAGGCGCACGAACGCAGTTCGGACGGCGTCCAGATCCCGGAAGATGTCCGCGTGGTCGAACTCGATGTTCCCGATGACCGCCACCTCCGGCAGGTAGTGCACGAACTTGGGGCGCTTGTCGAAGAAGGCGCAGTCGTACTCGTCCCCCTCGATCACGAAGTGCTCCCCCTCACCGAGGCGGTAGCTCCGCTCGAAGTCCACCGGCACTCCCCCGACCAGGAAGGACGGATCGAGGCCGGCCCGGTCCAGCAGGAACGCCAGGAGGCTCGTGGTGGTCGTCTTGCCGTGCGTCCCCGCCACCACGAGCGACCGGCGGGGCCGCAGGAACTCCTCGGCCAGGAGAGCGGGCAGGCTCGTGAAGCGCTGCCGCCGGTCGAGCACCGCCTCCACCTCGGGGTTGCCCCGGGACAGCGCGTTGCCGATGACCACCAGGTCGGCGTCGGCGCGGCACGTTCGACTCGGCGTACGGCGAGCGGATGGGGATGCCGAGGGCCTCCAGCTGCGTCGACATCGGGGGGTAGACGTTCTCGTCGGACCCCGTCACCTCGTGGCCCCGCTCCCTCAGCAGGCCGGCCAGCGAGGCCATCGCCGTCCCGCAGATGGCCGAGAGGTGGATCCTCACTCGACCGGGGCCTCGAGCGCCTCGAACCGCGCCTCACCGGCCCCGCATTCGAGGCGCACGCTCACGCCCAGCGGCAGCGTGACGTTGGGCCGCGACACGTGCCCGCTGGCGAGCCCGAAGGCAACCGGAACTTCGAGACCCTCCAGGGCCTCGAGCAGCGTCTCTTCCAGCGTGTAGTCCGCATCGGGCTCGGGAAGGCAGCCCTTCATCTCGCCGAAGACGATCCCTCGGACCCCTTCGAGGGCCCCGGACGCCTGCAGCTGCAGCAGTGTCCGATCGATCCGGTAGGGCGGCTCGTCCACGTCTTCGAGGAAGAGCACGGTCGGCTCCCCGGCGGGCCGCAGCGCCCACGGCGTCCCCGCCGCCGCGGCGATGATCGACAGGCAGCCCCCACGGAGGACGCCCTCTGCAGACCCGTCCCGCAGCGGTCGCAAGGCCTCGGGACCGCTCACCCAGGGGTCACCCTCCCCGGTGAGGGCGTGCCACAGGCTCTCACGGTCGTACGCGGTCTCCCCGTCCGCCAGCTCCCGCGCCGCCATCGGCCCGTGAAGGCTTGGGATCCCGAGCCCGCCCAGGGCCAGGTGAAGCCATGTGACGTCGCTGTAGCCGACGAGCGGCTTCCGGCACTCACGAAGGAGCGCTGGGTCGAGCCGGGCCAGCACTCGCCCCGCTCCCGCCCCGCCCCGGGCGCACACGATCGCGGCCACCTCCGGGTCGTCCAGGAGACTCTCGAGCTGGCCCTGCCGCGCCTCCGGCGCCCCGGCGGTGAAGCCTCGACGGTCGAGCGCGCCCATGGCGACTCGCACCGCGAAGCCCAGGCTCTCGAGCTCGGCCACGCCACGTTGGAGACGCTCCTCCTCCACCGGCCCGGCCGGGGCAGCGATCCCGATGAGGTGTCCGGGCCGGAGGGCCTTCGGCTTCCTGGTCACGGTCATGCCGGCAGCCCCGAGGCCTGGACGATCTCCTCGGCCAGCGCCCGGTGCTCTCCGCGTCCCGCGGCCTGACGCGCCGCTTTCGGATCCGGGTCTTGGTAACCCGCCAGAAACCGCTCCTGGAGCCTCTTTACCCGCATCTCCGCCGCCTCCATCTCCTTGAAGGGGATCTCCTCGGCCTCCACCGCGCGGATGAGGCCCTCCAAGGCCGCCACCTGCCCGTCGTGATTCCGACAGAAGGCCAGGACATCTGCGCCGGCCTTCGCCGCCAGGACCGCAATCTCGGCCGGCGTCCAGCGCTTCGCCACCGCCTTCATCTCGAGGTCGTCGGTCACCACGACCCCGTCGAAGCCCATCTCGTCCCGCAGGAGACCCCGAGTCAGCGGCGTCGACAGCGAGGCCGGCAGGTTCTCGTCGAGCTCGCGGAACAGCACGTGCGACGTGATCACCGTCGCCACCCCCGCCTCGATCGCCGCGCGGAAGGGAGGCAGCTCGACTTCATCGAGACGCGAGCGCGGGTGATCGAGCACCGGCAGGTCCAGGTGCGAGTCCACGTCCGTGTCGCCGTGGCCGGGGAAGTGCTTCGCGCAGGCGGCCACGCCGCCGTCCTGGAGCCCCTGGATCATGGCCGCCCCGAGCCGACCCACGAGACCGGGATCGTCCCCGAGCGAGCGGTCCCCGATCACCGGGTTCTTCGGGTTGGTGTCCACGTCCACGCACGGGGCGAAGTTCAAGGCGATCCCGCAGGCGCTGAGCTCCTCGGCCAGCGCCGCTCCCATCGCCCGCGCCGTCTTCTCCGAGCCCGTTTGTCCCACCGCCCGAGCAGAGGGCCACACCGTCCACGGCTCCCGCAGCCGGGCCACCCGACCGCCCTCCTGATCGACCGCGACGACGAGCGGCCTCTCGTGCCCGGCGTCACGCGCCGTCGACTGCAGCTCCCGGACGAGCTCGGCCACCTGCTCCGGCCCCTCCACGTTGCGGGCGAACAGGATCACGTGAGCGACCCCAAAGTCCCGAATCAAGGCCTTCACGTCCGAAGACGCAGCGAGCCCCTCGAACCCCACCATGAACCGCTGCCCCACCCGCCGGACGAGGTGCTTCATCCACCCAGCTTTTTCCGCGCCGCCGCGTTCACCCGCTTCCCGTCCACCGCCTTCCCGGAGCCCGCGAGCACCGCCATCGCCGCCTTCATCACCTTCCCCATGTCCTTCGGCGACGCGGCCCCGGTCTCCTCGACCGCCTTCTCGACAGCGGCGACGATCTCCTCGTCGGAGATCTCGGCCGGCAGGTACTCCTTCAGGACCGTGATCTCGGCCTTCTCCTTCTCCGCGAGCTCGGGCCGGTTCGCCTTCGCGTACTGCTCGGCCGAGTCCTCCCGCTGCTTCACGAGGCTCTGGAGAGTCTTGACGACGTCCGCGTCATCGAGCGGCTCGCCCTTGTCGATCTCGCGGTTCTTGAGCGCGGCCTTGGCCATCCGCAGCACGGACGTCCGCGCCGCGTCCTTCGCCTTCATCGACGCCGTCAGGTCCTGCGTGATCCGTTCGACCAGTGTCATGGCCCGTATTATTCACCAGAACCCCTGCTACGACGCGCCAAAGCGCGCCTCCGGCGGAGCCGGTCTCTTGTCGCTTCGGGTCGCGCTCTCACGCGTCGCGCATCGGAGCCTGACCAGTGGTCCGGGCAAGAGGAGACCCGGCTCGGATCTCACTCGCCGAGGCGCGTCAGCCACTCCAGGTAGAGCACGCGCACGAAGGGCAGCTTCTCCTCGGGAGCCTCCGCCTCGAGGAGCAGCACCTCGTCGCCGCGCTCGACGAAGGTGCCCCAGGCCCCCATCGGCACCCCAAGACGTTCGAAGCGGCCCGCATAGCTGGGATACCGGGACCCGGCCACGGGACCGCACGCCTGGGCCGCCTCCCGGGGTGCGATCTCCGAAACCCCGTACCTCAGGACCCGCAGCACGACCGTGAAGTCCCCGACCGGGCTGGTGGCCAACCCGGCTTCGGCCACCGGAACGGGCCCGCAGGAGGCATAGGAGGCCGGCTCGCGACTCCACCCCGCGGGCAGGAGCACGCTCCCCGTCGCCCCGCCCGGATACAGCGCCGGCTCGAGGACCGCCTTCAGCGGCGCGTCCACCTCGTCGGTCAGCAGAGGCGCCGCCTCCAGCGTCTCCAGAGAGCGCCGCACGAGGCCCAGGTTGAACGCCACGTCGTCGGGGGGGCCCAGGTAGCGGGCCACGACCTTCTCCGCCCCCAGATCGAGCAGGGCGTACTCCACTCGGAAAGGACTCCCCTGGGGCCCCTCACCGAGCGCCGAACCCAGGACGGCCCCCCTCCCCCGCTGCGGCTGCCGCCGCTTGCCCGCGGGGCCCGGAACAAAGCCCGGCCAGACCTGCCCCTGCAGCAGCGTCTGCTCGAGCTGGCTCAACTCCCAGGGAGTGGCCACGCGCCCGACCTGCACGGACACACCCTCCGCGGCATCCCCGGCGTCCGCGAAGAGCCTCGCCGGCGACGTGTCCACGAACCCGTCGGGCATCTCCACGCGGAGCCCCTTCCAGTCGAGCGTGTGCACGACCCCGGGAAACAGCCGCTCCACCGGAAGCTGCCCCAGAAGGCCATGGGCGTCGAGAAAGTCCTTGACGAGGTTGATCGGCACTCCGAAGCCGGCGCCTCGACTCGTGGCATTCCGTGCCAGCTTCATCCGGACGACACCGACCGCGTAGCCGTCCTCGTCGACCATCGGTCCCCCGCTGCTGCCCGGGTTCACCGACGCGTCTGTCTGGAGGTATCGCGTCGCCCCCGCCTCATCCGCCCGCGCGGCCGAGAGCGACCCTGACGTCACCGTCACCCCGGGGGCCACGTTCGCCCCGGGCTGCCTCCCGACCTCCACCTGCCGGCCGAACGGAAAGCCCAGAACGCGCACCGGCCGGCCCGGCTCCGCCGCGTCCGAGTCCCCGAAGGGAAGGTAGGGCAGATCCGACGCCGTCACCTGCACCACCGCCAGATCCAGCTCGGGGTCCGAAGCCACCACGAACCCCTCGAACACCCCCTGCAACCGCCCCTGACTGAGCACCACCTCGATCCGCTGGTTCTCGACGGTGACCTCCGCCTCCTTCCCCTCGAAGGTCTCCACGTACGGCGCATCGTCCACGACGTGGTGGTTGGTCAGGATCAGCCCCGAAGGAGCGATCACGAACCCGCTCCCCGTGGCGATCTCGACGTTCTCGCTGGATGATCGGCTGCCGCCAGATCCCGATGAACTCCGCGCGCAGGTCGCCCGAGACGCGGATGAAGGCCATGGCGTCCGCGGGTTGCTGGTCGGCCGTACGGCCGGCACCCCCGAGAGTCGAAAGCGCCATCGCAGCTGCAGCGACTACTGCCCTGCGCATTTGACGTCTTGAAGACATCTCTTTCGCCTACGGCCGGTGCGATCGGTGCCTCAAAACAGAAGGGCAATACCGAGCCCCTTTCCGCTCTCTCCTGGCCCGTCAGCATAAACAAAGACGGGGCGGCGGGAAACCCGCCGCCCCGTCCTCCGTCACCCCGCTATGCCAGTGGGGCAAAGCTCGGCGCTGCCCGATTGCCCCCCTTGGAGGACTCAAGCATGCCGACCAGTTGACAGAGCGTCCGTATCAGAAGAAGAACCCGTTATTGTACATATCGAGGAAGCTCGCCAGCATCAGCGCTTCATCACGTCTGGGATCCCCTGACTGCGAGTCGAGGTACTCACCCATGCCATCAAAGCCAATGTCGCTCAGCAGAGCATCCGCTTCTGCAATCCTGTCGACAACCTCTTGGATGTAGCCTGCATCGGCTGCGAGGTTCGCCTTCGCTGCCACAAGCTGGGCTGCCAGTCCATAGGCAGCGTCCTTGGCCATCTTCTTCCCACCGTCGATCTTCCGCTTGTCGAGGATGTTCACCGCCTGATCGCACGTCTCAAGCGCAAGATCTCCAATCGTGATCGGCAGCAAGTCGTCTATTAGGTAGAACCCAGCCGCCGCCCCCCCGTTCCGCGCTGCGGTCTGCGCCTGGTTTCCGTTGGTGCAAGTGCTCCAGTTCTTCCAGTAACCGATGGTGCGAGGCTGTCGCAGCTGAAGGTTATCGATCACGACCTCAACCTGCTCATCCTCGGCCGGCTGGAAGTCAACGCAGCGATCTCCGAGATCCTCAGGAGTTGGCTGGAGCGCACCCGGGTCGAAGGGGCTTACTGGCTGTCCACGCAACCACCAGTTGGATCCCCAGCCGGCCGGGATGTCCGTCTCACAGAGCCGGTACGTCACATCGGGCACCAAGAACGCACCGTCGAAGTCCATCGGATTCCCCTGGTCGGTCGAATCTCCCGCGGAGAGCCCGGGCCCCGTCAACGTGAACGTCCAGTTCATGGCGCCGTCTTCGAGCACACCCTCTCGGTACTTCGTCACTTCCACTGTCGCGTGCGGCACCGCCACATCAACGGATGCGTCAATTGGCTCGGTCTGGTCGCTGTCAGCGGTTGAAGTGTTGTGGATATAGCCCGCCACCATGTCGGCCGCAGTCACAACGTAGGTCGCCGTGCACGTCAGCGATCCGGTCGGCACCAGTACCGCCGGTTGCGCCTGATCACAGCTCAGCGCGCTCAGACCCGGCAGAGGATCCACGATCGTGACGCCGGTCAGCGTCACATTCCCCCCGTTTGTTGCCACAAACTGATAGGTCAGCGTATCGCCCAGGCTCACGATCTCGTTCCCGTCTTCGTCCGCGTTGCTCAAGAGTGCCTTGGTGTGCGTCATCAGCGCACTCTGCTCAATCGGAATGCTGTGCGGATCCTGGACCGGATCGGTCTCGTTGGAGTCGGCAATCCCGATGTTGTCCAGCGTCCCCCCGCCGTCGATCTCCGCCTGCGTCACCGTACGCTGGGCCGTGCAGGTCATCGAAGAGCCCGCATCCGGCGCCACCGTCAGCGTCGTCGAAGGACAGCTCATCCCCGGAGGATCGTCGATGGTGGCGTCCGTCACCGTCACGTTGGTCAGCGTCACGTTGCCCGTGTTCGTCACCAGATAGCTGTAAGGCACCACCTGGCCCGCCGCCGTCACCTCCGTCGTCGTCGACGTCTTGTCAATCGTCAGAGCCGCATTCTGCGTGATCGGAATGTCCAGGGGATCCTGGACCGGGTCCGTCTGGTCCGAGTCCGCGATGCCGATGTTGGACAGATTGCCGCCGCCGTCGATCTCCGCCTGCGTCACCGTACGCTGGGCCGTGCAGGTCATCGAAGAGCCCGCATCCGGCGCCACCGTCAGCGTCGTCGAAGGACAGCTCATCCCCGGAGGATCGTCGATGGTGGCGTCCGTCACCGTCACGTTGGTCAGCGTCACGTTGCCCGTGTTCGTCACCAGATAGCTGTAAGGCACCACCTGGCCCGCCGCCGTCACCTCCGTCGTCGTCGACGTCTTGTCAATCGTCAGAGCCGCATTCTGCGTGATCGGAATGTCCAGGGGATCCTGGACCGGGTCCGTCTGGTCCGAGTCCGCGATGCCGATGTTGGACAGATTGCCGCCGCCGTCGATCTCCGCCTGCGTCACCGTACGCTGGGCCGTGCAGGTCATCGAAGAGCCCGCATCCGGCGCCACCGTCAGCGTCGTCGAAGGACAGCTCATCCCCGGAGGATCGTCGATGGTGGCGTCCGTCACCGTCACGTTGGTCAGCGTCACGTTGCCCGTGTTCGTCACCAGATAGCTGTAAGGCACCACCTGGCCCGCCGCCGTCACCTCCGTCGTCGTCGACGTCTTGTCAATCGTCAGAGCCGCATTCTGCGTGATCGGAATGTCCAGGGGATCCTGGACCGGGTCCGTCTGGTCCGAGTCCGCGATGCCGATGTTGGACAGATTGCCGCCGCCGTCGATCTCCGCCTGCGTCACCGTACGCTGGGCCGTGCAGGTCATCGAAGAGCCCGCATCCGGCGCCACCGTCAGCGTCGTCGAAGGACAGCTCATCCCCGGAGGATCGTCGATGGTGGCGTCCGTCACCGTCACGTTGGTCAGCGTCACGTTGCCCGTGTTCGTCACCAGATAGCTGTAAGGCACCACCTGGCCCGCCGCCGTCACCTCCGTCGTCGTCGACGTCTTGTCAATCGTCAGAGCCGCATTCTGCGTGATCGGAATGTCCAGGGGATCCTGGACCGGGTCCGTCTGGTCCGAGTCCGCGATGCCGATGTTGGACAGATTGCCGCCGCCGTCGATCTCCGCCTGCGTCACCGTACGCTGGGCCGTGCAGGTCATCGAAGAGCCCGCATCCGGCGCCACCGTCAGCGTCGTCGAAGGACAGCTCATCCCCGGAGGATCGTCGATGGTGGCGTCCGTCACCGTCACGTTGGTCAGCGTCACGTTGCCCGTGTTCGTCACCAGATAGCTGTAAGGCACCACCTGGCCCGCCGCCGTCACCTCCGTCGTCGTCGACGTCTTGTCAATCGTCAGAGCCGCATTCTGCGTGATCGGAATGTCCAGGGGATCCTGGACCGGGTCCGTCTGGTCCGAGTCCGCGATGCCGATGTTGGACAGATTGCCGCCGCCGTCGATCTCCGCCTGCGTCACCGTACGCTGGGCCGTGCAGGTCATCGAAGAGCCCGCATCCGGCGCCACCGTCAGCGTCGTCGAAGGACAGCTCATCCCCGGAGGATCGTCGATGGTGGCGTCCGTCACCGTCACGTTGGTCAGCGTCACGTTGCCCGTGTTCGTCACCAGATAGCTGTAAGGCACCACCTGGCCCGCCGCCGTCACCTCCGTCGTCGTCGACGTCTTGTCAATCGTCAGAGCCGCATTCTGCGTGATCGGAATGTCCAGGGGATCCTGGACCGGGTCCGTCTGGTCCGAGTCCGCGATGCCGATGTTGGACAGATTGCCGCCGCCGTCGATCTCCGCCTGCGTCACCGTACGCTGGGCCGTGCAGGTCATCGAAGAGCCCGCATCCGGCGCCACCGTCAGCGTCGTCGAAGGACAGCTCATCCCCGGAGGATCGTCGATGGTGGCGTCCGTCACCGTCACGTTGGTCAGCGTCACGTTGCCCGTGTTCGTCACCAGATAGCTGTAAGGCACCACCTGGCCCGCCGCCGTCACCTCCGTCGTCGTCGACGTCTTGTCAATCGTCAGAGCCGCATTCTGCGTGATCGGAATGTCCAGGGGATCCTGGACCGGGTCCGTCTGGTCCGAGTCCGCGATGCCGATGTTGGACAGATTGCCGCCGCCGTCGATCTCCGCCTGCGTCACCGTACGCTGGGCCGTGCAGGTCGTCGAAGAGCCCGCATCCGGCGCCACCGTCAGCGCTCGTCGAAGGACAGCTCATCCCGGAGGATCGTCGATGGTGGCGTCCGTCACCGTCACGTTGGTCAGCGTCACGTTGCCCGTGTTCGTCACCAGATAGCTGTAAGGCACCACCTGGCCCGCCGCCGTCACCTCCGTCGTCGTCGACGTCTTGTCAATCGTCAGAGCCGCATTCTGCGTGATCGGAATGTCCAGGGGATCCTGGACCGGGTCCGTCTGGTCCGAGTCCGCGATGCCGATGTTGGACAGATTGCCGCCGCCGTCGATCTCCGCCTGCGTCACCGTACGCTGGGCCGTGCAGGTCATCGAAGAGCCCGCATCCGGCGCCACCGTCAGCGTCGTCGAAGGACAGCTCATCCCCGGAGGATCGTCGATGGTGGCGTCCGTCACCGTCACGTTGGTCAGCGTCACGTTGCCCGTGTTCGTCACCAGATAGCTGTAAGGCACCACCTGGCCCGCCGCCGTCACCTCCGTCGTCGTCGACGTCTTGTCAATCGTCAGAGCCGCATTCTGCGTGATCGGAATGTCCAGGGGATCCTGGACCGGGTCCGTCTGGTCCGAGTCCGCGATGCCGATGTTGGACAGATTGCCGCCGCCGTCGATCTCCGCCTGCGTCACCGTACGCTGGGCCGTGCAGGTCATCGAAGAGCCCGCATCCGGCGCCACCGTCAGCGTCGTCGAAGGACAGCTCATCCCCGGAGGATCGTCGATGGTGGCGTCCGTCACCGTCACGTTGGTCAGCGTCACGTTGCCCGTGTTCGTCACCAGATAGCTGTAAGGCACCACCTGGCCCGCCGCCGTCACCTCCGTCGTCGTCGACGTCTTGTCAATCGTCAGAGCCGCATTCTGCGTGATCGGAATGTCCAGGGGATCCTGGACCGGGTCCGTCTGGTCCGAGTCCGCGATGCCGATGTTGGACAGATTGCCGCCGCCGTCGATCTCCGCCTGCGTCACCGTACGCTGGGCCGTGCAGGTCATCGAAGAGCCCGCATCCGGCGCCACCGTCAGCGTCGTCGAAGGACAGCTCATCCCCGGAGGTCGTCGATGGTGGCGTCCGTCACCGTCACGTTGGTCAGCGTCACGTTGCCCGTGTTCGTCACCAGATAGCTGTAAGGCACCACCTGGCCCGCCGCCGTCACCTCCGTCGTCGTCGACGTCTTGTCAATCGTCAGAGCCGCATTCTGCGTGATCGGAATGTCCAGGGGATCCTGGACCGGGTCCGTCTGGTCCGAGTCCGCGATGCCGATGTTGGACAGATTGCCGCCGCCGTCGATCTCCGCCTGCGTCACCGTACGCTGGGCCGTGCAGGTCATCGAAGAGCCCGCATCCGGCGCCACCGTCAGCGTCGTCGAAGGACAGCTCATCCCCGGAGGATCGTCGATGGTGGCGTCCGTCACCGTCACGTTGGTCAGCGTCACGTTGCCCGTGTTCGTCACCAGATAGCTGTAAGGCACCACCTGGCCCGCCGCCGTCACCTCCGTCGTCGTCGACGTCTTGTCAATCGTCAGAGCCGCATTCTGCGTGATCGGAATGTCCAGGGGATCCTGGACCGGGTCCGTCTGGTCCGAGTCCGCGATGCCGATGTTGGACAGATTGCCGCCGCCGTCGATCTCCGCCTGCGTCACCGTACGCTGGGCCGTGCAGGTCATCGAAGAGCCCGCATCCGGCGCCACCGTCAGCGTCGTCGAAGGACAGCTCATCCCCGGAGGATCGTCGATGGTGGCGTCCGTCACCGTCACGTTGGTCAGCGTCACGTTGCCCGTGTTCGTCACCAGATAGCTGTAAGGCACCACCTGGCCCGCCGCCGTCACCTCCGTCGTCGTCGACGTCTTGTCAATCGTCAGAGCCGCATTCTGCGTGATCGGAATGTCCAGGGGATCCTCGACCGGGTCCGTCTGGTCCGAGTCCGCGATGCCGATGTTGTCAGATTACCGCCCGCCTCGATCTCCGCCTGCGTCACCGTGCGCTGGGCCGTGCAGGTCATCGAAGAGCCCGATCCGGCGCCACCGTCAGCGTCGTCAAGGACAGCTAATCGCCCGGAGGATCGTCGATGGTGGCGTCCGTCACCATCACGTTCGTCAGAGTCACGTTCCCCGTGTTCGTCACCAGATAGCTGTAAGCCACCACCTGGCCCGCCGCCGTCACCTCCGTCGTCGTCGACGTCTTGTCGATCGTCAGGCCGCGTTCTGCGTGATCGGAATGACCAGGGGTCCTCGACCGGGTCCGTCTCATCCGAGTCCGCGATGCCGATGTTCGTCAGATTACCGCCGCCGTCGATCTCCGCCTGCGTCACCGTACGCTGGGCCGTGCAGGTCATCGAAGAGCCCGCATCCGGCGCCACCGTCAGCGTCGTCGAAGGACAGCTCATCCCCGGAGGATCGTCGATGGTGGCGTCCGTCACCGTCACGTTGGTCAGCGTCACGTTGCCCGTGTTCGTCACCGGATCGCTGTAAGGCACCACCTGGCCCGCCGCCGTCACCTCCGTCGTCGTCGACGTCTTGTCAATCGTCAGAGCCGCATTCTGCGTGATCGGAATGTCCAGGGGATCCTGGACCGGGTCCGTCTGGTCCGAGTCCGCGATGCCGATGTTGGACAGATTGCCGCCGCCGTCGATCTCCGCCTGCGTCACCGTACGCTGGGCCGTGCAGGTCATCGAAGAGCCCGCATCCGGCGCCACCGTCAGCGTCGTCGAAGGACAGCTCATCCCCGGAGGATCGTCGATGGTGGCGTCCGTAGCTCCGTCACGTTGGTCAGCGTCACGTTGCCCGTGTTCGTCACCAGATAGCTGTAAGGCACCACCTGGCCCGCCGCCGTCACCTCCGTCGTCGTCGACGTCTTGTCAATCGTCAGAGCCGCATTCTGCGTGATCGGAATGTCCAGGGGATCCTGGACCGGGTCCGTCTGGTCCGAGTCCGCGATGCCGATGTTGGACAGATTGCCGCCGCCGTCGATCTCCGCCTGCGTCACCGTACGCTGGGCCGTGCAGGTCATCGAAGAGCCCGCATCCGGCGCCACCGTCAGCGTCGTCGAAGGACAGCTCATCCCCGGAGGATCGTCGATGGTGGCGTCCGTCACCGTCACGTTGGTCAGCGTCACGTTGCCCGTGTTCGTCACCAGATAGCTGTAAGGCACCACCTGGCCCGCCGCCGTCACCTCCGTCGTCGTCGACGTCTTGTCAATCGTCAGAGCCGCATTCTGCGTCAATATCACCGTCGACGGGTCGCTGTCGGTGTCCGATCCAGCCGGGTTCTCTGCGCTCGCCGTAAAGATGTTCGTGACCGAGCCTTCGTCGACGCCACCGGTCT
>CAVOYO010000002.1:0-762295 GCA_963700695.1 uncultured Acidobacteriota bacterium | reverse complement strand
GGAGCCGAGGCGGGCGCGCGAGTCGCCGCTCTACAAGCTCGTCGACCGACACCTCGAGGAGCTCTTGCGCGTGTGGCCCCAGCGCTTCGCCCGTACCCACGGCCCCCTTCGCCCCGTCGTGGAGCGCGTGCTGCGGGAGTTCCTCACGTGTGGCCTGGCGGAACGGGGCTTCGCCCGGGCCTGGTGCTCAACCTGTCGGACCAGCTACGTGATCCCCTACTCCTGTCGAGGCCGGTCTTTTTGCCCGTCCTGCGAGAAGAAGCGCTCGCTGCTGTGGGCCGAATGGCTCCACCAGGAGGTTCTCGAGCCGGTCCCCCACCGCCACGTGGTCGTGACCATCCCCCGTCTACTGCGTCCGCTCTTCCGGCGTCGCCGAAACCTGCTGCGGGATCTCGGACGCTGCGCCGCAGACGCCCTCGGCGCATACGTGGAAGCGAGCCTCGGCGAAGAAGGTCTGCGGCCAGGGATCGTGGTCTCCATCGCGACGGCCGGAGATCTGGCCCAATGGCATCCCCACCTCCACATATTGGCCACCGACGGCGGATTCTCGCCCGAAGGGACCTGGCATCCCCTCGAGCCGTGGGACGGTCAAAGGGTCATGACGCTGTTCCGCGAGGCGCTCCTCGAGCGCCTGGTCGCCAAGCACGCCATCTCGGACAAGCTCAGAGTGAAGCTCTTGAGCTGGCGGCACCCGGGCTTCTCCGTCCATGTCGGCGAGCCGATCCCGCCCAACGACACCCGCGCCATCGAGGATATGGCCAGCTACGTCGTCAGAAACCCGGTCTCACTCAAGCGACTCGTCTACATCGACGGCCACAATGCAGTCGTCTACCGCGCCCTCAGGCCGAACCCCAGCCTCGGAGCCAATTTCGTCGCGCTCGACCCCGTGGAGTGGCTCGCGCGCATCGCCGACCACATCCCCGACCCGGGCAAGCACCGCACGCTGTTCTACGCTCACTACGCCAACCGCGCCCGGGGGGCACGGGCCAAGGAGAAGCAGCTCCTCGAGGCCCCCGCAGCCGAGGCCTCAAGCAAGCGTCGATCCTCCCCGACCTGGGCCAGGCTGATCAGCAAGGTGTATCACGCCGACCCCCTCGTCTGTCGCCGGTGCGGGGGGCCGCTCCAGATCGTCGCCTACATCCACGACCAGTTCACGGTCAAGAAGATCCTCGACCACCTCGGCCTCAGCCCACCCGAGGTCGAGCGGCCGCCACCACCGCTGCGATACGTCCCCGTCGATCACGAGGGACGAGAGCTCGACACCATGGTGGCCGAGGGATCGCATTCTCCCTAGCCAGCACAGCCGGCTCTGCGGGGCCAGCCCACAAGCCGTGGTGTGTCGCCGGGCGCGAGGTCGTCACCCCCCGCGCGAGTCGCACCCGGACCCCGGCAGAGTTGAGAAGCCCTACAAGACCCCCCGCGCCCCGCCGGCTCGCCATGCGAGGCCCCCAAACCCGCCAGAAACCCTCGGGGCCGCGACCGCGCGTAAGGAAACACCTACAGATCGTCAGGAAGTGGTTCTCGTTCACATCGGCTCGAACAGGGCCGTGAACCGCGTGTAGTAGACGAAGCTGCGGGACTCGAAGCCCGAGTCGGTCCCCACGAACAGCCAGGCCCGGCCCGTGCTGTCGGTGGTGAACATCATCGGGGGACCCCCCAGTCGTTTCCGCTCCCACACGAACCCCTCCTCGCAGGGCCGCGAGTTCGCCAGGTCACCGATCACGACCGCATCCTCGCCGGCCTGGGTCTGGCTCCCCTTGTCGATGTTCATCCTCCACCAGCCGCCGGCATCCAGCTCCCGGTCCGGCTCGATCAGGGACACGCCCGCTTTCACGGTCACGTCCTCTCCGGGCGCCCCGCCGACCCCGGTACAGCCACTGGGGACATTGGTGGCGATCTCGACGTCAAAGCTCACCTTGTACGTCGTGTCGGCGGGGAGCGCGACCTCGGTCTTGTACTGCATCCAGAGGTCGTCGCTCCGGTTCGTGCCGGCGATGTAGAGGCCGCTCTGGGATGTATCGAGGGGCTCGGGAAGCGGGCGGTAGTCGGCGACGAGGTTGAAGATGGCCTCGTTGTCGGCGGGATAGTCGGCGAAGAGCTCCACCCAGCCCTGGGGCCCCCGCGAGAACTGGAAGTCGTACCCGAGCGAGCCGGTGTCCGAGCAACCGGCAAGCGACAACAAGCCGACGGTGAGGACGCCCGCGGCGAGCCCTTGGCGAACCCCTCGTATCATCACCACTCTCCTCTCCATGTCACCTCCTCTCGAACGATAGGCAATTTGAACGGCGGCGCCGGCTGCCCGGTGAGTATAGAGGAGTCGCAGCGCCCCTCAACCCCGCCATGAGTTGTGGAGGAGGACGGCTGGCGGGGCTGGGGGATCCGGATTTCGCCTCAAGGGCGCTTCGGAGTCTCCCCGCAGGCAGGGCACACGACCCCTCTTGTCCGGAGAGGAACAGGGTCATGGCGGCTGGCCGCTGAAGGGTGGGGCCTCAGCTGGCCTGGGTCTCACGCCCCTCCTTGTCGACGGGTACGCGCACGAGCTCGCGGCTCGGCGGCGGCCTTTCCTGCGGCGGCGGATCCAGTCCGAGATGCTCGAGAATGCGCCTGATGACCCACTCGTCGGTGATGTAGGCCACGATCTCGAGGCGGCCTCCGCAGCGTTTACAGGCGAGCGGATCGGCCTGGTACACCTTCGAAATCAAGCGGGTCCAGTTCGGTGAGCAGCGACGCTTCTTGGGGAGCTCGGCGGGGGCGCCCTCGAGTGGCGCCTTCTTCTTGGCTCGGGCGCCTCGAGCCCGACTGGCATAGTGGCCGTACGCGAGCGTGCGATGCTTGCCCCGGTCCGGGATGTGGTCGGCCAAGCGGGCGAGCCACTCGAGCGGGTCCATGGCCTCGAAGTTACGGCCGAGGGCGGGATTCATCTTGGAGCGGTACACGACAGCTTTCTGGCCGTCGAGGTAGACGAGCTTCTTCAGCGACAGGGGCGCCTTGAACAAGGAAAGACGACGAGGACGAGACCGGCTGAGACCCGCTCAAACCCGGTGCGATGGTAGCGACGCGGTAGCAGGCCGAGGCGCGAGTCCGACGGAACGATCAAGGCTCAGGCTCCACCGAGTTGGGCGAGCTTCTGCCGCGCCTCCTCGACCTGCTCGCGGTCGAGGTCGCCGTCCCCCCAGAGATCCAGGAAGCGCCGGTAGTAGCGCCGGGCCTGCTCCAACTCGCCGCGGTCCTCGTGGATCTTCGCGAGCCGGTAGAAGCTGCGGACGTAGGGAACAGGCCAGCGGACGTGCTCGGAGCTCGTCTCGACTATGCGCCGCAGCCACTCGAGGGCGCGTTCGTCCTGCCCCAGCGTCAAATGGGCGTCCGCCAGCGAAGACCAAATCCGAAACCCGGCGGTCAAAGGCAGGGCCTGGAGCGAGGAGGGAGTGGCAGCGTTCGAGCTCCTCGATGGCCCGCTCGGCGTCTCCTTGCGCCAGCGCGAGCTCTCCCAGGAGGTGGCGGTAGAGGCCTTCGCTGTAAGGGGCCGGAACCAGATCGAATTTCGCCCTCAGTGCCGTCGCCGTCCTCACCGCTGCCTCTAGACGCCCGAGCTGCGCCTCCGAGACACCCGCGAGAAGGAGCCCCTCCCATTCCGGCCAGATCGCCCTTCCCTTCTCGCTGGGCCGCCTGGGCATGCTCGAGCGCCCGGGCTGCTTCACCACGAGCGAGAAGGATGTCGGCGAGCAACCAGTGTATCCAGGCTCTGTCGATACCTGCGTCGGGAAACTCCTCAATTCTCTTGTCCGCCACACCGAGCGCCTCTTCCGAGCGTCCACGGTGGAGGTGAGTGATCACCTGGCGGTACACGCCGTCGTCGCGGACGTTCTTCCTGTCGGAGTCCGCCAGCTCTTGCGCGATCTCCTCGGCCCGCTCCCAGTCCTCGCGGACGACGTGGAGCTCCCACCGGTTTCTCGCCGTCCAGTGCGACCCGGGAACGAGCGACTCCGCCTTCTCATAGGTCTCGAGCGCTTCGTCCAGCTTCCCCCAGCGGTACTGGAGCCAACCCAGCCCCATCACACCCTCGAAGCTCTCCGGGTTTCGCCTGAGAAGCTCCTCGAGGACCCGCTGCCCCTTCTCGAACTCGCCACGATGGCCGTACAGCCACGCCAGGTTCTTGTAGTCGCTCTCGAAGGTGCTACCGCTCTGAACGCACTTCTCGTAGTGCTCGATGGCGTCCTCGTAGCGCCCGATGCCCCAGTACATGACGGCCAGATTGGTGTGCCACACAAGGTCATCTGGGTACTCCTCGATGGCCTTCGTCAAGACCTGGATGGCCCGGTTCCACCTGTCGAGCTTGTTGTTGTGGAAGCGCCACTCGACGTAGTAGCGCTCTCGTGCGGTCAGCCGGTCTTTGTGTTCCAGAGCTTGAAGGGCGTAGTCCTCGGCCTCTTCCGGCAGTTCCAGGTTCCCGTGGCAGGTCGAGAGCCTCGCCAGGGCCATGGCGAACCCCGGATCCAGCTCCACCGCTTTCTCGAAGAGCTCGATCGCCTCCTCCTCCTTGAATTCCGAATGCAGGCGCATCCCTTCGCTGTAGAAGCGGTAGGCTTCCAGCGACGAGGTCGTGACCTCCTCGAGGTTCAGGTCGAGGTCCGGCTGTGGCCCGGGTGCGACGGCGAGCTCCTGGCGAACGTCGCGGCTCAAGTCGTCGACCATGGCGAAGAGGCTCGACTCGCCCACCCCTTCGACGTCCCGGGAGGTGAGGATCTCACCGCTCGCGGCCTCCTGGATCTTCACGCTGATGCGAATCGTGTCGCCAGCCTTCATGAAGCTGCCGAGAAGAACCGTGCCGACGTTCGCCCGCTCGGCCACCTCCTGCACCACCTCGAACGAGGTGATTCGTTCGTCCAGGCGGTTCAGATCCTTGAGAATCTGGTAGAGACGGTCGGTGCCGAGGACGCGGATTCCCGGCGACTGCGACAGGTCGGTCACGAGCATCTCGGTGAGCCCGTGACGGAGCCAGTCGAGATCGGAATCGCCGGTAAGGTTCTCGAAGTAGAGCACCGCCACCGAAGGCCCCCGTCTGAGGAGGTGGCGGTGCTGGAGCCGAGCGCCGGAGAAGGTAGCCCCCGACGAACATCGCGCCGAGAGCAGCGACCGCGGCAGCGACTTTGATCCAGCTCGCAGGACGCCGCCGTACTCTCTGGGCGATGGCCCCGCTCTCCGCGGCACGATACTGAGCAGACCGTCCCGAGTCCGAATCCCGTGCCAGGCGCTTCAGCTCGCTGCGGAGGTCAGCCGCACTCTGGTAGCGCAAGTCGCGATCCTTCTCCAGGCACCTGTTGATGATCCGCTCCAGCTCCTCGGGCACCTCGGGGTTGAGGCGCACCGGCGAGGTCGGTGCCTTGTGCAGGATGGCGTCGAAGATGGCTGCCGAGGTAGAGCCTGTGAACGCCAGCCGACCTGTCGCCATCTCGTACAGCACGACGCCCAGGGAAAAGAGGTCCGTGCGGGCGTCAAGATCTTCACCCAGCGCCTGCTCGGGGGACATGTAGGCCACCGTCCCCAGTGCCGTCCCCGGACTCGTCAGGTGCTCTTCTGCGGCTCGGGTCGGAACCTCCGAGTCTTCAGCTTCTTTCGCCGCTCCACGCCCCACGCCCTCGACCTTCGCGAGGCCGAAGTCGAGGATCTTCGCTTCCCCCCGTTCGGTCACGAAGATGTTCGCGGGCTTGATATCCCGATGAACGATCCCCTTGGCGTGGGCCGCATCCAGAGCATCCGCGAGCTGGATGCCGATCTCCAGGAGCTCCTCCGTCTTGAAGGGCTTCCCGGCGATGCGGTGCTTGAGCGTCTGGCCCTCCAGAAGCTCCATGGAGATGAAGGGCTGACCCTCGTGCTCGTCTATGTCGTGGATGGTGCAGATGTGAGCGTGATTGAGGGCGGAAGCGGCCTTGGCTTCACGCCGGAAGCGTTCCTGAGCTTGGTGGTTGGAGAACAGCCCCACCGGCAGGAACTTCAGCGCGACGGCTCGGTCGAGGCGCGTGTCCTGGGCTTTGTAGACGACACCCATACCCCCGCCGCCGAGCTTCTCGACGATCCGGTAGTGGGAGACGGTTTGGCCGATCATCAGCTCACTCAATCTACTGGGACGAGACGCTTCAGCTCCTCGAACCAGTTGAGGACGACGTTGAACTGGGACGGCGGCGGTGGCAGCTCCGCTTCCAGGAGCATCAGGAAGCGCTGGCCATCGGGGGTGATGTCGTAGGTCCGACCAAAGATAATGTCACGACGGAAGTCACCTTCGAACAAGAGCCGAGGCTTCCCCACCTGGAGGGATGGTGCGGTCGTGAAGGAGACGACCACGACCTTCTTCCCGGTCGGATCGCGGTAGTACAGCTTCCGTCCGCCCGGAGCCCACAGCGGGCCTGTCCCGCCTTCGAGCGAGATCTGGGCGATGGCACCCGGGCCCGGATACGCCCGTACGTAGACTTCATCCCTGCCGGACTCGTCCGAGACATAGGCCAGCCAGTGTCCGTCCGGAGAAAGGACCGGAAGCGTCTCGTTGAAGGATTCTTGATTCAAGAGCGCCCGCGACTCGCCGGTTCCCGTCATCGGCAGGGTCCAGATGTCGTATTGCTCCTCGCGCTGGACTTGATAAGCCAGAACGGTGCCACCGTCCAGCCAGTACTGGGGTATCTGCACAGACTCGCTTTCGGTCAAACGCTCTTTCGGACCGCTCCCGTCGGCGGGCATCGAGTACAAGTTCAGCGCGTTCGCTCCGTCTCGGCTCGAGTTGAACACCAGTCGCTTCCCGTCCGGAGTCCAGAGCGCCCAGAACTCGTCTCCTCGCCTGTCCGTGAGCGGGCGAAACGTGCCTCGCTCAAGCTCGTAGAGCCACAGGTTGTTCATGTCCTCGGTGACGGAAACGATCGCGCGTGTCCCGTCGGGCGAGATGCGAGGCGAAAGGTACTGCCCAGCCGGGAGAGGGAGCGGTTCGATCGTTCCTCGAGAGTCAACCCAAACCAGCGTGCTCTGGCTGCCTGTAGGGACCACCTGGCACGTAGATGAGCGACCCGGTCTCGGATACGCCGAAGTGCGCACCACCTTCGTCCCCCGTGGCGACACCTTCGAGGACCGGTACGGACGGTCCAGTCAGCTCGAGCTCACTGAGACTGAAGGGAGCGGCCAACAGGTCCCCTGCCCACGCGTAGACCAGGTGACCCGTCGGTACGTACTGGGCATGAGTGCCCTTGTCGATCAGGATCCGCTGCCGATCCGATTCCAGCGAGTACAGGGCAACCCGCATGTCCATGAAGTTGTGCCAGACGGTGTAGAGAATGGCCTTGCCGCCAGGAAGGTTCTGAGGCCATAGGCGCTCCTCCTGGCCGGGCAGCTTCAGCAGCTCCTCGGCCGGCGTCACGGGCTCCGGTGTGCCCCCGCCGGCCGGAACCCGCCAGAGACGGGTCTGGAGCCAGGTTCCGAAGTAGATGATGTCGTCCGCTCCCCAGCTTCCGCCGCAGAAAACACCGGCGGGCGTGTCGCAGATGGCGATGGGCGTGCCTCCCTGGAGGAAGACCTTCTTCAGCTTGCGGTCGGCGAAGAAGCCCACCCGCTTTCCATCCGGGGAGAAGAAAGGATTGACGGCACCCTCAGTGCCGGGGATCGGCCTGCCCTCGAAAGCGTCCATCCCGCGAGAGTAGAGGAGGCGGGTCTCACCCTGCTGGCCGACGTAGACGATCTGCGTTCCGTCGGGCGAGAGCCCTACGGAGGAACCCGTATGCCAATGGCGATATATCGTTTGTCCGGGCGGGAGGTGGACGGCGAATCGGGTCACGCTTTGTGGCGGGGTACCTTCGCGCCAGAGGCTCCAGAGCGAGACGGCAGCGATGATCGTCGTCAGGCCGGCGAGGATCTTCCACGGAAGCGCCTGTGCCCGCCGCCGCGGCTTCGGGGCCTCGATCGGGATGCTCACTGGAGCCATTGGCTCAGTAACCGTCTCTTCGATCTCGATCCGGGCGTCGGCGATGTCGTGGAGCCGCCGCCGAGGGTTCTTCTCCAGGCAACGACGCAGCAACTTGAGAAGCCCCGGCGGGCTCGCGGACGGGAGGCTGGTCCAGTCCGGCTCGTCCTTGATTACCGAGGCCAGGACCTCGGAAGCGGTCTCGCCGGTGAACAGCATGCGCCCGGTCAGCATCTCGAACAGCACCACGCCGAAGGCCCAGATGTCCGCCCGCTTGTCCACGGGCTTGCCGCTCGCCTGCTCCGGGGACATGTAGGACGCAGTCCCCAGGATCACTCCGGCCGCCGTGCCCGATTGGGCGAGCGTCGGCGACTGGGTGAAGTCGCTCGCCACGCCGCCGAGCCCGGCGTCCCCCGCGTACGCCTTCGCGAGCCCGAAGTCCAGCACCTTGACCTTCCCGTCGAGCGTGAGCTTCACGTTGGCCGGCTTGAGGTCGCGGTGGACGATCCCCTTGTCGTGGGCTTCCTCAAGGGCCTCGGCGATCTGCCGTGCGATCTCGACCGCCTCTTCGAAGGGGATCGGTCCCCGCTTCGAGGCGCTCGGCGAGGTCCTCGCCTTCGACCAACTCCAGGACGAGGAACGGGCTTCCGTCGGACTCCTCCAGCCCGTAGATCGCGGCGATGTGGGGATGGTTCAGCGAGGCGAGGAGGTGGGCCTCGCGCTGGAAGCGGGCGAGGCGCTCGGCGTCCTGCGACCACTTCACTCGGGTAGGACTTTGATGGCCACATCCCGGCCCAGCTTGGTGTCCCTGGCCCGGTAGACCTCGCCCATCCCCCCGGCCCCGAGCGGAGCCAGAATCTCGTAGGGGCCGAGGCGTGTTCCTGCCGACAGCGCCACGCGGTCACCCTCCCGGGAGTGGTGCTACCGGCTGGAGACTACCGCTTTTCGTGCTCTGCGGTCCAGATTTCGGCGCCCAATCGGGGCCAGGGGCGCACGCAGCCCGGAGGTCGTCAATTGAACCGCTACGCGCGTCTCGAGAGAGTCAGCTCGTTTTCTCCAGTTCGGGCAGCTGCCGGGTCTCTTCGACGAGCGGTCTGGAACGGTCGGTCTCGGAGCCGACGCACGGCGTCCGAAACGCTACTCTCCGCCCACCTTGTAGCTCCTCACGGCGTTGGCTTCCACCTCGGCCCGCTCGAACCAGGCGGGCTTGAACCTACGTTGCTGATACAGAGCCGCCTGGTCGAAGAAGTGGGGTGAGTCGGGGTCGCCACTCTGGCCGTAGTTGAGGACCGAGGCGGCCCGCACCCGGGGTCCGAACTCCATGACCTTCACGAAGGAGTTGCCACCCCGGCCCAGGCGTGGCCCCGGGGCGCCGAAGGGGGCAGTGTTGAATTCGAAGACCGAGCCGAGACCAGGGGGGGCGCCCCCTACCGCGAGACTCGGGCGGGCGGGGTCCAGAACCACCGGCGCACCGGGGAGGGGGCGTTGGTGCCGGTTGAGCCAACCCCATGGGACCTCGGCGGTGGACCACTCCTCGTACAGCAGGTCGAGGGCCTCGGCCAGTGCGGCGACCCAGGGCGCGGAGGTCTCGCCGTCGTCCTCGGTCAGCCGACGCCGCTCGGTAGCCAGCACGAACCAGGTAGTCTCGACCGAGAGGGTGTCGGCGATCCGGTCCCAGCCCCGCAGCCGCTCCACCGCATCGGCCAGCGAGATGTCGGTCGCCGCGTCGGTACCGCGAGCCGCACCCGGCTCCAGAGCGCTCCATTGCGCCAGCAGCTCGGGGAGGATCTGATCGGCAGCGCTGAGCCGGCTGTCCCACACCATTGTCGCGAAGTCGTCGAAACTGAGGTTCTCGGCCGCCTCGAGCACGCGGCGGGAGCTCACCGCCCGGGCGTTGTCCGTCTCGCTGCCCACCATGTAGGCAGGGAAGTCGTCTCGACCGAAGGGCAGGTCGACCGTGGCCGTGAAGGGCGTCGAGTTGGTGTTCATGAGCCACCCCGAGGGTGGGTTCCAGACTTGGGGCAGCTCGTCGAGGGTGTGGAAGCCCTGCCATTCGGTTCCGGGGTCGCTCCCGTCGAGGATCTCCGAGGGATTCACCCCGGCCTTTCGGCGGGGCACCGCCGAATTGTAGATGTAGCCGATGTTGCCTTCGGCGTCGGCGTACATTGTGTTCATGTAGGCCACCCGAAGTGACGCCAGGGCGGCGCGCCACTCCTCCAGCGAGCGCGCCCGGGTCATGGCGTCCCACTGGTCAAACCAGCCACCTTCGGCTATGCGGGCGAGGCGCACCGCCAGGGGCCGCCCGTCGTCTCCGACTCCGACTACCGGCCCGTGATGAGTTTTCCAGAACCGCACGGGCCGCTGCTGCCCGACCCCGTCCATGCGCACCACAAGCGTGTCCGTCCAACACTCGGCAATACGGTAGTCGCCGTCGTACCGATACCGCAGAGGGTCGTCGGGGTCGTCGAAGGTGAGAGCCCACAGATCACTGTGGTCGGCGTAGTTGTCGGTATACGCCCAGCCCAGACGATCGTTGTGTCCCATGTACGGCAGCAGGAATCCGAATACGGTCAGCCCTGAGAAGTGCAGCCCTTCGCTGCTGTCCAGGTGGATCTCGGCATAGCGCTGGACACCCACGAAGTCCTGATGCGGGTTGATGAGGAGCAGGGCGTGCCCCGACGCGGTGCGCGACGGCGCCACCGCCCACTGGTTGGAACCCCTGGGCCGCAGGCCCTCCGGACCGAACTGCGCCCTTCGGTTACGGGGTGATGTCGCGTCGGCAGCGGCCAGCACCAAGTCAGCGTCCATAGCGGGCTCACCCCTGATACCCTCTCGCATCAGCCGCTCCACCCACGCTTCCCGGAGTCCGGCGTAGCCCAGGAACTCGTTCTGGTAGTACTTGAAGCGGATCAGGGCCAAGGGGTACCAGGGCTCGATGCGATCCAGCACCCGCACCTGATGCGGGGACCGAGTGGCGAGCCAACCGTTCATGCCCGCCGCGAAGGCGTCCAGCAGCCCCCGCATGCGAGGCGACGCCGCCTCGTATTCCCGGGTCGAGAGGGGACCGATCTCCATCGCCCGGGCCATCCAGTCGTCTCGGACGCCGTCCTCACCCAGTAACTCGGCTGAGCGCCCCAGGGCGTTCAGGTAGTTCACTTCGATGAGTGGCCAGTCGTCTTCAGCCAGAGCCCACGCCATGCCGAACACCGCTCCCGCGTCGGTCTCGCTGAAGACGTGGGGGGTGCCCCAGGCGTCGCGATGGATGGTGGCAGAGGTGCCCCTGGCGGGGGCGGACCCCGGGGAGCAATAGGAGCAGCCGACCAGCGTGAGGGGCGCCGCGGCAAGAGCAGCCAGCGCGGGCGCGAGGGCTGACCTCATTGGATATCCCCCTTGACGACTCGAATCGTTCTTGAGAGGTAGATTCTAAGCGCTCCACGGACTACCTGAGCGTCTGCGGACGAAGGCGTCGGCGCACTGGCCGAAGGCGCCATTCCTCCGAGATAACGCGCCAGCGTCCTCAGTCCGGGTGCCGTTCCCTCGCCTGCCGAGATGGCGTGAGCGCTACAGGTCGTCCGGCAGGATGATGCCGAGCTCGAGTCGCCGCGCGCGCCACAGCGCCAGGAGCTCCTCGTACTTCTCGGGCCGCTCCCGGGCGAGATCCTTCGTCTCTCCCGGGTCCGCCTCGAGGTCGTACAACGCGAACCCCGCCTCGCGGAAGGGACTCTCGAGCTGGGTGATCTTCCACTTGCCCTGTCGCAGGAATGACCGACCTCCGTGAGAGATGAGGGTGACGTAGTCGTCGGCGTGCACCCTCTCGGATGCTCCACTCAGCAGGTCGACGAGGCTCGCACCGAGCATCGGGCGCACGCTGCCGTCCGCCGGGTAGGTGGCTCGCGCGAGCTCGACGAATGTCGGCGCCAGATCCATCACGGTGACGTAGGCCGGCGTCTTCGCTCCCCGTCGCCTCACCCCGGTGCCGGCGATGACCATCGGAGCGACGATCCCGCCCTCCGTTGGGTAGGCTTTATACAGGCTGAAGGGAGCCGAGCCCGCCTTCGCCCAGCCCTTGCCGTATGAGACCCAGGACGTCGGCCGCCCCATGTTGTCGTACGAGTTGGCGTAGTGGGCGCGCAGGTAATCCCGGAACTCGCCCTCGTTGTAGAAGTCTTCCGCCGCCGCGCCGTTGTCGGACATGAAGACGACCAGGGTGTTGTCGTGGAGCCCGCGGGACTTCAAGTGCTCGAGCAGCCGGCCGACGTGTCGGTCGAGGTTCTCGACCATGGCCGCATAGAGCCCCATCTTCCGCGCCTCGCGGCGCTGCTGCTCGGGTGTCAGCTCCGACCAGGGTGTGACGGTCGCCAGCCGGGGTGGCAACTCCTGGGAGGGCGGGACGATGCCTGCGGCCTTCAGCGACGCGAAGCGGCTCTCACGCAGCGCGTCGTACCCCGCGTCATATCGGCTCGCGTATCGATCGAGCTCGTCGTCGGGCACCTGCAACGGCCAGTGTGGAGAGGTGTAGGCGGCGAAGGCGAAGAACGGCCGACCGTCGCTCTGAACGGCATCGATGAACTCGATGAGCCGATCCGTGTAGAGCTCCGTCGAGTAGCGGCCCTGGGGATAGGCCACGGGCTCGCCGTCCTCGGCGTAGACCGAGCCGCCTTCGAAGAAGCCGAGGGCGTTGAAGTGATTGCCCGCGCCGTCGAGCAGGTTGAACGACCGCTCGAAGCCCGCGGCCTTCGGGCTGTGCTCGGGTTCGGTGCCCAGGTGCCACTTGCCGACTGTGAGGGTGTGGTAGCCCGCCTCCCTCAACAGCCGCGGCAGTGGAGCAATGCGACTCGACAGGTGGGCCTCGTAACCTTCGGCGGCGACGCGCCGATCGGTCCGGCCCCGTTGTCGTGCCACTCCAGCGACATGGTTGTTGTTGCCGCTCAGCAGCATGGCTCGGGTGGGCGAGCACAGGGGAGACGTGTGGAACTGCGTGAACAACAGCCCGGTGTCTGCGAGGGCATCGATGTGCGGCGTCCGGATATCGCCGCCGTATGCGCCGAGATCCGTGTAGCCCAGATCGTCGGCCACGATGAGCAGGATGTTGGGCCGGTCGTCGCGGCTCGGCGCGGCCGTGCCAGAGGCGGCGCCAAGCAGTGCCGACGGCAGGAGGACGGCGGCAAGGCCGGCAGTGCAGTGTCCCATCACGCGCTCCTTGGAACTCGATACGGTGTCTTCAGGCGGCTGATGAGTGATGACGTAAGTGTATTCGAGCTGCGGCGCCGGCGTGAGTTCCGCCGGACGCGTCGAGGACCCTAGTCCTTCTTGGGGTCCTCACCTCCGGCCCACGCGATGAACGTCCACCGACCACCCTCCTTGATCAGCACGTCGGTGAAGCGGCCGGTGACAGTCTTACGCTCCTTCTTGGCATTCTCGTTCGCGACTTGGTAGCGATAGTGCAATACCGCCATGTCGCCCTGAACGACGATTCCAAGGGGAAACAGCTCTTGTTCTAGCGTCGTGGTGTTCGCGGCGTCGTAGCGTGTCCAGCGGTCCAACGAAGCCTTGCTCCACGGACCCGGGATTCCTTTGGGCCACACGAGCGCGTTCGGATGCATCGTCTCCTCAACCCATGCCAGGTCCTTCTCCATGCTCTTCTGCCACTGCGACAGCACGAACTGCCAGACTTCCTTCTGCTCGGGCGACCAGGTCTGGGCAGACGCCACGGTCGCACCCGACAGCAACGCTCCAACAGCCGCCACCGCACACAGATTCTTGAGATTCACACTACACCTCCTGCAGAACGACCCTCTACGCCCGTCGGACTACTTGACCTTGGTGTACTTGCCCTTGCTGGAGACCCACCACTTCCCGTCCGTGAGGATCTCGCAGGTCTCTTCGTTGTCCTTCTCGTCAAGACCCCACGTACACCGCCATTGGACCTTCTCCCCCGCGGCGGTGATGCTGGTGAAATCCTCTGTGGCGGTTTCGTCTCCGATCGTGACCGTAGCGTTCGATATCCGTCCAGAGCTGTTGAAACTGCGCGTGAAATAGGTCCTCTTGAGCGGGTCGTATCCCATGATATTTACTCCACTCGCCTCCTTTCCGTCTGCATCCGTCGACTGACCGCGGAAGACATAGAAGGAGTCACCCAAGCCGTTGACCTTGGATTGTTCCCGTGACCCTGCGCTCGGTTCCTGAAGGACTCTCTTTCACTTCAACCTCGTAAGACCACTCTCCGAGCCAGACATCCAGCTTCTTCAGCTCGGGTCCGGGCTTCGCCTCTTGAGCCTGTGCGGCCGCACACACGAACCCCAAAACGCCGAATGCGACGAGCATGCGCTTCATCGAAACACCTCCGGTCGGTTGTCAGCAGGAATGCCTGACGGGCACGGTCTACCGGAAGGGGGCGACGCGCACATGAGCCCAACGGGCTAGACGGGGGGTACATGGGGATTCTCAAAGGAGCAGGTCCGCCGGAAGGAGCCAGAGTCACCAATTCGCCCGTGCGGGGCACTGGCTACCGGCGCCGCCTACTGGTCTCGCGCTCGAGCCCTACCCTCTCCTCCCGGTCCTCCAGCAGCCGGTAGAGCCAGGTCAGGAGCACCGGCCCTCTCCAGCCTTCCTCCAGCTTCTTGCGGATGACCTCGGCTTCCTCGTCGCTGATCACGGCAGGAAGATCCGGCGGGGTCGTGGCGCAGGGGCTCCGGCACTAGGCGGATCTTCGGCGACGTGGATGGCAGGCCGGGTCCGCGCTGGTCCGCTAGCACGCCTGTCATCGGGCCAGGGGAGTCAGACCACCCTCGCCGCGCCCACTACCGAGCACCGACACGGTTACGTCTCCGTGAACAATGTCTAGACTGATCTCGATCTTGACCTGACCCGGTGCAGAAGGCTTCAACGTCATGGCTTGAAGCTCTCTGTCGCCTTGGAAGACGCGGATTCTGGATGCCCCCCCTTTGGACTCGAAAGCCCAGTGAGCGGCGAAGGGGATACATGGGTCTGCCCCAACTACGGTGATAGGCGGCTCATCATCGACCTGAATGCTGAGCGGCAGGCTAGGGTTGTACGCCATGGGGCTGACCTTCTCGGCTGGCTTCTTCACTCCCCCCGCTCCTCGCGGTCCACTCGAACCCGATCACTCCGAGTCGCTGTCCGGACGGTTCTGGATGGCCGTCCGCTAGTGGCTTTCCGCTTCCCGCTTCCTCCTTTCATCTCGATCATCCAACAGGCGGTAGAGCCAAGTCACCAGCATCGGCCCTCGCCATCCCTCGTCCAGCTTCTTGCGGATGGCAGTGGCTTCTTCATCGGATATGTCACGGGGTTCACCGCATTCGGGGGTCGGCCCGGTGGAGGTGCCAGATTCAACCTGACGCCGTTTGGGGAAGAGAGATCTCAGACGCCCTCGCCGGACCAAGACGCCGCCCTCCGGAACGTCAATGGTCCACTCGTAGTAGCCAACGTCACCCACATCACCTCCGACGTAGCCGCTCTGAACTTCGACGCGGATGCCAGAGTGACGGAAGGCCTCATTAGGGCTAGGGCCGAGGCGCCACGCGCTGCCATCTGGTTTCTTGGCGTAGACAAGGAGGTCAATATCCGAATGGGGTGCCAGCAGCTCTCCAGTGTGCGAGCGCCCGGTAGCCGAGGAACCGATCAGGTACACCTTGGCCGTCGATGAGTCGGCGCCCCAGCCTCGCAAATAGCGATCCAGGGGGCCTTCGGGGGCGATGATCTCCTCGACGAAAGCGCGCCGAGCACGCCGCAGTTCCATCGTCTCCGTGTTGAAGTCGTACCCGCAGTCGCAACGCTTGGCGGTGGGTGGGTTCACGAGCTTGCAGCGAGGGCACTCCATGCTTCCTTACCCAGACTCTCCTGGTAGAGGAGGCAACTTGGGGACGGGGAGCACTAGTGGTCCGGTGGGAAGATCCTCAGGGTGTCTACAGTTCACCATTCGTTCTGCTTCCTTGCCCAGACCTTCCAGTGCGAGTACGAGATCCTTGGACATAGCTGCCGCATCGGGATAGCGGTCCTGGGGGTTCTTCTGTAGCGCACATGTGATCACGCTACGTATTCCTTCCCAGGATGACCCTGTTGGGATCGCGGTCATATCCGGTTCCTCGATCACGATCCTGTAGAGCATTTCCGTGATGTTGTCGGGGTGGAATGGCGGGTGTCCCGCCAGCAGCCCGTAGAGGATGGAGCCGACGGCGAACAGGTCGTGCCTGCCGTCCATCTTCTTTCCCCTGATCGCCTCCGGGGAAAGCGTCCCCGGCGGCCTGATGCCCGTGCGGGTCCTCGGCAGCGGTCGCGCCAAACTGAAATCCATGATCTGCGCCGGGAAGGGCCGTCTTTCCAATACGTGCGCAGGCGTGATTCCTCCGTGGAGGATTCCGTGCTCGTCTATGTGCGCGAGGCCGTTTAGGACATCCACCATTGTCCGGAAGGCCGCTCCAATGCTGATTCCGTCCCTGATGGCGCATTCAAGCGACGTCACTCGGTGCCAGGTGCCTTCTGCCTCCGGCACCATCACAATGTAAGGTCGACCTTCTTCTTCACCCAAGTCCGCAATCGTCACGATGTTTGGATGAGTGAGGGTGGCAAGATGCTTGGCCTCCCTCTCGTAGATGTGGCTCAAGCTCTCGCGCCCTTTGTCGTCCGCCGGCGCCTTGGATGAACACTTGATGAGCACGTTCCGACCCAGGACACCGTCGTGACCGAGGTACACAACGTCCATCCCGCTCTGGAACAGTTCTCGGACGACACGGTAACGGCCAATCTGCGTTGGCACGGCCACGGCGCTCTCCCGGCCGACAGTACACTTAGCAGACCGTCCTAACGAAGGGAAGGGTGAAGACGCGGAGTGCTTGGGATTCCCCATGCTTCAACCAGTGATCTGGTGGCGCGACTCATCCGGCACCTACTTCACCGAAGTGAACGACCGGTCCGAGGGAGCCGTACTGCTCGGGGTGAGCGTCCTTGATGATGCGGGTCTGATCCGGGCTTGGGAAGTGATGCGAGCGCAGACGGAGTCGGCCCTGGTCCCGACGGAGGCGGCGCAGGCCTGGATCGACAGTCTGCCCTTTGCCTCCTAGCCGATCTTGCGCAAAGAGAGCTTCTGATCGCCCTACGTCCTTAAGAATCAGCGGAGGCCTCCCTCAGTCTGTACTACATCGGGGGTCGTGCATGGATCCGACCCGATGCGCTCGGGCAGCTCCAGGCCAAGTTTGGTGAGCAGCTCGGCCTGAGCGGATCGGGTCGGCTGACTCGCCGCAGACGCAGCTCGCGCCCGTCCAGGAGCAGCAGGATGATGTCGCCGCTCTTGATTGTGGTGAGGGCGTCGATGATCTTGCGCGCCATCATCCTTAGCCCCTTGGTCTTGGCGAGGGTGTCGAGGGTGCGGTACATCGCGTAGGCGAGGAAGCTGACGGCACGTGAGCCTTCACGCGGCTTTCGATCTGGTGGTAGACGGGACGGATGGACAAACGATAGGCAATTTGAACGGCGGCGCCGGCTGCCCGGTGAGTATAGAGGAGTCGCAGCGCCCCTCAACCCCGCCATGAGTTGTGGAGGAGGACGGCTGGCGGGGCTGGGGGATCCGGATTTCGCCTCAAGGGCGCTTCGGAGTCTCCCCGCAGGCAGGGCACACGACCCCTCTTGTCCGGAGAGGAACAGGGTCATGGCGGCTGGCCGAACGATAGGCAATTTGAACGGCGGCGCCGGCTGCCCGGTGAGTATAGAGGAGTCGCAGCGCCCCTCAACCCCGCCATGAGTTGTGGAGGAGGACGGCTGGCGGGGCTGGGGGATCCGGATTTCGCCTCAAGGGCGCTTCGGAGTCTCCCCGCAGGCAGGGCACACGACCCCTCTTGTCCGGAGAGGAACAGGGTCATGGCGGCTGGCCGCTGAAGGGTGGGGCCTCAGCTGGCCTGGGTCTCACGCCCCTCCTTGTCGACGGGTACGCGCACGAGCTCGCGGCTCGGCGGCGGCCTTTCCTGCGGCGGCGGATCCAGTCCGAGATGCTCGAGAATGCGCCTGATGACCCACTCGTCGGTGATGTAGGCCACGATCTCGAGGCGGCCTCCGCAGCGTTTACAGGCGAGCGGATCGGCCTGGTACACCTTCGAAATCAAGCGGGTCCAGTTCGGTGAGCAGCGACGCTTCTTGGGGAGCTCGGCGGGGGCGCCCTCGAGTGGCGCCTTCTTCTTGGCTCGGGCGCCTCGAGCCCGACTGGCATAGTGGCCGTACGCGAGCGTGCGATGCTTGCCCCGGTCCGGGATGTGGTCGGCCAAGCGGGCGAGCCACTCGAGCGGGTCCATGGCCTCGAAGTTACGGCCGAGGGCGGGATTCATCTTGGAGCGGTACACGACAGCTTTCTGGCCGTCGAGGTAGACGAGCTTCTTCAGCGACAGGGGCGCCTTGACGAGGTAAGACGCCACATCCTCGATGGCCTTCTCGTCCTCGGGCGGTATGGGCTCCCCGATGTGAGCGGAGAAACCTGGATGGCGCCATTTCAAGAGCTTCCCGGCGAGCTCTGAGGAGATGGCGTGACGCTCGATGAGGCGAGCCAACAAGCGCTCACGGAACAGCTTCATGACCGCTTCGCCGTCCCAGGTCTGGAGGGGGTGGAAGCTGCCGTCGTCGGAGAAGGTCCCGTCGCTCAGGAGGAGGTGAGCATGTGGATGCCATTGGATCAGGTCTCCGGAGGTGGTCACCGAAACGACGATGCCGGGTCGAGTGTGGACTCCGAGGTGTCTTCGCATGTACTCGGCGAGAGCCTCGGCGGCGCACTGTGAGAGATCGAGAAGAAGCTCACGGCGCTTTCGGAAGATCCCGCGCAGCAGACGGGGCATCGTGAGGACGAGATGGCGGTGAGGAACGGGGGCGAGGACCTCGTTCTGCAGCCACTCTGCCCACAGAAGCTGCTTCTTCTTCTCGCATGAAGGGCAGATGTTCCTGCCGCGGCACGAGAACGGGCACAGCACGCTCGTCCGGCACCTCGGGCACCAAAGCCTGGCGAAGCCATGTTCGACGAGCCCACACCGCATGAAGCCGCGGAGCACACGCTCGACAACGGGGCGCAGCGGGCCGTGGGTCTTGGCGAACCTCTCCGGATACACACGGAGAAACTCCTCGAGGTGGTTCTCGACGAGCCGGAACAGCGGCGACTCGCGCGCCCGCCGCGGCTTGTAGACCCGGCAGGTGATCTCCACGCCCAGCCACGAGCCGGCCAGGTTCGGGGAGAGACACCGGCAGAAGGTGTAGGCGGACCTTCCGCCTACAGGGGCTGAGTTTGCTGGACGAGCGTGCCCGCTCAGGTCCGGAGGCGGGCGACGGCTCGTAGGGCTGAGATTCTCCGGCTTGCTCGAGAGGTGGCGGAGGCGGCGGGTCGCGGTGCCCTAGTTCCGCTCGAGCCAGCGACGGGTGAAGATCTCGCTCTCCAGCTCCACGCCGAAGGAGACCTCCTCGAGCGAGAAGACGGTCCGGGAGCTCTGCTTGAGCTGGTCGGAGATCTCCATGCGCCGGGCCACGGGCCGGCCCGAGATCATCTCGATCTCGGACATGATCCAGATCTTGAGCATCATGCCCGGCAGCGCGAACAGCTCCTGACGCAGCGGCATCATGTTCTGCTTGTCGATCCAGATCAGCCCCCTCGGGTACGAGACGGAGTCGTCGCGGGCCTCAGCCAAGTCCTTCAACTGAGCCGCATCGATATCGAAGGGGAACCCGCGCCTATGCGTCAGGCGGCGCAAGCGCCGCACGTCGAGTGTGTGGAGGCGACCCGCGTCCGCTCGTTGGTGAAGCCAGCAGAACAGGTCTGCGGCCTGCAACGGAATCGACTCCTTCCCCGCCGAACCGAACTCCCCAAGCAGGTGAGGGAAGGCGGTGAGCGATGGCAGGACCTCGCGAAGGGCATCGTGGAAGTGCTTGAGGACCCTGGTCGTCTTCTCGCTGTTCTCCGCCAGGAAGTCCACCCGCGTAGCATCGGGAATCTTTTTCCCAGCCCACTCAAGGACGGACGACACGAAGGCGATGTACGCCAGATAGTCGGGCCTGGTCGGAATCTCTCCGAAGCCACCCGCCTTTTTCAGCGGATCGCCGAACGATTCCCGGAACTCGTGCGCGTGCATGCTAGCTGTGATCGGATAGAGGCTCCCCATGCTGTCGATGACGCGGACAGCCTCGTCGACGCGCTGGTACGCTTCGTCGCCAGATAGGTTGTGTTGTGTCCGCCATTCCTCGTTGCGGATGTCTGTCTGGTGCAAGTATGGAATCCGCGGAGGTCCTTCGAGCACCCGCTCCCCCCAGGCAGGCTCAAACTGATTGCTCCAGTCCTCATCGGGACCGAGCCATCCACCGAGCGTGAAGTGTCCTTTCGAGCTCTCGGTCTCGTCGAATGCGACGATGTAGGCGCTCACGACACGTAACCTATCACCCCGGCCCCGTCGCGACGCCAGAGAACCCCGGCAGCCGGATGCGCTGGGACCCGACCTACCGCCCCAGGGAGCTGACTGTGATGCTTCCTGCTACCGGTTGTGCTACCGGTTGGACCGTGAACCCCCCCGAACAACCCGCTTTGGGGGGGATCGACGCTTGGCGTTACCCTTGGTCTTCGCGGAGGTTTGCTGTTTTGGGTCTGTTTGGTCGGGTGCCGACTCCTCACAAGGAGTTCGAGGCGCACGTCCACCAGGACGAGGAGTAGTCCCTACCCGACGTCCTCGTGACCGCCCTTTCTCGAAGCCCGACTCAGGCACTAGGCGTCCCAGACGCCCGCGCTATTCTGAGGCCAGGCCCCGCCACCACGCCCCTCCGAGGGAGCAGCCTTGGCTCGGCGCTCGCTCTTGAGTTCAGACTCGAGGACATCGAGGCCCCTTCGGAGCGCGATCCACAGCACGGTGCTCGTGGTCATCCGGAAGGGCTCATTCTCCGGCACTCTTTGCATCAGGGGCGCAAGCCGCTCTGCCCGCTTGATGGTGTCGGCGGTCACGCGGAGTGCAATCTGCCGGTCTCGGGTCCTTCCGGTCATGCTGCCGCCTCCTTGCACCACAAACGGTATTCTAATGCACTACGTTTGTCAACCCATGCGCCTTTGTGGGGACACGCCCGTCCGGCGAGGGCTCTCGTCTCAGGACCCGGTGCCGACCGTCCCAGAGAACGCCGCCCCTGGGCTGGCTTCCCCCCGAGGCCTGCCCCTTTGGATCAGCAGGGCGGGCGGCGCTACTCTTGGCTTTCGTGGGGGTGAACTGGTTTGGGTCTGTCTGATCGGGCGCCGACCTCTCACAAGGGAACCGAGGCCCGCATCCTTCGCCCTGAGGACGAGAGCTGAACCCGGGCCGCGATACCGCTCGGGGCGTGGCCGCCACCGCGGGAGCGTTCGCCCTCTGGGGCTTCATCCCGCTCTACTGGAAGCTCATCGCCGACCTGCCGGCCACGGAGGTGCTGGCGCATCGCATCGCCTGGTCGCTGCCGTGGCTGGCCCTGCTGCTGGCGTTGCGCCGCCGGGGACGCGAGGTGCGTCGGGTGCTCGGCTCACCCCGCGCGTGCGGCATCCTGCTGGCGTCGACGTTCCTGATCGCCGCCAACTGGCTGGCCTTCCTCTGGGCGGTGAGTCACGACCGTGTCCTCGACTCGAGCCTCGGTTATTACATCAACCCGCTCGTCAGCGTCTTCCTCGGCTCCGTCGTCCTGGGGGAGCGGCTGCGGGGGGCGCAGTGGCTGGCGGTCTCCCTGGCCGCCGCTGGCGTTACGGTGCTGACTGTCCGGCACGGCTTGCCGTGGGCGTCCCTGGTGATGGCGTTCTCTTTCGGCTCCTACGGGCTGCTACGCAAGATCGTCGACGCCCCGCCCATGGTCGGCCTCTTCGTCGAAATCGGGCTGCTCACGCCCATTGCCGCGGGCTACCTCGTGTGGCTCCGCGCGAACGGGGAGGGGGCCTTCGCCGCGGGCGACACCTCGACCAGTCTGTTGTTGGCCGCCGCCGGCCCGGTGACGGTCGGGCCGCTTCTCCTCTTTGCGGAGGGCATTCGGAGGCTGACCCTCGCGACAGTGGGCTTCCTGCAGTACATGACACCCACCGGCCATTTCGTCCTGGCCGTCACCGTGTTCGGCGAGCCGTTCGACGCGGCCCACCTGGCCGCCTTCGCCTGCATCTGGACCGCCCTCGCCTTCTACACCATCGACCTGCGGCGACGGCTGGGCTGGAATCCCCGCGGGGCGCCACGCTGAGGGCTCTTCACCGGGCGACTCACCCCCAGAGGGCGAGCTGCCGTCCGAACTGATACAGACCCACCGCCACCATCGACGCGAAGGCGACCCACAGTGCCAGCGTCCACGCGAGACCGGGGCGCAGGGTCTTCAGGGTGAGACGGTAGCGTAGATAGAGCGCCGCGAACGCCAGGAACGGCAGCATCAACGCCTGGGCGAGGGCCCCGATCATCACCAGGTAGACGGGAGCTCCGACGATCAGATAGACGATCACCAGCAAGACCGGGATTCCCACGGACGAGGCTCGGACGAGGCGCGCTCGACGCTCCGGCGACGGGGAGCGCAGGATGCGGAACAACGCGGCCCCGTCGGAGAACAGGCGTGCGTTCGAGGCCGTGGAGACGAACACCGTGGAGAACAGGACGACGAAGGCACCGATCAGGAACACGTACCCGCCCGGCGGGCCGAACGCCTCGACGTACATGCTGGAGAGGGCCGGCACCATCTGGTCGCCCGCCACCTCCTGTCCTGTCGCGTGCAGCACGGCCGCACCGAGCAGGTAGAAGCAGACCGTGCCGACCGTGTAGATGACCATCGAGAGCCAGGCGTCCACACGCAGCACCCTCAGCCATCCGTTGGCGCGCTCGAGCCATTCCGCGGACGCCGGTTCGTCCCTCGGCCCGACGAAGCGGGCGTAACCCTTCTCGAGGCACCAGTAGGGGTAGAAGATCAGCTCGCCCGCGCCCATCCCGGTCACCCCGAAGGCGGCGAACGCGGTGGTGAAGGAGTCCGGGCGGTGGAAGCCGAACCCGTAGCGGATCTGATCGGCCCCGATCCGGTACGGCGTCCACTGAAGCGCAAAGACCGCCGCGATCGTCCCGAGGGTGAACGTCACGACCATCAGCGTCGAGACCTTCTCGACCGCCCCGTAGCGTCCACGGCTGAGGATCAGTGCACACGCGGCGGCCGGGATCAGGGTCCAGATCGTGTGCGCCCACACCTCGTTCCGAGCGGCGAACAGTGACGCCATTCCCCCCACCATCCCGGACATCTGGAACAGCGTGCCCACGTACATCGGCACCCACAGCCAGAGCACCCACGAGACGACGACTCTCGGCCCGGGCAGGCGATCGAGCGCGGCCAGCGTCGTCACCCCCTCGGAGACCGTGTAGCGTCCGAGCTCGATCTGGACAACGACCTTGATCAGGCAGCTGAAGACGATGAACCAGAGCAGCGTGAAGCCGGCCTTGGCCCCGAGCTGGGTCGTGACGATGAGCTCGCCGGAGCCGACGATGTTGGCCGAGATGATCAGTCCGGGACCGAGGTACGCAAGCATCTCGCGCAGGCTGCGAGGAGGCGGACGACGAGTCTCAGCCTGGCTCATGGGAGGTGCCGCGCAGTCTATCCGATTCGGGCGCCGCGCGAGCGGCCCCGGGTACGTCGCTCAGACGGTGGCGACGGGATTGACGAGTGTGCCGATCTCCGGGCACGAGATCTCGACCACGTCGCCCTCCTCGAGCCCGACCTCGAGCGGCTGGATGATCCCGGTCCCGGTCGAGAGGACAGTGCCGGTGGCGATCTCGTTGCTGCGGAGCAACCACTCCACCAGCTCCGTGTAGCGCCGCTTGACGCGCGCGGTGCTCGTCTCATCGGTGAAGATCTCCTTCCCGTCGCGGAGAATCCGGCAGCTGCAGCGTCAGCGCGTAGGGGTCTTCGATCTCGTCGGGGGTGACGATCACGGGCCCGAAGGAGAAGCAGCCGCGGTAGATCTTGGACTGGGGAAGGTAGAGGGGATTGTCGCGCTCGATGTCCCATGCCGACACGTCGTTGGCCAGCGTGAAGCCGAGGATCGTCCCCCGCCGACCGAGCACGAGCCCGAGCTCGGGCTCGGTCGCGGTGAAGCTCGAGTCGTGCCGGCGCCCGATGGCCTCGCCCGGGGCGGCGCAGCGCCCGGCCGAGGCCTTGAAGAAGAGCTCGGGTCGCTCCGCATCGTAGACGCGGTCGTAGATGCCGGTTCCCTCCTCGCGGAAGTCCGCGCTGCGGCGGTAGGTCACTCCCGCCCCCCAGACCTCCGGGGGAGTGACGGGACAGGCGAGGTTCCCGGCAGCGCGATCGACCAGATCGGCCCACCGGCTCTCGGCGAACGCCCCGGCCCCCTCGGCGTCCGAGAGCCAGTCGGCGGTGTCCAGGCCGTGCTCCTCCTCCGCCTCGAGCAGGTCGAGGGTGGTGAGCACGCCGCCGTGCGCCTCCCGAAGGACAAACGCGCTCTCGCCCCGCACGAAACCGAGAGCCGCCCCGCCGTCGGCCCCCCGTGCCTGAAACCACTTCATCTCGTCACCCCTGCGAAGAGCTCGCCGCCCGCTCCCCTCCGCGGCCGGGTCCTCCTCTGCCCTTGGCGCCGATTCTGTTGCCAACTCCCGGACAGCGCAACCTCGGTCCGCCCCCGCCTGCCCGATTTGCCGGTCGAGGCGTGGGTCGGCTAGGCTGTCCGTCTCCATGCCCGTCCTGACCGGCTCCCCCGTCGTGACGCTGCGCAACGCGTCTGCCTACCCGTACGACGGGGCGATCTCCGCGGCCCGGACCTGCTACGCGCCCCGGGTCGTGGGACCGGACGAGGTCACGCGCGTCCCAGCGGGAGTCGATCGGTCCGCTGACCTTCGAGGCCGGACACCACACGGTCTGGCAGCACGCCCACTTCGAGTTCGGCCTCGAGAACATCAGCCGTCAGCTCGTCTGGACGTTCCTGCACTCGCACCCCTTCTACAACTCCGAGCAGTCCAGCCAGCGCTTCGTCCGCCTCGACGAGGCCCGGGCGCACGTGCCGGAGGGCCTGGGCCGCGAGGCCCGGGAGGTCTACGAGGGAGCGATCGAATCGGCCTGGGAGATCCTACCGGCGGCTGACCGAGCTTCTGCGGGACGACACGCTGCGCATCCTCTCGGACGTGCGCCACCTGACGCCGAGCGCCTCACGAGAAGCGGCGCAAGAAGGTGACGCGCGAGGCGGAGAAGAAGGCCATCGAGATCGCACGCTACGTCATCCCGGTGGCCGCCTTCACCTCGATGGTCCACACGGTCTCGGGCATCGTGCTTCACCGGCTGCACCGCATGATGGCGACGGGCGACGCACCGCGCGAGACCCGCGCGGTGATCGAGGCCATGGTCGACCACGTGCGCGGCCTCGACCCCGACTTCTTCGAGCGCATCGGCGAGGGGCCGCTGGGCGAGGACGAGGTGGTGGAGACCCGGCTCCCCCGCCTCGCCGCGGACGGCGACGCCGAGGCCGCGCGCCTCGACGCACGGCTCGGCGGGCGCACCTCGCTCCTCGTGGACTGGATGGGAAACGCCGAGGAGACGACGGCGGAAGCGGTGCGCACAGTCCTCGGCCTGGGGCCGGACGCGCTGGGCGACGACGAGGCCCTCGAGCAGCTCCTGAACCCCGGGATCAACCGCTATCGCCTGGAGACGCTCCAGCTGTCGGTGCACTCGCCGCTGGGGCGGGCCATGCACCACCCGGCCTACACCTTCCTCAAGAAGATCTCACACACCGCCGACAGCCAGGACCAGCGGCACCGCATGGTCCCGGCCTCGCGCCCGCTCATGACGCTCACCGACACGCGCCGGCCCGACTCACGTGACGCCGCCGCTCGTCGCCGCGAACCCCGAGGCCCTCGCGGTCTACCAGGAGGCGATGGACCGGGCATGGGCCGCCAAGAACCGGCTGCTCGAGATGGACGTGCCGCTCGAGCAGGCCCTCTACCTCCTGCCCAACGCGAAGGCGCTCCGCTTCCACGAGAGCGGGAGCCTCCTCTACCTCGCCCACAAGTGGGTCATGCGCACCTGCTTCAACGCCCAGGAGGAGATCTACCGGGCCTCGATGGACGAGCTGGAGCAGGTCCGGGCCATCCACCCCCGCCTGGCGCGCCACATGGGCCCGCCCTGCGTACTCCGCTACAAGCGAGCGAGCCCCATCTGCACCGAGGGCGAGCACTTCTGCGGCGTGTCGGTCTGGCTGAACTTCCCGGACGTCGTCCGACCGCTGTAGCAGCAAGACTGATCTTCGAGGGTGAACTGCGCCGGCGTCGGCGCTAGTAGCCGTTCGCGGCTCTCTGCGGCGACGGGCACAGCCGGACCAGCAGCAGATGCGTCAGTGGATACGCCACGAAGACCAGCGCGCCCGAGATGACGGCAACGTGCGTCACGGGCCCGCCCCACGTCTTCTTCAGGAGGGGATCCACGAAGGCGTAGTTGATGTTGGGCCCCGGGCCGAGGAGCCGGCTGATGGCCACCGCCACCACCGCGATGCGCCGACTGGAGGAGGTAGCCACGGCGGTCGTAGCCGATCCGGCGCAGAACGACCAGCAGGAGCACGGGCAGCATCACGTGGTAGAGCGACAGCAGCCGCGTGAAGAGCGGCCACTGCGGCTCCCACATGTACTCGGTGGCGCCGATGAGATGGCTCCCCGTCAGGAGGCGCGAGGCGACGTCCACCATCCAGACGGCACTGACGATGAGGACGGCCAACGCCTGGCTCGAGAGCAGCAGGCGGCTGCACGTCCAGATCCCGATCGCCACGAGGATCACCGCGAGGTTGCAGAGGAAGAGGAAGTTGGCGAAGCCGTAGGCGAGGGCGTAGGCCGGCACGTAGACGGCCATCCAGGCCACCGCCGCCCACCGCAGGCGGGGGAAGCAGTCCGCGCTCACGGCCCCGCGTCGCCTCCGGTCGACGGCCGCGCGCGTCCGGTCGGCGGCCTGGTCGCGCTCGGCGAGCATCTCGACTCGCTCGGCCGCCCTCCGGCCGCTCCGCACCGCGCCCTCGATCGTGGCGGGCAGACCGGTGTCCGTCCAGTCGCCGGCCAGGACGAGGCCGGGGATGTCCGTGTCCGGACCCGGGCGGAGGGCCTCCGTCTCCGGGGCTCGAGGCGAACGTCGCGTCTGGCTCGCGCAGCACGAGCGTGCGCTCGATCGTGGCCTCCGCCATCGCCGGGAAGTAGCGCCGGAGCGCAGCCTCGGCCGCCGCGACCAGCTCCGCGTTCTTCTTCGGCGCGCTCCGGTACGCCGCGCTCACGATGAAGGCGAGGTGCTGGGGCGCCCCCTCGCGCCCGATAGAGCCGACCCTTGTCGAACACCCACTCCACCTCGCAGTCGCGCAGGCCCAGCATCGGGCGGTCCACGACCTCGCGGTCCAGCCACATCTCGACCGAGACGATCGGCGAGCGACCGAGTCGAGCGAGGTCGGCGAAGGGAGGTCGGCCGCGCCACTCCTCGGGCAGTAGCGGAGCCAGCGCGTGGGCGGGGACCGCGGAGACCACCGCCTCGGCGGGCTCGACGCGAGGCTCCGGCCCCCGTCCCGCCTGCAGCTCCTCCCGCGCCTGCGCGCGCTGCGCGTAGCGGACGCCGGCTCACACGACCCGCCTCCAGCTCGATGGCCTCGGCGAGGGCCCCGCGCCGCACGACCCCGCCCCGACCCTCGAAGTAGCGCGCGAGGCGCTCCAGGAGGACGCCCCAGCCACGTCGGAGGAACACGAGGCGGGACGCCCGGTGGTCGCGCAGGAAGGCCTCCTGGTAGACGCGGTGAAAGAGGACCGCGGCCGCCCGCTCCGGTGACTCGTTGACGATGGCGAGGGCGAGCGGATCCCACAGGAGACGCCGGGCCGCCTCGCCCTGGCCCGTGCGCCGGAAGTACTCGGCGAGGGTGAGGCCGTCGGTGCCGCGGCCGAAGCGGACGGCGAGGCCCAGCCGCAGCGCCTGGAGCTTGACCCGCAGCGGAACACGGAGGCCGAGCAGACCGGCCAGGAGGTGCAGCGGCGCATCGAGCGGTGGGCAGTCGAGCGCGGTCGTGCCCTTCTCGTCCACCCACTCGATCCTCAGGTTCTCCTGGGGAGCGAGCAGGTCGGTCGGCGCCCGCCCGGCGGACGAGGTCGAGCGTCGCCGTGTACGCCCCGACCATCAGGTGGGTTCCGTTGTCGACGTCCTCGCCGGTCACCGCGTCGCGGAACGAGGTGGCCCGTCCGCCGAGGACGCCCCGCCGCTCGAGCAGCACGACGTCGTGACGCCGCTCCTGGAGCGCGATGGCCGCGGCCAGGCCCGCGAAGCCGCCCCCGACGACGACGACCTTCATGGTCCCCCGTACACCCGCGCCGCCGTGCGGAGCGCGATCCAGGCCTTGCGGGGCGCGCCGAGCCGGACCCGTTCTCCTCCGATCGGGTAGCCACGCCGGGCCGAGCTCCTCGAGGATCGCCCGGTAGATCGAGCCCATGATCTCGGCGGCGAGCATCGAGCGCCGGTCCTCCGGGGGCAGCCGCTCGGCCGCGGCCGCGTAGTGCCCGCGAGCCCGGTCGGCCTCGAACGCCAGGAGCGTCCCGACCTCGGCCCGCCGCGGGGCGCCGGGTCGCGCGCGGCGGCGAGGAGCTCCTCCTCCCCCACCCCGAACCGCGCCAGGTCCTCGAGCGGAAGGTAGAGCCGGTCCCCGGGCGGCGTCGGTCGCCACGTCGCGCAGGATGTTGGTGAGCTGCAGGGCGAGCCCCAGCTCGACCGCGTACTCGCGGGTGCGCGGGTTCGTGTACCCGAAGATCTCGATCGAGGCGAGGCCCACCGCCGAGGCCACGCGCTCGCAGTAGACGCGGAGGTCGGCGAACGTCGCGTAGCGGCGCTCGGTGAGGTCCATGCGACAGCCGGCCACGATGTCCTCGAGCACGGAGCGCGGGATCGGGAAGCGGGCCGACGGTCTCCGCCAGCTCGCGCCCGAGCTCGGTCTCGGGCGTTCCCGCGTAGCAGCGGTCGAGCTCCTCCAGCCAGCGATCGAGGCCAGCCGCACCCTCGCCGCCCTCCTCGTCCACGCAGTCGTCCACGACCCGACAGAACGAGTAGAGCGCGTAGATCCCGCGGCGCTTCTCCTCCGGAAGGGTCAGGAAGGCGTAGTAGAAGTTGCTCTGGCTCTTGCCGCGTCAGCCGGGCGCCCAGGCGTCGAGGTCATCGGGAGGGCCACCGCCAGGCCCGCCAGGCCAGAGCCGCCTTGTCGAGAGCGGAGTGCTTCGGACGGCGGCGTGAAGACGTCCGCCCCCACCGCCTCGATGCGGTCGAGGATCGACATCCCGCCCAGCCAGGTGAGCCGCATCTCGAAGCGCAGCTCGCGGCCCACGCGGTCGCACAGCGGGCGTCCCTCCTCGAACAGCTCCCGGGTCCGGCCGATGAGCTCGGCCATGAGCCCGCGGAAGCCGTCGCTGACCCGGCCGGTGCTGAAGTCCCAGGTGCCCACCCCGTGGCGCTTCATCAGGTCCTCGGGCACGTAGATGCGGTCGCGGGCGTAGTCGATGGCCGCGTCCTGCCAGTGGTTGGCGAGCTGCGAGCCCGGTGCAGATCGCGTCGGAGAGCGGCAGGAGCTCGGGGTCGTCCTGCTCGAAGACGAGGAGCACCAGCCGGCCCACCGGGTTGGCCGAGCGCCGGCAGTAGTCGAGGAGCTCCTCCCAGCTCTCGTAGCGGTTCTTCTCCGTGTCCTGCCGGAAGGCCGACAGCAGGTCGAGGAGCAGCTCCTTCGGGACGTCCAGGCGCGCGGACGGTCTCGCCCAGGGCCACGAAGACCGGCCCCTCCGCCTCGCCCGCGGTAGGCGGCGTGGAGGAGCGCCTCCCACTGATCGAGCTTCTCCTGCCGCACGCCCTCGTAGATCGGCTCGTCCGCGAAGTCGTCGGCGATCCGGGCGAAGGCGTAGAGCGCGTAGACGTAGCGGCGCTTCTTCCGGGGGACGAACAGCCCCACCGGGAAGTTCTCGTAGTGGGCCTTCGACCCGGGCCTCGCAGTGCGCGAAGGCATCGTCGACGCTGACCGGCATCGGCGCGGATCTTAGCATCGGCCGACGACGCTGGCCTGCTCCTGGTTTCGCGGGCAGAATGGACGGCACCCCCAGCCGCGACACGGACCAGCGGATGAGGGGAGCGACCCATGGCTTCGATCGAGCGCACCCCGCGCGAGCTCCACGTCGTCCTCTTCGAACCGGAGATTCACTGGAACACCGGAAACGCCGGCCGCACCTGCCTCGCCGCCGGTGCCCAACTCCACCTGGTCGAGCCGCTCGGCTTCTCTCTGGACGAGCGGGAGGTCCGGCGGGCCGGCCTCGACTACTGGGAGCGGGTGAACCCGCGCGTCTGGCCGAGCTGGGACGAGGTCGAGGCGGCGCTGCCGGAGCTGGGTGAGCCGTTCTTCGCGAGCCCGGACGCCTCGCGCACCGTGTGGGACGTTCGCTACCCGGCGAGGACGGTCCTCGTCTTCGGGCGCGAGAGCGTGGGGCTGCCGCCGCGATCCGCGAGCGATACCGCGATCGGCTCGTCCGACTGCCCATGCAGGACCCCGCCCTGCGCTCGGTCAATGTCTCGACCGCGGTCGGAGTCGTCCTCTACGAGGTGCTCCGTCAGAGGAGAAGCTAGCGGGGCGAGGAGGCGACTTCGCCGGCGAGGTAGTGCCGCAGGCCGGACCCGCCCTGGGCGGTCCGGAAGGCCACGACGGCGACGACCGCGACGATGAGCACGGCGAAGAGAGTGGGTCCCGCATACCAGCCCCAAGGTCGCGTCGTCAGCGGAGCGATGAGGAGCGTGTCGCACACGAAGGGGCCGGCGATGGCGGCGAGGAGCCCGAAGCGCAGGAGCACGAACGCGTACGAGCCCATGATCACGAGGCGCACGGGGAGGCTCAGCCAGAGGGGGTCGGTCGAGGCGGCAACTTGAAGGCCGGTGAGGATAACGACCAGGGCCACCACCGCCAGCGATTCGCGGCGCAGGACGAAACGCAGGATCAGGTAGAGGAGGAGGCTGCCGAGGCCGAGGAGGGCGTCGGCGGTGACGAGGCTGAGCACACCCGCCGCGCTCTCGCGCAGGCCGAGAAGAGCTGGCAAGTTGTGGTGCGCCACCGGCTCGGACGGGAGCGCCCCGAGCCACGCCGGCAACCTCCGCGTCAGCGAGAAGAAGAGGACGACCAAGGCCCCCCAGACTCCCCCGATCAGCACGTCCCGGCCGACGACCGCGTCCCCGAAGCCACCGTTGAGGAGCCGCGTCCAGGACACGAGGGTCGAGGGGCGCAGGCGACGCACGTAGGGCTCGAGGGCGAGGTAGAAGAGCCAGACGAGCGTCGCGACGAGCGACCACCATCCCCGCTCCGCGGGCGAGGAGGATCATCTCCCCGCCGACCTCGGCCACGTGGTGGGCGTCGAGGAGCCACACGCCGAGACCCACGGCGGCGAGGCCCGCCCCGAGGCGGAAGGCCCCCCGACGGTCGCCTCGGCCCAGGCACGAGGTTGCGCCGGGCCAGGACCGCTCCGACCGCGACCAGCAGAAGCACCAGCGCCGAGCGCGAGGTACTTGGTGACCTGCTGGCCCGGCGGTGCGGCTGATACGCCTCCATCCGCTCGGGTCGCGTCCAGGGCTCGACGATCTCGGAACCACACCGGCTGGCCTCGGTAGGCGGCCGCCTCCACCCGGATGGCGATGTCGGGCCGGTCCGGCCAGGCGCCGGTCCACGCCGCCCGGGTGTCCACGAAGAAGGGCGGCGTCCAGGTGGGCTCGGTCGGGCTCGAGCTGCGTCGGGGTCGAGCCGCGCCTCGGCGAAGAGCGGAGACCAGTCGACCGGCGGCGGTGGATCGGCAGCGGCCTCGACCTGCGGCGGCACCGCGTAGAACTGCAGGAGCTGCCCGCGGAGGTCGTAGGTCGCGCCCGCCATCCCCGTGACTTCCGGCGGGGGCGTGCTCCAGTCCACGTTGCCAGCGCCCCTGAGGCGTGACGAGGGGCCGCGGGCTCTGCCGGTACCAGAACCGGAGCACGGCCGGGCGACCCGTGCCGAGCGCGTCCCAGCCGCGGCCCTCTGAGCGAGACCTCCGCGCTCGTGACGGAAGTACTCGCGATCGAGGCCGACGCCGGCATGAGAGTCCGTCAGCCTCCCCCTCGTGTCCGAGGCGGCGTGATGAGCTCCCGCGCCCGGTCCTCGAGGACCTCCGGCGGCTTCTCCATCGGAACGATGTTGACCAGATACAGCGAATGCCAGAGAGGGGGCGCAAGGAAGGCACCGAGCAGGACGGTGACAAGGCAGGCCCACGCCATCCGAGGCGAGAGCGACTCCGCCTCGCCCGCCGCGGCCACGAGCTCGGGAGACGGCGTCTCTCCGGCCGCGATCGCCGCCTCGAGAGGATCCTGTCCCGACGAGCATGGCGGACACGGCGAGGGTCGAGGGCGGGCGCCGCCTCGGGTCCTTCTCGAGGCAGGCGAGGATCGTCCTCTCGACCGCGGGGTCGAGGTCGGGGACGATCAGCGACGGTTCGATCGGATGCTCGTCGCGGTGCTTGCGTGTCAGCTCGGCGAGAGTCTTCCCGGCGAAGGCTCGCCGCCCGGTGAAGAGCTCGTAGAGAAGCAGCCCGAGGGCGTAGACGTCGCTGCGGACCGTGACCTCGCGCCCGAGCAGCTGCTCGGGCGACATGAAGGACGGCGTCCCCGAGCGCACGTCTTCGTCGGTGAGCGCCTCGGCGAGACCGGCGAGGCCGAAGTCGGTGATCCGGACCTTGCCCTGCCCGTCGAGCATCACGTTCGCGGGCTTGAGGTCCCGGTGGAGGACGCCCTTCTCGTGGGCGGCGGCGAGGCCCGCGCAGACCTGCTTCGCGATGTCGAGGGCCTTGTCCTGCGGGCAGCCGACCGATGCGTCGGAGGAGCGACGCGAGGTTCTCCCCGTCCACGAACTCCATCGACAGGAAGTGCTGCCCGTCCGCATCCCCGATGTCCCAGACGCGGCAGACCGCCGGGTGCGAGACCTGGCGGGCCATGCGGACCTCGCCGTAGAGCCGCTCGAGGCGCCCGGTGTCTGCCTCGAGCGCCCGGGGGCAGGAACTTCAGGGCCACCGGCTGCTCGAGCTTCAGGTCGTCGGCGCGGTAGACCTCACCCATGCCCCCGCGGCCCAGGAGCCCGAGGATCCGGTAGCGGCCGCCCAGGACGCGTGCCCGGGGCGAACCGGTCGGAGGGCGGACGAGGAGGCGATTCCGCTGGCGCTGGACGGGGTCGTGGAGCCCCGCCGCCAGCGGCCCGGGAACGGCGAGACCCCCGCGCGGAGCCGTCCCGGTCGGGCTGTCCGAGATGTCGAGCCTCGTCCCGCACGACGGGCAGAAGCGGCTGGCGTCCCCCACCGGGGCCGCGCAGGACGGACACGTCGATACGGTGCTTCCGGACCCCACCATCAGAAGATACGACACACGGTGGGCGGAGATCCCCCGTTTTTCGATCCGCCGCGCGCCCCGGCCGCCTTCCGGCGGCCGGAAATCGGTCACTCGGGTCCGCAGGTCCACGCAAGCTCGTTGGCACCCATGAGAGCTGCGAGCGGCCCGAGACTTGCACCAGCGGCCCCGGGCTGAACGATGGTCATGGACTTCGAGAAGATCGTTCCCATGGTGGCCGGGCGCAAGCGCGACACGCAGGCCCTCGACGCACCGAAGACCCAGGAGCTGCGAACGCGCATCCTCGAGGCGACGGGCCCGGGCGATCGCCACCGGTGACTGGGTGCTCGAGCGCGGCGCCGCCGACGGTGGCACCCTTCAGCGGACGCCGATCCTGCCTCTCCCGTTCCGGGTGGGGCGGGCCCCCGACCTCGAGCTGGTCCTCACGTCGGCCCACGTCTCGAAGAGCCACGCCGAGATCTACTCCGACGGCGAGGCGCTACGGGTGCGGGACCTCGGCAGCCGCAACGGGACCTTCCTCAACCATCAAGCCGGTCAGCGACGCCGCGCTCCACCGCGGGGACATCCTCCACTTCGGGGACTTCGAGTTCCGGGTCGCCGAGGACGACAAGGCCGGCAAGAAGGCGGTCGACGACACCGCGACGCTCGTCCGGCGGGGGCCGCTCCCCAAGCACTTCGAAGCCGGGGCCCGCGACCTTCGGCGAGCTCCTGAGCGACGGGGCGGTCACGATGGTCTTTCAGCCCATCGTGGACATGCCCACGAGTCGCGTGTCGGCGTGCGAGGCCCTCGGGCGCGGCCGGCACCCGGGGCTCCCCGAGAGCCCGGTCGAGCTGTTCGAGATCGCGGGCCAGCTCGGGCCCCGACGCTCAGGCCGAGCTCAGCCGTCTGTTCCGGCGCCGCGCGGTCGAGATGGTCAAGGACCTCCCGGAGCCGCCGGTGCTCTTCCTGAACACCCACCCGCGTGGAGCTGGAGAGGCCGGGCCTGCTCGAGTCGCTCGAGGAGCTGCGGATCCTGGCCCCCGGCGTCGACCTGGTCCTCGAGATCCACGAGAGCGCGCTGGCCCAGACCGACTTCATCGTGTGGCTGCGCACCCGCCTGATGGAGATCAACGTGGGGCTGGCCTACGACGACTTCGGGGCCGGTCAGGCCCGGCTCTTCGAGCTGGCCGAGGCACCGCCCCACTACCTGAAGTTCGACCGTCGTTTCGTCACCGGTATCGACCACGCCCCCGTCTCGCGGCAGCGGCTCGTGGCCTCGCTGGTGGCCGCCGCCCGCGAGCTGCTCGTCCGCACGATCGCGGAGGGGGTGGAGACGGCGGAAGAAGCTGCCGCGTGCATGCGTGCGGGGTTCTCGCACGCCCAGGGCTACCACTTCGCCCGGCCGGGGCCGGTCGAGAGCCCTGGGCCACCTGTGCCCCCGCGTCGCGAGGAGAGGCGAATGAAGAGACCGGACGACGAGGCTCAACTCCGCGGTCGCTGACCGCATCATCGCGCTGCTCGAGGAGGGGCCGGGTGAGGCCGCGGAGTGGGCGGAGAAGATGGAGCAGCTGGAAGCGGAGTGGGGCGTCGACGTGTACGCCGTCCTCCTCTTCGTCCTGACCCATCTCGATTTCTCCGGAGCCAAGGCGCACGAGCACTGGAGACGCGTGCTCCGGCAGTGGGAGGAGCTCAACCGCAGCCTGCCGGAGCGGGTCGGATCTGCGGGTGGCCGTGCTCCACTACTTCCTGCGCATCCAGAAGAAGCTGCGCAACCCCACGATCGTGGAGCTCAAGATCCTGCGCCAGACGCAGGATTCGGTGATCATCGACGAGCTCACGCGGCTCCACAACTACCGCTTCTTCCAGGAGCAGATCCGGGCCGAGGCGCGGCGGGCGGACCGGGAGGACACCACCCTCGCCCTGCTCATGCTGGACATCGACGACTTCAAGGAGTTCAACGACACCCGGGGCCACCTGGCCGGAAACGTCGCCCTGCGCCGCCTCGCCGGCGTCCTCAAGCGGGCGGTGCGCGAGACGGACCACGCGGCGCGCTACGGCGGCGAGGAGTTCTCCGTCATCCTGCCCGCCACGCCCAAGCTCGGGGCATTGAAGGCCGCGGAGAAGATCCGCCTGGCGATCGAAGAAGGCGAAGATCGGCCGCGAGAAGGGCAAGGGGGGGAGGCCCCTCACCGTCAGCGTCGGACTTGCCACCCTCCCCGGCGACGCCGCCAACGCCGAGGAGCTGCTCGAGAAGGCCGATCGCGCCCTCTACGTCGCCAAGAGCATGGGCAAGAACTGCGTCAGGCCCTACTCGGAGGAGCGCCGGGAGCACCTTCGGCTCGACACCGCCCTGAGCGGGCAGTTCAGCCTCGTGGACTCGCACCGCCACGTCCTGACGACCCTCAATGTGAGCGAGGGAGGTCTGCTCTTCCTCTCCGAGGAGCCGCCGAATCGGGGCGCGCTCGCCCAGGTCCACCTGGCGCTGCCGAACGGAAGACGGACCGTGGAGGGGGTGCTGCGGATCATGCGGGTCCGGCCGGTGTCGGACGGATACGAGATCGGCACCCAGATCGTCCACATGTCGCCGCTCGACCGCCGGCGCTTCCGGGTCTTTCTGCGGGAGGTCAAGACGGGAGGGGTGCTCGAGCTGCTGCCGACGTCGCAGGCACGGCCGTCGACGACGCGCGGGCGCACGGCGGCACCGGGGAAGGCAGGGAAGAAGAGACGCGCGGGCAAGCCCGCGCCGCGCCGGGCCCGAACCGCCTGAGCCGGGGCCGGCCGCTACTTGAGGCCGAACTCGCGGGCCCGCAGCACCCGGGCCCGATCGCGGAGCTCGGCCGCCTTCTCGAACTCCAGGGCCTTCGCCGCCTCGCGCATCTGCTTCTCGAGGGCCTTGACCTCGGCCGTGATCTCCTCGAGCGACCGATAGCGCTCGGCCGGCTCCTCCTCCACCTCGGGGATCGAGGCGTAGTCGTGCTCGTAGACCGAGGAGAGCAGCTCGCCGATGCTCTTGCGGATGCTCGCGGGCGTGATGCCGTGCTCGCGGTTGTAGGCCTCCTGGAGTGACCTCCGCCGGGTGGTCTCGTCCATCGCCATCTTCATCGAGTCCGTGACCTTGTCGGCGTAGAGGATGGCCATCCCCTCCACGTTGCGAGCGGCGCGCCCCATCGTCTGGATCAGCGACCCGCCCGACCGGAGGAAGCCCTCCTTGTCCGCGTCGAGGATGGCGACCAGGGACACCTCGGGCAGGTCGAGCCCCTCGCGCAGCAGGTTGATCCCGACCAGGACGTCGAACTCGCCCTTGCGAAGGTCGCGGAGGATGCGGACGCGCTCGAGCGTCTCGACGTCGGAGTGCAGGTAGCGGACGCGCACCCCGAGGTCGTGGTAGTACTCGGTCAGGTCCTCGGCCATCCGCTTGGTCAGGGTCGTCACCAGCACCCGCTCGTTCCTTCTCGGCGCGGACGCGGATCTCGGCCAGCAGGTCGTCGACCTGGCCCGCGACCGGACGCACCTCGAGGCGCGGGTCCATGAGACCGGTGGGGCGGATCACCTGCTCCACCACCACCCCGCCCGACTTCTGCAGCTCGTAGGGGCCCGGGCGTCGCGGAGACGTAGAGGACCTGTCCGACGCGGGCCTCGAACTCGTCGAAGCTCAGCGGCCGGTTGTCGAGAGCGGAGGGCAGCCGGAAGCCGTACTCGACCAGGGTGTGCTTGCGCTGTTGGTCGCCGTGGTACATCCCGCGCACCTGCGGGATGGACTGGTGAGACTCGTCCACCACCATCAGGGCGTCCTTCGGCAGGTAGTCGAGGAGGGTCGGCGGTGGCTCGCCCGGGGCGCGGCCCGACAGGTGGCGCGAGTAGTTCTCGATGCCGTGGCAGTGCCCGGTCTCACGGAGCATCTCGAGATCGAACATCGTCCGCTGGTAGAGCCGCTGCGCCTCCAGGAGCTTGCCCTGCCGCTCGAGCTTCGGCTTCTCCTCGAGGAGCTCGGCCTCGATGGTCTTGATCGCGTCGACGAGGCGGGGCTGCGGGGTGACGTAGTGGCTCGAGGGGTAGATCGCGACCTGGGCGAGGCGGCCCGTCGTCGTGCCGGTCAGGGGATCGAACGCGCTGATGCGTTCGACCTCGTCGCCGAAGAGCTCGATGCGGATGCCGCTCTCCTCGTAGGCGGGGACGATCTCGACCACGTCGCCCCGCACCCGGAAGGTGCCGCGGCGCAGCTCGTAGTCGTTGCGGTCGTAGCGGGCCTCCACCAGGCGAGCGAGCAGGTCGCGCCGGTCGAGGCTGTCACCCTGCCGCGCCATGAGCAGCATGCCGTAGTACGCCTCGGGTGAGCCGAGGCCGTAGATGCACGAGACCGAGGCCACGATCACCACGTCGCGCCGCTCGAACAGGCTGCGCGTGGCGGACAAGCGGAGCCGGTCGATCTCGTCGTTGATCGTCGCCTCCTTCTCGATGTAGGTGTCCGACTGCGGGACGTAGGCCTCCGGCTGGTAGTAGTCGTAGTAGGAGACGAAGTACTCGACCGCGTTCTCCGGGAAGAAAGCCTTGAACTCCTGGTAGAGCTGGGCAGCCAGCGTCTTGTTGTGGGCGAGCACGAGGGTGGGGCGGTTGACCATCGCGATGGCGGAGGCCACGGTGAAGGTCTTGCCGCTGCCGGTGACCCCGAGCAGGACCTGGTGCTGGTCCCCGCGCGCGGATCCCGCGACGAGCTCGTCGATCGCCTGCGGCTGGTCGCCCTTCGGCTCGAAATCGCTGACGAGCGTCGAAGCGCGAGTCGGCGGGGGCGGGGGCGAGGCGCGGCTCCGGCGCACGCTGCGGGCTCACGGACGGCACTCCGCGGGGGTGGTCATCCCCTCAGCTTATCAGCCCTTGGGGCGTCAGCCCGCCCCGCGAGTGTCGGATCGGGCTAGAATGCGGCGATCTGGCAGGAGGAAGAATGGCGGAAGACAATGTCACGGTGATCGATGCCCAGGCCAACGTCGAGGGCAAGCTGCGCGGCAAGGACGCCCTCATCCGGGGTCGTTTCCAGGGCGAGATCGAGGTCTCGGGCCGGCTGGTGCTCGGCGAGGGGTCGAGGGTCGAGGCCACGATCAAGGCCGACGCGGCGGAGATCTCCGGCGAGCTGAAGGGCGACGTGCACGCCCGCAGCCTCATCCTGGCGGAGAAGGCGAGGGTCCAGGGCACGGTGGACGCAAAGGTCCTCGTCGTGCGGGAGGGGGCGTGGCTGAGCGGCTCCGTCAGCGCGGGCGAGACCGACAAGCCGGGCAAGCCGCCGGTGCCGGGACCGGTCCAGCCCACGCCGCCCGGACCGGCCGGGGGCACCCTCAAGCCGGGGGAGAACCCGGGGGCGTGATCCTCCGCGAGCTGGCGGCGCAGCTCGGATGCGAGCTGCGGGGCGACGGTGAAATCGAGGTCGGCGGGGTGGCCGGCATCGAGGAGGCCGGCCCCGGCGATCTGACGTTCCTGGCCAACCTCCGCTATGCGACCCACCTGGACACCACAAAGGCCACCGCCGTCATCCTCGCCCCGGGTCAGGAGACGGCACTCCCCTGCCTGCTCTCCGACAACCCCTACCTCGCCTTCGCGCGGGCGGTGGCCCTGCTGCGGCCCCCCGCGCGTCCCGCCCCGGGTGTGGACGCGTCGGCCCGTGTCGACCCGACGGCCGAGCTCGGCCCGGACGTCCACGTCGGGGCCCTCGCCGTCGTGGGACCTGGCGCCCGGGTGGGGGCGCGCTCGGTGATCCACCCCCACGTCGTGCTCTACGAGGGCGTCGACGCTCGGAGAGGACTGCGTCCTGCACTCCGGGGCTCAGGTCCGCGAGCGCTGCCGTCTCGGTGATCGGGTGATCGTGCAGAACGGGGCGGTCATCGGCGCGGACGGCTTCGGCTTCGCCCGGGACGCCGACGGCCGCCATCACAAGTTCCCACAGGTGGGCGTGGTGGTGGTCGAGGACGACGTCGAGATCGGCGCCCTCACCGCGATCGACCGCGCCGCCCTCGGCGAGACGCGCATCGCGCGCGGCTGCAAGATCGACAATCTCGTCCAGATCGGTCACTCGGTGACGGTGGGCGAGGACAGCGTGCTCTCGGGTCAGGTGGGGATCGCCGGCAGCTCGCACGTCGGTCGGCGCGTCACCCTCGCCGGGCAGGTCGGGGTCGCGGGCCACCTGACGATCGGCGACGGGGCGATCGCCACCGCCCAGACCGGCATCCCGAGCTCGGTCGAGAAGGGAGCCCTCGTCTCGGGCTACCCGGCCATCGAGAACCGGGCCTGGCTCCGCTCGAGCGCCGTCTTCGCGAAGCTCCCCGAGCTGCAGCGCCGGGTGAGGGAGCTGGAGCGCCGCCTCCAGTCGCTCGTCGACCGCGGCGCCGGCGAACGGGGAGGCGAAGGCTAACCCGGGTTTCGACCGGGAGCCGGCAGCTCCTGTCGGATGGGGGTCAGCTCTCGGGGGGCGGCTCCGGGGCGTTGTAGCCGGGCCGGTGCCGCACCTGCAGGTCTTCCCGCGAGACTTCGACCTTCAGCTTGCGGTACTTCCCGTCCCGCTCCGGGTTGTCCGACACGTAGCCCAGGACGTACTGGCCGCTCAGCTCGTCGAGGATCTGGGAGTAGATCTCGGCGAGATCCCGCGCCGCGCCAGGTCGAAACACCTTCCCCCCGCTCGACCGGGCGAGCTCGTTGAGGAACGCCCGGGCCCGCACCTCGTCGGTGGCCCTGACCGACTGCTTGAGGGCGAAGGCCACCGGGTAGATCGTCACGTTGGTCGAGCGCACGAGATGGATGACTTCGGAGGCGGATGTGGCACTGCGGTTGTCAGCCCCGTCCGAGAAGATCACCAGCACCTTGCGACCGGGAGTCCCCATGACGCGCGACACGTAGACGGCGGCCGCGTCACAGAGGGCGGTGTAGCCCGTGGTCTCCGTGTCCAGGATGCGCTCGAATATGCCCTGCTGGTTCTCGGAGTTGTAGCGGGAGATGCGGATGTCGTCGTCGAAGAAGATGAGAATGAGATCCTTCGCCCGCGGGATCGCGTCGAGGAACCGGATGGCGGAGTGCTGGCTGAGCTTGAGGTTCTCCCGCATGCTCGTGCTCGTGTCGAACAGCATGCCCAGGTTGAGCGCCAGCTCCTCGCGTTCCTTCGGGTCGCTGGCGGGGGCGAAGACTTGCAGCTCCTGCTCGCGGCCGTCCTCCTTCACCGAGAAATCCCCGGCCTGGAGGTTGCTGACGAGGTTGCCCTTCTCGTCGCGCACCGTCACCGTCACGTTGACGACCTCGAGGCCCACCTCGAAGACGGGCGCCTCCTGAGGCGCCGCGGGGAGGTCGACGACAGCGATGGCGAAGGCGGCAGCGAGCAGCGTGCGGGACACTCCGGGGGACTCCGGGAACCAGTCTAGCCCAGGACCTCGATCACGCGCACGGCCAGCTCTACTTTGTTGAACGGCGGCATGACGTAGACGCCCTGCGCCTTCTCCCGCGCCGCGAGGGTCGCCTCCTGCGCGATGGCGACACCTTCGGCGTGCGCCGTCTCCCCCGAGCCCGCCTTCCGCATGCGCTCGCGGGTGTCGTCGGGGATGCTCATCCCCGGCACCTCGTTGTGCAGGAATTCCGCATTGCGGTGCGAGTACAGGGGCAGGATTCCGACGAGGAGGGGGACGTCCAGGTGCGAGATCATCCCGAGGAAGCGCTCGAGGGTCCGCGGATCGTAGACGGGCTGGGTCATCACGTACTCCGCCCCCGCCGCGACCTTCTCCTCGAGGCGCTTCACCTCCTTCTCGATGTCCGGCTTGCTCGGGTCCGCCCCGCAGCCGATGTGGATTCCCAGGGCGGGTCCGATGAGGTTCCCGGCGAGATCGCAGCCGTGGTTGAGGTGGTCGAGGATGCGGATGAGCCCGATCGAGTCGACGTCGTAGACCGCGGTCGCGTCCGGGTAGTCGCCGAGCTTGGGTGGGTCGCCGGTGATGGCGAGCACGTTGCGCAGCCCGAGGGCGTGGGCCCCGAGCAGGTCGGACTGGATGCCGAGCAGGTTCCGATCCCGGCAGGTGTAGTGGAGGATGGTGTCGATCCCCACCTGGTTCTGGAGGAGCACGCAGAGGGCCTGTGCGCTCATACGGGCGGAGGCACGGGGTCCGTCCGCCACGTTGATGGCGTCGACCTCGCTCTCCCGGCAGTAGTGGGCCCGCTCCAGCAGGATCCCGGCGCCGGCCCCGCGCGGCGGGTCGAGCTCCACCGACACGACGAACTTGTGGCCGAGTCGCTTCGCGAGGGGGGACTTGTCCTCGCGGGCGACGGGCGTCGGAGCCTCCTTCGGGCGCCGGGGCGGGAGGATCCGCACCTCGGCCCGGGACGGGCGGACCATCCGGACCGATCGGACGAGGTCGCGGACGTGGGCGGGGGTCGTGCCGCAGCACCCCCCCACCACGGTCGCGCCGCTCTCGAGAAAGCGCCGGGCCCAGGTGGCCATGTACTCCGGCGTGCACAGGTAGACGTATCGGCCCTCCACGAGGGCAGGCGCGCCCGCGTTGGGCATCGCCGAGAGCCGGGCGCTGCGGGCCGTCGCCGCCATGCGCTGGAGGGTCTCGAGCATCGCCTGCGGCCCCTGGCTGCAGTTGGCGCCGATGAGGGGGACGCCGAGGGTCTCGAGCTCCCGGACGACGTCTTCGGGCGTGTCGCCGTAGATGGTGTTCCCCTCTTCGTTGAAGGTCAGGCTCACCGCGGCGGGAACGTCGGTGGTCAGGGAGCGAACCGCCTCCAGGGCGGCCGTCGCCTGGTCGAGCGACGGCATGGTCTCGATGAAGAAGAGGTCGACGCCGCCCTCGAGGAGCCCCTCCGCCTGCTCCCGGAACGCCTCGATCGCGTCCTCCCGGGGCACGTGGCCCAGGGGCGCCAGGGGCTTGCCGATCGGGCCGATGGAGCCCGCCACGACCCCTCGCCCCTCCGCCGCCTCCCGTGCCAGCCGGGCCCCTTCCCGGTTGATCTTGCGGACGTGGGGCGCCAGGCCGTGGGGCCCGAGCTTGAAGCGGTGGGCGCCGAAGGTGTTGGTCTCGACCACCTCGGCCCCGGCGCTGACGTACTCTTCGTGGATCGAGCGGACGAGGTCGGGGTCGGAGAGGTTCAGCTCGTCGAAGCAGCGGTTCACGAACACGCCGCGGGCGTAGAGCATCGTGCCCATCGCCCCGTCGACCACCACCGCTCCCCCGGCCAGGCGCTCGAGGAACGGCGTGACCGGTGCGGACGCGCCTCTCTCACCCATCTCGGGAGTCTACCGCAGCCGCCCCCCAAAGCCCTTTCTCGCCATCCCCGGCATGCCCCTTGCTCCTCTTCCCGGCGAGGTCGGGAATGAGGCCCGTGGTGTCTGAGGATCGGCCACAACCGTCGTGTCGTCGCCCTCCCTCTGACAACCGCCAAGACGCTGGAACATGCACAAAAAAGCACTTGATTCAGCTATGCTTATGCCTTCGGAGCTCAAGTGCAATCGAAGGCGGGGGAGGGGAGCTGACGTGAGGCGCACCGCGCTCGTGTCGGGGTTCGCCCTAGTGCTGGGATTCGGCCTGTCCGGTATCGGGACGGCAACTGCCGAGGAGCCGCCCCGGGCCATTCATCCGCCGATGCCGGTCCCGGTGATGCCCGTCCCCGAGGAGTATCGACCAACGGGCCCGGCACCGGGCCCGATGGTGCCGGCCGCGCCTTCTCTGCCCGTCCCGTTCGCACCTTCACCGGGTCCGGCGGACGGCTTCGAGGGCCTGGGCGACGACATCTGCTCCACGTTGGCCGGGGGCTGCACGATCCCGCCCGACACGCACGGGGCGGTGGGGTTGGACCACCTCGGGCGGGTGCGCTTCATGGAGGTTCTCAACACGGAGGTTCACATCCAGGACGACACCGGCGGCGTCGTCTGGGGCCCGTTCACGATCGACGATTTCTGGGGGGTGGGTGTCAACCCTGACCTGGACGGCGCATTCGACCCCCGCGTGCACTACGACCCCCTCGCCGGCCGGTGGATCAGCGTCGTGTGCGATGACGCTCGCACGGCGACGTCGGCCGTCCTGGTCGGCGCATCTCAAGGCGCCAACCCCGCCGCTGCCTGGTACAAGACTCGGATCGACGTGGATCCCGGCAACCTGGTCTGGGCCGACTACCCCAACGTGGGCTTCAACAGCAAGTGGGTCGTCGTCCAGGTGAACCTGTTCACCGTCGCCGGCAACTCCTTCGACAGCTCGCAGATCTGGGTGTTCGACAAGACACAGCTCTACGCAGGGAATTTCACCCCGGCCGGGAACTTCCGGGTGTCCGGCCACAGCGGCACTCAGGTCCCGGCCGCGACCTACGACGCCGCGGAGGGGAACCTGTATCTACTCCAGACCGTGGACGGCAACTCAGGCGGCTTCGGCTTCTTGCGGCTCTACCGAATCACCGGACCGGCGGGCACGCCGGTGCTGGAGTGGCTCAACCCGACCCCACAATACTGTGATCTCGCCGGACCCGTGGGAGATTGCCGAGTCCTGGCCCCCTCCCCTTTCCGACTTCGCTCCCCAGACTCAGGACCCCGTACCGTCGAACTGCGCCAACTGCCCGGCGCCCCCCTGCCGAATCCATACGAACGACGACCGGATCCAGAACCTCGTCTTCCGGAACGGGACCCTCTGGGCCGCCCACACGATCTTCCTGCCCGCGGGGGCGCAGACGCGCTCGTCCGTGCAGTGGTGGCAGATCGCGACTCGACACCACGGTCCTCCAGCGCGGTCGGGTGGACGATCCACTGGGAGGCCGTTTCTTCGCCTTCCCGAGCATCGCCGTCAACCGTCTCGACGATGTGCTCCTCGGCTACTCGAGCTTCGAGGGAAGCCAGTACGCCAGCGGGAGCTACTCGTTCCGGTACTCCTTCGACAACCCGGGCGAGATGCGGGACGAGCACGTCATGAGGTCGGGCGATGCCTGCTATTTCAAGGATCTCGGCATCGCGCCATCGAGGAACCGCTGGGGGGACTACAGCGCGACGATCGTCGCCCCCGACGACACGAAGCTCTGGACGCTCCAGGAGTACGCGGCCTTCCCGGATATCCTCGAGCCCTTCAACCTGTTCCGGGACAAGTGGGGCACCTACTGGGGGATGCTGGACCCCACGCGCCGGATCTTCATCACGGACGTGACCAGGGAGGAGGGCGACGTGGGACCGACCGCGTTCACGTTCACCCTCGAGCTCTCGGACCCGACCGGCACCGAGTACGCACCGTCGCTGTTGACGGTCGACCGTGAACTGGAGCACGGCCGACGGCACCGCCCTGGTCGCGGACACGGACTACCTGCCGGTCGCGAGCACGCTCGTGACCTTCCCCGCCGCCCTTCCGGCGCCGTACCCGAATCCTTCGGTCCAGCAGACCGTCACCGTCAACGTGGTGGGGACAGCAAGTTCGAGGGCGACGAGACCTTCTTCGTGGACCTCTTCCAACGCGACGAACGCCGTCCTCGCCGCCAACCGGGCCACCGGCACCATCCTCAACGACGACCCGCAGATCTCGATCAGCGACGTCGAGCGGATCGAGGGCAACGGTGGCGAGGGAATACACCTCTTCGTGTTCACCGTGAGCGTCATCGAACCCGTCAGCCCGACCCTGGTCCAGGCCGACTGGATCACCGCCGACGGCTCGGCGCTGGCGGGTCCGATGGCCGGTGGCGGCGACTACTTCGCCGACTCGGGAACTGTGGACTTCCCGCCGGGCATCGTATCGCAGACGGTCACGATTCAGGTCCACGGCGAGGACCTGCTCGTCGAGCTCCGACGAGATCTTCTACGTCGACCTTCCCGGGGCCTCCGGGGGCTCGGTCCTGAAGCCCCGGGGCGTGGGCCGGATCATCGACGACGACGCGACTCGAGCCGGCCCCGGTCGAGGCCTCACCATCGTCGCCGACTCCGTCGGCTCGCGGCCGACGGACGGCCGCAACCGGCTCCAGTGGTGAACGCCGGCCGGCGCCGCCGGCGCTACCTAGTTCCGGTGAACACCAAGCCAACTGGCCCGGCCGCCAGGGGCACGTGCGTCCCGCCGGACCCCAACACCGGGCGTGATCATCGGCAGATCACGGCCAGGCGCCCGGCCTGCCCGGCACCGACAGCAGGGCCGCTCCGACACCGGGCTGGACCTGGACGACGAGTACTGCTACACGGTCTGGCTCGAGTACGGCGACCGACCTCTCTCGACCGGGGGTCCCGATCAACGCCCGCCCGTACGACTCGACGGGAACCCGGGTGAAGTGGAAGGTGTTCTCCGGCGTCAGCGCTCTCGCCCAACCCACGGTGGGCTTCAACGCCGTGCTCGCGCCCGGAAACGACGGCTACCTCCACGCGATGTCGCGGGGCGCGGGGGGAGGCCCGTGGCCGGCCCCGTGGATTCCGCGCGACCTCGGGGCGGTCTCCCAGCAGCGCGCGCCCATTGTCCCGCTGGGCGGGGGCTGGCGGATGTTCATCTCGACGCAGGACGGTCGGGTTCACTCGATCGACACCGCCAGCGGGAACCTGATCTGGTCCACGCAGCTGCCGGAGGGGGCCGCCGTGGGCCCGCCGGCCGGGATCTTCACCGCGTTCGGCGGCGCCTACGACTACATCCTGGTGGGAACGAGCTCGGGGGCCGTCAATCGGCTCTACGCTCTCGATCCCTTCACCGGGGCGGTGATCGACGCCTTTCCCCAGACCATCGACGGGCTTCCCCCCGGGAACATGGGGGCCATCCTGGGCATGCCGTCGGTGGACTACGCCAACCGCCGCGTCCACTTCGCGAGCCGGATCGGCACCATCCCTTCGACGGTCTGGTGCCTCGAGCTCGGCCCACCCTCCGACGCCCTGCAGCTGGGCTGGAGAGTGGCCACGAACGACATCAACGGCAGCGCGGTCCTGCACAACGATCGCATCTACGTGGGGACCATCAGCAGCGAGGTCTACTCCTTCAGCGCCGCCGACGGAAGCTCCTACCCCTTGCTTCCCCTGGGGGACGGGCCGATCCAGGGCTTCCTGTTTCCGGACCGGAGGAACAGCGACCTGTACGTCGCGACGGACACGACAGTCTGGGCCATCACCGACACGGGTTCGTCGCTCAACCACGACAAGTGGCCGGTCGAGCCGACCCTCGTGAACCCATCCGTCGTCCTGCATCATCCCGGAACCGACGACATCTACGTGGGCGTCGAGAACTACGGCGGTACCGCGGCCGTCGTCAAGATCGACGCGGCCGCCGGCGTCGTCGCGCCCGGGTACGTTTCACTCGAGAATGGGCCCCTGACCATCGGGCCCCCGTCACTCGACCTCGGCTCCGGCATGCTCCACATGGGCAGCGTGGCCGGGATTCTCTACGCCGTGGAGTTGGGGTTCTAGGAGGAACCATGCCGATTCTTCCCGCTCTTCTCGCCGCGAGTCAGCTGATGTCGCTCCCGGCCCCCTCCTCCCAGGCGTGCACCGCCATCGATGTGGTCGCGCCGGAGCAGCGTCGCGCCACCAGGAAGAGGAGCTTCTCGGCGGCCCGGACCCTCGATCTCGAGCTCCGCGCTCGGATGCAGACCCGAAGTGACCTCGCGGGGGACCACGTGCTCCGGCTGAAGCTGTTCACGCCGCGGGGCTATCTCTACCAGGAGATCACGGTCCCATTCCACTCGGACCCGCCGCGACCCTGGTGGAGCCGGCGCAAGAGCACGGACGAAGTCGAGGCCTTCGAGCCCACGCGGACCGTGCCCGGATACTCGCAGCCCCTGAACGTCCAGAAGACGCGGCACATCTGGAGGGGTCGTAAACGCTACGACCAGGTGACCGCGCGGCTGCCGGTCGCCGGAACGTCGATCACCCTGGGCTCTCTGTTCGGACGCTGGACGGTGGTGCCCTATCTCGACGACGAGGCCGCTCCGTGCGGCCGGTCCCGGACGTTCGTGATTCGGAAGTGAGCCGTGCTCCGCGAGACGCGGAGCTATGACGTCGTAATTGGAGACAGAACATGAGACGAGCCTGCAGGCCCTCCCCTGCCTGGCTTCGCTGGGCGCTCCCGGTGTGCGCCGCAGTGCTGCTGGCACCCCGCCCTACGTCCGGCCAGTGCGCGGGGCCCGCGTTTGGACCCGTCGCGGGGCCGACCGTCTCGGGCGAACCGTGGGGCGTGGTGGTGGGCGATTTCTGGGGCGTGACCGGCGAACCCGACGGCACGCTTGATGTTGTCGTCACAAAGAGATCCGCGAACGTGGTGACCCTGCTCCGGGGCGATGGCCTGGGCTCGTTCATGGCCCCGATCGACTTCGCCGTGGGCACCGGTCCCACCGATCTGGTGGTCGCGGATTTCAACGGCGATGGCTTGCTCGACCTGGCGGCTGTCGTGGCAGCCCAGGCCCTCCCGCCGGTGGCCCGGGTCGAGCTTCTGGCGGGAACGGGGAGCGGCTTTGGCGCGCCGGTGCCCTTGGACGTCGTCGATCTGCCGTCCCGGCTCGCGGTCGGTGACTTCAACCGCGACGACAAGCCCGACCTGGTGGTCGTCAGCTGGAGCGCAGAGACAGTCCAGGTCTACGCCGGCAACGGGGCGTTGGGGTTCAACCTCCAGGCCCCCCAACCCATAATCCCCGGGGACACCCCGACCGCGGCCGTTGCCGGCGACTTCAACCGGGACGGCCAGCCCGATCTGGCGGTGAGCCTCGACAACGTCGGACCGGTCGACGAGGTGTTGATCTACCTCGGAGACGGGACCGGCCACCTCGGGGACACCCCGAGCACCGAGGACCCGTTCGCGACGATCACGGTCGGAACGACGCCTCTGGACATCCGCGCCGGCGACGTCAACCGCGACGGCAAGCCGGACCTCGTCACCGCCGACCTCGCCTCGGTGGCGATCAGCGTCCTGATCGGCGCCGGCAACGGGACCTTCACGCGGGAGCCCGGCTCGCCCGCGGTCGGGGCGGGGCCGATCCGTGCGGTCCTCGAGGACTTCGATCGCGACGGGCTCCTGGACGTGGCCACGCTGAACCCGCCGGGCGGCCCGCCCCACGTGACGGTCCTGCCCGGCACCGCGGTGCCCCCGTTCTTCGACGCGGGAAGCCCCACCACGCTGTTGCTGAGCCCGGCCTCGACCCACGAGGGCCTGGCCGCCGGCGATCTCGACGCCGATGGGCGACCGGACCTCGTGGCCACCGAGGGCACGGACGGCAACGTGGTCGTGGCCCTCAACACCGCGAGCCCGGACTGTCCCCGCGCCTCGTTCGGTGACGCCCCGCGGGCGTTCTTCGCCGGTGACGGGCCCGTCTCCGTGGCCGTCGCCGACCTGGACGAGGACGGTCACGACGACCTCGTGAGCGCCGCCTACTCCGGGAACACGCTCGAGGTGCTCCGGGGGTCCGGAAACGGCTACTCGAGATCGGGAGGCGTGCCCTTGCCCGGCTTCCCGCGGGGCGTCGCCGCCGCCGACTTCAACGTCGACGGCCATGCCGACATCGTGGCGGCCTTCGGCAACCAGGTTCAGCTCTTCCTGGGCGACGGCACCGGCGCTCTCGTGGGCGGCGGCTCGGCGGGGGCAGGCACGCTGACGTCAGCGGTGGTGGCGGGCGACTTCGATGGCAACGGCACCCCCGACGTCGTCGCCACCAGCCAGGCGACCGGCGAGGTGTACTTCTTCCCGGGTGATGCGCTGGGTGGCCTCGGCGCCGCCAGGATCACCCCGGTAGGAACCGGACCGCGGGCGTTGGCGGCGGGATATCTCAACGCGGGTGGCGTTCTCGACCTCGTCGTGGCCAACTCCGGCGCGAACAGCGTGTCCGTGCTCCTCGGCAACGGCGACGGGTCGTTCAGCGTCTCGACCCTGCCCATGGCGCCGGGAAAGGGGCCCTGGGGCATTGCCCTCGGAAGCTTCGATGGCGGCGGCACCCTCGACATCGTCACCGCCGACCACGACGCTTCCCCCGCGAGCGTGACGGTGTGGCTCGGGGCGGGCGATGGCACCTTCGGGTCACCGACATCTCACACCGTGCCGGGTGTCTTCCCGTTCGCGGTGGCCGCACTCGACGTGACCGACGACTCGAATGACGACATCACCGTCGTCACCGGCAGCGACGCCCTCGTCCTGCTGGTCGGCGACGGAGGCGCGAGCTTCGCCGCACCGGTGGAGTTCCCGGTGCGCACCCGGCCCTCGGAGATCGCCGCCCTCGACGCCGACGCCGACGGGCGGCCGGATCTCGCCATCCCGTGCCGCGACGCCGACAGCGTGGTCGTCCTCCTGGCGCGTCCCCCCGTCGCGCCCCTGTTCAGCGAGGCCACGAAGGTGGCGGTCGGGGCCAACCCGACGGACATCGCGACCGCCGACCTGGACCGGGATGGCGACCTCGACCTCGCGGTGGCGAACTCCACCGGCGGAACGGTGTCCATCCTCAGGAACGACTCGCTCGGCGCCTTCTCGGTCTCCGCCACGCCGGCGGCGGGAGCGAGCCCGGCGGCAGTGGTCGCGGCCGACTTCGATCGTGACGGGATCCTCGATCTCGCGGTGGCCAACCGCGAGGACCCCAACGGCACCGTCTCCGTGCTGCGCGGGCTTGGGGGAGGTGCCTTCGACACCGCCGAGTCGGCCGTCCCCTTCCTCCCCCCCTACGAGCTAGAGGTCCTTGAGCTTCCCGACGATCTGGCCGTCGGCGACTTCGACTCCGACGGCAGCCTCGAGATCGCGGTCGTCAACGAGGCCGCGGACACCGTCACCTTGATCGGAATCGATCCCAGGGTGCCCTTCCCCGCCTCACCGCCGTACTTCGATTTTTCGTTCGGCGGCACCTTCCCCGTCGGGGAGAGCCCCACGAGCATCTTCGCCGCCGATCTGGACCGGGACGGCAATCTCGATCTGGCCGTGGCCAATCTCATCAATGTGGCCCCTCCACTCGATGACGATCTCACGGTGCTCTTCGGCGACGGGACGGGAGACTTCCCGGACATCAGGAATCTGGCGCTCAGCAGCGGCACCAGCCCCCTGTCGGTCACGGCCGGCGACTTCGATCTCGACGGAGACCTCGATCTGGCCGCCGCCGTCTTCGGGTCGGACGAGATCGCGCTCTTCGAGAACCAGGGGGCCCGGGTCTTCTCGTCTCCCGGGATCGCCATCCCTGCCTCCTACCTCCCGCAGTTCCTGACCACCGCCGACGTGAACCGGGACGGGAAGCCCGACCTCGCGTTGGCGGCCTCGGGCTTCGCGGTGAGGCGAGGCCGCTGCTCGCCCCCGGCTCCCTGCCCGCTGGGCCTCGTCTTCGAAGACAGCGAGGACTTCATCGCCGGACGCAACTCGGCGGCGCTGGTCGTGGCGGACCTCAGCGGTGACGGCCTGCCCGACGCGGCGCTGGTGAACAAGGACTCCGATGACGTGTCGATCCTGCTCAGCACTGCTTGCGTGCGCCGTCGTCTCGTCGTGTCGGCGTCACCCGCCGCCTGCGGCATGGGTGCTCCCCCCTTCCCAATGACGGCGCTGGTCGAGGTGCAGGACGATGGGGCGAACAAGCTCATCTGCGAGAGCGGGACGATCTCGGCCTCGATCGCCCCCGGGACGGGCCCGGTCGGGGCCATTCTCGGCGGCACCCTCGACATCGTCGTCAGCTCGGGCGAGGCCTCCTTCGGAGACCTGAACATCGACCGCGAAGGCCCGCGCTACCGTCTGCAGTTCGACCTCAGCGGCGTGCCCTCAGCCCTCAGCCGAAGCTTCACCCTCGGGCCCGACATCGCCATCGCCGGGCCGCCCTCGTTCTGTGGCTTGAGCTCGGGGGCCTACTCGGTGGCGACCGGCTACGACCGGTACCTCTGGACCGTCGACGGGACTCCGGCGTCCGGCTCCCCGTCCGTCCTCCTCGTCAACCCGCCCCTGGCTCCTTCCCTTCCTCAAGAGGTGGGCCTCGGCCCTCACACGCTCGCCGTGGGCGCGCGGGTCGACGGGTGTCTCGCCACGGACAGCAAGAGCATCTACGTCGGGGATCTCGCGTCCGTGAGCATCACTCCCACCGGGGCGACCACCGTGTGCGTGGACTGTCTCGGGGGAACGGTCACCACCGCACAGACCGGGGGCGGGGCCCCGTTGGGCCATCAGTGGGGATATCGAACGGTCCCGATGACCGGGCCGATCACGAGCATCGTCGGACAGACAGGCGACACCTACGTCGTCAACGGCCTGGACTTCCCGGGCGTCGGCACCTTCTACCTCGTCGAGACGACGACACCCACGTGCGGCAGCCCGGTCACGTCGTCCAACGAGGTCGCCGTGACCATCACCGCCACCGTCCCGGGCGGCGAGGTCCAGTCCCTCGGCGCCACCTCGCGGGGGACGCCCGGAGCCGGCCAAAACGTCCTGCAGTGGGTGAACAGCGTCGGCACCCCGGACGAGATCCGGATCCGTTGGAACAAGGCCCCCACGGGCTCCACGATCTGCGCGCCCCCGCCCGATCCCGTGACCCCCGCCGTTTCGGGGAGCAGTCGCTTCTCTCCTCCCTTCTTCGTCCACGACGGTCTGGCCGCACCCCTCCGCTCGAGCTCGACACCGCCTACTGCTACTCCGTCTTCGTCAAGCCCACGGCCGTGAGCCCGTTCTCGCCGGGCCGGACGGTGAAGGCCCGGCCCTTCGACACGACGGTCGGCCCCGTGAAGTGGGCCTATGCGACGGGGGCGACCGCGGTCGCTCCACCCACGGTGGGATACGACGGCGTCGTGGCCCTGTCCAACGACCGCAGCGTGCACTCGCTCGAGCGCGGCATCAACGGCGGGACGTGGCCTCCGGCGTGGGTGCCCCCGATCCTCAACGGCGTCGTCCACTCGCGCTCGCCGATCATGCCGATGCCCGCGCCGGCCGATCCGCTCCTCCTCGTCGGGGACGACGTCGGCGAGCTCACCGCGATCAACACCCGGACCGGCCAGAAGGCCTGGGGGCCCATCTCGTTCTCGGGCGCGATGATCACCGGCGCCCCGGGCGCCTTCGCCACGCGGTGGGGCGGACCCGCCGACGTCGTGCTGGTCGGGACGCGGGTCGGCGGCGCGGGCTACTTCTACACGAGGGATATCGCGACCGGCGGCCCCATCGCCACCTACCTCGGCGGGGGCGCCCTCGGACCCGTAACTTCCACGCCGGTCCTGGACTACGCGACCGACCAGGCCTACTTCACTTCGTGGGGACTGACAATCGGGACCACCACGGTGTGGTGCGTAGAGGTGGCGGGCCCAGGGACCATGACCCGGTGTCCGGGCTGGACCCTCCCCGACCTGGACGACATCGACGCCAGCCCGGTGCTGAACAACGGTCAGCTGTACGTGGCCAACAACGCCGGCGACGTGTACTCGCTCGACGCCACGGACGGCACCTACCTCCCTCTGGGGACCTTCAGCACCGGCGACGGACCGGTGAAGGGCTTCCTCTTCCCGGACCGGCGCGGGGGCGAGCTCTACTTCGCCACGGAGACGATGGTCTGGAGCGTGACCGACACCGCGGGCGAGCTCTCGACCAACTGGACCTGGGACGACGGCCCCGGCTTCAAGCCGAGCATCGTCCTTCAGTGGCCGGGCACGGACTTCCTCTTCGTGGGCAGCGACGGCGGGAAGCTCTATCAGCTCGAGATCTCGGGCGGCCGGCCGAGCACCCCCTGCACGCCGCCCAGCTGCAAGGTGATCGTCCTGGGCGGCGGGTCCGGCCAGATCGGGGCTCCGTCACTGGACATCGGAGCGGTGCCACCGGTGCTGCACGTGGGTAGCGAGGCCGGGGTCGTGTACGCGGTGGAGGTGCCGCTGCCGTGAGCGATGCGACGTCGGACTGGCAGGCGAGGCGCGACCCGGGTAAACTCTACCGTGGGGAGGGAGATCTGCGGGTGAAACCTGAGCGGGACGACGCCGCGCCAGACGCCGATCGTCGTCCCGAGGGACGACTCCCCTACGAGAAGCCGGCCGTGGCCTGGGAGCAGCCCCTCGAGGCCCAGCCCAGCCTCATGAGCGGGTGTCAGAAGCTCCCGGCCAGGGGTCCGAGCTGCACCGCGGTCTCGCCTGGCTTCAGCTGAGCGTGGCCCTGCGACGAAGCCCCGACATCGCGTGGCAGATGATCGGCGACGAGGCGGTCGTCATGAACCTCGCCGGAGCCCGTGTCCTCGGCCTGAACCCCACCGGGGCCCTCGTCTGGTCGCTCCTTGAGGAGCGCGACGAGCAGGGCCTCGCGGAGGCGGTCGCGGAGCGGTTCGCCATCGACGCCGACGCCGCCCGGAAGGACGTCCGGGCGTTCCTCGACCTCCTGCGCGAGCGCGGTCTGGTGGTGGAGGAGTGACGACCACGGGTTGGACGCCCTCCGCCCGGCTCAAGCGGATCGCGATCGAGCGGGCGCAGCCGCTCTCGGCGAGCCTCGAGCTGACCTACCGCTGCAACTGGCGGTGCGTCTTCTGCTACAACCCGCGGCACCACGACCAGCGGGGCCTCTCCGGCGCGGAGTGGCTCGGCGTGCTCGACGACCTGAGAGCGCTCGGGACCCTCTACGTGAGCCTCACCGGCGGTGAGCCGCTCACCCACCCCGACTTCTTCGCGATCGCCCGCGGGGTGCGCGAGCGGGCCTTTGCCCTCCGCATCCTGAGCAACGGGGCCCTGATCACGGAGAAGGCGGCGGACGAGATCGCCGGTCTCAATCCCATGGCGGTCGAGATGAGCCTCCACGGGTCGCGGCCGGAGACGCACGACCGGGCGACGGCCACGCCGGGCTCCTTCGACGCCCTCGTCCGCGGGCTCGACCGCCTGCGGGAGCGCGGCGTGAGCGTCGTCGTCAAGACCCCGCTCACCCGAATGAACGAGGGCGAGGTCGAGGCGATGCAGGCGCTCGTCGAGGCGCGGGACGTGCCCTGGCGTGTCGACTCCGTGCTGACGCCACGCGACGACGGCGACCCCGGGCCCCTCGCCTATCGAGCTTCACCGCAAGCCGTCGAGCGCCTCTACGAGCGTCTGGCTGCGGCCGGCCAGCTGCCCCAGGAGGAGCGGTCGAAGGGCGGCGTCAACTGCGGGCTCGGCCGGATCACCATCGCCGTAGACCCGGAGGGCAACGTCTATCCCTGCATCCAGTGGCGCAAGACGCCGATGGGCAACGTCCGGGAGACGCCGCTGCGGGAGCTGTGGCCGGTGGCGGAGGGGCGAAAGGAGGCGGCGGCGGTCGCTCGCGCCGCAAACGACCGGCTGGTGGACTCGGGAGGGGCGGTGGCCGCCTTCCCGTTCTGTCCCGCCCTGGCCTACATGAACACCGGTGACCCCCTGCGGCCCGACGATCGACACCGGGACGAGGCCGAGATCGCCGAGCGCATCCGCCGCTCGACGGGATGAGGTTCCGGGCGGGGGGCGTCCTCTTCTCGGTCGAGCCGGAGGAGGCGCTGACCGGGGAGGACCGGGCCTCCATCGTCCGTGTCGACACCGGCGAGTGTGGGCCGCCCCAGGCGCCGGTCCGCATCGAGATCGTCGCCGAGCCACCCTGGACGAGCGACGATGCGCGACTGTATCCCCGACGCGAGCTCCCGGTGCAGCGCTGGGAGAACGGACGCCTGCTCGTCAGCCACCACACCTTCACCGCCGAGATCGATCCCTCCGCGGGCTGGGCCCGGCTGCACCGGCCGGAGGAGCACACCTACCCGCTCGCGGTCGTGATCCGCACGACGATGCTGGCGCGTCTGCCTCTTCTCGGCGGCCTGCCCCTCCACGCCGCCGGGGTCGTCCTCGGAGAACGGGCCGTCGCGTTCTTTGGCCCGTCCGGCGCGGGCAAGACGACGCTCGCCGAAACGTGCCCCGGGACCGTGCTCTCGGACGAGCTGGTCGCAGTTGCTCCCGGCGAGCCGCCCTCCCTGGTGCGCTCGGGCTATTGGGGCGAGGGACGGGAGCAGGGAGGGGCGGCGGGCGCCCCGCTGGCCGCCCTCGTGGCCCTCGAGCAGGGCCCGGCGTTCGTGCTGAGCCGTCTCGGGCCCGTGGACGCGGTGCGACGCATCGTGGACACGGTGCCGGTTCCCTTTGCGGCGCCCCTGTGGTCGCGGGCTCTTGCCGTGACCGCGGACATCGTGTCCCGCATTCCCGTCTACCGCATGGAGTGGACTCCGTCCGAGCCGCCCTGGGACCGCCTCGCCGAGGCCCTGGCGAGGGGCTGACCTACTCCGCCTCCGTCGAGCTCCGGTCGCCCTCGAGGGCCGCGCTCTCCGCTGCAAACGTCACGTCGACCTCGAGAGCCAGCGGGCCCGTGGCCGTGCGCCCGACGAGCACGCCCTGCAGCCGTTCGATTCCGGCACCCTTGGGGTCGCGCGGGAGGTCCAGCCGGTAGCCACCGCCGGAGGGTCGCAACGCCTGGGGCTTCGAGTAGTCGAGCACGCGACGCGTGACCGGGTAGAGGTAGGCCTCGTCGAGCGTCGTGTCGCGGGGTGGGCTCACCGAGAGCCCGATCGAGCCCGCCGCGGCCGAGGCGGAGAACCTCCAGGCCTGGTCTCGGCGCGGCAGCCTCCGACGCGCGTCCTCGAACAGAGCCGCGGCGGGGCCGGGGGAGGCGCTCTCCCGAACAGGAAGGGAGAGCGAGAGCTCCGCCTTCCCCGGAAGGCAGATCTCCTGGCACTCCAGCCAGCTCGCGCGAGCGGTGAGGCTCACGTCGGGCGACGAGAGACTCGCGGGCACCCGGATCTCCACCGGGAGCAGAACCTCGCGCTCGTACCCGTAGCTCACGAGCGGGCCGGTGTTGAAGCGGATCGGGCGGGGCCACTGGAGCTCCCCGGCCGCGAAGCCCTCCGGCAGCTCCCACTTCACCGTCGTGGGCAGGCCGGCGTCCCCGGGATTCCGCCAGTACGTGTGCCAGGTCGGATCCATCTGCAGCCGCAGCCCCGCGATCAGGGGCTTCCCCGGCTGCACCGCGTCCTTCTCCGCGACCAGCGACGCCTTGACGTGGCGACCGCGAGGAGCCGCATGGCCCGTGCCAACACCCGCGAGGAAACACAGCACGACCCCGGCCACGATCTTCAAATGCATCATCGACCAGGATAACTCACGCGCTCTCGCCCGGGTGTCAAGAAACGAAAGAAGCAGGGGCGAGTCGCCCGCACAAGGGTGTGGCCGCGGTCGCCGACGCGATCGGCCTCGGGCGGAACGGCGTGGCGTCAGAGCCCCAGGATCGCCGGGTCCAGCTGCAGCGCCCCGTCGCGCGCCTTCTCCGCGAGCAGCTTCCTCACGCCGCCGTACTCCGTCCCCGGCACCGGCAGGCGGAACGACCCCCGACCCTGCCGCGGGACGAGGAGGAGAACGATCTCCGGCGTCTCGACAAACGCGACCCGCGCGACCTCCTCCCAGCGGATGAAGCCGGCATCCGCCCAGATCCCGTCACGGTAGAGACCGAGGCGTATCCGCGTCGCGAGGGGCACCATGAGGAGGAAGTACGCCGACATGACCGCGAGCCCATACACGTGGTAGACGGGGCGCAGCAGCCAGGCGTTGAGGCCGGCCAGAAACCCACCCACGACGCCCAGGGCCAACAGCCAGGCCGTCTGCGCCTGGCGGGGCGCGGGCCAGGTGGCGAGCGCGGTGGGCCGGACGCGTCGGTAGAGCCGGTAGCCGAGGAGGCCGCGACCGAGCTGGGCGGTGAAGTAAACGCCGAGTCCGATGAGCCCGAGGGAGACGATCTGCTGCTGAGTGGCCGGGAGCATCGCCGCAGGGCCGGCTAGAACCCCACCGGCTGGGTGTCGCGGTACTTGCCCTCTTCGCGCTCGGGCAGCGGGGACTGCCCGACCACGGGCTCCACGAACTGCCGGTAGGCGTCGTGCCAGCCCTGCTCGAGCAGGTCGTCGGTCGTCTGCACCACCTCGGTGGCGGGATCCCGAGCCCCGTCGAACTCCATCGGCCCGAGCGCGCGCCGCTCGGGCCGAATGACCCACAGATCCACCTCGCGGTAGACCCGCCCGGTGGCCGGGTCCTCCCACGCCCCCTTCCCGTCATCCCCGCGGTGCCCAAGCGTGCTGACGATCCGGTTCAGGCGCTCGGCCTCGCCCAGCTCGCGGGCCGCCTGCCGCTCGAGGGCGCGCACCGTGGCGTCGAGTCGGGCGTGGGGACCGCGACGCCGGCTGAGCGGTGCCGCCGTCTCGGGGACCCCGGTCACGACGATCACCTGCTCCGCGCCCGCGGCGAGGGCCTCGGCGATACCGGTGCCGGGCACGAATGTGGCGTCCGTCAGCCGGTGCGTTTCCCCGCCGTGGACCCCGCCCTTTGGGAAGGAGACGCGTTGGAGAGGCAGGGCCATCGGGCAGAGGAGGCCGGTCGCCACCGCGTCGAAGAAGAGCAGCGGCGTGGCCGGGCGCCCGCAGGTCGACGGCGCCCTCCAGACACGCGGCCCGCGTCCGGGGTCGACCGTCGTCGTCCTCTTCGGGGTCCTCCCCCAGCAGGACGAACGTGAGGGCATCCCCGCGGTCGAGGTCCGCGGCCCGCAGGACGAGCTCGCGAAAGCCCGGCTCGCCGAGGTTCTCGGCGAGGAGCGCCGCGTAGCGGCGTCCGAGCTCCGCCGCCGACGGAGGACCGCTGGACAGCGCCGCTCCCCTCGCGATCTCCCAGAGGCCACGCCGAAGGCGCCCCAGCCCCGGTCGCGCGTCCAGCAGGGACTCGAACGCCTCGGGGAGGCGCCGCCGGTCGCGAAGGTAGAGGACAGTCACCACGGTCGCCGCGAGCAGGGCCAGCGCGAAGACGGGCACGGCCTGCGCCGCAAGGTAGGATCCGCTGAGGGCCTCGGGCGCCATCCAGAGCCGGTCGATGAACCCGGACGCGACACCGGGTCTGATCCGATCCGTGATCAGGACGAGGGGAAAGAGCAGACCGATCAGAAGCCCGGCCAGCAGGGGAAGCGCGAAGACCGCGAACGAGATCCCGAGCAGCACGAGGGCGAGGCGCACTGTCGGCCGGACACGGTAGAAGGAGCTCCAGCCGGCGCCCTGCCAGAAACCGCCCGATCCGTAGAGCCGGGCCCCTCCCATCACCGCGGCGTAGGCGGCGGCCACGGTGCCCACACCGGAGCCCACGACGACGTCGATCTTGACCCCGCTCTCGTCGAGGGCCTTGAGGACGCCGGCGTGGTAGGCCCCGGTCGTCCCGCTCCCGGTGAAGACGAGCGCCGTGCGGCGCTTCGGCGAGTAGTCCCTCAAGCCTCCCCTCGCGAGGTCCCTACGTTACCACCGCCCGACGAGCGGGCGAAGCGCGCGGGCAGCGAGGCGCGTATGGCGGCGGCGAGACCCGCTCTGTCGTCCGGGTCGCTCACCGGGACATACGTGCCGCGCCCCCGGGGACTGGCGATCCAGGCCGCGAGCCAGGGCCAGTCATCCGGCCCCACCGCCGCCGGCCATTCGAGCCGGGCCGCGGCGGCGTCGATCTCGTCCGCAAGCGGGCTCACCACCGCGTCATCGAGCACGTGACCCTCGCGCACCGGGTAGAGATCCAGCCCTTTGCGGCCGACACCCACCACGACGGCCAGCGCCCCCTGCACCCGCCTCATCGTGGCCGGGACCTCCGCCGGGGCGTTGGCCCGCCCCGCGGGGTCGGCCAGCCAGGTCGCGCCGCGGGCGGCGAGGGCGCGATAGTCCTCTTCGCTCACGCGGGCGAGACAAGGCGCCACACACGACCGGACCTGGGCGTGGAGGCACCCGAGACCGAGCGGCAGGGACGGATCGGGCTCGAAGGTGTGGTCGCAGGGGCGCAGCGCGAAGAGGTGGTTCACCGCGTCACGGGCCTTCTCCGCCGCGCGTCGATTCCGGAAGGGGCCGAAGAGGCCGGCCGGCCCCTGGTCGGTGCCTCGTACCGTCACCCGCGGGAACCGTCGATCGGGGTCGAGGTGGACAAACGCGGGTGGCCTGAGGTCGCGCCGATCGGCAAGCGGGATGAGCGGAGCGGCGAGCCGCTCGTACAGCAACCGCTGCGCGAACGGATTGGCCGTGCGAGCCCACGCGAGCGACGTGGCGACGCCCGAGAGATCCGTCTTGGGGCGCCGTCCGGGGGGCGGAGGCTTCCCCCGCCCGAGGTGGGCACTGGCCCACTTCCGGAGATTCGCGGCCGGGGTCAGCAGGAGGTTGCGGCCTTCCGGTCCGAGGAACTGCCCGACCCCGGGAGCGGCGGGCACACGTGCGAGGACCTCCGCCGGGTCCACTTCGAGAGGGGCGACGGTCAGGCCGGGAAGGGGCACGGGCAACGCCCCTACTCGTCGTCCGGCACCTGGTCGTGAATCGTGACGAGCTTCGTGATCTCGTACTCTTTCGTGCCCGCGGGGACCTTCACCTCGACGGTGTCGCCCTCCTCGCCGCCGAGAAGGCACTTCCCGATCGGAGAGGACGGAGAGATGCGACCGATCGAGGGGTCCGAGTCCTCCGGAACCACGATCTCGAAGACCCTGTCTTCCCCGCTGTCCTCCTCCCGCACGTGCACCGTGGAGCCGAGTCCCACCTTGTCGCGAGGGATGCGGTCGAGGTTCACCATGTTGAGGGCGGCCAGGCGGCGGTGGAGCTGTGCCGCGCGAGCCTCGAGGTAGCTCTGCCGCTCCTTCGCCGCCTTGTACTCGGCGTTCTCGCGCAGGTCTCCGTGCTCCCGCGCTTTCTGGATCTCCCTGGGGAGATGGACCCTGAGCTCGGTCTCCAGGGTCTTGATCTCGTCTTGGAGCCTCTTCTTGATATCGAGCACTGGGAGAAGTCTCCGCTTTGGGCGAAAAAGTCCGGTGATACTATCACGGCTCCTGCGCCAATGACCCCCGACGAGGAGATCGTCCGAAGCCGCGCCAACCCCCTCTTCAAGCGCCTGCGTGCGCTGAAGGAGCGCGGGACCGGTGCCGACGCCGAGCTGTGTCTTCTGGAGGGATCGAGACTCGTGGACGAGGCGCTCGCCGCCGGCGTCGAGATCGCCGAAGCCGCCGCCTCGCCCCGGGCCGAAGGGCGACCGGCGACGGCGGCAACGCTCGTCGCGCTCCGCGCGCGGAGGGTTCCCGTTCGCCGTCTGGCGGAGGGCCTCCTCGCCTCGCTCTCCGAGGCCGAGACCACGCAGGGCCTGGTCGCCCTCGCCCACCGTCCCACGTTCGAGGAGGATCGGCTGTTCGACGGTACGCCGCTCATCGTGGTGGCGGTGCGCATACAGGATCCCGGCAACCTGGGCGGGCTCCTGCGCACCGCGGAGGCCGCCGGTGCAACCGGCGCCTACCTCACGGAGGGCTGTGCCGATCCCTTCTCGTGGAAGGCCCTGCGCGGATCCATGGGCTCCGCCCTCCGCCTCCCGCAGGTCCGAGGCCTCTCCGCGACCGCGGTTCTCGGGCGGCTCGAGGAGCGTGCGGTTCCCGCTCTCGCCGCCACTGCCGACGGAGAGACGCGGTACGACGCCGCCGATCTCGCCGCGCCGGCCGCGCTCGTCTTCGGCACCGAGGGCGCCGGCCTCGCCGAGGACATCGTGCGGCGGGCGGCGGCCCGTCTCCGAATCCCGCTCGCGCCGGACGTCGAGAGCCTGAACGTCGGCGTCGCCGCGGGCCTTCTTCTCTTCGAGGCGGCCCGCCAGCGCGGCTTTCCCCCGGGCCGCGGGGGACGGTCGCCCCGGTCCGACATGTCGCAGCTTCTTCCGTCAGAACGGGGTTAGGCTCAGCCCATGGGCCGCACGCACGACGAGAGCTCGGGCTCGCTCTTCCCCGAACCGGCCCCGAGCCCGAGGACCGGATCGGACGGGGAGTCCCGGCCGGACGCTCCGCTCGCGGACCGCGTCCGTCCCCGCACGCTCGAGGAGATCCTCGGCCAGGACGAGGTCCTCGGACCCGACCGGCCGCTGCGCCGGGCCATCGAGCAGGATCAGCTCCGCTCCCTCATCCTGTGGGGCCCGCCCGGCTCGGGCAAGACGACGCTCGCCCACGTCATCCGCCGCACGACGAAGGCCCACTTCGAAGCGATGAGCGCCGTCCTCTCGGGGGTGAAGGACGTGCGCGAGGTCCTGCGGGCCGCCGAGCTGCGGAGGCGACGTGAGGGCCGGCGCACGATCGTGCTCATCGACGAGATCCACCGCTTCAACAAGGCCCAGCAGGACGCGCTGTTGTCCCACGTGGAGTCGGGCGACATCGTCCTCATCGGGGCCACGACCGAGAACCCGTCCTTCGAGGTGAACGCGGCGCTGCTGTCGCGCTCGCGGGTGGTGGTGCTGAAACCCCTCGCCGAGGAGGAGCTCCTCCGGGTCTTGAGCCAGGCCCTCGAGGATGAGGAGCGCGGCCTCGGGACCTCGGAGGCGCAGGTCGAGAGCGACGCCCTCCGTTTCCTCGCCCAGACCTCGGACGGCGACGCGCGGACGGCGCTCAACGTGCTCGAGCTCGCCGTCACGACCGCGACCCCGGACGAGGACGGCCGGCGCACGGTCGACCTCGAGGCCATGCGGCAGGCCTTTGCCCGCAAGGCCCTCCTCTACGACCGGGCGGGGGAGGAGCACTTCAACGTCATCAGCGCGCTGCACAAGTCGATCCGGAACTCCGATGCCGACGCCGGCCTCTACTGGCTGGCGCGGATGCTGGAGGCGGGCGAGGACCCGCTCTACGTGGCCCGCCGCCTCGTGCGCTTCGCCTCGGAGGACGTCGGCCTGGCCGATCCCCAGGCCCTCGTGGTGGCCATGGCCGCCCAGCAGGCCGTGCACTTCATCGGGCTGCCCGAGGGGGCCCTGGCCCTCGCCGAGCTGGTCGTCTATCTCGCCGCGGCCCCGAAGAGCAACGCTCTCTACGTGGCGTATGCCGAGGCGGCGAGGGACGCCCTCGAGACCCGTGCGGAGCCGGTGCCGCACTGGATCCGCAACGCCCCCACCGGTCTCATGAAGGACCTCGGGTACGGCCGGGGCTACCGCTACGCTCACGACGAGGCGGAGGGCGTCGCCGGGATGGACTGCCTGCCGGAGGCGCTCCGGACCCGGCGTTACTACCGCCCCACTGATCGGGGAGGCGAGAAGGGCGCCGCCGCCCGTCTCGAGGCGGCACGCCTGGTCCGGGAGCGGAAGAAGAGGCGGACGGACCCGGGTCGGCGCGAGTAGCGAGGGTCCTCGTCGGGGGCCCAGGCGAGGACGCTACGGCTGCCGGTCCCGGTCGTCGATGGCCGCCGGCGCCGTCAGGTCGAAGTCCTCGAGCGGCGCCGGCCGGGCCAGCAGGTAGCCCTGGCCGTAGTCGATGCCCAGGTCCATCAGCGTCTGCCTCTCGCCCTCCTGCTCGATCCCCTCGGCGATGATCCTCGAATCCATCTTCTCGGCGATGGCCTTGAGGGCCCGCGCAATCTCGCGCTTGACGTGGCTCTTGTCGATGTCGCGCACGAGCTGGATGTCGAACTTGAGGTACCGCGGCTGGAGATGCGCGATCTTCTCGAGACCCGAGTAGCCGGCCCCGATGTCGTCCACCGCGATCGAGAAGCCCATCTGGGTGAAGTTCTGCAGGGCCTCGACGAACAGGGTGTAGTTCTTGATGGCGTACTCCTCGCTCACCTCCAGCACGATCCGGTCCGGCGAGAGCCCCAGGCCCTCGAAGAGCTGGATCAGGCTCGCCCCCTGGAAATCCGGGTCGTACATCGAGGCGGGGACGACGTTGATGAAGAGGCGAAACGGCGCGGGCAGGTTCCGAGCGGTGCGCATGGCCCGGCGGCGGCAGTGGCGGTCCAGCTCGAACGTCAAGAGCGACGCATCCGCCGGCGTCGAAGAGGTTGATCGGGCTCTGCTGGGCGGTGCCGGCCGGGCCGCGCGAGAGCGCCTCGAAGCCCAGGTTGGCCTCGCTCTTCAGCTCCACGATCGGCTGGAAGACGGTCCGGATCTCGTCGGCGAGCAGGACGTCCTGAAGCCGGCAGCGCGTCTGGAAGTCGGCCTGCATCTGCTGGATGCGGACGCTCTCCTCGGCCTCGTCCACGAGCCGGGCGATCACGCGTTCCGGCATTGATCAGGGGGTTGTGGAAGACGACGGCGAACCCCGCGGAGACGCCTCGCCGACCCGCGCAGGAACGGGGACTTGGACCTGAGCTCGTCCAGCTTGGCGTTGAGGTGATCGCCCACGCGGCGGGCCACCGTCTCCAGATCGGCGAGGCGGGCGGGCCGGTCCTCCGGCGAGATGCGGCGAGGAGCGAGGAAGATCAGAGAAGGCGTTGCCCCCCCGGTCGTCGAGGGCGAGGAGGTCGCCCTGCGCGCACCTCGATCCCGCGGAGCTCGGTCACCGTTCGGGAGGCCAGCGAGAGGACCTCGTCGAAGGCCCTGGACCCGTAGTCGTGCTCCACCTGGGCCAGCTTCGATGCGTCGACGAGGACGAGGCCGAGGTGTCCGTGCGCGCGGAGCTGTTCCGTCAGGTCGTCCAGCCGCTCGCGATAGGTCGGAATCTGGGAGTACACGCGGGCGGTCTCGCTACGCCGGTGCCGGCCGACGAAGGGGGCAGGGCGCAGGGAGAGAGGGCGGCTCGAGGAGGCTGGGCTTCGGGCCGATGGGCGCGCAAACCATACCGTGCAGGGGCATTATAGCCGCCCGCGGGGTGGCCGTGTGGGGACCGGCGGGTGCGCTCAGCCGGCGCCGGTGCGCCGGGCGGCCACGACCCAGCCGAGGGCGCCGAAGAGCGCCCCCACCACGAGCGTCCACGACATCCAGATGGTCATCTGGGGCACGAGGCCCGTCCACAGCCAGCGGGCCTCGGGGAGCATGGCCGGGAAGCCGGGGGAAGGCGCGTCGTAGTGCGTGCCCCAGTTGCGGTGGATGGCCAGCCACATGATCCCCACCACCGGGATGCGGGCCGCGAGGGCGTACGCGACCAGGGCGCGGCCGAGCGCAGGCCAGGCCGCCAAAGCGAGGATCGCCGCGATGACCGAGGCCACGGCCCAGACCGTGATGAGGCCGGTGGCCGTCGAGGCCGACTCCAGCCGCGAGCCGAGCCAGGCGAGGATCGGCCAGAGGGCGAGCGCCGCCACCGGAAGGCCGGCGGCCCGCACCAGGGAGGAGGGGCTCACCCCGGCGCGGCCCAGGCGGTATCCGAAGTAGAAGCCGACGACCGGGACGAGCCAGGTGATGCCGACGACGGCGAGGCCCGCCCCCGGCGACCCGGCTGAAGAGGCGGGGCGACCACTCCATCAGCTCGCCGCCGAGACGCAGCAGCGTGACCCCGAGGGTCACGCCGATCGGGAGCAGGATCAGACCGAGAAGGGGCGGCCCGGCCGGGCCTCGTCGCGCCGGGCGCGCGGCCGGGCGGGCGGTCAGGCGGCGCGGACTCGAGGGCGTCGCCCGAGCGCCCTTGCGTCCGACCATGGAGCGGCGTGTCGCCATGCTACCTGACCATGTCCTCGACGGAGGGGCAGGCACAGAAGAGGTTGCGGTCGCCCCAGGCGTTGTCGATCCTCGCCACCGTCGGCCAGAACTTCGCCCTCTCCACCCACGGGGCCGGGAAGACCCCCTGCTGCCGGCTGTAGGGCCGGTCCCATTTCGCCGCCGTCACCGCCCGCGCGGTGTGCGGGGCCATCCGAAGCGGGCTGCTCTCGACCGGCACGCTGCCGCTTTCGACGTCCCGGATCTCCTCACGGATGGCGATCAGGGCGTCGCAGAAGCGGTCGAGCTCGGCCTTCGATTCACTCTCCGTCGGCTCCACCATGAGCGTCCCCGCCACCGGCCACGACATGGTGGGGGCGTGGAAGCCATAATCCATGAGCCGTTTGGCTATGTCGTCCACCTCGACCCCTGCCTTCTTGAAAGGCCGACAGTCGAGGATGAACTCGTGAGCCACGCGGCCCCGGGACCCCGCGTAGACGATCGGGTAGTGAGGCTCGAGCCGGCGCGCCATGTAGTTCGCGTTGAGGATGGCGACCTGGGTCGCCCTCTCGAGCCCCTCTGCGCCCATCAGCCGGATGTAGACCCACGAGATCGCGAGGATGCCCGCGCTCCCCCATGGGGCGGCCGAGACCGTCCCGAGGCTCTGCTCCCCCCCGGTCGGGACCACCGGGTGGCCGGGGCGGAAGGGCGCGAGGTGCCGGGCCATGGCGATCGGCCCCATGCCCGGGCCGCCGCCGCCGTGCGGGATGCAGAAGGTCTTGTGCAGATTCAGGTGGCAGACGTCGGCCCCGATCTCGGCGGGGCAGGTGAGGCCGACCTGCGCGTTCATGTTCGCCCCGTCCATGTAGACCTGGCCCCCGGCGTCGTGGACCACTCGGCAGATCTCACGGATCTCCTCCTCGAAGACACCGTGGGTCGAGGGATACGTGACCATCAGCGCGCCCAGGCGGGCGTTGTGCGCCTCGGCCTTCGCCCGTACGTCGTTCACGTCGATGTTCCCCCGCGCGTCGCACGCCACCGCCACCACCTCGAATCCGGCCATCACCGCGCTCGCCGGGTTCGTGCCGTGGGCGGAGACCGGGATCAGGCAGACCGTGCGCCCGGTCTCACCACGGCTCCGGTGGTACGCGCGGATCGTGAGGAGGCCCGCGTACTCCCCCTGTGCGCCGGAGTTGGGCTGGAGCGACACCGCCTCGAAGCCGGTGATCTCGGCCAGCCAGCGCTCGAGCTCGGCGAAGAGCTCCTGATAGCCACGGGTCTGCTCGATCGGGGCGAAGGGGTGCAGCCGGCCGAGCTCAGGCCACGTCACCGGGAGCATCTCCGAGGACCCGTTGAGCTTCATCGTGCAGGAGCCGAGCGGGATCATCGAGTGCGTGAGCGAGAGGTCCCGTCCCTGCAGGCGCTGCAGGTAGCGCAGCATCTCGTGCTCGGTGTGGTGTCGGTCGAACACGGGATGAGTCAGGAAGGCGCTCTGCCGGGCGTGGGGCGCCGGGGGGCCGGGGGCCCCGTTCTCCGCCAGCTCCTCGACGGCGAACGGCACGGGCTCTCCCGCGAAGGCCTCGAGGATCGTCCGGACGTCGTCCGTCGTCGTCGTCTCGTCGAGCGCCACCCCCACCGAACCGTCGTCGTAGGGGCGCAGGTTGATCCCCCGCTGGCGCGCCCGATCGAGGACCTCCTGACCCGTCTCGGGCACGGTCCGGACGCGAAGGGTGTCGAAGAAGGGCCCCGAGCCCGCGTCGAGACCGAGGCGCCTCAGGCCGAGCTGAAGCACCCGCGCGAGCGCGTGGACACGGCGGGCGATGGCCCGAAGGCCCTCGGGACCGTGGTACGCAGCGTACATCCCGGCCATGATCGCGAGCAGGACCTGTGCGGTGCAGATGTTGCTCGTGGCCTTGTCGCGCCGGATGTGCTGCTCGCGGGTCTGCAGGGCCAGGCGGTAGGCGGTCCGGCCCTCGGCGTCGCGGGAGACGCCCACGAGCCGGCCCGGCAGGTGGCGTTTGTGGCCCTCGCGTGTGGCGAAGAAGGCGGCGTGGGGCCCGCCATATCCCATGGGCACACCGAAGCGCTGGGCCGAGCCCACCGCCACGTCCGCGCCGAGCTCGCCCGGGGAACGGAGGAGGGTGAGGGCCAGCAGATCGGTGGCCACGACGAGGAGGGCCCCCGCAGCGTGGGCCGTGTCCGCGAGCTCGGCGTAGTCCCGGACCCGCCCGTCCGTCGCGGGGTACTGCACGAGCACGCCGAACAGCACCTGGGCCTCGAAGTCGACGGCCTCCGGCGGGCCAACGTGCACCTGTATCCCGAGCGGCTCGGCCCTCGTGCGCACGACGGCGATCGTCTGGGGGTGGCAATCGTCGGCCACGAAGAAGCCGTCCCGTCCCCGACCCGCCACCGAGCGGCACAGCGTCATCGCCTCGGCCGCTCCGGTGGCCTCGTCGAGAAGCGAGGCGTTGGCGAGGGGGAGGCCGGTGAGGTCCGCGACCATCGTCTGGTAGTTGAGGAGCGCCTCGAGTCGGCCCTGCGCGATCTCGGGCTGATACGGCGTGTACTGCGTGTACCAGCCGGGGTTCTCGAGGACATTGCGGAGGATGACCGCGGGCGTCACGCAGTCGTGGTAGCCCATCCCGATGAAGGAGCGAAAGACCTGGTTCCGCCCGGCCATCGCCCGGAGCTCGGCGAGGGCCTGGGGTTCGGCGAGAGGCGAGGGAAGGTCCAGCCGGCGCGTCCGCCGGATGGCCCCGGGAACGATGTCGCCCAGGAGGGCATCGAGGGACTCGAGACCGAGGGTGTCGAGCATCTCGGCGATCTCGGCGTCTCCCGGTCCGACGTGGCGTCGGACGAAGTCGGCGGGGTGCTCGAGCGGGCTCCCGATCCGGGCGGGCGAGGCGGTGGAGCGTTCAGACAAGGTCATCCTCGGGCAACGGGCTCTCTCGTCGAACTCGGCGCGGTGGCAGCCCGACGGGACGCGCCAGCCTACTTCGCCTCGCTCTCCACGAAGGTCTTGTAGGCCTCCGCGTCCATCAAGGCCTCCACGGTGGCCGGGTCGGTGATCCGGACGACCATCATCCAGGCCTCGCCGTGGGGATCCTCGTTGATGAGCTCGGGCCTGGCGGTGAGCTCGGAGTTGACCTCCACGACCTCGCCCGCCACCGGCGAGAACAGCTCGGAGACGGCCTTGACCGACTCGACCGTGCCGAACTGCTCGCCCGCGGTGAGGGTCCGACCCACCTCCGGCAGCTCGAGAAAGACGACGTCGCCCAGCTGGTTCTGCGCGTAGTCGGTGATGCCGATCCGACCGCGATCACCATCGACGCGGATCCACTCGTGGTCCTTCGAGTAGCGAAGCTCCTCGGGGTCCATACGCGGTGCCTCCTGAAGAGAGTCTAGCGCGGTCTCTTGTAGAACGGCGTGGGCACCACGCGGGCGGGCACGCGCCGGCCGCGGACGTCCACGTCGAATTCCGTACCCTCCGACGCGCAGGCGGAGGGCACGTAGCACAGGCCGATGTTCTTCTGCAGGAACGGGGCGTAGCTTCCGGACGTGACGGCCCCCACCGTCTCCTCGCCCAGGAAGACGGAATAGCCGTGGCGGGCGATCCCCCGCCCCACCACCTCGAAGCCGACCAGCGTGCTCGGGGCGCCCGACGCCTTCTGCTCGGCGAGGACCGCCCGCCCGTTGTAGTCGCCCTTGGCCTCGTCGAGCGACACGATCCAGCCCAGGCCAGCCTCGACCAGGGTCGTCGTCTCGTCCATGTCGTTGCCGTACAGCAGCATCCGGGCCTCGAGGCGGAGCGTGTCCCGAGCCCCGAGCCCGGCGGGCACGAGGCCCTCGTCCTTCCCGGCGCCCAGGAGCGACGCCCACAGCTCTCCCACGGCGTCGGGGGCCACCATCAGCTCGAAGCCATCCTCGCCCGTGTAGCCGGTGCGGGCCACGAGGGCCCCCTGGCCGTTCACCTCGCCTTCGGCGAAGCGGTAGAACTTGAGCCGGCTCAGGTCGATGGGCGTCAGCGCCTGCAGGATCGACTCGGACCGGGGGCCTTGCAGCGCGATGAGCGCGCGCTCGTCGCTGACGTCACGCACCTCGCAGCCCGAAGGCCTCTGCGACTGCAGCCAGGCCAGGTCCTTCCCGATGTTGGCGGCGTTGACGACCATCAGGTAGCGATCCGCCGCACGCCGGTACAGGATCACGTCGTCGATCGGGCACCCGCGCGCGTTGGGAAGCGCCGAGTACTGGGCGCGGCCGTCGCTCAGCTTCGCGACGTCGTTGGCGGTGACACGCTGGAGGAAGGCGAGGGCCCCCTCGCCCTCGATCTCGAACTCCCCCATGTGGGAGACGTCGAACAGCCCCGCCGCTCTGCGGACGGCGAGGTGCTCGGAGATGAGGCCCGCGTACTCGACCGGCAGATCCCACTCCCCGAACGGGACCATCTTGGCCCCGCTCTCCCGGTGCACGGCGTTGAGGGGAGTGCGGCGGAGGTCGACCATGGGCGGGAGGCCACGCTATCACCTCCCGTAGGGGTGGTCAACGAGCCCAGTGCCCTTGATTGTCAAGGGTTTGTCGACTAGCCTGACGCGGATGTGGGGCGGCGCCGGACCCTCCGTCGGCACCGAGCCTCGCGCGGCCACGTGCTGCCTGTGAGGTCCCGGCCGTGAGCGAGCAGACGTACCTCATCACCTGTTGGAACTGCCTCGGGGAGTTCGACGCCGTCGCCGCCGTCTGGTGCTCGGACGACCCGAAGAACCCGACGAAGCTCTGCCCCTTCTGCCTCCGCTGCTTCTGCGACGCGAGCTCAGAGTACAAGCAGCAGTTCTGGCGGCGCGCCCCCGCCCCTCTCGTCGACGAGCTGCAGACGCTCAGCCAGAGCCAGGACCGCCTCGGCGACATCCTGATCCGGATGAAGAAGATCACCACCCCCCAGCTGCTCGAGATGCTGATCGAGCAGAGGGAAACGGGGCGCAAGCTGGGCGAGATCCTCGTCCGCCGGGGGCTCGTGAACCAGGCGGACGTGGACGCCGGGCTCCGGATGCAGGGTGTGAACACGCTCAAGGACACCAGCGCGGGAACCGACTCCGGCCGCGTGTACTGGGAGCACTCCAGCCCCGAGAGCACCCTCGACTACCTGCTCGCCCTCGGCGCGAGGAAGCGGGCGTCCGACGTGACCCTCGAGCCCCAGCCCGAGCAGGTCGCGGTCCGGTATCGGATCGACGGCTTCTCGTTCCGGGTAGACCCCATCCCGAGGGCCTACGCCGCAACCCTCGAGCAGGCGCTGTTTGCCATGTTCGACCTCGATCCCTCCCGCCGGGGGAGCCCGCTGTCGAGCAAGGCGACCGTCCTCCTGGGCGACACCGAGTTCGACATGATCCTGAGGACGGTCCCTGGCCCCCACGGCGTCGGGGCCACCGTCAAGCTGGTGAACCGCTCCACCTTCATCAAAGACCTCACGACCCTCGGCCTCGAGCTGGAGGACCGGGTCCATCTCGTCGAGGAGATCCGCTCCGGTCTCGGGTTCCTGCTCGTGACCTCCCCCGCATTCAACGGAGCCGGCACGACCTACTACGCGATCATGAACGTCGTCGCCGACGGGCAGAAGGACGTGCTGTCCATCGAGGCTCCCATTCACTGGGTGATGGACGGTGTGCGCCAGATCGAGGCCGACACCTCACCCGAGGGGCCACGGATCGAGGCCACGCTGAGGGCCATGGTGGCCGTCCGCCCCGAGGTCCTCATGCTCTCCGCGGTGCCCGATCAGGGCACGGCGGTCGTGGCCTCGCAGCTCGCCTCGAGCCGGCTGGTCGTGGGGGCCATGACCGCGTCGTCCGCGGCCACGGCCCTCGCGAGCCTCCGTGACCTCGGCGTGCCCCCGCCGCTCCTCGCGGGATCCCTGGGCCTGGTCACCGGACAGCGACTCGTCCGGACCCTCTGCCGGATCTGCACCGTCCCCGACGAGCCGCCCGCCGGCCCGCACCCTGGCCGCGCACGACATCGACGACGACGAGGCCCAGACGCTGCGCTTCTTCAAGGGCAAGGGTTGTCCCACCTGCAACCGGGTCGGCTATCGGGGGCGGCGGGCGCTGTTCGAACTCCTCCCCTCGAGCGCCGAGGTCCGCTCCGCGCTGGAGCAGGGCCGCCCGGCACCGGAGATCGAGAAGGCAGCGCTGGACTCCGGCATGGTCTCGATCCGGGAGCGCTGCCTACAGCTCGTGAAGAAGGGGGTCACGTCCTTCGACGAGTTCGCTCGCTTGCGTCTCTAGTCGTTCTGTCGCGAAGTCGCGGCTCTTCTCGCCACGCGGTGTCCCGGGGGCTCGGCGGCCAAATCGTTCATTGACCCCCCACCCTATCCCTCCCCACGTAGGGGGAGGGATAGGCTGAGATAGGCCACGAACACCCGCGTGTCCCTACGAAGGGGACACGCGGGCGATCCTCGGCCTGTTGGCTGACTCTCCTCTACTCTCCCGTCTTGGCTTCCGCCGAGCCCTCGGCGGGGGCGAAGAAGACGAGGAGCAGGAGGTCCTCCTCGATCGAGTGGAAGCGGTGCTCGACCCGCGCGGGCACCGTCAGCAGGTGCCCCGGCACCACCGAGACGTCCTCGTCACCCATTCGGAATCGCCCCCGGCCCTCCAGGACGAGGTAGACCTCCTCCTCGCCGTGCGGGCGCTGGTCGTCCTCGGCGCCGGCCGGCAGGCGGTAGAGCCCGACGCTCAGCGCGGCGCTGCGCAGGGCCTCGAGGTACCGGCGAGTCGAGCCCCGGTGCTCCTCGGCGAGGCGGCCGAGGTCGATGGGGCGCCCCTGCCGAGCTCTCACCGCCGCCAGCATCCGCTCGAGGACCTCCTCGGGGCTCAGGCGGGTCGTGTCCAGCTCGAGCGCGTCCCAGGCCCTCACGAGGGGCGACTCTGCACGGTGGGTGTCGGTGTAGTCGCGCTCCCGGACGTCCTCCTCGACCGTCTCGAGCGTGATGTCGGATCCGGCCGCACGCAGCTCGTCGAGCCGGCGCTGGGCCCGCTCCCCCGGGGTCGCGTCGAGGAAGAACTTGACCTCGGCGTCGGGGAAGACCGCGGTGCCGATGTCCCGCCCGTCGAGGACGACCTGCCCCTCGCGGCCCAGCTCGCGCTGGCGCGCCACCATCTCCGTGCGGACGCCCGGGTGCACGGAGACCAGCGACGAGGCGCGGCTCGTCTCGGGGGACCGGATCGCCGCGGTCACGTCCTCGCCGTCGAGGATCACGCACCGACCGCCGTCGGTGAGCTCGATGCTGCGAGGCGCGGCACAGCGTGGCGAGCGCCTCCTCGGAATCGAGCGACACGCCGGCTCTCATGGCCTTGAGCGCGAGGGCCCGGTACATGGCTCCGGTGTCGATGTAGGTGTAGCCGAGGCGCTCGGCGAGCGTGCGCCCGGCGGTGGACTTGCCGGCCCCGGAGGGGCCGTCGATGGCGACGACGAGTCCCTGGCTTCTCATGATTTGGATCGCTCGCTCACGGCCTCCAGCGCCTCGAGAAACGCCGCGTTCTCTTCGGGGGTGCCGATCGAGACCCGCAGCCAGCGGCGCATGCCGTAGGGATCGAGAGGACGGACGATGACGCCCCGGGTGAGGAGGCGGCCGAACACGTCACGGCCCTCCTCGCCGGTGTCGAAGGTGAGGAAGTTGCCGAGGCTCGGCAGCACCGTGTGGCCCCGCCCGGTGAGGGCCGCGGCGACGCGGGTCTTCTCGGCGCGGTTGAGCTCCAGCGACCGCCGCACGTGCTCGGCGTCGGCGAGGGCGGCGGTGGCCGCGGCCTGGGCCACGGCGTTGGTGCAGAACGCCTCGCGGACGACGAGGAGGGCCTCGATCACCTCCGGGGCGGCCACACCGTAGCCGACCCGAAGGCCGCCGAGCCCGTGGGCCTTGGAGAACGTCCGGGTGACGACGACCGGGGCCCCGCCGCGCACCAGCTCGATCCCGTCCGGGTACTCGGGGTCGTCCGCGTACTCGAAGTACGCCTCGTCGAGCACCAGCAGCACCCCGGGCGGGAGCGCGGCGACGAGCGAGTCGACCTCGGCCCGCCGGTTCCAGGTCCCGGTCGGGTTGTTCGGGTTGGCGACGAACACGAGGCGCGTCCGATCGTCCACGGCCCGGCCCATCGCGGCGAGGTCGTGCGTCCACTCGCGCATCGGGACGAGGCGGGCCCCGCGGTTGCGCGCGTCAACGATCTGCCGGAACCGTGCGAACGCGTGCTCGGAGATGACCGCGTTGTCGCCGGGACCGAGGAACGCCTTCGCGAGGAGATCGATGACGTCGACGGACCCGCTCCCCACGATCACCTGGGCGCTCGGCACGCCGAGGTGGGCGCTCAGGGCCGCTCGCAGCTCGGTGGCCGCGGCGTCGGGGTAGCGATGGGCGTCCGCCATCGCGGCCCGCGCCGCATCGACCGCCATCGGGGAAGGACCCAGTGGGTTCTCGTTGGAGGCGAGCTTGACGACCCGCTCGAGGCCCAGCTCGCGCTGGACCTCGGCGATGGGCTTGCCCGGCTCGAATCGATCGAGGCCCTCCAGGTGAGGCGGGGACACGAACCACTCCTGCCGGGTGGGGCTCATCGCCGCCCCCGGCGTCCCGCTCCGCCCGACCGCTTCCGGGATCCGCGCGGCGGGACCGTGCTCTGACCCCCGCGTCCGGACGGGCGGGCCGAGCGAGCCGCGCCGGGCTTGCGGGTGCGGGCCCGTGAGTCTGCGGTGCGACCATCGGTCTTACGCACATCGGTCTTACGCACATCGGTCTTACGCACATCGGTCTTGCGCACACCGGCTCCCCGCACGTCGACCTCTCGCGCACTGCCCTTCCGCGCACCGCCCCTCCGCGCGTCGGACTTCCCGGTCACGGCCTTCCCGGCGCCGGCTCTGCGTACACCGGCCTTCCGTGCCGCCGCCTCTCGGGCGCCAGCCTTTCCCGGGACCGCTTTTCGTCGAACTGCCGCACGGCGTCGACGGCGCGGCCGTCGAGTCAGCTCGGCGGGGCTCCCCTCCCCGCGCAGCAGGCCTGCGATCTCGACCGGCTCGAGGGCCCGGTACTGGCCCGGGGCCAGGCGCTGAAGGGTGATCGGGCCGAAGGCGACCCGCCGGAGCTTGGAGACCGGGTGGCCCACCGCCTCGAGCAGTCGCTTGACCTCGTGCTGCTTCCCCTCGTGCAGCGTCACTTCGACCCACGCGTGCCGGTCGACCTCGACCAGACGGACCCGGTCGACCATCATCATGTCGCCGTCCACCCTGACTCCTCGCCGAAGCCGAGCGAGCGTCGGGGCGTCGGGGACGCCGCGGACCTTTGCGTGATACACGCGCGGGACCTCGAATCGGGGGTGGGACACCCGCTCTGCGAACGCGCCGTCGTTCGTGAGGAGGATGAGGCCTTCGGTGGTCAGATCGAGCCGGCCCACCGGGAAGAGCCCGGCCACGCCCGGCACCAGGTCCATGACCGTGGGGCGGCCCGCGGGATCCCGGCGCGTGGTCACCACCCCGCGTGGCTTGTTGAGCACGATGTAGACGGGCTCACCCGCGGCCTTCACCCTCACGCCGTCGACGCGGACGTCGTCGTGGGCGGGGTCGGCCTTCGTTCCGAGCTCTCGGACGACGGCCCCGTTGACCGTCACCCGGCCCTCTTGCATCAGCGCCTCGGCGCCACGCCGCGAGGCGAAGCCCGCTCGCGCCAGGACCTTCTGGAGCCGCTCCTGCACGGCCGGGATCATAACCCACGTGCCTCAAAAGACACCCTGCATGCTGCGGGCGTAGCCCGTGAGCTCGACATAGCCGTGGCCGCGCAGGGGTCGCCCGGCGCGCGTGCCGGACACCCGCACCGCGCCCTCCCAGTAGGCGAAGGAGGTGCGCATCTCCTGGGCCGGGATCCAGGGCTCGACGACGAGCTCGAGGTCTTCTCCCGGAACGCGGAGCCGCCACCTCGACGGGTAGGTCGTGCCGGTCTCGGGGCTCGTCCATCGGTCGAGCACGGCCAGGGAGACCGCGGCCGCGGGCAGCCGGCGCGTGCCCCCGGCGTCGTCGACGAGCGTCCCCCCCGAGACGGGCTCGATGCCCCCGTCCTCACGCCGGATCTGGAAGTACATCAGCTCCCGGTCCGTCCTCGAGCTGGAGGGAGAACCAGTCCCACCCCACCGCGCCCGCCCCCAGCGCGCTCGTGCTCCACTCGTGGTCGAACCAGGCGGCCCCGGACACCGGCACCGCGCCCCCGGCCACGGCCAGGCGGCCGCGTGCCGAGAGGCGCGTGTACCCGACGTAGTGCGACGCGTTGCCGGGCTCGCCGCTCTTCGGAGAGAGGCCCCGGTCGCCGTGCCTGACGAGCGGCCTGCGCGTCTCGAGCTCGAGGTCGAGGAGGAGCGGCCCGTCCCGCGCGACCAGCCGTACCGCGCTGCCGTCGGAGCGGGTCGCCTCGACCCGCCAGTCCTCGAGCCACACCGCGAAGGGCGTCCCGCGCGCGCCGGCCAGCTCGCCCGCACCGCGGCTCCACCGCTCGGCGAAGACGTGCGCGCCCGCGGCGACGTCGGTGACCGCGAGGTGCGCGAAGTAGATCTGGTGGGTCGCGAGGCCGGGGCCGTCCGGCGGGGCGCCCGGCGAGAGCCCGCGACGAAAGAACGTGAGCTGGAAGCCGAAGCGGCGCTCCGTCGGCAGCGGCGAGGTTGCCGGTGTAGTACCACCACTCGGTCTGGTACGTCGAGGTGCGGGCCGTGGTCGTCGGGAAGACGGTACTCCTGGACTGCGGTCGCGCGCGCGAAGGCCGCGAGGTCGAGCCCGGGCCCGAGCTCCAGCCGCGTCGTCGTCCGTGACCCGTCCGGTCCGGAGGTCGGATCAGAGCCCGTCGGCGCCAGCACCGCCGCCAGGGCCAGGGCCGCCGCCAGGGCGGCCACGACGGCTCCGCGGCTCGCTCACTCCGACCTCAGCGCCGCGGCCAGCGAGCGACGCCGCAGGCGGAGCAGCGGGTAGACCGAGGCCAGCACCGCCGCCACCACGCTCACCGCGAGCGCCTGGGCGAAGAGCCACGGGTCGGCCTCGAGGCGCATCGTCCAGCCGAAGGACCGGACGTTGATGACGTTCACCAGGATGACCGCGAGGAGCCATCCCAGGGGCAGTGAGAGCAGTCCCGCCACCACCCCCATGAGACCCGTCTCGAGCACGGTCAGGCCCCACATCTGATACGGGCCGAGGCCCAGGACCTCGAGGGTGGCCAGCTCGCGGGTGCGCTCGACCTGCAGCGCCAGCAACGCGCTCCAGACGCCGACGAAGGCGACGATCACCGCGAGCAGGCGCAGGGCCTGGGTCACGGCGAAGGTGCGGTCGAAGACCTCCAGGGCGCGGGCCCGGAGCGCGCGGTTGGGGATCACCTGAAGGGCCGTCCCCGCGAGCGCCGCGCGCAGGTCCGCGACGACCTCTTCGATCGCGTGGCCCGGCGCGACGTACACACCGAGGGACGAGACGGCGCGGTCGTCCCAGAGGCGCTCGTAGACGTCGCGAGAGAGGAGCACGAGGCCGCTCTCGGTCGCGTAGTCGTAGAAGACACCGGCCACGGGAAACGACCGGAGGCCACGGTCGGTCTGCAGCTCCACCGTGCCGCCCCGTGCCGGGAGGCGGTGGCGGAACGCGAAGGGCTCGCTGACCAGGACGGCCCCGGCCCGGACCCTCTCCCACACCGCGTCCGGATCCCCCTCGGCGAACCGGTAGAGGGCGGCGCTCCGGGGACGGCGTGGGTCGGCGACCGCCAGCTGGACCTCGCCGAGCGGGCTCGCCACCCGGACCCCGCGGAAGGTCTCGACGTCCTCCACCCCGGAGACCCGGCGCCACCTTCGCCGGCACATCCGGAGAGATGACGGGGGTCCGGCGCGTCCCCCCCGGTGCCGGCGCCGAGATGAACACGTCGGCCCTCAGCGAGAGGTCGAGCCAGTTCTCGACCGTGGTGCGGAAGCTCTCGATCATCAGGCCGACCCCGATCGTGACCGAGACCGCCACCGCGAGCGCGGCGATCGCCACCCCGGTCCGGCTGACCGAGCGGGTGACGGTCCGGGCCGCCAGCCGACCCAGGGTGCCCACGAGCCGACCCCCGATCGGGCCCGGCCACCGCCATGGACCCCACCGTGGCCAGCGGCGCGACGAGGGCGAGGCCGAGGACGATGGCGAACAGGCCGGCGAAGCTCGAGGGCGAGCGACCGGCCCGCCAGCATGAGCAGGACCCCGCCGGAGGCGGCCAGGAGGCCGCCGCCCAGAGCGACCCGGGGGACGCGCCCACCGCGCCCCGGACTCGAGGCGGCTGGGACGCAGGGCCTCGATCGGCTCGACCCGAGCGGCCTCGAGCGCGGGGGCCACTGCGGCCAGGACACCCGCGCCGAGACCGAGGACGACCCCCTTCGCCACCGACGCCGCGGTGAGGGGCGCGCCGGTCACCGACAGCACGTAGTAGAGGTCGTTGATCGTGCGGGTGACGAGACGGACCGCGCCCTGACCGAGAACCCAGCCGAGCCCGAGACCGAGCAGGACGCCCAGGGCGGACGCCGCCACCGTCTCGAGCAGGACGAGCGCGAGGACCTGCTCGCCGGTCACCCCGAGCAGGCGCAGGGTGCCGAGCACGGCTCGGCGTTGCACGACGCTGAACATCACCGTGTTGTAGATGAGGAACATCCCCACCACGAGGGCGAGCAGGCTGAGGGCGGTCAGGTTGAGCTGGAAGGCCTCGGTGAGCTGCCCCACGGTCCGGGCCTGCGCGCGGGCGGACACGAGCCGCGCCCCCGGCGGGAGCAGGGCCGCCGTCCGCTCCGCGTCCTCGTGCGAGGCGACGAGATCGACTCGGGTGATCCGGCTCCCCATGCGGAGCAGGCGCTGGGCCCGGCCCACGTCCATCAGCAGCAGGCCGTCGAGCGAGGCCGCCTCCTGCGGATTCGGCAGACCGGACGATGCCTCTCACCACCAACGTCTCGACGCGGTCCTGGACACTCACACGGACGGGGCTGCCGATGCCGAGGCCGTAGCGGTCGGCGAGGGCCGAGCCCACGAACACCGCGGCCTCTTCGACGAAGAGACGCTCGAATCCGGGGTCGGCGAACGACCCGCTGCTCAGATGCTCTCGAAACGGACCCTCGGACAGCACGTCGAGGCCCAGGACGCGCAGGGGCTGACGGTCCAGGTCGAGGGCGGTCACGTAGCCCTCGACCACGGGGGCGCTCGCCCGCAGCCCGCCCTCGACCCGGATCCTGCGCAGCACGTCCTGGGCGAGGCCGGAGGGCCCACCGAGGACCTGGTGGGTGGCGCGACCCGCGACCGCCTCGGCGCTCCGCGCGAAGCCGCGGCTCGCGCTCGTGTTGGCGAGGTCGATGGCGATCACCACCGCCACCCCCAGGGTGACCCCGAGAACCATGAGGCCGGTGTGCAACGGCCGCCGCATGAGATCACGGAGGCCGGTCAGCAGGAGCGAGCGTGTCACGAGTGGACCCGGCCTCAGCCCTGCCCGCCCGCCGCGCCCGTGTCGAGCGGCACCACGCGGCCGTCCTCGATCGTGTGAACGCGGTCGGCGCGCGCCGCGACCTGCAGGCTGTGGGTGACGAGGACCAGGGTGCGTCCGGCATTCCGGGTCAGCCCTTCCAGCAGGTCCATCACCGCCTCGCCGGTGGCGTCGTCGAGGTTGCCGGTGGGCTCGTCGGCGAGCAGGACGCGGGGGTCCTGGACGAGCGCCCGGGCGATGGCCACGCGCTGCTGCTCCCCGCCCGAGAGGCGGTCGGGGAACGAGCGCTCACGCCCGGCGAGGCCCACCGCGGCCAGAAGGGTGCGGGCCCGCTCGGCCGCCTCGCCGGACGGCAGCCCCCGGAGCTCCGCCGGCAGCTGCACGTTCTCGAGGACGCGGAGAGTGGGGATCAAGTTGAAGAACTGGAAGACGAAGCCCAGGTGGTCCCGGCGAAAGAGCGTGCGGTCCGCCGGGGAGAGCCGGCTGAGGCAGGTCCCGGCCACCCAGACCTCGCCCGCGGTGGGCGAGTCGATCCCGGCCACGAGGTTCAGCAGCGTGCTCTTGCCGCTCCCGCTGCGCCCCCGTATGGCCACGACCTCCCCTTCCGCGAAGGAGACCGTCGCCTCGCGGAGGACGTGGCGCGCCTCGCCGCCCTCGGTGTAGTCCTTGCTGACCCGCTCGAGACGAACGATGGGTTCCTGGGACACAGCATTCCCCTGCCTGGTCGGCGGCGACGCTAGCGCGTCGCGGCGTACACTCGGGGTCGACGCTCGTCTCGCAAGCTCGACGTCGCGTCCCCCGAGCCCCCTCCGTGGAGAGGGAGAGGTTAGCTGATCCAGGTTGCCGGGTCATCCTCGTTGCCGGTAGGATCCGCAGCGTAGTCGTCCCTGACGAGGAAGGAGCATGAGAGCCGTGGCCGCTGGCTCGAAGAAGGTCATCTTCGCCGCCCTGATCGGCAACGCGCTGATCGCCATCACCAAGTTCATCGCCGCCTTCGTCACCCGGAGCTCGGCGATGTTCTCGGAGGGGATCCACTCCGTGGTGGACACCGGCAACCAGGTCCTCCTGCTGTGGGGCCTCCGCCGGTCGAAGAAGCCCCCCGACGAGCGGTTCCCCTTCGGCCACGGGAAGGAGATCTACTTCTGGAGCTTCGTCGTCGCGATCCTGATCTTCGCGGTGGGCGCCGGAATCTCGGTGTACGAGGGCGTCAAGCACCTCCTCCACCCCCGTCCCGTCGAGAGCCCCCATGTCAACTACATCGTCCTCGCCCTCGCGATGGTTTTCGAGGGCGGGGCGTGGCTGTTCGCCTGGAAGGAGTTCCGGAAGGTCAAGGGCGGCTACGGCTACATCCAGGCGGTCCAGAGGGGGAAGGACCCTTCGATGTTCGTCGTCCTCTTCGAGGACACGGCGGCAATGCTCGGTCTCGTCGTCGCCTTTCTCGGCATCCTTCTCGGACAGGTCACCGGAAACCTCTACTTCGACGGAGCGGCGTCGGTCGTCATCGGCCTCATCCTTGGGGCCACCGCCATCTGGCTGGCCTACGAAACCCACGGCCTCCTCATCGGCGAGGGAGCCAACCCTGAGGTCGTGGACAAGATCCGGGAGATCACGGGCCGGCACGACGCGATCACCCATGTGAACGAGATCGCGACCATGCACGTGGGCCCCGAGTACATCCTGGTGAACCTCAGCGTCGACTTCGCGAGCAAGACCTCCTCGGACAACGTGGAATCCGTGGTGAGGGAGCTCGACCGTGAGCTGAAGGCCGCCCTGCCCCGGGTCAAGAGAGTCTTCATCGAGGCCGAGGCGCGACGCCCGGGCCCGGGGCCCGCCGCGACGGGCTGAGACGAGGGCCGGCCGTCTCCCTCTCAGGGCCCGGTCCGGCCGTGCCTAGTACCGATGGCCTAGACACTGCTCGTGCGCGTCAAAGGGCGGAAAGGTATGATCGGCCCCGCCGAAACAAGGAGGTAGAGCGTGCACAGCATTGTCAACTGGCTGTGGGTCTTCGGTGTTCTCGCGCTCCTGTTCGCCTGGTACAAGGCGAAGTACGTCGCGCGCCAGGACACGGGCACCGACCGCATGGCCGAGATTGCATCTTTCATTCGAGAAGGCGCCATCGCGTTTCTGAAACGCGAGTACTCGGTACTCGCCGTCTTTGCCGCCGCCGTCGCCATCCTGCTCTTCGTGGCGAACTACCAGAACGGCACACAGCTGGTCGGGGTCTCCTTCCTGGTGGGTGCGGTGTGCTCGGGCCTGGCCGGCGTCTTCGGGATGCGCGTGGCCACCCGGGCCAACGTCCGGACCGCGGCCGCCGCGCGGGACTCGCTCAACTCCGCCTTGAACATCGCCTTCTCGGGCGGCTCGGTCATGGGCATGTCGGTCGTCGGCCTGGGCGTTCTCGGGCTCTCGACCCTCTTCATCGCCTACTCCCACCTCTTCGGCACCGGACCCGACGTCATGCAGAACCAGGTGCTCCAGGTGCTCTCCGGGTTCAGCCTCGGGGCATCGTCCATCGCGCTCTTCGCTCGCGTCGGCGGCGGCATCTACACGAAGTCGGCGGACGTGGGAGCCGACCTGGTGGGCAAGGTCGAGGCGGGCATCCCCGAGGACGACCCCCGCAACCCGGCCGTCATCGCCGACCTCGTGGGCGACAACGTGGGTGACGTGTGCGGGATGGGCGCCGATCTGTTCGAGTCCTACGTGGGCGCGATCATCGGCGGCATGGTCCTGGGGCTGCCCTTCGCGGCCAGCCTGGGCGACGTGGCGAACCCCTTGAACTACGTCATCCTGCCCCTCGTGATCGCGGCCTTCGGCATCTTGTGCTCCATCGCCGGGACGTTCGTCGTGCGCACGAAGGAGGGAGGGAACCCACAGACCGCCCTGAACGTCGGCACCCTCGGCGCCGCGGTCGTGATGCTCGTCGTGGCCCTGCCCCTCATCCGGTGGCTGTGCCCCGAGGCCTGGGTGGGGCTCTACGGCTCCATGATCATCGGCCTGGCGCTGGGGATCGCGATCGGCTTCATCACCGAGTACTTCACCGCCGAGTCGAAGAGGCCCGCCCAGCGGGTCGCCGAGGCTGCCCAGACGGGTGCCGCCACCAACATCATCGCCGGACTGGCGCTCGGTATGAGGTCGACGGGCTGGCCGCTGTTCCTCCTGGCCGGCGCCATCGTGGCGACCTTCCAGCTCGCCGGGCTCTACGGCATCGCCCTCGCCGGACTCGGCATGCTGGCCACGGTGGGCATCCAGCTCGCGGTCGATGCCTACGGGCCCATCGCCGACAACTCCGGCGGCATCGCCGAGATGGCCGGGCTCCCTCCCGAGGTGCGGCAGCGGACCGACAAGCTGGACGCGGTCGGGAACACCACTGCCGCCGTTGGCAAGGGCTTCGCCATCGGGTCGGCGGCCCTGGCCGCCATGGCCCTCATGGCCGCCTTCCGGCAGCAGGCCGACCTGCGGCCGGAAGATGTCTCGGTCCTCAACCCCATGGTGCTTGCCGGGCTACTCATCGGCGGCATGGTCCCCTTCATCTTCTCCTCGATCGCCATGGAGGCCGTGGGCAAGGCGGCCTTCGACATGATCGAGGAGGTCCGCCGGCAGTTCCGGGAGATCAAGGGACTGCTGGACGGCACCGAAGGCGTCAAGGCGGACTACGCACGCTGTGTGGACATCGCCACCGCCGCCGCCCTGAGGAAGATGATCATCCCCGGCCTCATGGCGGTCCTGATTCCCGTCATCGCCGGGTTCATCGACAAGAACTTCCTCGCTGGAGTCCTGGCGGGCACCATCGTCACCGGCGTGCTGATGGCGATCTTCATGGCCAACGCCGGCGGGGCCTGGGACAACGCCAAGAAGCACATCGAGGCGGGAGCGCTCGGTGGCAAGGGGAGCGCTACCCACAAAGCCGCCGTCGTGGGCGACACCGTGGGCGACCCGTTCAAGGATACGGCGGGCCCCAGCCTCAACATCCTCATCAAGCTGATGGCGGTGGTCTCGCTGGTGATCGCGCCGCTCATTCGATAGACGTCGGGGGGCCGGCCCGACTCGACATGCGGGCCGGACCCGACACCTGCGATCGAGGCCAGGACCGGGTCACGCCTCAGCTCCGCTGGGTTGCGGCATCGCCGGTCAGGCGCATCCCCTCCGGGTCCCAATCGAGGATCCGCTTTTCCCGATAGCTCATGTTGCACAGCAGCGCCGGCGCCCCGGCCCGGAAGCCGAAGGTCGCGTCCTCGGTGACGGGTCCGCCGGTCCTCATCGCGTTGAAGAAGTTGCGGAAGTGGTCCAGCCGGTCGCTGTAGCCCCTCGGGGGCCGGTACAGGGTCTCCCCCGACTCCGCCAGCTCCGCCCTCGCGGTTTCGGGGTACTTCTTCCGGTACTCCTCGAGAAAGGCCGCCTGCTGAGCCTTGCTGAAGGTGTCGATCGTGTAGCCGGGCTCGGCCTGAGGAGCGCGACGGGAGACGCTCACGCCGTCCCGGCCGATCGTCATGATTCCCTCGTTTCCGACGAACCGGAACTCCTGGCTGCCGCCGCTGCCGTCGGCGAAGTCCACCTGCAGGGACATGGTGAAGGGCGGGTGGCTCTCGGTCTCCGGGTAGTCGAACAGGCCGACCATCACGTCCGGGGCGTCCCGTCCGTCCTTCCAGTGGCGAATCCCGCCCGTGGCCGTCACGCGCTCGGGCCCGTTGGATCCCAGGGCGAAGTGGATCCCGGAGAAGAGGTGAACGAACAGGTCGCCCGAGACGCCGGTGCCGTAGTCCCAGTAGTTCCGCCACCGGAAGAAGCGCACCGGGTCGAAGGGGCGGGACGGCGCATCACCGAGGAACATCTTCCAGTCCATCGTCTCCGGCGAGGCGTCGGTCGGGATCGAGTACTGCCAAGCGCCGATGGCCGAGTTCCGGTTGTAGCGCGCCTCGACCATGTTCAGCGTGCCGATGGCACCGGCGCGGAACAGCTCCCCCGCCTTCTCGTAGACGACGGAGCTGACCCGCTGGCTCCCGACGATCAGGATCTGTCCGGTCTCCTTCTCGACCTTGATGAGGTCGGGACCCTCCTCGAGGTCGTGGACCATCGGCTTCTCGAGGTACACGGCCTTCCCCGCTCGCATCGCCTCGGCCGTTATCTGGGCATGCCAGTGATCCGGTGTCGCGACGATCACGGCGTCGACGTCCGAGCGGCCGAGGATCTCCCGGTAGTCCCGGGTCGTCATCACGTCCTTGCCGAAGGCCTCCTTGACCCGGGTCAATCGGCCGTCGTAGCAGTCGGCCGCCGCCACGAACTCGACGCCGGGGACCCGCAGGGCTGTGTGCGTGTCTCCGAAGCCCATCCCCCCCATGCCGATGGTGGCGATCCGGATCGCATCGCTGGGGGCTACGGAATCGGATTCCCGAGCCTCGAGAGCAGACGGGACCAGGGCGCCAGCCAGAGTCGAGCCGGCCGTGGCCCTGAGGAAATCACGTCGGGAACTCTTGTTCTTCGCCATGGTCTCTTCCTCATGAACCCGCTGGATCAGGCTCGCCCATCGGCGCCTGGGGGCCGCCCAGTGGTTTGGAACAAAGCTCCAAAGATTCCTTCCAGGAGATCGGGATGCAGGGCCAATGACTCGAGCAGGTCCTGTCGATCGATTCTGAGGGCCTTACCCGGCGTCGTGACTCTGCCGCGCCAGCCCATTGTTCTCCCGGCGAGGGCTTCGTCCGCTCCGAGAACGTCCCCGGCGCCGACGGCTACTGGCTCGCCTCCCATCGGAGGCTCGAGCTTCAATTCGCCAGACAACATGATCCAGATAGACGAGGGCTCGCCTTCGTCGAAGATCCTGCTTTCGTCTTCCAGGGGGATCTCTCGGACCGTTGCGCTGAGCCCCAATAGCTCCCCGGCGCGAGTGCGAGCAAAGATGGGAAGCTGGTTCAGGAGAAGGGCCTTGTCTATTGGGCGAAGCTCCCCGCTTGCCTCCGACCGTCCCCCGCCCGCGGCGACCTCGACCGCTCCCGACAAGACACTCGGCGGGCCCGAGGTCGAAGGCTGCCCCACGAACATTCGAAACACGCCGTCCACCAGTTCGATATTGTCCGACAGCAGACCACGAAACTTCTCGGCTTCCATGGCGACGCAAATCGACGTCTCCTTGGCTTCGGCCGATTCCATCAACGGTCTGCCTTCGAGCACCTCCCGGAAGCCGAACATCCGAGGTGGCGACACTTCGTGTTGGGTGCCTTCCGTTTCCGACACGACAACCTTGCCCTCGACCAGCACCTGAATGTACTCCGCCGGCGCACCCTTCCTTTGAAAGGCGCTTCCTCTGGTGTGTCGGACTTGTTGGGCAATGGTGGAGAAACGAAACAGCTCATCCACAGAAACGCAAGAGAAAAGAGGTATGGGCCGGAGTTGGCGCACGACGGTTACGGCTGGAACGGGCGGAAGGAGCTCAAACCGCATGACGCAACTCCTTCCCAAGTCGGTGCTCACCGAGAGCAAGCGATGCGGCTTCGAAAACGATGAAGTCTTTCGCATCACGGAACTTCAAAGCTTGCTCCACGTCATCGACCAACGACCAGATCTTTCGTTCCCGTACCGTGTCGATGGCGAGCGCCGCGATGACGGGATCGTCGTCGTAGATCAAACGTTCCAGCGTCTCCTCTACGCTCCTTACTCTGGTCTTGATTGTCACGTTACCGCGCCGTACCTTTTCATCGATCGGCATCTCTTCCAGGATAGACATGAAGCGCTTCCGGAAGGTGCCGCTCATCATGTTGTCGAGATACTCGACAGCACTCGACCGGGCTCGCGCGTCCCCTTTCTCGATTGCCCACCTCGACGCCAGGACGTCCCTCCATGGCCAAATGAGCGCCGTCGTTCTAAACAGGCGGTCCCAGACTCTTTCCAGCTTCTCGTGAAAGGCCTGAGCAAGGAGGGAGTCCTTCGGCAGGTCGCCTTTGTCAAAGAGATTGTAGTGAAGGCTAAGGTACCGATAATAGCGAAGAGCCTCTTTGTCGGCCAGCTCCAAGATCGGCTCCGGAGCGACAGGTAGCTCAGGATAGCCCCGATGGAGCCGCTCGAGAGCATTCAGGGTCTTGAAACGGAGCAGGCCATCCTCGTCTTTGAGTGTTTCGAGCAAGATGTCCATGGAGTTCTGACAAGGGATGAGGGCGATGGTCCCCGGGACATGGCGACGAACCCACACGTCCTCCTGGACGTCCCTCATGAAGTAGCCGAGAGCGTCCAATACATCTTCGCCGTAGCTCACGAGCACTTGTCGTGCATTGAACTTCAGGTGACGGTGTCGGAGCAGTGAGACGAGTGTGGGAACAAAGATGTGGTCGGAAGTGCCTAGCTCTCTTGCGCTCGCAATGGCTTCCTTCGCGACCTCCAGGTTCGGGTCGTACAACAAGGAAACCAGCAGATGACGGAATCTTGGATCAGGCATCTGCGATACAGCGCGCGCGACCTCTCTGCGGGCCGGGACGGCTGCCTCTCGCATGTCGGTTGCGAGCCGCTGCAAGGTCGTTTCGGCGGCCCATTGGTCCGATTCTTCCGCACTCCGCGCGAGGGCGACGGCCGCCGCAGCCGCCATGCGAGGGTCGTCGTCTCCGAGGTAAGGCCGCATAAGATCGGCTGCTTGTTCCTTGCGGAGGTCCGCCAAGGCAGTGACAGCGGCAGCTCGCACACCGGGGCTCTCATCCGTCAGTGCCTTCTCGATTGCGGGCGTCCAACGCTTCACCAAGTCGGGCCGTACCGTTTGGATCGCCTTCAAGGCCCGTTCTCGAACATTGGACGAGCGGTGGTGAAGAAGAAGCGGGGTAATGAGATTCTGCTTCTCGAGAGAGTCGAGGAGGTCGATGGCATAGAGCACGCGTCGTTCGTCAGGGCTGCCCAGTTCCTCGATCAAGGTCTCGATGGTCGAAGGGTCACCCGTCTCCAGCTTCATTTCCACCGGTGCCAAGTCCTCTGTCTCGATACTCTTGCGGAAAGAAGCCACGTACTCCTTGCGCGCTTTGCGTGCCATGTAGATCCAAATCAAGCAGTAGCCAAGGCTCAGGAAGCTGACCTGATACCACGTGAATCCGAGCACCTTGATCACGAGAAGCAAGAGTATGGATCCAATCCCCTTGCCGATGAATCGGTCGCCAACGACGTCGACGAAAGACTTGGCTCTGAGCTTCAGCTCGCCGGGGAGAGGTAGAAACAGCACTTCTCGCGTGGTCTTGTCGAGGCTGTATCGAGTGGCGCTATCTGCTACACGGGCCACGCTGGGCGCCCAAAGGACAGGGTTCAAGAGAATGAGAAGTGCGGTAGCCCCGAGGCTGACGGGCAGGACCATCAGCGCGAAGCCAATTCCGACAAGTCTGTAGATGCGCGAAACAAGAAACACTTGAATGAAGAAACCGATGGCGGAAATGTAGAAGGTAATTGAAGCGAGAAAACTCGTGATGGCATCTTCGGTCTGCACCTCTGCTTCTGCCGCCATGTTGAGTTGCTGCTCGATGGTCACCGCGCCGAGAGCCGCGAATCCAACGACCAATGCGATGAGCCGCAGGTGCTTTGACTGACGGAGCATGCTCAAAGCTTCGCCGCTTCTTGTCGAGTGACTCCGTGCTAACGCGGACGTGTCAGGTGCCTTCACCCTTCTCTGGATCATCAACACGATGAAGAAGCACAGCGTGACGATGCCGGCGCTGAAGAGGAGAAGATTGTCCGTGCCTACCCTTTTTGCAAGGAGCGACGTGAGCCCGGCACCGGTCATGCCGCCGAGGCTGGTACCACCTCCGATGAAACCGAAGACGCGTTTGGCTTGCCGAGGGTCGTAGATGTCGTTGGCGAGTGTCCAGAACTGACTGATGAGGAAGATGCCGAGTAACAATCGACCCCAGAAGTAGAACGCTGCGGAGACCCATTCCTGACTGGTTTGGAAGAGGAACCAGAAACCGATGAGGAATCCGACCACCACGACCTGCGTACCGGGGAGGACCCAGTTGCGGGGGATCATGCCGACGAGACGACTGTAAGACTGCATGATGACGCCGATGGTGAGGCCGGCCAGCAGCATCACCCAGGGAAGGTTGTCGGCCCCGAGATCGGAGATGAACTTGGAGGTCGCTGATGGCTTGATGTTGTTGTAAGCCGTCATGACCAGGAAGGAGTAGACGAACATCAAGACGGCTGTTGCTGTTTCACCGTCCCGGAGATCGACAACCGGTGATAGAAGGCGCCTGGTAGAGGACATGCTCATGTCCTGGCGATTGGGAGCATTCAGCTGGGCTGGCCTGGCACTCTCCAACGGATGCTATTTCAGGGGCGGGCGACGAGGCAAGAGGATAGGGCGCCGCCTTTGTCGGATCTTCGCTGGCGCACCCTTGCCGCGCCCAAGAAGGCGGCTTCAGGCTCGCCCATCGGCGCTTCAGAGCCGCTCTCTGCGGCGCCGTCGGGGCGAGCTCTTCTGAGGCCTCGCTCGAGGCGAAGGTGGCGAGCTATGCCACGGTCTTCCGGGACGGCGAGGGTCTACTCGCTTTGCGGCTCGTCGTCCTCCCCCGAAAGCGCAGCCTCGGCCGGCGTCTCGTCTTCCGACGGCGTCGCGCCCTCCCCCGGTTCGTCGAACAGAGTCCCCTGCGCCAACTCCTCGCCCTCGGCGAGGGGCACCTCGGCCGGACGTGGGGCCTCGATGGCTCGCTTGAGGCCGGGCACGTCCACCTCCTCGCCCAGCACCTCGGCGAACTCCTCGATCTGCGGGAGCTCGTCGAGGTCCTTCAGCCCGAAGTGGAGCAGGAACTGCTTCGTGGTGCCGTAGAGCATGGGCCGGCCCACGACCTCCTTGCGTCCGGTGATACGGATCAGGCGCTTCTCGAGGAGCGTCTTGACGACACCCTGAGACCTGACCCCTCGAAGCTCGATGATCTCGGGCAGGGTGGCCGGCTGCCGGTAGGCGATGACGGCCAGCGTCTCGAGGGCCTGGATCGACAGCCGCGTCGGCGTCTTCGGGTCGAGCAGCTCCCGGACCCAGTCGTTGTACTCCGGGCGCGTGGTGATCTGCCATCCACCGGCGACTTCGATGAGCTGCAGGCCCCGCTCGTCCCGGGCGTAGTCGGCCTGCAGCTCCTCGAGAGCCCGCTGCCAGTCCTCCGTTGGAACTCCCCCGAGCACGCGGCCGATCTCGCGGGAGCTGAGGGGCTGCGGTGCAGCGAAGACGAGCGCCTCCACGATAGCGCGCACCTCGCGGGCCGGGAGGATGGAGCCGTCCTCGGTGCCGTCGGTCTCCGCCGGTGCCTCGGGGGTCGGATCCGAGCCGCCTTCGGCCGCCGCGGCCCCGTCGTGCTCGTTCGGAGCCGCGGACTCCTCGGCCTCCGGCGACTCGACGCCGGGGGCCCCCTCGTGTCGATCGTCCTTCTCGTCCAACGGTTCTTCTCTCCCTACGTCGCCGGCGGCGGACCCTCGGCGGGCGGGCCGACCGGGCGAAAGACGCGGATCGCCCCGAACATCCCCCGCTGGTAGACGCGGACCAACTTCAGCCGCACCAGCTCCAGGAGGGCCAGGAACGTCGTGATCATCTGGGCCTTGGTGTCGAGTGATGTGAACAGCTCCAGGAACTTCAGCGACTCGCCCTCGCCGATCATCTCCAGGAGCTCGTTCATGCGCTCCTCGACGCTGGGCCCCTCCATCTCGATCTCGTGGGCGAGGAGCGACTTCCTCCGTTCGAGCAGCTCCTTGAAGGCGGCGATCAGGTCGTACAGCCCCGCCTCGAGCATCTCCTCACCGGCGTCGTCGAACGTGGGCAGCACCGTGTCCGGCCGCGTCCACTGCGCGGCCCGGATCTGGGCCTGCTGGTGGAGGAGGCCCGCCGCATCCTTGTATCGCTGGAGCTCGAGCAGCCGCCGCACCAGCTCCTCGCGAGGGTCGACGTAGTCGTCTTCGCCCTCTGCCTCCGTCGGCCCCACCGGGACGAGCATCTTGGACTTGATGTGGATGAGCGTGGCCGCCATCAGCATGAACTCTCCGGCCACGTCGAGGTTCAGCTCCTGCATCAGGTCGAGGTACTCCATGTACTCGCGGGTGATGGGAGCGATGGGGATGTCGTGGATGTCGATCTTCTCGCGCCGGATCAGGTACAGGAGCAGGTCGAGCGGTCCCTCGAAGAGGGGAAGCTCGATGCGGGGGACGTCCTCGGGCAGTGTGGACTCGACGCCCTCGGGAACGGCGACGCGCTGGGAGACGGCGGCGGCGTCTTCGCCGTCGGGCGGCGTCTCCTCCGCGGACCCGGTGGCGTCGGAGACCGAGGGCGGATCGGCCTTCGGGGCCGCCTGAAAGTCGCCGTCGTCGTCCGCACGCGCCTCTGCCGTCGCGGCCGTTTCGTCGGCCGTCTCGGGCGGCGTCTTGGGTTCGTCGCTCACGACTTCCGGTAGTCGATCTTCATCGCCGCCCGGACCTCGTCCATCGTGGCCTGGGCGGCGGCACGCGCCCTCTTCGAACCCTCCCGCAGGATGTCCCACACCGTGTCCGGCCGCGAGGCGTACTCGGGCCTGCGTTCGTGGATCCCGGACAGCCGGTCCAGCATATGATCGGTCAGCTTCGCCTTGCAATCGATGCAGCCGATGCCCGCGGTCCGGCAGCCTTCGGCCGCCCACTCCAGCGTCTCCCTGGGAGAGAACGCCCGGTGGAGATCGAACACGGGACACTTGTCCGGGTCCCCGGGGTCGGTGCGCCGCATGCGCGCGGGGTCGGTGACCATCGGCTTGATCTTCTTCCGCAGCGTCTCGGGGTCGTCCTTCAGATACACCGCGTTGTCGTACGACTTCGACATCTTGCGCCCGTCGGTGCCGGGGATGCGCTTCGCCGCGGTGAGCAGCGTCTTCGGCTCCGGGAAGACCGGGCCGTAGAAGTTGTTGAAGCGCCGCACGATCTCACGGGTGATCTCGATGTGGGGCGCCTGGTCCTCCCCCACCGGGACCGCGTCCGCCTTGTAGATGATGATGTCAGCGGCCTGAAGGAGCGGGTAGCCCAGGAAGCCGTACGTGGAGAGGTCCTTCCCGGTGAGCTGCTGCTGCTGCTCCTTGTAGGTCGGCACCCGCTCCAGCCACGGCACCGGCACGACCATGGACAGAAGCAGGTGCAGCTCCGCGTGCTCCGGCACCAGGCTCTGGATGAGGAGCGTGGAGCGCTCGGGGTCGAGCCCGGCGGCCAGCCAGTCCGTGGCCACCTCGACGACGCTGTCGTGGATGCCCGACGGATCGGCGTAGTCGGTCGTCAGCGAGTGCCAGTCGACGATCGCGAAGAAGCAGTCGTAGGTGTCCTGGAGGTGGACCCAGTTGTCGAGGGCCCCCATGTAGTTGCCGAGGTGGAGCGCCCCGGTGGGGCGCATGCCGGAGAGGATGCGGGGCTTGGGCATGGTGTCCTTACGGGAGCGCAACGGTGTACAGGGCGTCCACCACGATTCGGTATATCGGCCCGATCACCTTGAAGAGCAGCCCCGTCATCACGAGGCCGAGAAGGATGAAACCGCCATAGGGTGCGATGGCCCGGATGTACCGATGGCCGAGCCCGTTCGGCAGCACCCATTGGAGGATGTGGGAGCCGTCGAGAGGCGGCAGCGGCACCATGTTGAAGACGGCGAGGAGGACATTGAGGCTCACGCCGATCTCGAGGAACAGGAACAGCGGGTTTCTCGGAGACGGGTCCGGGACCATGCGGAAGGCCAGGAAGAGCGCGGCCGTGAAGAGGACGGCGAGCATGAGGTTGGAGGTCGGCCCCGCCCCCGAGACGATGATCTGACCTCGCTTCAGATCCTTGAAGTGGCGGGGGTTCACCGGGCAGGGCTTGGCCCAGCCGAGAAGCGGGACCCCGGTGAAGATCATCAGGAGCGGCAGGACCACCGTCCCGATCGGGTCGATATGCCGCAACGGGTTCAGGCTGATCCGGCCCAGGGACTGGGCAGTCGGATCCCCTTCCTGGAGTGCGGTCCAGGCGTGGGCCGACTCGTGCACGGACAGGCTGAAGAGCAGCACGACGTAGGCGGTCAGACCGGTTGCGAGCGTCTCGGCGGTCAGGGCGGGCTCCTTCTTGGGGACGAAACCGTGATGCTAGCACACGGCAGGACGGCCCGTTCGGCAGGGCGTACAATCGCCCCCGTGCCTGCTCCTTCCCCACATCCACCCCCCCCGACCCAGATCGCCAGCGCCCTCGAGAAGCGGATCATCGGCCAGAAGGAGGCCGTGCGCGAGATGGCGGTGGCCCTGGCCAAGAAGCTGGCCGGCCTCAAGGTCGGCAACATCCTGATGATCGGCTCCTCGGGGTCGGGCAAGACCACGCTCATGAGCGCGGTCGAGGAGTTGCTGGCCGCAAACCCCGCCCTCGCCATCCGCTCCACGGTCGTCCGCATCCACGCCAACGTGCTGGGCGAGGAGGCCGAGCAGGGCCACCCCGGGGAGAAGCTCCTGCGGCGCCTGCTGGACCGGGCCCGCCAGCAGCTCGGACCCGAGACCCCCATCGAGAAGCTCCTCGAGCAGGCCTCGCACGGGCTGGTCTTCGTGGACGAGGTCGACAAGATCCGGTCCCAGGTGGGAGGACAGCCGAACATCGCCGGCATCCGCGCCCAGGAGGCCCTCCTCACCCTGATCGAGAACGAGGCGGTGCCCTTCACGCTTCCCGACTGGGCGGGCGGAGAGACGATCAACGTCGATTCGAGCGGGGTGCTGTTCGTCTGCGCGGGGGCCTTCGAAGGGCTCTACGACGCGGTCTTCCACCGCGTGACCTACGGGAAGGACCAGGGAGCCCTGAAGCCGGTCACGGTGGTGGACGAGACGGGGCGCGCCCACGAGGAGCTGCAGTTCTCGCTGCGCGACTGGCTCAAGCACGAGGACCTGTTCGAGTACGGGGTGAGCCCCCAGTTCCTCTCGCGGTTCGACGCGGTCGTGCTTCTCGAAGCCCTCGGCGAGGACGAGCTCCTCCGTATCCTCGCCGAAGGGAGCGAGTCCGGTCTTCGGCAGTCGCAGGCCTACTTCGCGAGCTTCGGGGTGCGGCTCGAGGTCACGGAGAGCGCCGCGCGCCGGGTGGCCCGCGAGGCGGCGCGCCAGCCGCGGCTCGGGGCCCGGGCCCTCAAGGAGGTGCTCCGGCGCATCGTCAGCCCCCTCGAGTACGACCCCAAGGCCGCAGCGGGGGCGGATGGTGTCCTGCGAATCGACACCGACCGCGTCGAGGCGGTTCTCGCCCGCCACGTGCAGGGCACGGCCTCCTCGTCCTCCGTCGGCGGGTGGGACCAGAGCTACTCCACGCCGACCTCGAAGTCCTGAGGGAGTGAGGGAACGATGAGCGATACCGAGATCAAATCCAACTGCGCGACGTGCAAGGGCCGAGCCTGGTCCGAGGAGAACCCGGACCGGCTGCTGGCGCGCCTCTGGCGCTGGCACACGACGTGGTGCCCGGGCTGGAAGGCCTACCAGCGCGAGCTCGAGGAGCTCGAAAAGAAGAAGCAGCCCGCCTGAGGGCAAGCCGCACCTTCCGGTGAGCGCCCCGGGAGAAGACCCCTCCCGGCCAGCTCAGCGACCAGGACCGCCAGCCCTGGTTCCGAGATCCTCCAACGCCTGCTGTCGCTCGTCCTCGAACTCGTCGCCGGGGTACCAGGTCGGCGGGGTGTCGGCGGTCGCCACCGCGGCGCCGAGCATGAAGGCCAGTTGGGCGTCCTCGACGAGGCCGTCGAGCACCCAGCTGTCGCGCACCTCGTCGCTCGGCCGGTGGTAGTCGTTCGCGATCCACTCGGCGTAGCGCGCCTCGCCCCAACCGGGCTCCCGGCCGATGAAGTCGATGCCCGACTTGAACCAGATCGCCGGCACGCCGACCCGGGCGAAGCTGAACTGGTCCGAGCGGTAGAACCAGCCGGCGCGGACGTCCTGCTCGGCGGTGATCACCCGACCCTGCGAGCGGGCCGCCGCGGCGAGCCAGTCGTCGAGCGCCGACTTGCCGAGCCCGTAGACCATCACGTCGCGGGTCCGGCCCCAGACGTTGCCGAGCTCGAAGTTGATGTTGGCGGCGATCCAGGCCGGGGTGGATCGCACCGCTGTGGGCGAAGTACCTCGAGCCGAGGAGGCCCTGCTCCTCGGCGGCCGGGAAGAGGATGACGATGCTGCGTCGCGGCCGCTGCGGCAGCGTGGTGAAGGCGCCGGCCACGGCCAGCGCCTGTGACATGGCGACGCCGTTGTCGAGGGCGCCGTTGTAGATGACGTCGCCGCTCGCGTCCGGCTCGCCGATGCCGAAGTGGTCGTGGTGGGCGCGAGAGACCACCACCTGCTCGGCGAGGTGCGGGATCGGACCCGCGCAGAATGCCGGCCACGTTGGCCGTCTCGGTCCTGCGGACGTCATTGGTGAACTCGATCGAGGTGGTGACGTTCAGCGGCACCGGCCGGAAGTCCCGCGAGCGCGCGCCCTCGACGAGCGTCGTCGAGGTCGTGGCCGGACAGCGCCACCAGCCGCCGGGAGGCGTCCTCGGTGAGCCAGCCTGTTGAGCCGGATGCGCGGCTCGTCGCCGGCGGGCAGCTCGAACTGCTCGCCGATCCACGACGTGCGCACCACCTGCCAGGGGTAGCCGGCCGAGGGCGTGGTGTGGATGATGATCGCTGCCGGCGGCCCCCTGGCGCGCGGCGCTCTCGTACTTGTAGGTCCAGCGGCCGTAGTAGAGCTTGCGCTCGCCGGCGAACATCTCGGGGTCCCAGTCCGGGTCGTCGTTGAGCATCAGCAGGACCTTGCCGCGCAGGTCGACGCCCTTGAAGTCGTCCCAGCCTTCCTCCGGCGCCTGGATGCCGTAGCCGACGAAGACGACCTCGGCGTCGGTGATCGGAGACCTGCGGCTGCTGGACGCCGCTCGCGCCCATGTACTCGTCGGCGAAGGCATAAGAGACCGAGGTTCCCTCGGGCCCGTGGAAGCTCCACTGCTCGGGCATGGCGGAGCTCAGGCCGACGATCTTCACGGGCTGCTCCCAGCGGCCCCCGTCGAAGAACGGTTCGTAGCCCATCTCCGTGAGTCGATCGATCAGGTGGCGGCGCGCGAGGCGATCGCCGTTGCTGCCGGGCAGGCGGCCCTCGAACTCGTCGCTCGCGAGCCGGCTGACGTCGCGCAGCAGGTTGCCGGGCAGGATCGTCCGGGAAGCCGTCTTCCATCCGTCCGGAAGGTCGAGCTCGACTCCGGCGGCGGTGGATTCCGGCTGGGAGGCCGGCGTGCCGCGGCCGGCCCCGACGACGACGGCGAGACAGACGATGGCGAGTCCCCTCATGCTTCCTCCTCGGCGACCCCGCCGCTGACGGACGTGGCCGCCCGGAGTCTAGCAGTGCCCCTGGTGACTCAGCGAGCGTTCCGCCCCCGTCCATCGAAGTGGGTCTTCACGCGCGCCGCCATCGCGGGGCCGACGACGGTGGCCAGCTCGGCCTCGCTTGCCCCTCGCACGCCGCGCAGCGACCCGAAGGCGGAGAGCAGCTTCCTCCGCTTGGTCGGCCCGATGCCGGGGATCTCGTCCAGCTCCGAGTGGAGGGTCCGCTTCGAGCGCGTCTGACGGTGGAACCCGACCGCAAAGCGGTGGGCCTCGTCCCTCACGCGCTGCACGAGCTGCAGCACCGGTGAGGACCGAGGGAGCGCGATGGGCGCCGCGCGCCCTCTCACGAAGAGGAGCTCCTCGCGCTTGGCGAGGCTCGCCACCGGCTGGTCGCCCAGCCCGAGCTCCTCGAGCGCCTCGACCGCGGCCCCGAGCTGGCCCTTGCCGCCGTCGATGAGGACGAGGTCGGGCAGCTCCTTCCCCTCCTCGAGAAGGCGGCGGTAGCGCCGGCCAACGACCTCGCGCATGGAGGCGAAGTCGTCGGGGACGCCGGCCAGGCCCTTCACGCGGAACTTGCGGTAGTCGGACTTCTTCGCGAGGCCGTCCTCGAACACGACCATGGACGCCACGACGTCCGAGCCCTGGATGTTGGAGATGTCGAAGCACTCGATGCGGTGCGGCTCGACCTCGAGGTCGAGAAGAGCGCTCAGCGCCCGCAGGATCTCCTGAGACTGCTGGCGGGGGTGCTTCCACTCCAGCTCGAACGCGAGGCGGGCGTTGCGGACCACGAGGTCGAGGAGCCGGAGCTTCTCGCCGCGTTGGGGGGTGCGGATGCGGACCTGGGTGCCCCGGCGCTCACCGAGCCAGGTCTGGAGGAGCTCGCGATCGGGCACCTCCGCGGGAACGAGCACCTCGCGCGGGACGTAGCGGCCGGCGGCGTAGAACTGCTGGAGCGTCGTGGAGAGGACGGTGTCCGGTTCGGTCAGACGATCGAGCAGGAACCCCTCGCGCGCCACCACCTTCCCGTCGCGAACGGAGAAGACCTGCACCGCCGCGCGGTCCGCCTCGACGTGGGCGGCAAACAGGTCGCGCTCCTCGAGCTCGGTGGTGGTGATCTTCTGCGGGGTCTCGAGACGCTCGAGCGCGCGGATCTGGTCACGCAGGGAGGCCGCCTCCTCGAAGAGCTCCCCCGCGGCCACGCGGCCCATGTCGGCACGCAGCCGCCTCACGACCTCCTCGGTCCTCCCCTCGAGGAAGAGCCGCGCGTCCTCACAGGATCGCTGGTAGCGTTCAAGGGAGCAGATCTCGGCCACACAGGGAGCGATGCAGCGCTTGATCTGGTGCTGGAGGCACGGCCGGGGACGCCGGCCGTTGAGGGTCTCCTTGCACGAGCGGATGCCGAAGAGCTTGCGGACGAGCCCCGCCGTCTTGCGGCCCAGGCTGGCCGGGATGTAGGGCCCGCCGTAGGCGTTGCCGTCCTCCGAGGGCCGGCGCACCACGTGGAGGCGCGGGAACTCCTCTTTCAGCGTGAGCTTGAGGTAGGGGTGGTTCTTGTCGTCACGGAGGCGGACGTTGTAGAGCGGCTTGTGGCGTTTGATCAGGTTGTTCTCGAGGGCGAGTGCCTCCATCTCGGTGTCGGTGACCAGGAGCTCCAGGTCGGCGACGTCCTCGACCATGCGGCTCTTGTGGAACTCGACCGGGCGGGAGGCCTGGAAGTACGACCGCACCCGGTCGCGCAGCACCCGGGCCTTGCCCACGTAGACCACTTCCCCGCTCGCGCCCTTGAAGAGGTACACGCCAGGGCGGCTGGGGAGCTGGTCGAGCTTCTCGGCGAGGGCCATGCCACGGATTATCGCCTGCGAACCCGGGCCCGTCGGCTCAACCTGGGGTCGAGACCGAGCCGGCGGGGGGGCCACCCGCACCCCTGGTGGCAGTGGCGAGTGGGGACGACTCGGGAAGAACGGACTACAACTAACAAACGGCTCATTCCTCCTTGGAACCGAGGGCGCACGAAGATGGCTCATCAGGCCTATGGCAGGGCCGGGGCGGTGAAGGGGAGACTTGCAGCCGGGGAAGGCACCATCGACGCACGCCTTGATGCATTCTCCTTTCCCCTTTCCGTCCCGCGTTCGGCGCGCGGACCCCGCCGCTGGACTCGCCGCCCATCCCCCGGGCGTGACGATTCTTGTCGAACGCGGGACGGGTCTTCTTTCTGCTCTGCAGGTGTTCTGCGGCCGGCCGGTGTTGACGGAATGTCCGCAGCAGTCCACGATTCCCGTGTGAGCAGGCGCGTGCGCGTGGCGGGCGTCGTCCTGGCCCTGTCGGGCTTTGTGGGCACATCTGCCCTCGCCGCGGTCACCGCGTTGCACGTCCATCTCGAGCACCACGCCCCTCGCGACACCGCTGGGCTCTCGCATCGCCCGGACGCCCGGGCCGCGGATGACCACGCTCACCCCCACGAGCCGGAGGCCGCGGTCACGGCGCACTCTCACACGAACCAGAGTCATGCACATCGGGCGGAGGCCCCTGAACACGACCACGTCCTCGTGCTCGCCGCGGATCTGTGCCCTCGCTCGGACCGGCTGCAGGCCGATCCCCTTCCGAGCGGGGCGGTTGACGCGACCCTGACCCTCGCGCTCGCGGCCGTGCCACCACCGCCCCCGCACCGCTCACGCGCCGGACCCTCCACTCGAGCGGTCCCGCTCTCACGCCGCTCCGTCGTTCTGAAGCTCTAGCAGCCTCCTCGCGACCTTCCCCACCCCGATCTCGGCCCCCGTGTGGCCGGGCTTGGACGGGCCGTGTGTCGTTTTTCGTGTGGAGAACCGAGATGTCCCCTGTCCTGCTGCTGCTGATTGCGACCCTCTCGCCGGAGGTCGCGGCTCCGGCCCCCGCAGAGGGCACGCCGGTCGTGACCGAGCAGGTCTTTCTCGAGGCGGTGGGTCCCGAGCACCCCGTCTGGCGATCGCTCGAGGGAGCCATCGCCGAGGCCGAGGCTGACGTCCGGCGGGCGGCCACGCTTCCCAATCCGGTTCTGGGTTTCGGGCGAGAAGCCCCCGACGGCCTGCCGTCCGAGAACACCTGGCTGCTGACGTGGAGACCCCCCCTCGACGGCCGGCGGGGCCCGACACGGGGAGCGGCCGAGGCCGGGGCCCGGGCCGCCCGCGCCGATCTGGAGGGCCGGCGTCTGAGAGTCCGCAGCGAGCTGCGCCGGACCTGGGCCGATTGGGCGCTCGCGGCGGCCCGGCTGGCCCTTTTCGGGTCGCACACCGAGCGGATCGAGCGCGCGGCGGAGGTGCTGCGCCGTCGGGCCGAGACCGGCGAGGTCTCGGGTCTCGCGGCGCGGCGCCTCGCCCTTTCCGCCGCCGGCGCGCGCGCGGCCCGATCCCGGGCCGAGGCCGAGCACGCCCGCGCCGTCGCCACGGTCAGGGGACTGTGGCCCGACGTGCCGGACGGGGTCCGGCCGGAGCTGCCCCCGTTCGCCGCCGACCCCACGGTCACCGACGTCTCCCGCCGTCCGGACATCGTGGCCCTCGAGGAAGAGGTCGAGCAGGCGGATCTGCAGGCGAAGGCGGCGGGGCGCTTCTGGGGCTTCCCCGAGCTGGGCCTCGGGTGGCAGACCCTCCGCGGCGGCAGCGCGAAGATCGACGGACCAGTGTTCACCGCCTCCTGGAGTATCCCGGTGTTCGACCGGGACCAGGGACGCCGCGCCCGAGCCGAGGGGCGGGCCCGTGTTCTGGCCGCGCGTCACCACCTCGTCCGGACCCGAGCGAATGCGGAGATGGAGGGGGCGCGGGGCGCGTGGAGCACGCTGCGAGCGGCAGCGCTGCAAGCCGCGAAGGCGGCCGACGACGGCCAGGCGGTCGTGCAGGGCACCGTGGCCTCCTTCGAAGCCGGCGAAGCCGACGTGACGGACCTCAACGACGCGCTGAGGGCCGCGTTCAACGCCGACCTGCTGGCGCTCGAGTTGCGGGGCGAGGCCCTCGCCGCCGAGCGTGCCTTCGAGGCGGCCCTCGGCCGTCCCCTCACAACCGGAGGTCTCCGATGAGACGGGCAACGATTCTCCTCGCGATCCTGGCCCTCGGTGGCTGTGGGTCGGACTCGACCGACGACGGACACGGGCACGCCCACGCCGCGGGCGACTCCTGGACGGTCACCGCATGGGGCGAGACCTACGAGCTCTTCCCCGAGATCGACGCTCTGGCGGTCGGCCACGAGGCCGAGGCCCACGTCCACGTGACGGTGCTCGATGGCTTCGCGCCGCTCCGCGAGGGGCGTGTCGCGGTCCTTCTGCGCGAGCCCGGTGGCGAGACGCACACGTTCGAGGCGGAAACGCCGGTGCGCGACGGGATCTACGCGATCGCCATCCAACCCGTCCGTGAGGGCGAGCACTCGCTCGCCTTCCGGGTCGAGGCGCCGACCGGCACCGAGACGATCGAGGGCGGCACCGTCCGCGTCGGTCCCCCGGACGACCCCGGTGGGCTCGTGACGCCCCCTCACGAAACCCCGGTGAACACCGGGGAGCCGGTCGAGTTCCTGAAGGAGCAGCAGTGGCACACCGCCTTCGCGACACAGCGGGTCGACCGCGGACAGATCCGGGCCAGCGTCCGGGGCCCGGCTCGAGTGCGCACCGCGGCCAACGGCGAGGTGCTGCTCACCGCGCCGTTCGACGCCGTCCTCGCGCGCGAGCCGTGGGCGTGGTCCGGGCGGGCTGTGCGCGCGGGCGAAACGGTGCTTCAGCTCGTCCCACGGGCCGGTGCCGAGCACAGCCTCGCCGTCCTCGAGGCCGAGGTGCGCACGCTGGAGGCCGAAGCCCGCCTGGCCGCGGAGCGGGTGGAGCGCCTCGAGCGGCTTCTGGAGGCCGAGGCGACGAGCCGGGCGGAGCGCGACCGTGCGCGCGCCGCCGCCGGCGCGCTCGAGGCTCGCCTGGCCGCGGCCCAGGCCGATCTCGACAACGCCCGCGCGGCCCGCACCGGCGCGCAGGCGGCATCCTCACTGCCCCTCCCTGCCCCCTGGGCGGCACGGGTCGCAGAGGTGCGGGTCACGCCCGGCGAGGCCGTCGCCGCCGGGACGCCGCTCGTCCGGCTCGTCAAGCCGCGCCCGGTCTGGCTCGACGTCGCGCTGACGCCGGGGGATGCCGCTCGAGTGACCTCCTCGCCCCGGGGGGTCTACCTCCGGCGCCCGGGGTCTCCGGAGCCGGTCTCGCTGGGCCCGGACGAGGTGCGCCTCGTCGCACGGGCTCCAGAAATCGACCCGCGGACCGCCACCCGGACGGTCATCCTCGAGCTGCAGCGCGACGCCGACGAGCTGCCCCTCGGCACGTCGGCTCAGGCCGAGCTTGTCCTCGAGGAGACCTTCGAGGGGTTCGTGATCCCGGACACTTCACTCGTGGACGACGGGGGCCAGACCGTGGTCTATCTCCAGCTCGAGGGTGAGTCCTTCGCCCGGCGCGAGGTCGAGGTCCTCGCGCGTGAGGGGCACCTCGTCCTCGTCGACGGCCTTGGCGAGGGAGAACGTCTCGTCTCGATGGGCGGGGCCGCCATCCGCCGCACCACGCTCCTCGGATCGGGGGGCGCCCCCGACCACGTGCACTGAGGCGAACCCATGCTCGACGCCATCATCCGCTCGTCCCTGCGCCAGCGATGGATCGTCCTCGGCGCCGCCATTGTGCTGATACTCGTCGGCGGTGTCCTCGTCGACCGCATGCCCCTCGACATCTTTCCCGACCTGACCGCCCCCACGGTGACGGTCATCGCCGAGGCCCGGGGAATGGGCCCCGAAGAGGTTGAGCTCCTGGTCACGTTCCCTCTCGAGTCGGCCATGAACGGCGCCCCGAGCGTTCGACGTCTCCGCTCGTTCTCGGCGGCGGGAATCGTCGTGATTCGCGTCGACTTCGAGTGGGGAACCGACATCTACCGGGCCCGTCAGGTCGTGACGGAACGCCTGCAGACGGTGGCCCTTCCGACCGGCGTCGCCCGACCGGAGCTAGGTCCGATCGGATCGGTGATGGGTCAGATCGCCTTCGTGGTCCTGGCTTCCGACAACGTCGGCCCGATGGAGCTCCGCGGCCTCGCCGAGACCCTGGTGCGCCGCAGCCTTCTCGCGGTGCCGGGCATCTCCCAGGTGGTGGTCATCGGAGGAGACCGGCGCCAGTACCTCGTCGAGGCCGACCCCGCGGTGCTGGCCCAGACCGAGGTCTCGGTCGACGGCCTCGTCGAGGCCCTCGAGGCAGCGAGCGGCGTCCCCGCCGCGGGCTTCCACGTGGACCGTGGTCAGGAGTACCTGGTCCGGGGCCGCGGCCGGGCCCAGTCGGTCGGCGACCTGGCGAGCGTCGTCCTGCGGGTGGAGAACGGGCGGCCCCTGCTCGTGGGGCAGGTGGCCCGGGTTCGCGAGGCTCCCGAGCCGAAGCGGGGAACCGCCGCCTACCGCGGGAAGAGCGCGGTCGTCCTGTCGTTGCAGAAGCAACCCGAGGCCAACACCCTGGAGCTGACGCGCCAGATGGACGCGACGCTTGCCGAGGTGCAACAGGCGCTCCCGGAGGGAGTGCGCATCGAGACCGACACCTTCCGCCAGGCCGACTTCATCGAGGTCGCGATCGCGAACGTGACCGCGGCCTTGCGCGACGGCGCCCTGCTGGTGCTCGTGGTGCTCTTCTTCTTCCTCGGGAACCTGCGGGCCACGCTGATCTCCGCCTTCGCCATCCCACTCTCCCTGGTGGCCGGAGTGCTGGTGCTCTCGGCCTTCGGGGGCACGATCAACACCATGACCCTCGGCGGGTTCACGATCGCCATCGGAGCCCTCGTCGACGACGCGATCATCGACGTGGAGAACGTCCTCCGGCGCCTGCGCGAGGAGCACGTCCGTCCGGCGGCGGAGCGGCGGTCCGATGCGGAGGTCGTCTTCCGGGCCTCGTCGGAAGTTCGCCGGGCGATCCTCTTCGCCACCCTCGTCATCGCCATGGTGTTCCTCCCGCTTCTCGCCCTCCCCGGGATGGAAGGACGGCTGCTGCGGCCGCTCGGCCTGGCCTACGTCGCGTCCCTGGGGGGCTCGCTCGTCGTCGCCCTCACGGTCACGCCGGTCCTTTGCCTGGTGCTGCTTCCGCGGGGGCGTCTCCTCGAGCGCTCCGAACCCTGGCTCCTCCGTCGCCTCAAGGTCCTGTACGACCGGACGATTTCGTTCTGCCTCGAGCGGCCGACCGTCGTGCTGGCGGGGGCGGGGGCCGGGCTCCTGGCCGCGCTCGCGATCTGGCCTCTTCTGGGCCGCAGCTTTCTGCCTCCTTTCAACGAGGGGAGTCTGACCCTCGCCATGGTGAGCCCGCAGGGCACGCCCCTGGAGGAGGGCGACGCCCTGGGGCAGCAGGTGGAGAGGGCCCTCCTCGCCTTCCCGGAGGTGGTGTCCACTATGCGCCGGACCGGCCGAGCGGAGAAGGACGAGCACATCCAGGGCGTGAACGCCTCGGAGATCGAGGTCGTGCTGCGCGAGGGACGGCCCAAGGCCGATCTGCTCACAGAGATGCGCCGGGCTGTCGCCACGATCCCCGGCGTCAACGTGAGCTTTGGCCAACCCATCTCCCACCGCATCGACCACATGATCTCGGGCAGCCGCACGAACCTCGCGGTCAAGATCTACGGGCCGGATCTCCCCGTCCTTCGCTCGCTGTCCGGCCGGGCCGAGCAGATCCTCCAGCAGGTGCCGGGGATTGTGGATCTCTCCAACGAAGAGCAGTCGAGCGTGCCGCAGCTCCTCATCGACTTCGACCGCCCCGCCCTCGCGCGCCACGGCCTCACCCCGGGGAGCCTGGCCCGATCGGTCGAGGCCGTCTTCCAGGGCACGGGCGCCGGGGAGATCCTGGAGGGGGGCCTGGTGTCCCGGGTGGTGGTGGCCTTCCCCGAGGAAGCCCGGCAACACCGCGAGCAGCTAGAGGCGCTGCCGGTCACCACTCCCGACGGGAATCTCGTGCGCCTCGGAGAGGTGGCCCGGGTGCACTTCGACCTCGGCCCCAGCCTCGTGCGCCGCGAGGACGTCCAGCGCCTGGCCGTGCTGACCGCCAACATCGAGGGGGCCGACATCATGGGTGTGGTTGAAAGGGTCGACGAGGCGCTGAGTGAAGGACTCGACCTTCCCACCGGCTACCGCCTCACCCTCGGGGGCCAGTTCGAGGAGGGAGCCCGCAGCCTGCGCAATCTCACGCTTCTTGGGGGCCTCATCCTGGTCGCGATGTACGCTCTCCTCTTCGTGGCCTTCCGCTCTCACCGGCACACGGCGATCGTCCTCGTCAACCTGCCCCTGGCGCTGATCGGCGGCGTCTTCGCGATCGCCGTTTCCGGTGGCGTCGTGAGCGTGGCCTCGATGGTGGGCTTCATTACGCTCTTCGGCGTGGCCACCCGCAACGGCGTTCTCCTGGTGACTCACTACCAGCACCTCATGCGCGACGAGGGACTCGGGCTCTCGGAGGCGGTGGTTCGCGGGTCTCACGAAAGGCTCGCGCCGGTGCTGATGACCGCGCTCACCGCGGGGCTGGCCCTGGTGCCGTTGGTGCTCGCCGGCGATCACCCCGGCAACGAGATCCAGAGCCCGATGGCCGAGGTCATCCTCGGGGGTCTGCTCTCGTCGACCTTCCTGAACCTCGTGGTGGTGCCGGTGCTCTTCCTTCGCTACGGGGAAGCGAATGGACCTGCTCTGGCAGGAGGGCCGCCCATACTCCCGGCATGGGAGACAAGACGAGTCTGAAAGCTGTTTCGGACGACGCGTTGCTCCGCCGTCTGTCCGACTTGATCCGTCAGTCTCGGCGCGTCGAGGCCGACCTGGTCGGCCACATCGGAGAGCTCGACGCGCGAAGGCTGTCAAGCGCGCGCGAAGCGAATCCGGTGGCTGGAGGAGGAGGCCAAGGAGCTGCGTTCGCTGGTCGACACCGGGCTCAGTGCTTCTCGGGAGTGACGAAGCTGATCGTGGCGAAGAAGCTCTCCCAGTCGGCCTGCTCACTATCGGCGTGGGTTCGCATGTAGATACAGTGGAGGCTCATCAGGCCACTGGCCGGGAGCGGGACCGCCGTCCGTCCCTCCTCGTCCGTCTGGTGCCCGTCGACGTAGTCTTCCGCGCCCGCGGCGAGGGAGTACACGTACACGCCCTCGAGCGGCCGACCCTCGAACAGGACCTGCACCGGCAGCTCCTCGCCGGCGCCAACGACACCGGGATCGCGAAGCGGCACGATCTCGAGGCGCAGCCCGACCGGACGCGTGGCGAGGTCGCGCGGGCCACCCTCGCCCACGGTCACAATCGCCTTGGCGTACTTGGCGTACGACTCCCGCGCGTCCTTCTCGATCTCGCCCCGGGCCCGGCGCCGCTCCAGGATCTGCGGCAGGCCGTCGTGCCCGAGGTACTCGTTGAACTCGGCGGCGGTCAGCTCGAGAGTGAGCGGCTTGATCGTCAGGGCGGCGAGCGCGACGCCGGGTGCGTCCACCTGGACGTCGGCCTGGAGGAACTCCCCCTCGGCGCGCGCCCCGGCCACTTCGTGCCGGTCCCCGGTGGCGTCGAGGACCCAGAAGCCGTCTATACGATCCGGCGTCACCGCCGAGAGGCTCTCGGGAAACCTCATACCGGTGGCCGCCTTCAGGTGCAGGGACGCACCGGCGGCGACGGACGGGGGCTCGGCGACGAGCCAGAGGTCGTGAGCGCCCGCCGGGACGGCGAGGCTCATCGTGATCCAGACGAAGCCGACCAGGGCTCCCGTGACAACACGCCGCATCATGCACCTCCCGTCAACGGGCTCTCTTCTCCGTGTCCCCCGAGGCCGACACGCTGGCTCGAAGCCGGCCTCGAGATCCGCGTCATTGTAGGCGCAGGATGGGAATGGCACAGCCTCCTGTCGATGGCCGGGATTTGACGCCGGCCACGTCGCCCATGTAGGAGAGGGGTCGTGCACAGGCAGAGCGTCGTCGTTGGGCTCCTGGCTCTCGCTCCGTTCGGGACCACCACGCTGGCGGCGGCGGATGGTCCGACCGTCCGCGCGACGATCCTCCCCGCGGCGCCGGTCGTCGACGGCGACGTCGAGGAAGCCGAGTGGGCCGGCGCCGCCGTCTTCGACGGGTTCTTCGTCCAGATCGAACCGGAGTACGGCGAGCCGTCGCCCTTCCGGACCGTCGTCCACGTCGGCCAGACGAGCACCGCACTCTACGTGGCGTTCGAGAGCCACGACCCCGACCCCGACCGCCTGGCCGCGGCGGTGACCGCCCGAGACGGAATGCTCGACTTCGACGACTCGGTGGCCGTCCTTGTCGACACCTTCTCCGACGGGCGCACGGCCTACGCGTTCGCCACCAACGCCCTCGCCACCCAGTGGGACGCCCGGATCGCCGACAACGGCCGCACCGTCGACGAGGTGTGGGACGAGGCCTGGTCCTGTGCTTCCCGGCGTCACCGGGACCGATGGACCACCGAGTTCGAGATCCCCTTCGCCATCCTGAGGTTCGAGCCCGGGGCCGACCGCACCTGGGGTCTCAGCCTCATGCGCAACGTGCCCCGAAGACTGGAAACCGCCCTGTGGTCGGGGCCGGCCGAGGACCCGTTTCGGGTCTCCAGCTTCGGGACCCTCACCGGCCTCGCCCTCGGCTCACGCGAGGAGAAGTCCTGGCAGCTGATCCCCTACGGCCTGGCCGCGGCGGAGGATGGAGAGAAACCCGACTTCGAGATCGGCGGAGATGCTCGCTGGCGACCCTCGAGCGCGGTGGCCGTCGACGTCACCGTGAACCCCGACTTTGCCCTCATCGAGGCCGACGTGGAGGTCATCAACCTCACGCGCTTCGAGCTCTTCATCCCAGAGAAGCGCCCGTTCTTCCTCGAGGGCAGCGAGATGTTCCGCCAGCGCATTCGCCAGTTCTACAGCCGGCGGATCGGGGACATCACGTGGGGTGCCAAGGCCACCGGCACCGTCGGGAAGACCGACTTCTCGGCCATCGCCACCTCGGAAAACCAGGCCCTCGAGGACTCCCCCGACACGATCCGCGCCGACTACGGCATCGGGCGCCTCCAGCAGACCCTGCCCGGCGGGTCGACCGTCGGGCTCCTCGGTGCCACCCGGCGGCGCGGCGGTGTCGACCAGGGATCCATCGGCGTCGATGCCACGTTGTTCTTCACGAAGACGCTGGGCTTCACGGGACAGCTCCTGCGGGTTCACGGCCCGACCACGCAGGGCGGGCTGGCGTGGTTCGTGCGACCCGCCTACGACAGCGCCAGGACGCACTTCCACGTCCGCTACACGAACCTCGACCCCGGCATCCGCGAGGACTTCAACGCCGTGGGCTTCCTCCGCGACGACGACCGAAGGGAGTTCGACACCAATCTCAGACGCAGCTTCTGGATCGAGAGCGGCCCCGTGGAGAAGGTGGAGGCCGGCGCCAATTACAACCGCTTCTACAGCCACACCGGCACCCTGCGGGCCTGGGACCTCGATGCGACGGTGGAGGTGGTCTTCCGCAACGGGGTCGAGGTGGAGGTCAGGCGGATCGACGACTACCAGCTCTTCGAGAAGGGGTTCCGCAACGACAGGACGGTGTTGGATGTCGGCTGGGACGGGCGTGACGGGAGGAAGCTCTCCGCGTTCGCGGGCCGCGGTGTGAACTTCGACTCGGACCTGACCCTCTACGGCGCGGAAGCCACCTGGGCCTTCGGGGACGCCTGGCGCCTGGGCTACTCGCTCACCCGGCTCGAGCTCGACCCCGACCCTGAGGGCAACACGACCTGGATCCACGTGTTCGAGACCCTGCACGCCTTCAACCCCGACCTCTTCGTCAAGCTCTTCGTCCAGAGCAACTCCGCCATCGACAAGGTCAACGTGCAGGCGGTGGGGGTGTGGCGCTTCAAGCCTCCGTTCGGGTCGCTCCAGCTCGCCTACCAGCGCGGCACGTCCGAGGCCGGCGAGGTCTCGACCCAGGGCGACACGCTCTTCACGAAGCTGTCCTGGGTGTTTTGATGATCATTCCGAGTCCTGCGGCGCCGGACTCGGGACTCGGAATCCTCCGTTCCTGTCACTAGCAGTTCTGAACCAGCGCCTCGCCGGCTGCCGGAAGCAAGAGGAGTCATTCTGAAGGCTCCCTTTTTGTGGCCGGAGCCTGAAGAATCTCTCCGACAGCCCAACGGAGAGATCCTTCGTCGCCTGTCTGGGGTTGGCGCTCCTGCTAAGAACGACGGCCAAGATCAGCCGTCCCGCACGCAGCGGAACTTCGAGAAGACGTAGGGATAGTGCGGCCGGAACCAGTTACGGAAGCTGCGTCGGACGAGGGCGGCGTCGGTGGCCCACGAGCCCCCCAGCATGACGAAGTGCTGGTCGTCGAAGAAGTCGGCCGAGTAGCCCTCGTATCCCTCGAGCGGCTCGAAGCCGGGGAACGGCCCGAAGGAGGTGGAGGTCCACTCCCAACCGTTCCCGACGAGCTCGTGGATCCCGAACGCGCTCGCCCCTCCCGGGAAGGCACCCACCGGCGCCGGCGACCAGAGGTGGAAGCCGAGGTTGGCGTGCTCCACCTGCGGCGGGGCCTCGCCCCAGGGATGCTCCCGGCGGCCACCGTCGGGCGTGCCAAACGCGGCCCGGTGGTACTCGGCCTCTGTCGGCAGCCGTGCGCCCTGCCAACGCGCGAACGCCGCCGCCTCACAGTGCATGACCGACGCCGGCCACGCGGCGGCGTCCTCGAAGGGTCGGTCGCCGAAGACGGTCGCGATTCGGGTCGCCCCACCTTCCTTCGTCCAGAACCAGGGCCGTCGGTGACCGCGGCCGGTGATCCACTCCCACGCGTCGTCGGTCCACAAACGTCGGTCCTCGTAGCCGCCCTCCTCCACGAACTCCCGGAACTCCCGGTTCGTCACCGGGATGGTGTCGATCCGGAAGGCGGGGACCTGAACCGCGTGCTCCGGGAGCTCGTTGTCCCAGCGGAATCGTCCGTCCGGGACCGCCCCGAGAACAGCGGTCCCGGCCGGAATGAGCGTGGGCGTCCTTTCCGGAGCGGGCGCCGACGGTGCCTCCGAGAGCCCGTCGGGTGCGGTCTTGAGCTCCGTCGGGAGCTGCTGGACGATGTAGAGCAGCGTCTCGTGATGCATGAGCTCGTGCTCGAGGACCAGCGGCAGGACCTTCTGCGCCCCGGGCTCGTCGAGGATCTGCGGCAGGGCCGTCCGCACGTGGTCACGGTAGGCGAGCACCTCTTCGAGCGCGGGCCAGGCCTCGTGCGAAGGCGCCTCCCCGTCGTCGGGGGGGTCGATGCCACGCTCGAAGAGCGTGTCGAATTCGGCGTTGACCGGGGGACGACCCGCCGCCCGTCTCCACAGGTGGTTCCAGGCGAAGGCCGGGAGGTGCCCGATGTAGAAGAGGAAGGGCTGGCGGAGCGGGATGGGGCGGGCGAGGATCGCCTCGGCCGCCAGCACCCCGAAGATCTGATCCGACCGTTCCCAGACTCTTTCAAGGTGTCCGAGGGCGGCCGATGGCATCGTCTCGTTCGTGTTCACGGCTCGTCCTCCGGCGGGACCACCTCCTCGGTGCGGCGCAGAAGCGCCGACGCGAAGAGCTCATTGGAGTCGGTGTACCAGCACTCGATCCGGAGCCCGGTCCCGTTGAGCATCGCCTCCAGCGAGGGCCGCGTGTACTTGCAGGACAGCTCGGTTCGCACCTCGTCGCCCCGCCGGAAGGCGACGTCCAGCGCGGCGCCGGGTATCGAGACCTGCATGTCGCGCGTTGCCCGAAGGCGCATCTCGATCCAGGCCTTCTCCCGGTCGTAGAAGGCCACGTGCGCGAAGGCCTCGGGCTCGAAGTTGGCGCTGAGGTGCGTGTTGACCACGCGCAGGATGTTGCGGTTGAACTCGGCGGTGACACCCGCAGTGTCGTTGTAGGCGGCGTGGAGCCGCTTCTCGTCCTTCACGAGGTCGAGCCCCAGGAGGAACGAGTCGCCGGGTGCGAGCTGCCGCGCCAGAGCGCGCAGAAACGCCGGCACCCGGTCGGGGTGAAGGTTCCCCACCGTCCCCGCGAGGAAGAGCGCCAGGCGCCCCCCGCCCGGGCCGAGCGCCGGCAGATCCACGAGGAAGTCGCCGACGACGCCGCGGACCTCGAGATCGGGGTAGTCGACGTCGAGCCGGTGCGCGGAGTCGACGAGGAAGCCCTCGCTGATGTCCAGCAGCACGCAGCGCTTCAGCAGCCCGCGGCGTTTCATGGCGTCGAGGATCAGCCGGACCTTGCGCCCCACTCCGGAGCCGAGCTCACAGAGCTCAAGTGGGTGCACGATGTCCACGACCTCCTCCGCCACTCTTTCGAGGATCGCCTCCTCGGTGCGCGTCTGGTAGTACTCGGGCAGGCGCGTGATCTCGTCGAAGAGGGCGCTGCCCCGATCGTCGTAGAAGTACTTGGACGGCAGCTCGGGAAGCGGTCGGGTCTGCAGACCCGCGCGCACCTCTTCGGCCATGCGGGCGGCGAAATCACCCCCGTCTCGCACGCGCTCGATGCTCGCGCTCACCGCAGGAGCCTCCAGGGGATCATGCGGCCCAGTCTAGTGGGTCGTCCCCGCGGATGACAAACGGCGAGGCGCACGGCCGCAGAGGGCTTCTCGGAATGACCGTGCCCTGCCTCCGCCCGTGGACCGTGCCGTCTCTGCTAGGCTCTCCGGGACATGGATCTGCGTCTTGCCGTGATCGTGGTGACGTCGATCGTTCCGACCAAGTGCGGGTGCGACCAACTCGCCGACCAGGACCTGGGGGGCCGAGATGAGCGACAAGATGATGGGAGTGATCCTCGGGGGTCTTCTCCCCGCGCTGTGCTTCGGGGTGTCCAGCGTCCTGATGAAGTTCGCCGCGCGAGCCGGGATCGGCCTGGGTCCCTACGTTCTCAGCCTGGCCGCGGGTGTCGGGCTCTATGGCGCCTTCACCGCGTTCACCCAGTCCGGGCGCCTGGCCAGCGGACGGGGCGTGCTCTTCGCGGCCCTCGTCGGTCTGACGTGGGCCATCGGGATGGCGCTCATCCAGGTCGCCCTGACCCGCTATCACGCTGCCATCAGCCAGATCGTCCCGCTCCACATGCTCAACCTGATCGTGACCATCGCCCTCGGCTTCCTGCTCTTCGCGGAGGCTCGAGACCTCGACGCTGGCCGGCTGATCATCGGGGCCGTCCTCATGGGCCTCGGCGCGGTCCTGGTGGCCGGCGCCTGAGACGCACGTCACCGCCTCATGCCCTCATTGAGCCGTGCGGGTGCGTGAACCGGCCTCAGGAGGAAGACGGCTCGCGTGGCACGGGCGCGTCCCGCCAGGCCGTGACCAGGGCCCACAGGGCGAGCAGGCTGATCGCCCCCAGCGCGCCCCACATCGTGGCCTCCAGGCCCGCCACGGCGTGCGGCGCGGCAACGCCGGCGGGGCCCAGCTTCGCCGACATGAACCCGGTGATCAGCATGAGGGCGCAGACCATCCCCAGGCTGCGCATCTGCGAGGCGAGGGCCGAGACCATCGCGGTGCGCTCGCGGGGGGCGTTGCCCATGATCACGGTCATGTTGGGGGACGAGAAGGCGGCGAAGCCCAGGCCATGAGTGACCAGGGAGAAGACGATCAGGGCCATCGATGACGTCATCGAGACCAGCCATGCCGCCGCCGTGCCCACGAAGATGAGGGTCACTCCCAGAGCGGCCAGGAGCTGTGGTCGCACGCGGTCGGCGGTGCGCCCGGCCAGGGGCGCCAGCGCCGCCATCAGGACCGGCGAGATCACCAGCAACCACCCCGCCTGGCGTGCGGTCCAACCCCGGGTTACCTGCAGGTGCATGCTGAACAACAGCGACGTTCCCATGGCGCCGGCATAGGTCAGGAACTGCACCGTCAAGGCCCGCCGCAGCACCGGTCGTCCGGCCAGGGTGGTCAGGGAGAGCAGAGGCGACGACGACGACCTCTCGATGCGCACGAAGACGGCGAGCGAGGCCACGCCGGCGGCGACCAGCCACCAGCCGAGCGGCGATTCGCCCACGGTGGCGCTGCCGACGATCAGCAGCACGATGCCAGTGGCACTGGTCAGCGCGCCCGGCCAGTCGAACCGCAGCCGCGGCCGTCGCCATCGGCGGGGCAGCGCGGTGGTGGCCATGGCGGCAGCGATCACCGACAGCAGGCCGCTCAAGGCGAACACCCAGCGCCAGCCCAGGGCCGTCGTGATGACCCCCGCGGTGAAGGGTCCCGCGGCCAGACCCACGTAGACGGCGCCGATGTTCAGGCCCATGGCCCGGCCCAGGCGCTGACGAGGCACGTTCTCGGCCAGGATGGCCATGTTCGTCGCCGCAACCAGCGCCACGCAGACACCCTGGAAGATGCGGAGGGTCAACAGCAACGGCACCGAGGGCGCCGCCGCCAGGGCCAGCGTGGTCGCGGTGAAGAGGACGATGCCCAGGGTGAAGAGGCTGTTCTTGTCACCGGCGTCGCTGACACGACCGGCCGGCAACACCAGGGCCGTCGCCGTTCCCAGGTAGAGGGTCTCGAAGAGGCCGAGCGCCGCGCCGCTCATGGCCATCTCGCGGCCGATGGCCGGCAGCGCCACGCCAACCCCGGCGAACATGAAGGGCATGGCGAAGTTGGTGAACGCCACCGTCCAGACGACGGCCGGGCTGGTGTTGGTGTCGCGAGTCAAGGCCCGGGGTGTCCTCTTTGAGTCATGATCGCGCATCAGCCCGCGGCTAATGGCAACCGTGGTGAGATCATAGCCTTCTGGAGGTCTTGCATGGGACCCTTCGCCTACGCCAGCCTGGCCTTCGTCATCCTCCTCGTCAACTTCCTCGTGTTCCGCGTTGTCGTCCGTCGCGACTACCAGCGCACAGGCCAGCTGACTCCCCTCTCCACTCTCATGGAGTACGTGGCCATCGGCTCGTGGGTGGGCTTCAGCTACATCAACCGTCCGCCCGACTGGCCGGCGGTGCACGTCGGCCCCGTGCTCAAGGCCCTCGGCTCAATCCTCTTCTACGGCGGGCTGTCCCTCACCGTGCTCAGCCTCGTCGCGCTGGGCATCCGGCGCTCGCACGGCCATGAGGTGACCCGGCTGAAGCAGTCCGGGTTCTATAGGCTGAGCCGAAACCCCCAGGCCCTGGCGTTCGTGGTCGCGATCATCGGAAACCTCGTCCTCTGGCCCACCTGGAAGAACCTCGTTTCTCTGGGTCTGCTCGTGGTGCTCCTCTGTCTGATGATCCGCACCGAAGAAGAGCACCTGGGCCGGGCGTTCGGTGAGGAGTACGAGCACTACTGCCAGCGCGTCCCTCGCGTCCTGAGCCTTCGGCGTGGAGCCGGGTGAGCGGAAGAGCTCCGTCCGGACGGCCAGCCGGGGAGCCGAGCCGAGTGGGCACCGAGACGGCTCCGCCTCCTACTCGCCCCCAAACAGGGTTCTGACCGCGGGCTTGGTGACCTTGCCCATGGCGTTGCGTGGAAGATCGGGGACGACCTTCAGCCGCCTGGGAATCTTGTAGCGTGAGAGCCTCTCGCTGGCCCACGCCTGCAGCCCGGCCAGATCCAAGTCCTCCCCTTCGCGGATGATCGCCGCCACTGCGACAACCTCGCCCCAGGCGTCATCGGCGAGGCCCACGACAGCGCAGTCCTCGATCGCCGGGTGCAGGCGTAGCGTGTCCTCGATCTCCAGCGCCGAGAGCTTGTAGCCTCCGGACTTGATGATGTCGACCGATTGCCGGCCGAGGATCCGGTAGTAGCCGTCCTCCAGGACGGCCATGTCCCCGGTCCGGAACCACCCGTCGACGAACGACGCCTTCGTGACCTCGGGCTTCTTCCAGTACTCGGTGAACACCGCGGGACCCCGCACCTGGATCTCGCCGGGCTCGTCTTCACGTTCGCTCACCTCGCCGGACTCCGCAGCCAGGCGAAGCTCGACGCGCGGGAGCGGCTGCCCGACGGAGCCCGGCCGGCGTTCGCCGTGCAGCGGGTTTGACAGCCCCATGCCGATCTCCGTCATCCCGTAGCGCTCGAGCAGCTCTTGCCCCGTGAGCTCGGTCCACCTTTCGTGGATGGAGACGGGGAGGGCCGCCGATCCGGAGATCATGAGCCGCATGTGGGCGAAGCCGGCCGTCCACCGCCGGTGCTCCTCCGGCGTTGCGGACTCGAAGGCCTGTATCAGCTTGACGTAGACCGTCGGGACCGCCATGAAGACCGTGTACGCCTTCTCCCCCACCCGCTCCAGGATCGTGTCCCGGTCGAACGACTCGAAGGCCTCCACGAAGGCCCCCGACCAGAGCGCACAGCTCAGCACGTTGACGATGCCGTGGACGTGGTGAAGGGGGAGGAAGAGTGGGATGCGGTCGTCCGGCCGCCAACCCCAGGCGTCGACGAGGGCCGTGATCTGCGCCTCGATGTTGGCGTGGGTCGTGACGACCCCCTTCGGCCTGCTCGTCGTGCCGCTCGTGTAGAGGATCATCGCCCGGCGATCGGCCGACACCCGAGGAAGCGTCCCCGCCGCGGCCTCGAGGGCAGCCTCGACCGCCAGAACCCGGATTCCGAGCCTCCCGCACAGCGGCTCGATCCTGTCCGTCAGCGACTGGGGCGCCAGGGCGACGCAAACCTCGGCGTCGGTGAGGACGTGCTCGAGCTCCGCCTCGGCGGCCGCAACGCTCAGGGGCACCGCGATGCCGCCCGCGCGCCACACGCCCCACTGCACGATCACGTACTCCGCGCTCCCCGGTATCAAGAGCGCGACGCGCTCTTCCTGGAGGTCCCGCTTGCCATCGAGCAATGTCGTGCCGACCCGGGCCGACGCATCCAGGAGGTCCGAGTAGGAATGGCGAGCCCCGCGAGAGGAGATCGCGGGCTCATCGCCGCGCCCCGCTGCTCTCTCGATCAACCTGATGCCCGTCACTCTATCCCCTCGCCGCCCGCCGCAGCCTACCTCAGCGTGGCGGCCCGCGGTGGCCGGGTCGCTATCCGAAGAGCGCCCGGATCGTCACGAACACGATGGACGGCCCCAGGAGACAGCCGAGGCCCTTGTAGAAGGTCGCGGTCATGGCCCCGTAGGGAACGAGCTTCTCGACCGTCGCCGCCAGCCGTCCCGCGACCCCGCCGGTCGTGCCCATCAGGCCGCCGAAGACCAGGGCCAAGCGGGGGTTGTCGAGGCCGGCCAATCTAGCGAGCCACAAAGGGCGTCGTCGTCGTCACCAGCACCGACTTGACCAGCCCGGCCGCGATGCCCACGCCCCCCACGTTGGCCTGAACGCCGATGAGCTCCCCGAGCAGCTCACCGAAGAAGACCCCGGCGATCATGCAGCCCGACAGAAGCGCCACACCGTAGATGACCAAGTCGCCCTCCGGTCGTCGTGGCCCGGCTACGCCGGGCGCGCCTCGAGCCTGAGCGAGCCCTCAGCCCATCGCCGCGGCCTGGGCGTCACCGCTACCAGAAGATTCCGTAGAGGATCAGCGTCACCACGACGACGGCGATCCCGGCGGTCCTCGCCCCCGAGGAGGACTCGAGCCGGATGCGTGTGTTGGTCGGCAGCTCCACCGGCTTCGCCATCGGCTTCAGAAACGTGATCACGGCCATGAGGCCGAGCACGACGAAGAAGCACACCGCCATGCGATCGAGGAAGGCCAGATTCGGGGCCACGACCTTGAGGAGACCGTAGACCATCGGGTTCACGACCAGCCCCACCACCCCGCACAGCGCCGGGCGCCCTGTGCACCAGCAGCCCGAACACGAAGACGGCCAGGATGCCGGGGGAGATGAAGCCCTGGAACTCCTGGATGTACTTGAAGATGCCCCCGAACGCGGGGTTGTCGAGCAGCGGTGACATGATGCAGCCGATCACCACGAAGGCCCCCACCCCGAGCCGGCCCACCAGGACCAGCGTTCCCTGGCTCGCCTCCTTGTGGATGTACTGCTTGAACAGGTCCATCGTGAAGATGGTGGAGGCCGCGTTCAGCATCGAGGCGAGCGAGCTCATCACCGCCCCGAGGATGGCGGCCAGCATGAAGCCTCGGAGGCCAGTGGGGATCAGGTGCTTGATCAGGAGCGCGAAGGCCGAGTCGTACTTGCGTCCGATGAGCGCCGTCTGGGTCTCGATGCGGTCCCCTCGGGGCAGCGTCTCGTTTCGTGCCGAGATGGCGGCGAGAAGCGCGTCGTTGCCCTCGACGAGGGAAAGGTCCGCATCCGGCTGGGTGCCGGCGACCGCGGCGTTGAAGGCCACGATGTCGGTCGCCTGCTCCGGGTGAAGCGCCGCGAAGTCGGCGTGGAACTCGAAGGCCACCTGCGACGTGCCCGGGGAGCCCTGGACCTGCTCGAAGCTCTCCATGACCGGCTGGTTGCTCTTGATCGCCTCCTCGGCCATCTGGTCCTTGTAGAGGTTGAAGGCGATGATGCCGGGGATCACGATCACGAACGGGATGATCAGCTTGAGGCCGGCGGCGAAGACGACGCCCTTCTGCCCCTCGGCCAGCGACTTCGCGCCCAGGGTGCGCTGGGTGATGTACTGGTTGAGGCCCCAGTAGTAGAAGTTCGGGATCCAGAGCCCGAGAACGAGCGCCGTCCACGGGAGGTTGAGGTCGGTCTTCGGCAGGACCATGTGCAGCTTGGCCGCGTTCAGGTGGCGGAATCTCTCCACCGCCCCCGCACCCGCCATCTCCGCCGGCAGGTCGATGGCCGCGGGATCGGCCAGCCCCAGCGCCCGGAAGGCCAGGACCATCACCACCGCCCCGCCCACGATCAGCGCCGAGCCCTGCAGGAGGTCGGCCCAGGCACAGGCCTTGAGTCCGCCGGACACCACGTAGATCGCGGCCAGGATTCCGATCGCCCAGGAGGCGGTGACGAGGCTCACGTCGAGGCCCAGGAAGCTCTGCCCACCGAAGATCGTGTCCACCGTGAGGGCGCCCGAGTAGATGACCGCGGCGATGGTCACGAACACGTAGATGATCATCATGAAGACGGACATGATGGTCCGCGCCGCCGCGTTGTATCGGTACTCGAGGAACTCGGGGATCGTGTAGATGCCCGCCCGGAGGAACTTGGGCAGGAAGAAGAACGCCACGACCACGAGGGTGATCGCCGCCATCCACTCGTAGCTCGCGATGGCCAGGCCCACGTAGTCGGCGGCGCTGCCCGACATCCCGACGAACTGCTCGGTCGAGATGTTGGCCGCGATGAGCGAGAAGCCGATGAGCCACCAGCTCAGGCCGCGGCCCGGCCAGGAAGTAGGACTCGGAGTCCTTCTCGTGGCGGCTCATCATCACGCCCACGGTGACGACCGTCACGATGAAGCCGACAAAGACGACGATGTCGAATGGGTTGAGCTGCATGAGGAAAGGTCCTTTCCGCGCGCCGGGACGCCGCGCCCGGGTCAGGGGGACGGCCCACGGGGGCGAAGGCTACCACGTCGAGCTGAGGTCGCGTGACAAGTAACCGCGCCGTCGCCGTTCATGACACAGGACGACAGCTCAGCGGCCGAGAACGACAGATCATTCGCCTTCGGCAAGAACTCGTGACGCCGGCCTCCGTCTAGCCCTTGCACGCACACCACCTGGCGCAGGGTGTGGACGACGTCCACCAGATCCCTCTGCGCCTCCATCACCGCGTCGATGGGCTTGTAGGCGGCCGGGGTCTCGTCGATGACGTGCTTGTCCTTCCGGCACTCGACGTCGCGCGTCGCCTCCGCGTGCTCCTTCAGCGTGAAGCGGCGGCGCGCCTCGCCCCGGGACATCGCCCGACCCGCCCCGTGGCTGCAGCTGTGGTAGCTTTGCGGGTTGCCCTTGCCGCGCACGATGTAGGAGCGTGCGCCCATCGACCCGGGGATGATGCCGAGGTCGCCCTCGCGCGCGCGCACCGCACCCTTGCGGGTCAGCCAGACGTTCTTCCCGAAGTGGCTCTCTTGGGCGACGTAGTTGTGGTGGCAGTTCACCACCTCGAGGTCGGCGGAGAACTCCGGCAGGCCGGGCAGTCGCCGGATCGCGCCCACGACCGCCCGCATCATCACCTCGCGATTGGTCTGTGCGAAGTCCTGGGCCCAGCCCACCGCCTCCACGTAGTCGTGGAAGTGCCGGGCACCCTCCGGGAAGTACGCCAGGTCCTTGTCGGGCAGGTCAGCTATCCGGCTGCGCATGTCCTTCTTCGCGAGGTCGATGAAGTACGTGCCGATCCGGTTGCCCACCCCGCGCGAGCCGCTGTGCAGCATGCACCAGACGCGATCGTCCTCGTCCAGGCAGACCTCGATGAAGTGGTTGCCCGTCCCGAGCGTGCCGAGGTGGTTCACGCTGTTCGCCTGGCGCACCTTGGGGTGCTTGTCGGCGATCCGCTCGAAGCGCTCCCGCAGGCCCTCCCACGCGGCGGACACCGGGCCGGGGAGATCGGACCAGGCCCCGCGATCGCCGCGGCCGCCGCTGGCCGTCCGTCCGTGGGGCACGGCGGCCTCGATGGCGCTGCGCATGGGACCCAGGTCGTCCGGCAGGTCGTTCGCGTCCAGGCTGGTCTGCACGGCCATCATCCCGCACCCGATGTCGACGCCGACCGCCGCGGGGATGATCGCCTTGTGAGTCGGGATGACGCTCCCCACCGTCGCCCCCATGCCCCAGTGCACGTCGGGCATGACCGCGACCCAGCCGTGGACGAAGGGCAGGCGGGCCACGTTCAGGACTTGCTGCCTGGCGTTGTCGTCGAACCTGACGCCGCGGGTCCACGCCTTGACCCGCGCGTGCCCGGGCGTGTCGATGACCTCGTATCCCAGCTCGCTCATCCCCCGTTTCCCCTGCGCCCTGATCTCCCCCTCAGCATCTTAAATGGGGATGGCGTGGCCGGCCTCCGCAAAAAGTCGCTGTCACGGCGGGAGGTTGGCTGAATCATACGTATCAGGCCGAACGAACCGCGCTTTCGGCGGTGGGGCCTCCTACAATGAGGTCGGAACGGGCGGCCTCGTGGAATGCCGCCATCGGGGCGACTGGGGAGTGCCATGAGGAGACGACTCTACCGGTCCTCGGGATTCGCGGCGGTGCTCGTCGTGGTCCTCGCGGCGGCGCCGGTGACCTTCGGGCCCGAAGCGCCCCGGGCCGCACGGACACGCCCGGCGGCCCTGGCCGGGACGTGGTACCCGAAGGAACGCGCCCGGCTCCTCTCGGCCGCACATTTCCTCATGCGGACCGCCGCCGGTGCGCCGACGCTCGCCACCCGGCCGGTGGCGCTCGTCGTCCCCCACGCCGGGTGGGACTACTCCGGCCTCGCCGCCGCCACCGCCTACCGCCTGCTCCGCCCCGGCGACTTCGACCGCGTCGTGGTCCTGGCCCCTTCCCATCACGGCAACTTCCGGGGTTACGCGCTCGACGACGCCACTGCCTACCGGACCCCCCTGGGTGAGATCCCGATCTGCGGCGGGGTGATGGAGGGGCTCGACAGCGACATCGCGCGGGTGGTCTCCGGTGTGACCGATCCCGAGCACGCGGTCGAGATCGAGCTGCCCTTCCTGCAGGCGGCGCTCGGGTCGTTCTGCCTGGTTCCGGTCCTGGCCGGGGACACGGACGCGGACATCCAGGCGGCGTTCGCCGAGCGGCTGGCCCGCCTCGACGACGGCCGAACGCTCTTCGTCTTCTCGTCCGACTTCGCCCACTACGGCCCGCGCTTCGGCTTCTCTCCCTTCGGCGCCCTGTCTCCGCCGACGCGCGGGAGGATCCGCGCGATGGACGACCGGGCGATCGCGCTCCTCTCCGAAGGCGACGCGAAGGGCTTCCGCGCCTACCTGCGCGAGACCGGCAACACGATCTGCGGACGGCACGGCCTCGCCACGATGCTCGAGATGCTCCACCGGATCGCCCCCGAGGCCGAGGCCACCCTCCTCGCGCACTACGCCTCGGCCGATCTGGCCGGCATGGAGGACACGAGCTCCGTCAGCTATGTCGCCCTCGCCTACACTCGGCCCGCGGAGCCGGCGATGAACGGCGTCGCGTCGGGAGTCGGCAGGCCGCTCGTCGAGATGCCCCGGCTCGACGCGGTCGGGGTGGACGCCCCTCCGATCAACCAGGAGATGGGCGACCGTCTGGTGCGCCTGGCCCGCGCCGCCTTGCGCTCGCAGCTGGTCAGCGGGGACGAGCTCGCCCGGGCGCTCCGGGAATGGCCCCGGGGCGCGGAGCAGGAGCGACTCCAGGGCGTCTTCGTGACGCTGAACCGGACCGACCCGGACGGGATCCGCAGGTACGGGCGCCTGAGGGGATGCATCGGGCAGGTCGAGCCGCGGCTCCCGCTCTACTTCGGGACAGTGCAGGCCGCGCTCGACGCCGCGCTGCGCGACCCGCGTTTCGAGCCGGTGACCGCGGCCGAGCTGGGGCGGCTCGACGTCGAGGTGACGGTGCTGTCCCGGCGGCGCCCGATCGAGTCCTGGCGCGACATCGAGATCGGCACCCACGGTGTCATCCTCGAGAAGGGTGACAAGGCGGCCCTCTTCCTTCCTCGGGTCGCGGTGGACAACGGCTGGTCGATGGAGGAAACCCTGACCGCGCTCGCCCGGAAGGCGGGGCTTCCTCCCGACGGCTGGAAGGAGGGGGCCCGGCTCTGGGTCTTCACGGGGCAGGTGTTCGGGGAGGGATCATGACAGTCGACCGCGGCCGACGACGCACCGTCTCCGCCCTGGCCGCGGGGACCGTCGTCGTCTCTCCCCTCGCGCGGGCGGCAGAGGTCTTCCTGCCCGGTCCTCCGCCCGGCCCGGCTTCGGCGCCGCCGCGGCCGGTCGTGGCAGTGGCCCGGCGCCCGGGCCTCCTCGGGCCGAGGTCGGTGTTCGACCCCGGCAAGCTCGCCGACGGCCTCGGTGCGGTGCTGTCCCGGGCCACCGGCGAGCCGTCTCCCGTCGACGGACTGCGTCGACTGTTCAAGCCGACCGACGTCGTCGGCATCAAGGTCAATACACTGGGCGGGGTCGGGGTGTCGACGCGGCCGGAGGTGGCGCTCAAGCTCGCGGAGTGGCTCCAGGCGGCGGGCGTCGCTGCCGACCGCATCCTGATCTGGGACCGCTCCAACCGCGAGCTGCGCGCGGCCGGGTACGAGGTGACCGACGGACGCGGCGTCCGCGTCCAGGGCACCGACGGGGACTGGGACCCGAAGCTCACCGAGTGGGGACCCTCCGCCTCGCGCTTCGCCCGGGTGATGGTCGACGAGCTCACCGCCGTCGTCTCGGTCGGCCGCCTCAAGGACCACGGGCTGGCCGGCGTGACACTGTCGCTGAAGAACTGGTACGGCGTCGTCAACAACCCGAACAAGCTGCACGGCGACTCCTGCGCGCCGTACGTCCCGCACCTCGTCGCGCACCCGCTCGTCCACGACAAGCTGCGTCTCTCGATCGTCGACGGCTCCGAGGGGCAGTGCCACGGCGGCCCCGGCCCCGCCCCGAACTGGGCCTGGCCCTACGACGGGTTTCTCGCCTCGACCGACCCCGTTGCCCTGGACGCGATCGGCTGGCGGATCCTCGACGCGCGCCGCAAGGAGGTGGGCCTGGCGCCGGTCGCGGACGAGGACCGGGAGCCTCGCTACATCGCGGGCGCGGCAAGGCTCGGGCTCGGCGTCGACGACCCGACCCGGATCGAGGTCGTCGATGTCTGACGCAGACGGCCGGTCCGCAACCGCACCCGCCCGCCGTCAGTTTCTCGCCCGGCTGGCCGGGTCGTGCGCCGCCTGCGCCCTCGGGGGGATGGGGAGCGGGACCGCCGAAGGAGGGCCCGCGCTCCCCCAGGACCTGGTGGACGGACGAGTCCGGGTCGAGGAGGGTGGGCTGAACCCGCAGCCCGCCCGCTGGTACAAGACGCTCCCGGCGAAGTGGGTCCAGTGCGGCCTGTGCCCGCACGGGTGCCGCATCTCGGAGAATGAGCGCGGCACGTGCGGCGCGCGGGAGAACCGGGGAGGGAAGCTCTTCACCCTCGTCCACTCGCGCCCCTGCTCGATTCAACTCGACCCCGTGGAGAAGAAGCCCTTCTTCCATGTCCTCCCCGGTTCCGAGGCCCTCTCGCTCGCCACCCCGGGCTGCAACCTGTGGTGCAAGGCGTGTCAGAACTGGGAGATCGCCCAGGCCCGTCCGGAGCAGATCCCCACCACGACGCTCACCCCGGCGGATGCCACGAGAGTCGCCCGGGAGCGCGGGGCGCCGCTCATTGCCTGCACCTACACCGAGCCCGTGATCTTCTCTGAGTACGTGTACGACATCGCGGTCGCGGGCCGGGCGATGGGCGTGCGCACGGTGATGATCTCCAACGGATACATCCAGGAGGAGCCTCTGGCCGACCTCTGCCGCGAGATCGCCGCCTACAAGGTGGACCTCAAGGGGTTCGACCCCGTCTTCTTCGAGCAGCACTGCGGGGGCAAGCTCGAGAATGTGCTCAACACGCTGCGCAGGCTGCGGAAGCACGGCGTGTGGACCGAGATCGTGGCCCTCATCATCCCCACCCAGAACGACTCCCTCGACGAGATACGGAAGCTCTCCCGCTTCGTGCGCGACGACCTCGGGCCCGAGGTGCCCGTCCACTTCACGCGCTTCCACCCTGCGTACCGCCTCGTCAACCTGCCTTCGACGCCGGTGGCCACGCTCGAGCGCTGCCGCGGCGTGGCGATGGGCGAGGGGCTGAAGTTCGTGTACCTCGGCAACGTGCCCGGACACCCCGGGGAGAACACGTACTGCCCCGCCTGCGGCGAGATGCTCATCCGCCGCCTCGGCATGGCCGTCGTCCGTAATCGCCTGCGCCGCGGGACCTGCCCCGACTGCGGCCACCCCATCCCCGGAATCTGGAGCTGAACCTGAGCCCGGGGATGGACGTTGTCGCCCTGAGGATGCTCGCGGCGCTCCTCCTCGCTCTGCTGGTCCACGGCTCTCTGCTCTCGATTCGCCCGCCTGAGCGGCGAGCGCCGCGCCCTGGCGACGTGCCTTCCCGGACGCGCGGTTCGGGAGCCGGGTCACGCTCGTGGACATCAGGGGGACGTACGTGCTCGACGGCGCGGGCCTGGGCGTGCGGAGCCACGAGTACGAGTGGCACCGCGAGCCGGGCGCGGCGTCGGAGTGCCCCTGGGCCTTCCTGAAGCGGCTGGACGTCGCCTATGCCTTCACCCGCCAGCGGGGGTTCGACCACTGGCCCCGCGAGTACCTCACGATGCTGCCGCAGCTCGAGCCGCTCGACGCGACCGGGCGGGCGCTCTACGTCGAGCTCGTCCTCGTCCGGCGGCGGGCCGCCGACCCGGCCTGCGCGCCGGGGCGTTGAGCGGAACGGCTCGCGCCCTCGGGGGACCTCGAATATGATGGCGGGCGCCGCCGGCCCGGGAGGATCACGATCGTGCTGCCGGAGAGGTTTGGACGTTACGAGGTGCTCGCCGAGCTCGGCGACGGGGCCATGGGCCGCGTCTATTCGGCCTGGGACCCCGCGGTCACCCGGGTCGTCGCGATCAAGACGATCAAGACCGAACGCCTCCCGAAGCAGCACAGCGCGGAGTACCTCGAGCGCTTCCGCCGGGAGGCCCAGGCCGCGGGCGGGCTCAACCACCCCAACATCGTCAACATCTTCGACATCGGCGACGACCACATCGTCATGGAGTACATCGAGGGCCAGAACCTCCAGGACCGGATCCAGCAGGAGGGTCGCGTCTCGCCCGAGGTCCTCTCCGCCCTGCTGGGTCCGATCGCCCAGGCCCTCGACCACGCGCACGCGGCCGGCATCATCCACCGGGACATCAAGCCCGCCAACATCATGATCCAGGCCGACGGACAGCCGAAGCTCACGGATTTCGGCGTGGCCCGCATCGCCGACTCGGCGATGACGGCCACCGGCGAGATCCTCGGCTCACCCACCTACATGTCCCCGGAGCAGGTGGCGGGTCTCGAGGTGACCCCCCGCTCCGACGTCTACTCGCTGGCCGTCGTCGCCTACGAGGCGCTGACCGGCCAGCCCCCGTTCAAGGGGAAGACGATCACCGCGGTGATCTCCCGCGTGATGCACGACACGCCGCCCCCGCCGCGCCGGTGGAACGCCGAGCTCCCCACGCGCTACGACGACGTCTTCGCGCGGGCCCTGAGCAAGGAGCCGGCCGAGCGGTTCGCCACCGCCTCCGAGCTCGCGAGCGCCCTCGACATCCGATCGTTCGAGCTCGCCCTCGACGACCTCGTGCCGGTGGAGGAGGACTCGGACGCCGGCCTCGCCGGGGCGGGATCGGTGGCCGCGGCCCACGGCCGTGCGTTCGGGCCCGTGCCGGAGGTGGGCTCCGAGGACTCCACCGCCGCCTTCCCGCCGTCGTCGCCCCCTCTCGAGACCTCGGCGACACCCACGGCCTGGCCGGCGATCGCCAGGCGGCCGTGGTTGTGGACGCTGGTGGGGGGGTTGATCGCCATGACGGTCGTCGGGGCCGCCGCCCTCATCGGGATCGGGATCTACCTGCTGCGACCCGGGGCCGGGCCCGGGGCCACCGCCGGCCCGTCCGAGCTCCCCGACGCCGAGACACCGTTCGCGGTCTCCTCGCCCGCCCCGACATCGGAAGCCGAGGTCCCCGCATCGGAGCCATCGGCGACGTCCCCTGCGCGACGCGCTCCCTCGAAGAGCGCCGCCGCGAAGCCCCGGGCGATGCCGACGCCGGCGCCGGTCGTCAGCGAAGGCCAGCTCGTCCCGATGGGGCCGGGGGTGACGCCGCCCCGCCGGGTCGTCGGCACGCCTGCGCCCTACCCCGCCCTCGCGCGCCGGGTACAACAGACCGGTACCGTGACCGTCAGCATGATCGTCAGCGAGCACGGGGAGCCTCTCGAACCCACGATCGAGGAATCGGCGGGCGTGATCCTCGACCAGGCCGTGCTCGACGCGGTCAAGGGGTGGCACTTCGAGCCGGCCCGCAGGAACGGCGTCAAGGTCCGGGTTCGCTGGACCGTGCGCCAGAAGTTCACCTTCTCCAAGTAAACTGCACGGCACGCGCCGGGACCGGACGTCCGCGCGCGGCGAAGGAGATTCTCCAGATGGCAGCAGGGCGTCGAGGCAAGGGCTCTCCCCGCGGGAGGGGGCAGCGGTTGGAGGTCTGGAAGTTCGGCGGGGCGGCGCTGGCCGACGCCGACGCCGTCCGCAACGTGGTGAGGCTGGTCCACGCCCACGAGGGACCGCTGGTCGTCGTGGTCTCGGCGCTCTCCGGCGTGACGGACTCCCTTCTCGACGGGGCCCGGCAGGCCCTGGCCGGCGAGACGAAGGCGGCGGAGGCCGCGGCCGCCTCCTTCCTCCGCCGGCACCGCGACATCGCCCACGCGCTCATCCCCGCCGGCCCGGCCCGGCGCAAAGTGCTCCTCATCGCCGACCAGATGGCCCGCGAGTATCACGAGATCACGCACGCGGTGGCCCGGCTGGGCGACCTGTCGCCCCGGGCCAACGACATCCTCGTGGCCCGCGGGGAGCGCGCGGCGAGCGCCCTCATCGCCGCCGCCCTCACCGCCGCCGGGCGCCGGGCCGAGCGTGTCGACGCGATGGAGATCGTGACCACGGACGGGCAGTACGGCTCGGCCGCGCCCGACGTCGCCGTCACGCGACGCAACGCGCGACGCCGCCTGCTGCCCCTGCTCAAGCGGAAGACGACGCCGGTGGTGCCGGGGTTCTTCGGGGCCGGTCCCGACGGGACCCTCACGACGCTCGGCCGCGGCGGCACCGACCTGACCGCCACGCTCCTCGCCCGCACCCTGGGCGCCGCGCGCGTCGTCCTCTGGAAGGACGTGTCCGGGATCCTCACCGCGGACCCGCGCAGCGTGCCCGACGCGCGCCTGCTGCCGCAGATGCACCATCGCGAGGCGGCCGAGGTCGCCTACTTCGGCGCCAAGGTGCTTCACCCGCGGGCCCTGATCCCACTCGACGGGAGCCGGATCGACCTCCAGGTCCGCTCGTTCCTGAAGCCCGAGCAGCCGGGCACCGAGGTCTCCTCACGCCGCACGCTCGAGGCCTATCCGGTCAAGGCGCTGGCCACCATCCGCGGGCAGGCGCTCGTCACCGTTGCCGGCAAGGGCCTCATGGGCGTTCCCGGCATGGCCGCGCGCACCTTCTCGGCCATCCACGACAAGGGGCTTTCGGTCTCGACCATCTTCCAGTCGTCGTCCGAGAGCTCGATCGGGTTCACGGTGCCCGGGGCCGAATCCGGACGCGCGGTCGAGGCCCTGGAGAAGGCCTTCGCCCTGGAGCTCACCGCGGGCCTCGTCGACAGCATCGGTGCCCGCGACGACGTGGCGGTGATCGCGGTGGTCGGGCGCGGCATGGCGGGAACACCCGGCATCGCCGCCCGCGTCTTCTCCGCGCTCGCCGCTCACGGGATCAACGTCATCGCCATCGCCCAGGGCTCCTCGGAGCTCAACATCTCGTTCGTGGTGGAAGAGGACCAGGCCGCGGATGCGGCCCGCGCCGTTCACTCCGCCTTCCAGCTCGCGAAGATCGGCGGCGGTCGCCCACCCGACCGGCCCCGGACCGACGTCGTACTCCTCGGGTTCGGCCGCGTGGGGCGCGCCCTCGCCGACCAGGCCTCGAGCACGGACCGCGAGCGGGTGCGCATCGTGGCCACGCTCGACCGTTCCGGGTATGTCTTCGACCCGCGGGGCATCAGCCGCCGACGCCTCCTGCGCCTGGCCGAAGGCAAGGACCGCGGCAAGCTGCTGGCCGATCTCGGGGGACGCCCCGCCGACGCCGCGACCGCGCTGGCGGACATCGCCGCTCACGCCGTCTCCCGCCCGGCGCTCGTGGACGTCACCGCCGACGAGACGACGCCGCTGCTGGTCGCCGGGCTCGAGCACGGCTTCGACCTCGTCCTCGCCAACAAGAAGCCTCTCGCCGGCAGCGAGTCCAACTACCGGCGCCTGCTCGACACCGCCGATGCCATGGGTCGGCGCCTGCTCTACGAAGCGACGGTCGGGGCCGGGCTTCCGGTGATCGACACCTTCCGCAAGCTGGCGGCGAGCGGTGACCGGATCCTGCGGGTCGATGGCTGTGTGAGCGGCACGCTGGGGTACCTCCTCTCCGCGGTCGAGGACGGTCGGGCCTTTTCGGCGGTCGTGCGGGACGCGGTGGAGAGGGGATACGCCGAGCCCGACCCACGCGACGACCTCCTGGGCCGCGACGCGGGGAGGAAGGGCCTGATCCTCGCGCGCCTGCTCGGGTATCACGGTCCCGCCCCCCGGCCCGAGCCGCTCGTTCCGGCCTCGTTCGCACGGCTCCCGCTGGACGCCTTCTTCAAGAAGCTCCGCTCCCTGGATGATGACTGGCGCCGCCGCGTCGAGGGCGAGGCCGCTCGGGGCCGCGTGCTCCGCTACGTCGTGGCCGCGACCCCGCGGGGGGTGAGCGCCCGACTGCAGGCGGTGCCGAGAGAGTCGTACCTGGGCGTGCTCAGGGGAACGCGCAACCGGCTCGCGTTCACGACGCGCCGCTACCGCGACGAGCCGCTCGCGGTCGGGGGGCCGGGCGCGGGGGCCCAGGTCACCGCCGCGGGCATCCTCAACGACATCCAGTCGCTGGCCGCATGGTGAGGAGCCCCTCCGTGTGAGCGCCGCCATTGACATCCGTGATGGCGTCTTCGTAGGCTGCCCCATCAAGAAGGAGAACGGAAGATGGCGAGCTTCGTAGACCGTGTCATCGGCGCCGCGCGTCTCGACGCTCGGACCTACGAGGAGGTCGAGGCCGACACCACCGCCACCCCCCAGGCGATGGGGGTGGTGGCCCTGGCCGCCGTGGCCGGCGGCATCGGGGTCGCGAGCGCCGGAGGGACCGGCGTGGTGGCCACCGTCGTCGGCGGCATCGTGGGCTGGGTGGCGTGGGCGGCGCTCATCTGGCTCGTCGGCGCGAAGCTCCTTCCGGAGTCCCAGACCAGGGCCGACGTCGGCCAGCTTCTCCGGACACTCGGCTTCGCGGCGTCTCCGGGCCTCCTGCTCGTCCTGCGCATCGTCCCCCTGATCGGGGGACTCCTCGCGTTCGTGGATCTGGATCTGGCAGCTGGCGGCCACGGTGGTGGCGGTCCGGCAGGCGCTGGACTACACGAGCATGGGCCGGGCGGTCATCGTCTGCCTCATCGGCTGGGTCGTGTACGTCGTGGTGTCGGTGGGGATCGCCTTGATGACGGGGATCACCAGCATCAACCTCGGCTGAGGCCTACCCGTCCCGCCGGTCGGGGCTCGCCGTGGGCACTCCGGCGAGCGCCAGCGCGAGGAGCGCGGCCAGCAGCCAGGCCGAGCTCGCGAAACCGAGCGCCGGGATGAAGAGGACCGCGCCGAAGAGCGCCGCCACCGCCGCCCCGACGTGGTCGGCGGTCTCCAGCCGTCCCGCCGCCTCTGCGGCGTCGTCCCCCGCGGCAAGGCGCGTCGCCGCCGCCATCGGGAACAGAGCGCCGGTGACGACGCCGGCTGCGAGCAGCAGCGCCCCGTGGGCGAGCAGCGCCGCGACGAGCCCCGACGCCGAGGCCTGGGCGGCGGCCCCGATCGTCCACGGCAACGTCACCGCGTACGACAGGGCGACCGCAAGGGCCAACCTCAGTCCCGTCGGGCCCGCCCACTCCTCGCCCCTCGCCGCGACCGTGCGCTGGGCCAGGACCGCCCCCAGGGCGAGGCCGAGCATGAAGACGGCGGTGAGGGCCCCGAGCACCCCGTAGAGCACACCCACCCGGGTCTGGAACGAAAGGAGGAGCAGCAGGGAGAAACCCATCCCCGCGGCGCCGGTCACCGCGACCGCATGGGAGGCCGCCGCCGCGCGCCGGTCCGGGAGCGCCGACCTCGTGCGCAGCCGCGTGACCGCGAAGAGCGACGGCGCCAGTGCGAAGAACACGAGCATCGCCACCGGCAGCCGGCTCACCACCCCGACGGCGACACCCCACCGCCCCGCCGTCGTCTGTTGTCGGCGGGCGAGGGCGTGCAGGAAGGAGGCCGGGCGGTCGTCCCGGCTCGGCTCGACCGTCGCCGAGGCGTCGAGGAGGGCCAGCTCCTGGGCCGCGACCCGCTCCGGGGGGAGGAGCACCGGGACGAGGGCGGCGCCGAAGGAGCTTGCGCTGATCCCGCGTCGGTCCCAGCGCCCGGCGAGCGTCGTCGGGTCGAGTGTCACCGTCTCGGGGGTCCAGCCCGCCACGAGGAGGGTGTTGGGCCCGGGAGTCGCGCGAACGACGGGCAGCGCCTCCTTCATCGCCCCGAAGACCGACCCCGCGAGCGCCGCCGTCTCACCCACCAGGACGTTCGGGGCGGTCCGCAGGCCCGCCACCAGCACGCCGTCGGGCGCGAGCCGGGACGCACACCGCCGGAAGAACTCGATGGTCCCCAGACGGGCCCGCAGAAGGGTGACGGGATCGGGGCCCAGGAGAAGGACGAGGTCGAAGCGCTCGGCCGTTCCCTCGAGAAAGCGGCGCGGGTCGTCGCGGACCACTCGCACCCGTGGGTCGTCGAGCGCGACCCGATCTCCGTTCGCCATCCGATCGCGGACGAACGCGAGCCCCCACCGGTCGGGCTCGACGAGGATGATCTCGCGGACGGGATGACGGAGCAGCACGCGCAGGAGCCCACGCTCGGCGCCGCCGAAGACGACGACCCGTTCGGGGCGCGGCGCGAGACAGGCGACGAGATGCCCGAGGCTCTCGGCTTCATAGGGATCGGGGAAGCTGCCCGTGTACTGCCCGCTGGCGTAGAGGTGCCAGACGTCGTCTTCACCGCCCAGGGCGAGGTGCTGCCAGGGGGTGTCGAGCACCGCCCGGAGCGGCACGCCGGGGGCAACGCCGGCGAACCGCACACGCTCGCTCCAGGTGTCGAGGGGACCGGAAGCCAGAAGGAGCAGCGCGCCGAGGATGGCGGCCACAGACAGGAACCGAGCACCGGCGACGATGCCCCCTCGCACCGCCGTCAATGCCACCAGGGCGGCGATCGCGCCCAGCAGAGCCACCGCCGGCAGGGGCGCCAGCCCGGGGCCGACCAGCAGCGTCACGCTCAGGCCGCCGGCCAGCGCGCCGATCGACTCGAAGATGTAGACGCGCGCGATCGCGTCCCCCGCCTCCCACTGACGCGACGCCGAGGAGGCGAGCGACGTGAAGGTCCACCCGACGAGCGCCCCCGGCGGCATCAGCGTGACGGCGGCGAGAGCCAGGGTGAGGCTCAGGCCGGGCAGCTCCCCGGGGTCCGGCCCCAGGGCGCGGCGCATCAGGCGGCCGGCGACGATGCCGAAGACAGGGAGGACGGCCAGGAGCGCGATCCCGACCGCACCGTCGCGGGGCGCCACCGCTGGCCGCCGGTGACGGCCGACGCCGGCCCCGGCGGCGATGCCCAGCAGCCACGCGGCAAGACCGACGCCGATCGCCAGCTCGTCGCCGGCGACGCCCACCACGAGCTCGCGCAGGAGCAGCACCTGCGCGGATATGGCGAGAATCCCCGCCGCGAAGGGCGCGCCGTGCTGCGTCAGGGCTCGAGGCATCGTCTCCCGTCGTGCGCACGCCCGAGACAGGCTCGCGCCGCGAGTCTACCTTCTTGACCCGCCCCGGAGCGCGTGCTACGTTTTCGGTCAACGTTTCCATAACAAAGAGGACCAGTCGTGGCCGCGCCTTCGTGTCGGAGGATCGGCGAGGCCTCGAGAGGGGGAAGCTCATGGCGAGGAAGGCGATTCTCGTGCTTGTCGCGGCGCTCGGGCTGGCGTTGCCGGCCGCGGCGGACGACGCCGAAGGCGGCCCGATCACCAACCCGAAGCTGGGGATGCTCATCCCGACCATCTACGGACCCGAAGGCCTGATCGTCGACAGCCTGGCGGTCCTGCCAGACGGGTCGACGCACGCCGCCCACTTCAACTCCGCCTTTCAGAGCGAGTTCGGACAGTTCAACGTGGCCCTGGCCACCCAGCTCCTCACCGTCCCCTTCCCTTCGCCCGCGTCCGGCTACACCTACACCTTCGACGAGAGCCTCGGGGTCTTCACGCGCAGCACGCAGAGCTTCGGGCCGATCCTCGCCGAGCGTGCGGAGACGATCGGAAAGGACAAGTTCACGTTCGGCTTCGCCTATCAGCGCTTCAAGTTCGACAGCATCGAGGGCCTCGACCTCGGGACGGTTCCGGCGGTGTTCACCCACGACGGCCACGAGCTCGGAGGGGGACGGAGCGACGTCGTCAACAGCGTGAACGCCATCGAGGCCGACTTCAGCCGTTTCATCGCCTTCTTCACCTACGGCCTCACCGAGCACTTCGACATCTCCGCGGCCATCCCGATCGTGGACGCCTCCCTCCGGGCGACCTCGAGCACGCAGATCGTCCGCATCGGGACCGCGTCCAACCCGGCCGTTCACTTCTTCCAGAACGGCCAGGCCGGCTTCGGCGACACCCGGGAGTTTCTCGCCTCCGGGAGTGCGAGCGGGCTCGGGGACGTGCTCCTGCGTTTCAAGGGCACGGCGCCCAAGAGCGGCCCCACGCGACTCGCGTTCCTGGCCGACGTGCGTTTCCCCACCGGGGACGAGGAGGACCTCCTCGGATCCGGGGCCTGGGGGGTCAAGCCTCTGGTCGTGCTGTCCTGGGAGCTCGGGCGCTTCTCGCCCCACCTCAACGTGGGCTACCAGTGGAACGGCGAGAGCGTGCTCGGGGGCGACATCGCCACGGGCCACAAGGAAGACATGCCCGACCAGTTTCTCTACGCCGGCGGGGCCGATGTCGGGGTGCACAAGAACATCACCTTTGTCGTCGACCTGATCGGCCAGAAGGTGGTCGACGCCCCCCGCCTGGTCCAGCAGACGTTCACCGCCGCCGACGGCAGCACCTTCGACCAGGTGGGGTTCGAGCGGGGAAGCTACTATATCAACGACCTGGCGGTGGGTGTGAAGGTCAGCGCCGGAGGAAGCCTGCTCCTCGACGTGAACGTCCTCTTCAGGCTGGACAGCGCGGGCCTCCGGACCGACATCTCGCCGCTCGTCGGCTTCGAGTACAGCTTCTGACTAGCCTGTCCCCCGACTAGCGTCCGATCGACTCGACGGCCCAGCCTTTCGGGCTGCGCCGCAGCGACAGGACCTGCTCGAACGGCTTCAGGGCGTTGCCGTCGATCGTGTCCCGGCGGACGAGGCGCACGCGTGCGGTGTTCCCGCTCACGCTCAGGTCGAGGATCTCGATGTTGACGTCCTGCTGGCCGGCCTCGAACGCCTGCTGGAGACGCTGCTCCTCGTCACCGCTCAGGTTGGGCTTGACACGCCGGAAGAGGCCGAGGTCCTTCGTCTCGATCGCCCGACCGTAGTCCCCGACGAGCGTGCGGATCAGCTCGTCGTCCGAGGGCCCGGGCGGCGGCGCGGGTCTGGCCGCGGGCGGCGGAGCAGGAGCGGAGGCGGCCGCCGTCGGCGGGACCGCGGGTGCTGGGCGGGTCGTGGCCGGCGCGGGCCGCGCCGCCGCCACGGGAGCCGCCGGGGTCTCCGCGGTCGCGGTGGGCGGTGAAGCCGGCGCCGCACTACGGGCCGCGGCGGCAAGAGGGTCGGACGCGGTCGCGGAGGCCGTCGCCGGGGGCCGGGACGTGGGGGCCGGCGGCGGCGCGGCGGACCGGGCCTCCGCCCGCCGGGCCTCGGTCGCGGCCGCGGCGGCGCGCCCAGCCCGCGTGAACGCGTCGCGGGCGGACAGGAACCTCTCGGCCGCCGTGGCGTACTCGCGGCGCGCAAACGCCCCCGCGCCTTCGCGCGACAACGAGTCCGCGCGCTCAACCGTCTCGTCGGTCGCGCCCTGGCGTCGCGCCTGGGCCTCGGACTGCCGCATCGCGCTCCGTGCCTGCTCCGCCTGCGGGCGGAAGCTGTCGTTCAGCTCGGTGGTCAGCTCGGCCACCGCCGGATGGCCCGGCTGGATCTCCAGGAGCTCCTCCAGCCGGCGACCCGCGGTGGTGCTGTCCCCCTGCACCAGCGCGGCCCGTGCCGCGCTGGCCGCCGCCTCCGCGGAGTCCAGCGCCTGACGGGCGGCCTCCCGCACGCGGAGGGACTCGGCGTCGTCCACTCGGACCCCGAGGGCCCGCTCCGCGTGGGCGACGGCCTCCTGGTATTTGCGATCCTGCAGGCTCTCCTGAGCGAGCTGGCGCTCGGCGCCGAGGAGCTGCTGCTCGAGCGCGCTCTGCCCCGTCGCCTCGCTCGAGACGGCCGCCGTGGACGGCGACGGCTCGCCGGATGACCGAAGCAGGCTCCACGCCAGCAGCCCCCCCGCCCCGATCAGGATCACGAGGCCCGCCCCCAGCAGCATCCCCCGCCGTGCGGCCCCGGGAATGGTCTCGTGAGCAGCGACGGTCGGGCGGCTCCCGCGCGCGCCCGGGCGGGTCGGGGCCTTCCCCGAGAGCGTGGGCAGTCCCTGCTGCGTCGGCGCCGGACCCGAGTCGGGGGCGCCGGAATCGACGAGGGCCTCGAGCGCGAGGTTGCCGCGCGAGGCCTCGGGGATGGCGTGAGTGACCTGCTGCGCCTCCCCGTCGAGCAGCGTGGCCAGCGTCGCTTCGCTGGCCGTCGCCCCCGCCTTGAGCTCCGCGCGCACGGCGCGCACCAGCGCCGCGAGCTCCGACCCGTTTCCAGGACGCCGGGCGGGGTCCTTGGCCAGGGCCTTCGCCGCCAGCGCCCCGACCCTGGGCGGGACGTCGGGGATCCAGCGCTGCACCGGCTCGGGCTCGCTCTCGAGGATGCGGAAGAGCACGGCGTGCATGGACTCCGCCTCGAAGGGCTGCCTCCCGGTGAGCAGCTCGTACAGGATGGCGCCGAGGGCGAAGACGTCGGAGCGGGCGTCGGCCCTCTGGCCCTTGACCTGCTCGGGGGACATGTAGTGCGGCGTCCCCAGAACGGTGCCGGTCTGCGTCATCCCGCTGGAGGCACCGATGCGCGCCAGCCCGAAGTCCATCACCTTGACGTGGCCGCCCGCCGAGACGTGGATGTTGGCCGGCTTGAGGTCACGGTGGATGACGCTCATCGAGTGCGCGTACCCCACTCCTTCGCACACCTGCTCCATGAGGGCCAGCTTCTCGTCGATGCTCCTCAGGCGCTTCGCGGCGATGAGGCCCCGCAGGTCGCTCCCCTCGAGGAGCTCCATCGCCATGTAGACCTCGCCCCCCTCTTCGCCGAAGTCGTAGACGGTGACGATGTTGGGGTGGTTGAGGCGGGCGATCGACTGGGCCTCGCGGTGGAAGCGGAGGCGCGCGTCCGGGCTCGACTCCAGGCTCGACGCGATGGTCTTGAGAGCCACGTGCCGGTTCAGGACCGGGTCGTGGGCCTTGAAGACGTCGCCCATCGCGCCGTGGCCGATCTTGCCGGCGACGGTGTACTTCCCGAACTGGGTGCGCTCCACCAAAACGCGGGCCCCCGTTGCCTGGGACGTCGACTCAACTTGACTGCGGACGGTTGATCCGGATCATAGCACGGGTCCTCGCGTCTTGACCCGCTGCCGGGATTCCTCTAGAGTCCCCCCACTCGATCCGCAAGAGACACCCTGACCGCCGTCCGGGAGCGCCCTGAGTGCCGTTCCGCGGGCGGCCGACGGCTGCACCCACGGCGTGGGACACCCTCGGCCCGACCCCCGCGGCGGTCAGGATCGAAAAGGAGTGTTGAGAATGCGAACGATGATGCGGACCCTGATGGGGCTCGTCCTGGCGCTGGCCATCGCGGCACCGGCGTTGGCGCAGGAGGAGGGCCCGCTCACCTGGGTCGCCTACACCCGTGTGAAGCCGGGCAAGACCCAGGAGTGGCTGAAGCTGGAGCTGGACAACGGCCAGGCGATGATGGACGAGTTGGTGGCCGACGGAACCATCCTCACCTGGGGGTACGCGGTCCGGGCCAACCATCGGCCGGGCTACGAGTGGAACGTGCTGACCTGGGTCACCACGCCGAACTGGGCCAGCATCGGGACGTGGCTGGGGGCGGCCGTGGGCCAGATGCAGGCGCGCAGCCCCGAGGAGACGAAGGCGCTCGAAGCGAAGTACGAGGCCCTCGAGGAGGCGGGAACGCACTTCGACGAGGTGGTCCGGAGCGCCTTCACGTCGTACAGCGACACGCCCCAGAGGTTCAACTTCATCTACACCGGGCACTTCCGGGCCAAGCCGGGCAAGCACGCGGCGGCGACGCAGCTGTTCGAGGACATCATCAAGCCGGTGGGCGACAAGCTGAAGGCAGAGGGTGTCCTGACCGGCTACGGCCTGCACGTGCAGGAGATGCACGGCCAACACCAGCCGAACGAGAAGCCCTGGTCGCACCGCACCTGGTACTCCTTCGCCGACCTCGGCTCCCTGGACAAGCTCCAGGCCGCCTTCGCCGCCGCCGTGACGGCGGAGGGACAGACAAAGCGCGCCGAGACCTTCGAGTTCAAGGCGCACAAGGACGACCTGCTGGTCGTGCTGAAGCACTCCCCCGCTCCCGCGGAGTAGGGAGTATCCGGGCCGGCCCGGGCTCGACGACGTCCGGGCCGGTCCGTGGTCACGGGTCAGTCGTTTTGGGTGGGCGACCGCGATGCCGGCCGTTGGAAGCGAGGACAGTCACTCCGAGGGCCTCTTCCTGGCCGTGGCCCGGGGAGTCCACCATCGCCGTCCCAGAGAGCCCTCGGACGGCAACGGCGGATCCCTCGTCGCGCGTCCAAGCCGCGCTCCTCGGGATGACCAGCGACGTCCGGTGCAGCGCTCGTCAGTCCTCCAGGTCCTTCTGGAGCGCCGCTCGCTGGGCGTCCGTGAGCTCCGTCTCGTGATGGAGCTCAGAGTCGGCGTGGTCGCAGCCGATCGCCACCGGCGCGTCGTCGCCGACCTTGAACTTCAGATACTGCACGGAGGAAACGCGCTCCTCCCCCACCTGGCGCTCGTCGTAGGTCGGCCGGACCTTCGTCCCGTCCTCCAGCCTCACGTAGAGGGTCTTCGGCAGCTCGAGCCACTCCGCCAGCTTGACCGCCCGCTCCTCGGGTGACTCGAGCTCGACGAGCAGGGTGCAGCCCAGCTCGCCGGGCCCGCCCAGAAGCTCGTTGTAGGTCTCGATCTCGTGGAGAACATCGGCTTCCTTCACGATCTGCTCGGCCCTCATCATCTCCTGGACCTGATAGCGGACCGTGGCGTGGGTCTCGAAGAGGAACGTCAGGTGGGGCCCCACGTGGAATCGGCGGTGCTCCTTCTCCTTCATGACCGCGTTTCGGATGTCGGGGCGGAGCTCCGCGTAGGTCTGGTAGTCGACGATCTCGCTTCTCTCGACGGGCCTGGTCATGACGTCGTGTCTCCTTCGCCCTCCGTCTTCTCCGGCAGGCTCGTGGGGAAGCCGTCCTTGCGGTAGGCCCGCGCCAGGATGGACATCGGGTGCAGGGGCTTCTTCCCGGCGTGCTGCTGGAACTGCAACGCCGCGAGCGGGCAGTCGGTCGCCCAGACCTCGGCGGAAGCGGCCTTCATGCCGTCGAACGCCTTCTTCCCGATCCGCTTCGAGGGTTCGAAGCCCCCCAACTTCATCGCGTAGGTGCCGTTGTGGCCGCAGCACTCCATCGTGAGCTTCGGCTTCACCCCGGGGATCTTGCGCAGGAGGTCGCGACCCTTGAACCCGACGGCCTGCGCGCGCAGGTGGCAGGGGGCGTGATACGCGACGGCGCCGTCCGGGGTGGATTTGAACTCGGTGTTGAAGCGCGGCTCCTCGCGGATCGACCAGAGGAGCTCGGCGGGGTCCCGGACGGCCTCGGCCAGCTTTCGTGAGTCCTCGCGCTGGCCTTCCGGGAGCAGCTCGGCGTACTCGCGGCGCATCATCATGGCGCAGGTCGGGTTGAGGGCGACGACCTTGGCCCCCGACTCGACGAACGGCTTCAGGATGCGGATGTTGTTGGCGGCCTGCTTTCGGAGCGACTCGAGGTCGCCCGACTCCCAGGCCGGCATCCCGCAGCATTGCAGGCCCTTCACGCAGGCGGTCTTGACCTGGTTGCGGTCGAAGACCTCCAGGGTGTCGCGCCCGATCTGGGGCTCGTTGTTCTGGACGTAGCAGGTGGGGAAGAGGACTGCCTCGACGCCCTTCGGATCGGTGCCGATCCGGCCCTGCTGCTCGGCCCAGCGCTCGAAGGTGCTGGAGGCGAAGTCCGGAAGCAGCTTGTCCCTGTGGATCCCGAGGGTCACCTCCATGAACATGCGGTGCAGCTTCACGCGGTTCATGATGTTGGCCACGCCGAAGCTGAGGCGAGCCATCCGGGCCGCCCCGTCGGGATCGGCGAGGGCACGGACCCGGAAGGGGACTCCCTTCGCCCGCACCTGCTGCGCCTTGTAGCGGTGGACCAGCTTCGGGAAGTCGAGCTGGAACTCGTGCCCGTCCCGCGGTGTGTAGGGGCACTGGACCTCGCACAGCTTGCATTGGAAGCAGGCGTCCATGACCCGTTCGGTCTCCGCGGGCGTGATCTTGTGGACGTCGCCGTCGTGGGTCTTGTCCAGGAAGTCGAAGAGGACCGGGAAGCTGTCGCAGTACTTGAAGCACATCCGGCAGCTGTGGCAGATCTCGAAGGCCCGGGTGATCTCCTTCTGCAGGGCCCCGGGATCCCAGTAGCGCGCTTCCTCGGGATCGTAGGTCAGCCCGTCGGACGGCATGAAGGAGACCGGCTTGTCGGTGTCGCTCATGATGGCGCCTGGTCGCCGCGCGCTCGAGGAAGGTGGCGCCGCGGGCGGTCGGGCGCGGCCGCTTCGGCCGCCCGCGGCGTGTCTGGACGGGCTAGCTGAGGAGGTCGAGCATCTTCTGGAAGCGGCCGGCGTGCGACTTCTCGGCCTTGGCCAGCGTCTCGAACCAGTCCGCGACCTCGGCAAAGCCCTCGTCGCGAGCGGTCTTGGCCATCCCCGGGTACATGTCGGTGTACTCGTGGGTCTCGCCCGCCACCGACGCCTTGAGGTTCTCGGAGGTGTCGCCGATCGGGAGCCCGGTCGCGGGGTCGCCGACCTGCTTGATGTAGTCGAGGTGCCCGTGCGCGTGGCCGGTCTCGCCCTCCGCGGTCTCGCGGAAATTGCTCGCGATCTCGGGGTAGCCCTCGACGTCGGCGATCTTCGCGAAGTAGAGATAGCGCCGGTTCGCCTGCGACTCCCCCGCGAAAGCGTCCTTCAGGTTGTCGTGAGTCTTCGTGCCCTTCAGTTCCTTGGCCATTGGGATCCTAGTCCTCCTTCTCTCTATGTCTATCAGTGATCAGTGACAGCTCGAACACAATCCGCTGAAGCTGACGGAGTAGTCGCGAACGCGAAATGCGCGGCCCTTCGCGTCGGGAATCGGCAGCTCCGGCACCACGGCGTCGTCGAGGTCCACCAGGCACCCGCACGACTCGCAGACCAGGTGGTGGTGCCGCCCGGTCGTGGGATCGAAGCGCACCACCGCGTCGGGATGGTGGACCTTCCGGGCGAAGCCCGTCTCGACCAGCGTCTCGAGCACGCGGTACACCGTGGTGCGCGACAGGCTCGGCAGCCGTCGGTGCACGGAGTCGTAGACCTGATCGGCCGTCGGGTGGTCCCGCCGGCCCGCCAGCTCCTCGAACACCGTCCGGCGTTGGATGGTCATGGCGAGGCCCCGACGTCGGCACTCCTGCTCGAAGGCCGCGAGGCGATCGTCTCCGGGGCTGGGCTTCATTTTTGGTAATGTATACCAAACGGTAATAAATGTCAAACTCGCTCATCTGCGGAACGGCAGAGGAGCCCGGGCAGGACCGACTTTATAGGCCGAACCGTACGCACGGGGCAAGGTGCAAGCGCATGGGCGGCGCAGGTCACCCGGAGGGCCGGCGTCAGCTCCGCCTGACGGCCGCCTTCAGCTCGGCGAGCTCACGCCGCATCTCCTCGCGGAACGCCTGGACCTCGGCCTCGAGCGTGCTCTGGTGAGCCTCGATCCCATCCAGGCGGGTCTCGATCCCCCCCTGACGAATCCCGACCCCGTCGACGCGGACCTCCACGCCCTTCAGGCGGCTCTCCACCCCCTCGAGGCGTTTCGAGCTGTCCTCCATCCCCTCGGCCACGACCCGGATCGCCCCCCGCAACCGCTCGAACACCGAGTCGAAGAACCGCTTGATGTCTTCCCAGTCTTCACCGCTCACGCCACACTCCCCCTCGCTCGCCCGGTCCTCTTTCCTAGAGTCATTCCGGGGAACCCGCGTGTCTGATCCTCCTGTACCACTCCTGCCCCCTGGGGCTCGTCCGCCGACACCGTCCCCCTGACGTGTCTGCAGCTGCCTAGAACGGCACGTCGAGGGCGCGGCACAGGAAGCGAACGTACCCCGCGCCTTCGCGCCAGATCTCGGCGAGGCGGCGCTCGAACCCCGTTCGGACGACATCCTTCTCATCCAGCCGGCACGAGGCCACGAAGTCCTTCCGCTTCAGCTCCTCGATCAGCGGGTGCTCGGGGTCGTAGCCTCGCGGGGGCCGCTGGAGCGAGTCGCCTCCGACCTCGAAGCGCTTCCGGAAGCGCGCGCCCTCTGCGGCCTTGCGGTACGCCCCGGGGTTCTCGACGATGGCTTGCCGGATCTGCTCGAGCGTCGAGGGCTCAGGGTGCCAGACGCCGAGACCGGCGAAGCATCCGCCCGGCTCCAGGTGGAGATAGAAGATCGGGGCGTGCACGTTCTTCGCGTCGCGGTGGAGGAAACGGATCCCCACGTGGGTCTTGTACGGTGACTTGTCCTTCGAGAAGCGGATGTCCCGCTGGATGCGAAAGAGCGAGCCGCCGACGGCCTTGGGTATGGCGAGGAATTCCGGGCTGATCTTTCTCAGGTGCGGCTCGAAGTCGGCAATGAAACGGAGCGCCGGATCCTTCACCATCTCCTCGTAGTGCGGCTTGTTGGCGAGGAACCACGCGCGGCGGTTGTTCCGCTTCAGGTCTCTTAGATAGCTGAACAGCCCCGGGCTGAAAGACGGGCATCCCCTAGTCATTCATCGACCCCCCTTCCCTCCCTAGCCCTCCCCACGTAGGGGGCTCGGGGGACGCGAAGTCGAGCTTGCGAGACGAGCGTCGACCCCGAGTGTACGTCGCGACGCGTGAGCGTCGCCTCCGACAGGCCGGGAAGGCCTGAGATAGGCCACGTACACCCGAATGTCCCCAGGGCAGGGACAGGCGGGCGAGTCCAGGCTTGATGGCCAGTCGCGCTTGTTCACAGCTGTTCCCGACTGAGTTCGTACCCTGATCGTACAATGATCGCGCCGCCGGAGCTGTCGATCAGCGCTTCTTCTTCCGGCGGGCGAAGCACAGACCGGACCAGGTCTCGTCGATGGCGGCGATCTTGTAGTCGACGAGGCCGGCGGCGAGGCCGAACGCGCGGACCTCGTTCGCGCCCAGGTCCGCGGCGAGACCCGAGGCCTTCTTCGGCCAGACGATCCACAGGGCTCCCGGATCGTCCATCGCCCTCGCCGCGAGCGGGAAGCGCTCCTTCAGATCCGCGCTGGACGTGATGAAGAGCAGGATGACGTTGGCCGGCGTGCGGGCCCCCTGCTGCAGCGTGGCGCCCTCGGGCAGCCGGCCCAGCGTCGTGGTGAAGCCCTTCGGCGCACCGAGGAGCGCCACCACCGAACCGGCCTTGATGCCGAGCTTCTTCGGGACAGGCGTGCCCGAGTAGCCGGCCATGGTCTCGGGCACGACGGGCGTCCCCGGCGGCCGGCTCAGGGCGGTCTCCACCGCCCCGCGCACTCCCTTCCACGTCGTGTAGGTGGCGTCGGGAAGCGCCATCTTGACCCGGGCCGTCTTCATCTCGTCGCCCTCGATGAAGACGATGGGCACGCCGCGCGTTGCTTTGAGCTGCCGGAAGGCGGTGGCGAGGGCCTGGCCCTGCGACGGCTGGTGACCGAGGTCGATCACGAAGGCGTCGGGCGGGTTCCGCCGCAGGGAGACGAGGTGCTGCATGCCGGTCGGCCACATGGTCCGCACGTCGTGGTCCGCCGTTCGGAGTACCTCGACCTTCGTCTCGACCTCATCCGGCTTCGGGTGAAAAACGATGATTCGGCTCATGTCCTTCAGCTCTCCGCGAGCACGACCGTCACCGGCGCGTGATCGGCACCAGGCGCCCGCTGCCGAAGGCGGTCTCGCTCACCTTGAGGACGACCCCGAACTGCCCCCGCTTGTGCTCAGAGCGTCGCAGGGCCGCGTCACTGCGGTGCGACTGTACCAACGTCTCGAGGCGCGGTGCCTCGCGGGCGTAGTCGAACGGGTCCACCTGTCCGGGGGCGAGCTCGGCACTCGGCGGCCGCTCGAGGACGAACGGCGGCACGCCACCCAGGTGGCGGGCCAGCGCCACGACCTGCAGCTTGGTGAGATCGGCGATCGGGGCGAGCGCGCCGGCAAGGTCCCCGTACAGCGTCCCGTAGCCGAGCGAGATCTCGGTCTTGTTGCTGGTATTGAGGAGAAAGCCCCGGTGCCGGTTCACGTGGGCCATCAGCACGACCATGCGCAGCCGGGCCTGCAGGTTCTCGTCGGCCAGCCGCCCCTCGGCGCTGCCGTCGAGCACCGCGCCCAGGGCCTTCTCCGCCGTCCCATGCAGCGACTCCAGCGGCACCACCACGAGGTCGATCCCGAGGGTCGTCGCGATCTGACGCGCGGCCTCGGTGGAGGCGGGGTCGGTGTGGCGCGAGGGGATGGCGACGGCGCCGACTCGTTCCGGGCCGAGGGCGTCGGTGGCGAGCCGAGCCACGAGGGCCGAATCGATGCCGCCCGAGAGCCCGACGAAGGCCCGGCCCAGCCGGTTCTTCTCGACGAAGCCTCGAATCCCGAGAACGAGCGCGTCGTGCAGGTCGTCGAGCGAGTCATCCTGAGGGCGCCGGGCCGAGCGTCGCCCGAAGGATCCGCCGTCAACGTCGACGGTGGGTTCCTCGTCGCACGCTTCGGATGGGCTCCTCGGAATGACAGGAACCTCGACGACTTCGACCGCTTCGGCGAACGCGGGAAGCTGCGCCACGAGCTCGCCGTCGGCGTCCGTGACGAAGCTGCGGCCGTCGAAGATGAGCTCGTCCTGGGCGCCGACGGTGCTGACGTGAACGACGGGCAGACCGGCGCGCCGCGCCTGGCCCAGGCGGGCCTCCGCCATCCCCACGCGGAAGGGCAGCGCGGCCACGCAGACGAGCAGCTCGGCCCCGGCGGCCCTCAGCTCGGCGGGCGGGTGGACCGGGTAGCCCTCGTCCCACAGGTCCTCGCACACGAGGAGGCCGACCCGGCGCCCGCCGACCTCGACCGGGGCCTGCGCGTCTCCGGCCAGGAACCAACGCGGCTCGTGAAAGACGTCGTAGGCGGGCAGCAGGCGCTTGGCGATCGCCGTCGTCACCCGTCCTCCCCGGAGAACCGCGGCGACGTTGTGGAGCCCGGGATGGCGCGGCGGCCGGTGCGCGGCTCGAGCCACCGTTCCCGCCACCACCGGGGGTGCGCCTCGCACGCGCCCGGCGAGGTCGGATGTCGCCTCGAGCGCGGCCTCCACGAAGCTGCCGTCGAGGAGCAGATCCCGCGGCGGATATCCGGTGACCGCCAGCTCCGGCAGCACGACCAGTTCCGCACCACCCGCGGCCGCCTTTTCCACCGCCGTGGCGCAGCGAGCGACGTTCCCTTCGAGATCGCCGACCCAGCAGTCGATCTGCGCGAGCCCCACCTTCATGCCGCTCACTCAGCCCAGCTCGCCGGCCACGGCCTCGAGCAGGTTCAGCGCCGCGAGGACCGAGTCCCGCCGGAGGCACACCACGTCGCCGAGCAGGAAGGTCCGGTAGCCCAGGCTCATCAGGAACGCGGCGTCGCCGATGTCGGCGGCGCTCGGCACCGGGTCCTCGGCCAGCGAGTCGAAGAGCCGGCTCGCCGCGATCGCCTCTCCGTCGGCCGCCACGATCGTCCTGAGCGCCCCCACGATCCGGTGGGGTCGCAGCACCTCGACGTAGAGGTCACCGCGCCCCGCGCAGAGCCGGCCGAGACGGGCCCCGTGCTCCCGGGCGAACGCCAGGCCGCGCTCGTTCTCGATCTTCAGCACGAGATCGGCGTCGGGCAGCAGCCCCCGCACCTCCTCCACATCCGATGGACGCTCCGCGTAGGACAGCATCACCCGGCGCAGGCCGGGCTTGCCCATTGCCTCGAGGTACTCCCGATCGCGGGCGGTGAGCGTGCCCTCGACGCTCAGGCTCGGGTCGACGATGTTGACCGACTCGCCGGGACCGACCAGCCGCCGCGGGCCGTCGGCGAGGATCAGCCGATCCCCGTCCACCGCCGCCACGCGCACGCGCTCGTGGCCGTCGCTGAACCAGGCGTCCACCGGGGTCCGCACGCGGATCGGATGGCTGAGCCGCACCTCGGTGAAGGGCGGGATCCCGGCCTCGGCGACCCGGAGCTGGCGTCCCTTGAGATCGACCCACAGCGGGGGTCCGAGCCGGCCGAGACGCTCCAGCAGCGCCGCCGGCTCCTCCCGCAGCGGCATCACCGTGTTGAGACGCAACCCCTCGACCAGCGGGTGGGCGGCCACCTCCCCGAGGAAGTCAGCATACGGCGGGGCGGTGACGATGGCGCCGACCTTCACGGGCGTTCCACCTCTAGAGCTTGAGGGTGACCCCGCAGTAGCCGCACTTGAACAGCCCCCCGGCGTCGGTGGGGATGGAGCCGCCGCACCGTGGACAGACCATCGCAATCGGCTTCGACAGCTTCGCGACCTTCTCCTCCGGGTGCCGCGCGCGCATGTTGTCCTGGAAGTCCTCGAAGTGTCCCCACGCCCGGGCGACCAGGCCCATCGCATAGTCCACCGCGCGCTGCTCGTCCTCGATGCGCATGACCTTCTGCGCGCCGATGGCCTTCGCCCACTGCTGGTCGATCTGGTCGTTCTTCCGTCCGCTCGAGCGTCGCAGGAACCAGACGTTGTACCGGCGGGCCACCCTGCGCCAGACCTCGATCGCGTCGACGTCGCCCTGCGGGTCGTCGCCGAGGAGCTTCCTGACCTGCGCCCGTGGCACCTTCGAGTGCATGGTGATGTCGCCGAAGACGATGAGGAACGGCTTGTCCTCGGCGGCGGAGACGTCGACGTGGGTGTCGACCCACTGGGCGAACAGCCCGTAGCTCTCCGGGGCGTCTCCCCCGCCCCCTTCCCCGTAGAGTGATTTCAGGAGCTGCTCGAGGTCGTATCCGCTCGCGAAGCTCGTGACCTGGAGGGGCCAACGGTCCACTCCGGCGTCTCCGATGGCGGCGAAGCAGACCTCGACGTCGTCGCGATACTGGGAGAGCGTGTTGAAGAGGAGCGGCAGGCGGTCGAAGATCTCGGCCGGCCAGCTCGCCATCGATCCGGTGACGTCGACGGCGACGATCAGCGGGTTCTTCGACGCCGAGCTGACGTGCTTGGTCGGATCGATGATCTTCTCGTTCGGCCCCGAGCGCCGCTCGTAGCTGCGCCCTCCGGCGGCCGCCGAGCGGCGGGCCGCCTTCGCGCGCCGGTCGGCCCCCTCTTTGCTGTAGGCATAGCGCGACTTGCCGTACCAGGAGCTGGTGTCGTCATCCCACGAGTACATCGATCACCTCACCAGGGGGGGCGCGTCGAGCGCCAGTGTTTCGAGTCCGTACTCCTCGCGAAACCGCCGGTCGAGGCCCCGCTGTGAGATGTACGCGGCCACCTCGCCCGGGACCAGGTCGCGCCAGCCCTCGCCCCGGGCCATCTCGCGGCGCACACCGGTGCCGTCGATCGGAACCCGCTCGTCCGCGGGCACCAGATCCACCGGGCGCAGGATGCGGTAGTCGTCGCCGAGGAGCCGGGCGACGTAGGGGTTGGCGGTCGCGAAGGCGTCGAGCGGACCGAACAGCTCGACGACCATGGCCCGCCAGCGGGGGCCGTCGTCCAGGTCGGGCACCTCGAGGATCCTGGCGTCCGGGCGCTCGGGCAGGACCCGCTCGAGCATCTCGCGCGTCTCCCCGGCGCTGAACGGGTTCCGGGCGTTCAGACGGTTGGAGCTGCCGATGCCCACGAGAAGCTCATCGGCGCGGGCAACGAGCGCGCGGAGGACCGCCGCGTGGCCCAGGTGAACGGGCCTCCACCGGGCGATCATCCCGACCCGGCCCCATCGCTCATCGGCGGCGTTCACGCAGCAACAAGGGTACCCGAGCCGGAGGAACTTTGCGCCCGGGACGGCGTCCAACCGGGTGGTGGGCGCATTTCCCCTTGACAACGGCTACCGGTCTCACGGGGTCGTCCGGAGTCGCCCGCCGCCCCTCGTCGCATTCGGTGCGCCAACCGACGCTCACGGGCGTACAATCCCGTAACGGATGCGAGGGAGGCAAACGTGCCCCATGCGCGCGTGCGGGACTTCATGACGGGCGAGCCGGTCACACTGCACGACGACGACCGGCTGCGCGAGGCGGTAGAGCTCGTGATGGTGCGGCGGATCCGCCACATCCCGGTGTTGGACGCCCAGCGGCGGCTGGTCGGCATCGTGACCGATCGGGACATCAAGCGCACGCTGCCGAGTCCGCTGTCCTCGAGCGCCCGCGAGGAGTACGAGGCCCTGCTCGAGACGACGGCAGTCGGTCGCGTGATGACGCCCGACCCCATGACGATCGATGCCGACGCCGACGTCACCGATGCGGTCCAGCTTCTCGTCCAGAACCGGATCGGCGGCTTGCCGGTCATAGACAACGGCACGCTGGTCGGTGTCTTCACCGAGCGGGACGCTCTCCGCGGCTACGTGGAGCTCCTGCAGGCTCTCCAGAAGGCCGAAGCTCACGGCTGATCCGCCACGCCGCACGCCGCAACCCGTTCCGTCGCGCCCGCCCCATGACCGGGGCCACTGCGCTCAGTCCTGGTGCGGAGAGAGCCCGAGCGCGGTCACGAAGCAGAGGAACGCCGCGGCCAGGAACAGGAACGGGGCCGGGAACCAGTAGCGAAGGGCGAGCGCGGCCATGATCCCGAAGACGCCGGCGTTGACCGTCGCCACCCCACGGAGAAGCGGCGGCCAGCCGGTGGAGTGACGCAGCACGACGAGGTCGAGCAGACCGAAACCCAGCGACAGGACGGAGAAGGCGAGGCTGAAGCCGGCGAGGAGCTCCATGGCCGACCGAAGGAAGTTGTGACCGTGGTCGAACTGGTAGCCGCGCATCAGCTCGAGCAGGCGGTGGTGCGTCTCGTCTACGGCCTCCGCGGTGACGAGCGAGTGGTGACCGAACAGGTGCGCCAGGCCCAGGGCGATCAGGACCCAGGCCCCCGCCGCGAACAGCCTGCGTGACAGCATACCGGGATCGTACCAGAGCCCCCCGGGATCCCGTCCCGGCGCCGGTCAGAGCTCAGACACCCTCATCCCACCATCCCGGGGACGCGATCCAAGATCTCCTCTGCCCCGATCTCGCGGCAGAGCTCCTCGAGCTCGGTCTTTCGCGGACCCCGCCACCGCAGGTCGTCGAGCCCTTCGGTGAGGGGGACGTCGGTGCGCAGCGTGGCGAGCCGACGGTAGAGCTCCGCCTCGTCTCTTCGCTCGGCGAGCGCCGCCGCCAGGCGGTTCCGCCCCCGCACCTCAACCGCCCACTGCGCGGCCGAGTCCGGGATGGCCTCGATCTTCTTGTAGTGGCCCAGGACCTTGAAGGTCGACTTCGCGCCCCAGCCCGGGATCCCCGGGATCCCGTCGGCGGCGTCGCCCACGAGCCCGAGCCAGTCGGGGATCGACGTCGGCGGGACACCGAACCGCATGATCACGTCCTGCTCGTTCCGATCGACGCCCTTTCGGCGGTCGCGGCAGATGACGCGGCTCTGCACCACGCACTGCGACAGGTCCTTGTCCGGTGAGCAGATGATGACCTGCTCGACCCCGGGCGCGTCGCGGAAGCGAGCCGCTCCGGTCGCGAGGCCGTCATCGGCTTCGAATTCCACCATCGACCACACCACGACCCCCAGGGCGGCGATCGCGCGCTCGGCGAGCTCGAACTGGGCCATCAGGTCGGGCTCGATCCCCTCCCCCGTCTTGTAGCCGTCGAAGATCTGGTTGCGGAATGACTCGATCACGGTGTCGAATGCGACCGCCACGTGGCTGACGTCCCGCTCACGCAGCAGCGACGCCAGCGTGGCGAGCAGCCCGCGGATGGCGCCCACCGGGCGGCCCGAGCGGTCCGTCGCCGGGGGCACGCCAAAGTACGCACGAAAGAGCTCGTACGTCCCATCGACGAGGTGGACCTTCATGCGGGTCGCCGGCTTCAGGGCAGGCAGTTGCCCCCGCCCGGGGTGCACTGGGGCGGCCGGGGGCCGAGCGGGCGGCAGCACGGAGAGGCCGGACAGCACTGCTGCGAAGACGTGCAGTTCCCATTCCGCGGGATGCAGGTCTGGGCGTCGGCCGGGGTCGGAGCGAGTGCCGACAGGACCACGGGCAGCACCGCGGTCGTGCCCAGGGCCCGCAGGGCCTCCCGTCGCGACGGGGGTTCCGCGCGAGGCTGTTCTTCGAGGACGGGGACCTCCTCGAGGAGCCCGGCCTCCGCCAGCCGCGCGAACGCGAGGTCGACGACGCCCGCACTCGTCGCCTCCGTCGGGTTCCCGAGCTCGCCCCTCAGCTGTCGGGCGAGCTCCTCGGACGAGGTGCGGCCGTCGCATCGATGGAACACGAGGCTGGCCGCGCGGTTCAGGCAGTACGCGTGGTGCGTCGCGCGGTCGTAGACGACCGTCTCGTCTCCGAGGCGCCGGACGATCAACTCGTCCGATCTGGCCCTGGGACCCCTGGCCAGGGGCGGACCTGCGCTCACGCGGCCGAGTTTAGCACCCCCGGCGGGTTCAGCTCGGGACCCGGAGTCGGCCCGAACTGCTCGCCGGCCGGACCTGACCCGACCGCTGAGGTGAGTACTCTCGCCTGAGCCGCGCTCTCTCCCGCGCCGGCGGGAAGGGAGATGAGCCCATGGCCTCAGCAGAACCGATCATCGACGCACTCCAGAGTCTCGAGCACCGCCTCGTCGAGCGGCTCTCCGGAAGCATGGATGGGCGTCTCGGCGATCACCGGGATGAGATGAAGGGCCGTTTTGGCGCGATCGAGAGGCAGCTCAAGCAGCTCGAGGTGGCGTCCCAGCTGACCGTGGTCACCTTGACCCGAATCGAGGAGCGGATCGAAGGCGGCTCGGCAGACCAGGGCAGGATGCGCTTCGACGTCAACCAGCTACGGGCGAAGGTGGCGGATCTGGAGGACCGACTCCGTCAGATCGAGGCGATTCTGATCGACGAGTAGACGTCGACCCACGCCCCACGGGGGTGGCCCCTGGCGGCGGCCCTCCGGCGCTCGGCCGCCGCTAGTTCCCGGTGGCCGCCGCGGCGCGCTGCGCGCGGCGACGCGTGTAGCCCAGGTCCCAGGTCACGAAGACCCGGACCTCCGGGTTGCGCTGGGTCCTGTCCTCCAGCAGCTCAGCCGAATACTTGCTGTCCCGATAGAAGATGATCCCTTCTGCGCCGAGGGCGAAGTTCCGGGTGATCGGGACGTTGAACCGCAGCTTGAACCGGTGCACCTGGTGGGTGGCACTGGATCCCTCGAGGCTCCCTTCGTTGTCGTCCGGGTCCGGGTTCCAGATCGAGCCGTTCTTGACGTCGATGTAGGTGTAGCGATAGCGGAAATCAACGATCGGCCGACCCTTCCCGGAGGACGAACGCCTCGGCGGCGAAGCCGAGACCGGGGCCGTAGTCGTACTCCCGGAACCTCTCCCGGTTGGCCACGTCGCCCAGAAAGGAGTAGTCGGCGTTCACCGCCGCGCTCGCGACGCCATACCCGACCAGACGGGTGACGACGCGCGTTCCTTCCAGGAGCGCCCCGTGGTTCGAGTAGTAGCCCACGCCGAAGGCCTGACCGCCGTACTCGTAGGCCTCGTTGTCGATGTAGTCGAAGTCCTGGATGATCGCCAGGACGTGCTTCGGGTCGTCGGGGTCGCCGACCACCCAGGAGGCCAGGTCGCCCCGGATCGTGAGCTCGCCGACCCGCGTCTTGTCACCGTAGTTGAGCTGCATGGTGGTGTCGAAGCGGTCGTAGGGCCGGCGGCGCTCGTTGTAGAACGCGTTCCCGTACTGGATGTCGGCGGCGAGGAAGCCGTAGGTGTTGGTGTTCTCGGAGATCGACTCGCCCTCGCCGATGATCCGCGCCCCCGCCATCAGCTGGAACCCGAAGTTCGGCGGGCGCCAGTCGTAGGGGTTCTCGGGGTTGCCCTGCACGCGCGTGGCGCGGCCGGAGAGGAAGCGGTTGAACTGGTTGACGGGGTTCACCGGGACGGCCGCGATCTCACGCCAGATACGCCCGCTGTCGTCGGTGTTGTCGAGGATCGCGCTCCCGAGGCGGTACGCCCACTCCCCTCGGGCGACCCCCCCGATGCCGGTGCTGATCATGTCGTTCCAGGACATGGGATGCGTCTCGCCGCAGCACTCCCACACGAAGGCGCCAACGAGGGCCATCGCCGAGGAGCCCCAGAACCCGATGCCGTTCGCGCGGGCGGAGTTGTAGTAGGTCGCTCCGTTGAAGGGATGGACGAGCTGGTTGGTCTTGAACTTGTTGTCGTCGTAGGTGAAGCCGGTCTCGAAGTTGTCGACCCAGCTGCGGGGGCTGATCTGGTTGAAGTTCGCCTTGCGGACGTACTCGTTGAACATCGACGCGCCGAAGTTGATCCCCAGCATCTCGGCCGTCGCCCAGCCCCAGCTGCGGGGGACACCCCAGGCGTCTCGGTGCTTGTCCGGCGGCGGGAGGGGCCTGAGCTCGCCGGTCGAGGGGTCCCTCGGGGGCGGCATCACGGGCACACCCTCGCCGTGTGGCCGCCAGGTGAGCCCGGCCTTGAAACCGTACTCCTGCCCCGACCTGACGGGGTCCTTCGCGCTCACCGGCGGGTCGACGGGGCCGTAGAGCGGGGGGGTGGTGCTGTATTCACCCGTCCAGTAGCCCGCCCACCACGCGGAGAAGTCGAGGGACACGCTCGGGTGGACCTGGATCTCGACGCCCGGCTGCAGCGTGTAGCTCACCCCGTTGGCCCACGCCGTGGGGCTCGCCCCGGGGTCGAGGTTCTCCGGCTCGTCGAACCAGAACAGCTCGCTCCGGGGGTGGATGCGGGCGATCCCGAGGCGGCCCTCGACGTACGGACGCACCGTGCCACCGTGGTTGAACAGCCGCCGGGCGAAGAGATAGGTGTCGAAGCGCGCCCACTCCTTCTCCTCCTCGTAGGGCGGCTTCATGTTCATGGAACCGAACTGGATCCCGCCGCCGAAGCGCCAGGCCCCGGTGCCCTTCGAGATGTTGAGGTCGAAGTTGACGGGCTTCTCGAGGAAGTCTCCGTAGTCGCCCGCGGGCGACACCGGCGCCGAGGGTCGAGCTGAGCACCCACTCGCCGTAGTACATGTCGACGGGCTCGTCCTGCGCCGACACGGGCGACGCCCAGGTCAGGAGAGCACGAGGCAAGCAAGGCAACGGCTGCGACGGTCGTCAAGCGCATCTCGCGATCCTCCTCGGATGGTTTCCTATGGTACCGGATCGGCCTGGAAATGGGTCCTGTCCTCGCACGTCACCCGCTGAGCCTGGCAGCCCCTCCGAGGGCGACGGACGCACCGTCGCTGAGGGCCCGAGCCGCGTCGGGTGGGCTCTTTGACCCGTTGACGAGTCCCGGGCCGGGAGATCACACTCCCCGGGTGCTCCCGGAGACGGGGAGGACACCCCTCCGGCGCCCCGCGCCGGTAGCGGAGGACCACATGCGGAGCCAAACCGACGTCTACCGCAGGCTCCAGAGGCACCTGGACAAGATGCCGGTGGGCTTCCCGGCCACGGACTCCGGGGTCGAGCTTCGGATCCTGAGACGGCTCTTCACCCCCGAGGAGGCCGAGGTCGGGCTTCTCCTCAGCGCCGTGCCCGAGCCTCTCGATCGGATCCACTCACGGGCCAAGGGGACCGGGATGCACGGCTGAGGAGCTCGAGCGCGTCCTCGACCGCATGGTCGCCAAAGGGCGCCATCCTCGGGCGCGGGCGCGGAGACCGCAAACGCTACAGCAAGGCCCAGCTCGCGGTCGGGATGTACGAGTTCCAGGTGGACCGCCTGACGAAGGAGCTGCAGCAGGACGTCGATCAGTATTTCCGCGAAGGGTTCGGCGAGGCTTTTCACGGGCCCCGAACGGGGCAGATGCGGACGATCCCGATCGGCGCCCGCTTCGTCCCGGAGCGCCGGGTCGGCCGCTACGACGATGCCCGGCAGCTGATCGAGGGAACCAAGGGCCCGATCGCGATCATGAACTGCGTCTGCCGCCAGGGGAAGGAGCTGACCGGCGAGCCCTGCCGCCAGACCGACGCCCGCCGCGTCTGCATGACGTTCAAGGGCGCGGCCCGGCGCCTTGCCGACGAGGGCACCGCCCAGGTCGTGACCCGTGAGGAGGCGCTGGCCCTGGCCGAGCGGGCCGAGGAGGACGGGATGGTCCTCCAGCCCGAGAACACACAGGACCCGCTCTTCATCTGCTTCTGTTGTGGGTGCTGCTGTGGCGTGCTGACGACGGCGAAGCGGTTTCCCCACCCGGCCGAGTACCTTCAGTCGAACTACCGCGCTGTCGTCGACCCCGAGCTGTGCACCGAGTGCGAGACCTGCCAGTCGCGCTGCCCGATGGAGGCCCTCGACTCTTCGAACGGCGCGACCCGCGTCGATCACCACCGCTGCATCGGGTGTGGGCTCTGCGTCACGACGTGTCCCTCCGAGGCGCTCACGCTCGTCGCGAAGGAGCATGAGACCGTGCCGCCTCGGGACCAGACGGCCCTCTACAAGAAGATCCTCGTCGAGAGGTTCGGCGTCCTCGGCACGGCCTGGATGGCGGGCAAGGCGTTTCTGGGCCGACGGGTCTGAGGAATCCAACCGGGTCTGGACCCAGTTGGCACGGGGGTTTCCCCACAGACTCCGGACCAACTTCCGAGCCGGGGGTTTCGCTTCGCTCGCCAACGACGTCGTATCCGACTGAGCGAGGCGTTGGGCGCATCCGCCGACGTGCTGGTCACCGGCGACCGTCGACGAGCACGGAGCACGATCCGGACGAATCGTCAGACCTAGGGTTTCAGGGGGGAGGACAGGGGCGCGGTGGACCGGCTGACGCCCTCTCCGACCCCGTCGCGCTGGAAGCTCCGGAAGGTCAAGAGGACTCCCCCGAGCACGAACTCGTCGCCGTCCTGGAGCGGAACCGCCCCGTCGATCCGCTCGCCGCGAAGGAACGTGCCGTTGCGGCTCTCCGAGTCCTCCAGCGTGGCGCCGTCGTCCGAGACGCGAATCAGGGCGTGGTGACGCGAGACGCTGGCGTCGTCGACCCAGACCGCCGCGTCGTGCGTCCGGCCCAGGATGTTCTCGCCGGTCCGGAGGAGGATCTCCCGTCCGCCCCAGAGGATTCGGCAGTCCCAGGGAGATTCGTCCTCCCCCGGGCCCGCGGGGTCTCGCTGCGCGTCGCCGCAGAACGAATACCCGAAACGCGCCACCGTGCGGATCCACCTCGGCTCGTGGGGGTCGTCGCCCAGGACCTCGCGCAGCTCGTGGATGAGGACCGGCAGGTTGGACTCGGTCACGTGGGTCCCGGCCCAGAGACGCTCGTGGAACTCCGATTTCGAGAGGGCACGTGGGCGGTTTCTGATGAGGAGCTCGAGGAGCTCGAGGGCCTTGGGGGTCAGGTGAACGGGATGCCCGCCACGGGAGAGCTGGCGCGCGGTGTCGTCCAGGACAAACTCACCAAAGCAGAGCCGCATGCGGCCTCCGGGCCCACGCTGATGGCCTCAAGTCTCATCCAGGAGACGCCCGATTCCAAGAAGAAACCAAGAAGAGACCAAGATCGGGCGGGGGTCTCAGGCACTGATCTTCAGGCCTTTGTCTCGCTCTTGCCGTCCTTCTCGTTCTTGTTGTTCCCGCTGGCGGCCGGCGTCTTTCCGAAGGCCCGGGCCTTCTTGGCGAAGTCGGCCAGCCGGTCGTCGGCCCGCCGGTTGACGCTGCCCTCCGGGAAGCGGCCGTCCTCGCCGCGCTCGCCCGCGGGGAGCCCGGTGAGGAGCTCGACCGCCTGATCCACGGTCTCCACGGGCCAGACGTGGAAGAGGTCCTTCTCCGCCGCCTCCACCACGTCAGCGCGCAGCATCAGGTGCTTGACGTTCGACGCCGGGATGAGGACCCCCTCCGCGCCGGTGAGCCCGCTCGCCTGGCAGACGTCGAAGAAGCCCTCGATCTTCTCGTTGACCCCGCCGATGGGCTGCACCTGCCCGTGCTGGTTGACGGACCCTGTGATGGCTCGAGTCCTGCCTCACCGGGGCCTCGGCGAGGGCGGAGAGGAGCGCCACGAGCTCGGCGCAGGAGGCGCTGTCGCCGTCGATGCCCGAATAGGACTGCTCGAAGACGAGGCTCGCCGCGAGCGAGAGCGGCCGCTCCGACGCGAAGCGCTGTCCGAGGAAGCCGGCAAGGATGAGGACACCCTTCGAGTGGAGGGGTCCCCCGAGTGCCACCTCCTTCTCGATGTCCACCACGCTCCCGTTCCCGAGGCGCACCCGGGCGGTGATGCGGTTCGGCCGCCCGAATGCGTATCCCCCCAGCTCGAGGACGGACAGGCCGTTCACCTGCCCCACCGTCTCGCCCTTCGTGTCGATGAGGACGATGCCGCGGCGGATGTCTTCCTGGACGCGCTCGCGGATCCGGCTCGCCCGGCGGATCCAGGCGTCGATCGCCTCCTGGATGTGCGTGGCGGACACGGTCTCGGCCTCTGCTTCGCCCGCGATGTGGTCGGCCTCGCGCAGCAGGTCGGCCAGGGACTCGGCGTGGACGTGGAGCTTCTCGGAGTCGCCGGCCCGCCGGGAGGCGTGCTCGACCGCGCGCGCCACGGCACCGGGGTCGAGGGACCGCAGGTCCTCGCGCCGGGCGAAGGTCGCGAGAAGCCGGGCGTAGAGCTCCTCGCCCTCCGGGGTGCGGTCGATCTGCTCCTCGAAGTCGGCAGCCACCTTGAAGAGCTCGCAGAACTCCGGGTCGAAGGCGGAAAGAAGGTAGTAGAGCTGGCGCTCACCCACCAGGACCACCTTCACGTCGAGGGGGATGGGCTCGGGCTCGAGCGAGGCGGTGGTGACGAGGCCGTAGGCCCGGGCCGGGGAGTCGACCCGCACGACCTGCGAGCGCAGGGATCGCTTCAGCTCGTCCCAGGCCATGGGCTGCAGCAGGAGCTTTCGAGCCTCCACGATGAGGTAGCCGCCGTTGGCGCGGTGCAGCGCTCCCCCCTGGATGAGCGTGAAGTCGGTGACGAGGTTGCCGAGCTCGGAGACGTGCTCGATTCGCCCCACGAGGTTGGCGTACGTGGGGTGATCCTCGTAGACGACCGGGGCCCCCGCCTCGTCCCGCGTCACGAGGACGTTCGCCTCGTAGCGCCGGAAGGACTGCTTCTCCCTGCCCCGTCCGCCGAGCAGCGCCTTTACGGCATCGGCGCCTTCGGGGGCGGGCAGGAAGTCGCCCGCGTGCTCCACGACGTCGCGCTCCACCTCGGTGAGGTACCCGAGCACCTCCGGCACGTCCGTCCAGTGGGCCCGGACCTCGTCCACCACCTGCGTCACGGCCTGGGCGGTGACCCGGTGCTCGAGCTTGCGAAGCTCCTCCCGGTGCTTGCGCGCTGCATTCGGCAGCGCGCCCGCCGCCGCCTCGATCTCTTTCTGCAGCTTCGACATCACGGCCCGGAGCCGCGTCTGGTCCTCCTCGGGAAGACGCTTGAAGTCGTCGGGCTCCATCACCTCCCCGTCGCGCAGGGGGGCGAGCCCGACACCCTGGGCGGCCCGGATGAGCGCGATCCCCTGCTCCTGGGCACGCTTCTCGACCTCGGCAAAGGCCTGCGCACTTGCCTCGCTGAGCTGGGTCTCGAGAAGCTGCCGCCGGGCGCGGTAGTTCTCGCCCTCGAATACGGCGGGGATCGCCGCCCGCAGGCCCTCGACCAGCCCCTCCATGTCCTCCCGGAGCCGGGGCGCACGCTCGGCCGGCAGCTTCAGCGCGCGGGGCCGGCGGCTGTCCTTGAAGTTGTGGACGTAGCACCAGTCCGAAGGCGCGGGCTCCTCCGCGGCCCGCCGCTCGAGGAAGGCCCGCACGAAGCTGTGCTTGCCCATGCCGACGGGGCCGAGGGCGTACAGGTTGTAGCCATAGCGGCGGATCCCGATGGCGAAGCGGACGGCCTCCACCACCCGCTGCTGGCCGATGATGCCCGGGACGTCCGGCAGGTCGGCGGTGGTCTCGAAGGAGAGACTTCCCGGATCGCAGCGGCGGCGCAGCTGGTGGGGGGGCAGGGGCCGGGTGCTGCTCATTCGGGCGCCTCCTCTTCGCTCTCATTCTGGCCCATTCCCCGGGGCCACGGGGGATCCGCTCGGGGAACGCCCTTCTGCGGGGTTTGGGGATTTGAGCCCGGGGCCCCCGCCAAGTATGCTTGGGCTTCGTCAATTTTGAGGCTTGGCATTCAAGAGCTGTCCAGGAGGCTGAACGTGTCGCTTCGCAAGTTGCTGATCGCGCTGGTGGGTCTCACTCTCGCCGTCGGCGTCTTCGTCCTCGCCCCCGTGACTCCGGCCGCCGCGCAGGACGATCAGGAGGAGGCCCTCGCCTATCACGCCTGGTTCGCGGCGAACCAGACCCAGGACAACGCCAAGGCCGTCGAGGCGGCGGAGGCCTATCTCGAGAAGTTCCCGAGCGGTGAGTACGCCGAGTTCCTCTCGAAGTGGCTCGCTCCCGCCCAGCTGGCGGCCCTGAACGAGGCCATCAAGGCGGGGCAGGTCGGCCAGATGCTCACGGTGGGCAACCGGATCCTGGCCAAGGACCCCGAGAACCTGAACGTCGCGTACGCCCTCGCTTTCCAGCTGCGCCGCCAGGAGCTGATGGCCAAGCCCCGCAGCTACGCCCACGCCGCGGAGACCGTCAAGCTCAGCAAGAAGACCATCGCGCTCGTGGAGTCGGGGAAGACCCTCGCCGGCGTTCAGAACTTCGACAAGAACGCGACCCTCGCCTGGCTCTACCAGAACCTGGCCATCGTCGCGGGCAAGGACGGCGCCTCGGATGATGCGGTTGGGCTCTACCAGAAGTCCACGCGCCTCGCCCCGCGGGACCCGGCGATCGCGGGCCGCAACCTGCTCGAGTTGCTCTCCTGGCAGCAGGCCACGTACGCCGACGCCGCCAACGCGTACAACGCACTGCCCGAGGAGGACCGAGGCGCGGCCGAGCCTTCCCCCGAGGTCCAGGCGGCCCGCGCGAAGGTCGACACCGAGGCCGACGCGCTCATTGACGTGGCTTCGTCCTTCGTGGCCCTGGCGGAGGTGAAGAACCTCCCGCAGGCCACCCGAGACAAGGTTTACGGGGTGCTGGAGAGCGTCTACAAGTCGCGCAACCCCGACGACGCCGAGGGGGCCGGCCTTCAGGCCGTGATCGACGCCAAGAAGTAGCGACCCGATCCGGCCGGCGATCCCTCGTCAGCCGGCCGACACACGAGGCCCGGTGGCCGGCTCGAACGAACGGCCCCGGGGCCTTCTCGCCGCGCTCAGGGGCCCGTCCGCACCCAGGCGTCGAACACCCGCACCGTCTTCCAGGTGGAGCTCATCTTCTCCATGAACTCCTTGTGGCGGGGGTGCTCCTGGTAGGCGCCATGGGCGGCCTCGTCACGGAAGTAGAGGTGAAGGCTCACGTCGAAATCCGTGTCCTTGACTTCCCTCGTCTTCTCGGTGGCGCGCGTGCCCGTGGCGAAGAAGACGGTCCCGTCGTGCCCGCTCAGGTACGTGTGGCAGGCGTCGACGAGCTGCTGGCGGGTCTCGGGGGTGGACTCGTTCAGCGTGAAGTAGACGTCGTGGGCCAAGACCATGCCGGCCGACTCGGCGCTCCGGGAGTAGTGCAGCGACACCCCGATGCACAGCGCCGCCATGGCGCTCGCGACCACGACCAGCGCCCGGTTCATTCAAGCCTCCAACTGACATTCCGGAGGGCGTCGATCCAGGCAACGCCCGAGCAGTCCGCCGTCAGGCCAGTGGTGGATCGCTCGTCGTCTGTTCACGGATGGGTTCCTGCCAAGGACAGAATTGTCATGCTGAGGAGCCCGTGGTGGCCATGCGACGAAGGATCTCTCCTTTGGGCTGACGAAGAGACTCTTCGTGCGACGACCCGCGCAGCCGCACTCAGAGTGACACGCTTGTCCTTTGCTCCGGCAACCGGCTACGGCCGCTTCCAGACTCGGAATGACGTTCAGAGATCCTCTTTCAGGAACTTCTCGCGCGCGCGGACCTTGGTCTCCATGAGATCGGCGGTCGTGAGGTTGAGCTTGCCCGCGATCTTGCGCACCAGGTACTCCTCCTGGCCCGCGAGCTCGGCATCGGCGAAAGCGATCCGCCAGAGCGCCTCCACCAGCCGTCTCTTCTGGCTGGGTGTGCAGCCGGCATCCAGGTGCTGGAGAGTCCGCGCGAAGGAGGCCCCGCGGGCGATCGCCTCCTCGGCGGCCCGTGCGACCATCGCCGCCGCTTCCACTTCGAGGTCGAGGGCCCGGCCGAGCGCGCGCTCGAGGGCCCGGTGCTCGTCCTGGCGACTGTCCCGGTCGACCCGCACCACGCTGACCATGAGCACCGCCGCCGCCAGGCGCAGCTGGCGGTCGGTGATGGCGGAGCTGCCCTCGGACGTGGCCCGCGGCCAGTGATGCTCCAGGAACTCGGTGATCTCCTGAACGAGCTCGGCTCGTAGCCTGTCGTCCACGCGCGTCCTCCGCCCGGTGGGTGTGCTCGTAGTGTAGCTCAGGCGAGGAGCCGGTCGACGGCGTCGATCGCTCGGCGCTTGCGCTCGTCCCACGAGCCCCGCACGTCGCAGACCCGAACGCCGAGGTCCTGGAGCGCGGCCCGGAAACGTTCGAAGAGCTCCGCCCGCCGCTGGGGCTGCTCGCGCTGGCGGCCGTCCGGCACCCAGTCGACGTCGGCGTGGTGGAGAAGATAGAGGTCGCCAAGGCGCGCCCGAGCCTCGCGCTCGATCCACTCCGGGCACTCTCCGTAGTAGTGACGGCTGTAGACCATCGTGCTCACGAGGTCGGTGTCGAGGACGACCAGGGGCACGCCGAGCTGCGTCGCCCGCGCGACCGCCGCGTCCTCACCTCTCCTCTGGCCCTGGCCGATCCCGTCCACGTCCGCGTAGCCGAGTGGCCCATCGTGGATCTCCACGTATTCCCGCGCGTGCTCGGGCGAGCAGGGGACGGCGTAGTGCGTGGCGAGCTCGCGGGCGAGCCAGGTCTTCCCGGTGGACTCGGGCCCGATCGAGCACGGCGCGGAGCGGCCCGCCGGGGCGGCCCACCTTCACGGCGTCTCCCGGGAGTGCTCCCCTCGCAGCGACCGGCGCCACTTCACGAAGCCGAGGACCGCGAGCACCAGGTACGCAAGGTACAACGCGGTCATCAGGTGGAGCTGCTGCGAGACGAGCATCCCGACGTAGACCGCGTCCACGACGATCCACACGAGCCAGCTCTCGAGCCACTTCCGTGTCGTCATGAACTGCGCGACTAGGCTGAAGGACGTCGTCCCCGCGTCCCAGAACGGGAGCGCGGCGTCGGTGCGCTGCCAGAGGAACAGGCCGAGGGCCGCGGCGAACGCGAGGCCCGCGGAGGCGAGGACGAGCCGCCAGCGCGCCGGTGTTCGCGACACCGCGAGCTCGCTCCCCTCCTTCCCCCCGTGCCGCCACGTGTGCCAACCGTAGACCATGAGGGCGATGTAGACACCCTGGAGCGCCATTGCACCGTAGAGGCGCGCGTGAAGGAAGACGACGAGGGTGAGGCCCGCGCCGACGAGCCCTGCGGGCCAGCACCACACGCTTTGGAAGATCGCCAGGACCACATACGCCAGGTTGAAGACGAGAGCGAGGGCTTCGGAGATGGAGGAGACGTCCATGAAGGAAGACTAGAACTTCACATCCAGGGTGACGTATATGGTGCGGGTGGCGAGCGGGTAGTAGTAGGAGGTCCCCGCGAGAAGGTCCGACCCCGCGCCCCCCCGCACGAAGTACAGGTAGCTGTACCCGCTGGGCCAGAGCCGATCGTTGTCGAGGAGGTTCGTGGCCTGGACCCGAATCTTCGGCTCTCCCCGCTTCACCCAGCGGGCCAGGGAGAACGTCAGCCGGCCGTCGAGGTCGAACCAGGACGGCGCGCGGAAATCGGGGTTGCCGGTGTTGTCGAGCTGGGACTCGCCGACCCAGCGGCCGGCGAGGCCGACGCCGATCACCGGCGACGGCGCCCAGTCGACCATCCCGTTCAGGAGCACCTCGGGCGTCAGCAGCGGCGGCACGTCGCGGTGGACGACTGCCACGCTGTCGAGCCACCCGCCGCCGTCGTCATAGACGTCGTAGTACTGGGTCCACTCGTCGATCCTGTTGCGGCTGAGGTTCGCCGTCCCCAGGAACCGCCACGCGCGGTTCGGCCTCCAGTCGAGCTCGAGCTCGACCCCCCGGCGGTAGCTGCGCGGGACGTTGCGGCGCACGGGCAGGCCGATCTCCGACAGCTCGCCGCTGAGCGCGATCTCGTCGCGGAAGTCCATGAAGTAGAGGTCGGCGCCGAGCCGCAGCGCGCCCCGTCGCACCTCCACCCCGGCCTCGACGTCGAGCACCTTCTCCGGCACCACCGCCCGAAGGTCGTGGGGGACGGTCGCGTTGTCCTCCCCGTGCAGCATGTCGCTGCGCGCGGGCTCGCGCGACATCCGCCCGACGAAGGCGTAGAGGCCGACCGTGGACGAGGGGTCGTAGCGGATCCCGGCCTTCGGGTTGAAGAAGGTCCAGTCCACGGAGCCGAGATCCTGGTCGCCGCGGTACTCGAAGCGAGCGTAGCGCACCTGGGCGTCGGCCCAGAGCTGGGTCCGTCCGACGTCCCATGTGGCCTTCAGGAAGGTGGAGGCCTCGTTCTTGAGCCCGGTGTTGAGGTACTGGCGGGAGCCGCCCACGATGTCCATGGAATGGTCGCGGGCGAAGTCGTTGACGTGCGCCCCCCAGTTGAGCCCGAGCCGTCCGGCGCGGTGTGTGGCGCCGAGGATGAGGCCGACGAAGTGGCCGTCGAGGGCGAACTCCTGGAGGTCGTCGCTCGCCCAGTCCTGGATGCGGAACCAGCCCTGCGCGCCGTTGTAGTAGCCCTGGGCCATCACGGTCGTCGACGCGCTCACGATGTGCGTGTACTGCAGCTGGACGAAGTCCTGACCGAAGTCGTCCTCCTCCCCGGGGGGGAGGGGATTGAAGCGCAGGTCCCCTTCCAGGGTCGCCTCTTCTGTGGCCAGGTAGGCGAGCTGGGTCCTCTCGCGCCCGACGAACCCGAACAGCTTGAGAAGCGAGCTCTCGCCCTGCCGCGTGGCCCCGAAGTAGAGCGTGCGCTGGTCGACGCCGGAGCGGTCCCGGAAGCCGTCGGTCGTCTGCGCGGAAAACCGGCCGTAGAGGGCGACGCCCCCGCCGATCGGGCCGGAGTCGGCGGCGACCGTCCCCCGACCCGTACCCCACGTCCCCGCGCCGAGCTGCGCGTGGAGGCCCGCCTCGTCGGCCGGCCTCACGCTGGCGAAGTTCACGGAGCCTCCATAGGAGGCGGACCCGTAGCTGGACGTGCCAATCCCCCGCTGGATCTGGATCGAGTCCACCGTGCTCGCGAAGTCGCCGAAGTTGGCGAAGTAGAGGGCCTGATCCTCCGGGTCCTGGAGAGGGACGCCGTCGAGGGTGACGTTCAGGCGGGTCTGCCCGATGCCACGCAGGTTGAAGTAGGAGTAGCCGGCGGCGAGACCGTTGTCGGAGTTGAAGTTCGCCGACGGTGAGGGACCGAGGAGGAACGGCATCTCCTGCCCCCGGTTCACCGCCTCGATCCGCTCACGGTCGATGTTCGTCTTGGTGACGGGGGTGCGCTCGTCCGCGCGCACCGCCCGGACCACCACGTCCTCGGCCAGACGCAGCGGCCGGGTGAGGGTGACGTCGATCGGACCGAGACCCGCGGTCACCTGCACTTCTCGCCGAGCCGTCACGAAGCCGTCGAGCGACACCTCGAGCTCGTGGGCGCCGGGGGGCACCTCGAGCGACCAGGAGCCGTTGTCTTCGGTCCAGGTCTCGAGGCCTCCGAGGGCGACCGTGGCTCCGCCGAGGGGCTGGCCGTCGACGTCGTGCACCACACCGGACACGGTCACGACGCTCTCGCCGGGAGCTGGTTCGGCGGCCTCGCCGGCCGGGGCCAGGAGGCCCGCGGCCGCGATACACGCCAGGAACGTGAGGACCCGCCGGTGCGGGTCGGTCTTCCGTCTTGGTCTCATGGACGCGCCTCCTCTACCGCACCTTCTTCGCGCGGTGATCGAGGCGGATCGCGTGGAGTGCCGCTTTTCGAGCTGTGCTCGAGATCCTTGTCTCGCCTTTCCTACGCCGGTTCGAACCGGTTCAGGTTCCGAGGGTCTGATCTCAGGCCGTTGAGGCCACCCCTAGGCTTCCGCCAGGCTCAAGTGTCGCTCTCCCCGGGTGTGTGCGTCAATGGGCCCCGGGCACGGCGGAATCCCCGCCGCCCCCCACGCAGCGGTGGATCTCGGCGAGGAGCTGCTCGGGACGGTAGGGCTTCTGGATGAAGCCGGCGGGGGCTCGCCCGTCGAAGCGTCGCATGGCCTCCGCGTGGTCGTAGCCCGAAGAGAGGATGACGGGTACGCCGGGGTGCCGTTCCGCGAGACGGGCAAAGGTGTCCTGGCCACTGAGCCCCGGCATCGAAAGGTCGAGCAGCACGATGTCGATCGCCCCCCCACGCTCAGCCATGAGATCGAGGCCGCGCTCCCCGTCGGCGGCGGCGACGACCCCGAGACCCTCGTGCTCCAGGACCTCCGTCACCATCTCCCGCACGACCTCCTCGTCGTCGATCAGCAGCACGCGCAGATACCGGCCCCTCTCTGGGGCCGTGCTGGTGCCGTCCTCCACCACTTCCTGACTGCTGGGCACGAAGAGAAGCTGGAACGAGGTTCCTTCTCCCGGCTCGCTTTCGACGTAGACGCCCCCCCGGTGGCCGCGCATCACGCCGAGCACGGCGGCGAGGCCGAGGCCCCGGCCGGTGAACTTCGTGGTGAAGAAGGGATCGAAGATCCTCGACACCGTCTCCGCGTCCATCCCCGGGCCGTCGTCGCGCACCTCGAGCTGGACGTAGCGGCCGGGGGACAAGGGGTGGGAGGTGACGGCCCAGAAGCGCTCGTCTTTCGCACCGAGCTCTCGTGTCCCCGTGGACACGGTGACGGTGCCCTCCTTCTCGCCGAACGCCTCGCCGGCGTTGATGACGAGGTTCATCAACACCTGCTGGATCTGGCCCACGTCGGCGTCCACGAGCGGCACGGCGGCGGTGAGAACCATCTCGAGCCGCACGCTCTTCGGCAGGGTCACCTGCAGCAGCGGCAGGCTCTCCTGAACGAGCGCCCTGAGGTCGGTGGGCTGGATCACGAAGTGCCCGCGGCCCGAGTAGGCGAGCATCTGCCGGGTGAGATCGGACGCCCGCTCCACCGTGGCCGCCGCCTTCTCGGCGTGGCGCCGGGCCGGGTTCTCCGAGGGGAGCTTGGCCAGGGCGAGCGAGACGTGACCGAGCACCGCGGCCAGGAGGTTGTTGAAGTCGTGGGCCACGCCGCCGGCAAGGACGGTGAGGCTCTCCTCCTTGGCCGCGCGCCGCAGGGCCTCTTCCGCCGCCTTGCGCTCCGAGATGTCGACGGCCACGCCGAGCATCGCGGGGCTGTCCGAGAAGGTGAAGGGGATCTTCGTCGTCTGCAGGTAACGCTCGCGCCCGCGGGCGTCGGTGAACCGCTCCTCCGGGATCTGCTTCTGCCGGCCGGTGCGGATCACCTCGAGGTCGTCCTCCGCGAAGTGACGGGCCTCTTCGGGGTCGACCCCGAGGTCGACGACGGTCTTGCCGAGCAGTCCTTCGACGGTCGCCCCGTGAGCCTCGGCCAGGGCTCGATTGGCGAGGATGAAGCGCCCCTCCGGGTCCTTGGCGAAGATGAAGGCGGGCACGAGATCGATGACCTGGCGCAGGCGAGCGGCGGCGCGCTTCTCCTCCGTGACGTCGAGGGCGATTCCGACCGTGCCCCTCACTGCAGACCCAGAGTCGCGCAGCGGCTCCACTCTCGACACGAAGGTCCGGCCCCCGTACGAAAAGTCGTAGCTCACCGACTCGCCGCGCAGGGCACGCCCGTGGGCCCTCAAGACCTTCCGATCACCCTGAACATACTCGCCGACCGAGATCCCGACGACCTGATTCGGGCGGAGGCCGAGCGCGGTCAGTCCGGCCCCCACCGAGGAGGTGAAGAACAGGTCTTCATCGGTCGTCCACAGCACGGCCGGGAGCTGCTCGACCGCCATCCGCAACCGAGTCTCGCTCTCCCGAAGCGCCTCCGCCGACCGACGGGAGATGACGGCGGCCGCCACCTGCTCCGAGACGTAGACCAGGAGGTCCCGGTCTTCGGGGCCGAGGCGCACCGCCGGGTCGTAGGTCTGGACGGCCAGCACCCCGATCGCCTCACCCTGAACCAGAAGCGGCACCCCGAGCCAGTCGACCGAGTCGGTGAAGAGAAGCTCCACCTCGCCGCGCGCCACCAGCTCGTGGAAGACCTCGGGCGTCGCGAGGAGGGGCTTGCGTGTGCGCAGGACGTACTCCGTCAGTCCGTGACCCAGTGCCTTGGGGGCGGGCGGGGTGTCGTGCGCGTCGACGAAATAGGGGAAGCTCAGTGTCTTCTCGTCCGGCTCGTAGAGCGCGATGTAGAAGTTCCGTGCGGGAAGCACTTCGCCGATGGCGGAGTGGATGGAGTGAAACAGCTCGGGCAGATCGCGCGAGGAGTGCACGGCCGCGGAGATGCGGTAGACGCAGGCCTGGGCCCGCTCCTTCCTCTCCCGCTCGACGATCGCGCCGAGCGCCTCCTCGCGCTCGTTCTCGAGCAGCCAGATCACGATGGCCAGGGCCAGGAGGGCCTGGGCGAGGGTGTCGAACATGCCGACGGTGACGAGCCCCCCATATGACACCGGACCCCGAAGCACAGTGAGCACGGTGTATCCGGTCTGATCGGCGGCGTATGCGGCGAGGGCGAGGGCCATGAGACGGCGGCCGAGAGAGCGGGGACGACGGCCGGCCGGCCAGAGCAACGCGCCGGCCGCCGCGAAGTAGGCGACGGTGGCCACGAGCGCCCGCACGCCCACGCGCTGGAGGGACTCCGCCGCCGGTCCGATGCCAGCACTCAGCGTGAAGCTGGACAGGCTTCCCGCCAGGACGCCGCCGGCCAGGAGCCACCGCTCGTGTCGCGCGGAGACCTCGCGGCCGCTCGCAATCTCCCATGTACCCATCAGCAGCCAGACGATCTGGAGGTGGCCCGCGATCATCGAGGCCGTGGACAGGAGGCCGAGCAGGACGTCGTGACCGGAGGGTCCCTGAGGCGCCGCTCGCGGCGAGAGGGCGGCGAGCGCGACGTAGGCTCCCAGGGCCACCCAGCTGCGGGTCCAGTGCCGCAGGTAGCGACGAGGGTGGTGTCTGTGGAAGGTGTGGAGGGCGAGGATCACGACGGCCACCAGCACGAGCTGGCCTGCCACCTGCGCCAGATAGACTCGCCCGACGTCGAGCACACGCCCCCCGTTCTGCTCGGAGATTAGGGGGCAGACGTCCTTAAGTCCAATCGGGGGGCATGCTGGAGGCAAGAGCACAGCGAGTCGTTCTGAGTGGCCGGCCGGCGCTGCCGGCCGCCGGAGCAAAGGACGAGCCTGTCACTCTGAGTGCCGCTGCGCGGGTTGCGCGCGAAGAGTCTCTCCTCCGGCTCATCTCCCGTGGAACGGGCGAGGGCCACCGGAAGCCCGAGGCAACCGGCGTCCTCGGGGCAGTCGGCTCCCAGAAAAAGACGGGGGACATCTACTGGCAGTCTACCGCGACTCGGTCCTCAGCCGCGCCAGATCCAGAAGAGGAAGAGCGCGATCATCGCCAACGCGAGGCCGACCTTCGCCACCGCTCCGACCAGCAGGCCGACCACCGTGCCGAAAGCGGCCCGGGCGCTCGTGCTGAGCTGGCGCGTGTAGGCGTACTCGGCGGCGAGCGAGCCGAGGAGGGGCCCCAGCAGCAGCCCCGGGAGACCGAAGAACAGCCCCACCAGCGCCCCGACGACCGCTCCGGTCACCGCCCAGCCGCTGCCTCCGAAGCGCTTCACGCCCAACGCCCCGGCCGCGTAGTCGAGGGCGTAGGCCACGGCCATCAGCAGGGCCAGGATGATCAGCCTGCCCGGCCCGATGGGGTCGAAATCGGTGGCGACGGCGTGCACCGCGGCCCCGGCCAGGATCAGCACCACCCCCGGCAGTGCCGGCACGACGCTCCCGATGAGCCCCACGATGATGAGGAGGGCCACCAGGGCGTAGACGAACGCCATCGCGCCGCCGTTCACGTGTCCGTCCCTGCGATTCGGAGCATGCCCGGGACATCGTACCGCGAGGCGAGCGCGCGTGTGTTCTCTGCGCCGGCTTCGGGCTCAGCTCGGACGTGCGACGAGGAATCCACCGTCAGACCCTCGCAACGACCCTAGCGCGCCAGGCCGACGAACCGCGCCAACGCGCGGGTCGCGCGATCGATGCGGCGGAACGTCGGCAGCCCGGCCCGCCGCATCGCCCGGGTCAGAGGGTCGTAGAGAGCGCCCGAGTCGACCGAGAAGACGACCGGCTTCGACGTCGAACGGAAGACCGCGGCGAGGCGGGTGGCCAGCCCGTCCTCGCCTTCCACGTCTTCGCGGTGCCCTTCGCCGCGGGCGAGCGTGTTCTGGAACGGCGTCGCGGGGACGCCGGCCACCACGACCACGTCCACGTTCGGATCGGCGGCCAGGGCCTCCGCGAGCGCGGCGTACTTCTCGGTGGGCGTGATCGGCGTCGCATCCACGGGGTTGTGGACGTCGACGATCCCCTCCGGCAGGAGCTCGGCCACGCGCGCGCGGGTCTGCGGTGCGATCGGCGCCAGCTCCATCCCGAAGAGCGCGTCCGCCGCCGCCGTGCACTCGAAGCCCGCGTTTGAGAGGACGGCCACCCGGCGTCCTTCGGCCTTCCGTCCGTCGAGCAGCGTGAAGGTCGTCACGTCGTCCTCGAACTGGTCGAGGCGTCTCCGCCACGACCGCGCCCGCGGTGCGAGCCAGCTCGGCCGAGACCTCGTGGTCCCCCACCGCCGCCGCGGTGTGCGAGGCCGCGGCCTCGGAACCCTCGGGAGTCCGACCCGCCTTGTAGAGCAGCACCGCCCGGCCCGACGCCGTGATCCGCCGGACCGCGTCCAGGAAGGCCGCTCCGTCTCCCCGCTGGAAGCCCTCGAGGTAGACCGCGAAGACGCGGGACCCGGCGTCGCCCTCCAGGTAGGCGAGATAGTCGGAGACCGTCACGTCCATCTGGTTCCCGAACGAGATCGCGTAGCGCGGCTGGATCACCTGGTCGAGGTTCGAGATCTGGCTGACGAGGTACGCCCCGGATTGGCTGATGCTCGCGAGGCCGCCCCCCGCCCCTTCCCGCACCGGAAGCTTGTGCGGGGGGATGAAGAACGTGCTGTAGCGACCGGGAGCGGAGATGATGCCGAGGCAGTTCCCCCCGTTCAGGAGGACGCCGCCGTCCTCGGCGCGGTGGCTCTCTGCGAGCGTGGCTCGCACGCGCGCCTCGGCTTCGCGTCCGCCCTCGGTCTCCCCGAAGCCACCGGCGATGAGGGTGACGGTCCGGGCCCGGCGCGTTTCGACGATCTCGCGCACGATGCGGTCCGCACCGCGATCTGCCGCCACCGACACCACCGCCAGGTCCGCCGGCTCCGGCAGGTCGGCGAGCGAGGTGAACGCCCGACAGCCGTCGATCTCCTCTGCGCGGGGGTGGATGGCCCAAATCCGCTCCTGGAGCATACCACCGCCAGAGGCGAGATTCCGCAGGATGATACGCCCGGGGTTCACGCCGTCCGCCGAGGCCCCGATCACCACCGCGCTCTCCGGCGAGAGGAGATGCCGGAGAGCCTCCACCGGCCGCGCGGGCAGCAGCGGCGCCGGTCGGTGCAACCGGGCGAGACCGTCGAGGGCCACGAGGCGTCCGTCTTCAGACGCGACCAGCGGGTTCACCTCCAGCTCGCTCAGGCCGAGTCCGCCGGACGGCTCGAAGCCCGCCCAGCGCTCGGCCAGGCGCGCGAGCGCGAGGAGCGTCTCCACCAGCCGCTTCTCCGGGATCCCGGCGCCCCGGCTGCTGCGAAGCCGGCCGGTCAGCGCCTCGAGAGGCAGCGTTCCCCGGAGTGCCTCGAGAGCGCCATCTGCGGTCAGGCCCGAAGCGGCCAGCATCGCCCGCGCCCGTTCGGGCCGGAGCGACGCGAGGAGCGCCTCGGTGTCGAGCCCCCCGACGCCCACGACAACAACGGGCCCGAAGGCCGGGTCGTGGCGAACCGCGGCCAGAAGCTCCCGCGCCAGGCTGGGCCGGAAGCGTACGCGCTCCGCGACCACCGCTCCCGCGATGCGAGCCGAGGGAGCCGCGGCCCGTGCCGACTCGAGCACCACCTCGACCGCCGACCGCAGCGCAGCCGGTTCGTTTCGGCAGACCATGACCCCGCCCACGTCGCTCTTGTGGAGCAGATCGGGCGAAGCGACCTTGACGACGGCCTCATCGGCGCCGAGGGCCGCGCTGAGGCGACGTCGTCCACGTCTTCCGGCGTCGCCACCATGCGGTGCGCGGGAACCGCAATCCCCGCCTCAGCGACCAGGGCGTAGACCTCGTGCTCGAGGAGGATGCTCCGACCCTCGGCCTCCGCAGAGACGAACGCCCCGGGGACGGCCCCGCTGTCCGCCCCTGCAGTGGTCGATGCCGAGGGCACCTCAGACCCTCCCCTAGCCGCGCCGGTGGAGAGGGACGTACTCGCGCTGGACTTCGCCGAGGTAGACCTGGCGGGGCCGCGCGATCCTCTGCTCCTTGTCCTCGATCATCTCCTGCCACTGGGCGAGCCAGCCCGGACATGCGCGGGATGGCGAAGAGCACCGGGAACATGTCCACCGGGAACCTCATCGCCTGGTAGATGAGGCCGGAGTAGAAGTCCACGTTCGGGTAGAGCTTGCGCTTGACGAAGTACTCGTCCTCGAGGGCGATCCGCTCGAGCTCGAGCGCGATGTCGAGCAGCGGGTTGCGCCCGGTCACCTCGAACACCTGGTCGGCCATCTTCTTGATGATCTTGGCCCGCGGGTCGTAGTTCTTGTAGACGCGGTGGCCGAAGCCCATCAGCCGCACGTCGCCCTCGCTCTCCTTCACGTCCTTGATGAAGCCGGCGACCTTGTCCTTGGAGCCGATCTCCTGGAGCATCCGCAGCACCTGCCTCGTTGGCGCCGCCGTGCAGCGGCCCGTAGAGCGCGCCGATGGCCCCCGCGGCCGCGACAGTAGGGGTCGGCCTCCGAGGAGCCGATCCCGCGCATCGCCGAGGTCGAGCAGTTCTGCTCGTGGTCGGCGTGCAGGATGAACAGCACGTCGAGCGCCTTCTCGAGGACCGGGTTCACCTTGTACGTGAGCTCGGTCGTCTTGAACATCATCTGCAGGAAGTTGCCCGCGTAGCTCGAGCTCGTTGTCCGGGTAGACGTAGGGCAGGCCCATGGAGTGGCGGTAGGCGAAGGCGGCGAGCGTCGGGATCTTGGCGATCAGCCGGTAGATCTGCTTCCGCCGGACCTGCGGCGTCGCGGACCTTCTTCGCCTCCGGGTAGAACGTGCTGAGCGCGGCCACCGTCGACGCCAGCATCCCCATCGGGTGGGCGTCGTAGCGGAAGCCCGACATGAGGTCCTTGACGTTCTCGTGGACGAACGTGTGGTGCGTGATCGTCGTCGACCCACTCGTCGTACTGCGCCTTCGTCGGCAGCTCGCCGTTGAGGAGCGAGGTAGGCCGTCTCGAGGTAGTTGCCGTTCTCCGCGAGCTGCTCGATCGGGTAGCCGCGGTAGCGCAGGATGCCCTTGTCGCCGTCGATGAACGTGATGCGGCTCTTGCAGGAGGCGGTGTTCATGAAGCCGGGGTCGTAGGTCATCAGCCCGAAGTCGTCCGCCTCGACCTTGATCTGCCGGAGATCCATCGCCTTGATCGTGCTCGTCCTCGATCGGGACCTCGTACGTCTTCCCGGTGCGGTTGTCGGTGATGGTGAGCGTGTCCTTGCTCAATAGTGGCCTCCGATCGCTCGAAAGGGCGGATCGTGGGCTGTCTCGCCCCTGTGCGTCCGCCCATGGCAGCCCCTGCTCTGTCAGATGGTGGCCCGAGGCTAGCACCGCCCCTCGGGCCTTTCAAACTCGCCCGATCGGTTGCGCTCATGGGCCCCGCCGCCCCCGAGGGTCGGGACCTCAGGCGTCCGGGGGCAAGACCGTCAGGTCCCGGCCGGGGGCTCTTCCTCGGACGGGCCCGGCTCCGTGGTGGAGCGCGGCAGCAGCTCGTAGACCGTGTCGCCCTCAAACGCGGCCACCTCACGGAGCGAGCCCGGTCGGACCTCGGCCATCTGCCCCTGGAATCGGCTCCACTGGTTTGGCCCGTAGCCCCGGCGGTGGACGACGATGTGCCGCACACCCACCGCGCGGAGGAGGCCCAGGAACTCCTCGGACGGGAAGGTCATCATCTGCTGCTGGATGCGGACGTAGCCCTGCGGCTCGATGCCGGCGTAGCCGTTGACCATCGGTTTCCAGTGGAGGGTCGAGTAGACCATGTAGACGCTCTCGTGGAACGCGGGGCGGCGCAACAGGGCGCGGCCGTCGAACATCGGGAGGTGGACGACGGCGTCCCGACCGGGCTGCTCGGCCAGCCAGCGGTAGACCGGCGGCGGCTCTTCCCGAGTGTCGATCACCTTCGTCCAGTCCGGCATCGGGATGGGCGCGATCAGCGTCTCGGCGAGGCCCACCACACCGAGAAGCGCCAGCCCGAGGGGGCGGGGTCGCAGCAGCGTCAGCCCTTTCGCCGCGAGCATGGCCAGGGGAAGGGCCAGGAAGATCCCGGCCCGGCTCGTCACCCGGATCTGCTCGAAGACGGCCACGACGTCGCGCAGGAACGCCCACGGCCCGGGGCCGAGCTCGTGTCCGAAGATGCGAATCAATGGGCCCATCGCCACGAGGGCGGCGACGGCGGCCATCACCAGGAGCGCCCAGGCCTCGCGGCTCGGCCGCACGCGACGCCGCCAGAGCACGATCGCCCCGGCGAGCGCCAGCCCGGGGACGATCAACCCGGGGAAGAGGTTGTAGGAGCCCGCGGCGCGGAAGGCTTCCGTGACCTCCCCGTAGATCCGGTTCCCCGAGCTCGTCGCGAGAAAGGCCTCGAGCGGGGCCGAGTAGTGGATCGTCTCCTCGGTGCCCCGTGTGTATTGCTCGGGCTCGAGCCCCCGGCTGTGCATCAGGTAGAGCGGCAGGAGCGCCAACCCAGCCAGGGCCGCGGCCAGGACCGCCTTCGGGAGGAGCCGCCACCGCCCCCAGAGCAGCACCAGGAGGGAGGGCGGCAAGCACCACGAGCGCGAAGAGGCCATGATACCCACAGGCCGCGAACGCGAGGACGAAGGCAGAGCCCGGCCAGCAGCGCGTCCCGTGTCTTCCCGCTCCGCGAGAAGCGCACCGCGAACAGCACGCACGAGCGGCAGCCACTGCGTCCCGAGCGTCGAGAGGTGGGCCACCTGGTCGGTGCGGATCGGCGAGAAGGCGAAGAAGCGCGCCGCCGAGGAGCGCCGCCCCCTCCCCCGCCCGAAGCTCCCGCGCCAACCAGTAGGCGGTGAGCGCGGAGAAGAGGAACGTGAGCAGCCGGACGACGTTGAAGAGCAGCACCGCGTTGTCGGTGAAGAGCGCCAGCGGCAGCACCAGCAGCGTGGTGCCGAAGACCGGCTCGTCCAGCCCCAGCGTGTACCGCAGCGGGTGGAAGATGTTCGCGTGCGGAAGCTGGGAAGGATCGGTCTCGAGCGCGTGGACCGTCCACCCGATCTCCCAGGCGAAGAACGCCGGGTCCCCCACCTCCATCACCCACAGGTGGGCCGCGTAGGGCCACGTCAGGGCGACCGTGAGGACCGCGTACAGCCCGAGCGCGCGGAGGGAACTCATCGCGGGGCTACTGTAGCGTCCGGACGGGGTGGGGGCCAGCGGGGTTTCTCGACTGCCCGGCCTTGCGGGAACGGGACTTCAGCGGAGAGCACTACCCTCGCTTGGCACTCCGTGTGCACAATCTAGACGACTTGACCCAAGCAGTGGATGTCGAAACCTATCTAGACTCCGGAGCCCAGCGTTCTCTGCTCGGTGGTTGGATCGGCCAATCGATTGGCATCGATGTTCTCCAAGGCCCTCGACTCAAACACGGGACGACGGCCGGGAATGTTCTAGAAGCTACTCTCCACCAGGTTCGCTTGAACCATCCCGATCTTGGGATCTTTGATCTAGAACTTGGATTCTCTTCTTCGCCGATTCAACGGAATCTCCTTGGACGAGACTTCTTCAATCTGGTTCAAGTTGGTTTCCGCGAGCATGAGCTGTCCTTCTACATTACCGCTGCTCCCTAGTCTGGATCAGGACCGCGCCCTGGCGGGCGCCCTGCTGCCGGCCGTTGGCACGGGCAGGGCGCGTGACAGGGCGCGCTCCTTGTTGACAGCCAGGCGCGGCGGCGGGCGCCGGCGCGAGCGCGCTGGTGGTCGTGGACGGTTGCGCGCGCAGTGACGGCGACCGTTCGGGCGCGGCGGAGGCCGTTGTGCGGGCGGCGGCCCCAGAAGGGGATCAAAGGTGCCGAGCCGGGGGGCGCGCCGGAGCGGAGAACGAATCTTCCGTATGACGAGCCTTCTTGAAGACGGCGCGTTTGCTCGGAGCCTACGCGCCTTCCTTAGCCGCGAGGAGCCTGAAGCTGCGCCCGGCGCGGCGCTTGCCCCAGCAGAGTGCCCGCGGCTGGCGCAGCCGCGGGCACCAGGCAAGGCCTTAGCTGCAAGCGCCGTGACGGATCAGGCGCAGCTTTGCGGAAGACTTCGTTCTCGGCGTAGGCGCGACCCTCAGCCGAAGGACCAGGAGACCAGGACAGGCCGCCGACGGCACCTAAACGAAGACCGCGCGCTGGCACGACGCGCGCCGCACAGATCGGACACCCTGCGCGCGGCGTGATCAGCGCGCGCACCATCTCGGCTAGCTCGTCGAACCCGAATGGTGTCGAGTGCGAATTCGAATGCCGAGATCAGAACACGCCTCAGAAGCTCGGCGCACGAGTTCTTTCCCCGCCTCGGAAAGTGGGAATCGGGTCACCACCTCGACTATCAGGTCGCGGCCCTGCGCCTTAGGGTAGGACTCCCACACTTGGCCGCTCTCGATGAACTCGAAGTACGAGTTTAGCTTCGCCTGCAGGGCCAGGAGATGCTTCCCCTCATCCTCCCAATCCCACGAGTCGGCGATCGTTAGAATCGCAGCGCCAGTGGCGTCTTCAATCCCAATCGCGTCGATTACCTCAGGTTTGTCGAGTGCCATTCAGGGTTTCCTGCGAAGATCCACCCTGGTGGGTGGGATCTCGGTCCCGCCGACATACGGCGCCTTGCCCTTGCCGACTACAGTGCCGCCGTGAACCTCGATCTCCGGATGCACCACCTTCTGGTTTGGCGTTAGCGGTGCACTGCGAGACGCTTTACCCTCGGTGAGTCGAATCGCGCCTGCTTCGTCGGTGCCAAGGGCGTCGAGTCGACTCTTCTTCCCGGATGGGCCTTTGGACTTGACAGTGATCTGCGGCTGGACATCGTGCTGAGTCTTGGGGAGCTCCTTCTTGATCAGTTCTTCTTCCCAAGCATCCCCGGCCTTCTTGTTGGCTTCAAGCCTCCTCTGCTTGGCAGCGCTCTTCTCGGCTGGAAGAGGATCGCGGCTCGCTTTCCCGGGACCATGGTTTCCCTGCTCCCCCTGCGTGCCGTTGACTTCCTTGTTGGCCTGGGACATCAGGAAGCCTGGCACCGCTGCGGGTGCACTACTTCCACCAGCCACCGCAATGGTCAAGCCACCCGGCAGAATGCCCTGTGTGCCGGTGCCAGCAAACGCGACAGCCTGGGCCGGGTTCATCGACACCGAAACGCGGGGAATGCCTCCAGCGCCCTCGGCCAGGACCGCCGCCTCTACCGTCAGGTTTCCAAGTCCCGCACCGGCTTCGAAGGCATTCCCGGCTTCAATCCCTCGTTCGAAGCCGTTCGACGGCGCAGTAACGACATCCCGAGCTGTCGTGAGCCCCAGCCCTTCTCGCGCCACTTGACCACCCAGGGCATCGATGCCGCCCCAGAACTCGCGTGCAGTCTTCCGTGGTACGAGGAAGCCCCGCACCGTAGAGCACTGTTCCGGTCGAGCCTGATACGTGAAGACACCCACCGAGGCGATCGCCTCCCCGGCAGCCATAGACCACGCCTCCAAACGCTCTGCCCGCGTTCTTCAGATCGTTCGCTGTGACCCAAGCGTGGCCGAGGGGATCGACGTAGAAGGTCGGTCGATTGCCGGCGTAGAGGTAGCGGTGGAGGGACGGCGGCTCGTCGATTTGGCCGAGGTAGGAGTCCTGTGTGAGGAACCGTCCGAGTTTGGGATCGAAGTAGCGGGCTACGAGCGTCTCCGACGCTTTCCCGCCGTACCAGACGAGCCCAAGCCCGGGGCGCTCTGTCGCTTAGCCGTGCTTCGCCCGGACACGAGACCTCGTGAAGGACCCGAAAACCCCAGACGCGAGTTTCCGCCTACACCTTCGCGGCGCCGGCTGAGGGGCGGCGCATCCCTTAGATTCCCAAGGAGCCCCCGCTTTCAGCGGGATGGGGAATTCTACTTCAGAGACCCGCCACGAGAGGCCCGGAAAGGCCGCTAAGGATCGGCTTCAGGGGGCCTCCTGGAGCGGGCTCAGCGCTTTGGCTTGATGTGGACGATCGGGTAGCCGGCAAAGGGGTCGTCTTCAGCGGCGAGTTCTTCGAAGGCGGCCACGAAGTCTCCTGGGACCATCACGTTGTAGTGGGAGCGAGGCCACCACACGAGCCCCGGGTAGCTCCTGCCTTCGAGGAACCACGTTTCGGCGAGCATCTTCATGTCGATGTCGTTCGAGACGAGGACGCGCTGTTCTTGCGCCGCACGTGCGAAGTGGATGTGGTCGCGTGTCTTCTCAGGGTACGCATCGATGGCGCGCAGGACGTCCCATCCGGCGGATCGCAGCGCCTTCACCACGGGTCCGTCGACGTCGGCGTCGGTGTAGAGCGGGAAACGGCCGGCCACTACCGGCCAGCGCGCTTGGCGAGAAGCTCGGCCTTGCGGCGCTCGAAGTCCTCGGCCGCCTGGTCTTCGGCGGCGAGCTCGGCCTCGATCTCGTCCGTGTGGTCGTAGTAGTAGGTGAGCGCCGCGTGGACCTGGGCCAGCGTGAGGTCCGGATAGTGCTCGAGGATCTGCTGAGAGGTCAGACCCTGCTTGGCGAGGAAGGCGACGTTGTTGACGCGCACACGTGTGTCGTCGATGGCGGCCTTGCCGCCACAGTACCCCGGCTCCTTCACGATGTGGGGGAAGACGATCTTTGCCGCCGTGGCCATGACAGCTCCTATTTTACCCCCCCCTCGTACGAGCTCTGGCGGCTAGGCTGAGCAAGGTCTGGATCCTCGGGCCGCACACGCAGGACGGCCGCGGTGATGTCGTCTACGGCGTCCTTCCTTCGCAGCCTAGCCGCGGGATGTGTGGCGTTGTGGATGGCCTTGAGGGCGCGGATCGAGACCTGGGTGTAGACCTGGGTGGTGTCGAGCCGCTCGTGGCCGAGCATCTCCTGGATGTAGCGCACGTCGGCACCGCCGTTGAGCATCACCGTGGCCAGCGTGTGCCGGAAGAGGTGGCACGACCCGGTCTTGCCCACGCGTGCTCGCTCGACGTAGCGGCGCACCAGGATCGAGAGCCAGTCGAGCCCAAGCGGCTCGCCCAGCTCGTTGAGGAAGAGCGTCCTGGTGTCGGGACCGCTCAGGAGCTCGGGACGCGCCTCTTGGCGGTACTTCTCGATCCACGTGACCGCACGCTCCCCGATGGGGACGACACGGTCCTTCTTGCCCTTGCCCTGGCGGATGGTGAGCGTCCCGCGCTCGGCGTCGAGGTCGTAGACGCCCAGGTTTGCGAGCTCCATTCGCCTGAGGCCCGTGGAGTAGAAGGTCTCGAGGATGGCCCGGTCACGGAGCCCGAGCGGCTTCGCGACGTCGGGCTGAGCCAGGACCTGTTCGGCCTCCTGGGGCGTGAGGCTCTCCCGCGGGAGACGCCGCTCGCGGCGAGGAAGATCGAGATCCGAGGCGGGGTTCGAGAGGATCCGGTTCTGCCGTGCGAGGTGCTTGAAGAAGGCCCGGATCGAGACGAGACGGATCTGCTGCGTGTGGAAGGTCAGAGGCCGCCCATCGGCCTTCCGGTAGTGGAAGAGCCAGCGTTGGTAGCGCTCGAGGATGGGGCGTGTGACCTCGGACGAGCGAGTGACGCCCCGGTCCGCGCACCAGCTGGCGAAGGCCCGGAGCATCTGGATGCGTGAGGCGACCGTCCGCTCGGAGAAGTTCCTCGAGCGGATCCACTCGAGGTAGTCCACGATGTGGGCGGCGAGGCCCTCGGGATCACTCCCGGGATCCGGAAGGGCGAGCGGCCCCCGGCGCCTCTTCCCACGCATCAGCGAAGGGCAGCAGCGACGTTAGGACGGGGTTCCACCACAGCCTCCCGAGACGCGTTTTCCGAGGCCTGGGCGGCTAAGGTCGATTCTGGCTTGCCCTGCTTGGCTGAAAGTGTGGTGGCCTCACCCCGCCACCCCCCCGTCTTGGGGCCGTTTTGGCCCCGCCATCCCCCCGTCAGGTGGCCCTTGGACCCCGCCAAGTGGTCGTCGTAAGGGGCTTTCTTAAGTGCCTCGACGTCGATGAGGCCCGCGAGGAAAGGCGCTCCATCCTGGCCCTGGCCATCGTAGAGGAGCTCGTACTCGAAGCTCTGGCCTCGGCCCCCGCGGTGGACGAGGACGTACTCGAGCTCCACCAGGCGGTCGAGGTGGATCCTGACCTGCGTGTGGCTCCAGCCCGTGGCCTCACGGACGGCACGGCGGCTGAAGCGGAAGTCCTTCCGCCGGACCTGCTGCGCCTCGCAGCCCTCGGCCACCATGCGGTCGAGGGCCAGGAGCAGACGACGCGTCTGGGGCGGCAGCTCGTCCAGCGAGCGGCCAAGGACCTGGTGGGCGAGGCGGTTCGCGACGGCGATGTCGTCGAGGGTGACTTCGATGTAAGGCACGGCTTCGCCGCGGTGCTGCACCGTCCGCACGGGCCGCTGGTACTGGTGCAGGAGCGCAATCGCCCGGATGAGGGTCAGGTACTTTACGTGGTCCCGCCGGGTCCGCGTGCGGTCGTCCAGGAAGGTCAGGTTCCGCGCGTAGGGGTTAGCGACCAAGACAGGCCTCAGCAGCCTCTGGGCGTCCTGGTGGACCTTCAGGACGGCCTCGCGGTCCTTGCGGGCCAGGAGACCCTCGAGCGTCTGCCGCTCGCGCTGCAGGCGATGGATGGCTCTTGTCTGCTCCCGGTCCTCGTCCACGGTGAGGACGATGCAGCGGTTCAGGAGCTCTTCGTCCACCTCGACCGCGGTCGTCGTGAGGAAGATCATCACCGGGCCGCAGACCCGGTACTCCTGCGTGACGAGCCGCCCCGTCTGCGGGTCCTTCCCGGTCGAAGCGATCGTCAGCTCACCCTCACTCTGGAGCAGCTTCAGGGCGTAAGTCGCACGCTCAGCGCCCTGCTCCTCGACGATCGCCAGGACCTTGTGTTCGAGGTCCGTCTCGCCCATGTAGAAGAGGCTCTGCCCGGTCATGGCCGAGTACTTGACCCGTTCCTCCTCGGGAACGAAGGCCAGGGCGGCCTCCATGAGCGACGACTTCCCAGCGGCCGAGCTCGACTGGAGGATGACCGCGAGCGGCTCCTCAAGCTTGCGGGAGACAGCGGCCAAGTAGGCGGTGAGCTTGTTCGTTTCCTCGCCCACGACACCCGAGACCTCGAAGTCCTCGAGGATGCGGTCGAGGAGCCGCGGGTCGGAGAGCAGCTCCATCGCGGCCTCGCGCTCGGCCGGGCTCAGCACGACCTCCTTCGTCTTCGGCTCCAGCGCCTGGCGGATCCGCTCCTCCTGCTGCTCCTCGAGGGCCAGAAGGACCTTCCCCACGTCCTTCTTGACCGTCTCCTCGCTCGCTTCCAGCTCGATCGCCGCCTGCTTGGCGAAGGCCGCCCGGTGGCGCGCCGAGTAGAGGTCGAAGCTGTCCACGTGGAGTCCCTCCTCGCGCGAGGCCAGGAGGTTCACCCGGAGGCAGTCGTAGGAGAGGTTCTTCGAGAGGCCACGGACGCGGTACCGACGATCGCCGAAAGTCAGCGTGACTTCGTCCCCCGTCGTATCCGGCGGAGTTTCTTTCTTAGCGGCTAAGGCAGCTAAAGAGAGAGGAGGTGTGTCCGCGGGCGCGGGAGGCGGCGCGGCGCGAGCGGGCTCGGGAGGGCTCGGAGGCTCGGCCGGCGCCGGCGAGGCCTCGGGTCCGACCGTGAAGTCGGCGTCGAGGACGACCGCCTTCTGGCCCTTCCCCAGCCAGACGGCGTTGCGGGCGAGGACGCCCAGGCTCTTCTCGGGTGGCTGGACCTTCAAGGCGTAGTCGTTCGCGTCCATGCCCTTCGGAAACTGGACCCGGAAGCACTCGATCCTCTCGGCCATGAGCTTCTCGGCCAGGGCCCGAGCGGACCGCTCACCCGCCTCGTCCCGGTCGTAGGCGATGAGCACTCGCTCGGTTCCGTGGCGCTTGAAGGCCGCCAGGTGATCGGCGGTGAAGCCCTCGACGCCGTAGCTTGCGGTGACGTTCCGGAAGCCCGCGCACCAGAAGGTCAGCGCATCGAGCAGCGCCTCGCAGAGGATCACGGTCTTGTTCGCCTGGAGGGCGGAAGAGTTGAAGACACCGCGGTGCGAGCCCGGGAGGTAGAGGTGAAGAGGAGTGCCCTTGCGGAGCCTGTACTCGGGCGTGACCTTTCGGCCGTACATCCCCACCACCTCGCCCGACTCGCCCAAGATCGGGACGACCAGAGAGCCGTTCAGGTGCTCGTGACCAGTCTTCCGGAGCACACCCAGCCGCTGCAGGCGCTCCCGGGCCTTCGGTCCCGGCAGGCGGTAGCCGAGCGTCCGGTTCGCGAAGCCGAGCTGGAAGTGGTCGATGGCTTCCGCAGACCTCAGGCCGCGGCTCTCGAGGTAGGCGAGGGCCTCAGGGCTCTGCTTCAGGGTCTCGTGGTAGTAGGCGACGACCTGGCCCAGCACCTCCCGGTCCTCGGCCTCGGTCGAGACCGGCCTTGGGAGGACGCGTCGGCGACCGTTGCCGTTCGTCGGGACGGGCGGGGCGTCGTTCCTCAGGATCTCCACCGCGTGGCGGAAGCTCACGCCCCGCAGCTTCATCACCCAGTCGATGACGCTGCCGCCTTCCTGGCAGGCTCCCAGGCAATGCCAGAGGTTCTTCGAGGGGGTGACCACGAGGCTGGGGTTGCGATCGTCGTGGAACGGGCAAAGACCGATCCGGTCCGACCCGTGACGGTGCAGCTCGATCCCCTGGGCCTCCACGAGACGCTCCAGGGACACCTCCCGCTTGAGCCGCTGGATCTCTTCGTCGGGGATCCGGGCCATGAAGATCCACCTCCTTCCGGAAAATGGCTGTCAAGCGGTAGAATTGGATCTCAAAACGTTTTGATTGTCAATAGTCTAGTACAGCCCTGCCTATACTCACTCCATGCGGAAGGGCTCAAAGAACTCGGCAGAGGTGGTGCCGATGCCCGACGATAAGGCCTTCGGAACACGTCTCCAGGAGATCCGCAAGCGCCGACAGATGAGCCAGGTCGAGGTCGCCCAGCGCCTGGGCATCCATCCCTCCCTCGTCTCGCAGTACGAGCGCGGCTACCTGCGCCTCCACGGAGCCCTGCTCGTGAGGATGGCCCAGGTCCTCAAGACGACGCCTGACGAAATCCTCGCCGTCAGGCAGATCCGCTCAAACGGCGATGAGCCGCCCATCGACCGCCGCTTCCTGCGACGCCTCAAGAAGGTCGACAAGCTCTCAGCACACGACAAGAAGCTCCTCCTCGGCACCATTGACGCGTTCTTGTCGAAGGTCTCCTGATCCCCACCCACGACGTCCTGACAGCCCATGACGTAGGACGACACTTCAGGAGCCCAAAACGACAGCTCATGACGCAGAACGACACGTCACAACGGCGCCTGACCCCGCGGGCACGCCATCACTCCGAGAAGGTGGGCGTCGCGTCACGCCACGTGGAGCATCCTCACCGCCGCGACCACGTGGCGCGCCGTGACGCCATCGTCGCCTGAAGGCCGTCGGGGGCGATGGCACGTTGGCCTCGCTCCCTCGTCCCCTGGGCCGCGTGGAGTTCGCGCTTCGCGCCCGAGAAAATGCAGTTACGCAAAGTCGCCCTCAATCCGGCACGGCGCTCGCACCAAGCGCCCTTCCCGGTGCGGGCTCCTGTACCGGGAGCCCGCACCCGCCACCCAGCGAGCGCCGCGCCGGGGGCGACTTCAAGCTCGGAGCGACTAAGGAAGGGCAATGCCAAAAGACGCGCCGGCTTCTCCAAGCGCTCCTCGTACGTAACTCATTTTCTCGTCTCCACGCGGCCCCTCCTTTGCTCTCTTGGTCCCACGTTGGCGCCCCCGCCGGCCCGCCCCTCGTCGTCCGGCCCGGCACGACGGGTGCACGGCTGCCTCGACCGAGAGCACCCGTCGTGCCCGGCCGACGGGCTCTTTGCCTTCAAAAAGGAGGAGGTCATCATCAAGGCGCGCGGTGTCCCAGACGACCGCGCACTGGCGCGCGCCCTGCTCTCGTCGATGGCCCATGCAGGGCGCGTGACAGGGCGCGCTCCCTATTGCCAGCCAGGCGCGGCGGCGGGCGCCGGCGCGAGCGCGCCCACGGCCTTGGGAGAGCTGGCGCGCGCAGTGACGGCGGCCGTTCGGGCGCGGCGGAGGCCGTTGTGCCGGCGGCGGCTCCAGAAAGGGACCAAAGGTACAGGGCCAGGGGGCGCGCCGGAGCGGAGAACGAATCTTCCGTATGACGAGCGCTCCTTGAAGACGCGCGTTCGTCTTGGGGCCTCGCGCTTCCTTAGCCGCGAGGAGCCTGAAGCTGCGCCCGGCGCGGCGCTTGCTCCAGAAGAGTGCCCGCGGCTGGCGCAGCCGCGGGCACCAGGCAAGGCCGTCGCTGCAGGCGCCGTGACGATCAGGCGCAGCTTTGCGGAAGACTTCGTTCTCGGCGTAGGCGCGACCCTCAGCCGAAGGACCAGGAGACCAGGACAGGCCGCCGACGGCACCTAAATGAAGACCGCGCGCTGGCACGACGCGCGCCACCAGCTCGGACACCCTGCGCGCGGCGTGATCAGCGCGCGCACCATCTCGGCTAGCTCGTCGAACCCGAATGGTGTCGAGTGCGAATTCGAATGCCGAGATCAGAACACGCCTCAGAAGCTCGGCGCACGAGTTCTTTCCCCGCCTCGGAAAGTGGGAATCGGGTCACCACCTCGACTATCAGGTCGCGGCCCTGCGCCTTAGGGTAGGACTCCCACACTTGGCCGCTCTCGATGAACTCGAAGTACGAGTTTAGCTTCGCCTGCAGGGCCAGGAGATGCTTCCCCTCATCCTCCCAATCCCACGAGTCGGCGATCGTTAGAATCGCAGCGCCAGTGGCGTCTTCAATCCCAATCGCGTCGATTACCTCAGGTTTGTCGAGTGCCATTCAGGGTTTCCTGCGAAGATCCACCCTGGTGGGTGGGATCTCGGTCCCGCCGACATACGGCGCCTTGCCCTTGCCGACTACAGTGCCGCCGTGAACCTCGATCTCCGGATGCACCACCTTCTGGTTTGGCGTTAGCGGTGCACTGCGAGACGCTTTACCCTCGGTGAGTCGAATCGCGCCTGCTTCGTCGGTGCCAAGGGCGTCGAGTCGACTCTTCTTCCCGGATGGGCCTTTGGACTTGACAGTGATCTGCGGCTGGACATCGTGCTGAGTCTTGGGGAGCTCCTTCTTGATCAGTTCTTCTTCCCAAGCATCCCCGGCCTTCTTGTTGGCTTCAAGCCTCCTCTGCTTGGCAGCGCTCTTCTCGGCTGGAAGAGGATCGCGGCTCGCTTTCCCGGGACCATGGTTTCCCTGCTCCCCCTGCGTGCCGTTGACTTCCTTGTTGGCCTGGGACATCAGGAAGCCTGGCACCGCTGCGGGTGCACTACTTCCACCAGCCACCGCAATGGTCAAGCCACCCGGCAGAATGCCCTGTGTGCCGGTGCCAGCAAACGCGACAGCCTGGGCCGGGTTCATCGACACCGAAACGCGGGGAATGCCTCCAGCGCCCTCGGCCAGGACCGCCGCCTCTACCGTCAGGTTTCCAAGTCCCGCACCGGCTTCGAAGGCATTCCCGGCTTCAATCCCTCGTTCGAAGCGTTCGACGGGCGCAGTAACGACATCCAGAGCTGTCTGGCCCCAGCCCTTCTCGGCCACTTGACCACCCAGGGCATCGATGCCGCCCCAGAACTCGCGTGCAGTCTTCTCGTGGTAGGAGGAAAGCCCCGCACCGTAGAGCACTGTTCCGGTGACCTGATACGTGAAGACACCCACCGAGGCGATCGCCTCCCCGGCACCATAGACCACGCCTCCAAACGCTCTGCCCGCGTTCTTCAGATCGTTCGCTGTGACCCAAGCGTGGCCGAGGGGATCGACGTAGAAGGTCGGGTCGGTTGCCGGCGTAGAGGTAGCGGTGGAGGGACGGCGGCTCGTCGATCTGACCGAGGTAGGAGTCCTGAGTGAGGAATCGTCCGAGTTTGGGATCGAAGTAGCGGGCCTTGGCGTTGTAGAGCTTCGTCTCCTCGTCGTAGTAGTGGCCGGTGAAGGCGAAGCGGTTGCGGGAGGCGTCGAGCTCGTTCGGGAAGCGGAAGTTGCCCCAGGCATCGAGATGGTAGGAGGCGATGGTCGACCCGCCGTCGTCGGTGAGGTTGACGACGGAGCGGAGGCCGTCGAGGGAGAAGTAGCGCCGGCCCTCGACGTGGTGGGTGAGGCTGATGAGGCGGTCGGAGCCGTAGTCGTACTTGAGCGTCTGGGAGCCGCCGCTGTCGTACTCGGCGAACAGTGACGTCTCGTCGTAGACGTACTGGCGGACCCCGGAGGTGCCAACCTTGAGGTTTCGGCGGCCCTCGAAGTCGTACTGGAACCGCGCGAGGGCGCCGGCCCCCTGCTGGACCTCGGCGAGCTTGTCCCGCACGTCGTAGACGTACAGGGTCGTGACCGCGCCGGGCCCGGTCCCGATGGTCCGGGCGATCTGGTTGCCGTTGTCGTCCCAGTCGAACGACTCGCTGTTGGTCGGGTCGATGAGGTCGTTGAGCTCGCTCAGCCGGTTCAGGGTGTCGAAGATCCCCTGCTTGTCCTCGAAGGGGCTGGGGCTCCCGGGAACCGTCGCCGTTTCGTGGACGCGGTTTCCGACGCCGTCGTACGCGTACTCGACCACCCGGCCGCTCGGGTACTCCGTGTCCGTCGGGTAGGTGATCGTCGCGAGGCGGTTGAGGTCGTCATAGCTGTAGGTCGTCGTCTCGCTCGTGCCGCCGTTCGTCTCGATCTGGCTCTCGCGGTTGCCGTTGTCGTCGTACGTGTACGCGTAGGAAGACACGGCGACCGGGCCCTGGGTGTTCGTGAGCGACGTCAGGCGGTTGGCCCTGTCGTAGGCGTGGGTCGCGGTGACGGCGTTCGGGTAGGTGACGCCCTGGAGGAGATCGTCCGGGAAGTATGTGTAGGTCGTCGTCTTCGCCTGGGGGGGTGTGCCGGCGTCGGTCGTGGCCGTCGCCAGGCGGTTCTTCCCGTCGTAGGCGTAGGCGGTGATGACCCCGTCGGGGTCGGTGACGGTCTTGCGGTTGCCGTTGTCGTAGTAGCTGTAGGAAACGGTCCGCGTGCCGCCTTCGGGGAGGGTCGTGGTCTCGGTCTCGAGGCGGTCGAGATTGTCATACGTGCGAACGGTCGTGAGGGTGGTGCTCGGCGGGCTCAGTCCGCTCGCGACGGATTCGTCGATCTGCTTCAGGTTGTCGTTCTCGTCGTAGTCGTAGGCGATGTCGGTGGTGTGCCGCCACGGCAGGTTCGTCTCTCCCGGGGCGAAGGCGTAGGTCTTCGTGTCCAGCCGGTTGAGTGGGTCGTAGGTGTTCGTGACGGTCTGCCCCTTCGGGTCGGTGAGGAGCGATCTCGTTCCCGTTCTCGTCGTAGTCGTGCAGCGTCAGCAGGTTCAGGCCACCCGGGCACTGCGTCCTGGACCATCGAGGCCTCGCGGTTGAGCTCGTCGTACGTCATCTCGACGACGTGGCCCTTCGCATCGATCTGTGACGTCCGGTTGCGGCTCTTGTCGTAGCCGTACTCCGTGATCGGCTGAGGCACCAACGGGGCCGGCGCAGGCTGAGTGACCTTCAAGAGCTCGCCGAGCTCGCCATACTCGAAAGTCGTGATCTGCCCCTTCGGCTCCTGGACCGAGGTGCGGTTGCCCTCCTCGTCGTATCCGTAGATCGTGGCTTCGCCCTCGCCGTTCATCGTCGAGGCGAGGCGGTTGAGCGGGTCGTAGCGTGCTCCGCAGGGTGGGGGCCGCTTCGGTGTGCCGCTCGTCGATCTGCGTGTGTCTGGTTGCCGTTGGCGTCGTAGCGGTATTCGATGCTCGCCTGGGCGGGTGTGCCCGACGCCATCGGTCCGCAGGACGACACGGTTGGCCCCGTCGTACTCGAACTCCGTCCGGCTCCCCTCGGCGTCGGTCTGGGAGATCCGGTTGCCGTTGCCGTCCCAGGTGTGCGTCTCGAGCAGGTCCCGGTCCCACCCACGGCATCCCACGGCCGGAGGACGCGCCGGACACGGCCCAGCGGATCGTTTTCTGTCCGCGTCACGATCCCGCGGCGGTCACGCACTTCGGTCGCGTTCTCGGCGTCCAGATAGGTCGTGACGATGGTCTGGGTGAGGGCGTTGCGGACGGTCGTGACCCGGTTGGTCTTGTCGTACTCGTAGAACGTCGGGTAGCCCCGCTTGTCCGTGACCTCGCGTCGGTTCACGCCGTCCCAGGTCGGTGTCAATCGCTGAAGAGGAGCGGGTCGGTCTCGACCACGACGCGGCCCATGCGGTCGAGGTCGAGCGTCGTCTCGTAGCCCCGGGCGTCGCGCTCGATGCGCTGGAGCCCGGGGTCGTCGTACTCGATCTCCCGGCTCCACGGGACCGCTGGTGATCGAGGGCAGAACGGCCTCTCGCGTGAGACGGCCCAGCGAGTCGTACGCGAAGGTCCTCGTCACGTTGCGTCGGTCCGTCGCCCACTGCTTCAGGCCCTCGCCGTCGTAGCTGACCTCGGTGCTGCTCTCCCACCGCATCGATGAGGGCGATCTGGCGTCCGAGGCCGTCGTGGATCCAGCTCGTCACGAAGCCGCGTGGGTCGCGGAGCGCCTTGCGGTTGCCCAGGCCGTCGTAGGTGAGCCGGCTCTCGAGATCGAGATCACCCTCGTCGGCGATCGTGACGGTGGGCCGGTCCAGGCCATCCAGGAACGTCAGCGTCTTCTTCTGGCGCGGGTCGGTGACGAGGACGCTGTGGTCGTCGTCGTCGTAGGTGGTGGTGGTGACGTAGACATCTCCGTCCCCGCCCGGCCCCTGGAGGCGTTGCTCGCGACGGATCTCGCGGTTCAGCTCGTCGTAGGTGAAGAGCGTCCGGAGGTCCCGGACGAGGTCGTGCTCCTCGCTCTTGTTGACGTGAGCCGAGAGCTCGGGGTCGTCGTACTTGATCTCCGTCTCGTGGCCCTCGGCGTTGCGGACGAGCGTGACCCGGTCGAGGCCGTCGTAGGCCCATGTCGTCGTGTGGCCGTTCGCGTCGGTGAGGGTCTCGCGGTTGCCGACGAGGTCGTAGGTGTAGGTCTCCGTGTAGTTCCCCGACGGGCCCACCTCGGGCAGGATCTTCGTCTCCACGCGGTAGAGGTCGTCGTAGACGAACCCGGTCGTCTGGCCCATCACGTCCGTCTCGGACGTGCGGTTCCCGACGAGGTCGTACCCGTAGGCGGCGATCTGGCCGTAGGGCCCGCCACCGGGGCTGCCGGAGGCGATCTCCACCCGCTCGAGACGGTTGAGCTCGTCGTGGAAGAGCAGCCGCCTCACACCGCGGCGGTCGGTCTCGCTCGTCCTGTTGCCGTTGCCGTCGTACTCGGTGACGGTCCGGTATACCGGGCCCTCCGGCAGGACCGTCTCGGTGCCCACCACCCGGTTCATGCCGTCGAGCTCGTAGGTGACGCGGGCCCCGTTGGCGTTCCTCACGATCCGGGGCTGGCCGCCCGGGTAGTAGGTCGTCTGGGTGACCGCGTCGTCGGAGGCGGGCACGCCCGAGGGGTCCTCGCACGGGTCGGCGCAGGCGGTGCGCGTCTCGAGCCTGGGCCGGTCGAGACCGTCGTACTGCGTCTCCGTCCGGTGGCCCATCGTGTCGGAGGAGGAGACGAGCCGACCCCGGACGTCCCAGGCCCGCGTCGTCACGTTCCCGAGAGGGTCGGTGACCCTCTGCGCGTTGCCGAAGGAGTCGTGGCTCCGATACAGGGTCGTGTGGCCCCGCGGGTCGCGGACGCTCTGGAGCCGTCCCGTTGGCGTCGTAGGTGTAGATGGTCTGGTTGCCGACGGGATCGGTGGTCGAGAGAAGGTCGCCCGTCGTGGAGTGGATGTCGTAGATCGTGACCCGCCCCTCGGCGTCCGTCTTGCGTATCAGCTTGTTGAACTTGGGCTCGTACGTTCCACTCCGTCGTGACGTCGCCGAAATCGGCGGTCACGACCGTCTCCCGAGTGAGGTTCGCGCGGTCGTCGTAGCCGTAGGTCGTCGTGCGGTTCAGGGCATCCGTCTCTTCGGTCTTGTAGATGTCGTCCGTCGCCCACTGGATGCGCGTGGTCTTCCCGCGGGGCTCCTCGATCAGGGTGGGGGCACCGTAGGAGTTGAGGGTGTAGTCGGTGTCGTTCCCCCGGGCGTCGGTGACGGTGGCGCGGAAGGTCCCGGTGGCGGCGTCGGTGTAGTCGTAGCGGAAGTCGGTGGTGACGGTCTGGGTTCCGCTCGGGAACTCCCGCACCTGCCGGACGTACTCCTCCTGGTCCACGATGAAGAGACCCGACCGCCAGGCCTCGGCCTCCATGCCCGGGAACGTGTCGCCCGGGTCGTAGTACTCGTATTCGATGGTGTTGCGGTTCGGGTCGGTGGCGGTCAGGAGCTGGTGACGGTCGCGCACCTGGTCGTCGGAGTAGGTGTAGGACTCGACCCGCGTCGGCACCGAGGGCTGACCCGCGACGTTCGTGCCGGCGCGCCGGCGCAAAGCGAGAGGTTGCCCCAGTCGTCGTACTTGTACTCGACGCGCAGGGCCAGGGGGCCGTCGCTCTCGACCGTCTCGATGCGGTCGAACTCGCCGGCGCGGGTCCAGGTGAAGTGGAGCCGGCGCGGCTCACGTCCATCGGGGTGGCGCTCGACGACGCGCTTCACCCGGTTCTGGGTGTCGTAGAGCACCCGGATCTGGTCGCCGTGGGGCTCCTCGATGTACTGGAGGCGGCGGCCGCTGTCCGGGTTGGCCGGGTCGACGAGGTCCTGGAAGTGGTGCCGGGTGCCCGACTTGTCGGTGAAGTCGAACGACTCGTCGGGGTTGCGGACGAGCTCCGTGTGGTAGCCCTTCTGGGGGGTGAACGTCTGCCCGCCGTCCGGCGTCCGGAAGCTCTGGCTGCTCCCGTCCGCGGTCGTCACGACGTAGACGCCACAGCTGGAGGGGAAGACCCCGGAGGCGTAGTTGAAGCTCCATCCCGCGCCCACGTCCCCCGCCGCACCCTTCGCCGCGCTCGAGTAGGTGCGGGTCAGGGACAGGCCGAGGTGACGACCCGGGATCTGGAGGTCGGTCGACTGCTGGACCAGATGGCCGTCGAAGATGTCGACGCCCTTGACGAAGGTGTGGCCGACGGGGAGGACCGAGCGGTTGCGGATGTCGGCCTCCACCGTCCCGTGCTCCTGGCGGACGAGGGCGGGGTCGGCGATGGAGCGGGCCTGGACCGCGAAGGGCTTCGTCGTGGCCACGACGCCCCCGAGGACGCCCTGGGCCATCCAGACGACGTGGGGTCCCGCCGGCAGCGCCACGCTCGTGATCTCTTGTGGCGACCCCCCGTCGACGGACGCGGTGAGCGGGGCTCCGTCCACGGTGAAGGTGACCGTGGCCGGCTCGCACAGGCCAAAGAAGACGGGCTGGGGGTTCCCGCAGAGGGTCTCGTTGACGGTTGTCGAGAGTGAGCTCGAGGAGAACCCGCCGGTTCTTGAGCGTCAGCAGGGGGCAGGCCCCCACTTCCCCGGGGTTCAAGACGCCGGCTCGGACACCTCCGAGGGGGCTGGAGCCGCCGAAACCGGAGTAGGCCGAGGAGAAGACGACGCTCGAATCGGGCCGCGCCGCGAGACGCCCGGCGAGCCCATCGAGGGGGACCCCGGCCAGGAACGGTCGGGCCAGCTCGGCGACGTTGACCAGGTACGTCCGCGCGGAGCCCGAAACCAGGGCGAGGTCGCCGTGCAGCGCGACGTCTTGCGGTGATTCGGGCAGCGCGACGAAGCCGACCGCGGACGGGGCGGCGGGGTCGGTGAGATCGACCACCGCGAGGACCTTCCCGGGCTCGGGCGGATCGCCGCCGGCAAAGCCGCCGCCCGCCACCACCGCGACCATTCGATCCGCAACCCTCCCGAGGGCCAACGCGAAGCCGGTGCTGACCTGGAACGACCCGTCGATCGACTCCGGCATGCCCTGGGCGATCACCTGGCCGGTTTGCGGATTCACGACGACGAGGCCGACGTCGCCCGTGGCCACGACCAACGGCTGGCTCTGGCCGTCGATCACCGCGTCCATGATCTTCAGGTCATAGAGGCGGGCGGGCTGAGCCGAGGGCCCGTTCACCGGCACCGTCATCACGACCGCGTCGGGACCGAACTGGCGCCCGTCGTTGTTGAGGTCCTGGATCATGTCCCAGTAACCCGCGCTGAAGGGCTCGCCGCCCGTCGCCTGCTCGAGGTTGTGCCGGGACTTCGAGAGATCGACGACCTGGATCCCCTTCCGGTAGGTCGAGGCGTAGGCGAGGCCGTCCTTCACGGCGATCCGGAAGACGAAACCGTCGTTCACCCCGTTCGTCAGCCCGGTTGCCCCGGCCCACCGAACATCGGGAGTGTTGGTCACGTCGAACACGTAGAGGTTCGACGGCTTGGACCGGGTCGTCGCCCCGGAGGCCACCACCACGGTGTTCCCCTCGCCCGCGATGTCGACGGGGCGGTTGTTGACGAGGGTGTCGCCCACGAGATCGATCGGCGTGGGGAACACGGGGTTCGAGACGTCGAAGGCCCGCAGGACGCCGTTTACGAAGTAGTTCTCGACGAGATAGACCGTCTCGTCGAGGCGCACGATGCCGGACGAGGCAAACACCTCGCCGGTGCCGGGCGGGGTGAGGACCTCGGGGCTGTAGGTCGTGAACTCCGACTCGTACGGCGTCGGCTCCAGGGTCTTCGGCGCGGGGTCGTCGAAGGGGGTCTCGTCGAGGTCCTCGATGCCGCCGGCGTCGCCCTGGACGACCAGGCGATAGCGGGTGCCGTACTTGAACCCGCCCCGCGGCTGGATGGTGACGGAGGTGACCACGGTGTCCGGGCCCGGAATGGGATCCCAGACCACGAGCTGGCCGAATGCATCGGGGCCGACGCCGGAGAGCACGACGTCGACATCGCTGTCATCCGTTTCGTCCACGATCCGGATGTTGTCGAGGACGTTCCGCACCGGCTCGCTGAAGGAGATGTGGGGGAAGACCGAGGTCGGGACGCCGGTAGACCCGTGAGGGGGAACCGTCGCATCCCCAATCACCGCCGGCGGCTCGTCGGGCAGGTTGTCGATGCCGCCACCAGCCGCGATCACGCGGAAGCTGCTCGAGGCCGTGACCGGAGGCCCGAAGGCCGGCAGGAGCGTCGCGGTGACGGTGTAGGTGCCGGGCCGGTCCGGAGTGAAGGGGGCGTCGAGGACGTAGTCCATGGCCAGGGGCTCGTTCTCGGGCCAGGCGTCCTCGCGGACCGAATAGCCCCAGCCCTCGATCGTCGCCTCGTTGACGACCCCGCCCTCGTTCACCCGGAAGCCGATGACGAGAGGAGCTGTCCTCGAGGGCGAGCCCGTCGCGGACCAATCGCCGCTGCCCCCCCGCCTCCTCCATCACGAAGATGCTGACCACCGGCGGCGGCGCCGGGGGAGGAAGGGCCGGGAAGGTGATGTTGGCGGTGAAGACGTTGCGGTAGAAGCGGAGGTTCGGCGAGCGGTCGTTGCTCGGCATCTCGTACAAGGTGGCCGTCCGCCACTCGCCGTCGACGCTCGCCGCGACCGTTGTCGTTCCCCCGGTGTTTCGGGCGTCGACCAGCGTGTACGTCCCGTCGGGCTGGGTTCGGGCGACGAAAGCACCGTCACCGTCGGTCAGGGGGTTGCCCTGCGGGTCGGTGCCCACGACCATGGTCCCGGCCGGGACCGGCTCGTAGCTCGGAGCGGGGGCGCCCGGCTCCCAGCGCACGCGCAGGACCTTGCCGGTGGTGACGCTCGTCAGGGCCTCGCCCGGCTGGAGGCTCGTCGTACGTCCACATCAAGGCGTTGACGGCGGGTCCCGACCAGCCCACGGCGCCCGTGACGTCGTACGCCCCGGCCATGTCGACGTAGCCGCTGAAGGGCGGCGAGGCGGTGACGACTCGCGCGTTCGCGCCCTCGCCTTCGATGAAGGCGTGGTCGATCGTCTCGAAGGCGACCTTGCCGTCGGGGCCCTCGAGGCGACGGTAGACGTAGAAGAAGGCGTCCTCGGTCGCGCCCTGCCGGCACCGGGAAGACGAGGTCCGCCTCCTTCTTGAAGACCGACAGGCCGTCGGCGGTGATCCGGAGCGCCGCCCCGAGCTGGGCCACGGGCTCGCCCCCGGGGGTCGGTGCCGAAGTCGGGGATCTCGTCGGCCGGGATCGTCGGCCGGGTCGACGGCCTCGACCTTCAGCTCGACGCCCTTCTCGACCGCGCCCTCGGGGACCACGAGCGCGACGCCGCCCTCGCCCTCGACGATGCCGCCGCCGGCGCCGATCGCGGTGCGTGCCGTCGGCCCCGGTACTCGCTGCGGGTGAACGTGGTCACGTTGCCGAGGGGGTCGGTGATCGTGATCAGGAGCTGGTCGTCGATGGTGGCAGGCAGCTCGCCCTCAGACCGATCCGTCGTCGAGGACGGGGAACGTCACCACCACCCCGTTGCCGGAGTTGATGATCAGGATCGTGCGCGTCCGGGGGGAGAGAGCCGGCCGGGGCGGTGACCTGGACGAGCCCGTCCACTCGGATACGAGAAGGTGAGGGCCCGGGGGTTGTAGACCGGCGCGATGTCGTCCTCGTCGTGAAGGTCGTCACCGGGACGACCACGACGTCGGCGCCCAGGGTGTCGCGGAGGCCCGCCGCCTGCAGCGTGTAGGTGGTCGAGCCACTCGAGCGACTCCTCCGGGACCACGGCCAGGCGCTTGCCGGTGGCGGAGAGGACGAAGCGGACGGTCACCGGGTTCGCCGCCCTCGAGAAGCCGGACGTTGTCCGCCGTCGACCGTCGCGGGGTCGAGGGCGACGGGGCTCGTGATCTCGACCTGGGTGCTGACGGGAACTGCATCGGCCCCGTCGGCGGGAGAGACGGTCGCGGTCGTGGCCGAGCCGACGAGGACGAGGTCGAGGGTGGTGGTCTGGGCGGCGACGACGTTCGCGGTGGCCGTGGCCGCGAGCGACGTCCCCGGCAGCGTGGCCGTGACCTCGACGTACGGGTCGGCCACTGCGGCGGCGACGATGTAGGCGCCGTCGTTGCCGGCCAGGAAGACGAAGGGCAGCGCGGCGGTGCCCACCTCAGCCGGCACCGGCCCCGTCGAGGACGCTGGCCGTTCCCGCCACGAAGCCGAGGGCGAGCGTCGACGCGGAGGAAGACGTAGCGGCCCGCCCTCGCGGATCCCCGGCAGCCCGGGGTACGGACGGCTGACGACCCGGGTGCCCGCCCGCTCGGCCAGGGCTGACGACCACGAGACGAGGGACGCCGGCGAGGCGCTCGACGCGGGCCACCACGAGGGTGCCGCCGGCGGGGACGACGGCGGCGTCCATCGAGAGCTCGGCGTCCATCGACAGCCGCGCACCCGAGAGGTCGACGACCGCCTCTCGGAGCGCGGTGACGCCGAGGGCCTCGGGCAGGAAGGACGACAGCTCCGTGGCCTCGAGCGCCACCGCGGTGTCCTGCCCGAGAGAGCCGCCGGCCACCGAGATGCGCGAGGCCGTCTTCCTCGAGGGTCACCGCCGCGTTGCCCCCGGCCTTCCCGCGCACGCCCTCGCGCCCGGCGAGGATGTCGAGGTGAACCGTGCCCTCGAGGAGCTCGGCGGTGGCGTAGGAGTGGGTCGGCGTGATCGGGAACGCGGCACAGAGCGCCACGAGCGATGGCTCGTCCGACGTGCAGGGCTCGAAGTCGCCGGGGGGCCCCAGGTCGCGCGGCGCGCTCACCGCGCCGCCGCGGAAGACGACGATGTCGTGGCGACGTGGCTCGTCGGAGGCCTCGTCGCCCGAGGCCAGGGCGTAGGTCTCGGTGACCTCGGTCTGCACGACGGTGCCGGAGGGAACGGGCGTCGGCGTCATGCACCGTGAGCCGCCCCTCCGCGGTGCCCCCGGCCGGCGACAGCACCGCCGGGGATGACCTCGCCGTCGCTGGTGGTGTCCTCGGGCAGCGCCACCATGTCGACGCCGACGAGGTCCTGGCCCGGCCCCGGGGACCGTGACCGGCGGCGTCATCGTCGGCGATCACGAGGGCGTAGGCGCCCGGCTGCGGAAGGCTGACGGTCAGCGCTCCGCTCGGTCGGCGCGAGGTCGGGCCGACCACGTACCACCCGTGGGTGCTGAAGCGATAGGCCACGAGGTGCACCGTGGCGTCGGGCAGTCCGGTGGTCGTGAGATCGAGGGCCGCGAGCGACCGGCGCGTCGTCCACCGTGCGGAGGTCGACGCCGACCAGCGGGGCTGAAGCCGAGGGGCAAGCAGGCCGGGCAGCCCCTGGGGCGAGAGGAGCGTGAGGCGGAAGCCGGTGTCGGCGGCCACCGCCCCCGCCGGGACCGTCAGCGTCAGCGCGTCGCCCCCGAGAGTCCCCCCGCCCGGCCCGACGGTCACCGGATCGGCCAGGAGCGTGAGGCGGGCGTCGACGACGACGTTTCCGACCCCGGAGGTGATCGAGGCGCTGCGGTCGACGGAGGTGCAGCCCGGTCGTGCCTCCGCGGTGAGGACGACCCGATCCTCCCGGGTCGGCAGGTCGAAGCGGCCGTCGCTCGTCGGTCTCGATCGCGGCGCCACCCGAACCCGAGACGATGCGGACGGACGCGCCCGGGAGGGGCAGGCTGGTGGCGTCGTCGAGCACCTGGCCCACGACGACGCCGGCGGAGGCCACGCGCACGCCGCGGGTGACGGTGGTGGTGTTGCCGGCGAGGTCGGTGGCGGTGGCGGAGACGGCAGGGTGTCGCCACTCTGCGCCCCCGCGGGAACGACCAGGTCGACCTCGTACGGCGGGACGGTGAAGCTGCCCAGGAGTCGTCGTCCCGAGGCGGATCTCGACGAGGGCCACGCCGACCGCGTCGATGGCGGTCACGACGGCGCGTCCGGGGTCCTCGCGGGAGATCGTCTCCGGGCACGACGAGGGTCACGACGGGCGGGATCGAGTCGCGCGTGACGAGGACGGCGTCCTCGCCGGTGCGCCCGTTGGCGACGTTCACCGCCACTGCCCGGAGGGTGTTGTCGCCCTCGTCGAGAGGGACGGCGGCGGCCTCGAACGTGCCGCCGGTCACCGTCGCCTCGAGACCGTTGACGGTCACCGTCGACGGCGTGCGGCTCGTCACCGTGCCCGCGCACCACGATCGCGGCCTCGCGGGTGATCGCGCCGGACGGCGGGGTGGTGATGGCCACGACCGGTGGGGCCAGGTCGACCACCACGTGCGGGGTCCGGGTCGTGACGTTCCCGGCCGCGTCGGTCGCCACGACGTCGAAGGTGTGGGGGCCGTCCACCAGCGTGGCGATCGTGGCCGTCCAGGCGGTGCCGGTCCGGACGGCGTCGACGCCGTCGACGGTCACCGTGGTCTCGGTCGCGTCCTGGACGAGGCCCTGGACGACCACGGGCAGCGAGCCCACCGCCGCGCCGTCCGCGGGGGTCACGATCTCGCAGGTCGGGCGGAGTGCGGTCGACGACGACGTCGACGGTGGCCGTGGAGGTGTTGCCGGCGTCGTCGGTGGCGGTGAAGACGATGGCCTCCGGGCCGTCGTCCGGCTCCGAGCGGCAGGTCGTAGGAGAAGGCGCCTCCGGGGTCGACGGGGATCGGCTGTGCCCTCGACCAGCAGGGTCACCGGCGTGGCGTCGGTGACGGTCCCGGCCACCCGCAGGGTCGCGGCCTTCGTCACCGTGCCCGGGGCCGGCTCGCGGACGACGAGGACCGGGGCCACCGTGTCCACCACCGCGGAGACGGAGTCGGTGCCGACGTTGCCGGCGGCGTCGTGGGCCCGGGCCTCGATCGTCGGACGGCGCCCTCGGCGAGGGCCACGGGAACGGTGAAGGTCCCGGAGGGGGTGCCGCCGCCGGTGAGGCCGGCCGGCTGCTCGTTGACGTAGACGACGGACACCGGCGACTCGTCGGAGAAGGTGCCCTGGACCTCGACCGTGGGACCGTGCGACCGCGCGTCCCGGCTCGGGCCAGGTGATCCGGACGGTCGGCGGCACGCGATCGATGGTGACCGTGACCTCGTGCAGACGACGAGTTGCCGGCCGCGTCGGTGGCCACCGCCCGCAGCGTCAAGCCCGGCCCGTCGCCGGCCGGGATGCCGGCGGCCACGAACGCCTGGCCGCTCACCGCGGCGGTGACGCCCTGCGACCTCCACCTGGACCGGCGAGACGGTCGACCACGGTGCCGGTGACGGTGAGGGTCGTGGCGTTGGTGTAGGAGCCGTCGGCGGGATCGAGGATGGTCACCGTCGGCGCGGTGAGATCGACGTTGACGCTGCGGGTCACGGTCGCGGTGTTGCCGCTGCCGTCGGTGGCGATGAACTCCACGGTCTGGGCGCCCTCGGTGAGGGGGACGCTGCAGGTGAACTCGCCCGCGTTGACAGCGGCGTCGACCTCGCTCGGACCCACGCGGCAGCGCAGCGAGTCCGAGGGTCGAGGTCCTGGATCCGCCCGGTATCTCGAGGCGGCCGTCGGGATCGAGCTCGGCCACCCATTCGCCGTCCTCCAGGGAGAGCTCGCTGAGGGCCGGGGGCTGGGTGTCGACGAAGAACGACGCGGCGCCGGTGGCCGGGTGGCCGGCCAGGTCCGCCACTCGCACCACGACGGTGTGGGGGCCGTCGGCGAGTGCGGTCTGGAGGGTGCCCTCGGCGTGGCCGTCGCCGACCGTGACCTCGGCCGTCCGGTCGACCCCGTCGACCTCCACCACGAAGGACGACGTCTCGATGCCCGGACGGCTCCGCCCCCTCGTCCTGGAAGACGACGCGCACGAAGGGCGTTGCGCTCCCGACGTAGGAGCCATCGGCCGGGCTCTCGACGCGCGCGCTCGGCGGGACCGTGTCCACCCGGAAGGTGTGGGGCGGCATCACCGCCGCGTTGCCGGCCCGGTCGAACACCTGCACCTCGAGACCGTGCTCGCCGTCGACGAGCGCGTCCTCGGGCCGGAGGCCGCCGGTCGCCCGGGTCGGCTCCCACGTCAGGCGGTCGGTGCGGTCGACGCCGTCGACGAGGAGGGCCAGCCGCGTCGGGTCGATCCCGCTCGCGTCGTCGTCGTACAAGATGTCGAAGGCGGGGGTCGCCGTCCCCAGCACCGCGGTGTGGGCCGGGGTCTCGACGGTGAAGGTCGGCGCGACGGTGTCCACCACGAACGCGGCCTCTGAAGTCGCGGGGTTCCCGGCCTGGTCGCTCAGCGAGGCCCGCAGACGCCAGGTGCCGTCGGCGAGCGCGGCGGCGTCGGGGATCTCCCAGGTCGCCTCGTCCCCGGTCGACCGTGAAGCGGTCGGTGATCTCGACCTCGGGGTCGTCGCCGGAACGCAGGAAGACGCGGAGCGAAGCCGGGTCGCCGCCGCTGCCTCCGGTGTCGGTCCAGGCCACGCGCAGCTCCGGGGTCGAATCGTCGACGAAGGAGTCGGCGCCGGGGCCAGGGCGAGGGCCGGGGGCACGGTGTCGAGGGTGAAGGAGAAGACGTCCTCGGTGGGATTCTCCGCGCGGTCCGAGACCCTCACCGTGACGTCGTGCGATCCGTCGGTGAGCGGCGGGTCGAGGTCGAGGACCGCCGTGGCCCCAGAAGCCTCGATCGCGAAGAGGGCGGTGCGGTCGGTCCCGTCGACCAGGATCTGGACGCTGTCGGGGTCCACGTCCGAGCCGGTGTCGGTCCAGGACACGGTGACGGTCGGCGGGAGCCGGTTCGTCAGCGGCGGAGGCGCGTCGAGGGTGACGGTCGGGGGCCGGGTGTCGACGACGAAGGCGGACACCGCCGAGCCCGTGTTCCCGGTGAGGTCCTGCACCTCGGCGGTGACGGCGTGATCTCCGTCGGCGAGCGACGCCTCTGGAGGCAGGTCGGCGTAGGCGACGTCCGGCTCGACCGTGAACAGCGCGGTCCGATCGACCCCGTCGACGAGGACGCGCAGGGTGTCCGTGTCCACGCCGTCGGCGTCCGAGTAGGTGACCAGGAGCGACGGCGTCGGGTCGCTCACGAAGGAGCCCGGGATGGGCTGGACCACCTGGATCGTGGGCAGGGTCGTGTCCACCACGAAGCGGCTCTCGGCGGTGCCCTGGTTGCCGGCTGCGTCGTGGATGCGGACGACGAGGCGGTGCGGACCGTCGACCAGCGGGTCGATCCAACCGGTGGCGCCGCCGGGGACCGGGGTGAGGGAGACGGCCGACGCGTCGACCTCGGCCACGAACGTGTCCAGGTCGAGGGCCTGGTCGTCCTGGTACTGGACCACGACCTCGACGTCGGCGCTCCCGTGCCGGGACCCGGTGAGCGGTTGAGCGATCACGAGGATCGGAGGCGTCACGTCCACGTTGAAGGCCACGGCGGCCGCCGACTCGTTGCCGGCCCGGTCACGGATCCGGGCCTCGATCTGGTTGGGGCCTTCGACCAGCCCGGACGAGAGGTCGAGAGCGGCGACGGCCTCCGTCGGACCGCGGCTGAACGGGGCGGTGAGGTCGGCAGCGTTGACCAGGATCCGGAGCGACCCGGGATCCAGAGCCGACTCGTCGCCGTACGGGATGCGGATCGTGACCGGCGGGCGGAGGTAGGCCCCCATCATCGGCTCCGCGAGGGCGATCGTCGGAGGCTGGACGTCGACGCGGAACTCGGCCGTGGCCTGCGCCTCGTTGCCGGCGTGGTCGCGGATCGTCGCCACCAGGTTGTGGAGTCCCTCCTCAAGGATCGTCGGGCAGGTCGGCGGTGGCGTCCCCGGACCGCTTCGTGAAGAGTGTCGTCCGGTCCACCCCGTCGAGGGTGACGACCAGGGTGTCGGGATCCACACCGGCGGCGCCGGGCTCGCCGGCACCGAGGAGATCCTCGTAGACCAGGGCCAGCCGCGGCGTCGGGTCGTTCGTGGCGGCGCCGTCCGTGGGCTCGGTCCAGGCGAGGACGGGTGCGGTGTGGTCGCCGTTCGTGCCGCAAATGCTCAGCCGCAGGAAGGAGCCCGGCGCACTCGTCAGCCTCACCACGAGCTCGCTCTCGGGACCGAGGTCGACCGCCCGCGCGAAGCCCGCCACCTTCTGGGAGAAATCGGAGGGGCTCGCCACCTCCACGCCGTCGATCGTGATCCGGGCCGAGGAGACGCGCTGGCGGCCGTCCGGGGTGCCGTTGATGACCTGGAGAACGTGGGGTGCGATCACCCAGCCTGGAACCGAGACCATCTCGGTGTAGACGTTGGGCGAGCCACTGGTGCGCGTGAAGCGTTTCGGACCCCAGAACAAGGTCTCGCACTGGGGCTCGGACTGCGCCTGCGCCTGGATCTGGGACGGCGGTGATTGCGGCACCCCGCACCGCGGCGAGGTCTTCGAGACGGTGGCGCTGCGAAGGACCCCGTCCGGTCCGCGGAGGAACCAGGTCAACGGCTCGCCGTCGAAGCGAACTCGGAAGGAGGAGCGAGGCCAGAGACGGGAGGGCCCGGGCAGGAACTTGACCGGCTGGCCGCGACGCCCGCGCGCCGGCGAGAAGCGATTGTCTTCGCCGTAGCTGACGACGACCGGATCGCGGTTCGCGTTGTCATACCCGAAGTGGGCGATCCAACGGCCGTCGTGCCTCTCCTCGACGCACTCGGCCCGCGGGACGATCGGCTCCCGAGCCTGGGGAGGACGACGCCCCCGCTTCGAGGTGCTCGTCGTCTTGGCCGGCGAGGAAGACCGTTCGCCGTCGTCCTTCTTCGCGGTCTTCGCCCCGGAATTCGGGGGCGACTCCCGAAGCGCCGCGGCGAGACCGGGAACCGCGCTGGGCCATGGACCACCTCGCCGCCCGTCCCCACCGTCCCCGCCGAGAACCGGGGGAGGCGCCCCCGCCCAGGCCGTCGAGGCCGTGAAGACCCACGAGAGGACGAGGGCAACCGAGCGGTGCAGCCGTCCGTGATGTCGGCGGGGCGTGTGGTCGTTCTTTGGCGGGCGCGTGTCCATGGCTATCGGATGAAGATCCCGTACTTCGCGTTCAGGTAGTCCTCGACGGCGAGGTGCTCGGCCGGCGTCAGCTCGCGCTCGTAGATGATCAGCTCGGCCAGGTCACCCCACCACGGCTGCGACTGGTACGCCTCGCCGAACTTCGTCGCCGACATGTCCCCGTCGTCACCAGAGAGATGACCGACAGCGTCCGGGGACGCGGGGTCGTGGTCCCGTTCACCGGAAGCCCATTCACCCACGTCTGGCCGTTCCTCACGTTTGCTTCGGCCGCGGTCGACCAGATCATGCCCGGCGCCCCGCTCCCGCCGTGGAACCGCCACGCGTTGGCGTCGTCGCCCAGCAGGCTCCGCGGCGCCGACGTCGCGGCCACCGACTCCGAGACCACCCAGAACACCGTCCGGATCGTCGCCAGGGCGTCCGTGAAGCGCACCGTGTCCCCACCGTCGAAGCGCATCACCGGAAGGCCGTTCGCCACGTCCGGCACCAGTTGCGCTACCGCCGACCCGTTCGTCTGTCGACCGTGGTTGCCCTGGCCCGACTGGTCCCCCCAGTGGTCCCCCGCCCCGCTCGGAACTCCCGCGTCCGCGCGCCACCACAGCCGCAGACCCGCCACGCTCGCCGGAACCGCGTCTTCCACCCGCGTGAACCCCGCCACCGCCGTCGCGCTCGGAGCCAGCACCCCTTCGAAGGCCTTCGCCTTCAGCGTGACCGTCGCGTCGATCAGCAGCGGGTCCGCGTAGACCGGCGAGCCCAGCGTCGGCTCCGTCCCGTCCAGCGTGTAGTGGATCTCCGCCCCGGGCGTCTGCGTCTCGATGCTCACCGTCACCGAGCCGGTGAACACCCCGCCCGCCGGCGAGATCGAGGGCGTCGTCACCGTGTTCAGCACCCCGTACTTCGCCAGCAGGTGATCCTCCACCGTCTTGCGCTCCAGGGCCGTCAGCTCGCGTTCGTAGACGATCAGCTCGGCCAGGTCACCCCACCACGGCTGCGACTGGTACGCCTCGCCGAACTTCGTCGCCGACATGTCGCCCGTCGTCACCAGCGAGATGACCGACAGCGTCCGCGGACGCGGGGTCGTGGTCCCGTTCATCGGAAGCCCGTTCACCCACGTCTGGCCGTTCCTCACGTTTGCTTCGGCCGCGGTCGACCAGATCATGCCCGGCGCCCCGCTCCCGCCGTGGAACCGCCACGCGTTGGCGTCGTCGCCCAGCAGGCTCCGCGGTCGCCGAAGTCGCGGCCACCGACTCCGAGACCACCCAGAACACCGTCCGGATCGTCGTCAGGGCGTCCGTGAAGCGCACCGTGTCCCCACCGTCGAACCGCATCACCGGAAGGCCGTTCGCCGCGTCCGGCACCAGTTGCGCTACCGCCGACCCGTTCGTCTGTCGACCGTGGTTGCCCTGGCCCGACTGGTCCCCCCAGTGGTCCCCCGCCCCGCTCGGAACTCCCGCGTCCGCGCGCCACCACAGCCGCAGACCCGCCACGCTCGCCGGAACCGCGTCTTCCACCCGCGTGAACCCCGCCACCGCCGTCGCGCTCGGAGCCAGCACACCCTTCGAACGCCTTCGCCTTCAGCGTGACCGTCGCGTCGATCAGCAGCGGGTCCGCGTACACCGGCGACCCCAGCGTCGGCTCCGTCCCGTCCAGCGTGTAGTGGATCTCCGCCCCGGGCGTCTGCGTCTCGATGCTCACCGTCACCGAGCCGGTGAACACCCCGCCCGCCGGCGAGATCGAGGGCGTCGTCACCGTGTTCAGCACCCCGTACTTCGCCAGCAGGTGATCCTCCACCGTCTTGCGCTCCAGGGCCGTCAGCTCGCGTTCGTAGACGATCAGCTCGGCCAGGTCACCCCACCACGGCTGCGACTGGTACGCCTCGCCGAACTTCGTCGCCGACATGTCGCCCGTCGTCACCAGCGAGATGACCGACAGCGTCCGCGGACGCGGGGTCGTGGTCCCGTTCATCGGAAGCGCCGTTCACCCACGTCTGGCCGTTCCTCACGTTTGCTTCGGCCGCGGTCGACCAGATCATGCCCGGCGCCCCGCTCCCGCCGTGGAACCGCCACGCGTTGGCGTCGTCGCCCAGCAGGCTCCGGCTCGCTGAAGTCGCAGCCACCGACTCCGACACCACCCAGAACACCGTCCGGATCGTCGTCAGAGCGTCCGTGAAGCGCACCGTGTCCCCACCGTCGAACCGCATCACCGGAAGGCCGTTCGCCGCGTCCGGGACGAGCTGGGGAGCGGCCACACCAAGGGTCTGATAGGCGTCGTTGTTCCGGCCGGACTGGTCCCGCCATTCCGTGATCCAGCCCCCCGCGTTGGTGGCGATCCCGGCGTCGGCGCGCAGCCAGAGGAGGAGACTCGCGGCGGTCAGCACCGGGGATTCCCCTTCCTCGACGAAGGTCGCGGTGGCGATGCCGCTCTCGATGTACCCGGGGAAGTAGGCCCTCGCCTTCACCGTCGTGGTCCGGTCGATCGTCAGCGAGCCGGTGTAGAGATCGGAAACCTCGGTCGGCTCCGAGCCATCCAGCGTGTAGCGGATCTCGGCACCGGACGTCGTCGTGGCGAGCTGCACCGTCGTCGAGCCCTGGAAGGATCCACCGGCGGGCGTGATCGCCGGGGTCCCGGCGGTCGGGGTGTACGGCTGGTACTTCTCGACCAGATAGCCCTCGACCGCCCGGCGCTCCCCGGGGGAGAGCACGCGGTCGTAGATCAGCAGCTCCGCGAGATCGCCCCACCACGGCGCCGACTGGTACGCCGCGCCGAACTTCGACGCCATCATGTCGCCGGTCGTCACCAGGGAGATCACGGACATCGTCCGGGGGCGGAGCGTCCTCGTGCCGTCGACGATCTGTCCGTTCACCCAGGTCTGGCCGCTCCTCACCGTCGCCTCGGCCGCCGTCGACCAGATCGTCCCCGGCGCCCCGCTCCCGCCGTGGAACCGCCACGCGTTGGCGTCGTCGCCCAGGAGGCTCCGGCTCGCCGACGTCGCGTTCTCGGATTCCGCCACCACCCAGAAGACCGTCCGAACCGCCGTGAGGCGGCTGCCGAACTGGAGGGTGTCGTTCGTACCGTCGAAGCGTACGACGTCCCAGCCGTTGAACTCGCCGGTGATGAGCGCGGGGCGCTTGTTGTCGTCGGCCTGGGAGAGGTCGTTGCCGCTGGCGGAACGATCGGCCCAGATTTCGACGTTCAGGAAGGCGTCGGGCGTGACCCCATGGTCCGTGCTCACCCAGATCGACAGGCCTTCGAGGGGTACGCCCTCCTCGGTCGTCCGGTTCTCGACCGTGACGATCGTCGGGGGAGCGCTGCGGTTGCCGACCTCGTCGATGGCCACGACCTCGACGTCCGTACCCTCGTCGGCCAGGATGCGGAGCGCGAACGAGCCGTCCAGGGCGACGGCGGTCGTCACGACGGCCGGGGTGATTGGGTTCGTCACCTCCACCGTGGCCAGCCCCTCGACCGCGGCCGGCTCCCCGCGGACCATCGCGTACCCGGCGTCGAGCGCCTCGGCCACGATCTTTGCCGCGACGGGCGGAGCCGGCGGGTCGTGATCGACGACGATGCCCACCGTCGCGGACGCCAGCTCGCCCAGGAGGCCGTGGGCGACGACGTCCACCTGGACGTCGCTGCTGGGGAGGCCGACGAGATCGAGCGTGGCCTCGTAGGTCCGGTCGGCGACGAGCGACCCGTCGACCACCTGCGCCCCGATCGAGAACGCGACGCGCGCGGCGGGTTCCGAGGTCAGGACCCGGACCGCGACGGTGTCGCGGAAGCGGCTGCCCGCGGCGGGCGACAGGACGTCGACGGTCAGGACCTGGTTGTCGACCAGCACCGTCACCGGCGGGCCGACAGGGCCAGGGTTCCCGGCGACGTCGACCGCCATCGCGGTCAGGACGTGGGTCCCCTCCGCGGCCGTCGTCGTGACCCAGGTATCCGCGAAGCTGCTGGCCTCGAAGAGACGGGCGAAGGGCGATCCCGCGCCGTCGAGGAACACCTGGATCTCGGCCACCCTGGAACTCACGGTGGGGGTCCCCGGGTCCACGGCGACGGCGGTGAGGGGGATCGACCCCCTCACCGGGTGGCCGTCCATGGGGCTCGTGACGGTTGCCGCCCCGGGCGGAGTGACGTCGACGCTGAAGGTGAACGGAGCGAGCACGCCGACGTGGCCGGCCCGGTCCTGCGCCGAGGCGTCCACCCTGTGGGATCCCTCCGACAGGGGCGCCGGTGGAGTGAAGCGGAGCTCGCCGCCGACCCAGATCGGGGCCACCGCGGTGCTGTCGAGCGCCATCGTCTCGAGCCCGGCGAGCGGGTCCACGCCGCTCCCGGGCACCGCGTCGCTGACCCCCACCCGCACCAGGGGCTGGGCCGAGCTCGTCCAGCCGCCCGGGGTGGGGGCGACCGCCGTCAGGACCGGAGGTATGGTGTCGACCGTAATGAAGAACGAAGGGAATGGCGTCGTCTGGGCGTTGCCGCTCTCGTCCACCGCGCCGTTGACCGTCACGTCGTAGCGCGCGTTCGGGGCCAGCAACGCCGCCGGTGTGAATGTCGCCTCCCGACGATCGAGGGAGAGCGACACGACGCCGGGCACCGCCGACCCTCCGGCCCGCACGAGGGTGACGAGCCCGGACGGATCGAGACTTGCCGCGAGCGGCTCGTCGAACGTCACGAGCACGGCCGCGTTCTCGGGAACCTGGATGGCGCCGGTCGCCGGCGCGACGCTCAGGACCTCCGGGGGCGAGTGATCGACGGTGCGGAAGGAGCTGGTGAAGCTCTGGAGCGGGTGACGACCGAAGGCGTCGGTGATTCCGGTGGTCACGGTCACGAGGAGCTCGGTCGCGTCGGGCCAGAGCCCGGTCCGGGGCGACAGGGTGAGGCTGAGGCCGTCGGGCGCCACGACGGGAGACAGGGACCGTCCCGTCGTGCCGTCGCTCACGAACACCGTGCCCTGGCTGGCGCCGCCTACGGGGTCGGTGAAGGTCACCGTCACGACCTGATCGAGGGCCACGCCGATCGTCCCCGCGGGTGGATCGACGGACACGACCGCAATCGGGGTGTCGTCGAGGTCGAGACGCCCGAGGGCGAGCACGCCGCCGTCGGGGACGGTTCCCGACGCCCGAGCAACGCCGCCCGAGAAGAGGTCGCCGATCTCGATCGTCACCGCGGCGGCGGGGACCCCGTCGAGCCCGAACTGACCCATGGTGTCGGCCAGGGTGGTGACGGTGCCGTTCGGGGTCTTCACCACGACCTCGGCGCCGTAGGCGGGGTCGCCGTTGGAACGGAAGACCGTGCCCTCGACCCGACCCGTGGGCTGCAGCTCGAGCAGGATTGGCGTCACGTCGCCGGGCCGCACCTCGTCCTGAAGATTCCCGTAGAGGTGGATCCCTCCGCTGCGGGCCACGAGGCGGGCGGTGAACGGTCCCGCGAGGACCTCGGGCACCCGGAACTCGTCGAGGGCATCGGGTACGAGGGTCCGGTTCCACGTGAAAGCGCCCGTGCCCGTGAGGGTCACGGTCTGCGTGTACCCGGGGGGACCCCCGAGGTCGCACCATCGATGGATCCGACCCCATTGAGCGTGATGGGGGCGGGCACCGCACCCTGGGGCGGGACCTGCACGGTGATCCGGGCCTGGTCGATGCTGCCGACCACGTCCACGGTGAGGGTGGCGGCGCCCGAGGGCACCTCGTCGAACGTGAACTGCCCGGTCACCTCGTCGGTGGTCGTGGTCTGGCGCCCGCCGCCCGTCCCGCCCACGGTGACCGTCACGACCGAGAGCGGCGCCGGAGTCCCGCCGCCCGCTTCGTAGACGACGCCGTCGATCCGCCCGGTGTCGCGGAGGGCCACGGGGATCTCGAGGGACTGTCCCTCGGCCGTGAGGGTGTCCTCGTTCGTGCCCTTCAGGAAGCCTCCGGGCCGCGAGGCGGTCACGATCACGCGCCCCGCGGGGACGCCCTCGACCCGGTAGACACCGTTCTCGTCGGCGAAGGCGTTGGCGCGGTAGGTGCCCGAGACGACCTGCACCTCGGCCCGCGGCTCGGCCACGGTGTTGGCGGTGACGGTTCCGAACACCGTGCCCAGGGCCTGGGCCACGACGTCGATCTCGAGCACGTCGTTCTGGTTGGCCAGGGTCCCCACGCTGAAGCCGGTGCGGCCGGTGAGGGGATCGAGGGCCTCGAGACGGATGGGCCCCGCCGGCACGTAGTCGAAGGAGAAGCGGCCGCGATCGGTCCCACTCCCGACCGTCGTCTGTTGGCCGATGACCTTGCCGCTCGAGAGCAGCTTGACCGTGCCGAAGGGGATGGGATCGCCCGGGGCCGGGCCCGCCGGCGGCATCCGGAACACCCCGCCGACGGTGCCGGTGGTGGTGAGCCGCACGGTCAGCTCGACCGTATCGTCCGGCCGGGGCAGGACCCCGGAGACGCGGCCGCCACGGCCGAACGGGTCGGACGCCTCGACGCTCAAGGGGCCTTCGTAGACGCCGCGGAAGGTGACGATCCCCTCGTTGGAGTTGTCGAGGATTCCCTCGTGCAGGCGGTCGGGGTAGTCGGTTTCCCGGAGCTTCACGGAGGCGACGGCGACGGGCTGGTCCGCCCCGTCCACGACCTTCACCCGCACCGTCCCCCGGCCCTTGAGACGGACGTCGTGGACCGCGTCCTGGCCGACCTGGAGGACGACCTTCGTCTGCATCAGTCCCCCGGTCTGCGGGTCGCTCGCGGTGAGCGTCCAGGTGCCCGCGGGCAGGATCTCGGCGAAGCGGTAGCGGCTGTCGGCGTTCGTCCGGACGGTCACGTCCGGCAGGGGGCCGTTGACCGTCACCTCGACCCCGGCGCCGGCGGGGGTCTGGCCGTCGGGCAGGAAGACGGTGCCCGAGAGCTCGCCGGCGATCGTGTCCGTGAACTCCACGACGAAGGACTGCGTGCCCCCGCCGGCCAGGTTCCCGTTTCGGCCGGCACTGCGGTCGAAGAAGGGGTGATAGACCGTCACGCTCACCGGGCCCGCGTTGACGTTGGTGAACGTGATCTGGCCGTCCTGGTCCGTGCGTCCCCGGTGCGACTCGCCCGGGAAGAGGCCGCAGTCGATCAGCCCGTCGTTGATGTAGACCTTCGACCTGAGGGCCACCTCGGCCCCGTGCACGGGCTGCCGCGGCCCGCCCGGGACCAGGGGTGGCTCGAAGGCCGTCACCTCGACGGTGCCGGTCCCGGGGAAGATGAGCGTGCCCTGGCCGGGGAGGCCGTCGCCCGGGATGACGGCGTTGCCGGAGGCGATGTCCATGACCGCGCCCCCGCTGCGGAAGGCCCGTGCACTGTGAGGTCCGACCGGCAGGTCGCGGAAGACCACCTCGCCGGTGGGGCCGGCGGTGGCAGAGACGCACCCGCACGGGTTGCGGCAGGAGCCCTGCAGCAGGACGAGCTGGCCGCTCAGGCGGGCTCCGGTGTGGTCTTCGACGAAGAAGTGGGCCTCGCCGAGGCCGGAGAGGACGACGTCGCCGACGTTGACGACGGGCGCCGGGGCGTCGGTGAAGGTGAACTGGCGGCCTCCGGTCCGCCGACCGTCCTGGGTGTAGGCGTTGACGCGCTGCGCGACGAACGGGCGGGCGGGGATGTCCGTGATCTCGAAGTAGCCGGAGGGTGACCCCGGGTAGCGCGGGTCGCCCGCCTCCACGCTCACCGCGCCGACCGCCCCGACGCTCACGACGGCGCCGACGACGGGCGAGCCATCCGGGAGGACCACGCGGCCGTGCACCGTGCCGAACTCGGCCGGGTCCGGCACCTCGAAGACGAGGTTGACCTCCTTGTCGTCGCCCACAGCCGCCGTCCCGTCGACCCTGACGCGGTCGCGCGTGTTGAGCGACGCGCGGATGCTGAACTGGCCCGTCGGAACGCTCTCGAAGGCGTACTCGCCCGCGGCGTTCGTGTTCGTCGCCCCGAGCAGCGCGCCCCCGAGGTAGTAGAGGACCTGGATCCCGGACACGGGGGCGAGGCGGCCGGCCTCGTACGCCGTCACCGTGCCGTGGATCCGGGCCGCGTCGCTGTCGAGGAGGATGTCCACGACCGCGGGGGTGCCCGGCCTCTCGATCCGTCCGAAGCCGGACCCCACGCCGGTGGCGCCGCCGGCGCGGACGTTGACGGGCCCGACGGTGATGCCGTCGATGACGTAGCGCCCGTCGCCGTCGGTGACGGCGGCCCCGAAGCTCTGCCGATCGTCGACGCTGTACGCCGCCACCTGGACCCCGGGGGCGGGCACGGTGTCCGGCGAGCCGGGGCCGGTGAAGCGCCGCACCGTACCGGTCACCGTCCCGCGGCCCAGAAGGGCGATGTCGAGGACGATCCGCTCGCCCGCGGTCCGGACCCTTCCCGTCACCTCGCGCTTCGCGCCGGTCGTGGGATCCTGGGTCACGATCTGGAACGGGCCGCACGGGCTCCGACGGACGTAGCGCAGCTCGTACCGTCCGCCCTCGAGGTCCTGCTGCGAGAGCCCGATGCTGGTGGCGCCCTCGCAGGACGCGAGGGAGCCGGTGTGGTTCATGTAGGTGATGGAGCCCCCGGTGACCGGATCGCCCTCGGCCGTGATCACGCGTCCGCTGACGATACCCCCGGGATCGGCGAGGAGAGAGCCCAGGTCCACGGTGGCCGGGCCGGGCCGCTCCGCGAGGCGCTCGTCCGCCATCCCGTCGACGGTGATCTCGGTGGGCACGTACGGGCCCTCAGGCTGCGCGAGGGAGACGAAGACGAGCCGCCCCGAGAGCTGCCGACGGGCGGCCCGGACCTCGTTGGCGGGGATCGAGTATCGGGAGGTCTGGGCCGCCGTCACCTCGTCCACCACCCGGTCGAAGAGAAGGGCGGCGTAGACGCCGAAGGGGCTCGCCCCCTGGAGGACCTCCGGTCCGATGACCTGGGCCGAGACGAGCTCCGGACCCTCGGGGTCGCGAACCCCGGAGTCCTCGAGGATCGGCTCGCTCGACTCGAAGACGCCATCCGCGTCGGAATCGACCTCGAGGACGAGCGACGTCGGTCGGGCCAGGTCGAGCAGCACCCGCCCGCGCGAGGTCGCCGTGAATGTGGCGCTCGCCGTCCCCCGGAAGACGGTGCCGTCCCCGCGCGGGAGGGTGATCGCGAGGTCGATCGGCCCGGCTTCTCGGGCGAAGAGCTCCAGCTCGTAGAAGGACGACACCGGGGCGGTGAGCAGACCGACGATCGGGGCGGGCTCGGGTCCGCCCATCGGGATGAGGACCGCTCCCGGCACCTCGGCCACGGGGATGGCGGCGGGCGGGACGGCGGCCACCGTTCGCCGCCCGGCGTCGTCGACGAGCGCGACGTCGACCGCGGGGGCCGCCGCTCCGTTCGTCACCGCGAACGTCACGAAGTCGGGACCGGAGGCGAGGAGGCGGGCCCAGTCGCGCTCGTAGTCGAGCGGCCCGTCCGGACCGGAGAGGGCGCGCGTCCCCAGCTCGCCGCCCAGGGCCAGGACCAGACCCCGTCCCGCCTCGGTCGTCCGCAGGAGCTGGTCGAAGCCGGGGTCGGGCGCAGGAGTGCCCGGAGTAGAAGTCCCAGGCGAGATCGCGCACCGCGTCGAGGTCGTCCTGGCCGAGGGTCGTCCGCAGACCCGCCTCGGCGAGGGCCAGGGCCTTCTTCTGCACGACCGAGCGGTCGATCGGCAGGACGCCCTTCGGGAGGCTGGGGGCGTTGGCGACGCTCCACGCCTGGCCGAGGACGCGCATCGCGGCCCGCACCACCGAGTCGGGGAGCGGGTCCAGTGACGTGGGGAGCACCAGGGTGTCGGGAGAGAGCGGGACGCCGCGCTCCCCGACCGAGAGCTTGAACTTGAGCGAGCCGCTGGTGACGGCGGCGCCGGCGTCGAATCGGAGGTAGCTCGCCACCACCTGACCCGTGCGCTGGCTCAGGAACTCGTACTCGAACGTCTGCGCGTCGCCGGGCTTCAGCGTCGGGACGTCCTGCTCGGCATCGCTCACGAGCAGGGCCCCGCTCAACGCCTCGTGGTCGATCGAGACCTTGAGGAGGTTGGCGGTGCCCTCGCCCACGTTGGTCACGGTGACGTAGAGCTTGAAGTTCTCGTCGGTGCGGACCACCGAGGGAGCGGTGAAGGTGAGATCGAAGTAGGGATTGCGGACCAGGACCCCGCCCTCGGCGCGTCCCTTGAGGGTCACGCGTCCCACCGGCAGCCCGTCGAGGGCGGCCCGGATGTCGAAGGCGATGGGGTGGAACCCCTCGGCGTCGCCGCGGATCGTGAAATCGGCCAGGCCCTGCTCGCCGGGCTGGAACGCGTCGACGTCGTCCGCGGTCCCGGGGGTCTCGTCGGGTCCGACCCCGAGCACCGGGAGGGTCTCCGGCTGCGGCTGCGTCTCCCCATCCCGAACGAGGTCGGGCAGCGAGAGCGGGTCGTCGTTCACGCCGGAGCCGGGGTCGGGTCCCCGGATGCCGTCGCGGCCCAGCGGCAGCTCGATGGTGCCTTCGACCTCACTCACGACGAGGCCGGACCCGACCGGGGCCCCGTTGGCGACGAAGAGCTGGGCGGAGAAGAACTGCTTGAGATAGCCGATGTCGCCCGGGATCACGAGAAGACCCGGGATCGTCACCGGCTCGCCGCCGGGCAGGGCCAGCTCGAGCGGGGGGCTCCCGGGACCGCCGCCGCTTTCGGCCTCGAGCAGGAGCGGCACGAGCTGCGGCATCCGAGTCAGCTGCACCGGGCCCGAGACGCGGGGTGGGGCCGGCGGCGGCTTGAGCGGCTCCGGCACCACCGCTCCCTTGCGATCGAAGATCACGGGGAACTTGATCTGGACCGCCTCCGACTCGAGCTTCAGACCCAGGGTGAAGCCGAAGCCCGAGGTAGTTCTCCGCGTCGGCGAGGTCGATGCCCCGGGCCACGATCTCGTCCAGCGTGAGGGGCCGTGTCTTGACCGACGTCACGAGGACACGCTCGATGACCTTCAGGGGCACGTTCGAGGGCCGGGCGTCGAGCACGGTCCGGCCGCCCGACTCGATGCGGACGTTGGCGAGGGTGTAGTCGCCTGAGGTCGGGAGAGGTGGAAAATGAAGAAGGAATGGGTCTGCGGGCAGGGGGTCCCCGGGATCCCGATCGGGAAGGCTCAGCGTCGCGGTCAGGCCCGGCCCGGAGAGCTCGGCCCGCACCTCGAAGCCGGCCCCGAGGAAGTCGGCGACCTCGCTCGCGGAGAGCTCGCGCGCACCGGCCCGCACCACGACGCGGACGGCCGAGGCCACGTTCTTGGGCACCACCGGCGCTTCGGGATCCACGCCGGCGGACAGGCCGAGAAGCGACAGCTCCATCTCGCCGATCTTCCGCAGCGTCGGCTCGGCGTGGGCCGGGAGCGCCCACAGCGAGGCGAGGAGAGCGAGGAGCGAAGCGGTCAGCCAGCGGTGAGGTCCGCGAGCACGCACGGCGGGGACTCTAGCGGCGCCGGGTCCGGCGGCGGGGGCGTTTGTGACGGAAACGAGACTGTCACAGGCGAGCGCCGGGACGAGCGCCGAGGAACTGATGCGCTCGTGAACCTCCCGGCCTCTGGAGCCCCTCAGAGACCGCGACGATGTGTCGCTGCGGTCGCCAGTCGACATAGACCTTTCCCACCGCCCGGGGCGCCGGGGAGGGCAGCGACCCGTCGGCCACTTGCGAACGTCACAACCGGATGTCCGCCGAGCCTACGCCTGCACTCCGGACCATGTCAATAGAGCGCGAGTGGGTAATCGCCGGCGATGTCGGCCGTCGATCCGTCCCACGACTCGATTTGTGGCTATCGGATATCCGATCTGGATCACAACGCGAGCGCCGGACTGGCTAGACGAGTTGCCGTAACGCCCCGGAGCGCCGACAATTGGGGCGGACACGTCCCCGGTCGTCCCTCACCGGGCTGAGAGAGCTAGGAGGGGCATCGTGCAGGGCAGACCGAAGACGTCACCAGCTTCCCGGATCCTGATCAGCACGGCCCTCGCATTCGGGCTCCTCGCTTTCGCGCCGGGCGAGACGCGGGCCCAGAGCTGCACGGCGCCATCCTTCGCGCCTCCCCTCGGACCGGCCGCGGTGGGGGCCGGGGCCCGTGACATCGCGGTGTTCGACACCAACCGCGACGGCCGCCGGGACATCGTCACCGCCGACGCCATCGCGAACACGGTCAGCTTCGGGCTCGGCGCGGGGAACGGGAACTTCCTCGTCAGCCTCTCACACCCCACCGCCGGCGCGGGGCCGGTGGCGGTGACGGTCGCGGACTTCGACCAGGATGGCATCGAGGACGTCGCGGTGGCGCTCAACGGGAGCAATGCCCTCAGGGCGCTCCTCAGCGACGGGTTGGGAAACGTCAGGCTCCCCCTGCCGGGCGTGGTCGGGGTCACCGCCGGCCCGAACGCCATCGTGGCCGGTGACTTCAACCAGGATGGGATCCCCGATCTCGCCGCGGCGAACGGCAACGGCGACGTTCAGATCGCCGTCGGCGTCGGCGCCGGTGCATTCAACGCCGCGGGGGTGATCAACATCGGGGCCGTTCCCCGGGACATGACCGCCGGCGACTTCAACCGCGATGGCCGCCTGGACGTCGCGGTGGTGGCGGACACACCGTCGTCGATCCACCTCGTGTTCGGAGATGGACTCGGTGCGTGGCTGGGCTTCAATCCCTTCCCGGTGCCGCTCGCGGGCGGGCTGCCCGTCTCCCTCGCCGCCGGGGACATCGACAACGACGGCGACCTCGATGTCGTGACCGGCGACTCGGCTTCTCAGGACCTGGCCGTACTGCTGGGGAACGGCCTCGGTGGCCTCGTTGTCTCGCCCGTTCTTCCCGGCCCTCTCCCCCTCACGACCTCTCTGGTGCTCGCCGACTTCGACCGCAACGGCGTCCTCGATCTCGCGGTGACCGGCCAGACCACCAACCAGATTGCCGCCATGCTCGGGGACGGCGCCGGCGGCTTCTCGTCCCCCCTGCCCCTCCCCTCGCCCGTCGATCTCTACGCCCTCGCGGCGGGCGACTTCGACGGCGACGGGCTCCCGGATCTTGCCGGCTCGAGCCCGCCGACGAACACGGCGGTCGTCTTCCTGGATGACGTCGGCCTCCCCTGCCCCAATTCGTCTTTCGCCGGCGCCGGGAGGCTGCAGGTTCCCATCGGCGGCGGCGGAAATCCCGTGGCCATCGCCCACGGCGACTGGGACGGCAACGCCATCCCGGACCTCGCCACCGCCGGTGACGGGACGCTCTCCATCATGTTCGGCGATGGCACGCTGAGGTTCGGTCCGCCGGTGTTCTACGCGCTGGCCGGCACCGCGGACGCGCAGGGCATCGCGGTGGGCGACTTCGACCTGGACTCCGATCCCGATCTGGCGACGGTCAACCGGGGCACCGACGACGTGAGCGTCTTCCTGAATACCGGTGGCGTCCTTACCGGCCCGACGGACTACCCGGTCGACGGTCTGCCGGAGGGGGTGGTGCGGGGGGACTTCGACCGGAACGGGACGCCCGACCTCGTCACCGCGAGCGGCAGCGGTCGCGTGACGTTCCTCCCGGGCCTGGGAGACGGGACGTTCGGCTCCCCGACCACGTCGACCCTGTTCCCCGGTGGCGTCACCGCCGTGGCCGCGGCGGACATCGACGGTGACCTCGTACTCGACCTCGCGCTCACGCGGTGGAGCGAGGTGCGCTGGTATCGCGGGGACGGCACGGGAGCCTTCACCCTGGGCGGCACGATTCCGTTGTCGGGCTCGGATGCCGACGCGGTCGACCTGGGCGATCTCAACAACGACGGGCTCCCGGACCTGGTCACGGCCAACCGCCAGAGCGACGACGTGTCGGTGTTCTTCAACACGGGAGGGGCCTTCGGTCCGGAGACGCTTTTGGGGGTGGACAACGAGCCCCTGTCCGTTCAGATCGTTCGTGCGAATGGGGATGCCTTCGGGGACATCGTGGTGGCCACCCGCCTGGATCACACGGTCAACGTCCTGCTGGGCGACGGGGCGGGTGGCTTCCCGACGATCAACACGATTCTCGGTTTCGACCAGCCGTCGGTCGCGCTCGTCGTCGATCTCGACCGGAACGGGAAGCGCGACCTCGCCACGGTCAATGCCTTCAGTGATGGCGGCCTGTACGTCTACTCGGGCGACGGCCTGGGCTGGTTCGGACCGCATCAGGTGAGTCCTGGCATGCAGGAACGCTCGGTGGCCACCGGCGACTTCAATCGCGACGGCCGGCCGGACCTGGTCACCCTGGATCGGAACTCGACGGACCTGTCGTTCTTCAAGGGGCTCGGGGACGGCACCTTCGACCCCGCCGTGATGTTCCCGACGGGCCTGGGGGGCAGCCCGGGCGGGATCGGGGTCGGCGACTTCGACCGCAACGGGACGCTGGATGTGATCGTCGGCAGCCAGTCCCTCAACCAGTACGCGTTCCTCCCCGGCGACGGTGCCGGTGTCCTCGGGCCCCCGGCAATGACGACGACCGCGTCGCCCTTCACCGGGTACGACGGCATCCCGGTCCACGACTTCGACCGCGACGGTGCGCTCGACTTCGTGAAGATGAACGGGCTGGGAGATAACGTGACCGTCCATCACGGCAACGGTCTCGGGGCCTTTGGCCCTCCGCGGACCATGGGGGTTGGGAACTCACCGGCAGCGCTGGCCGTGCTCGACTTCAATCGCGACGGGATCCTCGATCTCGCGGTGGCCACCGCGCTCGACGCCTCGATCTCCCTCCTCCAGGGCACCGCGGTGCAGGCCACGCCCTTCACGCTCGTCGGGACGCTCCCCACTGATGCCCGGCCGTATGGCCTGGCCGCCGGGGACTTCGACCGGGACGGCCTCGTCGACCTGCTGGTCGCGCAGTTCGCGTCGGTGCCGGCGAAGGTGGGGTTGTTCCCGGGATTGCCCGCATCCCCGTTCTTCGGGCCTCGCGACGACTACGAGCTCGGCGATCCCACCGAGATCGAACCCGACGGCGTGGCCCTCGCGGACATGAACCTCGACGGGCGGCTCGACGCGCTCGTAACCTGCCAGGGGGGTTCCGACGAGGACCGTGCGTCGCTCCGCGTGCTCCTGGGGACGGGGAGCCTCGCCCCCGGGGCCGCCTTCCAGCCTGCGGACCCGTGGGCGGTCGCCCAGGAAGAACCTTCCGTCATCGCCGTTGCTGATTTCGATCTCGACGGTCGGTCCGACTTCGTCACGGGCGAGGACGGGAACAACAAACTGAACCGCATCTCCGTCGTCCTCAACACGAACTGCCTCGCCCGGCGCCTGCGCTCGACGCGCAACGTCTCCCTCTGCAACACGCCCCTGACGCCCTTCGCTACGCAGCCCGCGGTGCAGGTGGAGGACCACGGGGGGAACCCGGTCCAATGCAACGACGTGGCCGATCCGGTGTCAGTGGGGATCGTTCCCGGCACGGGCACGGGGGGCGCCTTCCTGGGCGGGGACAACCCCCTCGCCACGACGGCGGGGGTGGCCGACTGGGCCATCACACCGTCGCCGCTCTCCATCGACCTCCCGGGCTCGAAGTACCGCCTCGAGTTCACGCATCCGGCAGCCGGGTGGACCTCCAGCCGGACGTTCTCGTTGACCCCGTCGCTCTCGGTCACCGGCCCGGCGGGCTTTTGCGCCTCCGGGTCGGGGCTCTACTCGACGGATCCAGGGTTCGACACCTACCGGTGGTACGTGGACGCCTTGGGGCCCGTCGGCTTCGCGACGACCCAGACCGTTGGCCCCCTTCTCGCGGGACCCCACAACGTCCAGGTCGATGCCACCGTCGACACCTGCCCGGCCAGCGCGAGCCAGCCTTTCGACGCGTTCGCCGACCTGTCGAACGTCACCGTCTCGCTGATGTCGGGGTCGGCCAGCGCGTGCACGACATGCGTGGGCGGGACCATCTCCGAGGCGCACCTTGACGGCGGTGTCGTCACCCACGAGTGGGGATACCGGACGGTGTCCACGACCGGACCGATCACCTGGATACCCGCGCGAACCGGCTCCACCTACGACATCAACGGGGCCGACTTCCCCGGACCCGGGACCTACTACGTCGTCGCCCGCACGACCCCCACCTGCGGCCTGCCCCTCGTCTCGGTGAACGAGGTCACGGTGACGATCACGCTCTTGCCACCCGGGGACGAGGTGGCCTTCTTCACCGTCACGTCAAGGAACCAGGAGAACGTCCTCGAGTGGGTCAACTCGGGCAGCTGGGCCAACGTGCGGATCCGATACAACGCCGGCCCCACCTGCACCTTCCCCGCCGACGCGAACAGCTCGGGGACCCTGCTCGTCGACTACGGCGGCACCGCCGGCGCGCGCGAGCGCTTCCCGCACGACACGCCTCCCCTCACCAACGGCTGGACCTACTGCTACACGATCTTCTCGGACATGGGAGCACCCGTCTACTCCGTCGGCCGCTCGAACCGCGGACGACCCATGGACCCCAGTCTCGGTGTGCACTGGGCCTTCAGCACCGGCGTCTTCTCCTTGACCGCCCCCACCGTGGGCTGGAGCGGCATCATCGCCACCTCCAACGACCACGTCGTGCACTCCATGCAGCGGGGGCTCGGGGGTGGCGAGTGGCCCGCGGCCTGGCTTCCCATCCGCCTCAACGGACCCGTCCAGTCTCGCTCCCCCATCGTGCCGATCACCGTCAACGGCGCCAACCCCGTCGTGTACCTCGGCTCTCAGGACGGCAACGTCTACGTCGTCGACGCCGATCTGGGAGGGGCGTTCGGGGGCTTCCCCCGACCTCCCGCTCCCCTCGGGGGATCTCCGGGCCAGGCCGCCCCGGCCGGGATCTTCTCCGCTTTCGGCGGCGGCTACGACTACCTCCTCGTCGGCACCCGCGACACCAGCGCCGACAACCGCTTCTTCGCCTTCACTCCCGACCTCGTCCAGGCCGGGGCGCCGTTCAACAACGGCGGGGGACTGAACAGCATCGGCATCATCAACGGCATGGCCACGGTCGAGTACCCGAACCGGCGCGTCTTCTTCACGAGCCACGCGAGGGGCAGCGCGGACACTCTGTGGTGTCTCCAACTGCAGACCGGCCCCCCGGCCACGGTGCTTCGCTGGTCACGCCCTCACGGAGACATCGACTCCAGCCCCGTGCTCATGGGCGACAGGGTCTACGTGGTCGCCCCTTTGCCGACGCCGGCCCTCTATTCGATCGAAGCCGACATGGGCATGGCGCCCGACCGCACCTTCCCCATCCCCGACGGCCAGGCGAAGGGCTTCGTCTTCCCCGACTGGCGCACGGGTGATCTCTACTTCGCCACCGACAACTACGTCTGGGCCCTCCACGACGACGGCTCCTCGATCTCCAACAAGTTCCCCCTCCTCGCTCCCCCGGGGGGAATCATCCTGGGGGCCGGGGTGGTTCCGACCTCGTCCGTCGTCTTCGTCTCGGGGAGCGACTACGTCTACGTGGGGGGAAGCGACGGCAAGCTCTACGAGATCGACGTGTCGGCGGGACCCGCACCGACCATCAAGTCCGTGGTGCTCGGCGACGGCCTGGCCGCGATCGGCTCGCCCTCGCTCGACTGGCAGAACGGCCTCGTCCACGTGGGGACCGAGGCCGGCGTCTTCTACGCGGTGGAGGTCCCGCTCCCGTAGACGAGCGTCCCTGATCGGTGCGGAGGGCCTGGAGGGACGCACGCGGGCCTCGAATCCGCTTTCTGGGTAGAATCTACTCGTCCGTAATCACGCCGGGGCCCCGGGAGAGGCCGGGAGGGTTGCCGTAAGGGGCACGAGTGCCGACAATTAGATTGACAAGACGTCTCCCGGCCGTCCCTCACCGGGTTGTTGAGCAAGGGGGGGCATTCGTGCAGGCCAGGTTGAAGACGTCAGCACCCCGGATCCTCGTCGGCGCCGTTCTCCTGGCGGGCCTTTCGCTGGGAGCCACCGCCCGCGCTCACGACCGCGACTCCCGGGCCGGGTCGGCCGGGACCAAGTTCGCCCACGAAGCGGGCAGCTCGCTCGTGGGCACCTTGGAAGAGGGCTTCCCGGCACTGCTTCCCCGGCTGCGACGCAGCAGCTCGTTCGACAGCGTGACGTGGCGTCACGGGGAGGAGCGTGTCCGGGGTCTGCGGCCCCGACGGGATCCGTCCCCTGACAGTCCCGACGGCGGCGAGCCGGTCGACGTGGTCTTCCCCGCCCGCGCATCGGGAGCGGTCGTGGCCGAGGGCGAAGGCGTGCGCGTCGTCCTGCGGCCGCGCGGCGCCCGACCGGTGCGAGCCAGGGTCATCGACGGCAAGCTGGCCTACCTGGGGATCTACCCGGAGACGGACTCGCTCCACGTCGTCGGGGAGACCTGGACGGAGGAGTACCTCTATCTGCGGAGCGCTCGGGCACCCGTCCGCTTCGAGTACGACGTGGCCGAGACCCAGGGGGCCTCGGCCGTCCAGATCGAGAGCGGTCAGGTCCACTTCCGGAGCGCCGACGGCCAGGGCCTGGTGGTCCTCGCCCCCGTCGTCGTCGACGCCGCCGGTCGCCGCAGTGCGACCGCTGCTCGTTGGCAGCTCGAGAACGAAGCGGAGCCGGACGCGCGCCGGTTGGTCCTCCACTTCGATCCGGCCGGCCTCGAGTACCCGCTCGTCGTGGACCCGACCTGGGTCACGACCGGGAGCCTGAACCTCGCACGCGGCGACGGGATCGGGATCCTGCTGCAGAACAACAAGGTGCTCGTGATGGGAGGCGACCCGCAACCGGAGCTCTACGACGTCGCCACCGGGACGTGGACGCCCACGGCTCTGTCCGCGGTCTGGCCCGGCCACAACGCCTACGCGGCGGTCCTGCTGCGCGACGGACGGGTACTGACAACCGGCGGCACCGACGGTTTCACGACGTATAACGACTGCTACCTGTACGACCCGGTCACGGACACGTGGAGCGTGGCCGCGAGCATGAATGTGCCTCGCCGGAATCACACCGCCACACTCCTGAATGATGGACGGGTCCTTGTGGTCGGCGGTGAGAATGCCGCCACTCACGCCACCGCCGAGATCTACGATCCGGCCGGGCCCTCCTGGACGCCCACCGCGAACCTGAGCGCGGGAAAGGCGCGACACACCGCCACCCTCTTGCGCGGCGGGTTGCGTGACGGGCACGTGATGGTCACCGGGGGAGCAACGGGCGGGGGCGGCCCCACCACCGGCATCACCGAGATCTTCGACCCGTCCGGGGCGGGAAGCTGGACCCCAGCTCCGCCCCTCATGCCCGCCCGCGCGCAGCACAGCGCCACGCTCCTGCCGGATGGAACCGTTCTCGTGGCCGGAGGGCTGTTTCCGGCTACGACGTCGGTTGAAATCTTCGACCCGTCGGGGCCCTCCTGGACGTCGGGATCGAATCTTTCCACCGCGCGGCGTGATCACAGCGCGACGCTGCTCCCGAGCGGTCGCGTGGTCGTGATCGGCGGAGACGACGTGTTCGCCCCGTTACCGTTCGACACCGCCGAGATCTACGATCCCGCCGGACCCTCCTGGACGACGATCGCCACCAACATGAGTACCCCCCGATACCGCCACGCGGCAACCATGCTGCCCGACGGGCGCGTCCTCGTGGCCGGCGGCTTCGACAACGCGGTCGCGCTCGCCACCGCCGAGCTTCTCGACGTGGACAACCCCACCTGGACGTCCGGAAGCGACATGACGGAGCTGCGCCGGGAGCACACGGTGACGGTGCTCAAGGACGGGCGGGTCCTGGCCGTGGGGGGTGTTGGCTCGAACACGGCAGAGGTGTCCGATGCCTTGGGTGTGAACTGGAACGCGACCAACAACACCCTGAGCACCGTGCGGTACCGGCACACCGCGACGCTCCTCAACGACGGGCGCGTCCTGGTCGCGGGAACGGTCGTCGGCGCCCGAGACACGGCGGAGCTCTTCCTCCCGAGCTCGAACCAGTGGGTCCCGACGGGATCGATGGGCGGCGACCGCTACGAGCACACCGCGACGTTGCTGCCGTGTGGCGAGGTGCTTGTCGTCGGCGGGGAGTCGTCGTCGGGCAATGTCCTGGCCACCGCCGAGCGTTACAACCCGCGGACGGGCAGGTGGCGCCCCACGGGAAGCCTGAACCAGCCACGCTGGGCCCACACCGCCAGCCTGCTGCCCGACGGGACGGTGTTGGTCGCCGGCGGCTGGAACGCCGGCTTCCCGACGAACACGCTCGAGGCCTACGATCCGGTGGCGGAGGTCTGGGTCACGGCTCCAATGGGGCTCTGGGATGCCCGCTATCACCACACGGCAACGACCCTCCCGTCGGGGAACATCTTGATGACCGGTGGCGGCCTCGGGGCCGTCCCCGCCGAGGAGTTCGACTGGCTGTCGGGCTCCACTTCGAAAGGGGTCCCCAACTACCTCCGCGACAACGGCTTCAGCTCCACGCTCCTCCTCAACGGACGCGTCCTCGTGGTCGGGGGGACGGGGGCGGTGAGCTGGAGTCGCGCCGAGGTCTACGACCCGGTGTCGGGGGGATGGACGACGATGCCGGACACCCTCGCCCCCCGCAACGAGAACGCGGCGGCGCTGCTTCTCGATGGCCGGGTGATCGTCACTGGAGGCGGCAACATCACCACCGAGATCTTCGACGTGGGCCGGGGCGAGCCGCCGGCGAGCCGCCCGGTCCTGGGCGCGGTCACGGACCCGCTGGTCGAGGGCGCGCCCCTCGTCGTTCCGGGGACCGGCTTCACCGGCGTTGGTGAGGGCTCGGGTGGCCTGGGCTACATGCACTCGGCGACCAACTACCCCCTCGTCCAGCTGCGGCGGGTCGATAGCGACGCCGTCCGGTGGCTCCCGGTGAATCCGGCGGTCGGCTGGAAGGACACGGAGTTCCCTTCACAGCCGTTGACCGGTTGCGTCCCCGGGCCCGCGCGCGTCACCGTCTTCACCAACGGCATGCCCAGCGTCTCGAGCATCATCTACGTGGAATGCCTGCCCCCAAGCGTGACCACCGACCCGGTGAGTCAGGACATCTGTGTCGGGGGCACGGCCAACTTCACCGTCGCCGCCACCGGGGAATGCCTCACGTATCAGTGGCGCAAGGACGGAACACCGCTTGCCGAGGCCGCACCCTTCTCGGGGACCCGGACCGACACGCTCACCGTCACGAACGCCACGCTCGTCGAGGCCGGCAACTACGACGCGATCGCGGAGTCGTCCTGCAGCAGCCAGACGGACATCTCCGCGGCCGCCGCTCTCACGTTCAGCGGCACTCTCACGAACGTGTCGGTCACGCTGACCGTGCCACCGTCCACCGTGTGCGCGACCTGCGTGGGTGGAACCATCTCCGAGTCCCACACAGGCGGCGGAGTCGTCACACACGAGTGGGGATACCGGACCGTCTCCACGACCGGGCCGATCACCTGGATACCGGGCCAAACCGGCTCCACCTACGACATCGACGGGGCCGACTTCCCTGGACCCGGGACGTACTACGTCGTGGCGCGGACGACCCCCACCTGCGGCGTGCCACTCGTCTCGTCGACCGAGATCACGGTCACGGTCACGTCGCTGGCCCCGAACGCGGACGAGGTCCAGTTCTTCACCGTCACATCCCGGGATCAGGAGAACGTCCTCGAGTGGTTGACCTCGACGAGCTTCGGCAACGTGCGGATCCTCTACAACGAAGGTTCGGGCTGCACGTTCCCCACCGATCCGGTCGGACCGGCCACCGGGTCCTTCGACCTGCTCGGCACCGCCGGCTCGCACGAGGTCTTCGTCCATGACACCCCGGCCCTCACGAACGGCATGGACTACTGCTACACGATCTTCTCGGACAAGGGCGGCGGCACCTACTCCGTCGGCCTCTCGAACCGCGGGCGCCCGATGGACACGACCCAGCCCGTCAAGTGGTCCTTCAGCACAGGGGTCTTCTCCATGACCGCCCCCACCGTGGGCTGGAACGGGATCATCGCCACCTCCAACGACCACGTGGTGCACGCGATGGAGCGCGGGCTCGCGGGCGGCCTGTGGCCGGCGGGCTGGCTCCCCATACGGCTCAGCGGGCCCGTCCAGTCCCGTTCACCGATCGTGCCGGTCACCGTCAACGGGGCGAATCCGGTCGTCTACCTCGGATCACAGGACGGCAACGTCTACGTCGTGGACGCCGACCAGGGAGGGGCCTATGGCGGTTACCCGTGGGGACCCGCCGCCCTGGGAGGACTCGCGGGACAGGCCGCGCCGGCTGGGATGTTCACCGCCTTCGGGGGGACCCACGACTACCTGCTCGTGGGCACTCGCGAAAGCGGCGTCGACAACCGGTTCTACGCCCTGGACCCCTTCACCGGCGCCCCGATCGACTACTTCGACGACAGCGCCGGGGCTGGAGATCGGGATCATCAACGGCATGGCCACGGTCGACTACGCGAACGACCGCGTCTACTTCGCGAGCAACAGACGAAGCGGAGCCGCCGCGTCGCTGTGGTGCCTGAATCTCCTGCCCACGCCGGCGCCCGTCTTCAGCCTCGGGTGGAGGGCATACTTCGGTGACATTGACTCCAGCCCCGTGCTCATGGGTGGCCGCGTCTACGTGAGCGGCACGCCAGGGTTCTTGTACTCGGTCGATGCTGCAACCGGGTCCTCCTACAACGTCAACCACAACGACGGCCAGGTGAAGGGCTTCATCTTCCCGGACTGGCGAAACCTCGGCGACCTCTACTTCGCCACTGACAACTACGTCTGGGCCATGCACGACAACGGAACGAACATCGTGAACCAGTTCGCGGGAGGCATCACCTTGAACGCGGGGGTGGTGCCGACCTCGCCCGTCGTCTTCATCCCGGGGAGCCACTACCTGTACGTCGGGGGCAGCGACGGGAAGCTCTACGAGGTCGACGTGGCGGGACCGGCACCCGTCATCAAGTCGGTGGTGCTCGGCGACGGGCTCGCCACGATCGGGGCCCCCTCGCTCGACTGGGAGAACAACCTCATCCACGTGGGGACCGAGGCCGGCGTCTTCTACGCGGTCGAGGTCCCACTCCCCTAGCGGGCCCGGCGCGCCTCGTCGGGATGGGAAAAAGCGACCGCCGCGGCGAGCGCGGCGGTCAGGGCGAGGGCGACGGCGCGAGGGTGTTCTATCACCTTCGATCTGCTGCGCGAGGTAGTTCTCCGCGCCCATCTCCTTGATCAGGTGAAGCTGCGCCTCGAGCCAGTCGACGTGCTCCTCCTCGTCCCGGAGGATCTCCTCGAAGAGGGCCCGGCTGCCGTTGTCGCCCTGGGCCCGCGCCAGCTCGACCCCCTTGTTCAGTCGGGGCACGGCCTGGTACTCCAGGTCGAGGTCGTGGTGGAACTGCTCCGGGACGTCGTGGCCGACGTTGATCTTCATGTACTTCTGCATGTTGGGGGTGCCGTCGAAGTACAGGATCCGGTCGATCACCTTCTGGGCGTGCTGCATCTCCTCGATGGACTCCTTCTTGATGTACGCCGCGAGCTTCTTGTAGCCCCAGTTGTCGCACATGCGTGCGTGGATGAAGTACTGGTTGATGGCGGTGAGCTCCGCACAGAGCACGTCCTGCAGGACCTGGATGACCTCTTCGTTGCCCTTCATGGCTCCTCCCTCGGGACCGGCGGACGTCCGGCGCTCCGAAAAGCCGATCTTAACCCCGATCCGACAGGAATTCCGGGCTCCGTCCGCCGCCGGGGAAACGTCGGATCGGGCTTGACCCGGTTCAGCCGCGCCTGCAGAGGTGCGAGCGGAGGTCGGGGAGGCAGGCGCTGCAGAGGCGGCCGCAGCCGGTGCGCTCGGAGATCTCCTCGAGGCTGAGGCCCTCCTCGCGCATGCGCCGGGCAACCTCGTCGAACGAGACCTCGGCGCACTCGCACCGGGTCATGGTCCGGGGCCAGCCCGCGTGCGGTCCCATGGCGACGCTGCCTTCCACGTCCCTATGATAGTGAAACCTGTTTTCATGTTCAAGGGGCACCGAGCCACCCCGGCGCGATCCCGCGGGGGGCGGGCCACGCCGGCCGGTCCGGTCGCGGAGCCGGCGCGAACAGGACTAGAATGACCCCATGCCGGAGGCCGTGGACATCGTCTGCCCGTGCTGTGAGGCGCTCCTCAAGGTCGATCCGGAGACCGGCTCGGTCGTCTGGGCCGATCGCAAGAAGCCCAAGCCGAAGGACTTCGACGATCTCGTCACCCGGGCCCAGTCGCACAAGAGCGTCCTCGACGAGAAGTTCGCCCGATCCGTCAGGCAGACGAAGCACTCGGCCGCGATCCTCGACAAGAAGTTCGAGGAGGCCCGCAAGCGGGCGGAGAAGGACGACTCGCGGCCGCCCCACCCTTTCGACAACGAGTAGTTGCCTCCGCGTCTCCGGCGGGCCTATGATCGAGGTCTGCCCACCCAAACGGAGGAGATCCTGATGCTCAAGCACTTTGTTCTCGTGGCCGTCCTCGTCGGCCTGGCCGCCCCTGCGTTCCCGCAGGCCAACCCTCGCGGCGAGGCCGAGGCCACAGTGGCCGGCAAGTCCGTGTCGATCGAGTACGGCCGGCCGAGCCTGAAGGGCCGCGACATGCTGGCCCAGGCCCAGGTCGGGCAAGCCCTGGCGGCTGGGCGCGGACGCTGCCACCACGCTCACGACCGAGGCCGACCTGGCCTTTGGCGACGTGCTGGTCCCCAAGGGCACGTACGTGCTCACCGCCACCAAGGTGGACGCCGACACGTGGCACCTGAACGTGCTCGACAAGGCGGATCGCGCCAAGGTCGCGGACGTCCCGCTCACCTCCGCGAAGACGGACGACGACACCGAGACGCTCACCATCAACCTCAAGGGTGAGGGAGACAAGGGCTGGTTCAAGATGGTGTGGGGCCAGACCGCCCTGAAGGCCGACTTCGCCGGCAAGTAGCAGCGGTCGCCGACCATCCGACGAGGCCGCCGGGCCGCACGGCTCGGCGGCCCTTCTCGTGTCAGTCGATCCAGCCGCGGCGGCGGTACACGAAGAGACCCACCCGCTCGTGGGCGAGGTTGCTGAATCCCTCGCGGCGGTCGCCTGGCTTCTCGAGCCGCTCCAGATCGAAAGTGGTCTCGACCGAGGGGATGGCGACGACCTCGAGGCCCTGGGCCTCGAGCGCGGCCGCGGCGCGTCGGGTGTGGGTCGGGGAGGTCACGGCCAGGACCCGCGTCCAGCCCCTCTCGCGGAAGAGCCGTGCCACCGCCACCGCCTCGCCGTGGGTGTTCATGATTGGCCCCACGGCGACGACCCGGGCGCTCGGGACGAACCGCTGGACCCACGCCTCGGCGATGGGCGCGTAGCGTCCGTGGGGGGGCGGCATCTCGGACACCACCAGCCACGAAGAACGACCCTCGCGCACGAGCTCGAGGCCGCGCAGCAGCCGGCTCATGGCCGCGGAGCTGGGATCCCCGTCCACCTGGACGCGCGAGGCGAACACGAAGACAGCATCGCCGGCCTGGACCGGGTCCCGTCGCACCAACCCCTCCCGCATCCACGACGTGAGCGGGGTGAAGGCCACGGCGAGCCAGAGCCCGCCGAGGAGCACCACCCCGGCCATGGCGAGGCGGCGCAGAGGGGTGGGCCAAAGCGCCGCCCCGACGAAGGCCGCCGCCGGAACGAGGAGCGACCGATCGCCCCAGAAGGAAGCGAGCGAGGCCAGGTCGAGGTCCAGCGCGATGAAACCGGCCATCGCTCCGACCACGAGCCCGGTCCAGGCCCGCCGGCGGCGTTCGCCGCTCACGCTTGATCCCACGTCCGTCCTCCCGCTCATGCCTCCAGGCCAGGAAGGCCACCAGGCAGGCAGCCAGCGCGACCAGGTGGAGTGCCTCGAAGCGAGGCTAACACATGGTCTCGGTGGAACAGGATGCTGGGCACGACGATGCGAGGAGTCCGGGACCGCAGTCGCGCAGCAGCGAGCCGTCGCTTCGTCCATCCCGCCCCGCGCCCGACCGCCGATCGGGGGCAGACCGGCAGACCCCGGAATCCCTTGACGCCGTCCCCCGGGGGCTTGAGACTTGGCTCGTGACGCGCCTCACCGCCGTCGATCCCGAGTCGATCCCGCGCGATCGCGCGCATGCGCAGGGGGTAAGGGGCTGGGGCGACCTGCTGCTCGTTTCGGCCCAGACGGGGCGCAACCGCGAGGGGCGGATGGTCTCGGGCGACGTCGTTGAGCAGTACGCCCAGGCCCTCGAGAACGTGCTGGACGTGGTCTGGGCGGCGGGAGGAAAGCCGGAGTCGGTGACGCACCTCAGGGTCTACCTGACCGACCTCCCGCAGTACCGTCGTCTCAGCAAGGCGATCGCCGAGGCCTGGAAGCGCCGGCTGAAGGGCCACCGACCGGCGTTGACCGTCGTCGAGGTCACCGGCCTTCTCGACGAGGAGGCCCTGGTGGCCGTGGAGGCCCAGGCCCTTGTGTGACCGGCCCGCCCTCGAGCGGTCGGCGGGCGCTCGAAGCTCCCGGCCCCCCACTCGTCAGGACCCGCTTGGTCGCCGTGCGTCGCACGGGCGCCCATGATCGATCCACACCTCGAGGAGGACCATCGCGAGCTCGGGGCCCGCGTCCGCGAGTTCGGCGAGCGGCACCTTCGGGCGGTGGCCCGGGACGAGAAGGACCCGGTCGCTCGCTCGAAGGAGATCGGCGCCTTGCTCGGCGACGACCGGCTCCTGGCCCCGGTGGTGCCCCCCCCGTTCGGGACGATGGACGCGCGCGGGGTGCTCGTGAGCCGGGAGGGGCTCGCCTACTACTCGCTCCTCGCGGAGATGGTCGTGGCCGCGCAGGGCCTGGCCGCCCAGCTGATCGACCGGGCGGGAACCGAGGTCCAGCGCCGCCGCTGGCTCCCCCTTCTCGCCTCGGGGTCTGCGCTGGGAACGGCGGCCCTGGCCGAACCGGAGGCGGGGTCCGACCTGGGCTCGGCCCGAGCGCTCGCCGAGGAGGAGGGCCCGCAGTGGCGGCTCTCCGGAGTCAAGTCCTGGGTGAGCGGGGCGGGCGCGGTGGACGTCTACGTCGTGCTCGCCGGCGATCCGGAGAGCGAGGGCGCGCGAGGTCTGTCGCTCTTCCTCGTGGACGACCTGGCTCCCGGGCTGACCGTCCACCCGATCGACGCGATGGCCGCCCTGCCCGTGGGGGAGCTGCGCCTCGACGGCGTGCCCGCAGTGCGGCTCGGCGATGAGGACCGCGCCCTCCGGGTCGTGGAGCGTTCCTTCGAGGCTCTCCGTCCGGGGGCGGCGGGAGCGGCCTGCGGCCTGGCCGCGCGCGCCCTCGACGAGGCGGTGCACCACACCCTGGCCCGGCGGCAGTTCGGCCAGCCCCTCGCCGCGTTCCAGGCCACCAGGATGGCGATCGCCGACATGCACGCCGAGACCGAAGCCGCTCGGCGCCTGGCCCGCCACGCGGCGTGGCTGGCCGATGCGGGGGCGGAGGAGGCGTCGCGAGTGGCGGCCGCGGCCCGCGTCGTCGCCACCGAGGCCGCGGGGCGGGCGGTGGATCGGGCGCTGCGGATGCACGGGGCACAGGGCCTCGTGAGAGGATCGACCGTCGAGCGTCTCTTCCGGGAGGCCCAGGCCCTTCGCCTGCGCGAGGGCACGAACGAGACCATCAGGCTCGCACTGGCGGAGGCGATCTTGAAGGAGAGCAAGTGATGGGACGCATCGTGGATCTGTGCGGCGAGGTGGCGGCGGCGCTCGACGAAGGGCCGGAAGGCTTCGTGCTCTCGGCCGAGGCCCGGGAGCAGTTCCTCGGGGACTGGACGGAGGAGGACGTCGAGGACGCGCTCAACCTCGTCTCGGAGTCGTTCTTCCATTCCGAGCTGGTGGAGGCGGCGGACAGCCTGAGCGCCCGCCTGCTCGAGGCGCTCGGGGACTACGGCGAGGAGGAGGCATTTGCGAGGGCGGTCGAGGGGAACGCGACGATCGACGTCGACGTCATCCGCCAGCTCGCCCATCGCCTCGACCGGCTCGAGGAGGTCCTCGAGGTGTTCCGCGAGGAGGGCTCTCCCGACCGCACGGGCTTCGACGCGCTCCAAAGGCGGCTCATCGACCAGGGCATCGAAGTGGAGATGCGCCCCGACTGGGAGAGGCAGGAGGGCGCGGTGCCGCCGGACGAGGACGAGCCGGACGACTGATCCGACGTCGCCGGATCCCGCTGCGGGAGGAGGTCATGAGGGATGCCGGACTCGCCCCCCGCTGGAGGATCGGGGCCGCCCCGACCCTGGCGGCGTTGGTGCTCGTGCTCGCAACCGCGTCACCGGGCAGGACCACCGAGCCCGGCTGGCGCATGGAGACCGCCCTCGGCGCAGCGCATAGCTTCGGCTCGACTTTGAGCGTCGAGCAGGCCGGCTTCCCCCCTCTCGAGATCGAGGCGGAGTGGGAGAACCGTAGCTTCGAGTCTCCCCTCTACTACGGCCTGCGCGTCGCACGCGAGGACGCACGGGGAGCCTGGGCCCTCCGCTTCGTCCACCTGAAGGTCCATCTGGTGAACCCGACTCCGGAGGTCGAGCGCTTCTCCGTGAGCCACGGCTACAACCTGCTGACGATCGAGCGATCGTTTCCCCTGAGCGGCTTCGACCTCTGGGCGGGCTTCGGGGTCGTGGTCGCCCACCCGGAGTCGACCGTCCGCGGCCAGACGAAGCCGGAAACCGAGGGTGGACCTTTCGGGGGCGGCTACTTCTTCACCGGGCCGACCGGGGCGTTGGCGCTCGGCCGGCGCCTGCATCTCGGTGGACGCTTCGCGCTCGTCCCCGAGGTGCGCTTCTCGCTCTCCCGTGCGCGTGTCCCGATTGCGGGAGGCGAGGCCGCGGTCCCGAACGCTTCGCTCCACGTCCTCCTCGGACTCGAGCTCGGGTTCTGACCGAGACTGTCACTCTGAGGGTCAAGACCGAGACTGTCGCCCGAAGAGTCTCTCCGTCAGGCCATGGAGAGATCCTTCGTCGCGCGTCTCGGGACGAAGCTCCCCAGGATGACTGCGACTGAACGGACCGGACCCGGAGCGGTAACCTGCTAGACTTCGGGCCATGCGAAAGGTCCTGGTTTGGCTCGCCGCGGCGGTCGCCGCGCCCGCCCTCGCCGGCGCTGCCGAGATCGAGGTGGCCGGCTATGCCGGATACACCTTTCCGTTCTACAGCCAGACGTTCGCGTACGATCCGGGGCCGATTGAAATCCCGATCCCCGGCGTGGGCATCGAGCAGGGAGGCACGTTCGAGCTGGAGGCCTCGGGCGGACCCGCCTTCGCGGGAGGGCTGGCCTTCTACGCCACCGACCGCCTCGGCTTCGAGCTTCGGCTCGACAGTGCCGACATGACCGTCGACACCCGGAGCAACAGCTACTCGGTTCGGCTGGACGTGCCGCCGCCCCACGACCCGGTGCTCGCCGACGTCGAGCTGACGAAGGGCACGGCCGAGGTGAGGGCGCTCAGGCCCTGGTCGTTCAACATCAAAGTGCGCTCGGGAGGCGAGTCGGTCCGCTTCACAACGTCGGGGGGCCTCAGCCGACTCGGCAACCTCGAGTTCGCGATCGATCAGACCGTGGCCCTCGGCGTGGTGGCGGTCAACCTGGAGACCAATGAGCTCGAGATCGCCACGCTCCGCCTGCGCGGGGCCACGACCGCGGAGGTGGAGAGCTCGTGGGGCGGCAACCTGGGCCTCGGGATCCAGATCAACATCGGCGAGCGGGGCGCCCTCATTCTCGAGGGACGGGGTTTCTACTTCCCGAAGCGGACGATCGAGTGGGCGCCCGGGAGCGACGAGCCGCTCCCACCACTCCAGGAGCTCCTCCTCGAGCGCGTCCTGCAGCGGCTCGACGTCATCGAGTTCAAGCCGTGGTGGGCGCAGGCCACCATCGGCTTCGCGATTCGGTTTTAGGGGTTCCCGTGTAGAATCGCGCGACGCTCGTGGCGCCGTCTCCACGAGCGGTTCGAGGATCACCACCATGCGACTTCGAGCCGCCGGCGCCATGCTCGCCGGCCTGGGTCTGCTCGCTCTCGCCTGTTCGGCCCCCCCCGCCGACGGCGACTGGTCGGAGCTGCCCCTCCCTCCCGTCGCCGGGGACAATGCCCCCGGTCTGCCCCCTCTCCCCGAGCGCTCGCCTCGCAACGCGAGCTACACCATCGAGGCCCGGCTCGATCCCCAGGCGCGGACGATCGAGGGACGCCTCGTCCTCGAGTGGCGAAACACGAGCGATCAGGAGCACACGACGTTTCCGTTCCACCTCTACTGGAACGCCTTCCGAAACACCCTCTCGACCACGGCGCGAGGGAGCAGCCGCCGCTGGTCCGGGGGTGAGGAGGACGACGACCGCTCCTTCGGCTGGATCGACGTCCGCTCCGTCCGCCGTCTCGGCGAGGACGGCACCGAGGAGGATCTCTCGCCGTCGCTCCGCTACGTCCACCCCGACGGCAACGAGGACGACCGGACGGTGATGGAGGTGCGCTCGGAGACACCGGTCGCGCCCGGCGAGACCGCACGCTTCGCCATCGAGTGGGACGCCCGAATCCCCCACGGCACGGTGAGCCGCGCGGGCTGGGTGCACGACTACCACTTCATCGCCCAGTGGTTCCCGAAGATCGGTGTCTTCTGGAAGGGCGAGTGGAACTGCCACCCCTTCTACGCCTGGACCGAGTTCTTCTCCGACTACGGCGTCTACAACGTGCGCCTGACGGTGCCCCGTGGTTTCGTGGTGGGCGCCACCGGACGTCTGGAGGAGAGGTCAGAGAACGTCGACGGGACCGAGACCCACCGCTACGTTCAAGAAGACGTCCACGACTTCGCCTGGACCGCCAGCCGCCGGTTCCTGGACCGGAGCGCAACGTTCGACGACCCCGGCTACCCTCCGGTGGAGATCCGCCTCCTCCTGCAGCCCGAGCACGCGCACCTGGCCGAGCGCTATCTCGAGGCCACGAAGATCGCCCTCCGCACCTACGGCACGTGGTCCGCGCCGTACCCCTACGCGCAGATCACCGTCGTCGACCCCGCCTGGGGCTCGTCCTCGGGCGGCATGGAGTACCCGACGCTCTTCACCGGCGGCGCGAATGTCGTCGCCCCCGACGTCCTCCAGAGCCCGGAGGGGGTCACCATCCACGAGGCGGGCCACCAGTTCTGGTACGGCCTCGTGGGCAACAACGAGTTCGAGGAGGCCTGGCTCGACGAGGGCTTCACCACCTACATGACGGCAAAGGCCCAGGAGCACTCGCTGGGACCCGAGGGGCTGGGCCACCGCTATTTCGGCGGCAGCTTCGGCCGAGGGACGACGACGGGCTGGCCGGTGGTCGCACCCGGGGTCTGGATCCCTCGCGGCTCCGACCTCCTCTCTCGCCTCCGGACCGACGGCGAGAAGGACGTGATGGCCCGCCCGGCCTGGACCTACCGCGACCTGGACTCCTACGGGACGAACGCGTACGACAAGCCCGCCCTCACCCTCCAGACCCTCGAGGGCCTGGTCGGCGAAGAGACGATGATTCGCATCCTCCGCACGTTCGCGCGACGGTACCGGTTCGCCCACCCCTCGACCGAGGACTTCATCGCGGTGGTCGACGAGGTGACCGGCGAGGACTGGCGCTGGTTCTTCGACGAGACCTTCTTCTCGAGCGGACTCTGCGACTACGCGGTGACGGTCGAGACCCGACGGGTGGCGACGCCGCGGGGCTGGTTCGAGGGTCCCGATGGACGAGCTCGTCCCGGGAACGCCCGCCGGGAGAACGAGACGGATGCCGCCGGGTCCGACTGGATGTCCCGCGTGACGGTGATCCGTCTCGGCGAGGTGCGGATGCCGGTCGAGGTGAGGGTCGAGCTCGCGGACGGCCGCTCGATCGACGAGCTCTGGGACGGCCGCGACCGCTGGAAGCGCTTCGAGTACACGGGCGCGAAGGTGGTCATCGCAATCGTGGACCCCGAGGGCAAGATCGCCATCGACGTCGATCGCTCCAACAACGAGTGGATGGCGAAGAGAGGCCCGGCCCGGCGGGCGGCCACCAAGTGGGCGGCGCGCTGGATGTTCTGGCTCCAGAACCTGCTGGAGCTGCACATGGTCGTGGGGTAGCAGCGATGCTGAGCGCTCTTCATCGGCGGCCTCCGTGGCGTGGGTCGAAACTGGGGGCTCGTGGTCCTGCGTCTTCACCGTGAACCTCGGCCTCGCGCTCGTTCTCGCCCTTCCCTTCGCCGCCGAGCTCGAGCGCGAGCTCGCCCACCGCGGCGCGTCGGCGTCGATGATGTACAGCTTCGACTACGACTGGTGGAGCCACTGGTCGGAGGATCAGACGGGACTACACCCGCAGCTTCGCCCCCGACGTCTTCGGGACGGGCTTCGCCTTCAAGAACCTGAGCCTCCTCCTTGGCGAGCACCCGCCCGGCGGCGTGCTTCCCAAGGACGACGGGCGGCCGGGTCAGGGCGGCGCCGCGTCGCTCCCCCCGGAGGCGCCGGTGCTCGACCCGCTGATCATGGCCGTCGCCATGCTCTATCTGCTCATCCAGATCTTCCTCACCGGAGGTCTCCTCGGGGTGTTTCGGGCCCCGCAGGGGGGGTGGACCTTCCGCGGTCTCATCCACGGCTCCGGCTTCTACTTCGGTCGCCTCCTGCGGGTGAGCCTGCTGGCGCTCGGGCTGGTCGGGATCGTCTTCGTCGCTGAACGCGCCCTTTGCCCGCTGGATGGACGGTCTGGCCCGCGAGGCGGTCTCGGAGCAGACGGCGCTCGCGCTCGGCCTCGGCCGCCACGCGCTGCTTCTGTCCGCCCTCGTGCTGGTCCACATGGTGGCGTCCTTCGCCCGAGTCATCGTGGTGCGGGAGGAGCGCCGGAGCGCGATCCTCGCTCTCGTCTCGAGCCTGGGCTTCTGCGCGCGAAACCTCGCGCGCCACCCTGGGACAGTACGTCGTCATCCTGAGCCTCGCCCTCCTGCTGCTCACCGCCTGGGCCGCCGTCGACGCCCGGCTCGTCGTGCTCGGGTGGAAGAGCCAGCTCCTGGCCCTGGCGATCTTCCAGACCTTCCTCGCTCGGCCGGATCACGCTGCGCCTCGGGCTGCTGGCCGGCCAGCTCGAGCTCCACCGGGCCCGAGGGGCCGATGACGAGGCGTTGCCCATCCAGGCGCCCGGACGGCGCGGGCTGGTAAGGGCGGTCCCGATCGAGTATAAAAGCGAAATCGAGACGACCGACGCAAAATACCCCCGAAAGAGCGAAGGAGCGAGGCTGGGAGGACGACTCCCTTCGAGGAACATGGCCGAAAACGTGCTGATGAACGAGATGAGCTGGACCGAGGTGGAGGAAGCGCTGAAGGAGCACCGTCTGATCGCGCTTCTCCCGGTGGGGACGACCGAGGCGCACGGTCCCCACCTCCCGGTCACGACCGACACCATCATCGCTATGGCGCTGGCCCGACGCGGGGTCGCGAAGCTCGAGGAAAGAGGCCTCCACGCCCTCATCGTGCCCCCGGTCACGTTCTCGGTCTCCCAGCTCGGGGCCGAGTTCCCGGGGACCGTGAGCCTGCCCCCGGAGACCGTGATCGCCCTCGTCCGCGACGTCTGCGTCGCCCTCTCGAAGTCGTTCCGGGCGATCGCGCTCGTCAACGTCAACCAGGAGGCGGCCAACCTCGACGCCCTGAAGAAGGCGGTCGAGGAAGCGACCAAGGCCGGGGCCAGCGTCTGTCTCACCGACTTCTCGAAGAAGCGCTGGGTAGATCAGCTCGGGGAGGCCTTCAGCGCCGGCGACCACGGGGGCAGCTTCGAGACCTCCCTGATGATGGCGGCGGCGGCGGATCAGGTGCGCGAGAAGGAGCGCATCAGCCTCCCGCCGATGGACGGCCTGGCGGCGGCGCTCAAGAAGGGGGCGAAGACGTTCGCGGAGGCGGGTGGAGAGGACGCCTACTTCGGCGACCCCACCGCCGCGAGCGCCGAGGAGGGCGAGGCGATGTTCGAGGCGCTCTCCGGCATCCTCGCCCTCCACGTCGCGGAGTACGTCGGCAGCAAGGCCTAGCCACCGTTGCCGTCGAAGAGCCGGATCCCGGTGTTCTCGGCGGCGACGTCGCTGATGTCGACGATGGCGGCGGCGTTCACCCCGATGGCGATGGCAATCGCCTCGGAGATCTCCTCCCGCGTGGCTCCGAACTTGAGCGCCTTCTTGACGTGTCCCTCCAGGCAGCCCTGGCACCGCGCGGCCAGGCTCGCGCCGATGGCGACCAGCTCCTTGGTCTTGCGGTCGAGCGCCGAGGGCTTGTAGGTCTCCTTGTAGAACTGGAAGTAGATCTCCCGGAAGCGGGGTTCGACCATCGTGTAGGAGCTCGGCTGAGGCCGGGCCGCCCCGTTCTCGTCCTCGGGAAAGGGCTGGTGGTGCGGCTTCTCTTCGCTCACTGTCGGCTCCTCATCTTGGGTCCTCACCGGGCCGCCACTCGGGCGGCATCGCCCGTCCGCTCGGCCGCCTCGAGGACAGCGGCGGCGGCGGTCTCGTAGGCGGCGCCCCCGTCACGCCAGGCGCCACCATGGCTCCGGCCGGGTACGATCAGCACCTCGGCGGCGGGTCCGGCTGCCGCCGCGAGCTCGAAGGCGATCTCCTTCGGCATCCGTCGATCCTCGGAGTTGGCAACGAAGAGGGCGGGGCGGTCGCCGAGGCGGGCGGCCGCGACGAGCACGTCGGCCGCGTCGGTGTCGAAGCCCCCCTTCCGGCCCATCCAGAACAGCACCTCGTCCGTCACCGGCCAGGCCGGCACCACCCGCAGCCACCAGCGCCAGCTCCGAAAGAGCCGGATGTGGTGGGTGACGGTGTCGCGCAGGTTGCGGAAGCTGCTGTCGCAGATGATCCCGGCCACGCGGGGGTCGTCCGCGGCGGCCAGCACGACCGCGGCGCCACCCAGCGATACCCCCCACAACACCAGGGGGCCGGCTGAGCGTTCGCGGGCGAGATCGGCGGCCGCCCGCACGTCCTCCTTCTCGCGCACCCCGAAGGTCGTGGCCTCTCCCCCGCTCTCGCCGTGGTGGCGCAGGTCCAACAGCAGCGCGTTCCATCCGCGCTCGTGGACGAATGGCACCTTCTTCACCATCTCGACACGGGTGCGGTTGAGGCCGTGGGCCATCACCACGGTCCCCTCGGGCTCCGCCGCCGGGACCCACCAGCCGGCCAGGGCCACCCCGTCGCGGGACCGGAAGTTGACCTCCTCGAAGGCAAGCGCGAACGAGGCTGGGGTCAGGCCTCCGTTCTCCCGGTCGGGGAACTGGAACCGCCGGGTCGTGGCGAGACCGCCGAAGAAGTATGGCACCCAGCCGAACATGAATACGAGCAGCACCGCCGCCACCCCGATGGCGGCGCGCCGGGCCCATCGCCCCCAGGCGCGAGATCTGGTAGTGGTCACGGAATTCTCGATCATACGCCGTTCGGGCAAAAAAAAGGCGGGGTCGGTGGCACCCGACACGACGGACCGCGCAGCGGCCTCTCTGGGGGCACTTGAGAGGACCGAGCGCGCCGTCACCCCATCGGTGCGCCACCCCCCGTCTATCGGTAGTACGTTGGCGCTCGGCGGTGGTTCCTCGGCCGGTCGTCAAAGGATGTCACCGCGGCCGGGCGGGGGGATCCAATCGCTTGGTGCACGGGGGGGACAACGACAGGCGGGACTCGTCCCGAAAGACGTGAGGCACCCAGGGCCGCGCCCGGTCGGACCGTGAGCCGCCGGCGGGCCGCCCGCCGAGCGCAGGGACCCAGTCCACCAGCTCCTCGGGGGCACAGACCGCCTGCAGAGGCCGCCCCTCCTCCACAAGGCCGGCGAGAGCCCGGAGGCTCCCGGGCGCGAGCTGCCCCGGGGCCGGAGCCGCGTGAACGCTCAGGAGCAGGATCGCCGCGCTCACCGCAATGAGGACCGCGGCCAGCACCCCGGGCCGAAGGCGGGGCCCCGCCAGACGGTGTGCGAGGAGTGCGGCGAGGGCCAGGAGCGCGAGCCCCGTGACGAGCTGCGCGACCTCCGCGCCGCGAGGCGACCCCAGGACGGCGACGACCTCCGGGACCGAGAGCGCCCGGCCGAGGCGCGCCAGCGCGGGCGCCGCGAGAACGCCCGCGACACCAACGGCCACGGCCAGCCGACTGGAGGCGAGTCGCACACCGGCGGAGCCGGTTGCCTGGGAAAAGGACCACGACGAACTTGCGGCAGCCAGGGGCGCAAGGCGCCCGCGTAGCGGGGCGTCGAGCTCCGCATTGTGAATGCTGCCGTGGACGTTATGTCCGTGTGCCCGTGCGGGCGAATCGAGCGAGGGAGGGCGCTCCTTCCTTTCGGAGAGGCCGACGCCCGACCGAGCGTCCCCGCGAGCGGGCGATCGCAGCGCCCCGGGGTCAGCCGGCAGGGTCGTGGGCCTTAGCAGGGTGGCCGCGAGCACGACGGCGACCGTCAACGCCAGCAGGGGCTGGGCGAGGGCGGCGGCGGCCAGCAGCATCCCGGCGGCCACGGCGGACGGCCGGGAGGAGTGCCCGATGAGGAGCGCCGCCGCCGAGAGGCCCAGGGCGAGCGCCAGCACCGACCCGCCCTCTCCCCACATCGCCAGGAAACCCGGCCAGGGTGCCGCGGCCAGTCCCAGGAGTGCAGCCAGGGCGGCGGAGGCGGGCCGCAGACGCGTCGCGAGGAGGGCGAAGAAGGCGATGAGGAGCAGCGCAGCCGACAGAAGGGCGACGGCGACCATCGATCGTCCGGGGTCGAGGCCCGAGAGGAGGGACACGTCCGCGGCCAACGTCGGCAGCGCCGGCGCGTGGGCCCCGAAGGGCGCGAGCGGGAGCAGCGGCTCGTACGTCTTGGGCAGACCTTCGCGCCACAGCGCCAGACGCGCCGACGTGGTGTGGAAGGCCATCTCCCGCCCGGGAGCGTGCGGCCACAGAGGCCACGGCACGATCATGGCGAGGGCGACGGCGACGACCAGAAGCGAAGGAGAGATTCGCAGCCCCGGAACGTTTCCCGTCGTCGGACCCGTGACGAGCGGGGGCGGCTCGGGACCGGTGTAGCCGGGAGGGGGCGGCACCGTGTGCTTGGGCAGGACACGGAGGAGGGCCAGGACGGCAAAGATCAGGAGCGCGGCCTGCAGAACGCGAGAGCGACCTTCGAGAGGAAGCCACCACCAGCTCAGCGTCCAGAACGCTACCGAGAGCGCCGGCACCACCGTCCACGGCGCGCGCACGACGAGGAGCCCCGGCAGCAGGATCAGGGCGACGAGGGCCAGGAGACCGGCGGCCTCCGGCGGCAGCGCGGACAGCACCGCCGGGCATTGTACGCCGGGCCCCCGCCCGCACCACTTCCGGTCCGCGGGCCACCCCGGCCTTTCGGGTTACCATCGGCGCCGTGCCGGGTCCCCCCAACGGACTGCGAGCCGTCCTCTACGACTGGGACGGCACCCTCGTCGACTCCGCCGAGAAGAGCTATCGGTGCTACGTGAGGGTCTTCTCGACCTTCGGGATCACCTTCGACCACGCCTCCTACGAGAAGACCTACTCGCCCGACTGGTATCAGACCTATGTGACGGTCGGCCTTCCGCGGGATCATTGGCCCGAGGCCGACGAGCTGTGGACCCGCTGCTACGAGCAGGAGCCGAGCACCCTCCTGCCGGGCGCCCGCGCCGCGCTCGAGCGCATCGCCCACGGCGGGACGGCTCAGGGCCTCGTCTCGAGCGGCGAGGCCTCGCGGGTGAGGCGGGAGCTCCAGGCGCACGGCCTCGAAGGCTTCTTCGGGGCCGCGGTCGTCTGCGGCGGTGAGACCGAGCGGCGGAAGCCTCATCCCGAGCCGCTCCTGGCCGGGCTCGAGAAGCTCGGGGTGGAGCCGGCCGAGGCCGCCTATGTCGGCGACAGCCCGGAGGACGTGACGATGGCGAAGGCCGCCGGCGTCTTCGCCGTGGGGATTCCCGGCGGCTTCCCGAACCGGGAGGCCCTGGCCGCGTCGGGACCGGACGTCCTCGCCCCGAGCCTCGAGGCCGCCATCGACGCTCTGTTTCGCCGGGCCCTTGACAGCCCCGACGAGCCCGAGCAACTCGTACGCACCGAGTTCGGGGGGATCCGGACGCCGGGCCCAGCCGCGCCCCGCAGTTCTTGGATTCCGCTGAGGATCCAGACCAGTAGCAGTGGCTCGGCGGCGGGAGCCGATTTGGTCGGTTCCTCGACACGCGGCTAGCATGGGCCTGGACGAAAGGAGCTCCCCCACCTTGACCGAGCCGCGTCGGATCCCCGTCGTCGACCTCAAGGCCCAGCTCGAGTGCATCCGTCCGGAGATCGACGAGGCGGTCGCCCGGGTTCTCGACAGCACCGCCTTCGTCTTCGGAGAGGACGTGAAAGAGCTCGAGCGCGAGTTTGCCGAGTTCTGTGGATCGACGCATGCCTGCGCCGTGGCCAACGGCACCGACGCGCTCCACATCGCGCTGCGGGCCCACGGGATCGGACCCGGGGACGAGGTCGTCACCGTGGCCAACACGTTCATCGCCACCGGCGAGGCGATCCTGCTGGTGGGGGCGAAGCCGGTCTTCGTGGACGTCGACGCCGACACCTACACCATGGACCCGCGCCGGCTCGAGGCCGCGATCACCCCCCGCACGCGGCTCATCCTGCCGGTCCACCTCTACGGCCACCCGGCCGACATGACCGCCATCGGCGAGGTCGCCCACCGTCACGGGCTCCCGCTTCTCGAGGACGCGGCGCAGGCCCACGGCGCGGAGTGGCGCGGCCGGCGGGCGGGGGCGCTCGGCCACGCCGCCTGCTTCAGCTTCTACCCGACGAAGAACCTGGGGGCCTACGGCGACGCCGGCATGGTGACGTCCTCGGACAGCGAGTTCCTGGCCCGGGTCCGCCAGATCGCGAATCACGGGGCGGGAACGCACCAGTACGACAACGTCGTCCTGGGGACCAACAGCCGGCTCGACACGCTGCAGGCGGCGATCCTGCGGGTCAAGCTTCGACACCTGGAGCGCTGGACCGAGGAGCGTCGCTCCCGGGCCACCGCCTACTCGCGGGCCCTCGAGGGGGTGCCCGGCGTGACGCTGCCTCGCGAGCGCGAGGGCGCGCGCTCGGCCTGGCACCTCTACACGATTCGGACCCCACGAGCGCGACGCGCTCCGGGAGCACTTGAGGGAGCGGGGGATCGACAGCGCCGTCCACTACCCGCGGCCCATCCACCTGCAGCCGTCGATGGCGCCGGCGGGCGGAGAGAGTGGGCGACCTGCCGGTCTCCGAGCAGGTCTCGCGCGAGGTGCTGTGCCTGCCGATCTACCCCGAGCTATCGGACGAGGACGTGGAGCGGATCGCGCGCGAGGTGCGCTCCTTCGTCGGCTCCGGCGATCGCCTCACACGAGCTGGGCGGCCCGACGACGAAACTCCTCGATGACGCCGTCGAGGATCTTCTGCTCTTCGGGGGCGATCCCGTCGAAGCTCACGCCGAAGACGAAGCCGCCACGGTCGGAGGGCCGGTTCCAGCGGACCGTGGCCGGCAGGCGGACGTGCGTCGCCATGCGGCCCATCCGCACCTCGACCGCGATCGTCGCGTGGTTGGCGGGGGCTTCGACGTCGGAGTGGATGCGCGCGCCGGCGCGGCTCAGGTCGGTGAGAAAGCCCGGGATGCGCCGGTCTCCCTCGAGATAACGACACGACGCCACGAAGGGCTGGATGCGGGGGTGCTGGCGCTTCTCCATCCGCGGCTGCCGGGAGGGCGAAAGAGCGCCGACGCGGCGACTACTGCGGCTCCTCGGGCGCAGGCCCGGGAGCCACGGTGGCATCGTCCGCCGGCGGGACCTCCTCCGCGGGTCGCTCCGCGTTGAGGAGGGCTTTCAACTCCTTGCCCATCTTGAAATAGGGGATCTTCTTGGGCGGGACGTCCACCCGCTCCCCCGTCTTGGGGTTTCTCCCCTTCCGCGGTGCCCGGTTGCGGAAGCGGAAGCTGCCAAAACCCCTGATCTCGACCTCTTGGCCACCCTGCAGTGCGGAGACGATGCTCCTGAGGGCCGCCTCGACGATGATTCCCGCCTGGACCTGGGTGATGTCGAGGCGCTTGGCCACCACACTGATGAGGTCCGCCTTGGTCATCGCGCTTCTCGACGACTCGGCCATGTCGCGCAACTCCCTGAAATCCCCAGCACTTCGGGGAAGAGACGGCGGATTCTAGCGCGCGAAATCCCCCGAAGTCAAATAGAGCCTAGGGGATAGGCCGTACGTCAGGCGTTGGCGGTGCGTCGGGGTGCGACCGGCTTCTGGGTGGGGCGGGAGCCGAGGACCCCGAAGGTCTTCTCGAGGGCCTTGTCCACCTTCTCCTCGACGACCCCGCGCTGCTTCGCCTCCGCCTCGGCGATCTCGCTGACCAGAAGGAACTTGGCCCTCTCGAGCATGCGCTTCTCGCGGAACGACAGCGCCTTCTTCCGCGACAGGTAGGTCAGCCCCTTCAGGACGACGGCCACCTCGTAGAGGCTGCCCGTCCTCATCTTGTCAGAGTTCTCCTTGAAGCGACCCTTCCAGTTGGAGAGCTGCTCGACCTTGCCGTCGCCCAGCAGATTGAAGATCTTACGGACATCCGACGGCCGGATCACCGGGCGCAATCCGACCCCGTCGGCATTCTGTTGAGGCACCCACACGCGCGAGTCGTTGGCGAGAATCCGAAGCTCGTAGAGGCTGATCTGACCACCGCCAACCGGCCGGGTCTGGATGCTCTCCACCACTCCGATTCCATGATTGGGATAGATGACCTTCTCGCCAACCTGAAACTCCACGGTGACCTCTCATTCTCGGGCGATCGTGTGGGCGACGCCTGGGGGGGGGGAAGCCGACTCGCGATAACGCAATTTTACCAGTCGCGACCGCTTCGGGCAATCAGCGATTGCCGCGTCGGCCTCCGTCACGCCCGTTAACGCCACCAAACAGGCCAAACCCGACGATCGGCAGCACGCTTTCCGACAAATCGGCGGCCGGGCGGGCGCTCAGAGCAGCAGGTGCTCCCGGTACTCCACGAGCGCGTCGACGCAGGCGTCAACCTCCGCTTCGTCGTTGTAGAAGTGGGTCGAAATCCGAAGCCCCTCGGGCTTCTCGGTGACATGGATGTTCCTCTCGAGCAGGAATGCGCTCGCCCGGTGCGGCTCGGGCAGGCGGACCAGCGTTTCGCCCGAGCGGTGATCGACCTCCGGGCGAGAGGATCTCGAAGTCCTCCCGGCCGAGCCGGGACGTCAGGTACGTGTTGAGGGCGAGCACACGCTCGGCGATCGCGTTCATTCCGATGCCCGACACGTAGTCGATCGCCGCGCCCAGGGCGTGGATCGGCCCGAAGGACGGGCAGCCCAGCTCGGTGCGGGCGTTGGTCGGAACGACTCGGCTCTGGCGATTGTCGAAGGCGAACGGGTCGTCCCCACTCAACCAGCCGATCGCCCGTGGCGGGTGCCGGTCGAGGATCTCCTTGCTGATGAAGCAGAAACCGGCCCCGAAACCCGCCCCCAGCCACTTGTGGCCGGCGGTCGCGAGCGCGTCGACCCGGCTTCTCTTCACGTCCACCGGAAACACGCCCACCGACTGGCTCGCGCTCACGACGAGGTGACGGCTGCCCTTGATCTCCCCGAAGGCACCGAGGTCCTGGCGGCAGCCGTTGGAGAACTGCACGTGGCTGATGGCGATCGTCGCCGTCCGCGGGGCCTCTCCCTCGCGGAAGGACTCGACGCGGAGCACCCCCTCCACCGCGGGCACGAACCGCACCATGACGCCGCGATGGATCCAGGGCAGGGTGACCGTCGGGAACTCGAGCTCGTCCGAGAGGACCGCCCCCTCGCCCTCGAGGAGATCGACGATGAGGTTGATCCCGGTGGAGGTGTTCGGGACGAACGCGATCTCCTCCGGCTCGGCCCCGATGAACCCGGCGACCTTCTCCCGCACCGTCTCCCGTCGGCGCATCCAGGTGCCCCAGTGGCGGTCGCCTCCCTCCTCGTGCTCGCGGTAGAAGACGGTCACCGCCTCCCGCACCGGCCGCGGGATGAGCGACGTGGCCGCGGCGTTCAGGTAGACCTTGCCCTCAAGGCCGGGGAAGTCGGCACGGACCTCCTCCCATGGGGTCGACATGACGGCAGAGGATAACCCAGGCCCGTTCCTCTCCGCCGCTTCGAGGCTTCTCCGGATTAGCCTTGACGCGCGACAGCCTCGAATCGTGGACGAATGCGCTGGAGCCATGGCTGCCGTGGCGCGGGGACGGCGCGTGAGTCGCAAGGCGCGACGACGTCGCGAAGCTAGATGGAATCATCGGGCCCAAGGGGTGAACCCGAGTCGGCGGGTGCGGTAGACTCGGAGCGACGCGCCGGCCGGGGTGGCGAAATGGCATACGCGGTGGGCTCAAAACCCACTGGGCTTCACGGCCCGTGCGGGTTCGACTCCCGCTCCCGGCACCACGCGCCGTGTGGGTTCGATTCCCACCTCCGGCCTCCGGCTCGGGGGCTGGGTCGCGTGCAGCGGTCCAGGCTGACGAGAGGGCCGTCTGAAGGCTCAGGCCGTGAGGATCACCCGAACGAGCGGTACTCCTCGAGGATGTAGTGGATCGGGTCCTGCGTCTTGTCGCCCACCCAGACCTCGTAGTGGAGGTGCGGCCCCTGCGAGCGGCCGGTGTTGCCGACGAAGCCGATCACGTCGCCGCGGCGGACCCGCTGACCAGGGCGCACGTTGTAGTCCTCCAGGTGACCGTAACGCGTCAAGGTGTCGTGGCCGTGATCGATGATGATCGCCTTGCCGTACGCGCGCCGCGTGCCGACGGCGAGCACGAGTCCGTCGGCGGGAGCCAGGATCTTCGTCCCACGCGGCGCCGAGATGTCGATGCCGGGGTGGAAGTCCCTCCCGCCGGTGAACGGATCGCGGCGACGGCCGTAGACGGAGGATAGGTAGCCGCGGACGGGCCAGATCGACGGCGTGCGCGCGAGGAGCGCGTTCTGGTCCACGTAGAAGCTCTCGATGCGAGTGGACCGGGCGTCCAGGTCGGAGAGGCTGCGCGACAGTGAGCGCAGGATGAGATCCGGGTCGCGCGAGGGCGGGAGATGATCCGCCCCGGTGACTCCACCCATGCCGCCGATGGCGCCCTCGGCCGGGAGCGTCTGCTCGACCCCGGAGATCACGCCGAGCTTCGTCACGGTGTTGCGGAGCGAGGCCATCCGGCCCTCGAATCGGCCGATGGTCACCTCGTACTCGAGGGCTTGCGCGGAGAGCACCGCGTTCTCGGCGCGCAGCGCCTCCATCTCCGTCATCTGTCTGTTCAGCCAGGTGTAGTGCGCCAGCAGACCGACGAGGGCGATAGCGGCCGCGGCCGTCACGCGCGGCGCCCAGCGGACTAGGCGCGCCGGGACCCGGAGCTTCCGGGACGCGGATCGGGCATCCGGGATGAGGACCAGTGTGTACGACTCGTCGGCCATGACAGCCCCCCGCCGGCGCGATGCCGAGCACCCTGACTCGGGTCGGCGCACCGCGTCCCCGTGGACACTGCAATTGGCGGACCAGGCGTGAGATAGGATCTCCCCTCCGATTAACTGATTGAAAAACAAGGCGCTTAGAAGTTTGCTGCGGTAATGCCGCGGTGCAGGTCTCAGTCCGTGTCCGAATCCGGGACGCTGCACGCCAGGCAGGGGCGGTGCATCCACGGGGTCCGGTTCATAATGCAGCCACGGGTGACGCGGTTGGAAGGGACGCGGGCGACGGCGGCTCGCGACGGCGGCTCACGAGGTTGACGGAGATGATGGCCTTCGGAGACCAGCTCAGACGGGCGCGCGAGGCACAGGGCGTGTCGCTCGACGCGGTCGCCAAGGCCACCCGGATCGCTCTTCGGAACCTCGAGGCGCTCGAGCGAAGCGATCTCGAGGGCCTCCCCCGGGGGCCCTTCGGCAGGGGCTACGTCCGGGCCTACGCGGAGTTCCTCGGCTTGGATCCCCAGCCGATTCTCGAGGCCTACCACTCCCAGGAGCGTCAGCGCGGCCTCGGGCCCTCTGCAACCCAGCGCCGGACACTCGACGAGCTCTCCAAGCTCATGAAGCAGAGGTCCCAAGCGCAGCGCCGCGGGCTCCTCTCGCCGCGGCTCGCGTGGGGAGCTCTCGCCGTGCTCGCGCTCGGCATCGTCGGCGCCGGGGGCTGGTTTCTGATCGGCCGAGGAGCGCCCGAGGCGGGCGTGGAGCACGCACTCCCCCCGGCGAATCAAGAAGCGGCGGCGATTCCCGAAGCGCCCGAAGCCGAACCGATTCCCGAGCCTCCCGAGGCTCAAGCTCGCCCGACATCGACACCGCAAGAGGCCCGCGCCGCGGAGGGGCCCATCTCCACCCCGGCCCCGGCGGCGGGCGCTCCCAACACGGAGCTGCGCGTCTCGCACTCCGGCGTCGGAACCGGGGTGGAGAACCGCCGGCTCGTGGGACGCGCCGACCGTTTCGTCGAAGGCACCGTGGTCTCGTTCTGGACTCGTGTCGTTGGCGGTGCGCCCGGCGGAGCGATCCACCACCTCTGGATCCACAATGGAGATGTGATCATGAGGGCCGAGCTGGAGATCGGCGGCTCACACTGGCGCACGTTTTCCCGCCGCGCGCTGCCCGAGGGTTCGACCGGACCCTGGACGGTGGAGGCCCGCAGCCCGGACGGCCGAGTCCTGGCTCACGAGGAGTTCCTCTGCGTCTCGGAGGAGCCCAAGCCCGAATAGTCCACCAAGCCTTCTGCTGCGACGAAATCTGACGAATCCTCCGGGCTAGCCTGTCAGCGACAGCAGCCACACGATGAGCGCGACCGCGAGCAGGACCGCTCCGAGCGTGCCCATGATCTTCCACGCCGAGTACGGGGCGCGGCCCAGGATCCGTGTCGGGTCCTGCCCCGAGACGACGGTCCGGAAGAGGCGTCCCCGGTAGCGATAGGCGACGACGTACGCCGGAAACGCGTAGCGCATCGTCACCAGGCGTCGCAGCAAGATGGCCGCCGAGAAGTTCCGGAACCGGGAGCCGGGGATGTGTCCGTCCTTGACCCGCTGCTCGGCGAGCCGCTCCATGGCCTCGGCCACGCGCTGACGAGCGGAGGAGCGCCGCAGGTCGAATTGCTCCACGATCGTCTCGCCGCCGCCGCCCTCGGGCTCTTCGCCCGCGGACTCGAGGCGGTAGCTGCTGGTCAGGTGGGTGGCCTCGGACTCGGAAAGACCCCGGGTGGCCGGCACCAGGATGTCGCGGAACGCTGTCTCGAGCTGACCAGCGTGGGGGGCCCACGCCGCGCGGCGTGTGTCGTGGTTGGAGTCGGCAGCCCAGCTGACGAGGGCGTCGGCCTGGAACACCCAGCCCACCCACCACAGGGCCTTCAGCGACTCGAGCCGGGCCGACGAGGCGAGGTCCGAGGGGCGGAAGAACCCGAGGCCGCGGAGCCATCCGCGGTAGGCCTCGGTCGCCTGGCTGCGCGCCACCGTGAAGGGCAGGAAGCGCTCGGTCTGCTCCATGGGGTCCGTGGAGGTCTCGAGGTGCGTGACCGAGCCGCAGAAGGCGCACTTCGGGGCCCGGGCCTTCTCGCTGTAGGACACCGCGGCGCCGCAGCCGTTGCACCGCAGCACCTCGACCCTCGCCTCCCTGTGGTCCCGCTCCGCCCTGACCGGCGTCGCCTGGCTGCAGATCGGGCACCGCAGGTCGTCCCGTTCGAGGGGGCTGTCACAGCGGGCGCACGAGGCGGTGGGGGGGGTCGTCATTGGAGCAGCCACCCCAGGAGGCGCACGAGGCCGATGAGGGTGAGAATGCCGGCCGCGATCAGGCCGATCTTCGCCCACGAGACCGGGACCTTCCCGAAGACCTTCCCCGTCTGCCCGTTGACCAGGACGCGGATCGGGGGCTTCTCGTCGTCGTACCGGATCGCGAACACCCAGACGGGGACCAGTGTGAGGTCGATGGACTCGTCCTCGAGGCCGGTCCGGTGGCGGAGATCACGGACGCCGTCGCCGGGCAGGAACCCGCGCAGCAGCCGGTCCACCCGAGCCGTCGCCTCCCGTCGTGCGAGGTCCTGGCACTCGTCCGGCGTCCGCGACGGCTCCTCCGAGATCCAGCCGGAGACGAGGGCCGGCGTGTAGCGCACGAGCGCGCCGAGGTCGAAGGGCTCGATGCCCTCGATCTCGTCGTTGGGAATCCCCCGGGAGGCCGTGACGAGGATGTCGGCGACGTAGGCGGCGTGCCCACCGTCGAGGTCGCGGTACTCGGTCTTCCGCTCCCGGTCCTTCTTGTAGTGCTCGGCGATGGAGGCGGAGTACGTCGTGTGCGCCGTGGCCGAGTAGAGGTAGGTCGGCAGGTAGACGCCCTTCACCTTCTCGGCCGCCTTGTCCTTGAGGCCGAACGGCGCCATCCTCCGGGCGCGGATCCACCGTCGCATGCGGCGGGCGGCCTCGTCGCGGGCGACGGCGAAGCCCAGCCCGAAGACCGGGTCGGGACGGTCCGCGGTCTCCGGGCGGTCGACGACCGACGGCGAGTCGCAGTACGGACAGCGCGAGGTGCGCTCGAGCGGCTCGAAGAGGATCCCGGCCCCACACGAGCGACAGGAGACCTCGACCCGGTGCTCCGCCGCGCTCATCGAGTCGACACCCGCCCCGTCAACCGACGTCGACCCAGGACCCGGTTCGGGCGGCCTCGTACATCGCGGCCATGACCACGACGCGCGCCGCGGCCTCCGCAGGGGTGACGAGGCGGCCCGCGTCGCCCCCCGCGAGGGCCTCCACGAACTGGTGGAGCGGCGCCTTCGGCTCGGGGGGAAGGTCCGTCCAGGGCTCCTTTCCGTTCGAGCCCGGGACCTTCTTCGACTCGAAGTGCAGTGCGCCGTTGACGATGACCGCGTGGCCCTCGGTCCCGGACACGAGCAGCGTGACCGGGTTTGCCATGTCCACCCAGCCCGCAGCGAGCGTGCCGGTGATGCCGCTCGCGAAGCGCATGAGCGACGTCCCCGACTCGTCGCAGTCGCCGTAGCGCCCGGTGACCACCTTGATCTCGGCGCTCACCGCCGTCACGTCCCCGAAGAGCCACATGAGGATGTCGAGCGAGTGGGTCCCGAGGTCGCCGAACGCCCCCACCCCCGCCACCTTCGGGTCCGCCATCCACCGCCAGGTGTTGGCGGGATCGCCTGGCTTCACGTCGAACCAGCCCTTGAGCGAGCCCGCGTGACAGTTCCAGGCGCTCGCGCGGGTGATCGTCCCAAAGCTCCCGGCCTCGACCTGCTTCTTGAGGAAGAGGTGCTTCGGGTCCATCCGCATGAAGTAGCCGGTCGTGAAGAGCAGCCCCGCGTCGTCGATGGCCCGCGCCATCTCGAGGCTCCCCTCCGCGGTGATGCCGAGGGGCTTCTCCACGAACATGTGTTTGCCCGCCTTTGCCGCGGCGGCGACGAGCTTCGGGTGGCGGTCGGTCTCCGAGCAGATGACGACCCCCTGGACGTCGGAATCCGAGACGACCTGGTCGAGGTCGGTCGCGAGCCGGGCGTCGAGCTCGGCCGCGCGCACCTTCGCGCGCTCGGGGTCGTGGTCCCAGACCCACTTCACGCGCACGTCCGGGCGTGAGTTGAGCAGCTTGACGAAGCCGGGTGTGTGGACGTGGCCGACACCGACGAAGGCCAGGACCACCGTGCCGCCACCTTCCACGGTGGCCCGCAGGGCGGTGGGGGCTGCGGCCACGGCCGCTCCGGCCACCCCGGCGGTCCTGAGGAAGCTCCGACGGCTGCTCGTCTCGGTCATCGTGGGGCTCCTTTCGCTTCTGTCGGCGTCGCGATCACGGTGCGTCTGCCGCTCACCCGACGGCCCGGAGCATAGGGACTCCGGCGTGGGGCCGTCAATGCGGTCAGGCATCCCTCCCGCCGAGGGCGCCCCTCATGAGATCCACGAGCGGCCCCTCGAACAGGCACAGCCGCAGCGACTTGACGCTCGTCTCGGGGTGCTCGGTCCAGAATCCCCGCGCCGCCGCGACGTACGCCCGTGAGCACACGTCGGGCGGGACCGCGAAGATGCCACTGCTGACCGCGGGGAAAGACACCGACGACCAGCCCCGCTCGTGAGCCCGGAGGAAGGCGGACCGCAGCGCCTTCTCGAGGCGCTCTTCCTCCTGTCCCTGCCCCTGGTAGGGGCCGACGGCGTGGATCACACCCTCGAAGGGCAGGTCCCCCGCGGTGGTGGTCGCGGCCTCCCCCACCGGAATCTCGCCGCGCGCGCGGACGAGCGCGTCGCCTTCTTCGACGAGTGCGGGACCGGCGGCGCGCGCAATCGCGGCCGCCACGCCCCCCCCGTGCGCCAGCTGGCCGTTCGCCGCGTTCACGATCGCGTCCACGGGCTCGGTCAGGAGGTCGCCGACCACGACTTCGAAGACCTGCCCCTCCGGAAACTCCTCGCGCGCGATGACCTCAGCCGCCATGGTGTCCTCCGATCACCCCCTTCAGGGCAGCAGCAGCACCTTCCCCGTCGTCCTCCGCCCCTCGAGGGCCCGGTGCGCCTCCGCCGCCTCGGAGAGCGGGAACGTCTGGCCGATCCTCACCTTCAGGCGCCCCGCCGCCACCGCGCCCAGCACGTCGCCCGCCCGAGCCTCCAGGCTGGCCCGGTCCGCGATGTAGTGGAACAGGGTCGGGCGGGTGAGGAAGAGCGAGCCCTTCTGCGTCAGCGTCAGGGGATCGATCGGCGGCGCGGGACCGCTCGAGTTGCCGTAGAAGACCATCATCCCCAGTGGCATCAGGCAGTCCAGGCTCTTCTCGGCGGTGGTCTTCCCCACCGAGTCGTAGACCACGTTCAGCCCGCGGCCGTCGGTGAGGCGCTTGACGGCCTCCAGGAAGTCCTCGCGCGTGTAGAGGATCACCTCGTCGGCGCCGGCCTCGCGCGCGAGAGCCGCTTTCTCCTCGGTCGAGACGGTGCCGAAGACACGGGCCCCCCTCTCCCTGGCCATCTGGACGAGCAGCAGCCCGACCCCCCCGGCCGCGGCGTGGACGAGGCACACGTCGCCGGGCTTCAGCGAATACGTGTCGTGGCACAGGTAGTGCGCGGTCATGCCCTGGATCATGACGGCGGCCGCGGTCCGGGTCTCGACGCCCTCTGGAACCGCGAGTGCCTTGTCCGCGGGGACGAGCACCGCCTCCGCGTACGAGCCTTGGACGTTGGTCCAGGTCACGCGGTCACCCTCCCGGAAACCGGAGACCTCGGGCCCCACTCCGGTGACGACGCCGGCCCCCTCCAGGCCCAGGGTGAGGGGGAGCGGGCTCGGGTACAGGCCCGTCCGGTGGTAGACGTCGATGAAGTTGACCCCCGCCGCCTCCAGCCTCACCAGGAGCTGACCCTCCTCGGGTGTGGGGTCGGGCAGGTCGGTCAGACGAAGGACCTCGGGGCCGCCGTGGCTCTCGACGCAAATCGCTCTCATGGGAATCCCCCCGTGCTCGAACCCGTATAGGTTACGCCGAGTCGTGCTACGCTCGCGCGAGAGAAGAGGATCCGGTGCGCCTGAGGCTCAAGCGACGGGAGGTGCTGCTGCTGGGCGTGCTCGCGGTGGCGGCGGTCGTGACGTTCTGGCCGCAGCTCAGCGGCTCCGGCGCCGCCCCGGCCGTCCTCTCACGGTCCCGCCCCGCGGACCCACTCCCCCCCGTTTCCCGGATCGATCTCGCCCGCCTGGAGCAGCCACGCACCGAGGTGGAGGTCGGCCGCCGAGATCTCTTCACCTTTGGCCCTCCAGACCCGGGTGGGTTCGAGGCCCCGCCAGAGGCGGCACCGCCTCCGGTGCCCAGGATGACCCCGCCCCCCGGCACGGGTCCCTCGGGAGCCCTGGGCGCCGGGCGGGCGAGCCTCCCGCCCCTGAACCTCAAGTTCATCGGCTCGGTCGGGAACGCCCAGGGGGTCAAGGTGGCCGTCCTGGTGACCGAGGGCAACGAGGTCCTGACCGGCCAGCCGGGCGAGGTCGTCGCGAACCGGTATCGGATCTCGAGGATCGGCATCGAGTCGGTCGACCTCGAGGACGTCGGCACCGGGCAGTCCCGGCGGGTTCCACTCAAGGGCAACTAGAGGCACGTCACGGAAGTCGTGTGCACGTCACAGACCACGCGATTAAGGGCTTCGGCGGGTGGGGCCCCGACGAGGACCCCGCTCTGCTTCGATGCTGGCGGGCCCGCAGTCGGGGTGGCCGCCGAGGCCCCCAGGGTTCCGTGTGGTCGAAGTCTGACCGACTCCGGTGACACGACACTCGCCGCCACTCCTCGCGCGTCACCACGCCGGGCTCGTTCAGGTTAGACTGATGAGTGTCTTCGTCGGCCGGGGGCACCGGCGGGACGAGAGGAGCCCCCGATGCTGCGACACGCGTCGATGAGACCCCGCCTGCCCTTCTTTCTCTCGAGTCTGACGGCACTCCTGCTCGTGGCTTCGCTGCCCGCCACCGCCGACTGGCCTCAGTGGCGTGGCCCCGAGCGCAGCGGGAAGTCGGCCGAGACCGGGCTGTTGCAGGAGTGGCCCGAAGGGGGGCCTTCTCTGGACTGGCGGTCCAGTGGGCTGGGCGCGGGCTACTCCAGCCTCGCGGTGGTCGGTGACCGGATCTTCACCATGGGAGATCTCGACGACGGCCAGTACGCGATGGCCGTCTCGGCGGCCGCTGGCGAGCTGCTGTGGAAGACGCGCCTGGGGCCGCGTTTCGAAGACAAGCGCGGCGGTCCCCGCTCGACGCCGACCGTGGACGGGGATCGCCTCTACGTGATGACCACGGAGGGCGTCGTCGTCTGTCTGGACGCGGCGAGCGGTCAAGAGCGCTGGCGCCGGGACCTGCCCGCCGACTTCGACGGCTACCTGATGAAGGCCATGGGCAGCTACGACTGGAAGTTCTCCGAGTCGCCGCTGGTCGATGGGGACCGCGTGGTCGTGACCCCCGGCCACATCGAGGCGCTGACGGTCGCTCTCGACAAGCGGACCGGCAAGGAGCTGTGGCGCACCCAGGGCCGGCGCCTGGGCCCGGTGGGCTCCGACGGTGCCGCCTACTCGTCGGCCGTCGTCTCCGAGGCGGCTGGCGTACGCCAGTACGTCCAGCTGGTGGGGAGGGGCTTGATCGGGGTCGCGGCCGAAACGGGCGAGCTGCTCTGGGGCTACAACCGGGTCGCCAGCGACATCGCCAACATCGCCACTCCCGTCGTACACGGCGACTACGTCTTCGCCTCCACTGGCTACGGCACGGGCGCTGCTCTCGTCAAGATCGCCCGGCAGGACCACACGCTGAAGGCCGAGGAGGTGTACTTCCTCGAGGCGGGCACGCTGCAGAACCACCACGGGGGCCTGGTCCTGCACGACGGCACGGTCTTCACGGGCACGGGTCACAACAAGGGCTTTCCGATCGCCGTGGACCTCCTGACGGGGAAGGTGCTCTGGGGGCCGGAGCGGACCCAGGGCCACGACTCCGCGGCGGTCAGCTACGCGGACGGGCGGCTCTACTTCCGGTACCAGGACGGGCGGATGATCCTGATCGAGGCCAGCGCCGACGCCTATCGCGAGCGGGGCACGTTCATGATCCCCGACGTCGAGAAGGAGAGCTGGGCCCATCCCGTGATCGCTCACGGAAAGCTGTTCCTCCGCGAGCAGGACAACTTGTTCTGCTACGACATCAACGGGGGTGTCCGCGACGACTAGCGCCTCCCATGCGTGACCGCCAGGGCGACGCGGCGTTGAACCGGCGACGGACGCGTCCCTCCGGGCGCCGTCGGACGCTGAGCCCGGGTTCGCCGAGGCGATCCTGGCGCCGACCTACGCAGGCACCTCGATCGTCCCCTCGAGGTACTTCACCGCGTGGCCGGCGATCTCGACGCGGTCTCCCTGCAGCTCGCAGAACAGCTCGCCGCCGCGGGGCGAGATCTGGCGGGCGTGGAGCTTCGTCTTCCCGAGACGCTTCGCCCAGTAGGGAATCAGCGTGCAGTGGGCGGAGCCGGTCACCGGATCCTCGGGGATGCCATACGCGGGGGCGAAGAAGCGCGAGACGAAGTCGCAGTCATCTCCCGGAGCGGTGGCGATCACACCCGTGACCGTCGAAGGCGGCCAGCTTGACCATGTCGGGAGCGAGGGCCCGGACGTCCTCCTCCCGCTCGAAGACGGCCATTAGGTCGCGCGAGGCGAGGGCGACCGCCGGGGCCCGACCGAGAGCCTCGGCGAGGGAGCCGTGCTGGTCCGTCCGCCGGCTCCGGGGGACGAGACGGGAAGTCGAGGGCCAGCCGGTCGCCCTTCGCCACGACACCGAGCGGCCCGCTCTTCGAGCGGAAGATCACCTCCGTCCGGCCGGGCTCGAGCTCGTGGAAGACGACCCAGGCCGAGGCCAGCGTCGCGTGGCCGCAGAGGTCCACCTCCGTCGGTCGGCGTCATCCAGCGGATCTCGTAGTCGCCCTTCCCCCCGACGAGGAAGGCGGTCTCCGAGAGGTTGTTCTCGGTCGCGATCGCCTGCAGGGTGGCGTCGTCCAGCCAGCGCCTCGAGCGGGACCACCGCGGCCGGGTTGCCGGCGAAGACCCGGCTGGCGAAGGCGTCGACCTGGAAGAGACGGAGCTTCATGGGGCCTCCTGGGAGTGCGGGGGGCGAGTTCGCGGGATGGGGCAAGGGACCTTCGAGACGGGAACGGCAGATTCCGAGTCCGCAGTCCCCGGACGGTGGACTCGGAATGTCAGCAGTATGTACCGCGGTCTCGGCGGGAGACAATGGCTTTCATGTCCGAGATCAAGCCCTCGCCCGCCTCCGTCGAGGCCGGCAGGCTCTTTGCCCGCTTCGTCGAGCTGATCGCCCGCCTGCGCGCCCCCGGCGGCTGCCCCTGGGACCGCGAGCAGACGCACGAGACCGTCAAGCCCATGACGATCGAGGAGGCCTACGAGGTCGCCCACGCCATCGACGAGAAGGACGACGACGAGCTCGATGGGCGAGCTCGGCGACCTGCTGCTGCAGGTCGTCTTCCACGCCAACATCGCGGAGGAGCGCGGGGCCTTCCGCCTGCGGCAGATCATCGAGCGCGTCTCCGACAAGATGGTCCGGCGGCACCCGCACGTGTTCGGCGGACGACGATGCGTCGACGTCGGGCGAGGTGCTGCGCAGCTGGGAGGCGATCAAGGCGAAGGAGCGCGAGGCGAAGGGCAAGGACGACGAGTCGATGCTCGACAGCGTCCACCGGGGGCTGCCCGGCGGTGATGGAGGCCTTCCAGATGACGACCAAGGTCTCCCGCGTGGGCTTCGACTGGCCGGACGCCGACGGCGCCCTCGTCAAGCTGGACGAGGAGGTGCTCGAGCTGCGGGACGCCGATCCGGGCGAAAGACCGACCAGCGGGCGATCGCCGAGGAGGTCGGCGACCTCCTCTTCGTGGCCGTCAACGTGGCCCGGCTCACCGGGGTCGACCCCGAGAGCGCCCTCAAGGCCGCGAACCGGAAGTTCCGCCGCCGCTTCCGCCACATCGAGGAGCGGCTGCGGGACGACGGCCGCGCGCCCGCCGACTCCACCCTCGAGGAGATGGACCGCCTCTGGGACGAGGCGAAGGCGCTCGAGCGGGACGAGGGCGACGGCTCCTAGTGTCGTGTCACTGGTGTCGAGTACACGAGGCTGTCAGCGCAGCGAAGGGGCTCGGCGGGCGGGGCCCCGGCGAGGACCCTGTCTTCACTTCGAAGCTGGCGGGCCCGCAGACGGGGTGCACGCCGAGGCCCCGGCTGCACTGCGCGCTGAGGATCGACACACGACGTCGGTGACGGAACACCAGTCGGGAGGCTCAGCGCCAGATGCCGGCGCGCGCCACATCGGGCGAGAGAATCCCCATCGGGGTGACTCGCGCGATCTGGAACGAGGTTGCGGCTGAGGCCTTTTCCTTCCCCTGGCGCACGCGGACCCACACCTCGTATCGCCCGGGCTCGGTTGAAGGCAGGGCGAAGCTGTGGGCCAGGGTGATCCGCCCGTGCAGATCAGGTTTGGGGATCTCCGGTGACGCCTGGGCGAGGACCTCGCCGTCGCGCCGAAACTCGACCGTCACCGACACGGGGCCCGCACCCCGCTCCGGGTGCAGGGTGGTCAGCACCCCGACCTGCCCGGACTCGATCGCGATGGGAGCCCCGAGGACCGGCAGGGCACTCAGGCCACGCACGAGCAGGGGATCGGACGAGTCCCGCGCGTTGGGCGGCGCCCGCTGAAAGCGCACGACCGCGACGCTCCCGAGCGACAGGGCTGAAGACGTCTCGGGCACGACGAACGGGACGTGCCGCGCCCCGATGCGCCCGGTCTCCCGGTCGCGCACCGCCGCCTCCAGCGTGTAGCGCCCGGGGGCGAGGCGCACCGTTCGCTTCAACAGGGCGTTGCGTCCACGCAGACCGCTCGGGGAGCCGGTCCCCCGAAGCGGCCAGTCGCGGCTCAGCCGGCTCACGAGACGACCCTCCGCGTCCCGGACGTAGGCCAGCATGGAGACGCTCGCGTTCCAGACCCCGGTCTCGGCCTCGACCCGGGTCCCCAGGACCCCGAGGGGCACCTCGAGGAGCACGACCGACTCCGGCAGATCAGCTCCGTTGGTGAGAAAGAGGACCCCGCTGCGGAAGCCCAGGTCGCGGGGCGGGTCCTTCTGGTCGAGGGCGAGGGCGAGCGGCAGCTCATAGGGGTGGACTGGCAGAGCGGGCGGCCGGGCGTCGTAGCCCTCCCGTGTGCTGACTTCCTGCCCTTTGTCCGAGAGCTGGCTCCCGTCGGCAGACCGCGCCTCCTGGCCGGAGGCCAGGGCGGCCAGAGCCGTCACGACGAGCGCCTTGAGGAGCGTCTTGCGCATGGGGGCCTCCCGGGATCGACCGTGCCAGACGCAAGCCCCGTGCCGTCCGGAGGCGGGATCGCCCGGTTCTCACGGTCGCCGCGAGTCGGCCGGATCGCTGCCCTATCAGAGGTTTCCGGGCACAGGACCCGGGCCTCGGGGTGCCAGCCGTGCAAGGCGCGCGTGCTCTCCAGGCTGATGCGTCATCTTCAGGGGACGGCCGTGTCCCGGATGCGCGACTGAGCGCATCCCCCGTGTGATACGTTCGCCCCACCTTCGTATATCGAGATGGCATGGGTGGTGTGAGACTCCTCGACCGGCTGGCTCCCCTCGCCGAAGCTGAGGCGGTCGACTGGGACGCCGTCTATCGCGAGGAGCTGCCCCGCGTCTTCAACTTCCACCGCTACCGCGTCTTCGATCGGGCCACCGCCGAGGACCTCACCTCGCTGACGTTCGAGAAGGCGTGGCGGGGGCGCCGGCGTTACCGGAAGGACCGGGCCGCGGTCTCGACCTGGCTCCTCGCCATCGCGCGCAATGTGGCGATCGATCACTTCCGGCGCAGGACGCATCGTCCGGAGGTGCCGCTCGAGGACGTCACGACCCCGGAGACGGCGACGCCGGAGGCCGAGGCGATGCACCGCGCGGAGTCCCGGCGGCTCCGGACGCTGCTCGCTGGCCTGCCTCCGCGGGAGCGGGAGCTGATCGCCCTCAAGTACGGTGCCGGCGCCACCAACCGTGCTATCTCGAATCTCACCGGGCTCAGCGAGTCGAACGTGGGGACGATCCTGCACCGCACGGTCGGCACGCTGCGCGCCGCGTGGGACGAAGGAGGACGACCGTGAGCGACGACTTCCTCTCCCGCCTCCGCGAGCAGCCGCGGCCCGAGTTTGCCGAGGGCCTGGAGCGACGACTCGCCGAGATCGACTCCGCCGAGGCCGAGCGACGATCGCGAAGGCCATGGGCACTCCGGCCCTCCCTCGCCGGCGCCCTCACGGTCGCGGTGGTCGCGGTGACCTTCACCCTGCCCCCGGTGCGCGCGGTGGCGCGCGAGTTCCTCGACCTCTTCCGGGTCCAGCGCTTCGCCGCGGTACCGGTGGACACGGAGCGGCTCGAGCGGCTCCAGCAGAGCGGGGTCGACCTGAAGGCCCTCGTCGGCGATCAGGTCGAGGTCCTCGAGGAGCCCCAGGCGCCCGAGGGCGTCGAGACCCTCGAGCTGGCATCCTCGCTTGCCGGTGTCGACGCACGCCAGCCCGCGACCCCGCCGCGCGGGGCCTCGTTCGCGGGCTTCGCGGTGGCCCGGCCCGGGGCCTTCCGCGTCCGTCTCGACGTTGAGAAGCTGAGGAGCCTGGCCGAGACCGTCGGCGTCGAAGATCCCAGTGTGCCCGCGACGTGGGACGGGGCCACCATGGAGGTCCACGCGCCTCCGGCAGTGGTGATGCGCTACCAGAGAGACGAGTCTGAGTTCGTCCTGGTGCAGTCCCGGGGACCGGAGGTGGCGCTCCCGGACGGCGTCGATCTGGCCGAGCTCGGCGCGCTCGGTCTTCAGATGGCAGGGATGAGCGCGGAGGAGGCGCGGCTCTTCGCCGCCCGGATCGACTGGCGCAGCACGCTTCTGGTCCCCATTCCCGCCGAGGGCGGCAACTTCCGGGAGGTCGAGGTGCAGGGCCGCAAGGGCCTGCTGGTCTCCGGTCACCACGAGCCGAAGCCGGAGGCCGACGGAACGCACCCGCGCGGCCGCTGGCACTCCGTGCTCCTCTGGTCCGACGAGGACCGCGTCTATGCTGCGACGGGACCGGGGCACGGCCTGGAGGTCCTCGAGATGGCGCAGTCGCTCGAGTAGCCAGATGGTCGAGGGCTCCCCCGCCCTGGAGGCCCGTGCGCTGAGCAAGCAGTTCGGCGCGAAGGTCGCGGTGCGCGAGCTCAGCCTGACCATTCCGCGCGGCGAGGTCTTCGGCTTCCTGGGGCCGAACGGCGCCGGGAAGACGACCTCCATGAAGATGCTGCTCGGCCTCGTGCGGCCGACCTCCGGTCGGGGGAGGATCCTCGGGGAGCCCCTGGGCGCGCCCCGGGGACGGGCCCGAGTGGGCTACCTCCCGGAGCACTTCGCCTTCCACGAGTGGCTCGAGGGCCGGGAGCTGCTCCGCTTCCACGCCCGGCTCCTCGGCCTGCCCGCGCGGGGCCTGCACGCCCGCATCGAGGAGGCCCTGCGACGCGTCGAGCTCGCCGACGCCGCCGCTCGTCGGGTGCGCGAGTACAGCAAGGGGATGAAGCAACGCCTCGGACTCGCCCAGGCGCTCCTGGGCGAGCCCGAGCTCGTCTTCCTCGACGAGCCCACCTCCGGCCTCGACCCGCTCGGGCGCCGTCTCGTCCGGGACGTCATCCGCGACCTCCGCGAGCGCGGGACGAGCATCTTCCTGAACTCCCATCTGCTGAGCGAGGTCGAGGTGACCTGCGACCGGGTCGCCTTCCTCAAGGACGGCCGGGTCGTGCGGGACCTGTTGCTCGGCACCAAGGAGCGCGAGCTCGAGGTCGAGATGCGTCTCGAGCGGACCCCGGCCACGCTCGTCGCCGACCTCGCGCGCTTCGGGCGCGACGTGCGGGTGGAGGGGGATCGCGTCCGTATGCGGGTGGAGGGCGAGGAGACGCTCCCGGAGATCACCCGGTGGCTGGCCGGCCGGGGCGTGGGGCTCTATCACCTGGCCGCTCGGCGGCCTTCGCTCGAGGAGATCTTCCTGGAGGTGGTCGCAGATGACCCGGACCTCGGCTGAGCCTGCGGTGCCGGAGCCGACGCGCGTGCCCGGAAGGCTCCGAGCGGTGATGGTCATCGCCCACCTCACGTTCACCGAGGCCCGGCGGCGCCGGATCCTGGCCGCGGCGCTCCTGTTCGGAGCCGCCTTCGTCGTCCTGTTCGGAGTCGGGCTTCACTTCATGGCTCGCGACATCCGGGCCACACGCTCCCCTCAGCCAGCAGGTCCTCTTCTTGAACCTGATCACATTGACCGCCTTGTATGCGGCCAACTTCCTGATCGTGATGACCTCGGTCCTCGTGACGATCGACACGCTGGCCGGCGAGATCGGCTCGGGGGTGATCGAGACGCTCTGCACCAAGCCCGTCTCCCGGGCGGTGGTGGCCTTCGGCAAGTGGCTCGGCTGCTGGATGGTCCTCGCCCTCTACGCGCTCGTGCTCTGCGGGGGCGTGCTCGCGGTCGCTCGTCTTGTCGGCGGACAGATACCGCCCAACGCCGGCCTCGGGATCCTCCTGATCCTCCTCGAGGGCACCGTCCTCCTGACCCTGGCCCTCGTCGGGGGGACCCGCCTGTCCTCCCTCGCCAACGGGGTGACGGTTTTCGGCCTCTACGGCCTCGCCTTCGTTGGAGGGTGGATGGAGCAGATCGGGACGATGGCCGGTAACGCCACCGCTCGCTACATCGGGATCGCCGCGAGCCTCATCGTGCCGAGCGAGTCGCTGTGGCAGCTCGCCGCGTACCACATGCAGCCCGCGATCGCGCGCGACGTGCAGATCGGCCCGTTCCTGACCCTGTCGGTGCCGAGCCCGGCCATGGTCGCTTGGGCCCTCGGCTACGTCGTGGTCACCCTGGTGGTGGGCCTCCGCCTCTTCCACACCCGCGACCTCTGAGGCGGCTGGTGTCCTGCGCCACTATGCTTCGGCCGCCTTGCGCGCCGCGCTCCGCCCGAGCAGCCGCTCGGTCACCAGGCGGTAGGCGAAGTAGTACTTCACGACGTTGGAGACATACTCGACCGGCTCCCGCCCCACCCGGCGGGCGGCCACCACCTCGACGTTGTCGAGCCACCGGTCCGGGTCCAGACCCACCTGGGCGGCTTCGCGCCGCAGGGCCGCCACGCGTGCCGGACCGGCGTTGTACGCGGCAAGGGCGAACAGGTGGCGGTTGAACTCGTCCATCTCCTCGCTCTCGAAGTAGCGGTCCAGGATGAAGCGCAGGTACTTGGCCCCGGCCTCGATGTTGTGCTCGAGGAGGTTGACATCGGGGATGTTCACGTTGGGGTCCGCGGCGGTCGAGGGCAGCAGCTGCATCACGCCGATGGCGCCGCGCGGGCTGACCTTCGAGTTGTCGAGCCCCGACTCCTGATAGGCCTGGGCCACCAGGAACAGCCACTCGAGACCGTATTGCTCGCCGTACTTCTCGAAGAGCCCGACCATGGAGCGGAAGCGCTCGAAATCTCCCTCGTGCCCGGGGTTCGTGATCCGCTTCGCACTCCTGAGGTGTCGGTTCAGGATCACGTTTCCGGTGAGGGTCCCGGCCCGGTGCCCCCGGATGAACTCGTCGACGACGGCCTTGAGCTTCGGGCTGTCCCTGCGCAGCGCCCAGGCAATGTTTCGTCCGGACCCCACCGTGACGTCGGCGTGAACCCGGATCTCGCCCAGCACCTGCGCCCAGAGCCGGGCGAGGTAGTCGTCGACCACCGTGATCGAGAAGACACCGGCGTTGACCATCTCGAGGACGTCCTCCGTCTCCAGTCGCTCGTCGACGGGAACGATCTCCACCGGGTCGAGCCCACGCTCACGGAAGGTGGCGTTCAGGGCCGCGAGGCTCTCGGCGTAGCTGCTCGAGGGGCGCACGTGGACCTTCCGGCCGGACAGGTCCTCCACCCGGCGCAACCCGGTCACGCTGGGGCCACTGACCACGACCTCCTCGACCCCCCGGGCCATCGGCAGCGAGAAATCCACCAGCCTCAGCCGAGCCTCGGTCACCGTCAAGGCGGCGGCGGCGATGTCCCCGTGTCCCTCCAGGAGGGCCGACAGCAGGCGGCCCCTCTGGACCGGAATGAACAGGACGTCGATCGGCAGCGCTCCGGTCTCGAAGCGTCGGTTGAGGTCCTTCTCGAAGAGCCGGAACATCTCGTAGGTGATGCCCCCCTGTCGGCCCCGATCGACGTAGTAGTGGGTGGAGCTGTGGGTGACGAGGACGCGGAGCACACCGCGCCTGACGATGCCGTCGAGATCCCCGGTCCAGGTCTGCCACACGCCGGCGAACTCGTCGGGCACGATCAGCGAGGGGCCTGCCGGCCGGTGCGCTCCCCCCAGCGCATCCGCCACCTGGTCGGAGGTGAGCTCGCCCGGGGGGGGCTCCGAGCGGGAGCAACCGACGGAGGCCAGCATCACCGCGAGGACGAGGCGCGGGAGGACGGGCAGCGAGCGCTCGACTGAGGTCGTCATGGCTCCTTGTCGTATCTCGTTCCGGGGCTGCGGCGCAAGGATTGAATCCAGGGACCCCGGGGGAAGATCGCTCTGAGCTGCGTCGGCTGGGCCCCGTAGGCCAGGGGCGACTCGGGGACCGGGTTTTCGGCCTCAGCCTCGCGGGGGCAGGACCCGCAGCAGCCACTCGCGGATGTCGGCCACCTCGTCCGCGCTCACGCTGTGCGGCATCGGGTAGGTGTGCCAGACGACATCGTGCCCGCGGGAGCGCAGGAGGTCGCGCGCACCCTCGCCGAGGGCGATCGGGACGATCGGGTCCAGCGTGCCGTGGGCCATGAAGATCGGCACCGCGGCCACGGCCGGGTGAGCCTCGTCCCCGAGCGTCGCCGCGAGGGGCACGTAGGTGGAGAGGGCGAGGACACCGGCGAGACGCTCGGGCTCTCGCAGGGCCGTGAAGAGGGCCATGGCCCCGCCCTGGGAGAAGCCGGCGAGGACGATCCGATCGGAAGGGATCCCTCTCTCCCGCTCGCGGCGCACGAGGCCCCGGATCCCCTCGGCCGAGGCCCGTATCCCGGTCTCGTCTTCCTCGGACCGGCGGTCCAGGCCGATGATGTCGTACCACGCCCGCATCGGCATCCCGCCGTTGAGCGTCACCGGGCGGATGGGCGCATGGGGAAAAACCCACCGGATGGCGGACTCCGAAGGGAGCCGCAGCTCGAAGACGAGCGTCTCGAAGTCGTGCCCGTCGGCGCCGAGGCCGTGCATGAGGACGACGGCCGCATCGGCGGGCCGCTCGGGCTCGATCTCGACCGTGGGCAGGGCGTCAGCGCTCACCGGGTGGGCCCGCCGAGGCGCTCGGCCAGGCGCCGGCGCATGTCCTCCGGCATCTTCGGCGGCGCGCAGCTGCGGCAGATCCGGGCCAGGGCCTCCAGGTCTCCCTTGAGGCCCTGACAGGGCTCGCACTCCGCGAGGTGGCGCTGAAGCTCCTCGCACACGTCGTCGGGCAGAATACCCTCTTCGTACTCCGTCAGCTGTCGAAGCAGCTCGTCGCACGTCATGCTCTCGCCTCGTCGGCGGGCGGCGCCTCGTCCCGCCCGCGAAAGTGAACGGTGAGTCGTGCACGCAGCCTCAGCCGCGCCCGGTGAAGGTGGACCCGCACCGCCCCGGGGCTGAGGCCCAGGATCTCCGCCACCTCGGCGGTCGGCCGATCCTCCGCCTCCTTGAGCTCGAAGACCGCCCGCTGCAGCGGGGTCAGGCTCTCGAGCGCCGCTTCCAGCGCCATCCTCGTCTCCGCACCGAGGAGCGTCTCGTCGGGAGGGCGCGACCAGGACGTCCCGTGCGCGAGCCGCTCGTCCGCGGCGGTGAGCCGGTCTGGATCGTCGTCCGGCAGCGGCTCGTCGCGCCGGCGGCGGCGCAGCAGGTCGATCGACTTGTTGAAGACGATGCGATGGAGCCAGGTGCCCACACGGGACTCGCCGCGAAAGCCTTCGGCCTTCTCGAGCGCGCTGGCGAAGGCCTCCTGCACGGCGTCCGCGGCGAGGTCGGGGTCACGCGTCGTGCGCAGAGCGAGCGCGTACAGCCGGTCGCCCTCCTCGACGAGGGCCCGGGACAGGACCTCGCGGCGCGAGGCCTCGGCCCCGTCCGGGCCCAGGGTCATGCCTGGGCCGGCGTGAGCTGCTTCTCCACCATCTCGGCGATCATCGGCTGGGGCACCGCACCCACGCGCTGCTCGACCACCTGGCCGCCCTTGAACACGAGGAGTGTCGGGATCGAGCGGATGCCGAACTCCCCCGCGATCTCGGGGTGATCGTCCACGTTCAGCTTGCCCACCGTGGCCTTCCCCGCGAAGGTGGCCGCCACCTGCTCGACGGCGGGCGCGACCATCCGGCAGGGGGCGCACCAGGCCGCCCAGAAGTCCACGAGCACGGGGCCGTCGGCCTCCATGACTTCCTTCTTCCAGTTCTCAGAGGTCAGAACAACCACGTTCTCGCTCACTTCGCGTCTCCTCTCGGTTCGGATGGCTCGAAGGCGCCCCGCCTCCGGCAGATCCGTCCATGTATGAGACGGGGCCACCCCCCCAAACGTTACAGGGCCTCCCCGCCCGCCGCAAGTCGCTCCAGTGTCGGCCTTTCCGTATACTCCGGGTCGTGACACCCTGGATCCGCACCCCCGAGGCCCTGGCCGACTTCGCCCGCACCCTGGCCGGCTGCCGGACGATCGCGCTCGACTCCGAGTCGGACAGCCTCTACCACCACTTCGAGAAGGTCTGTCTCGTCCAGATCGCCACCGACCAGGGCGACGCCGTGCTGGTGGACTCTCTGGCGATCCGGGACCTCTCGCCCCTGGGACCGGCGCTCGCCGACCCGGACATCACCAAGGTCCTGCACGGGGCGGACTACGACGTCACCACGCTCAAGCGCGACTTCGGCTTCACCTTCGCGAGCCTGTTCGACACGATGATCGCGGCCCGCTTCCTCGGCATGCCCGGGATCGGGCTCGCCGCGGTGGCGGAGGCGGAGCTCGGGGTCACCCTCTCCAAGACCAACCAGAAGGACGACTGGTCGCGCCGGCCGCTCACCCCGCAGCAGGAGGCCTACGCCCTGGCCGACGTCCAGCACCTGGACGCGCTTCGGGAGCGACTGCAGGCGAAGCTCGAGGAGAAAAGTCGGCTCGAGTGGGTCCGGGAGGAGTGCGAGGCGGTGGCGGCCCTCGAGCCACAGCCGCGGCAGAGAAACCTCGACGCCTACCTGGCCGTCAAGGGAGCGCGGCGGCTGCGCCCGCGCCAGCTCGCGGCGCTCCGTGAGCTCTACGCCTGGCGCGAGAGCCGGGCCGAGCAGACCGACCGGCCGGGCTTCAAGATCCTCGGGAACGAGATGCTCCTGAGGCTGGCGGAGCGGCGCCCGCGGACACTCCCGGAGCTGCGCAACGTGCCCGGGATCCTGCCGCGCCTGCGTGGTCAGGCCGACGACATCCTCTCCGCGCTCCACCGGGCCGCGGAGCTGCCCGATTCGGGGCTTCCCGTCATCCCCCGCTCGCCGCGCCCGCTGATCCCCACCGAGGTGATGCAGAGGGCGGCCCGCCTCAAGGAGTGGCGCGCCCGCCGGGGCCCGGAGCTGAAGGTCGATGTCTCGGTGGTGCTCCCCCAGCGGCTGATCGACCGCCTGGCCGCGGCGGGGCCGCGGGACGAGGCCGGACTGGCCGGGATCGAGGGTCTCCGGCGCTGGCGAATCGACGCCTTCGGGGACGAGCTGCTGGCCGCCCTGGCCGCCTGAGGGGCCCCAGCCGTTTATCATAGGTGGCCTTGGAGCAAGAAAGGTTCGGGAAGTTCGAGATCCTGAAGAAGCTCGGCCAGGGCGCCATGGGCGAGGTCTACCAGGCCCGCGACCCGGTCCTCGACCGTCTGCTAGCGCTCAAGATGCTCGCGCCAGCGCTCCTGAAGGGGAAGGAGACGCTCGAGCGCTTCCGGCGTGAAGCCCGAGCCGCGGCCCGACTACAGCACCCGAACATCGTCACGATCTTTGAGGTGGGTGAGGTCGAGGGCAAGCACTACATCGCGATGGAGTACGTCAAGGGCCAGGAGCTCGGCGAGGCCTTCCACGACCCCGACCACTTCACCCTCGAGCAGAAGATCCGGATGATGGTCGACGTCTGCCGTGGGCTCGATTTCGCCCACAAGATGGGGGTCGTCCACCGCGACGTGAAGCCGCCCAACATCCTCGTGACTGAGGAGCGTGTCGTGAAGATCCTCGATTTCGGGATCGCCAAGGCGACGCGCGAGGCCGACCTCACCCAGACGGGCATGGTGCTGGGCACGCCAAGCTACATCTCGCCGGAGCTTCTCCGGGGCGCCAAGGTCGACCACCGCGCTGACATGTGGGCGGTGGGGGTGATCCTCTACGAGGTGCTCTCGGGCCGCCGGCCCTTCGAGGCGGAGACGCCCTTGAGCGTCGTCAACAGGATCATCAACGAGCCGCTGCCTCCCCTCGATGCCGGGCGGCTCGGCCTGCCCGAGCCGCTCGTGGCCGCGGCCACGAAGGCCCTCGACAAGCGGCCGGAGGGCCGCTTCAAGGACCTTCACGAGATGGAGCGGGCCCTCCTGAGCGCCATCGGGGCGACCCCTCCCCCGGAGGAACCGCTCGACCCGGTGGCCCGGCGACGCGGCTACGAGCTCAACTTCGCCGAGGCGCGCCGGCTGCTGGCCGCCGAGGACTACTCGGGTGCGCTGGAGGCGGCACGCCGGGCGCAGGCGCTCGAGCCGACCCGCACCGGGATCGTGAGGCTGGTGAAGGTCATCGAGCAGCGGATCGGCGCGGCGGCCACGGTGCGTCGCTCGGCCTCCCCGGCCGCCTCAGCCTCTCCGAAGCGCCCGGTCGGCTCCGCGGCCACGCCCACCCCGGCGAGCGGTGTCCCGGTGACGCTGGGTCCGCTCGACTCGGCCACGCTCCGCACCCATGGCGCGGGGGCCCTCACCGACAAGGGCGCCTTCGGTGAGCCCCCGGCGACGAAGCAGGTTGCCCTGTCGCCGGTGGCCGACCTACTGGCGGTGGCGGGGGCAGACGGGGCGATTCGTCTGTGGGACCTTCGCTCGCGCACGCGCTCCGCCACCCTGCGGACGGCCCTGCATCAGCGGAGCGGGCACGACTCCGCCGCCACCGCCCTGGATTTCTCGCCGGACGGCTCGCTCCTGGCCTCCGGACACGTCGACGGGGCCGTGCATCTGTGGGACATGGCGAGAGGCGAGGCCGTCCCCGTACGCATGCGGCACGACGAAGCGGTCTCGGCCCTGGCCTTCTCACCCGACAGCGCCACCCTGGCCACCGGGTCGCTCGATTCGAACCTGCGCCTGTGGGACGTCGGGGCCGCCCTCGGCGGCGACGCACGGCGCGAGCTCCTGCGCCAGCCCGCCGCGGTCACCGCCCTCGCCTGGACCGGGGGGGGCGAGTGGATCCTGACCGGCCACTCGAGCCGCGTGCTTCGACTCATCGACCCCCAGCGGGCGCGGCTCCTCGCGACGCTTCGAGGGCCCGCGGCCCAGGTCACCCAGCTCGTGTTGTCCCCAGACGGCCAGCACATGGCGGTGGCCAGCCGCGACCGGACCATCCGCCTCATCGACCTCGCCTCGCGGGAGGAGACGGCCACGCTCGCCCTGCAACGGCCCGCCTCGTCGATGTGCTTTCTCGCCGACGGGGCCTTTCTCGCCACCGTGAGCCTCGGCAACGCGGTACGACTGTGGGATCTCGAGAGCCGGGCGGCCTCCGCCGCGCTGTGGGGTCCGCGCGACGAGAGCTTCGTCGGGGTCAGCCTCTACGGGGAGTGGAACCACATCGCCGTGGCCCTCGCCGACGGCCGCATCCGCCTCTGGGGCCCGACGACCTGACCCCCCCCAGAGAGGTCGTCATCCGCCGAGCGAGCGGATCTCGTCCTCCCGCGTCCACTGATCCAGACGGTAGAGGGCAAAGTCGTACTTCACCGGGTCGTCGGGGTCGAAGCGGCGCAGGCGACGGGTGATGTCGACGGCCATGGCCCAGCCCGGCGAGCGATAGCGGGTGAAGCGGAGCCGCCGGGCGATCGCGTGCGTGTGCGTGTCGAGCGGCAGGACGAGCTGTCGGGGTGCGGGACGGCGCCACAGTCCAAGGTCCACGCCGTCTCGGCGGACCATCCAGCGCAGGTAGAGATTCAGCCGCTTGCAGGCACTCCCCCCGCTCGGCGAGGGGAGGAAGTAACGGACCCCGGCTCGGGCCGGCAGACGCCGGCCTCGGTAGAGCCCCTCGTGGTCGAGCGCCAGGGCGCGCTCCGCGAAGGACGCGAGGGCGGGGCCGACGTCGGGGTCGTCGTCCGAAAGCCCCTCCGCGAAGAACGCCTCGATCGAGCCGTGCGAGGCCCGCATCTGGCGGGCGAAGGCAAGGAGGCAGGCGACGTCACGGCCGTCCAGCCAGCGGTGGCGGAACCCGCGCAGCCGACGGGCCGCCTCACGCGAGTCGAGGGTCTTCACCGCCTGCGCCGGCCGCGGCCCGAGCATCGCCAGGACGGCGGCGATGCTGCGCTTGATCTGGACGACGTTGCCGAACGCGAGGCCAGAAGCCACGAGGCCCACGACCTCGCGGTCGGCGTCCGTCAGCTGGGCCCTCACGAGCTGGAGAGGGTCGGGATCGAGGAGACGGTGGTCGTAATGCCGGTACAGCTCGTCCAGCCGCCGGCGCAGCTCGTCGCGTCGCACCGCTCCATTGTCGCCGACCCCGGCTGACCCTTGCCACGCCGACGGTGCTTGCATACCATGCGCGCATGCCCAGGCAGTTCCACGACGGCCGGGACGATGGCCTCACCCCCCTCGAGAGCCTCGATCTCGACGAGGTGACGTCCTTCTCGGACCTCCTGCGTGCCATGTCGAAGACCGCCTTCAGCGGCCGCGCCCTCGGGGTGGCCCTCGACGTGATGGTGGCGATGGTGAGGGATCCCGACTGCAAGGTGGTCCTCACCCTTTCCGGGGCGATGACCATCGCCAAGATGGGGAAGGTCATCACCAAGATGATCGACACCGGCATGGTCCAGGCCATCGTCTCCACCGGAGCCCTCATGGCGCACGGCCTCTCCGAGGCGGTGGGGCTCGCCCACTACCGCCACGATCCGCGATTGTCCGACAAGGAGCTGTTCGACAAGGGGTACAACCGCGTCTACGACACGCTGGAGATGGAGGCCAACCTCAACGACGTCGAGGAGTTCAACGCCCGGGCCCTCGAGCGGCTCGGCGCCGAGCAGGAGCTGTCGAGCGAGCTCGTCTGCCGCACCCTCGGGGAGCTCCTGGCCGAGGAGAGCGGTGAGGGCGTCCTCCGCAGCGCCTATCAGAAGGACGTGCCCGTCTACGTTCCCGCGTTCACCGACTCCGAGCTGGGCCTCGATCTCGCGACCTGGACGATGAAACGCGCCCACGAGGCCGGGGCGACTCGGATCGGAGACCTCCTGGAGAACACACCACGCTTCAACCCCTTCCTCGACCTGAACAGCTTCGCGAAGCTCGCGCTCTCCGCGAAGCGGCTGGGGATCTTCACGATCGGTGGGGGCGTCCCCCGAAACTGGGCGCAGGAGATCGCCCCGTTCATCGACATCGTCAACCACCGGCTCGACATCGACGTCACGCCGCCGCGCTACCGCTACGCGGTCCGGATCTGTCCCGAGCCGGCTCACTGGGGCGGGCTCTCCGGGTGCACCTACACCGAGGGGGTCTCCTGGGGCAAGTTCGTGCCGCCGGAGGAGGGGGGCCGCTTCGCCGAGGTCTTCGCGGACGCCACGACCGTGTGGCCCCTGCTCATCAAGGGCGTCCTGGAGCAGCTGGACCGATCGTAGGCGGCGTAATCGAGCGGGCTTCCTTCTTAGCGCCCGTCTCCGCGCCGGCCTCGGCCCTTGGGCCCGGTCCCGTCACAGTTGCCCGAGCCGGCCCCCGATCCGAAGCCGCGGCCGCCCCGGGGCCCGACACCCTGGCTCCCGGTGCCGTCGCCGGGCCCGCGGCCTCGGCGTCCGTTGGCCGCTCCCCGACCCCGGCCCGGCCCCGGCCCTGCCCCTGGAAGTTGTCGCAGATGCCGTCTCCATCGGTGTCCGCGAAGCCCTGAGGGCTCCGAGCGGCGGGGGCCCCTGTGTCCTGCTTCTGAACCTCTCCGTTCTCCTGCCGCACCTGGGGCTCCGTGCGGGTGGTCTTCGGCTGCTCGCCCGGTTCGGGGGTCTGGGCAGCGGCGGCCGCGGCCCACCCGGTGAGCATCGCCAACGTCAGCACCGTCGTGCGCTTCATCGTCGTCCTCCCCTCGTCGGCGCGCCCCTTCGGGGGCGGTGTCGAACTCACTCGACACAGCTGGTAGGCAAGATTGGGGCCACCCCCGGCCCCGGGAGATATCTCATTAACTTGTTGATGAAGCGAGAGTTGCTGGAAAGGCCCAGGAGACGGCAACCGCGGAGATCGACCAGATGGTCGAATGCGGTCGACGCTCTGGTCGAGATCAGTTGAGGCCGTACTTGCGGAGGCGGTAGCGCAGGTGGCGCTCGCTGATGCCCAGGGACTGGGCCGCTCGCGTCTGGACGCCGCCCGCCTCGTCGAGCGCCTGGCGCAGCAGCCCGCGCTCGATGGCGGCAAGGCGCTCGACGAGCGATCCCTGCTCGGTCTCGGCCTCGGGCCGAAGCCCGGTCAGGTGCAGCGGCAGGTCCGCGGTGGTGATCTGCGGTCCGCGGGCGAGAACCACCGCACGGTGAATCAGGTTCTCGAGCTCACGGACGTTGCCCGGGTAGCCGTACTTCACGAGGCGGTCCATCGCCTCTCGCGAGACCCCGTCCACCTTCGAGCCGGCCTCGGCGCCGAAGCGGCGCAGGAACCGGTCCACGAGTCCCGGGATGTCCTCGCGCCGCTCGCGCAGCGGGGGGATCTCGATCGAGACGACGTTCAGGCGGTAGTAGAGATCCTCCCGGAACTCCGAGGCCCGAACCATGGCCTCGAGATCCCGGCTCGTGGCCGCCACCACCCGCACGTCGACCTGGATCGAGCCCGTGCCTCCGAGCCGCTCGAACCGCTGCTCCTGGAGCGCACGGAGCAGCTTGGCCTGTGTCCCCCTTCGGCAGGTCGCCGATCTCGTCGAGGAAGAGCGTCCCGCCGTCCGCCTGCTCGAAGCGCCCGCGGTGCTGGCGGTCGGCCCCGGTGAAGGCCCCGCGCTCGTGGCCGAACATCTCCGACTCGAGCAGCGTCTCCGGAAGCGCCGCGACGTTGACCGCCACCAGCGGGCGAGCGGGCTCGCGGGCTCGCGGAGTGGACGGCGCGGGCGAGCAGCTCCTTGCCGGTCCCGCTCTCGCCGCGGATCAGGATCGTGGCGCGGCTCGCGGCGGCCCGGGCCGCGATGTTGATGGCCTGGGCCATGCGCGGGTTGGCGGTCTCGAGCCCCTCCAGGCGGTGGCGATCGGCGAGCTGCTCACGAAGCTCCCGGTTCTCCGACTCCAGGGCCCGGCGCTCGAGCGTCCGCGCCACGAGCAGCTCGAGCTCGTCGAGATCGACGGGCTTGCTCAGGTAGTCCGCGGCCCCCTGCTTCATGGCCTCGACCGCGCTCGCCACCGTGCCGTAGGCGGTCATGACGATGACGGGGATCTCGGGGTTCAGCGCGCGCAGCCCGCGGAGCAGCTCGAGCCCTCCGCCGCCCGGCATCCGGAGATCGGTGAGCACGAGGTCGACGGTGTGCGCCGACGCCCGCTCGAGCGCCTCGTCCGGCGGCCCCGGCGGTGAGGACCTCGAACCCTTTCTTGCGCAGAAAGCCGGCCAGGACCTTGCGCTGCGCCTCTTCGTCGTCGACGACCAGGACGACCCGCTCGCTCACCGCCCACCCCCCGCGCCCTCGAGCGGAAGCCGGACGATCATCCTCGTCCCCTCGCCCGGGCGCGATTCGACGTCCAGGGTGCCCCCGTGGGCGGTGACGATCTGGTGACGTGACGGCCAGCCCGATCCCGGTCCCCTCCGGCCTTCGTCGTGAAGTAGAGATCGAAGATCCGCGGAAGGTGGTCGGGCTCGATGCCCGCTCCGGTGTCGCTCACCGTGATCACGACCCCGTCACCGGCCCGCTGCGCGGCGAGGGTGACGACGCCCCCGGCCGGGGTCGCCTCGATCGCGTTCCGAAGCAGATTGTCGAGGACCTGCCGGATCTGATCTGGATCGAGCGTCGCCGTTCCGACCGACGTCGGCTCGACCTCCAGCGAGACCCCCCGGCTCTCGGCCAGCGCGCGCGTGGACTCCCCGACCTCCGCCAGCAGCGGGTCGAGATCCACCGGTCGCGGGGCCAGGGGTCGGGGCCGGGCGTAGTCGAGGAACTGCTGGACGGTCGAGTCGATGCGCCGGGTCTGCCCGTCGAGGATGTCCAGGAGCTCGTCGAGCTCGGCCCGCTCCGAAGCGGCCTCGACCCTCCGACCGGAACTCGGCCCGAAGTCGTTTGACGCTCATGGCGATCGCGTTCAGGGGGTTGCGGATCTCGTGGGCCACGCCCGAGGCCAGCTCTCCCATCGCCGCCAGCCGATCGCGCCGGCGCAGCGCCGCCTCGGCGCGGGCGTGACGCTCGCTGAGCAGGCCGTACCTCCGGCGCAGCCAGAGCGCACCGACCCCGAAGGTGGCCAGGGCGAGGCTGACCCCGAGCGACAGGCCGAGCTGCACGAGCATGCGCCGCTCCGCCGCGCGCACGCCGTCGAGGCGCATGCCGAGATGAAGAACGGCCGACGTGCCGGCACCGAGATCCACGGTGCCGTCGAGCTCCAGCACCGGACGGCCGGCCAACTCGATCTCGCGCTCGCCGTGCGGCGTGAGCGGCTCGGGGCCCAGGTCGTCCGGGGGAACTTCTCCCGTGAGCAATCCGCCTCGGCCCCTGCTCGAACACCACGTACGCGACCTCGTTGGCGCTCACGACGATGTCCTCCAGCAACGCGTCGAGAGAGGCCTGGTGCTCGAGCGCCGCCGCCGCGGTGGCATCGACGTTGAGCACGACCGCACCGCCGTTCTCGCGACGCACGCCGGCCGCGACCCGCGCATCACCCCACCGCGAGCGATGGACCTCCGTCGTGGCCTCCGGCTCCCCGTCGACGATCAGGCGCTCGACGAGGACGCCCGGGCCTCCGCGGCCGGGACCACGACCACGCCGCGGGCGGTCGGCGGTGGAGCTCGCGAGCTCCACCGAACCATCCGGAGAGTAGACGCTCACACGGAACAGACCGTGGCGACTCACCGTCTCGTCGAGGAGCGCCTGATCCAGCCGGCCCGCACGGTCCAGCTCGGCCAGGAACCGCGCGTTGTCGAGGAGCCGGGCCGCGAGCTGGGCTTCGACCTCCGCGCTGGCCTGGCGGTTCGATCGGGCCGCGGCCACGACCGTCTGCTGCAACGAGGCCGCCTGGTCCCGGAGCAGCGTCACCAGCTCCTGCCGGGTCGCCCGCCAGTCGAGCCAGACGACGGCCAGGAGCCCGCCGACGAGGGCCACCCCGGCCCCGAGCAGCGGGCGTGCCCCCTTCTCTCGCAGAAGCGATCTCACGTGAGCGATCGTCGGGGATCGGCGGACGGCCGTCAAGCGGGCCGGCGCCGAACACGCGGCGCGACTCTGACCCACACCTTCTGGTGATGCGCCACAGTTCTGGGCCACGAGGAGCTGCGATAGACTCTCGGGCCGATGGCACGGTTGGCCGAAGGCTTGAAGCGGGGTGGCGACGGGATCGTGCGTTGCTTCTGGGCGGGAAGTGATCCTCTCTACCTCCACTACCATGACCACGAGTGGGGGTTTCCGGTCGCAGATGACCAGAGGCTCTTCGAGAAGATCTGCCTCGAGGGCTTCCAGTCCGGACTGAGCTGGCTGACCATCCTCAAGAAGCGCGACAACTTCCGTAACGCATTCAACCATTTCGATTTCAAGTCCGCGGCCCGCTTCCGCACCCGCGACGTGAACCGTCTCCTGAAGGACGCGGGCATCGTCCGCCATCGCGGGAAGATCGAGTCCACGATCAACAACGCCCGCCACGCCCGATCGCTGGAGAAAGAAATGGGCTCCCTGGCCGCCTTCTTCTGGGGCTTCGAACCGGTGCCGAGCGCCCGACCCCGGAGCGTGACCTGGCGCGTCCTGAAGCAGATGACGAAGACCGCGGAGTCGACGGCTCTGAGCAAGGAGCTCAAGCGGCGGGGCTGGACGTACGTGGGGCCGACCACCGCCTACGCGTTCATGCAGGCAATGGGCCTCGTGAACGACCACCTCGTGGGGTGCGCCATCCGTGGCCGCGCCGAACGGGCTCGGGCTCGCTTCCGACGGCCGAGATAAAGGAGAACGCCATGGAGACGCGCGAGATCGGACGGCAGGGCCTCACGGTGAGCGCTCTCGGCCTGGGGTGCATGGGGATGTCCGCTTTCTACGGGCCCCGCGACGAGGCCGAGTCGATCGCCACGATCCAGCGCGCGCTGGACCTGGGGCTCACGTTCCTCGACACCGCCGACGTGTACGGCCCCTTCACGAACGAGGAGCTGGTTGGAAAGGCGATCCGCGACCGGCGCGATGCGGTCGTCGTCGCCACCAAGTTCGGGATCATCCGCACCGAGGATCCCAGCTTCCGCGGGGTCGACGGCCGCCCCGAGTACGTGCGTGCCTGCTGCGAGGCAAGTCTCAGGCGCCTCGGCGTCGAGACCATCGACTTGTACTACCAGCATCGGGTGGACCCGAAAACGCCGATCGAAGAGACGGTCGGCGCCATGTCCGAGCTGGTAGACGAAGGGAAGGTGCGCTTCCTCGGCCTCTCCGAAGCCGCCCCCGACACGATCCGGCGCGCCCACGCCGTCCACCCCATCACCGCGCTGCAGTCGGAGTACTCCCTCTGGAGCCGCGACGCCGAGGACGAGGTCCTGGCCACCTGCCGCACGCTAGGCGTCGGCTTCGTGGCCTACAGCCCGCTCGGCCGAGGCTTCCTCAGCGGGGTGATCCGACGCCTCGACGATCTGGCCGAGGACGACCAGCGCCGCTCGCACCCGCGGTTCCAGGGCGAGAACTTCCAGAAGAACCTGGACCTTGTGAAAGGCGTTCAGGAGATCGCGGCCGAGAAGGGCGCCACCGCGCCCCAGGTGGTTCTGGCCTGGATCCTGGCGAGGGGGAGCGACATTGTTCCCATCCCGGGGACCAAGCGCAGGACGTATCTCGAGGAGAACCTGAAGGCGCTGGAAGTCTCGCTCTCCGCTGCCGACCTCGCCCGGATCGAGAGCCTGTTCCCAAAGGGAGCGGCCCACGGCCCGCGCTACCCCGAGACGACCATGAAGCTGGTCAACGGCTGAGTCCGCCCGGGCCCGGCGGCGGGCCTCCCGGAAGGGGGCCCCCTGGTCTACCCTGAAGGTGTCGACCCAGATTCAGGGAGAGAGTCAGGGAGGCCACGTGAGGAAGGTGCTGAAGAGGGTGACGTCCCGGCGAGTCGCAGCGGGGGTTGGCGCACTCGCCTTCATTCTCCTCGGCGGCACGCCGAACGCCGCCCAGGAGGACGCCGAGCCGGACCCGTGCGCCCACGTCTACGGACAGGGCGACCTGAGCGCCTGCTGGGCCCGGGAGGCCGGGCGGGCGGACAAGGAGATGAACCAGGTGTACCTCGCGCTGCGGAAGACGCTCCCCAAGCGCGGCGCGAAGAGCCTCGAGAAGGCGCAGAAGCTCTGGGAGAAGTTCCGGGAGGCCCACATCGGAACCCTCTACGGTGTCGAGGACCCCAGGGCGACCTACGGGCGCGAGTACTCCATGTGCCTGTCCATCTCGCGCACCGCCCTCACCCGGGCTCGAACACGAGAGCTCAGGCGGCTGCTCGAACGCGACGACGAGACCGTCTGCCCGCTGTGAAGCCACCCAACGCCGTCGCCGGGGGCACTGCGACCCCCGGTTCCGTCACAGTCTCCAGGGAGCGGGACCCGCACCCTCTTCGAAGGATGCGATCGCCTTCTGCCGCTCGAGGAGGAAGGCGAGCTCGTCGAGCCCGTTGAGCAGGCAGTAGCGCGCGAACGGCTCGAGGGGGAAGGAGGTGCGGCGGCTCCCGAACGCGATCGTCCTCGCGTCGAGGTCGATCGTGACCTCCGTCCCCGGAGACTCGACGAGCCGCGCGTGAGTCGCCCCGTCGACGACGACCGGGACGAGGCCGTTCTTGAGCGCGTTCCCTCGGAAGATGTCGGCGAAGTCGGTCGACACCACTGCCTGGAAGCCGCCGCCCTGCAGAGCCCAGACCGCGTGCTCACGCGAGGAGCCGCAGCCGAAGTTGCGGCCCGTCACGAGGACGCGCGCCCCGGTCGCCGAGTCGCGGTTGAGGGCAAAGTCAGGACGCGGCCGGCCCTGGGCGTCGTAGCGCCAGTCGGCGAAGAGCCCGTCTCCCAGGCCCTCCTGAGAGGTCGTCATCAGGAAGCGGGCGGGGATGATCTGGTCGGTGTCGACGTTCTCCGCCGGCAGGATCACGGTGCGGGAGCGGATTTCACGGAGGGGGTTCATGCTGCGCTCCTGACGGAATCGGACCAGGTCGGCGACGGCGGATTCCTCGTCGCACGCTCCCGAAGAAGCTCCTCGGAATGACTGGCGGGGTTCATGACAACAGCTCCCGGGCGTCGGCCACCGCCCCCGCGACCGCCGAGGCAGCAGCGGTGACGGGGCTCACGAGGAAGGTCCGTCCCCCCTGGCCCTGGCGTCCCTCGAAGTTTCGGTTGCTGGTGCTCACCGCGTATTGCCCCGGCTGCAGGCGGTCGTCGTTCATGGCCAGGCACATCGAGCAGCCCGGCTCGCGCCACTCGGCCCCCGCCTCGCGGAAGACGCGGTCGAGCCCCTCGGCCTCGGCCTCCTTCTTGACCTTCTCGGAGCCCGGCACGACGAGCACCCGCACCCCGTCGGCCACCTTGCGGCTCCGGAGAACGCGGGCGGCCTCGCGAAGGTCGCTCAGCCGCGAGTTGGTGCAGCTGCCGATGAAGACGACGTCGATCTTCTGACCCAGGAGGGGCTTCCCCGGCGTCAGCCCCATGTAGGCGAGCGCCTTCTCGTGGCTGGCGTCGCCCTCGGGGTCGGGGACGGCGCCCCTTATGGGCATGCCCATCCCCGGGCTCGTCCCCCAGGTGATCATCGGCTCGAGGGACGCGGCGTCGATCCGCTCCACGCGATCGAAGTCGGCCCCGTCCTCCGTCGGCAGGGCCCGCCACCGCTCGACGGCTCGGTCCCAGTCCTCTCCCTTCGGGGACAGGTCGCGCCCCGCGAGGTAGCCGTAGGTGACGTCGTCCGGGCCGACGAGGCCGGCCCGGGCCCCGGCCTCGATCGACATGTTGCAGACCGTCATCCGCTCCTCCATCGAGAGGGCGCGGATCGCGGAGCCACGGTACTCGAGCGCGTGGCCGGTGGCACCGCCGGTGCCGATGCGGGCGATGAGGGCGAGGATGAGGTCCTTGGCGGTGACGCCGGCCGGGGGCGTCCCCTCGAACTCGACGGCGAAGCTCTTCGGCTTGCGCTGCAGCAGGCACTGCGTCGCCAGCACGTGGCCCACCTCGCTGGTGCCGATCCCGAAGGCCAGCGCCCCGAGCGCGCCGTGGGTGCTGGTGTGGCTGTCCCCGCAGACCACGGTCAGGCCCGGGCGGGTGAGCCCGAGCTCGGGACCGATGACGTGCACGATCCCCTGTCGCGCGTCACCGGTGGCGAAGAGCGGGATGCCGAACTCGGCGCAGTTCCGCTCGAGGGCCCCCACCTGGTCGGCGGCCGGTCCCACCGGCTGCGCACGGCGGCCGCCGGGGCCGCTGCGCGTGGGGATGGCGTGGTCCATCGTCGCGACGGTTCGCTCCGGCCGCCGGACCTTCAGGCCACGACGCCGCAGCTCGGCGAACGCCTGCGGCGACGTGACCTCGTGGATGAGGTGAAGGTCGATGTAGAGGACGCCCGGAGTCTCCTCCGTCTCCGCCGACACGAGGTGAGCGTCCCAGAGCTTGTCGAGGAGCGTGCGTGGGCGTCCCTCCATCGCTGAACCCGCGCCCTCAGGCCGCGGCCCGCGCTTCGCGGGCGGCGGCGACGGCCGAGATGTACGCCTTGAGCGTCGCCTCGATGGTGTCGGTGCTCGCCGCCTGGCCGAGGGACTCGTGGCCGTCGTGCTCGACCCGAACGGTCACTTCGGCGAGGGCGTCCTTGCCAGCGGTGACGGCGCGGGTGTGCATCTCGAGCAGCTTGAGCTCGAGTCCGATGGCGGCGTCGGCGGCCTGGAGGGCCGCGTCGAGCGGGCCGTTGCCGACCGCGGAGGCCGATCGCCGGTGACCCTCGACCTCGACCTCCACCGTGGCGGTGGGCAGGATGTTGTTGCCGGCCACCACCTGGTACCGGACGAGCTTCGCCCGCGGCTCGGCCGAGTGCTCGACGATGGCCAAGAGGTCCTCGTCGTAGACGAACTTGGACCGATCGGCGAGCTCCTTGACCTGCTTCGTGACCTCGGCGATCTCCTCGGCCGGGAGCTTCACCCCGAGCTGCTTGAGCCGGGCCTCCACTGCGTGCTTGCCGGAGTGCTTGCCCAGGATCAGCATCGACTGCGAGAGCCCGACGCTCTCCGGGGTCATGATCTCGTAGCACAGCGGGTTGGCGAGGACCCCATGCTGGTGGATGCCCGCCTCGTGGGCGAAGGCGTTGCGGCCCACGATCGCCTTGTTCGGCTGGGGCCAGACGCCGGTCACCGTCGAGAGGTGGTTGCTCGTGGGCGTGAGGAGCTCTCCCTTGACCCCGGTCTCGAGGCCGATCGCCTCGCGCCGGACCTTCAGCGCCATCACGAATTCCTCGAGCGAGGCGTTGCCGGCCCGCTCGCCGATGCCGTTGATCGTGCACTCGACCTGCCGCGCCCCCGCCTCCACCGCGGCCAGCGAGTTGGCGACCGCGAGTCCGAGGTCGTTGTGGCAGTGCACCGAGATCACCGCGCCGGGGATATCCTTCACGAGCTTGCTGACCATCTCCCCGTACTCCGAAGGCAGGGAGTAGCCGACGGTGTCGGGGACGTTGAGGGTCCTCGCCCCGGCCTCGAAGCAGGCCTGGAGCATGTCGCGCAGGTAGCCGTAGTCGGTGCGCGAGGCATCCTCGGCCGAGAACTCGACCTCGTCGACGAAGGTGCGGGCGAGCTTCACGCCCTCGACCGCCTGCTTCAGCGCCTCCTCGGGCGAGATCTTGAGCTTCCACTGGAGGTGGATGCCGGAGCTGGCGAGGAAGGTGTGGATGACCGGATGGGCCGCGCCGTTGAGCGCCTTGCCCGCGGCCTCGATGTCGATGGCCTTGGCCCGGCAAAGTGCGGCGACCCGCGCGGTCTTGAGCTCGCCGGCGATAGCTTCGACCGCCTGGAAGTCCCCGGGCGAAGCGATCGGGAACCCGGCCTCGATGACGTCGACGCCGAGCCGCTCGAGCTGCAGGGCCATGCGCACCTTCTCGGGGGTGTGCATGCTGCAGCCCGGCGACTGCTCGCCGTCACGAAGCGTGGTGTCGAAGATGGTGATTCGATCGCTCATCGTACTGCTCCTTCAGGCCGCTCCGCGGCCTTCTTCACCTCTCCTTCCGGGGTCACTTCGACGGCATCGAGGAAGGGCATCATCGTGCGCAGACGTGCGCCGACCTGCTCGAGCAGCTGACCGCGCTCGGCAGAGCGCTGCCCGTCGAACCAGGGACGCCCGCCCTCGTTCTCCTTGATCCACGTGTCGGCGTAGGCGCCGCTGCGGATCTCCTCGAGCATCCGCTTCATCTCCTCGCGGGTGGCGTCGGTGATGAGGCGCGGGCCTCCGGTGTAGTCGCCGTGCTCGGCGGTGTCGGAGACCGAGTAGCGCATGTAGTTGAGACCCCCGCGGTACATCAGGTCCACGATGAGCTTCAGCTCGTGCATACACTCGAAATAGGCGATCTCCGGCTGGTAGCCGGCGTCGACCAGGGTCTTGAAGCCGGCCTTCACGAGGGCGGAGACGCCGCCACAGAGCACCGCCTGCTCACCGAAGAGATCGGTCTCGGTCTCCTCGGCGAAGGTCGTCTCGATGACGCCGGCGCGGGTGCAGCCAATGCCCTTCGCATACGCGAGGGCGTTGGCTTTGGCGTTGCCGGTGGCGTCCTTGTGGACGGCGAGGAGTCCGGGAGTGCCCTGCCCCTCCCTGAAGACCTCCCGCACGCGATGGCCGGGAGACTTGGGGGCGATCATGGAGACGTCGACGCCCTCCGGCGGCTCGATCGTGCCGAAGCGGATGTTGAAGCCGTGGGCGAACATCAGGGTGTTGCCGGGCTTCAGCCCCGGGGCGATGTCCTCCCGGTACAGCTTCGCCTGGGAGGTGTCGGGGGTCAGGATCATGACGATGTCGGCCTCGGCCGCGGCCTCCGCCGGCGTCTTCACCGCGAGGCCGTCCGCCTGGGCTTTCGCCCGGGAGCGGCTCTTCTCGGGGAGGCCGACCACGACGTCGACCCCGTTGTCGCGCAGGTTCAAGGCGTGGGCGTGGCCCTGGCTCCCGTAGCCGATGACCGCCACCTTCCGGCCCTTCAGCACCGAGAGGTCGGCGTCCTTGTCGTAGTAGATGTTGGGCATTCTCTTCTCTCCTCAGTGCGTCGGCGAGGACCGGGGCCCGTCGAGCCCCGTCCCACCATCGGTTTGCTCCTCGGACCTCGTCGAACCCCGAACCATGGCCACCTTCCCGGTCTGGACCATCTCGACGATCCCCCGCACGCGCAGCAGGTCGACGAGACCGTTGACCTTCTGCTCGTCCCCGGTGACCTCCACGATCACCGACTCGCGGGCCACGTCGACGATGCGACCCCGGAAGATCTCGACGAGGCTCGCGAGCTCCGCCCGCTCCGCCGGCGAGCACTTCACCCGGACGAGGGCCAGGTCCCGATCGACGGTCGGGCTGTGGGTCACGTCGGTCACGTCCATGACCGGGATCAGCTTACGGAGGTTGGCCTCCACGATGTGGGCGGGCACCCGGGCGGTGTCGACCACGATGGTCATGCGCGAGACGTTGTCGACCTCGGTGTGCCCGACGGTCAGGCTGTCGATGTTGAAGGCCCGGCGCCGGAACAGGCTCGCCACGCGGTTGAGAACACCGGGTTGATCCGCCACTTTTGCCACGAGCGTGTGCTTCATGCCTTCACCTCTGCTTCCGTCTCGTTCGGCCGGCGGATCATCGTGTGCAGATCGCCCCCCGCCGGAACCATCGGGTAGACCGCGTCCTCCTTCTGGACCTGGAACTCCAGGAGCACCGGGCCCTCGGTGGACCGGGCCTCCTGGACCTTCTTCGCGACGTCGACCCGCTCGGTGATGCGGTGGGCGGGGACCCGGTGAGCGGCGGCAAGCGCCACGAAGTCGGGCGAGAGCATCGGCGTCGCCGCGTATCGCTTGTCGTGGAAGAACTCCTGCCACTGCCGGACCATGCCGAGGTAGCCGTTGTTGATCACCGCAATCTTGATGTCGAGCTTCTCCTGGATCATCGTGGTGAGCTCGCAGGCCGTCATCTGGAAGCCGCCGTCGCCGGCCACCACCCAGACCTCGGTCTCGGGCCGCGCCATCTTGGCGCCGATGGCCGCGGGCAGGGCGAAGCCCATCGTGCCCAGCCCACCGGAGGTGATCAGCGTGCGTGGTCGGTTGTGCTTGTAGTACTGCGCCTCCCACATCTGGTGCTGCCCCACGTCGCTGACGACGACCGCGTCACCGCCGGTGGCCTGCCACAGATCGTGGATGACGTGGGCGGCCAGGAGGCGCCCGTTCGACTCCTGGTGGAGGATGTCGCGCGCGCCCGTCTCCTTGCGCCAGTCGGCGATCTTCGCAATCCACTTCTCGTGCTTCCTGGCCGGCACCATCGGGGTGAGCGCCTTGAGCGTGGCCAGGAGGTCGGCGACGAGGGGCACGTCGATCCGGACGTTCTTGTGCATCTCGGACGCGTCGACCTCGACGTGGATCTTTTTCGCCTGAGAGGCGTAGGTCTTCAGGTTGCCGGTGACGCGGTCGTCGAAGCGCATCCCGAAGGCGAGGATCAGGTCCGCCTCCTGGATGGCGTGGTTCACGAACGCCTCCCCGTGCATCCCCATCATGCCGAGGCACAGGGGGTGGTTCTGCGGGAAGCCGCCGATTCCGAGCAGGGTCAGGGCCACCGGGGTGCCAGTGCGCTCGACGAACTCCTGGAGCGCCTGCGAGGACCCCGACTTGATGACCCCGGCCCCGGCGAGAATCAGCGGCCGCTCCGCCTTCTCGATCAGCTCGGCGGCCCGGGCGAGGTCCTCCTTGCGTGGGGCGTCGGGCTCCACGAGGCCGGGCAGGGTCACGGTCTCCGGCCAGTGGAACTCGGTCGAGGCCTGCTGGGCGTCCTTGCAGACGTCGACGAGGACCGGACCCGGGCGGCCGGACCGGGCGATCACGAAGGCCTCGCGGACCGTCCGAGCAAGGTCCCTCACGTCGGTGACGAGGGCGTTGTGCTTGGTGATCGGAAGGGTGATCCCGGTGACGTCGACCTCCTGGAAGGCGTCGGTTCCCAGGACCTTCGAGGGCACCTGTCCGGTGATGAAGACCGTGGGCGTGGAGTCCAGCATCGCGGTGGCGATGCCAGTGGTGAGGTTCGTCGCCCCCGGGCCGGAGGTGGCCATGCCGACGCCGACCTTGCCGCTCGCCCGGGCGTAGCCGTCAGCCGCGTGGGCGGCACCCTGCTCGTGGCGAACGAGCACGTGACGGACCGGGTAGTCCAGCATCGCGTCATAGATGGGCAGGTTGGCCCCACCCGGGTAACCGAACACCAGGTCGACGCCCTCCCTGACCAGGCATTCCCAGACGATCTGCGCGCCGGTGCGTTGCACTTGCTCCTCCGATCAAGAAAGAGTGCTCAAAAAAGCGAAACCCCCGAGGTTCCTCCCCGGGGGTTCGTTCTCGGCCTCGACTTGCTTCAGCCTAGATCACCAAACCCCCGGGCGATGGACACTGCCCAGCAGCAGCAGGGCCAGCAGCGACAGTCGAAGCGACAGACCGGTCGCCGGGCCCGAGGGTACAACGACGGCGCGGGCTACCAGCGAGGCCAACATGAGACGCGCAGGTTACGTCCGTAAGCAGCCTCGTGTCAAGGCTTTTCGGGCCCAGAGCCTGCATGATCCCGTTCGATGGCCCCCATGAGCAGAACCAAGCGAGGGCGCACCGCCTCGTCCCGTCCCGGGCGACGTCGTCGGAGCACGTACCTGCGGCAGGTTCGAGGGCACAGGCTGGTGCATCAAGGGACCGAAGGGCGCACCCGCCTCTCCGAGGCGGATCTCCCCAGCCCGACTGCGGGTGTAGGCTTGCGCCATGATGGCCGGACCAGCGGACGATGCGACGCAAGCCCCAACCAAGCCCGACATCGACAAGAACGGTGTGGACCGCGCCCAGATCCGCGCGATGCTGGCGCTGACACCCGAGGAGCGCCTGCGGCGCGTCGAAGGCTTCATCCAGTCCGCACTGGAGATCCGGAAGCTCAATGAGCAGCGTCCGGTTCGCTGATCTCCTCGCCGAGCACGAGGTCGACTTCGTCGTGGTCGATATGACGGCCGGGATTCTTCACGGAGCACCCGTCACGACGGTCGATCTCGACATCGTCCACCGTCGAACTCCCGAGAACGTAGGCCGGCTGCTCAGCGCACTCAAGGCCCTCGACGCGGTCTACCGGCACGATCTTCGGCAGCTTCGACCCGCGGCGTCGCACCTCGTCGGCCCCGACCATCAGCTCCTGACCACGACGCACGGCGACCTCGACTGCCTCGGGACGATCGACGAGGGCCGCGGCTATGACGAGCTCCGCGAGCAGACGGAGGAGATGAGCCTTTCCAGCGGCCGGACCGTCCGTGTGTTGACCCTCCGCGCCCTCATCGACGCCAAGCAGCGCTCAGGCCGCCCCAAGGACCTGGCCGCGCTTCCCGTCCCGCGAGCCACCCTGGGCGAACAGGCGAAGCACACCTAGACGCGCCGTCGGAACGATCGGTCCGTGACGGCTCCCCGGGCGGCGCTGGTGACGAGCTTCGCGTACTTGGCCAGGACGCCCCGCGTGTACTTCGGGGCGGGCGGGGTTCAGGCCGGGCGACGGCGCTCGATCTCGGCGTCGTCGAGCGTAAGCAGCCTAGTGTCACGGGGTTTGGGGGCCGGATTCGACATGACGTCCATCGATGGCCCGCTGTCCTCAGATGGTCAACGCTACAGATCGGCCAAACACCTGGGATGGCTTCATCCAGCCCAAGGTGTGTCGAGGGCGTCCGTTGAGCTGGCGAGCCACAGCGTTGAGCTGGGCCTGGGTGTAGGCGCTCAGGTCCCCGGTCCTTGGGAAATACTGCCTCAGCAGGCCGTTGGTGTTCTCGTTGCTCCCGCGCTGCCACGGGCTGTCCGGATCGCAGAAATAGACGTCGATCTTGGAGTCGATGCTGAAGCGTACGTGCTCGGCCATCTCCTTCCCCTGGTCCCAGGTGAGCGAGCGGCGAAGCTCGGCAGAAAGTTTGGAGATCTGGCGTGTGAGCGCGATGCGCACGTCTTCGGCGGTGCGACCACTGGGGAGACGAACAAGCATCACGTAACGGCTCGAGCGTTCGACGAGAGTCCCCATCGCGGAGTGTGACACCCTTGCCGATGATCAGATCACCCTCCCAGTGCCCGGGCACAGCGTGATCCGCCGCCTCGGCAGGCCGCTCGCTGATCAGGACCATGTCCTTCAGTTGGCCAGAACGGGACAGCTGTGTGCGTCTGCGTGGGCGCCGCCGGGTGCGACCGCTGCGCAGGCAGGCGGCGAGCTCTTTGCGCAGGCCCCCGCGGGCCTGAACGAATAGCGACCTGTAGATCGTCTCGTGCGACACGCGCATCTCCGAATCATCAGGATACTCACTGGGGAGGGATGCTGCGATCTGCTCCGGCGACCAGCGCTCCAACAGCCGACGCCGCACTGCGCGGCGTAGCCGTGGAAGGAGCAGCAGCTTCCCTGGCTTCGGGCGTCTCGATCGCCGAACCGCGGTCTCTTCAGCTCTCCAGTCCCGATACCCAGAGCGCCGGCCATTCCTGGACACCTCCCGTGAGACCGTCGAGGCGGCCCTTCCCAGTCGCCGTGCTATCTGGCGGAGTGAGTCACCTGCCCTCAGCCCTCGAGACACCTCCTCTCGCTCAGCCACGGACAGCCGCAGCGGGGAGCGCCCCTGCGATCTCGCGAGCAGACCCCCCGTCCTCAACATGAACCGCTGGATCGTCTTCGTTGAACAACCGACCGCCGCCCCTACAACCTCGAACGTGTCGCCCTCGGAGAGCCGCCGCTGAATCTCCAAGTAGTCGGCGTGTGTGATCCGCCTTTGCCGCTCTCGTTGACGCCGCATCTCGCCTCCTCCCGAACCCAGGCTCGGATGATGACCGAGATGTTGCGTCGTTCACATGAGACCAGCGACGAATCCCAGCGTGTCGCGCAATGCGCCGGGGTGGGAGTGAAGGGGGGAAACCTACGGGAGGTCCGTCACCGCGCCCTTCGCGGCGGAGGTCACGAGCTTCGCGTACTTGGCGAGGACGCCGCGAGTGTAGCGCCGAGTGGGGCGGACCCAGGTCGCGCGCCGGCGCTCGATCTCGGCGTCGTCGAGATCGACGTGCAGCAGGCGCTGCTCGGCGTCGATCGTGATCGTGTCGCCTTCCGTCACGAGGGCCAACGTGCCTCCCACCGCAGCCTCCGGGGCCACGTGGCCGACCACCATGCCGTGGGTGGCCCCCGAGAAACGGCCGTCGGTGATGAGGCCGACCGAACCGCCCAGGCCGGCCCCGATGAGAGCCGAGGTGGGCGAGAGCATCTCGCGCATCCCGGGCCCGCCCTTCGGGCCCTCGTAGCGGATGACCACGACGTCCCCGGCCTTGATCTCCCCGGCGAAGATCGCCTTGATCGAGTCCTCCTCGCAGTCGAAGACACGGGCGGGCCCGGTGATCCTCGGGCTCTTGAGCCCGGTGATCTTGGCCACGCCCCCCTCGGTCGCGAGGTTGCCCTTGAGGATGGCCAGGTGGCCCTGCGGGTACATCGGTTTCGGCCCACGGGCGAATGACCTCCTGGCCCGCGGGAGGCTCCTCCGAGACGTCGGCGAGGGCCTCGGCGACCGTCTGCCCGGTGATCGTGAGGGCGTCGCCGTGGAGGCGGTCGTGGGCCAGGAGCATCTTCATGACCTGGGGCACCCCACCCGCGGCGTGAAGGTCGGTCGTGACGAAGCGACCGGAGGGACTGAGGTCGCACAGGACCGGAACTCGCCCCCGGATCGTCTCGAAGTCGTCGATGGTCAGGGGCACCTCGGCCGAGTGGGCGATGGCCAGCAGGTGGAGCACTGCGTTGGTGGAGCCCCCCTGGGCCATCACCACCGCGATGGCGTTCTCGAAGGCCTTCCGGGTGAGGATCTGGCGGGCGGTCCGGCCGGCGGCGATCGCCTCTGCGAGCACTCGGGCCGAGGCCGCGGTGCTCTCGGCCTTCTCCGCGTCCACCGCCGACATCGTGGACGAGCCGGGCAGGCTCATCCCCATCGCCTCGATCGCCGACGACATGGTGTTGGCGGTGAACATCCCGCCGCAGGCCCCGGCGCCGGGGCAGGCCTTCTTCTCGATCTCGATCAGCTCCTCGCGCGGCAGCTTGCCCGCGACGTGCTGTCCCAGGGCCTCGAAGACGCTCACGATGGTCAGGTCCCGCCCGCCGTGGTGCCCGGGTTTGATGGTTCCCCCGTAGACGAACAGGGCCGGGATGTCCATGCGGGCGAAGGCCATCAGGGCCCCCGGCATGTTCTTGTCGCAGGCCGCCGAGGGCGAGGACGCCGTCCATCGCCTGGGAGTTGCAGACGGCCTCGATCGAGTCGGCGATGATCTCGCGGGAGACGAGGGAGTACTTCATGCCCTCGGTGCCCATCGAGATGCCGTCGCTCACGGTGATGGTCCCGAAGAGCTCGGGCATGACCCCGGCGGCGCGCAGGGCGGCGTCGGCCTTCTCGGCGAGCGCCCCGAGTCCCATGTTGCACGGGGTGACGGTGCTGTGGCCGCTGGCCAGCCCCACCAGGGGCTTGTCGAAGTCGGCGTCCTCGAAGCCCATCGCTCGCAGCATCGAGCGGTTGGGGGCTCGGTGATCGCCCGCGGTGGTGACACGGCTGCGGCGCTCGTCGGTCATGGCTCCTCCTCGGAAGGTCCTCATCATACTGCTGGGCGTGCTGGTCCGAGCCGCCGGGAGGAACCGACAGCCATCGCGGGGTGCGAGTGGTCAGTCGAGACGGGCCGACGCCGGTAGGGGGGAGGGCGCCTCCGTCTTCTTCGGCACGCCGCGAGGGTGGCAGTCCTCGCACACCATGTCTCGGGGGAGATCCCCGATGAACTGGATCGGCAGCCGGATGAACTCGCCTGAGAGGATCGGCGGGAAGCGATCGGCTCTTCCCCCGACCTGGCTCTCGGAGGTCGCCGAGTGCGGCCGTGGTATCCTCACGCCCTGTGACCCCGGAGGCCACCAGCCAGGAGTGGACGAAGCGCGCTGGCCCTGTCGCGTTTCAGATCGCACTGGCCACTTTCGGGATCCTCGCCCTCGAGCTGGCCCTGATTCGATGGACGTCCGGCCAGATTCGGGCGTTCGCCTACTTCAACAACCTCGTCCTGATCGCCGCCTTTCTCGGAATGGGCCTGGGGCTCGCCCTGGGCCGCCGCCATGGCGGCCTCGTGCACTGGACGCTGCCGGTGCTCCTTCTGGTCGCCTCCGCCCTGGGCCTGGCCGAGCCGCTCGGCTTCGTGCACATGACGTTCCCGGACCCCTCCGTTCACACGTGGGGGGCGGAGGTGTCCCCGGGTACGATCCGGGCCGTCTCCGACGTGGCGGTCTTCGTTTCCCTGATCGTGGCCATCGTGGCCGTCTTTCTGCTCGCGGGCAGCGCGGTGGGTTGCCTCTTTCCCCGGCTCGCTCCTCTGCAGGCCTACCGGTGGGACCTGGCGGGCTCGCTGCTCGGCGTGCTCGCGGTCACCGCGGTCACCGCGACGGGGGCGGGACCGGCCGTGTGGCTCACGCTCGGCGTCATTCCCTTCGCGTGGCTGTCGCGCCGGCCGCTCTCGATCGCCTCGGGGGCGGCCGTCATCGCCCTCGGTGCGTACTCGGTGCAGGGGGCCGCTTTCTCGCCGTACAACCGGATCGACCTGGCGCCGGAGCCCCACGCCATCCGCCTCGAGGTGAACCGGGACTTCCACCAGTACATGCACGACTTCTCCGACCGCGGGATCGCGAGCGCCCCGGATCCCGAGAGCCAGCACGCCAGCCGTCTCTCCTACGATCTCCCGTTCACGATCAACGACCGCAGGGGCTCGGCGCTGATCGTCGGCGCCGGCACCGGGAACGACGTCCAGGCCGCACTGCGAAACGGATACGGGCGTGTCGTTTCGGTGGATATCGACCCCCGGATCATCGCGCTCGGCCGGGAGCTCCACCCCGAACAGCCGTACTCCGACCCCCGCGTCTCCGCGGTGGTGGACGATGCGCGGGCCGTCTTCGAGCGACAGCGGGAGAGAGGTACGACGCCGTCGTCTTCGGGCTCCTCGACTCGCACGCGATGTTCACGGCCCTGTCGACGCTGCGACTCGACAACTACGTCTACACGGAGGAGGGCATCCGCGCGGCGTGGGACCACGTGGCCCCGGAAGGCCACCTCACCGTGAGCTTCAGCGTCTTCGCCGGCCCCTGGATCGCCGACCGGCTGCACTGGACCATCGCGCGGGCAACGGGGCGCGAGCCCCTCGCGCTCCTTCACGGGGTCTACTACGGATGCACGTTCGTGGTGCCGGGACCCGAGGCGAGACTCGACCTCGAGGGCGTCGATTACCCTTCGGGCCGACCCTCGCAGCCGCTGAAGCAGGTGCGGACGACGAGCGACGACTGGCCGTTCCTGTACGTCCGCCCCGGCGTCTTCCCATGGGGCTACGTGCTCGTCCTCGGCTTCATCGTGCTCCTGGCCGCGGTCTCGACGCCCCTCGCCTTCGGCCGCAAGGCGCTCGGCGCCGACTTCGACCCCATCCTCTTCTTGATGGGAGCCGCCTTCCTGCTCATCGAGACGCGTGGGGTGACCGCGCTCTCGCTCCTCTTCGGCTCGACCTGGATCGTCAACTCTGCGGTGTTCTCGGGTATCCTGCTGATGGCGCTCGCTCGCCAACGAGGCGGTGTGGCGGTTCCACCCCACGCGCCTCACACCGTGGTTCATGGGCCTGCTGGCGTCGGTGGTCCTCCTCTGGGCCATCCCACCCTCGGCTCTCACCGCGCTGCCGCTCGTGTCCCGGGGCGTCTTGGGGGGCCTCATCAACGGACTCCCGGTGGGCTTCGCGGGTGTCATCGTCTCGATCCTGCTCGCCCGCTCCAGGAACGCAGCGGCCTCCCTGGGCTCGAACCTGCTGGGATCGGTCGTCGGAGGCTGCCTCGAGTACCTCTCGATGGTGGCCGGGCTCCGGGCCCTCGCCCTGCTGGCCCTTGCGCTCTACCTGGGTGCGTTCCTCGTTGCGCTGCGCCGGGGCGCGCTCGGGGCGGCGGTTCCGGGCGAGGCTTCCCCCTCGCCCTCGTCCGGCTCCTGACCGTCGCTTCGGCGTCCCGTCCCCGGCAGAGCTCCGGCCAGGGACCACGACCCGCCGAGCGGTCTGGGGGCAGTCTCCGGGCTCAACCCTCGGTGCGGGGTCGCTCGCGCACGACGCGCTGCGGGACGCCGGCCTCGATGCCCGCCTCGTCGAAGGCGTTCTTCACGCGGCGCAGGAGCTCGCGACGGACCGGGAACATGCGCTCGGGATGCGTCTTCAGCATGAGCTTGACGAGCACCCCGGACTCGGTGAACTTGTCGACGCCGAGCATCTGGGGTTCGTCGACGATCTCGTCGGCCCATACGGGGTCGGCCTTGAGATCTCGTGCGACCTCGAGTAGCAGGGCCATGACCCGGTCCACGTCGTGCTCGGGGCCCACCGGGATCTCGACGAGGGCCCGGGCCCAATCGTACGTGCGGTTCGTGAGGGAGCCGATCTGGCCGTTGGGGATGAAGTGGACCCGACCTTCGAGGTCGCGCAGCATCGTGATGCGCATGTTCACGCGCTCCACGGTCCCGGTGATATCCCCGATCGTGACCAGGTCGCCCAGCTCGTACTGGTCCTCCAGCAGCATCATGAAGCCGGTGAAGTAGTCGCGCATCAGGTTCTGGGCGCCGAAGGCCACGGCCACGCCGAGGATGGCGGCGCCGCCGAGAACGGTCTTCACGTCGAGCCCGGCTTCCTGCATCACCAGGAGCACGCAGGCGGCGAGGATGAGCGTCGTGGCCAAGCTCTGGAAGCTGAGCGCCAGGGTGTCCGCTCGGTTGACCGCGCTGGAGCGGGCCTTCCGACTGTGTCGCACCAGGGTCCGCGCGATCCGGCGCAGGGAGACGCGAAGCAGGAGCAGCACGAGCCCGGCAAGAAGCAGCACGGCCAGCACGCGAGGCCCGCGCTCGATCGCCCACCGAGCCAGGTTCCCCGGGTAGAGCGGGCTCTCGAGCCAGACCAGCCACTTCCGGGCCGACTCGGCCTCGGCGCGCTTCTGGGCGGCGTAATCCGTGACACGCTCCTGCTCCCCCACCGCGTAGGTGAGCCGTTTCTGGAGCGCGTCGAACTCGACACGCCGGCGGGCCACCTCGTCGCCCACCCGAACGATCTCGGTCTTCAGCCGCGCCATCCGTGCGCGAAGGTCGGCAAGCTCCTCCTCGCGGGCGCCCGCGGCCGTTCGGTCGTCGAGCAGCTCCTGCCGCTCCCGCGCGTAGCCCTCCAGGTTCTCGAGGGCCGCTTCGTCCACCCGCAGGAGAGTCTGCTCGAGCCCGATCTGCACATCGAGGGCCTCCTTGCCCCGCACGAATGTCACGACCGCCTGCTCGGCGGCGCGGGCCACGCGCCTCTTTCTCTGCAGCACCTGGCGAGCCTCGATCTGCTCCGCCGTCTCGGGAAGCAGGGGCTCGGCCGCTCCGGCCGGCGGGCCGCTCGGAGCCTCGATCGGCAGGCCGGGCACTGGCGAAAAGCCGCGACGCGTGGGGGAGGGCGCGGAGGGCTCCGGGGGCACCACCGGCGACACCTCTGGCTCGCTCGGCTCGATCGGCTGGGTGCCTCGGAAGGCCGCGAGGGCCCGGCGATCCGTCTTGATCTTCCCTTCGAGGCTGACGATCTGCGTCCGCAGGGCACCCTCGGCCTCGAAGGTGAGGCTCGCGTGCCGGTTGAAGCGCTCGTACTGACGCTCGAGCCTCGCGATCTCGTCTCGGAGGCCTGTTGCGTCCTCCGACCCCGGCTCAAGCCCCTCGAGCCGGGCCGTCATCTCCTCCCGGGTGGTCTGGAGCTCGGCCATCTGCCCTGTGAGCTCGTCCAGGAACACCTGCCGGCTCGCCAGGTCCGTCCGTAGCCTCTCGAGCTTGGCCTCGTCGGAAGCCACCACCTGCTGCATCCGCAGCAGGCGTTCGGCGTCCGACAGCTCCGCGGGTGTCCGATCCGCTACCGACCGCTCCTCCTCCGGTGTCGGGGTCGATGGCGTCTCCGGTGATGAGACCCTGGTCTCGGTGTCGGCGCTCTCCTGAGGCGGGATCGCAGACGACCTGGCGGCGAACAAACCGACCAGCAGGAGGACGAAGGCGAGACAATCCAGCCGACGATCAGCTCTCATGGCAGTCTGATCATAACTTGCTGCCGGGTAGGCCAGGCGAGCGGGGCCGGGCCCTCCGAGGGCCCGGTGGGGCTCCCGGACCGGCGGGCAGTGGCGAGCGGCCCGCCGACCGGGGACGGCTCAGGGGCGGCCTACGGCAGGGCGGCGAGCCAGGAGTCGTTCTCCAGCCACTTCTTGCGCACTCCCTCGAGAAGCCCGTTCCCCTCGAAGGCGGTGAGGTAGCTGTCGAGCAGGCTCTGGAGCTGAGCGTCACCCGGCGGGATCGCAATGCCGATCGGCTCGATCGTCAGGGGCGGGGTGAGCGTGGCCAGCTCCTTGCCCGGGTGGCGCATGGCGGTGATGATGCAGATCGGCATGTCCGCCACGAGCGCGTCGACCTCGTCGCTCAGGACCGTGCCCGACGGGTCGAGTCTGCCGCCGGCCGCCCGGAGCCCCTCTCAATCCGGTGGCGCCCGCGGATAGCTTTCGTCGGCCCGGGCCAATCGATCGACGATGATCGGCACCGCCGGAGGGATGCGCTCGCTTTCCTCCGTGACGCTTCGAATCATCGTCAGGTGGGTGCCGTCGACGGTCTGGTGATCGACCCCCTCGAGCCGGGTGGATTCGACCGAAACGAGGCCGTCGCCGACTCCACGGGTCAGTGACACCAGGGTCGCGCCCAGCTCGTCGAGCCGTCTCTGCTGTTCGTCCGTCGCCTCTCGACGCCGCTCGTCGACCCAACGGTCGATCTCGCGCTCGCTCCAGGGGCTGGCCACGCCGGCGATGATCAGCATGTCCACCCCTTCTGGATGCGGCCGGCGGTTCAGGTCGTTCAGGAAGCGGCTGCCGGGCAGCAGGTCGATCTTGGCCTCGCCGGCGCCGTCGAGGATCCCACCCAGCCAGCTCGCCTCCCCTGTCGTCAGCCGGGCCAGCTGGTCGCGCACCTCGGCCACCACCCGGATTCGGGCCATCGGCGACCCGTGGTTGGGCGTTCCCACCATGATGAGCACGGCCACCTCGGGGACGATCTCGTCTCGAGCCGATGCGGCAAATCCGATCTCGGGGCGGGTCAGCATCTCACGCGAAACCAGGCCGCCCATGCTGTGTGCCACGATGGAGATGCGGTCGATGCCCCGCTGCCTGAGCCCTTCGAGCTCTTCGAAGAGCAGCCGAGCGGACTCCACGATCGGCTGGTCGTTCGGGTACCGCATCAGCCACACGTCGAAGCCCCGGTTGTGCAGCGCCGGAGCGAGGCTGCGCCACACCTTGCCGGGATCGTCGAGACCGTGAACAAGAACGACCGGCCTCCGACGGGGAGCCGCATCACGGCGGGCGTCGGCATCCGGCTCGAAGCGCACCAAACCGAACGTTCGGGAGAACGCCGAGGACTCCTCGGGAAACCTCTCCTTCACCGCCTCCCGGAGCTGAACCCGAAGCGCCTTCTCTTCTTCCCGATAGACGTCCGTGACCAGATGCCACAGTCCACCGAGGAGAACCGCCAGGCCGACAATCCAGGGCCAACGGCGCCTTCTCGTCCGTCCCCGGTGCGCGCGTTTCTGCACGAGGCCCCTCGCCTACCGGCCTCTCCGGACCGGTCGAGCGGCCGGCCTGCGGAGCGGGGCGGCGGCGCGGGCGCTCGTGGTGACGTCCGACCGAGACCGTTCTCCTGGCGGGCGAAGCATCAGCGGTAGATACCTTTGCGGTGCCCGATCTTCAGGATGATGATGACGAGGCGGCGTTCGATGACACTGTAGAGCACCCGATAGCGGCCGACTCGGATCCGGTACACGTCGTCGTAGCCCGAGAGCATCCGAGAGCCTCTTGGATGGGGTTCCTCGGCGAGCGCCAGCACGGCCCGGGCGACGCGCCGCTGATCCTCCTCGGGGAGCTTCCTGAGCTGCGTCTCGGCCGTCCGGCTGATCTCGATCTCATAGCTTGCCATCGAGCTTCAGCTCCCTGAGAACCTCCGACAGCGGGCGCGTGGGCTCGTGGCGGATCCTCCTCAGGTCCTCGACGTCCTCGAGCTCCTCGAGGCGGTCGAGCAGGGCCTCCTGTATGAAGTGGTTCATGACGATGCCCCTGGTGCGGCAGTAGTCTTCGAGCGCCTTCTTGAGTGCCGGGTCCACCCGCGCGCTGATCTGAACCGTTTCCATCTCGGATCCCCCTCCCGCGACCACCTGCTAGCAAATGCTAGCATGATCCCGGCGCTCGGGGCAAAGAGTGTGAGGAGCCCCACGAAGGGCCTTGCCGGGGCGACTCATGTTCTGCGTGGCCCCATCCTGACGGGTCCTCTCGGCGCGTGCGTGTCACGTCGCGCCTCAAAGCCGGCGTTGACCGGACGTGGCAGGGACGGAGGGCGCCGCTCGTCGGGGCAGCCGGAGCTCGCGGCGAGCCGATGGGGTCAGGTCACCCGGCGGTCGGTGTGTGAGGGGGAGCCGACCCGGCGGTCGGTGCCGGCTAGTCGAAGACCTGGGACTCGTCGATGACGCCCTCGGCCTTGAACCACCACTTGGGCTGGTACTTCACGTAGACCGGGACGCCCTTCCACTCGCCCCCGGTGCCCACGGCCAGGGTGAAGCGCTCGGTGGTCTTCAGGGCAGGGTTGTAGCTTTCGAAGTCGATCCGCACCAGGTTCTCGTACCAGCGGTTGCCGTACTCTCTCGACTCCTCCCACTTCGTCTTCCGCAGCCTCAGCTCGTAGGCTACGGCATTGAAGTTGAAGCGCGTGGTGACGTTCTTCAGGAGCTCCCGGGACTCGCCCGTGGCGGCGGCCACCGCCCGATCCACGAGGTTGGCCACCGCGAAGAGAAAACCGGGGTGCGTTCCCGGAGGCATCGAGGCCTCGTTGACGCTGGGCGGGGACTGGGGCTCGGTCCCGACGAGACGCAGCAGCTCCCCGATGTCGTGGTAGGTGTAGTCGTCCTGCACCAGCCAGACGGTGTTCTCCGCCCGGGCCTGGCCGTTCGCGATCTCGGTCTGGATGACCTTGAAGACGTATTCGCCCTCGTAGCCCACCCGGGCCTGGGCCTCCTCGACCGACTTCTCCTCGGTCTTGCGCATCAGCCCGATCTGGGTCGCCCTGCCCTCGCGTAGCTCCTCGCGGACGAAGCCCCAGCGGTTGATCCTTCGGGGGGCCCGCGTGGGATCGGACCCGAGGAGGAACTCGTAGCCGCGGCGACCGTCGTCGCCCTTCCGCCAGACGATGCGGGCACCCCCCACGTCGCTGTCCCCGATCCAGAAGAGGAGCGGGCGGATCGCGGCCGACATCCGGTACCGGTGCTCCTTCTGGATCGGCGGCGAATTGTTCGTCGCGGACGGCACGGTGAGGTCGTTGGCCACCAGGGGCCGTGTGGCGCCCAAGCCGGCCGCGGCCATGACGATGAAGGGGACGTGACGGCGCAGGGTATTCCACATGGTCGAAGGAAATATCCTAGCATGGCACTCAGGTGACCCCGGCCCGGGCGCCCACGCGGAGGCGCCGGCGCCGATGTCGCCGGCGATCTCCTTCTGCTGGGCCAGTGGATCGCCCGTCATCTCACGTCGGGTTCACTCGAACGCCAACTTGGTCAGATCGGCGTGACGGTCGGTTGACACCAGAGAGAACCTGACGTATCTTGACTCGTCAGGTCATGGCTGCGATCAAGATCAGCTCGAAGGTCGAGGAGAAGGTCTGGGGCGAGCTGAAGGCCCTCGCCGAGGAGTCCCACCAGAACGTGTCGGGACTGCTGACCGAGGCCATCGCCGAGTACGTCCAGCGGCGGCGGGTGCGTCCGGCGGTCCTCCAGCATCTCGAGGACTCGATCGAGCAGAACGAGAAGCTGGGCGAGCTCCTTGCTCGCTGAAAGCGTCCAGCACCTCTCCGTAGACGAGGCGCTGGCCATCCACGAGCGACTGATCGAACGCTTCGGAGGAAGCCCGGGCATCCGGGATCCGGGGCTTCTCGAGAGCGCGCTCTATCGTCCACAGACCGGCTACTACCGCGACCTCGCGGAGATGGCGGCGGCGCTCTTCGAGTCGCTACTCATGAATCACCCGTTCGTGGACGGGAACAAGAGAATGGCGTTCTTCGCGACCGACGTGTTCCTTCGCCTGAATGGGTGGTGGCTGAAGGTCGACGGGCGTCGCGCCCACCGCTTCCTGGTGGGGCTCCTGGTGCAAGACAAGGCCGACTACGAACACCTGCTGCCGTGGATCCGTCGGTCGCTCGCGCCGCTTCGGTGAGGCCGCCGCCTCGGCCCCGTGCGAAGAAGCCGGTCTCTCTCCGCGTCGACCGGCTGCAACTGAGTGGCGTTGACAGGGAATCCGGGCGGCCATAGCATTGTCCGTTCAGTCGTTCCCCGCCCCCCGTGCCGGAGTGGTGGAATTGGCAGACACGCACGCTTGAGGGGCGTGTGGAGCGATCCGTGCGGGTTCGAGTCCCGCCTCCGGCACCATGTCGTTCTGAGTCGCATCCCTTGGACGCGCGACGAAGGATCTCTCCGGTGACCTGACGAAGAGATTCTCCGGGCCACGGCCTCGGCGGTGGACCACTGCTCAGAATGACTCGCCGTGTCTGTGCGCCGGCAACCGGTCACCGCCGGTTCCCGCCTGCTAAGGACCACGAAGCCCCGGGGCGCGCGGCGGGGGCGCTCCAGGGACCCGCTCGCGGGGACGCTCGGGAGGGCGTCGGCCTCTTCAAGAGGAGGGAGCGCCCTCCCTCGCTCGAATCGCCCCCCACGCTTCACGGACATTTCATTGTAGGAGGGGGGCTCCACGCCCCGCTCCGCGGGCCCCTGGCGCGCCCCGGGCCGAAGCCGCGACGACCCTCTTCTCGTGGTCCTTTGCTCAAGGTAGCCGGCTGATGCCGGTTCCCTGCTCGGAATGACGCTGGAGGGCCGCGAGGCCCAGGAAGAGGATGGGGACGGCCACCACGTCGGGTGAGAGGGCGGGGGCCAGGACGACCCAGGTGAGGGCACCCAACCCCGCGAAGGCGAGCGCGGGGCCACGTTGGTGGAGGAGAAAGGCCGTGACGAGAAGCGCGGCCAGCGGCGCGAGGCCGGCGAGGACGCGCGCGGCCGCTGAGCCCTCGACGCCGCAGTACGCGAAGAGGTTGAAGACGCCGAGGCCGGAACCGGGGCTCGGCATCGTGAGAAGGCGGGAGACGAACGCCGGCAGATCGAGAAGGGCGACCGGCAGGACGGTCGCCGCGTAGGCGAGGGCGCCTCCGGCCAGGGCGGGCCGCCACGCCCGCGGACGCTCGGCGAGGGGAACGAGGAGGAGCGGCGCCAGGAGCACGGCGCGGTGATCCAGGGCCACGGCCAGACCGGCCAGCAGGCCGGCCGCCCACGGTGGTCCGCGGCGGGCCAGGGGCCACGCACCGAAGAGCGCGGCCAGCGGCAGCGCCATCGAAGCGCCGAGAACCGTCCCGAGCGCCAGGGGTGCGGGCAGCAGCGCGAGCGCGAGAGCGGCCGTCTTCCACTCCCCCTCCCCACTGCGGGCGACGAGGAAAGCGAGCAGGACGAGGGCAGCCAGGGTCGGCAGTCGGATGTCGCGGCGGCCCACGACCCGCCCGAGAGCGGCGAGGAGGGACAGGCCCGGAGGGACGTTGGGTCGATCCGGCCGGATCTCCAACGGTGGCTCCAGTGTGAAGCTGGTGGAGTAGGCCTCGCGCCCTCGTGGCGTGTCTTCTGGCGGAGGAGTGTACGGGCTGGCCCCCGCGACGAGCCGTTTGACGTCTCCCGCGGACTGCACCACCTGCGGATCCTGGGCCCGGATCAGACCCGTCTGGTCGCTCACCCCGACGACGACGAGCAGCGGCACGGCCACGACGAGCACACCGGCCATGGCGACGAGGGCGAGGCGCACGCGGCGGCCGGCGCCGGCCATCCCGGCCGTCAGGTACGCAATGGCCAGACCGGCGGCGGTGGCGCTGAAGAGAAGGCCCAGCGCGTCGCGCGTGAGCGACGGTCCGGCCCGCGGAGCGAGTGCGGCCGCGAGCCCCCCGAGCCGCGCAGGAACGTCCGCGGCAACGGCCTGGTCCCACGTCGTGCGGTAGACCTCGCCCTCGGCGATCTCCACCGCGAGGGCGAACAGGAGGAGAGGCACCAGCGCGAGGTCGGCCCTCAGCCGACGGGCGAGGACACCCACCGGGAGCAGCACGGCAGCGGGGAGGAGGTAGTTCGGGTGGACGACGCGGGAGAAGTAGACCGCGCCGACGAGCGCCACGCTTCCGGTGACGAGAGCGGTCTCGGCTCCGCCCTCCCGCATCTGCCGGTGCAGCAGCAGGAGGCCCAGCGGGATGAGGAATGCGTAGAACACCGAGAACGAGACGTGGTCGGACAGGCTCGTGACCTGCCCGAAGTAGATGAGGAAGTTCGCGAAGCCGAAGCCAGGGGTGCCACCGAGGGGGTAGTTGTCGGCGCCGGGGAGCCCCACGTTGTAGACGACGATGTCGCCCCAGAAGGACTCGAAGTCGACCGCGGCGAGCGGCAGGACGACCGCCAGGAAGACGACCGCCGTCGCCGCGAGCGGCTTTCCAAGGCGCCGCCACGTCGCCGGCCGGAGCAGCTGACGCCACCCGCGCGCACCGGACAGCGCCACCAGGAGGAAGGGAGCAAAGGGCCAGGCGAGCTGCTTGGTGGCGCAGGCCAGCCCGAGCAGGGCTCCGGCGAGAACGATCCTCTCGTTCCGTGCGGCGAGGACCGCGGCCAGCAGGATCGCCACGAACACGAGGTCGTTCGCCCCGAAGATCTGGTGCCAGTAGACCAGCGGGTTGAGGGCGGCGAGGCCGGCTGCGGCGAGCCGCGCCTCGTCCGTCCGGGGGAGACGTGCGGCCAGGGCGACGACGAGCGCATAGAAGATCAACGTGACGAAGCGGGGGTCGAAGAATCCGAAGGCCAGCCGGCTCGCCAGGTAGAACGGCATCATCAGGAGATGCGTCCCGGGCAGATAGGCGTGGTGGTGGAGGATCGGATTGCCCCCGTATTCCTCCCAGAAGGCAGAGGCTCGCGCCTGCTTCGCCAACATCGTCCCGGAGTAGTCGGCCGCGTACGGGCTCTCTCCAGCAAGGATGACGTCGAGGGCGAGGGGCAGCTGCACGACGCCCCCGTCCTGGCCGTAGGGCCGGTCGGTGGCCGCCCCGAGGCCGATGAAGGCGGCGGTCGGAACGACGACCAGAAGGACGGCAGAGAGGGCGATGACGCGCGCGCGCACTGCGGGCCGTGCCCCGAAGACGCCGAGGACGGCGTACGTCAGCGCGAGCAGGGTGGCGATCCCGGCGAGGAGCAGGGCGATGGGGTCACGGTCAATGGCGCCGGACGGGCTCGGAAGGAGCGGGGCGAGCCACCCCGGGGGACTCGAGAGTCGAGGGTCGTGGAGGAGGCGCCAGGCCAGCACCCTCGGGGCGTCGAACAGGGTCAGGTCCCGCGCGAGGAGGAGGAGGAGTCCGGGGACGATCGCGGCGTCGAGGGGTACGCGGCGGGACGTGGTCAGGCCCCGTCGCCGTCGGGCGGAGAGACCGGCACGCGCGCTCCGCACGAGCACACGAGACTCCGCACCGCCCACTCGATCTTCAGGAGGCGTCCACAGGCCGGGCAGCCGATGTAGCGCCCGGCCTCGTAGGTCTTGACGAGCCGGCCCTCCGCGATGCGCCGATTCTCGGTCGCCGGGTTCCGTCGCCGCGGCCATCGGTTGAGCAGCGCCACGGTCGGCAGCTTACGCCGCGCCGAAGAGGCCGGTCAAGCGAGTCGCACGCTCACAGTGCACGCAGGTCTCGATGACGCAGGAGGAGCCACACCGCCACGACCAGAAGAAGCGCGGACGAGACGGCCAGGACGGCGGGGGCGCCGGCGCTGCGGACGAAGACGCCGGCGACGAGGCTTCCGATCGGCAGGCCCCCGCGGAAGGCGAGGCCGAAGATCGAAAGGACGCGCCCCCGAAGCTCGTCCGGCGTGTGCTCCTGGACGAGGGAGCTGATGGTGGAGAGGGCGGTGGTGAGGGTGTAGCCGGACCCGACGAGAAGGATCATCGAGACCCACTGCCACCGCGAGAGGACGGCCACGATCGTCACCAGGCCGAAGGCCGCGAGGTAGACGAGGGCGAGGCGGCCCCGGCCCGCCACGCTTCCGCGCTGGGCGGTGATGACCGCCCCGATGATCGCCCCGACACCGAGGCTGGTGAGCAGCAGGCTGTAGCCGGAGGCCCCGGTCTTGAGGACGTCGCCGGCGATGGTGGGCAGGAAGGTCATGAGGGGAAAGCCCAGGAAGCTCGCGGAAGCCGCGAGGAGCGTGAGCGTCCTGAGGAGCGGCGTCCGCGTCACGTGGTGGATCCCCTCGCGGAGGTTCTGCCCGAGGCTCCCCGTGGCCTTCGAGGGCGAGGGGAACCGGATCCACAGCAGGACCAGGATCACGAGGGTGAAGGAGCCCGTGTTGGCGAGAAAGCACGCCCCGATGCCCACCTCGGCGAGCAGCAGGCCGGCGATGACCGGTCCGATCGCCCGCGAGAGATTGAACTGGAGCGAGTTGAGGGCGACCGCGTTGGCGATCCGCTCCCGTGACACGAGGGTCGGGAGGACGGCCTGATAGGTGGGGGCCGACTGGGACTGGGTGAGCCCGGCCAGGAACGCGGTGATCAGGATGGCGGCGATCCCGAGATGGCCGGTGAAGTAGAGAAAGGCCAGGACGGCGGCCAGCGACATCTGGAGGATCTGGGAGACGAGCAGGATCATCCGTCGATTGATCCGATCGGCGAACGCGCCCCCCACCAGCATGAGCGCGAGTAGCGGCAGGTCCTGGGCGAAGCGGCGCAGGCCGAGGTAGAAGGGGTCTCCGGTCTGGACGTGGATGAGCCACGACAGCGCGACGTCCTGGACCCAGGTGCCGATGCTCGAGAGGAAGGCCCCGGCCCACAGAAGACGGAAGCTCCGGTATTCGAACGCGGCGAGGAAACCCGGCCATCGCATGGCTATACTGCGCCGGTGAGCTTCCCGTGCCCGGGCTGCGGTGCCGCGATAGACGGGCGGCCCGACCGCCTCCTGCAGCAGTGCGCCTCCTGCGGGGCACGGCTGAGCAGCCGGTCAGTCGAGACGAGCGGCCCCGAGCCCGTCTTCGAGGTCCGGGTTGCAGGGAGGCCAGAGACGGCCCGGCGCGTCCGGCTGCCGCTGGGACGAGGCCCAGCGCCGCCGCCTCTCGTCCTGGCTCCTCGTGGCGTCGGTCGTGACGGTCGCTCTCGTCCTGGTCCTCTTCCTGCTCGCCCGGACTCTCTGATCTGGAGCGAGAGCGCCTCGCGGTGAGCGTGCGGAGGGCGCTGCCGCTCGCCGGGTCAGCCTGCGGGAGCGACGTCAGGCACCCTTGGTCGTCTTCCCCGACGCCGCGACGGCCGCCTTGCGGCGCGCCTTGCGGGCCTTCTTGCGGCGGTGCCGGCGTCGGCGGATCTCTTTCGTTCGCTCGATCATGTGTCTTCGTTCTCCTCTTCCTTCTTCCGGCGGCTTGCCCGGGCCTCGGCCTCTTTCTTGGCCTCGGCCATGCGGGTGCGGATGATGCGCAGGTAGGCCCTGGGGATCTTCTGCATGTGGGCCAGGAGCTGGCCCAGGCCGCCCCGGGCCGCGCCCCGGGCGCCGCTGTCGCCCCAGATCAGGTTGACGACGCGTCCGCGAAGCGCCACCGGGAGGACGGCGGCGGTCGTCCCCGGCTTCTTGCCGATGGCCTCGAGGAACTGACGGTTCGTCTCGTCGGGGGCGAGCCGGCCCACGAACACCGTCCGGTCGCGCGTCACGCCCTGGAAGACCGAAGGCAGGTCGAGGGGGATGCGCAGGGCCGCGGCCCGCGCGCGATCCATTCCTTCGCCGGCCCCATCCCACCCGATGATCCAGGGCTCGCGCACGATGAAGAAGACGACGCGCTTGAAGTAGCAGCGTCCGAGGGTCAGCACCGCCGCGACGACCTCGTCGCGGGTCGTGGCGGCGTCGATCGCAGCGGCGGCCTCCGCCGGGTCCTCTCACCCGAGCGGGCATCGGAGCCGCTTCGGGGCTGCGGGTGTCGGTGTATCGCCAACGCTCGTCGATCCCGAAGTGGTCGTGGAGCATCTGCACCATGCGGAACTCGGGGACCACGAGCGGGCGGACGATGTAGCCGAGCGAGTAGCCGATGCTGGGCGACCGCGGTGTGATCGGACGGGTTCACCATCCCGAGGAAGAGCGTCTTGCCCCGCAGGCGCCACGGGAATGACCTTGAAGCGGGTGACCAGCTTCTTCGGGACGAGCGTCGCCGCGTCGGGCTGGAAGCCGCGGGGATCGGCGGCCGGGAACGCCGTGGGCGCGGGCAAGCGCCTCCGACAGCCGCTCCTCGGTGATGAAGCCGAGCTCGTGGAGGCTCGTGCCGAGACGCCCCCCGTACAGCACCTGGTGCTGGATGGCTTCCTGAAGCTGTCCTTCGCTGATGACCCCGCGGTCGCGGAGTATCCGTCCCAGGATCGGCAGAGACCCACCTCCGCGAGGATTCTAGCCCCGATCCGACGTCCCTTGGGCAGGGCACGTCGGCATCGGGGCCAGCAGAAGTCGGGATGCCCGACGTTCGCGGGTTCCGGTCGCACTCGCCGCACTTCACCCCGGCTGTGTGGACCGCCTTTCCTCGCCGGGCTATCATGCACCTGCCCCGTCGAGGGTCCATGCCCGAGCCCATTGCCCCCTACCACGAACGGCTGCCCGACCTCGACCGCGAGCTGACGGAACGCGGCAACCTCGGCCTCCTCGTCCTGGACGCTTGCCCCCTTGGCCACATCGAGGACGAGTACGGCGTGAAGGCCTACGAGGAGGTCCGGCAGCGGGTGTTCACGACATCGAGGACGGTCGCGGCAAGGACTACCGGGCGGCGACATCCTGTGCCTCGACCGGTCCCGGGGGCTCCGGTTTCTGTTCTTCCTCGACCGCAAGCGCCGGCGCAACGTTCCCATGTCCGTGGCCGACCTGCGCGCGGCCCGGGCGCGGGTGATGTCGTCTCTGGTCCCCAACCTCGCACGGGCCGCCTTTCCCTACATCAAGCCCGCCCCCCAGCTCGAGGTGGGTCACGGCCTCGCCATCTACAACCCCCTCCTGCACCCGGGACGGATGGTGGAGCGCGCGATCGAGGAGGCCCTGACCCAGGCCTTCCACCAGCGCCGGGCCGAGGAGCTGCTGGTCCTCGAACGGCTCCAGGACGTCCTGCTGCGCGACCGGGTCGTGACCGCCTACCAGCCCATCCTCCGGATGAAGGAGGGCACGATCCTGGGCTTCGAGGCCCTCTCGCGAGGGCCGCGCGGGTCGGGCCTCGACTCGGCCAACGCACTCTTCGGGGCCGCCGAGAACCACGGCCTGCTGGTCGAGCTCGATCGGCTCTGTCGGCGCCGGGCGCTGCTCTCTCTCGGGACGCATCCCCTCGAACGCGAAGATCTTCGTCAACACCCTGCCCGCGACGATGCGGGACCCGCAGTTCCGGGGGAAGGCCCTCATCGACTTCCTGGACCGCGCTCAGGTCGCGCCCCACCGCATCGTCATCGAGATCACCGAGAAGGAGATCATCAAGAACTTCGCCCTCTTCCGTGAGATGATGGCCTACTTCACCGATCTCGGGATGTCGTTCGCGGTCGACGACGTCGGCTCCGGCTACTCGGGGCTGGAGTCGATCGCCAAGCTCAAGCCGAGCTTTCTCAAGATCGACATCTCCCTCGTCCAGGACGTCCACGTGAGCGTCGTCAACCGCGCGATGGTCAAGGCGATCATCACGCTCGGGCACGGGATCGGGGCCAACGTCATCGCCGAGGGGATCCAGACCGAGGAGGAGGCCCAGGTCCTGCGGGCGCTCGGGCGTCGACTTCGGCCAAGGCTACCACCTCGCCCGACCCGACGCCGGGCAGGAAGGCGGCTAGCGACTCGTGGCCTGAATGCTGGACTGCGTTCGTTCAGGCCATACCTGTTGGAAGACGCGGGCGAGGCAGGCCTGGTGGCCAGTCGCCTTTGTTCATCGGCGCTCCGAGCGCCGGAGCGAGCCGGCGACCGTCGCCAGGTTCGACCAGTGCCCGGGCCTCTGTGCCGTATTGAGGCTATCCTGATTCCTTGTCGACGAGCAGGAATCGACAGGCCGCGCGGGCGAAGCGGATCTCGTCCCCGTGCTCGAGAGCGCGCTCGCGGATGACCTCGCCGTTGACCCGGGTGCGGTTCGTCGAGCCGAGGTCCACCAGCCTCCAGCCCGCGTCGCGCCGCTCGATCCGCGCGTGCTGCCGCGACACGAGCGGCTCGTCGATCTCGATCGCCGCGTCCTCCCGGCCCACCACCAGCGTCTCCGCGTCGAGCGGGAACTCGACGCGCTCGCCGTCGGGACGCTCCCAGACGAGCCATGCGGTCGCGACCGGCGTCACGGCTCAGCCCGACGGGCGGCGAGCGGAGCGAGCAACGGGCCGTCGTTGTCGATGAGCGTCGCCTCGGTCGCGGCGGCGGCCGCCCGGTAGGCCTCCCGGGCCTGAGGGGTGTAGCTGAGCCGCTCGAGGGCCACCCCGAGGTAGTACAGCGCCGTACCCCGCGAGAGGCCGGGCCGCTCCGGCAGCTCCGCCTTGGCCTTCTGCAGGGAGTCGTGGGCGCCGGCGAAGTCGCCGAAGTGCATGGCACACAGCGCCAGGTTGAGCCAGGCGTAGGCCGCCTGCTCGGTGCCCGGGTAGCCGTCGACGACACCGCGCAGGTCGACCATGGCCCGGTTGTAGAGCAACTGCGGATCGAAGAGCGGGATCTCGCGCACGGTCTCTTCGAGGACCAGCTCGGCGGCGCGGGGGCCTCCGGCCCCGTCCACGTGCAGCGAGAGGCTGTCCTTCGGCTTCTTGGCCTTCACCGCGGCGAGGATCTCGGCCGTCTGCTTCACGGGCTGTCCGTCGACCGCCTCGACGAGGTCGCCCGGCTGGACGCCGGCCACCGCGGCCGGGCTCCCTCCGACGACGCGCAGCACGGGGACGCCCTCGAGGAGCCTGGTGTCCACGGTGATCAGGCCGCTCCACGTACGCCGGCTCGTGAACTGGCGGTCCAGGCGTTCGAGGACCGGGATGTAGGACGCCGACTGCTGGAAGGCGACGGTCCATCATCTCGGCGGTGGTGTTCCCGCCGCGAGGAGGTAGAGCCGGGCCGTCTCGCTGCAACTGCTCCTCGGGCAGCACCGCCAGCGAGGAAGCCCTGGACCTCCAGCGCGGCGGCCAGACGATCGCTGACCCGCCTCACGAGGTCGGGCTCGTCCCCGCTCTCCGGCAGCAGCGCGGAGCGGGTGGTCTGCTCCTGCTGCAGGACGCGGTTCACCGCCTCGCGGGGCGCCTGGATCAGGTTGACGGAGGACAGCTTCTGGAGGTTCTCGAAGATCCTCTCCTCCGCCTCCTCGCGGCGCCGCTCTCCGGCCGCGCTCTCCGCCTCCACCCCGAGGAAGGCCAGGGTCGGACGGATCGGGCAGTCGAGGCTCATGGCCTCGTCCTTCTCCAGGACTAGGTCCCGGATGTACTTCCCGGCGGCGTGCTTGACCTCGACGCCGGACCTTGCCCGAGCAGATCCGGTCGATCTGGGAGGGGGTGACGCCGCGGGCGTCGCCGTTGATGTAGATGCGCGCCCCCGGCGGGATCCGAGCTCAGGGTCAGCGAAGCGACCGACTCCTCGAGACGGACCGGCTCGAGCTCGTAGTCCTGGGCGAGGGCGGTCTCGAACGTGCTCTGACACGGTCGCGAAGCACTCGCGCCGGAACTCCACGGTGTGGCTCCCCAGCGAGAGGTTCGGGATCTCGATCCGGGCCGAGGACCGGCTCGGGTCGAGGCCGCCGCCGCGGGCCCGGGTGAAGTGGTCGGGCCCCAGGCTGCCCGAGGTCGTCACGTTCGAGCTCGCCGTCGATCCACACCTCGACGTCGTCGGGCTGGGTGATGACGAAGACGCTGGCGAGCACCCGGGTGAGCGGGAACGTCCAGGGTCTCGGTTTCGCGGGCGGCCACGGTCAGGGGAGTGCTCTCGGTGCGGTAGCCCTCCTTGGCCACCTCCACCGTGTAGTCGCCGGCGAGAACCTCGACGGGGAAGAAGTCGGTGAGAGCCGAGGTCCAGCCGCTGTCCCGTCGTTCCGATGAGGCGTGACGCGTCGCCCCGGCCGGCTGCGAAGACACGGCCAGGTAGCCGACGAGGGTCTTCTTCACCGAATCGAAGAGGTCGACGATCTTGGGCGAGACCTGCTCCTTCGAGAGGGAGTGTTCCGGCTTGAGGAGCACGATGAGGCGGAAATTCTCGGAGGCCTTCTCCTGCAGGCCGATCCCGTAGTACGCCCGACCCGCGGTACTCGTAGGCCTCGACCAGGATGTCCCGGGCCCGGCGAGGCAGCTCGTACCGGGCGGCGACGCCCTCGAGGCGGGCGATCACGTCGTCGAAGCCGACGATGGAGCGGCTCTGCTGCGGGCCCTGGAACTCGGCGATGGCCCGGGTCAAGCGCCTCCTCGGCGGCCTGGATCTCGAGCTGGACGAGCTCCGGCACCTCGGGCGGGGCCGCCGGCTCCTGGGCCGGGGCGGGTCCGGCGATGCCCGCCGCCACGAGCAGGCCGATGACGGCCAGGGTCCATCCCCGCCGCGAGGCGGGCCCCGTCGATTCGAGCGTTCCTGCCGTTCGCTCAGCCACGTCTGCCCTCCTCAGCGGTAGCGAAGAATCCGGCTCCGAGCCGTCGTCGTAGACGAGCACCGCCCCCGCGGCCTCGAGGGCGATCGCGGTGGGCTTCTTCATCTCCGGCCCCGTGATCTTGAAGAAGAGCTCGCCCTGGTGGTTGAAGACCAGGACGCCCTCGTCCTCGTCGGCGACGTAGACGTTACGAACCGAATCGACGGCGACGTCTGCCGGCTTGCGGAGTCCTCCCGGACCCACCGTGCGGAGGGTGCGCCCGGTCTCGTCGCAGACCCGCACCGTCCTCGCCTTCGGTCGAGGAGCAGGATGCCCCCCTCGCCGTCGACGATGATCCGGGTCACCTCTCTGCTTGGCGCTGGTCCCTCGCGGGGAAGGTCCCCAGGAGCACGCCGCGGTCGTCGAAGCGGTAGACCGTGTTGTCCTTCTCGTCGGAGACGAGCATCGAGTCCCCCGGCGTCATCGCCGCCGCGAGGATCCGCTCGAGCGGCTTCGCGCTCGTCGCCCGGCTTCTCCGGAGGAAGGAAGAAGGTCCGGACGTCCCGGGGCCCGATGCGCACCGCGGTCTTGGCCGCGAACACCACCTCGCCGTTCGGGGCGAGGGACAGCGTGCGCGGGTCCTGGGCGCCGTGGCTCGTCCCCATCTTTCCCGACGCATCGAACCCCACCGCGCTCTTGGTCTTCTTCGATGCGACCCACAGCCGTCCATTCGGCGCCACGAGGAGCGCCTGCACGTCCCTGAGCACGTTGCCGCCGGCGAGCGAGAAGCTGGAATCCAGGGCAAAGGCCGGCTGCCCCGCCCCATACAGCCGGTAGAGGGCGGTGATCCGGTCGAGGGCGGCCTCGCGGCCCAGGGGCTCTTCGGGAAGCGGTTCCGGACCTGCTGGAACTCCTCCATGGCGAGCCGGGGCTCCCCGAGCAGGGCCAGGGCGTGACCGGCCTCGAACTGCGCTTGGGGAGCGGCGTCGCTGGCCGGGTACTCGAGCGCGACGCGGCGGTTGAGCGCCACCGCATCCTCGAAGCGCCCGGCCCGACGGTGGACCATCGCCGAGGCCTGGAGCGAGCGGGGCACCCACGATCGCTCTGCGGGTACAGCGTCACCACCCGAGAGAACTGGGCGAGGGCGTCGTCCAGCTCGGTCGGCGTCGTGGCCCCCTCGAGGGTGAGCAGCCCGAGGTAGTGGTAGGCGCCGGGGGCGGCGTCGCTCTGCGCATGGTCTCGTGAGACTTGTACGAAGGCCTCGCGGGCGCCCTCCTCGTCACCGTCCACCTCCATCCGGTAGCGGCCGATCTCGAGCAGCGCCTCGCCCACGGCTTCCGTGCCGGCGAAGCTCGTGGTGACGATGTTGAAGTTGTCGAGCGCCTGCTTGAGCTTGCCCGAGTTCCGGTACTCCCGACCCTCCAGGAGGAGGCGTTGCGCCTGCTCCTCCGCGCCTCTCCTGAGCGAGAGCGGGCACGGCCAGAGCGAGAAGCGCGATGAGCAGGACCGAACGTTGCGTCACGGTCTACTCCTTTCGTCCGGTGACGAAGGCGGGACGGCCGGTTTCGACTTCGACGGTCTCCTCGGTGGTGACGCCGTCCGGCCATCGGAAGCTCACGGTGTGGCGCCCCGCCGCCACCTCACGGTTCTGGATCGGCGGGTAGCCGACGGAGGCCCCACCGACGAAGATCTCACAGTTGTCGGGGAACGCGCGGACGTTGATGCGGCCGATCCCCGGCGCCTCGACCGCGGTCTGGCCCCCCGCCGGCACCGAGACCGGCACATCGGCGCGGAGGAAGATCGAGGCCGCGGCCAGCGTCAGAACCTGCTGGCCGCTTGGCAGGTCGACCTGGGGCGAGATCGCCCCGCGGGCCAGGACCTGGCCCTGCCAGAGGACGTCGAGCGGGTAGGAGGACACGATCGAGACCTGGCCCGGAGGAGGCAGGGGCTTGAGGTCGGCCTCGATCACCTCAGGGGTCTCTCCGGCGGCGATGCGGACCTCGCGGGTGACGTAGTCCGTCGAGCGCGAAGCCGATGACGTGCTCGCTCTCGGGATCGAGGGAGATCTCCAGCGGGGCCACCCCTGCCACACGCTCGCCGTCCAGGGTCACGGTGGCCCCCGCCGGCTCTGTCCGGACGGAAACCGAGGGGACGTTTGACGGCAACGTCACCGATATGGGCTCGACCGGGGGGGGAGAGAGGGGGACGGTTCGGCTCTCGTCCAGGTGCCCCTCCTTGCGGAACGTCAGCTCGACCTGCTCGGGGAACGGAGAGAGCACCACCACACCATTCGCCCCCTCCCCGAAGGCGCGAAGCACCACCACGCCGTTCGTCACCACCCCGGAGTCGCGGCCATCCACGAGCACGGTCGCGCCCAGCGGCTGCGAGCGGACAGAGACGCTCACCTCGGCCGGCGCGCCCCCCCGGGTCATGGAGAAGGCAACCAACCCGACGAGGACCACGACCGCGGCGGCCGCTGCCCACAGGATGCCCCGGCGCGACTGCGGCTCCGGTCGAGCCTCCGGCACCACGACCGTCGGCGCCAGCTCCGTCTCCGCCTCGCGACGCGTGGGCGGGGCCTGGAACGTGGCTTCGATCTCGGTGTAGATCTCCGCCAGAGGCGCCTCGACCTTGCTCCGCCGCCTCTGCTGACGCAGCGCGCCCCGGAGCTCGCGGCGGGCCTCGACGAGGGCCGGGTTTGAGGTCACGAGAGTGCGCAGCTGCGCGACAGCGTCGTCGACCTTGCCCGCCCTGACGTTGCGGCGGGCGGTCGCGACCGCCTTGAGGAGGCTGGGGTCGGACCCGCTCGAGGCGGTCCTTCGCTCCTCGTCGAGTACCTTCTGGAGGTCGTCGGCCAGCTCCCCCGCTCCCTGGTATCGCTCCTCGCGGTCCTTGGCCAGGGCCCGCTCGATGATCGCCTCGAGCCCGGGACCGGCATCGCCGAGGGAGGAGAGATCGAGCGGCGGCGGCAAGATGCCCACGGTGACGATGTTGTAGAGGGTCTGCGCCTGGCTCTCGCCATCGAAAGGCCTCTTGCCGCTCACCAGCTGGTAGAGGATCACCCCCATCGAGAAGACGTCGGTGCGGCCGTCCACCTTCTGGCCCCGCACCTGCTCCGGGCTCATGTAGCTGACCGTCCCCACCATCATGCCCGTCTTGGTGAGCTGGGTGCCCTCCATCTTGGCGATGCCGAAGTCCATGATCTTGGCGGTCCCGTCGTCGATCAGGCCGATGTTGTCGGGCTTGATATCGCGGTGCCAGACGTTGCGCTCATGGGCATAGGCCAGACCGCGGCAGACCTGGATCGCGACGTCGAGCTTCTCGGCGAGGAGGAGCTCTTCGTCGGACCGCATTAGCTTCCCGAGGTCCGTTCCCGTCGAGGAACTCCATGGCGATGTACTGGACGCCACGGTCCTCGCCGAGCTCGTAGACGGCCACGATGTTGGGGTGCTGCATCCGGGCCGCGGCCCTGGCCTCGACCTCGAAGCGCCGCTTGCTCTCCTCGCTGACCGCGCCCTCGGCCGTGATCGTCTTGATCGCCACCTTTCGATCCAGAGCCTCGTCGAGGCCTTCGTACACCATGCCCATGCCGCCGCGCCCGAGGCGGCCGGTGATCACGTAACGCCCGATGCGGGGGCGGGCGCGATCCTCGTCGGACTGCGGCAGCACGCTCACTCTTCGAACTTCACGAGAATGACGGTGATGTTGTCCTCGCCCCCGTGCCCATTGGCCTCGTCGACCAGGGCCTTTGCCGCCTGGGCGATACCGCCACCGGAGCTGCGGAGGGTGCTGGCGATCTCCTCGTCCGAGATCATCGTGGTGAGACCGTCCGAGCAGAGGAGGAGGACGTCCCCGTCCTTCATCTTCAGGGCCTGGACGTCGACGAGCAGGTCGGCCCGGCCGCCGAGGGCCCGGGTGACGACGTTGCGAAGGGGATGGCTGCGCGCCTGCTCGGGGGAGATGACACCGCTCTGGATCTGCTCGTTGACCCAGGAGTGGTCGCTGGTGAGAAGGGTGAGCTCTTCGTCGCTCCAGCGGTAGATCCGGCTGTCGCCGACGTGGGCGAGGTTGGCGACGTCGCCCTCGACGAGTGCCGCCGCCACCGTCGTCGCCATGCCCTCGAGCTCGGCCCTCTCACGCGTCGCCTCGAGCACCCGTCGGTTCGCGTGTCGGATGGCGGTCTTGAGGCGGTTACCGTCGTAGGAGATCGTCTCGTCGAGGCCGAACGGCCAGGTGATCTCCTCGTTGCCGCCGGTGAGGGTGACGAACTCCTCGATCGACTCCACCGCGATGCGGGAGGCCACCTCACCCGCCGCGTGACCGCCCATGCCGTCGGCGACCACATAGAGATTCTGCTCCACGTTGACGGCGTGGGCGTCCTCGTTGCCCTTGCGTTTGCGCCCGACGTCGCTCAGTGCCTCGGAGGTGATGTTCATGTCGCTCACGGCTACTCGGAGCCGATCTCGGCGGCGGCTCGCACGACGCGGGAGTGGCCCGGGGCCAGCCGCTGGGCGGTCTCGAGCATCCGGCGGGCGCGCACCTTCAGCCCCTGGCGGTTCAGGACGAGGGCGAGGTCGACGAAGAGGCCGGCGTCCCGCGGGGCGAGCTGCGTCGCCTTCTCGAGCACCTGGATCGCCTCCCGGGCCGCGGTGGTCGCGCGGGCCAGCGCGCGCCCGAGGGCCGCATGGTACTCAGCGCTCTCGGGGGCGTGATGCACGGCGGTGCGGAGCAGGGTCACCGCCTCGTCGAGCTGCCCGGCCTCGAGGAGGGGGCCGTGTCGCTCGAAGGCGTCGCGCGCGATCTCCTCGGGCGTGGTCGGCTGCGGGCGCTCTCGCTGCAGGTCGTACTCGGAGCGGCTCTTCTCGTTGGTCAGGGCGTTGAAGGCGGTGGTGATGTCCTGGAGGTGCCTCGAGGCCGCGTCCTTCTCGGGGCCCTCCGGGAACCGGTCGGGGTGCCTCTCGCGCGCCTGCCGCGCGTACGCCTTCCGGATCTCGGAGGCCGAGGCCGTCTTGGTCACACCCAGGAGCTCGTAGTAGTCCGTCATCGGTGCCTACTGCTTCGTCCGCACGAACTTCTGGGCCTGCTTCCGGATGGCCTCCGGGCACGTTGCGATCGACGGCGATCATCTTCAGGTCGCGCGGGTTCACCCGCGGCAGGTGTGTCAGCGAGAGGCCGATCGGCGTCCGGGGGTTCTTGACGAGGTTGGAGATCACCGCCCCGCTCTTGGTCCACTCGCGGTGGTTCCCGATCGTACGGAGCACGTCGGAGGAGACGTTCTTCATCGCCGAGAAGGATTCCACCTCCGCCGGGGTCATACGGGGGCTGCCGAGAACGGCGGTGGAGACGAGCTTGTTGGGGTCTCGGATGAGGATGGCCCGCTCCTCGCGCGTGCCCTTGAGCGCGGTGATCATCTTCTCGGCCGTGTTCAGCCGGTAGATCTTCTGGACCGCGCTCACCGCCTCGGCCTGGTTTCGCTCCTCCTCGGAGAGGTAGCGCACCATCGCCTCGTCCTCGGTGAGGACCAGTTCCGGCTCGGGCTCGGGCTCCGGCTCCGGCTCGGGGGGCGGGCTCCGGCTGGGGCGCCGGCGGGGGTGGGGGGGCTTCGGCCTCGACCCCGATCTTGAACGTCTCGCGGAGCTCGTTGAGCCGCCGACGCTGGTCGTTGTTGAGGCGCTTGTTGCTCTCGATCGCTTCGAGCAGGGACGTGCGCCGGAGAAGCCGAACCTGGTTGATGACGACCAGTTCCGCCAGCTCCTGAGGCAGCTCGGGAGCCAGGGCCTCGATCGCCTCGTCCGTCGTCGACGGGTTCTGCAGCGTGGGCTCGCGCAGCTCGCGCTCGCTTCGGTGCGTGACGACCCACGTGAGCACCGCCGGCGGCGTGGCGCGGTTCTTCACGACGGGGAGCAGATCGCTCACCGCGAATTCGGTGAGCGACTTCGTGGCGGCCTCGCGCACGCCCTCATCGGAGTCACGCACGAGATCGGTCCACAGCTCGATCAGGTCCTCGGGCGTCAGAGGGAGCAGGCCCTGCGCGGCCATGAGGCGCAGATCCCGGGCCACTCCGCCGCGGCGGAACTGCTCGACGAGGGGGTTGGTGATTCGAGCGTCCGACATCGGGCGCCCTAGCCGCTCTGCCCGTCGGGCGCGCTCGCGCCCTCCGTCTCGACCAGAGCCGGAAGACTCTGGCGCGTGATCACGATGTTCTTGCGCACCTCACCACTCCGGCCGAGGGGAAGCGCGGGCTGATCGTTCACGCGGATGGCGAGTCCACCCGCGTTGCCGACCGAGAGGACGATCTCACCCTGCGCCTCCAGGGTCTCGGACTCGCCCGCCGTGAGTACGCGGTTCACGACCGTCTCGCCGTCGGCGCGCACCTCGACCCAGCAGCTCTGCTCCGCGGTCATCGTCAGCACCAGCGTGTCCCGAGGCGGCGGCGGCGCCACGGAGACCGGCGGCGGATACACCCGATCCGTGGGCAGGACCGCCGGCGCCACCGGCACCGGGGTGGGCGTTGCCGCCGCGGCGCGGCGACGCTCGTCCTCTCCTCCTGAGCGGCGCAACACGAAAAATGCCGCCGCGAGCACCACCGCGGCGAAGAAGACGGCGCCGGGCGTGAGCCGCGGCCGGCGCTCCGCCGGCGATGGTCTCGTCTCCGACTCCGGCTCGCCGTGATGCGCCAGGAAGTCGGCCACCGCCCGGTCCGGGTCGAGGCCCACGAAGGTCGCGTACTGCCTTACGAACGAACGGGGGAAAAGACCCCCGGGCAAAACGTCCACGCGGTCCTCCTCAAGCGCCTCAAAGAAGCGGAGGCTGATCTTCGTGTGGTCGGCGATTTCGCGCAGGCTTACGCCGCGGAGCTCGCGCTCCCGGCGAAGGTATTCCCCAAACGAACCCATCGGCTCCCCGCCCTCGCGACCCCGCGGCGACCGCGGGCCGCAGCGGAGCGGATTCTAGTGCGCGAGGACGAGGCCTGTCAAATGTATCTAGTTGAGCCGTCGAGAATTGGGGGGGCTCCCGCCATCGTCTTCTCTCGAGGATTCCGCTCGCGGCGGCACGGACGAGCGGGCGGAGCTCGGCGGTGTCGGCGACACGCCTCAGGTCGCGGGGCACGAGCGAGCTGATCTGCCCCAACGCCACCGCCAACGGCGTGCGCGGTTGCAGGACGAGGGCGAGCCGAGCCGCGTAGTTGAGCGACCAGCGCGAAGACGACGCGCATGTCTCCAACAGGACCTTCGGCACGTCGTCGCGACGCAGGACGGTCACGAGATCCTCCTCGCGCAGACGTGGGTTCTGCAGGGCGGCCTCCGCGACGAGGGGGTCCTCGTCGAGCAGCAGGAGCGGGAGCACCGAAGCCGTGGCGAGACGGGCCAGGGTGATCTTGTCGCCCAGGCGCAGGTCCCGCACGACCTCGCGGACCAGGGCTTCTGCGCGCAGGCGGACTCCGGCCGGGACCCAGGACGCCGCCGCCACGTCGGCGAGCTCGCGCCACGCGAGCTGGGGCAGGAGCCGCAGCGACAGGCTACGGGGCGCCCGTGGGTTCAGGACCACCCGCGCGAGAACCCGAGGCCGTTCTGACCACGGTGGCGCGGCGGCCAGAAGCTCGAGAAACGGGGTCGGCACCGCCCGGCGCAGGACGGCCATCAGCACCGGCTCGTCGATCGACTCCCGGAGCAGCTCGCGAAGCCGAGGCACGTTCCCGCCCGCCTCGAGGAGCGCGACGTAGAGCGCGTCCACCGCCGCCGCCCGGATCGCCTCGCCGCGGGTGGCCGCCATCTGCCTCCTTCAGCGACGGCGCACCGTCTCGACGAGCTTCGCTCGAACGTCGTGAAGCGCGATCAGGATGTTGACGAGCCCGAGCCCGCTCACCGCGCCCCGCGTGAAGGCGTTCAGGAGAACGCTGCCAAGCGCCGGGTGCGCTTGCAGGAGCCAGTTGGAGTCCCACAACGAGGTCCACGGAGCCACGAAGAGAACGAGGCCCACGAGCAGCGAGCTCAGAATCGACAGCAGATGGGCCAAGCTAGGCGCGGGCGCCCAGCTGGCGCACCCTGTCGGCCACGTCGCGGAACTTGGCATCCTGGCCGTAGAGCTCGGTGAAGATCTCGAGAGCGCGCGCGGGATCGCCCGACGCCTCGAGAGCGCTGGCGAGATCGTACCGAAGCCCCAGATACTCCTCCTCCGTGCGGCCTTGGGCCTGGAGGCCCTTCTCGAACCACTTCACCGCGAGCTTGGGCATGCCCTTCTCGATGAAGCAGATCCCCAGCATGCTAGCGCACTCGAGCAGGCGGCCCTCGTCTTTCGCCGCGAGCTGGAACTCGGCGACGGCCTCGTCGACGAGCCCCATCTCCTTGTAGGCGATCCCGAGGTTGTAGCGGGTCTCGTAGTCTTCCTTTCCGAGCTGCTTGTCGACCCCCTTCTGGAACTCTCGGAAGAGATCGGTGAGCGCCGGGTCGCCCAGGTCGGTGATCCCCGCGTCCCCGGCCGCGCGACCCTCGGCGTCCGGCCCCTCGGCCACCGCGGCCTGCGCCCCGAACAGGCCCCCCAGCTCGCTCGCGAGGTCGAAGCTCTCCCCACTCCCTCCGCCCAACCCCGCCGGCGCGGCGGCCTCGGGTGGACCGAGATCCACGGGGGTCTGCGCCGCGGCCACAGGGGCGGGAGTGAACTCCAGGAAGCCCTCGTCGAGCTGCAGGGGCTCGTCTTCCTGATCGGTCGGGTGTTCGGTCGGCGGGGCTTCGAGATCGCCCAGCGGGGAGCCGAGATCGGCGGGTGGGGCCGCCGGCGCGGCCGGCGGGATTTCGAAGGGGAGTTCGCCTGATCCGTCGAGCGGGAACTCGGCCGGGGCCTCGAGCCCCAGCTCGGCGAGCTTCCCGAGGAGAGCGGGGTGATCGGAGTAGCGGCCCCCCAGCTCGGCCAGGGCCTCCTTGGCGTCCTCGACGAAGCCCAGCGACACGTACTGCTCCACGTCGCCGAGCACGCGCTGCAGGTCAACGGGCAGCCCGGTGACCGGCTCCGCCGCTGGCGCGGCCTGCACCACGAGGCCGCCGGTCTGTTCCGGAGTCGAGGGCGGCGGGGGTGCCCCGGGCTCACCCAGGTCGAAGATCTCCTCCGCCTCGTCGGGACCGGCGGGCGCGGCGGGCTGCTCATCGATGAAATCGCTCTGAAGCTCCTCCCCGCCGGCGGCGAGCTCCTGCTCGTCGAAGAGCGGCCGCTCCAGCTCTTCGGCCTCCGCCGGCTCATCCAGCTCGAGGAGCTGCAGGTCGGGCTCTTCCGGCGCCAATGACTCGACGTCGAGCGGGATGTCGAGCTCCTCCTCGGAGGGGCGAGGCGCGGCGGGGGCAGGAGGCTCGGGGAGGGCGATCTCGGGCTCCGGAGGGGCCGCCACGGGGGCCGGGGGCTCTGGCATCGGGACCGGAGGCTCCGCGGCCGGGGCTTCGGCGGCCGGGCCACCGCCAAGCTCGACCGCGCTCGCCTCGGCCTCCTTCGCCCCCGCCTCGTCACCGGTCAGACGCAGGATCTGGGCGATGGCCCCGAGCTGTGCCGCCGCCTTGTCATCCTCACCTCGGTCCTTGTGGAGGTCGAGCAGCTCGCGTCGGGCGTCGAGGTTGTCCGGGAAACGGCTCAACGCCGCCTCGAACTGGTCCCGCGCCTTGTCGGTGAGGCCGTACTTGCGGAAGACACGGCCCTCCGAGAGGTGCTCGTCGATGAACTCCTGGTCCTCCGGACTGAGCGGACCCGAGAGGGCGATGGCGCCTCCGGAAGGAGCGGCGGCGGGGGGAGGGGCCGCCGCCGACACCGCGGCCGCGACGCCCGCCGCCTCGACACCCCCGGGCAGCGACGCCGCGGGGGCGGGCACCACCCCCTGCCCCCGGATCCAGTCGAGCTTGTTGCGGTGCTGCGCGTTGTGCGGCTCGAGCTGGACGAGCAGCTCGAGGATGGAGGCGGCCTGCTCCATCTCCTCCCGACGGAGGTAGGCCTCCACCATCTGGGTGTAGGTCTGGACCACCATCGACTCGTTGCGGGACAGGCGATAGAGCTCGACCAGCTTCCCGAGGGCCGGCATGTGAGGCGGGTCTCGTTGGGCGATGGGCTGCAGGAGGGCCACCGCCCGCTCCAGCTCGCGCCGATCGACGAAGCGGTCCACCGCCGGCACGATGTGTTCAAAGGCCTCGTCGGGCTGCCCGATGGCGAGGAACAGCTGGCCCAGCAGCTGCTTTGCGTCGAGGTCCTGAGGGTCCCGCCCGAGCAGCCCCTCGAGGATGCCCCGGGCATCACCCGGCCGCTCCACGCCGATGTAGGCCTCGGCGATGCGGAGCACGACGTCTCGGTCGTTCGGTGCACCCTTCCGCGCCTCCTCGAGGTAGGGCAGCGCGTTCGTGTAGTCCTTCTGGACCAGGTGGACCCGAGCAACCTCGGCAAGGAGCTTCGGGCTGCGCTTTCCCGTCTTGAGGCCCTTCTCGAGCAGCTGCAGGGCCTCCTGACGGTGACCCTTCTTCACGAGCTCGTCGGCGAGAGTGAGGTACTCCTCGGCCGCCTTGTCCTGCCGGCCTTCGCGCGCGTAGAGGTCGGCCAGGCGGATCCGGACCTTCATGTCGGAGGGGTCGAGCTCGGCCATCCGGCGCAGCGCCTCGCCGGCATCGCGGAGCTTGCCCCGCTTGAGGCACTCGTCGATGGCGACCCCGAGCATGGACTTGGCCTCGGCGGTGAGGCCCTGCTTCGCGTAGAGGTCGCCGAGCTGCAGGTGGGCGTCGAGGAGCGCGGGGTCGTTCTTGAGGACCTTCTTCCAGCAGGCGATCGCCTTGAGGTAGAAGCCGTCCTTGGCGTAGAAGGCGGCGACCTTCGCGTACTGCTCGTTGGCGGCCTTGAGGTCGTTGAGCTTCTCGTAGAGGAAGCCGATCTGGTTGACGGTGTTCCAGTCGCGAGGGTTGTCCTGGACGACCTGCTTCAGCAGCTCGACGGCCTTGTCGTAGCGGCCGTCCTTGGTCTCCTTGGCCGCGTCATTCTTCAGCTTGAGAGCGTTGATCTTCGCCACGCTAGCCCCGTGACCTCAAGCGAACAGCCACCGTTGGGTGCCCTGGAACGTCCGGCGATGGATGCAGGACGGCCCCCGCCGCCGGAGGGCATCCCGATGGTCCTCGCTAGCGTAGCCCATGTTGTGGGCGAGGCCGTAGCCGGGGTGCTGCTGATCGAGCTCGCGCATGAGAGCGTCGCGGGTGACCTTGGCCACGATGGAGGCCGCGGCGATCGAGACGGAGAGCGCGTCGCCCTTGACGATGGCGCGCTGGGGCAGCTCGATGCCGGGAATGGTGAGAGCGTCGACGAGGAGGGCGTCGGGGCGCTCGGGCAACGCCTCCACCGCCCGCCGCATGGCGAGAAGGCTGGCCCGGAGGATGTTCAGACGGTCGATCTCGTCGGGCTCGGCGAAACCGGTGGCCCAGGCCCCGGCGGTCGTCCGGATGCGATCGGCGAGCTTCTCGCGCTGCCGGCGGGTGAGACGTTTCGAGTCGTCGAGGCCGGTGGAGTCGAATCCGTCTCCGAGCACCACCGCTCCCGCCACCACCGGGCCACAGAGGGCGCCCCGCCCCACCTCGTCGACGCCGGCGATCGCAACGTGGCCTTCCGCCCGCGCCTCGGCCTCGAACCGCAAACCGCAGTGGAGCTCGACTCCCCGGTGGACCTGTGGCCGTCGCGCTCGACCCGGCGCCCGTGTCATCGCCGTCCTCGTTCCTCCCCGGGCCCGGGCGGGGCTCTCCCCCCCGCGACCCTCTCAGGGCCTCATGAGGCCCGGCGTTCGTCAGGCCTTCTTCGCCCCGGCATCCTCACGCCGCTCCTTCATGCGGCCGGCCTTGCCCTTCCGCTCCCGCAGGAAGTAGAGCTTGGCCCGACGCACGTGGGCATGCTTGACCACCTGGATCTTCGCGATGGTCGGTGCGTGCAGGGGAAAGATCCGCTCCACTCCCTGGCCGGAGGAGACCTTGCGAACGGTGACGGTGGCGCGCGTGCCACTGCCCCGCAGGGCGATCACGACGCCCTCGAAGACCTGGACGCGCTCGCGCACCGTCTCCTTGGGCTTGCCCTTGATCTCTTCCTTGACGTTGGTCTCCTTGACCTTCACGTGCACGCGCACGGTGTCGCCAGGGGTGAGCTGCGGCAGCTTCTTGAGATCCGCCGCTTCGATGGTCTGGATGGTGTTCATCTTCCTTTTTCCGTCCTATTTGTGAAGTACTGCCGTCGTTTTGTCCAGCCCACCGGGGCCTCCGGCCCCGGGGTCGTCGTGTTCGATCTCGCGGAGGAGCCTCTCGTCCTCAGCGCTCAGGCGCGCCGCGGACAAGAGGTCCGGTCGGCGCTGCCGGGTGGCGCGAAGCGCCTCGCGGCGGCGCCAGCGGCGGATCCGTCCGTGGTCCCCGGAAAGCAGGATCTCGGGGACACCATGGCCCCGGGTCGCCGCCGGCCGCGTGTAGTGCGGCCAATCGAGAAGGCCCATCTCGAACGAGTCGGTCTGGGCCGACTCTTCGTCGCCGAGGGCCCCGGGGAGCAGACGCACCGTGGCCTCGACGACGGCGAGGGCCGCCACCTCGCCACCGGTCAGGACGAAGTCTCCCAGGCTCAGCTCCTCCGTGGCCAGGCACTCCGCGACCCGCTCGTCGATCCCCTCGTAGCGCCCGCACAGCAGCATCAGCCGATCGAGCCCGGCCAGCCGCCGGGCCGCCTCCTGGTTGAAGCGACGCCCGCGTGGCGTCAGGAGCACCACCGCGTCCCGGGCACCCCTCCCCTCGGGCCACAGGGTCTCGAAGGCCCTGAAGAACGGCTCGGGCTTCATCACCATGCCCGGCCCCCCGCCGAAGGGGGCGTCGTCGACGGTCCGGTGACGGTCGTCGGTGAAGGCCCGGAGATCGTGCACCCGGATGTCGGCAAGGCCGGCCTCGCGAGCCCGATGGACGATCCCATCGCCGAGGGGCCCCTCGACCATGCCGGGGAAGATCGTGACGAGGTCAATCCGCACTGGCGTACTCCGGCCTCTCGATGATGATCCGTGCCCCGGCGAGATCCACCGTCTTGACGAAGTCGACGGCGAAGGGCACGAGGGTCTCCCCCTCCGCCCCGCGGATCACCAGGATCGGGGCCCCGGCCCCGGTCTCCATCACCTCTTCGACGACACCCACCTCGCCGCCGGCGCCGTCGGCCACGTGCAGGCCCGTGAGCTCGTAGTAGTAGTAGGAGCCCTCGGGCAACGGGGCCAGCTCCTGCGCCGCGATCCGGAGCTCGCAGTCCCTGAGGCGCTCGGCCTCGTCGATCGAGTCGACGCCCTCGAGCTTGAGCACGTGGCGACCCTTGTGGGGCCAGCTCGAGGTCACCCGCACCTCGCGGGTCTCGCCCCCGGGTGCGATCACGACCGCCTTCCGCAGGCCGGGGAAGCGGTCGGGCCGGTCCGAGAACGGGTGCACGAGCACCTCCCCGCGGCGGCCCTGCGGCTTCACCACGCGTCCGATGAGGACGAGCTCTCCGGAGTCCGGCATCAATCGATGATCTCCAGCTGGCAGGAATCCCCGTGCTTGCGGGCCACCGCGCCGAGCACGGTGCGCAGCGCCTTCACGGTGCGCCCGTCGCGCCCGATCACCCGGCCGCGGTCTTCGGGGTCAACGGTCACCTCGATCACGAGCCGTCCACGTACGGTCCGCTCGTGGACGCGGACACGGCCGGGCTCGCGGACGAGGCCGCGGACGAGGGTCGAGACGAGCTCTCGCACGGTTCGGCCCTAGCTGTCGCTCGCGCTCCGCTTGAGCAGGCTGCGGACGGTGTCGCTGGCCCGTGCCCCGCGGTCCATCCAGTACTTCGCCCGCTCGGTGTTGATCGTCACGACCGCGGGGTCGGGGCGCGGGTCGTAGTGCCCGAGCACCTCGACGAACCGCCCGTCCCGGGTCGCTCGCGAGTCGGCCACCACCACGCGGTAGTAGGGCCTCTTCGTCGTCCCCGTACGCCTGAGCCTGATCGAAAGCATCCTCTCGTCGTCCTTCGCGTCAACTCGCGGCAGAAGCACTCCGCCGCTACGGTCCTCTCCTGGCTGCCCTGGTGCCGTTCCAACCTGCATCCCGATCGATCATCGCGTGTGTCACCGGCTCCCTCGAGGGTTGGATCGGCACTAGCCGAACTGCGGCATCCGCGCCGCGAGGCGCTTCATCGCCTTCGGCCCGGCCCCCAGCCCCTTCATCAGCTTCTTCGTCTGTGCGAACTGGCGCAGCAGGCGGTTCACGTCCTGAACGGTGTTGCCGCTGCCCCGGGCGATCCGCTTGCGCCGGCTCCCGTTGATCACCGAGGGCTCGAGGCGCTCCTTCACGGTCATCGAGTCGATGATCGCGACGGAGCGCCGGAGCTCCTCCTCGCCCCGCTCGACATCCACGCCCTTGAGCGAGCCCATCCCCGGCATCATCGAGAGCACCTGGTCGAGCGACCCCAGCTTGCGGAGCTGCTTCATCTGATCCCGGTAGTCCTCGAGGCTGAACTCCGCGCGGCGGATCTTGCGGACGAGCTCCTCCGCCTGCTCCTTCTCGACGGATTCCTCGGCCCGCGCGATCAACCCGAGGACGTCGCCCATCCCGAGGATTCGGGAAACCATCCGCGCCGGCTCGAACGGCTCGAGCGCCTCCACCGCCTCCCCGAGCCCCGCGAACTTGACCGGGCGGCCGGTCACCGCCGCCGCGGAGAGCGCCGCTCCGCCTCGGGCGTCGCCGTCGAGCTTGGTCAGCACGATGCCGGTGATGCCGATTCTCCGGTGGAACTCGTCCGCGCTGCGCACGGCGTCCTGACCGGTCAGGGCGTCCGCGACGTAGAGCACCTCGCTCGGCTCGGCAGCGTCCCTCAGCCCGGCGAGCTCGTCCATCAGCGCCTCGTCGATGTGGAGGCGGCCGGCGGTGTCGACGAGCACTATGTCGTGTCCGACGGCGCCGGCCTCGGCCAGCGCCGAGCGCAGGATGGCGGGGGGGGGCGACTCGTCGGGATGGTGAACCTTGAGCCCGGCCCGGCTCCCGATCGTCTTCAGCTGCTCGCGGGCAGCGGGGCGCTGGACGTCGGTCGAGACGAGCAGGGGGTGGCTCCCCCGGCCCGCCAGCCAGTACCCGAGCTTGGCCGCGGTGGTCGTCTTGCCCGAGCCCTGCAGCCCGGTCAGCAGGAGAACCGAGGGCGGACGCGAGGCTTTCTGGATCCCTGGGACATCGTCGCCCCCCAGCAGCTCCACCATCTCATCCCGCACCACCCGGAGGACCGCCTGGTCGGGGTTCAGGCTCCTGAGGATCTCCCGCCCGGTCGCCCGGGCCCGGACCCGCTCGAGCAGCTGCTTGACGACCTTGAAGTGGACGTCCGCCTCGAGAAGCGCCAGGCGGATCTCGCGGAGCGCGGCCTCGATGTGGGCCTCGGAAAGGAGGCCCTGGCCGCGCAGCGACCGGAACGCGCCCTGAAGCCTTTCGCTGAGCGTTTCGAACAAAGACACGCCACCCGGGTCGCCAGCCACACGTCTTCTGAGGTTCCTGGGCAGGTCCCGCGGGCGACCGTCTGATCACGGGCCAACCCAAAGCAATAGACCATCTTAAGTGGGGTCCCAGGGCCTGTCAAACAGAGGCTCGCGGGACGCGAAGTCGAGCTTGCGAGCCGAGCGTCGACCGCGAGTGTACGCCGCGACGCGTCAGCGTCGCCTCCGACAGGCCGAAGGGGCTTGACCGCGGACGCCGGGTGGGGCGTCCGCCTACACGCTCCTCAGGAGGTGTCCCAGCTTGTCCTTCTTGGTCCGGAGGTAGCGGCGGTTGGCCTCGGTGGGGGCGATCTCGATGGGCAGGCGCTCGGTGATGCTGAGGCCGTAGCCCTCGAGCCCGACGAACTTCCGGGGGTTGTTGGTGAGGAGACGGAGCCTCTGGACGCCCAGCTCGACCAGGATCTGGGCCCCGATCCCGTAGTCCCTCTGGTCGGCCTTGAACCCGAGCTCTTCGTTGGCCTCGACGGTGTCCCGGCCCCTGTCCTGCAGCTCGTAGGCCATGATCTTGTGGACGAGGCCGATGCCCCGGCCCTCCTGGCGGAGGTAGAGCAGCACCCCGCAGCCCTCCGCCGCGATCCGCTCGAGCGCGGTGTGGAGCTGTCCCCCGCAGTCGCAGCGGGTGGAGGCGAAGATGTCCCCGGTCAGGCACTGGGAGTGCACCCGGACCATGATCGGCTCCCCCGAGCGAACGTCGCCCATCACCATGGCCACGTGGTGCTCGCCATCCAGCAGACTCTCGAAGGCGTGGACCCGGAACGGACCGTAGTCGGTGGGCAGGCTGGCCTCGGCGATCTTGCGCACGAGACGCTCGTTCTCCATCCGGTAGCGGATGAGGTCCCGGATGGTGATCAACCGGATTCCGTGCTCGCGGCAGAACGGCTCGAGGTGCCGCACCCGGGCCATGGTGCCGTCCTCATTCATGACCTCGCAGATGACCCCGGCCGGGTAGAGGCCGGCGAGGCGGGCCAGGTCCACCGCCGCCTCGGTCTGTCCGGCCCGCTGGAGCACCCCCCCGGCCACCGCGCGCAGGGGGAACATGTGCCCCGGCCGGGCGAGGTCCTCGGGGCCAGCCTTCGGATCGACGGCGGTGAGGACGGTCTGGGCGCGGTCGGCGGCGGAGATGCCGGTGGTGGTGCCGCGCTTGGCCTCGATGGGCACGCAGAAGGCGGTCCCGAACCGTGCGCTGTTCTGCTCGTCGCGGACCATCAGCGGGATCCGCAGCTCGTCGAGGCGCTCCCCCATCATCGGGAGGCAGATGAGGCCGCGCCCGTAGCGGGCCATGAAGTTGATCGCCTCGGGGGTGACCTTCTCGGCGGCGATAGTCAGGTCGCCCTCGTTCTCGCGGTCCTCGTCGTCGACGACGATGACCATCTTGCCGGCCCGGAAGTCCTCGAGGGCGTCGGGAATGGAGCTGAACGGCATCTTGGGATCCTCGCCGGGGTGCGGGGGCGCCGGCAGCTACAGCCCGCGGGCGGCCAGGAGCCGCTCCACGTACTTCGCGATCACGTCCGCCTCGAGGTTCACGAGCTCGCCCGGGCGTGCGTCCCGCAGGTTCGTCACCTCAAGAGTATAAGGGATGAGGGCGACCGAGAACGCCCCGTCTCGAACGTCATACACGGTCAGCGAGATCCCGTCCACCGAGATCGAGCCCTTCTCGACGAGGTAGCGCTCAAGCTCCTTCGGGCCCTCGATCCGGATCTCTGCCGACTCCCCGAGCGACTTCATCTCGAGGACCCGGCCGATGCCGTCGACGTGACCCTGCACGACATGGCCGTCGAAGCGTCCGTCCGCCTTCATCGGCCGCTCGAGGTTGATCCTCGTCCCGGGTCGGAGCCGCTCGTCGAAACGGGTTCGGCGCAGGGTCTCCTCGGTCAGCTCGACGGTGAAGCCCTCGGCGTCCGAGCTGACGGCGGTGAGACAGCACCCGTTGACCGCCACGCTGCCGCCGAGGGGGAGACCCTCGAAGAGGCCGCCGACGTCGACCCGGATGACGAGTACGTCGCCCCGCCGCCCGGCGGTGCGCACGGTTCCGACGCCTTCAACGATTCCGGTGAACATGATTCCAGTCCTTTCGAAGATGATCAGCGCTCGCTGACGCGCCGCTCGCGAGCCCACAGCTCGAACTGCGGTGGCCACGGCCATGGGAAGGTCGGCTCGTCGGGCACGGACCGCAACCGCAGCCCCTCGCCGATTGTCGACGGGTCGGGACCACCGAAGGCGGGCCGGCTGCCGCGACCGCCCAGCAGGAGCGGGGCCCTGAACAGCGCCACCTGGTCCACGAGGCGCTCCGCGAGGAACGAGCCCAACACCTCCGAGCCCCCTTCGACCATCACGCTCGCGATCCCGCGGGAGCGCAGGATCGAGAGGGCCCCGTCGAGCGAGACACGCCCCCCCGAAGCCGGGACCTCCACCACCTCGACCCCGGCGCGCTCGAGCCGCCGGCGCCGGCCCGGCGCCGCGCGAGCGGCCAGCGCGAGGACCGGGGCCCCCGGGCGCGCCGAGCGCGCGAGACGGCTCCTGGTCGGAAGGCGCAGCCGGGAGTCGAGCACGACGCGCGTGAACGGCCGGCGCGTGCGGGGTGAGGGGAGGAGCAGGGGGTCGTCGGCGAGGACGGTGTCGATCCCGACCAGGACGGCGTCGTGCAGGCGCCGCAGCCAGCGGGCCTGCCTCCGCTGGGAGGGGCTCGTGATCCACTTCGAGCGCCCGGAGGCGGTGGCGATCCGGCCGTCGAGCGTGTGCGCGGCCTTGAGCAGCACGAAGGGCCGCCCGGCCCGGGCGGCACCGAGAAAGCGCTCGTTGAGCCGCTCCGCCTCGGCGGCGAGGACACCGGTCGTGACCACGACCCCGGCTCGGCGGAGCAGGGACAGGCCGCGCCCGCTCACGAGCGGGTTCGGGTCGCGCAGCGCGGCCACCACGCGGGCCAGCCCGGCGTCGCGCACGAGCGGCGCGCACGGTGGGGTCCTCCCGTGGTGGACGCAGGGCTCGAGGTTGACGTAGAGCGTGGCCCGCCGGGCTCGCTCCCCGGCCCGGCGGAGCGCCTCCACCTCGGCGTGGGGGGCCCCGGCACGCTCGTGGACTCCCTCCGCCACCACCCGCCGGTTTCTCACGACCACGCAACCGACGGCGGGGTTCGGGTTCGTCTCTCCGAGCCCGCGAGCGGCGAGCTCCAGCGCCCTGCGCATCCAGCGCTCGTCTTCTCGGGACGTCAAGCCGTTCTCCCCCAACCCCCAGCCATCACTCCGCCCCCACGAGGCTGGTGGCGAAGGCCCCCGCATCGAAGGGCAGGAGATCCTCCACCGTCTCCCCCACCCCCACGTATCGGATCGGCACCCCGAGCTCGCGCACCACCGCGACCGCGACGCCGCCCCGGGCAGTGCCGTCGAGCTTGGTCAGGACGAGGCCGCTCACGCCACCGGCCTTTGCGAACTCGCGCCCCTGGACGAGGCCGTTGCTCCCGACCGTCGCGTCGAGGACGAGCAGCGTCTCGTGGGGCGCCCCGGGGACCTCGCGGTCGGCCACCCGCGACATCTTCGCGAGCTCGGCCATGAGGTTCGCCCGGGTGTGGAGCCGCCCCGCCGTGTCGACCAGCACCGCGTCGTGGCTCCCGGCCCGCGCCGCGCGCAGGGCGTCCGTGAGGACCGCCGAGGGATCAGCTCCCTCCGCACCCCGGTGGAAGTCCGCCCCCGCACGATCCGCCCACACCTCGAGCTGCTCGGCGGCGGCGGCGCGGAAGGTGTCGGCGGCGCAGACGAGCACCGAGCGGCCTCCGCGGCGCCACTTCGCCGCCAGCTTGCCGATGGTCGTGGTCTTGCCGACCCCGTTGACACCAACGACGAAGACCACCCACGGCCGCACTGAGAACGGCTCGACCGTGTGCGGGCGATCGAGGGCGCTCCGGATCTGTTCAGCAAGAACCGCCCGCATCGCCGGCAGGCCTCCCGAGGCAATCTCGCCGCTGTGCGCGGCCAGCACTTCAATCGCCTCTTCCACTGCGGGCAGCCCCATGTCGGCGGCAAGCAAGGCCTCCTCGACGGACTCGAGGGCCCCGGCGTCCAGGGGCCGCCGGCCGCGGACGAGGTCCTCGAGCGGCATCGTGAGCACCTCGCGTGTCCGCGAGAGCCCGCCCCGAAAGCGGTCGGCGAGCGCCACGACTAGTACCGTTCCAACTTCCCACGCCCCGCCTGCGGGCGCCACGGATTCGACCTCGGTCGAGACAGCCGGAACGGCACTAGATCTCCTCGTCGAGGTGCAGCCGCGCCTCCTTCGCGCGCTGGACACCCGCCGCGACCAGGGCGTCCGGACCCAGGAACACCGCGAGGTAGTACCCGTCCTTGAGCGGGCAGATGATGACGCTGCCGTGCTCGTGGCGCCAGACCAGGTGGTCGATTCGACCCGCATCGTGCCGCTCGGTCCCACGGAGCGCCATGCCCAGGGTGATGCCGGCGTAGGCCCCGATCAGACGCTCTCTCTCACCGAGTTCTCCGGCGCCAACGACGAGCTCCCCCTGCGAGTCGGCCAGAAGGGCCGCCCTTGCGCCGGCCACCCTGGCCCGCAGCTTCTCGAGAATTCGGCGATAGGGCAAGGCTCGCTCTCAGTGGGGCAGGTTCGCCAGCTCCGCGGCCGCGGCCTGACCCACCCGCCCCGACGGGTCCTTCCGCATGGCTTCCTCCAGGCGCTCACGCGACTCCGCGAAGCGGCCCGCTCGAAAATAGGCCTGGCCGAGGGTCAGGAGCAGCCCGGCGTCCCCCTCCGTCTTCTCGACCCCCGACTCGAGCAGCAGCACTGCCTCTTCGAGCCGGTCGGTCGCCACGAGCGCCGCGGCGACACCGACGTAGGGGTCCGCGTAGGTCTCGCTGCGGTTGATGGCGGTGCGGAACCAGTCGATGGCCTCGGCGTAGTTCTTCTCGTCGAGGTAGGCCTGGCCGAGGTTGCGCGCCGAGATCTCCGGGGTGGGGTTCGTGGCGTCGCTGTAGGCGCCGAGGAACTCCGCCTTTCCCTCCTCGCGCTTCCCGGCCAGGATCAGGGCGGTGCCGAGATCGTTCCGCACGTCGGTGTAGTACGGGTTCAGCTCGAGGGCCGCGCGGAACTGCTTGATGGCGTCAGTCCACTCACGCTTGGCGGCGTAGGCCTGCCCCAGACCCTTGCGGAAGTAGGGATTCTTGGCGTCCTCGTCGACCGCGCGCTTGAACGAGTCGAGCGCGAGATCGACGCGTCCCTCCCGGAGGTGGATCACCCCGGAGTTGAAGTACGACTCTCCCTCCGGCGAGCTCTGCGCAGGCGCGGGCACGGCCAGCGCGACGAGGGCCAGGGTCAGAGCCAGGAGTGCGGCGCAGGTGCGTGTCTTCATTTTCCTCACACCGGGGCGGCCGACGCGTCGGCGGCCGCAACTGGGGTCGCCGGCGCCGTCCCTCCGCCCATCAGCACGTCGATCTCGAACTGTCGCGATTCCATCGAGGCCTTCCGGGCCTTGGCCGGCGTCACGTCCCCGGCCTCGAACGCCTTGTCGAACGCCTCGACGCACTCAGGATCGAACTTCTTCCCGGAAAGGAACTTGAGTCGCGCCACGGCGGCCTCGAAGGTCATCGCCTTGGAGTACGGCCGGTCGGTGGTCATGGCATCGAAGGCGTCGGCCACGCTCACGATACGGCCGAGGAGGGGGATCTCCTCTCCCGCGAGGCCCTCCGGGTACCCGCTGCCGTCCACGTTCTCGTGGTGCATGAGCCCGGCCCCCGCCTTCTCCTTCAGCAGCGGGACCGCAGCGAGGATGTGCAGGCCCTTGGTGGGGTGCTGCTTCATGATCTCGTACTCGTCGTCGGTGAGGGCGGAGGCCTTGCGCAGGATCTTGTCCTCGATGCCGATCTTCCCGACGTCGTGGATGATCCCCGAGAGATGGACCTTCTCCACCTCCTCCCCCGGCATCCCGAGGTGCTTGGCGACGCAGGCGGAATAGTAGGCCACGCGCTCGGAGTGACCGCGCGTGTAGGGGTCTTTCTCGTCGATGGCGTTCGCGAGCATGCGGATGGAGCCCATGAAGAGCTCCTTGTTCTCCTGGGCCGCCTGCCGGATCTGCTCGATCGCCTTCTCGATCTCCTCCCCCATCACGTTGAAGGCGTCGGCGAGCACCCCGACCTCGTTCTCGCTGCGGATGGCGACGCGGGTGCCGTAGTCGCCCCCGGCGAGCCGCCGGGCACCGTCGGCGAGCCGGCGGATGGGCCGGCTGATCTGCCCCGCGAACAGCGTCCCGAGCACCACCGCGAGCGCGGTGACGACGGTCACGAGGACCACCGACTGGCGCCGCAGCTCGATGGCGGCGTAGTAGGCCTTCTCCTCCTCGACCTGGACGATGACGCCCCAGCCCGAGTCGTCGGGGACGGCCCGGTAGGTGCCGAGCATCTTGCGCGCGCCGCCCTCGGCGGGGATGGCGAAGCCGACGGTAGCCCCGGCCTGCTGCCCCGACTCCCGGAAGAAGCGGACAATGTCGATCCCCGACATGTCGCTCTGGAGCGGGACGTCCGGGTCGGAGTGGGCGACGAGGCGGCCCCGGTTGTCGACGATGTACACGTCGAGCAGCCCCCTCTCGCCGCTCTCCGCGGTCATCCGCCGCAGCTCCTGCAGGCTGGCCACCGCGAGGACCACGCCGAGGACCCGCTCCCCGGCCATCACCGGCTCCCCAAGGACCAGGATCGGCTCCTTGAGGGACTCCGCCACGAGCGGGACCGAGACCATCGGCGTGCCGTGCTGACCCCGCTGGAAACCCTCCCGCAGCATGTCCCGTATGGCCGGGTCCGGGAGCTCGATCCCGCCGTGGACCCCGGTCCCCGCGGAGTCGACGACGGCCACGTAGATGAGGCGCTCGTCGTTCTCGGGGTAGCGCTTCAGGGCCTCCTGTTCGCGAACGCGTTCCAGAAGGCTCGAGAACGGCATCCGCTCGGCGTCGATCTCGAGGGTCCGGGCGATGACGGCCACCTGGTCGCGCAGGCTCTCGACGTAGAGGTCCACCTGGGAGGAGAGACTGCGGGCCTTGTCGAGCTGCATCTGCTTCTGCGTGAGCTCGAGGCTCTCCCGGCTCTCTGCGACGAGGCGGTAGGACGTCCAAAGCAAGGGCACGACGCCGATCGCGAAGAGGAGGACGAGGAGGGAGATGAGGATGCGTCCCCGGCGGCGCCGGGGGCCGGAGGCCGTCATGGGTCCGTGGCCCCGCCGTCCGCCTCAGGGGGTACCGGGGCGACCGTCTCGGGCCCGCTCCCTCCCAGCCTGCTCCGCACCTCGTAGGCCGGGACCTCGTGCTCCTTGCCCTTGAGGCTGAACTTCCCCAGCGCGTGGCACTCGAAGGCGTCGCCAACGATCTCCCGAGTCCGCTCGCCCACCACAACCATGCCCGGTTTCGCCACCGCGCTCTCGAGACGGCTCGCGGTGTTCACGGTGTCTCCGAGCACCGTGTACTCCATCTTGTTGACGCTGCCGATCTCCCCCGCCACTGCCGTGCCGGAGTTGATGCCCATCCGGACCCGCAGCTCGGGGCCCTCCCGGCGCTCTGCGTTCCACTCGGCGATGCGATCCTGCATCTCAAGGGCGGTCTTGATGGCCCGGGCGGCATGGTCGGGCATGTCGAGGGGGGCGCCGAAGACCGCCATGATGCCGTCGCCCATGTACTTGTCGAGGGTGCCCTCGTACTTGAAGATGACGTCGGTCATCCGGGAGAGGTAGTCGTTGAGGAGGAGCGCCACCGCCGAGGCGCTCATCCTCTCCGAGACGCTGGTGAAGCCGGAGATGTCGGCGAAGAGGACGCTGACCTCGCGCACCTCGGGGTCTCCCAGCGCGGAGCCCTGCGTGTCCGAGGCGGCGAGGATCCGACTCGCGACCTGCGGGGAGAGGAAGCGGCCGAGGCGCTCGCGCTTCTTCTCCTCGGCCCGGATCTTCTGGTTGAGCCGCGCCCGCTCCACCGCCACCGCCGCGTAGTTGGCGAGGGCGGTGAGCACGTCGAGGTCGTTCTCGTTGAAGCAGTTGGTCAGCATCGGGGAATCGACGTGGATGATCCCGATGACCTGGTCCTCGTTCCACAGCGGAGCGCACATCGCGCTGCGGATCCCGTGGAAGCGGATGGAGTCGCCAGCCCCGAAGCGGGGATCCACCATCGCGTCCGAGGTCAGGATCGCGACCCGGTCCTTCATCACCCGGTCGGCGATGGTCTTGGAGATCGTGATGCGGTCCTCGCCCCCGGAGGGGTCACGGTGCTTCACCACCATCGGCACCAGGCGGCCGGACCCACTTTCCTCCTGCAGCATGAGAAATCCGCGGTCGGCGGGCACGTGGTCGAAGACGATGTCGATGACCTGGTGCAGGACCTCGTCGACCGGCCGTACCGTGATGAGCGCATCCCTGGAGAGCTTGGTGAGGACCTTGAGGATCCGGTTGGCCTTCGCGAGCTCCTCGACGTCGGCGGGAACTGGGCGCTTGTCCGTGGGCTCCTTGGGGGCGGGAGCCTCCTCGAGCAGGCGCGAGACCTCCCCCACCGAGCGTACGATCGTGCCCGCCTCCTCGCTGAGCGGCTTGTCGTCGTCGAGGACGACCCGGCTCTCGAGGGAGTCGGTGAAGGTGATCTCGAACTTCCCGAGGTGGATGCAGTCCCCGTTGTTGAGCTCGGCCTCCATGACCTTGACGCCGTTGATCTGGGTGCCGTTCTTCGACTTGAGGTCGACGACGCGCACGCCCGCGTCGTCGGCAATGACCTTGGCGTGGTTGCGCGAGATGCTGGGGTCCCGCAGGATGATCTGGCACTCAGGGGTGCGACCGACGATCACCTCGCCCGAGGAGAAGGTGTACGTCTGGGGGGTGTCGCCGTCCTGGTAGGTCAGCCGATACATCGCTCCCGGGCCCGGGGGATGGGACAAACCCCCTCGAGTCGAACAGTTTACCCCGAACCGGGGCATTCGTCGCCAAGGGGGCCTCGGATCGGGGTCTACTCTCTCTTGAGTCTCCGCAGCATGAGCGCCTCGAGCGCTTCACGGGGTGGCGTGCCGTCGTAGAGCACGGCCTTCATCTGCGCCGCGATCGGCATCTCGACCGCCTCCCGCTCGGCGAGGGCGCAGGCGGCGAGCGTCGTTCGCACACCCTCGGCCACGAGGCCTGCGCTGGCGTCGGCGAGGGAGAGGCCCCGGCCCAGCCCCTGCCCCACCCGACGGTTGCGCGAGAGCGCGCCCGTGCAGGTGAGCACGAGGTCACCGAGCCCGGCGAGGCCGGAGAGCGTCTCGGGACGCCCGCCGAACGACTCCACGAGCCGGCCGATCTCGGCGAGGCCCCGGGTGATCAGGGCGGCCACCGTGTTGTGTCCGAAGCCGAGGCCGTCGACGATCCCGGCCGCGATCGCGATCACGTTCTTCAGGGCGCCGGCGAGCTCGACGCCGACGACGTCCTCGCTCGAGTAGACGCGGAAGGTTGGGGTGGCAACCGCGCGCTGGACCCTCTGCGCAACGGCGTGGTCGACGGAAGCCGCCACGACCGCAGTGGGCAGGGCCCGGGCCACCTCGAGGGCGAAGGAGGGTCCCGACAGGACGGCGAGAGGGTGGTCTGGCGCCTCCTCGGCGGCGACCTCGGTCATGCGCCGGAGCGTGTCCATCTCGATCCCCTTGGTCGCGGAGACGAGGACGGCCCCGGGGGAAAGGAGGGGCCCCAGCTGACGGTAGAGGCCACGGCTGAACTGCGAGGGCACCACGACGAGCACGGTCTCCGCGCCCTCCAGGGCCTCTTCGAGGCGGGTGGACGCGCGGAGCGGCTCCGGCAGCGGCACGCCGGGCAGGAACGTCGTGTTCTCCTGGCGCTCGTTGATGGCCGTCGCGACCTCCGGCTCCCGGACCCACATCCGAACCGGCAGCCCGGCGCGGGCGCAGTGGCTGGCGAGGGCGGTGCCCCAGGCCCCGCCCCCGACGACGCTCACTCTCACGGTTTCACCTCCCGGGTTCTCCCGCCCGCCGCTCGGCGCCTCTCCACAGTCGCCGGAGGTTCGACCGGTGGCGGAGCACCACGAGGGCGGCGGTGAAGGTGGCCGCCCCGGCCACGAAGGGGGAGTCACCGAAGACGAAGGCGAACGCGGCGAGGCTCACCGCCCCGACGATCGAGCCCACAGAGACGTAGCGCGTCGCCGTCAGCGCGACGAGGAAGAGCAACGTGGCGGCGACCGAGGCCTTCGGCACCAGCGGTACAAAGGCCCCGAACCCGGTGGCGACACCCTTGCCCCCTTTGAAGCTCAGCCAGACCGGGTACATGTGACCGAGTACGGCGGCCACCGCGGCGAGGGCGGCCACACCGGGCCGCTCAGGTGCGAGCCACATGGCAAGCCACGTTGCGGCCGCGCCCTTGGCCGCGTCGAGCAGGAGCGCGAGACCACCCGCCACTTTGCCCGCGCTGCGCAGGACGTTGGTGGCGCCCACGTTGCCGCTTCCGACACGGCGCACGTCCTCGACGCCGAACGCGCGCGCCACGATGAAGCTGAACGGGATCGAGCCGAGGAGGTACGCGGCGGCGAGCACGAGCGCGGGGGCCATGGCGCGCCAGTCTACCCCGATCCGACACGGCACCTCGCTCCGACATTCGCCGCCCAGAGGATGTCGGATCGGGGTCTACTCCGCGACGCCCAGCGCAAAGCGGTCGATCGGGGTGTAGACCGCTCCCCCGGGCCGGAGGTCGCTGCGGAGGAGCAAGAGGGTCTCCAGGCGGACAGCCCCGAGGTCGACAGGCGGCAGGGCGGGGCGCAAGACCCGCTCGCGAAACCGGGCGAGGGTGAGGTGCCCGCGGAAGGGCCGCTCTTCCGCGGGGAAGCCGGCGGCCACCGCCGCGCGCTCGCACGCCGCCTGGAGCGCGAGAGCCGGCGAAGGGACCCGGATTCCCAGCCACAGAACGCGCGGGGGCTTTCCCGGGCCCGGGAACGTGCCGAGGCCGGCGACCTGGGCCTCGAACGGCTCGCAGCCGGAGGCGGCGGCGGCGAGGGCCGGGCGCAGCTGCTCGATCCGGTCTGGCGGCGTATCCCCAAAGAAACGGAGCGTGAGGTGAACGCCCTCCGGCCGGACCCATCGCGCCCCGGACACGCGCGGGCGGAGGGACGCGATGAGCTTCTCGATGTCCCGCCGGACCTCGACGCCCAGATCGAGCGCCACGAACGCCCGAACATCGCCGGGTGCGCTCAAAGCGGCCCCAGGCCGAGGAGACCCCGCCGCAGCATCTCGAGCGCGACCTGCGTCGCCTGGAACCGCACGCGCTCGCGCCCCCCCGGGAAGCGAGCCCGGTGCACCCGCGTGCCGGCCGCCCCGTCGAGGGCGACGTAGACCAGCCCGACCGGCTTGTCGTCTGTGCCACCGTCGGGGCCGGCGACGCCGGTGATCCCGACCCCGACCTGCACCTCGGCAACCCGGCGCACGCCGGCGGCCATCGCCGCCGCCACGTCTTCGGAGACCGCTCCCGCGCGCTCGAGCAGCTCGGCATCGACCGCGAGCTCCTCGACCTTGGAACGGTTCGAGTAGGTGACGAAGGACCGGTCGAGGAAACCGCTCGCGCCCGGGACGTCGGTCAGCCGCGCGGAGAGGAGGCCGCCGGTGCACGACTCCGCGACGGCCAGGCTCAGCCCCCGCTCGAGCAGAAGCCCGGCCACGACCGCCGGCAGCTCCCGCCCGTCCTCGCTGAAGATGCGGCCGGGCAGGCGCTCGCGCAGACCCCGCGCGAGCGTCTCGATCCGCTCGTCCGCCTCCTCCGCGCGTGCCCCCTCGCCCACGAGGTGCAGCTCGATCTGACCGGGCGCGCCGAGGATGGTCGTCCGGGGGTTCTCGACGTCCCGGTAGAGAGGCGCGACGATCTCGTCGACCTGGCTCTCGCCCATCGCCGCGATCTTCAGCACGCGTCGACGGACCACCCGCCCCCGGGCCCGAAGTTCGGGCAGGACGTGCATCTCGAAGAGGGGCTTCATCTCGCCCGGGGGCCCGGGGAGGAGGATGAGCAGCCGTCCCTGGTGCTCCACGCGCTGGCCGGGAGCGGTGCCCCGCGGGTTGTCGAGTGCGACCGCGCCCTCGATGAGATCGCCTTGCTTTTCGTTGACCGCAGGCATCGATCGTCCGAAGCGGGCGAACCGGGCCCGCAGGCCTTCGACGATCGAGCCGTCGCGAACCAGCCGGCGGTCGAGCGCGGCGGCCGCTGCCTCGCGGGTGAGATCGTCGGCGGTCGGACCGAGGCCGCCGGTTGTGATGACGACGTCGGTCTTCTCGATCGCGGCACGGAGGACCGACTCGAGGAGCCCGGGCTCGTCGGCAACGACGGAGCGCTCGACGACCCCGACCCCGGCCTCGAGCAGCCGCTCGGTCAGCCAGGCGGTGTTGGTGTCGGACCGGAGCGGCCCCAGAAGCTCGCTGCCCACCGCCACGAGCGCCGCCCTCATCCGGACACCGGCCAGACGAGGAGCACCACTCGCAGCAGCAGGTGCGCATAGATCCCGGCCGCAACATCGTCGGCCATGATGCCCCACCCCCGGGGCCACCGCTCGAGATCCCGGGCCGGCCACGGCTTCACGACGTCCATGGCCCGGAAGAGGACGAAGCCCGCCGCGGCGGTCACGGGCAGGAAGGGCAGACCAATGAGGGTCACCCACATGCCGACGATCTCGTCGACGACGACCAGGCCGGGGTCCTTCTCGCCCAGGCCCCGCGACACCCGAGTGGACGCGAGCGCACCGGCGACGAAGAGAACGACACAGGCCGCGACCTGCAGGGCCACCGGTAGCGAGACCAGGGGCCAGAAGAGCAGCAGCCCCACCGCCGACCCCGCGGTCCCGGGGGCCACGGGGGAGTGGCCGGACCCGAGGCCGGTGGCGAGCAGGCGCGCGCCCGCGTCGAGGATGCGCGGGCATGCGCGGATGATATCCCACCGCGCGAAGTCGAGCCCGGAGCGCCCGGGGTCAGCGCCGGCGCAGTCGGCCTTCGGGGTCACGCGGGGCGACGCGCAGGGTCTCCGAGTGGCCGACGAACACCCGTCCCGGGCCACCCCGCGCGGGACGGACGTGCTTGCGGCGGGTGGCGTGCACGTCCACACGCGTCTGCTCGCGGGCCTCGCTGAAGAAGGCCGCCATCTCCGCCGCCTCCCGCAGGTCGTCGGCGCCTGCACGTCCTTCGTGGTCGCGCAGGATCACGTGGGACCCGGGCACGTCGCGCGCGTGGAACCACAGGTCCTCGGGCCGGGCCACCTGAAAGGTCAGGTGTTGGTTCTCCCGCGCGTTCCGCCCCACGAGGATCGACAGGCCGCGGCCGGTGAGGTAGTGCCGCGGTCCCGCGGCGGCGGGCTCGCGCTCCGCCTCGGACGGGGCATCCGGTGTGAGGGCGTCCAGGTCGCGTCCGTCACGCGCCTCCAGGAGCCCGGCCTCGCGGCGGCGCTCGGCCTCGAGCGTCGAGAGCGCCTCCCGTCGGCGCAGCTCGATCTGCCGATGCGCGCGCTCCGCGCGCCGCGCCCGCTCGAAACGTCGCTCGGCGTTCTGAACCCCGCTGAGCTTGGGGTCCACTGCGAGGATGAGCGGCCGTTCGGGGTCGTACGGATCGGAGACGGTCACCTCGGACGCCCCGGGCTCGGAGGCGGTGCCCCGGGCGAGGAGCGCTTCGGCCTCGCGGCGCAGGGACGCTTCGTCGGCCAGGCCGCCGACGTCACGGCCCAGGTTGGCCTCGAGCTGCTCGAGACGCCGGATGCGCCGGCGCACCTCCCCCAGCGCCGCGCGACGACGGCGCTCGAAGCCCTGCCCGCGACGGCGAGCTTCGAGGAACAGCTCGGCCGTCTCGCACCACGAGCCTGGGTGGAGAATCGCCGACCGGGATCGCTCGAGAGGCGAGGGGAGACAGAAGCACGGCGTCGGCGACGGCGAGATCGGCGTCCCGCCACGTCGTCCGGCAGCCCCGGAGCGATCAGCGTGGGTCGGGGCTCCCGGAGCCGCGCGACGAGCGCTGCGAAGGCGGGGGCGGAGCCGTCTAGCTCTCGGGCGAGGACCGGACCGAGCCCGGGGCACGCGGCGAGCACGGCACGCCGGAGCGAGCGTCCCTCGGCTCGGGCGGCGGCCACCGCCGACTCCACCGTCGCCGGGATCGATCCGGTCCCACTCGCGCTCGGGCGACGTCCGCCGGCGGCGGCCAGGCCTCGGGCCCGTCGCCCAGGGTGGCGACGGCCTCGCCCTCGCGGACGAGGGTGAGGGCCGGAGCCGGGCCGGACAGGCGCAAGACGAGCGTGCCGCCCTTCGTCTCGATCCGCACCGTTCGCTCTCCCGCCACCCGCGTCAGAGCCGTGACCCGGGCCCCGTCGAGATGCTTCCGAAGGTGGAGGTGTGCCTGACGGGCCCGACCGGAGGTCCTCTCGTCGGCCAGACGGCGTGCCCTCTCGCGCGCGACCCAGTACACGCCGGTGGTGCCTCGGCCGGCGTCCAGCCACAGGCGATGGGAGCGGCTCGCCGAAGTCTCGAACGTGACCGCGCTCGCGCCGACGAGCCGGGGACGGGAGAGATGGCGGGCCATCAGAAGGGGCCCGAGCTCTTCGAGGATGCCGTCGAGGGTGATGGCGTCCACGGCTCAAGACACTCGACGGCGCGTCACGCCGACGACCGGGCCGGGTGTCAGCGGTGGACGACGCGGGTGCTGAGCAGCCGGTCGTGGAGCGCTCGGCGCGCCGGGTCCAGCGTCATCGGGATCAGGCCGAGACCTCCCAGCAGCCGTCCCCGCCGCCCCCGCCATCGCGCGCAGTGACGCCCGGAGGTAACCGGGGGGTCGCCCGCGTGCGTCGACGACCCGCAGGCCGGCGATCATCTTTCCCGGGGTCTGGCCGGTCGTGCCCGTGAAGTAGCCCGCGTAGAAGAGACCGAGAAGGGCCAGGTAGGACGCCAACCAGGGCCAGCTCACGGCCAGCGACGGAACGTCCACCCGCGCCGCCCGGCCCGCGAAGTAGACCACGAGCGCCCCGAGTACGACGAGGATCCCGGCATCGACCATCGCCGCCTGGGCCCGCTCGCCGATCCGGGCCGGACGTTCGAGGGGGGTCGGCTCGGTCGGGGCCGGCGTGAGCGAAACCGCTCCCTCGTCTTCGTCATCCGACACGATCAGCTCTTCGTCGAGCAGAGGGGTGTCGGACGGACGCTCGACGCGGACGCGGGGGGTCGCCGGACGTCTCTCGGGCACGGCCCCGTCTGCAGCACGCTCGGCGCTGCGCAGGGGCAGGTCGGCCAGCTCCTCCTCGCTGAGCGGGGTCGCCTCGAAGTCGCGGTCGCGGACGCTCGGGACGCTCGACCTCTGCGGAAGGATAAGGAGCCGTGCTCCCCGACTGCGGAGCGGGCTCGGGACGTGCGGGAGCAGACGGGGGCGGCGCGGCTTCGGCCGCGCCGGGCGACTCCCCGGCGGCCCCGGTGACGGCCGGCTGCTCGAACAGGGGCAGGCTGGAGTGCGCCCGCTTCTTCCGCCGCTTGCGCACGCGCTCCTGCACCTCGTCGCGCCACGTGCGCTCCTTCTTCCGCATCCCCGGGATGTCCCGCAGCGGCTCGACCTTCTCGCGCGGGGGCGGGGTCACCGTTCGCGGGTTCGGGGCGAGCGCGCCCTCGACGGGGGGTGCCACCATCGCGCCGCAGGCGGGACAGCGCTCGCCTTGAGCGGGCAGCGCCTCACTGCAGGACGGACATTTCATCGCAGCGCCCCTCCCGCGGCCACGTCCCCGACCGGCGGTCGGGCGAGCCGCGCCATGAGCACGTCCCAGCGCGCGGACAGCACGCCCCCGGCCACGACGAAGGCGAGCGCCCACAGACCGACGACCACTCGGCGCGGCCACTCCGCGCCGGCCGGGCGGGACTCCGTGTTGGCGTCCTTGTGTCGCATCAGAATCGAATCGGACCGGACTCGCGCGCATTATCCGGGAACCGCACCTCCGGGTTCAAGCTTCTTCGCGTCGCACCGGAAGAAGCCCGTAGGCCTTCATCTTGCGATACAGGTTCGAGCGCTCGACGCCGAGAGCCTCCGCGGTCCGGCTCATGTTGCCACCGCACTCGCGGTACCTCCGCAGGATGAACTGCCGCTCGAACTCCTCGCGGGCGGCGGCGAGCGGCGCCGATTCGAGCGACGCCGCGGCGGGCGCCACGTCGGTGGGCAGCGCTTCGAGCAGCGAGGCCGGGAGGTCACGCGCCTCGACCTGCTCCCCCGGGATCATGATCACCAGTCGCTCGATGATGTTGCGCAGCTCCCGCACGTTGCCCGGCCAGGGGAGACGGGCGAGCACGTGGAGAGCCTCCGGGGTGAACGACTTCGGCCGCCGCCCGTGCTCGGCCGACAGCACCTCGACGAAGTGCCGCGCGAGAACCGGGACATCCTCTCGACGTTCCCGCAGCGGCGGCACGCGGAACGGGATGACGTTGAGCCGGAAGTAGAGATCGTCGCGGAACGTTCCGCGCCGGATCTCCGCCTCGAGGTCCTTGTTGGTGGCGGCGATCACGCGCACGTCGACCGCCACCGAGCCCGACCCGCCCACCGGCTCGATTCGTTGCTCCTGCAGGGCGCGCAGGACCTTGGCCTGGGTCTTCAAGCTCATGTCCCCGATCTCGTCGAGAAAGAGCGTCCCTCCGTCGGCGAGCTCGAACTTCCCCTTCCGCGCGGCGAGGGCCCCGGTGAAGGCGCCCTTGGTGTGACCGAAGAGCTCGCTCTCGATGAGCTCCTCGGGTATGGCGGCGCAGTTGACCTCGACGAACGGGCCCCGGGCCCGGCGGCTCTGGGCGTGGATGGCGCGGGCCACCAGCTCCTTGCCGGTTCCGTTCTCGCCGAAGATCAGGGCGCGGCCGTTGCTGGGCGCGGCCTGGGCGATCTCGGCCCGCAGCGCCTGCAGGGACGGGCTCTCCCCCACCATGACGTATCGCTGGTCGAGCTGCTTCTTGAGGGCCCGGACCTCGGCCTCGAGTCGTCTCTGCTTGAGCGCGTTGCGGACGGCGAGGAGCGTCTTCTCGAGCGAGAGCGGCTTCTCGACGAAGTCGCGGGCCCCCAGCCGGACCGCGCGCACCGCGGTCTCGATCGTGCCGTGGCCGGAGATCATCACCACCGGGAGCTCCGGGTCGCTCTCACGGAGCCGAGCCAGCGTCTCGAGGCCGTCCGCTCCCGGAAGCCACACGTCGAGGAGCACGAGGTCGAAGCGTCGCGCCGCGACCGCGGCCAGGCACTCCTCACCGGACTCGACCGTCTCCACCTCGTACCCCTCGTCGGCGAGGATCCCCGTCAGAGCGCTGCGAACGCCCGCCTCGTCGTCGACGACCAAGATGGACTCAGGCATACCCGGTACTCTTATCGTTCATTGACCCCCCGTCTGTTCAATGACCCCCCGTCCCTATCCCTCCCCACGGAGGGGGAGGGAAACGCCTTGAGATAGGCCACGGACACCCGCGTGTCCCCAGGGAAAGGGACACGCGGGCGGAACGGGGCCTGACACCAGTCGCATCGGTGCCTGGTCCCCGGCGTCGCATCACGCGGGTAGCTCCACGACGAACCGCGCGCCGCGCGGCTCGTTGTCCTCGGCCCGGATCGTGCCGAGGTGCTCCTGCACGATGCGGCTCACGATGGCGAGCCCGAGGCCGCTGCCCCGCTTCTTGGTGGAGAAGTGAGGCACGAACAGCTGATCTCGATCCTCGGCGGCGATCCCGGGACCGTCGTCGGCCACGACGAGCCGGGCCCTTCCCTCCGCCCGGTCGAGCTCGGTCGTCACGAGGATGTGGCCCCGCTCGTCCATGGCCGCGATCGAATTGTCGACGAGGTTGATGAGCACGCGCTTCATCTGGTCGGGATCGAGCCGCAGCTCGGGCAAGTCGGCGGCCTCGCGTCGGTCGATGACGATGCCGGGGAAGAGGCCCTCGTAGAGCGAGAGAGCCTGGTCGATCACGTCGTGGAGCGAGGTCGGCTGCAGGCTCGCGGCCGGGAGGCGCGCGAACTGCGCGAACTCGTCCACCAGGTTCTTGAGGGCCTCGACCTCGTCGACGATGGCGCGGGTGCACTCGGTGAGGACCCTCTCGAAATCGGGATCGGACTTGAGCCACGCCTTGCGCATCCGCTGGGCCGACAGCTGGATCGGGGTGAGAGGGTTCTTGATCTCGTGGGCGAGCTTGCGCGCCACCTCACCCCACGCCGCCACCTTCTGCGCCTTCATGAGCGGGGTGAGGTCGTCGACCACGAGCAGCGCCCCGGGCGCCGAGCCGAGCGAGCCGGGCAGGCTGACCACCGTGACCGCGAGATGTCGGTCGCGGTCGCGCGTGGGCACGAGGACCTCCCGCTCCTGACGCGCCACGCGGCCGGAGAGGAGCCGCAGCACCAGGCTGCGGATCTCGTCCCGGCCCGCCCCCCTCAGGACGCGGTCCACCGGTAGCCCCATCACCCCCGTCTCGAGATCGAGCAGACGCAAGGCGGCGGCGTTCACGGCGCCGACCGTGCCCTCCTCGTCCACCACGAGCACTCCGGTGCCCACCGTCTCGAGGACGGTCTCGGTGAGCCGCCGCCGCTCCTCCAGCTCCTGGTTCTTGCGCATGAGGCCGGCCCGCCCGAACTCGACCTCTTCTTCGCTGCGCGCGAGCCGCTCCGACATGCGGTTGAACGACGCGATGAGGACACGCGGCTCCTCGCTGCCGGACGGGAAGTCCACCCGGACGCCCCGATGCCCGGCGGCGATTCGCTCGGCCCCCTCCGCCACCAGCCGCAGCGGCGTCGTGATCCGTCGCGCGAGGTAGAGGGCGAGCCACACCGCTCCGAACAGGATCAGGAGGGCCGGGAAGAGATACAGCGAGAGGTAGAAGGAGAGGATGGGCTCCCGGTAGGTCTGCGTCTTGCGGAACTTCGTGTAGTGGTCCTGGACGTCGTGGGCGGCCCGCGTCACCTCGGGACGGACGAAGCTCGACACGACCACCGCCCCCGCCGAGCGGCCGTCGGCGGCCCGGACCGGGACCGCCACCCGCGCGAGCTCTCCCGCTCCGAAGGCCACGATCGCCTCCGCCTCCCGGCCGCCCAGGGCGGCCTCGGCGAGGGCCTCGGCCGAGGCCGAGTCCCATGCCGCGGCGGGGGGAAGGCGCGGGTCCATGACCGCGACGATCTCTCCTTCGGGAGAGAAGACGTTGACGAGATCGATCTCGAGCTCGCGGCCCCGGGCCCCCACCGTCCGCCGAAGGCGACCCAGCTGACCGGCCCCGAGGAGGCCTCGAGCACGGATCTCGCGCGCGAGGGCCCGGGCGTGGACTCGGCTGCGGTCGGCGGCCGACTGCTGCAGCGAGGCCTCGAGCACCTGCGACGAGGCAAGGATCCGCTCGACGTCCACGTTGAACCAACGGTCGACGGTCTGGCGGATCAGATCGCTGCCCACGAGCAGCAGCAGCACCGAGGGCGCAACCGCCATCAGGAGGAACACGAGGAGCAGCTGCACCCGGAGCCGGGCCCCGAAGACACCCCGCCGCCACTCCATCAGCATCCGGACGAGGTTGCGACCGAGGACGAAGACGAGGACGAGCAGGAGCGAGAAGTTGAGGACGGTCAGGCCGTAGAGCAGCGCCGAGGCGAGGAAGTCGGGCTGGAAGTCCTGGCTCTTTCGGAGGACCAGCTCCGCGACGAGGAACACGATGAGCAGGCCCGCGGTGATGGCCGCCACGAGGCGTGCGTTGTTCTGGATGCGCTGTCTCGGCACTGGGGCAAGTGTAGCTCTCCAGCCACACCCGGGACAACGTGCTGAAAGAGCAAAAGATATCGTCGTCAGGCCGGGGCTCGCGCACGTGTCCACCCCTGGGACACGTGCGCGTTTCAGGGGCCTATCTCAGCATTTCCCTCCCCCTCCGTGGGGAGGGACAGGGAGGGGGGTCATTGGATAGTCGAGGGGGCAGGGCCAGCTCAGGAGCCGCTGCACCCCGTGCGCAGACCCCTTTGGCCTGTCGGAGGCGACGCTCGCGCGTCGCGACTGACTCTCGGGGTCGACGCTCGTCTCGCAAGCTCGACCTCGGCGACTATCGCTAGTCTCTTGACTCCAGCAGGCCCTTGAGCGTCGCCATGAACTGGTCGACGTCGTTGAAGTCGCGGTACACGGACGCGAAGCGGACGAACGCGACCTTGTCGAGATCCCGAAGCCTCTCCATCAGGAACTCGCCGATCCGCTCGGCCGCCACCTCGCGGTCGGGGCTCTCGTGCATCATGGCCTCGACCTGGTCCACGGTCGCCTCGAGGCTGTTGACCGCAACCGGGCGCTTTTCGCAGGCCTTGAGGAGCCCCGCCATGACCTTCTCGCGGTCGAAGCGCTCGCGGCGCCCGTCCTTCTTCACCACGAGATGGGGGATCTGATCGATGCGCTCGTAGGACGTGAAGCGCCTGCCGCAGCTCAGGCACTCGCGGCGGCGGCGAATGACCTCTCCCTCCTTGCTCTCGCGCGAGTCGACGACCTTGTCCTCGAGGTGGGAGCAGAACGGGCATTTCACGGCTGCACCTCCTGAAAGGGGGCGGAAGAGCCTTCCTCGGTCACCCGGGCCACGCGGCCCAGGGAGAGCCCCTCCCGCCCCAGCAGGGCGAGACCGAGCACGAGGACGGGCAGGTTCGCGAACGCGTGGGCGGTGATGCCGGCGGCGGCGGCAGTCGCCCGATCGACTCCGTAGACTTCATGAAGCGCGAGCAGGTAGAAGGCATGAAACCCGCCCACCATCCCCGGCGTGGGAATGGCCACGCCCACGACCAGGAAAGCGATGAGCAGGAAGGTCGTGGGGAACGGGAGGCTCAGGGAGAAGGCCGCGTTGTTGAGGTGGAAGCCGACGGCGACCAGGAGCCAGAGAACAAACGACTGCACCGCGATCCACGCCAGGTGTGGTGCGGGTGCGCGCAGGACGGCGAGGCCTTCCGTGAACGCCCGTACCGCTCGTCCGAGGGGACCCGAAAGCCAGCGCGGGGCGCGCGCCAGGAGCCTCTCCAGGGCGGCGATGACCGGGTCGGGCCGAGAGTGAAGGGCGAGCAGCAGAACGAGCACCAGCCCCGCCCCCAGGGCGGTGACCCCGCCCGCCACCTTGATTGCCTCCATCCGCGGTCCCGCCACCTGCATCGGCGGGGCGGGCAGCACGAAGAGATACAAGCCGAAGAGCACGAGTACCGTGATCAGGTCGACGAGCCGCTCCAGGATGACGGTGGCGAAGCCGGCCGAGATCGGGATCGGGTACCGCCGCGACACCAACCAGGGGCGCATGATCTCCTGGGCCCGGGGGATGAGCAAGCCGGAGGCGAAGCCGACGAACGTGGCTGAGAGGAGGTCGACCAAGCGAACCCGCCCGAGGGGTGCCAGGAGGAGCCCCCAGCGCCACGCGCGCACCGCGTATGCGGCGACGGTCGCGACCACGAGCCCCAGCAGGGGGGCGAGACGGGCCTGACGGAGAGCGCGCCCCAGCGCCTCCCAGTCCATCCCCCGGAAGAAGAGCGCGAGCAGGAGGGCCGCGAGAAGGGCGCCGACGAGGAGCCGGCCGCGCTGACCCCTCACCGCCCCCTCGTCTTGCTCACAACCTCTTACCCTTCAAATACTTGATAGCGAAATCGGACTCTACTACAATGCCGTGCCGAGCGTCAAACAGCGTCCGCCGCGGCCCCTTCACGCCGATATTCACGAACTCGACCCGCCCCGGATGCGTTCTCCGATCAGTGGCAGGAGTCCGCCGGTCGGAAACAGCGAAGGACCCTTGAGCACGAGCGACGACGACCTCCTGCCGCGGTGCCGGCGCGGGGACGAGGGAGCCTGGCAAGAGCTGGTCTCTCTCCACACCCGCAGGGTGTTCGGTCTCGCCTACCGGTTCACGGGCCGGGTGGACGAGGCGGAGGACCTGACACAGGAGATATTCATCAAGGTGTACAAGACGCTCGATCGATACCGTGAGACGGACGGGCCCTTCGCGGGCTGGCTGATGACCGTGGCCCGCAACCACGCCATCGACCACTACCGGCGTCGGAAGCAGGACCTGCTCCGACGCACCGAGGATCCCCGGATTCTAGAGACCGCACCCGCGAAGGAAGAGCACCCGATCGTGGGCCTCGAGCGTCAGGAGCGGGCGCGCCTCGTGCACCGGGGCCTGCGGGCCCTGCCGCCGGATCTGCGGCTGCCGCTCATCCTTTGTGATCTGCAGGGGCTGCCCTACGACGAGATCGCCTCCACCCTGCAGGTGCCGCTCGGGACCGTCAAGAGCCGTATCAACCGAGCCCGCCTGGAGCTGGCCAAGCGTTTGAAGGGGCGCCAGCACGAGCTCGCGGGCGGGCCTGGAGGTCGATGAGCATGGACTGCCCACGCTCTCAGGAGCTGCTCTCGGACCATCTGGAGGGAAGCCTCGACGCGATCCTCCGCGCCGAGCTGGATGCTCACCTCGCGACGTGCGGGGAGTGCCGGTCCCTGCGCGAGGCGGTGGCCGAGGTCGTCGACGCGCTGCACGTGTTCCCGCTTCTGGAGCCGCCGGTGGGGCTGACCGAACGCGTGGTCGCGGCCACGCGAGCGCTGCCGCGCGCGCGTCAGGCCCCGACCCCGCTCGTCGTGCGTCCCGCGGTCGTGATCCCGGCCTGGATGCAGGCGGCGGCGGCCGGATTCGCCCTGATCGCGCTCGGGGTGCTGCTGATGGTGGTGGGGCCCGAGACCTCGGGCCAGGCCGCCACCCAGCTCGTCGACCGCACGGTGAACGCGGGCTCCGAGCTGATAGAACGCAAGGACCGGGTGGTCGAGGACGTCCGCATCCTCGGGGTGGTCCTCACCACCGCCTTCGAGGGCCGTCTCAGCCGGATGAACGAGCGGGTGGAGGACTACCGCCGGCTCCTGGAGCGCCGTCGGGGAGAAGAAGGAGATTCCAAAAGGGGAAGCGAATCCCGCAGCCTCCCCGTCCGCGTCGCCGTCCACCCAGGTTTTCGAACCGGAGCCCCCGCCGGCTCGTAGGAGCCGGTGAAGGAGATGAGACGATGAGCAGCCTGCCCCCCGAACCCGAGAGCCCGGCCCCCGCGGCCTCCACGGCTCCCCCACCGCTGCCCCCGGGCCCAGCCCCGGCAGGTGCGCCCTACGTTCGCCTCCCGAAGAGCCCGGGCCTCGCCGCCTTCCTGTCGTTGTTCCCCGGGCTGGGACAGGTCTACAACGGGCAGATCGCGCGGGCCTTCGTGTTCTTCTTCGCCTGGGTGGGGAGCATCTACCTCACCGCGAGCGGACACGAGTTCCCATTCGCCTTCCTCATCCCCTTCGTCTACCTGTACAACATGATCGACGCCTGGAAGGGCTCGACCGTCATCAACCGGCGCTTCCTGGGCGGCGAGAGCGAGAAGGCGGAGGGCGAGGACACCGTCGAGTCGCCGATCTGGGGCGGCTCGCTCGTGGCCATCGGGCTTCTCGTCCTCCTGAACAACATGGGGTGGCTCGACCTCGATCGGCTCGCCCGGTGGTGGCCGCTTCTCCTGATCGCCGTGGGCGCATACTTCATCTACGGCTCGATCCAGAAGAAGAAGGCCGAGGACACGGCCGATGACCAGCCGCCCAGCCTTTAGCCCGGAGGACCTCACCCTGGGGTTCGGCCTGATCGCGATGGGCGTGCTCTGGACCCTCTCGAACCTGGGGCACGTCGATCTCCTCTACACCCTCAGGATCTGGTGGCCCGTGGCCCTGATCCTCTGGGGCGGGCTCGAGCTCGTGGACCTCGCTGTCCGTCGCTCCTCTTCTCGGGAGCCATGACGTGAGCGCCCGCAAGATCGGGTTTCTGGTCCTGATCCTGACCTTCGGCGGCATCGTGGAGACGGCCTGGCACGTCCGCGAGAGCCACTTTGCTTTCGGCCCCGAGGGTTTCCGGGTCCTGGGTGGCCGTTTCTACGGGCCGTCCTTCACCTTCGAGGAGTCGGCGGAGCGCCTCGTCGAGGCCGATCAGGCACTGGAGATCGAGGTCCGCAACGCCTTCGGCGGCGTGCGGATCGTCCCCGGGCCGGGCCCGGAAGTGCGGATCAAGCTCCGCAAGGTCGTGTTCCAGCCCACCGAGGAGAGGGCCCGGGCCTTCGCCGACCGCGTCGAGCTGCGGCTGGTGGAGGAGGAGGGTCGGCTCCGGGTTGGCACGAACCGCGACGACGTCGGGCGGAAGGAGAACGTGGGCTTCGAGACCCACCTCGAGCTGCACGTCCCTCCGGACGCAGGGGCGCTGATCTGGAACGACCACGGTCGAGTGGAGGCGAGCGGCATCGCCAGCGCCGACGTGCGCACCTCCTTCGACGACGTGCGCGTGGAGCGGATCGCGGGCCCGGTGAAGATCGACGCGCGCCAGGGCGCGGTCGAGGCCGCCGATCTCGGCGCCGAGCTGACGCTCAAGGCCCGCCACGGCGACGTGGAGGTGGTGGGCATCGCGGGCCAGGCCGACTTCGACATCCAGCACGGCAAGCTCGCCGTCCGGCGAACGGCCAGGGTCGAGGCGAAGGTGTCCTACGGCGACGTCACCGCAGACGAGGTGGAGGGCGACCTCCGGGTGGAGGCCCGCCACGCCGGGGCCCGGATCGCGGACGTGGCCGGTCTGGTCGAGGTTCAGACCAGCTACGACGGTATCCGCCTCGAGCGGATCGGCGGGAACGTTCGGGCTTCCACTCGCGGCGGTGGAGTCACCGCTCAGGCCCTCGGGGGCGAGGTTCACGTGCGGGCCCGGGGCGATGACGTGTCGATCGACGGCTTTTGCGGGCCGCTCGACGTGGAGACCGAAGGTGGCGACGTGCGCCTGATGACCGATACCCCGATCACGGAGGCCGTGACCGTGTCGGCAAAGAGGGGCAAGATTCGCCTTGAGGTCCCGGCGGGCAGCCGCTTCGACCTGCAGGCGGAGTCGCGCGACGGTGATCTCGTTCTCGACGTCCCCGAGCTCGACCGCTCCGGCTCCGACCCCGACGCCACGGGCCGGGCCACCGGAACGATCGGGGGGGGGGGAGCCCAGGTGAAGCTCACCGCGGACGGCGACGTCGTGCTCGCCGCGGGGTCCTCCGCGCCGCCCGCCGAGAAGCCGTAGCCACCGCGACGGCGGGCGCGCATCCCCGCCTCGAGCCGGGAACCGCGTGACGAGGAGCACACACGCTCGAGCGGCGCGCGTTTCGCCCTTGCCTCCCGATCGCTCCTTCCTGTAGACTCCCGCCCTCCGATAGACCACCACCCTCCGTGGCCTCCGGATGGACGGCCCTCGGGCCGCAAGACAGGCTGTACCGAACCAGGCAATGAACATCGACCGCAACGCACCGCTTCTCCTCGAGACGAGCCTGCCGGCGCTGAAGCCGTTCAAGCGGGGCAAGGTCCGGGACGTGTACGACCTGGGGGACCGGCTCCTCGTCGTCGCCACCGACCGGTTGAGCGCCTTCGACGTCGTGCTGCCCACCGGCATCCCGGGCAAGGGCGTCGTGCTCACGCAGATGTCGCTCTTCTGGTTCCGACTGCTCGCGGACGTCGTCCCCCATCACGTTCTCACCGCGGACGTGAGCGAGTACGGGCCGGATCTGCAGCCCTTCCGGGACCAGCTCGAGGGCCGCTCGATGATCGTGACGAAGACCGAGGTCCTCCCCGTCGAGTGCGTGGTGCGAGGCTACCTCGCCGGGTCGGGCTGGAAGGACTACCAGACGACCGGCGCCGTCTGCGGCATCCCGCTGCCCGCCGGGCTCGAGCAGTCGGCGCGGCTGGAGCCGCCGATCTTCACGCCCGCGACCAAGGCCGAGACCGGCCACGACGAGAACATCCCGTTCGAGACGATGGAGGCCACCGTCGGAGCGGAGCGGGCGGCAGAGGCGCGACGGAACAGCCTGGACATCTACTCGAGGGCCCGCGCCCACGCCGAGGCGAGGGGGCTCATCCTCGCCGACACGAAGTTCGAGTTCGGGGTCCGCGACGGAAGCCTCGTCTGGATCGACGAGGCCCTGACCCCGGACTCGTCGCGCTTCTGGCCGGGTGAGGAGTACGAGCCGGGCCGGCCACAGCGCGCCTTCGACAAGCAGTTCGTGCGCGACTACCTCGAGACCCTCGAGTGGAACAAGCAGCCGCCGGGCCCCGAGCTCCCTCCGGACGTCGTCGCGCGCACCGTCGAGAAGTACGTGGAGGCGTACGAGCGCCTTCGGGGGGAGGCCCGCTAGCAACGGGAGGCCCGGGCCTAGCGCCCGGCGGGATCAGGGGAGCGTCGAGCCGTGAAGCAGCAGTTGGATGCGCTCATCGTCGAGATGGTCGACAAAGGAATTTGCTTTCCCGACGCCAAGAAGGAGTTCGAGAAGCGTTTCATCGCCCGCGTCGTCCAGCGCCACCGCGGCAACCTCTCGCGCGCGGCCCAAGACCTGAGGATCCACCGCAACACGCTCGGTCGCAAGGTCGGAGAGTACAAGCTCTAGCCGCGCCATCCCGGTCGACAGCGGTGCCCCACGGCGCGTAAGTGCTTCTCTGATAACGAGAACGGCAGCGCCAAGGGAAGCCTGGGCCCGTCCTTAGCAGTCTCCTTGACAGAGTGCTAATCCCCTCCTATAATCTCTAGCAGTCGACAAGGCTGACTGCCAAAGGGCACGGTCGGACCGTCCCTTCCGCCGACGCGCCGGACGCAGCCAGAGAAGCAATGGCGACTCAGTCAGGCAGATGAGCGTAGAAAGGAGACGAAGCACGATGCCGAAAGTTCGTCCGCTTCACGACAGATTGCTCGTGAAGCGCATCGAGGAGTCGGAAACCGTCAAGGGCGGGATCATCATCCCGGACACCGCGAAGGAGAAGCCCCAGGAGGGCGAGGTCATCGCAGTCGGGAATGGCAAGACCCTGGACAACGGCACCAAGGTCAAGCTCGACGTCAAGGCCGGCGACAAGATTCTCTTCGGGAAGTACTCCGGCACCGACATCAAGCTCGACGGCGAGGAGTACCTGATCCTCCGCGAGGACGAGGTCCTGGCCGTCATCGGCTAGCCGGGAGCGCCGCACCGCACCCGCCAGCCAACTTTTTCAAGAGGAGAACGTAGGAAGCATGGCGAAGCAGATCACGTATGGGAACGATTCGCGCCAGGCGCTGCTCCGGGGCGTGAATCGGCTGGCCGATGCGGTCAAGGTGACCCTCGGCCCGAAGGGACGCAACGTCGTCCTGGACAAGAAGTTCGGCTCCCCGGTCATCACCAAGGACGGTGTCACCGTCGCCAAGGAGATCGACCTCAAGGAGCCCCTCGAGAACATGGGCGCACAGATGGTGCGCGAGGTGGCCTCGAAGACCTCCGACGTGGCCGGTGACGGCACCACCACCGCCACCGTGCTCGCCCAGGCGATCTACCGCGAGGGCAGCAAGAACGTCACCGCCGGCGCCAACCCGATGGACCTCAAGCGCGGTATCGAGAAGGCGGTCCAGGCGGTGGTGGAGAGCATCGAGAAGCTCTCGAAGCCGGTCAAGGGCCAGGCGATCGCCCAGGTCGGCACCATCTCCGCCAACAGCGACGAGACGATCGGCTCGATCATCGCCGAGGCGATGGAGAAGGTCGGCAAGGACGGCGTCATCACCGTCGAGGAGGCCAAGACGCTCGAGACCTCCCTCGAGGTGGTCGAGGGAATGCAGTTCGACCGCGGATACCTCTCCCCCTACTTCGTGACCGATCCCGAGCGGATGGAGGTGGTGCTCGAGAACCCGCTGGTCCTCATCCACGAGAAGAAGATCTCGAACATGAAGGACCTCCTTCCGGTGCTCGAGCAGATCGCGAAGATGGGCAAGCCGCTCCTCATCATCGCCGAGGACGTCGAGGGCGAGGCCCTGGCGACCCTGGTCGTGAACAAGCTCCGGGGCACGCTGCAGGTGGCCGCGGTGAAGGCACCGGGCTACGGCGATCGCCGCAAGGCGATGCTCGAGGACATCGCGATCCTCACCGGCGGCAAGGCCATCACCGAGGACCTCGGCATCAAGCTCGAGAACCTCAAGACGGACGATCTGGGCAGCGCCAAGAAGATCACCATCGACAAGGACACCACGACGATCGTCGAGGGCGCGGGCACGGCCAAGGAGATCGAGGGTCGGGTCAAGCAGATTCGCACCCAGGTCGACGAAACCACCTCGGACTACGACCGCGAGAAGCTGCAGGAGCGTCTGGCCAAGCTGGTGGGAGGAGTCGCGGTGATCAAGGTCGGTGCGGCCACCGAGACCGAGATGAAGGAGAAGAAGGCTCGGGTCGAGGACGCGATGCACGCGACCAAGGCCGCGGTCGAGGAGGGGATCGTCCCCGGCGGCGGGGTCGCTCTTCTCCGCGCCGAGAAGGCGGTCGACGGCGTGAAGGCCGAGGGCGACGAGGCGGTCGGCGTCTCCATCGTCCGTCGCGCCCTCGAGGAGCCCCTTCGCCAGATCGCCCAGAACGCGGGCCACGAAGGCGCGGTGGTGGTGGCCAAGGTGCGCGAGCTGAAGGCGGAAGAAGGCTTCAACGCCCAGACCGAGAAGTACGAGAACCTGGTCGAGGCTGGCGTCATCGACCCGACCAAGGTCGTCCGCGCCGCGCTGCAAAACGCGGCGTCGATCGCCTCGCTCCTGCTCACCACCGAGGCCCTCGTCTCCGAGCTCCCCGAGGAGAAGGGCGAGGCGGGTGCAGGCGGCGGCATGCCCGGCGGCATGGGCGGCATGGGCGGCGGCGGCTTCTAGACGCTCATCAACGACCGGGACGCCACGCGGCCCCCGGGACTGGAACAAGGAGGGACGGCCCTGGCCGTCCCTCTTTCTATTCCAGCGTGAAGTTTACGCGGATCCGGATCCAGATGCGGACGGGGACGCCGTTCTTGGTCGCCGGCCGGTAGCGGCGGCTCTCCGCGTGACGAATCGCGGCATTCTCGAAGCCGACCCCGGCGGTCGTGGATTCGATGACCCTCGTCTCGCGAACGGAACCTCTCTCGTCCACCAGCGCCTCCACCACGACACTGCCTTCACGCTGAAGGGCAAGGGCGGCCGGCGGATACCGCGCGGACTGCTCGCTCAGGAAGATGGGCGGCGTGACCGCGGGGTCTTCGGCCTCTACGAGGTCGCCGGACCGGACCGGGGGCAGCGTGGTCGGAGGCGGCACCGGCTCCGGTGTCGGCGGCGGCGTCGCCAGCGTCGGAAGGGCGGCGGAGAGGTCGCCCTCGGACGCCCTCTGGGCCGCCTGCTGCTCCCCGACGAGACGTTCCTCCGCCGCACGGAGCTCCGCCTCCAACCGTTGGATCTCCGTTTCCCGCCGCACCCTCTCGGCCCGGGTGCGCCGCCGGGCCTCGGTGCGGGCCAGGGCCGCCGCATCGGCGTCCCCTGACGGGGCCGGAGCGGGTGAGGGCGACACCGCCTCCGGCTCCGCACGGGGCTCGGCCTGGGCCTCAATCTCGGCCTTCTCGCGCTCCAACTCGGCAAGACGCGCCTCGAGCTCTCGCACTCGGGCCAGGGCCGCCGCGGCGTCGGGGCTCATGGCCGGGGCGGACGGTGCCGTGACGAAGGAACGCTTGGCCAGAACGAGGTAGCCCAGGCCCCCTCCCACCGCAATCGCGGCGACGAGCCCGGCCAGGAGCATCAGCGCTCGTCCTCCCCGGGCCGGCCCCGACGCCCGGGCGAGCTTCAGCGTTCCCTCCCGCGCCCGGGCAGCCCGCACTCCCGCCGGGCGGGTCCGGCGACCCGAGCCCGAGGCGTCGGCGGAGGCGGTGCCGGACATCGTCGGGCCACGGGAGGGGGGTTCGGCACGGGCGGGAGACTCCGGCTCGTGTGCGACATCGGGCGAGGCGGCGGCATCGGGTTCGGTCGCGGCCTCGGCCGGGCCACTCGCGGCCGGTGCGGCGGCGGTCTCGACCGGCGCGGACGAGGACGCCTCGTCCGCGTGGTCGGTCGGAGCCACGCCGTGGGGCTCGGTGGAGCGCGGGCCGGTCGCCGGCTCGTCCGCGGTCGCCGGCTCGTCCGCGGTCGCCGGCTCGTCCGCGGTCGCCGGCTCGTCCGCGGTGGCAGGCTCGTCCGCAGCGGCGGGCGGAGCGGGGCGCGGAAGATACTCCGAGTAGTCCGCCTGGCTGGCCTCGGCGAGGGCGGCGGCCTCGCCCTCCATGTCCTCGCGGAAGAGCGTATGCATGAAAAAGGCCAGGTTGAAGGTGGTCGGCGTGAAGTCTCCGGAGAAGAGCAGGGTGTCGATCGCCGCCCGCATATCCTCGATCGCCGGGTACCGCGACGAGGGCTCGGGCACCAGACCGCGACGCAGGATCTCAACGATCGGGCCGGGGAGCGGCTCCTCCTCCCCGGCCGCGGTCGTGTGCCGGGCCGCGGCCAGGGCGGCGAGGGGGTCCCTGCCGTCCGGCGCCCGGCCGGTGAGCATCTCGAGGAGCACCAGGGCGAGCGCGTGAACGTCGGCCCGCGCGTCGCCTACCTCTCCGGCACGCTGCTCCGGAGCGAGGTAGCGCCGGTCGTCGTCTCCCAGCAGGTCGGTGTCGCGCAGTCCAGGCCAGAACCCGAACCCCATCATCCGCACGTCCCCCTCCCAGGAGACGACGAGATGGGAGGGCTTGACGAGGCCGTGAAGGAGCGGCGTGCCGGCATCGTCTTTTCGGCCGTGGAGGGCGGCCAGGGCCGCCGCCGCCCGGCTCGCCACCATGAGGGCGTTGTCCGCGGTGAAGGGGAAGCCCTCCTTCCGCGCGCGGTCGATCACCGCACGCAGGGTGCGGCCCTCCATGAGCTCGAAGGAGGCGTAGTAGGACTGCTCGACCCGACCGATCCCGAGCACACGCATGAGCCCGGGGATCCGGAGGCGCGACGCGACCCGGCACTGCTGCGCCAGACGGGACGGGGCATGCGGGTGGGTCGAGACCGCCTCTGAGTAACGCAGAAGGGTCACGATGCGGTCGAGCCCGGCCGGCCCGAGGCGGGCCGCGCGGTAGGTCACGCCGAGGGGTTGGGCGTCGATCTCCTCGAGAAGGATGAGCTTTCCGAACTTCTCCTTGAGAGCCATCGGCCTGAGGACGAAGCCTATGGAATGCGGAGGGCCCTGGCAACTGCTCTACGGCAGCTCGAGCGTCATCTCGTCCCCCTCGGGGTCACGGAGGCGGACCGCCTCGTCACGAATGCCGAGAACGGTGAAGCCGGACCCGGTCTCGCCCTTCCGGAGCAGGACCACCTCTCCGTCGATCGCCAGCGCCGCCACGGGTGTCCCCGCGCGATGCACGAGGCCGACGATGCGGACGCGGGCCGGTGGCGATGGAGCGATCTCGCCCGGTGCGGGCTCGGGGGCGGCGCGCTCCCCCAACCGATGGCTTTCCACGGCCGGCTCGTCGCCATAGCGAAAGATGTCGCGAATCGCCCGGAGATCCACGTCCGGCGGCGCGGGGCGCACACGGGTCGTATCCTCGGCACGGGATGGGGCAGCCGGGGTCTCCAGGATCGGCTGTCCCAGCCCTGCGGAGGCGAGAAGCCCGAGGGCGACGACCCCGAAGAACACGCACCGGGTCATGGTCCCTCCCTCAGGATGAACGTGTCCGCCTCGATCCGCACCGCCCCGCGGGCCGCGCCAAGGCTCACCCGCCCGAGCAGCAGTCCAGACGAGGAGTCGGCGAGCCTCCGAGCAAGGCGCAGGACCTCCGTGAACTGCCCCTCGGCGGCGAAGCGGCCCCGCGCCGCAATCGCGCCCTGGGAGGTGACGCTCACGCCGACCTCGACCCCGGAGACCGCGAGACCGTCCGTCGCCCGGAGAACGGCAAGACGCAGGGCCCGCGCGGCGGACACCCCGTCCGCGGCGGTCGCCCGCTCTCCCTCGGAGGTGCGGCGGCCGAGGTCGGCCAGTCGCACGCGAAGCCGCTCGCGTTCCTCCCGGGCCGCCGCGTAGTGCTGCCGAGCCGCGTCCCGCTCCCGCTGCGCTGCCGGGACGACTGCGGCGACGATCGCCGCGGCGGAGGCAACGAGGACAAGAGGGAGACGATACCGTTTCACCGTTCCCTCCCCGCCCACTGCGCGCGTATCGTGCTCCGGATCTCGCCCTCCCTCCGCTCGGGGCCGGGGCTCACCTCCTCGAGTGGAGCCGTCTGCTCCAGCCGCTCGAGGGTGCGGTCCCAGGCCACCGGGTCGCGTGCCACGACCCGCATCTCGAGCGAGATCTCGTCACCGTAGACGATGCTGAGCCGCTCCACCCGGGCGTCGTCCGGGAGGGCGCGGGCCAGTGTGGCCACGATGCGCTCCGGGGGCGCCTGGCCGGCGGCGGCGGCCCGGACGAGCAGCTCGCCGCCGGCGCGGCGGCCCTCGAAGGCCCGGACGCGGGCGTCCAGGGTGCCGACCTCGCGCTGCACCTCGGCGAGGCGATCGCGGGCGGTGTGGGCCTCCTGGCGCGCGCTCCACGCGGAACGGACGGCAAAGCCCAGGGCCAGGAGCCCGACCGCCAGCGCAACCAGGTCCCGGGTCGGAGGCCGTCGCGGTCGCGGCGTGGTCGAGAAGTCGGGCTGCTCCGTCATCCGAGCGCTCCCCCGAGCCAGGCCGCCTCGATCGCTTCGGGCCACTCTCGTGGGCCCTCGAGGCCCACCCCGGCGGCGGCCGACCCGAGGTCCTTCCGGAGGCGGACCGCTCCGGACCCCGACAGGGCCAGGTGGACCCGATCGTCTCCATCGCCGGCCTGCCGCACCGTCCGGGCCGCCTCGGCGAGGAGGCGGGGGCCCTCACCCTCGGCGGGGTCACGGCGTCGGTTCCGGAGCACCTCGAGCCTCCCGTCCCGGATCACGGCCAGACACAGCGCGACGTCCCCGAGGAGAACGTGCACGCAGCTCCGCCCGCTCCGCCCCCGCCGGCCCAGCAGCCCCCCGAGCGCCACCAGGGGGGCCAGATGGACGCGCTCGACGGCCAGCCCGGCGGAGGCGGCGAGTTGCTCGTACTGCGCCACGGTGGTGCGTCGCACCGCTGCCCCGACCACCCGCCCCCGGTCGAGGTGCAGCAGATCCACGATCGCGTCGGAGGCGGGCCAGGGCAGCGACGACGCCAGCCGGAAGCGCACGTAGTCGCGCGGCTCTGCCCCGGCCGGCAGCTCGATCACTGCGAGCCGGGCGATCCCGTCCGGCAGGACGAGGGTCGCCCGGCCGCCCCCCGGGGACACGTCGCTGACCGCAGCGGACAGCGCCGCGCGCACCTCGTCGCGACGGACCATGTTGGGTCCGGCCGGTGAGGGCACGAGGGCCCCCGGCTCGAGTCGCACCTGGCGGAACCCTCGCACCCGCCGCCGACCCGGCCCCCGGCCGAACGCGGCCACGCTCACTGCGGCGGCGTCGAGGGCCACGACGGGCCCCCTTCCGAACACACCCACGTGCCCATGTTACCGCCCGTCGGGGGTCCGTTTCAGAGGCCCGGGGGCGGTTTCGGCTCCCGGCGGGCAGGGGTGTATGATCCGCTGAGCATGAAGTGGCCCCGGCTGGGCGGGCCGCTCGCCAAACCACCACAACGGGAGGAGACGGAACATGAAGGTGTACGACGCCCCGAACATCCGCAACGTGGCCCTCGTGGGGCACGGGGGCAGCGGCAAGACGACGCTCGCTTCGGCACTTCTATTCAACGCGGGCGCGGTGAACCGGCTGGGGCGGGTGGAAGACGGGACCACCACGACCGACTTCGACCCCGACGAGATCGAGCGTCAGATCAGCCTCCAGACCGCACTCGCCTGGGCCGAGTGGAAGAAGACGAAGATCAACATCCTCGATGCCCCGGGCTACGCGAACTTCACCGCCGAGGCCCGGGTTGCGCTCCGGGTCGCGGATGCCGCCCTGGTCGTGGTCGACGCGGTGGCCGGTGTCGAGGTCCAGACCGACAAGGTCTGGGGGTACGCCGAGGAGTACGGCCTCGCGCGCTTCGTCGTCGTGAGTCGGATGGACCGGGAGAATGCCTCCTTCGACCGTGCGCTGGACTCCATCCAGAGGTCCTTCGGCCGCACCGCCGTGCCTCTGGCGATCCCGATCGGTGAAGCGAAGGACTTCCGTGGGCTGGTGAACCTCGTGACGGAGAAGGGTCTGACCTGGGGAGAGGACACGAGCGCTCCACCCGAGGCGACCGAGGTCCCGGAAGCACAGAAGGAGGCTGTGGCCTCCTGGCGGGAGAAGCTCGTCGAGATCGTGGCCGAGAGCAACGAAGAGCTGATGGAGGAGTTCTTCGAGAAGGGAACGCTGCCGCAGGACGACCTCGTGAGGGGTCTCCGGGAGGCGGTGACGACCGGAAAGGTCTTCCCGGTGATCCCGGTATCGGCCGGCCTGAACGCAGGCGTCAGTGTGGTCCTCGACGCCATCGTCGACCTGGCGCCTTCCCCGACGGACCGGGCAGACGCGAGGGGAACGAACCCGAACACGAAGGAGGAGGTCTCACGCGAGCCGAAGAATGACGCGCCCCTGTCCGCCTTCGTCTTCAAGACGATGATCGACCCTCACGCGGGTCGCATCTCGGTCTTTCGCATCTACTCGGGGGCGTTGAAATCGGACTCGGCAGTACACAACTCCTCCCGGGACTCCGGCGAGCGAGTCGGCTCGCTCCTCCTATTGCGAGGCAAAGGCCAGGAGCCGGTGACCGAGGCGCGGGCAGGGGACATCGTCGCGGTCGCCAAGCTCAAGGACACCCAGACGTTCGACACCCTCTCCGAGAAGGCCGACGCCATCGTCTTCCCGCCGGTGGACCTTCCCGAGCCCGCGACGACGTTCGCCATTCACCCCAAGACCCACGAAGACGATGACAAGATCGGCACCGCCTTCCACAAGCTGCTGGAAGAGGACCCGGTGCTGCGGGTCACGCGCGACCCTCAGACCCACGAGATGCTGCTCTCCGGGATGGGTCAGCTCCACATCGAGGTCGTTGTCGGCCGGCTGCGCAAGCGATACAAGGTCGAGGTTGATCTCAAGAAGCCCAAGATCCCGTACCGGGAGACGATCAAGGGATCGTCCGAGGGTCACGGGCGCCACAAGAAGCAGACGGGCGGCCACGGCCAGTTCGGGGACTGCCGGATCCGTATGAAGCCGCTGGCCCGAGGAGAGGACTTCCAGTTCGTGGACAAGATCTTCGGGGGATCGATCCCGAAGACCTTCATCCCGGCGGTGGAGAAGGGCATCCGGGAGGCCCGGGTGAAGGGCTTCATCGCAGGCTTCCCAATGGTGGATTTCGAGGTCGAGCTCTACGACGGCCAGTACCACAACGTGGACAGCTCCGAGATGGCGTTCAAGGTCGCGGGTTCGCTCGCCTACAAGGATGCCGTGGCCAAGTGTCGGCCGACATTGCTCGAGCCAATCATGACCGTGGAGATCACGGTTCCCGACGAGTATGCCGGCGCGGTGATGGGCGACCTCTCGAGCCGTCGCGGACGGCCCCAGGGCATGGAGCCCAAGGGGAACGTCCAGGTCGTCAGGGCCCTGGTGCCGCTCGCGGAGATGTTGTCCTACGACGCCGACCTCACTTCGATGACCGGGGGCCGAGGCTCCTACCACATGGAGATGGACCACTACGACGAGGTGCCGGCCCACCTCCAGGAGAAGGTCGTGGCCGCGACCAAGGCGGAGCGGGAAGGGACATCGGAGGGGGAGTAGTCCCCGCCTCGGGGCCCCGGGAAGTGCGCTAGACTCTTCGTATGAGTTCTCTCCGCTCTGCGCTCGTTCCACTGGCCCTGCTGCTGCTCGGGCCCGCGCTCTTGTGCGCCCAGGAGCAGCCCCTGGCTGCGGGATCGGACGGCGTGCCCGTCCCCAAGAAGAACAAGCACGTGCAGCCCACCTATCCCCAGGAGGCCCTGGCCAAGGGCATCCGCGGGATCGTCATCCTCGACCTGGTGATCGACACCGAGGGACAGGTGGCGGAGATGCACGTCATCCGGAGCATCCCCGGGCTCGACGAGGCGGCCCTCGCCGCGGCCCGCCAATGGCGCTACGACCCGGTAGAGGTGGACGGCCGGCCGGTGAGCGTGCGGCTCACTGTGCCCATCACGTTCGCCCTGAAGCTCCCCGAGCTTTCGCGGGACCGGGGGATTCCCGAGATTCGCCAGGGCGTCACTCCGGCGTGGCCCCAAGACACACGGGGAGGCGGGCAGGCGGCGGCGGATGTCACGCTCGATCCCGACGGGCGGATCGGAATGGCCCGGATCCTCGAGGGTCAGGAGCCCTGGTCGAACTCCCTTCTCCAGGCACTGAGGACGTGGCGGTTCCGGCCCCCCCGGGAGGACGCGAGCGTGTCTTTTCGGGTGGAGGCGGAATTCGTCCCGGGTCCCGGGAGTGACCCGGGCCGGGTCGAGCTGCGCCTGACGGGCCTGCGGGAGACCGCACTCCTCGACGCACCGGAGGAGGAGCCGGCCGCGATGGCGGCCCTGGAGCCGGCGGGGGAACCAGAGGAGCCGGCGAGGCGGCGGCCCAGAGGAGCCGGCGGGGGAACCAGAGGAGCCGGCTACGATGGCGGCGACCCTGGAGCCAGCAGGAGAACCAGAGGAGCCGGCCGGGACGTTGCCGGGGCCGTCCCCGGAGGAACCCGACCCTTCCGCCCCCGGGACAGCGGAGTCGGGACCGGAGGCGCCCACAACGGCTGAGGAGCCCGCCACCACCACCGTGGCCGCATCAGGGTCGGCTCCTGCGCCCGGAGCCGCGCCGGCGGGCGACCCCACCGCCCCTCCTCCGGTCGAGGTGATCCGGGGCGCGCCGCCCCCGCCACCACCGCCGGAGAACGGGATCTCCGCCATTCGCGGTGTGCTTCTCGATCCCGGGGTTCCCGATCTGACGCGGGGGCGCCGCCCCGTGGCGCCTCCGTTCGCGCGGATGGGGGACGTGAGCGGTGTCGTCGAGGTGGATTTCTCGGTGAGCGCCGGGGGCATCACCGCCGTGCAGAGGGTCGACGGACCCGAGCTCCTGCGAGCAGCGGCTACGCAGGCCGTGGAGTCCTGGATCTTCCGAAGGACGCGCGCGGACCGGGCCTACCTGACGGCGGTGTTCACGTACGAGGACGACCTGTCGAGCGCCGTTGTGAAGCCCCAGCCGCAGCCCTGATACTCGCAAGTTCGACGAGTGTCACGTCGAATTTGCGAGAAGAAGGCCGACGCCTTGACCTCGCGGATTCGCAGGGGCGTCGAATCCGCGAGACTAGGCCTTCTTCGCGCCCTTCTTCGCTACCTTCTTGGCGGCCTTCTTCTTCGCGGGGGCCTTCTTCTTCTCGGCCTTGGGGGCGGCGTCCTTCTGCTCGGCCCGTTTTCCCTTGGCGCCCTTGTCGTCCTTCCCTGCGGGCTTGAACTCGTAGCCCACGAGCTCGATGAGGGCCATCTCGGCGCCGTCCCCGAGGCGGGGGCCGAGGCGAAGGATCCGAGTGTACCCGCCGGGCCGCGCCGCGTAGCGCGCCCCGATGGTCTCGAAGAGCTTCTTCACCACCGCCCGGTCCTGGATGTCGCGTGCCGCTAGACGGCGCGCATGAAGGCGGTCGTCCTCACGGCGGGCCAGCGTGATGAGCCGCTCCGCGAAGGGCCGGACCTCCTTGGCCTTGACGAGGGTAGTGCGGATCCGCTCCCGCTCGAACAGAGCGGTCGTGAGATTGCGCAGGAGGGCGATCCGGTGGGGCGTGGTCCGCCCCAGCTTGCGATGGGCGACGCGGTGTCTCATTGTCGGCTCCTGACGACCCTCACTTCTGCAGCTGTGGCCAGTCGTCGAGCTTCATCCCGAGGGACAGCCCCATCCCCCCGAGGATCTCCTTGATCTCGTTGAGAGACTTCCGGCCGAAGTTCTTTGTCTTGAGCATCTCGGGCTCGGTCTTCTGCACCAGCTCACCGATGGTCCGGATGTTGGCGTTCTTCAGGCAGTTGTAGGAGCGGACGCTGAGCTCCATCTCGTCCACGCTCTTGGCGAGCTTCTCCCACAGGACGCTCTTCTCCTCGTCCGAGACCTCGATCACCGGGCTCTCGCTCTCCTCCTCCTCCTCCTCGATGTTGATGAAGATCTGGAGGTGATCCTTCATGAGCTTGGACGCGAGGCCGATCGCATCCCGGGGCGAGACCGCCCCGTTCGTCCACACCTCGACGGTGAGCTTCTCGTAGTCGGTGGCCTGACCGACGCGGGCCTGCTCGACGAAGTAGTTGACCTTCTTCACCGGCGAGTGCACGGAGTCGAGCGGGATCCAGCCGATCGAGAGATCCTCGTCGAAGTTCCTGTCGGCGGAGACGTAGCCCCGGCCCTGCTTGATGCGCATCTCGACCGCGAGCGTGGAACCCGATCCGAGGGTGGCGATGTGGGCATCCGGATCGAGGATCTCGATGTCCGGATCCGGGGTGATGTGCTGGCCCCGCACTTCGCCCGGCTCCGACGTCCGGAGCATCAAGGTCTTCGGATGCTCGACGTGCATCTTCAGCGGGACACGCTTGAGGTTCAGGATCAGGTCGGTCGTGTCTTCCATCACCCCGGGGATCGGCGAGAACTCGTGGAGCACGCCCTCGACGCGGACCGCGCTCACCGCCGCCCCCTCGATGCTCGAGAGAAGGACGCGTCGGAGCGCGTTCCCGACAGTGGTCGCAAAGCCCCTCTCGAACGGCTGCGCATAGAACCGGCCGTACTGCGCAGTCATTGAGTCGCGATCGACCTCGAGGCGCTTCGGCTTCTGAAACCCTTTCCACAGCATCTTGTGCAGTCCTCCACGGCCCGGCCATGCCGGGCCGAGTTCGTTACTTCGAGTACAGCTCGACGATCAGCTGCTCCTGGATCGGGAAGGTGACGTCGTCGCGCTCGGGCAACGCCAGCACCTTCCCGGTGAAGTTCGCCGGGTCCAGCTCGAGCCACTTCGGGACGCCCCGTCCCTTGACCGCCTCCACCGAGGCCTCGACGAGGGCGTTCTTGGCCGACTTGGCGGTGAGGGTGAGCATGTCGCCCACGCGCACCTGGTAGGACGGGATGTCGATCTTGCGGTCGTTCACCCGCACGTGGCCGTGCCGCACGAGCTGTCGCGCCTGGGCCTGCGAGTTGCCGAAGCCCAGTCGGTAGACCACGTTGCTGAGCCGGCGCTCCAGCTTCTGCAGGAGCACCTCGCCGACCACGCCCTTCTCGTGCGAAGACCGCCGGAAGGTGAGGGCGAACTGGTTCTCCAGCATCCCGTACAAGCGCTTCACCTTCTGCTTCTCTCGCAACTGAAGGCCATAGCCCTGGACCTGCTTCTTGATCCGGCCACCCTTGCCGTGCATGCCCGGCGCGTAGTTCCGCTTCTCGATCGCGCACTTCTCGGTGAAGCACCGGTCGCCCTTCAGGAACAGCTTCATTCCCTCCCGGCGGCAGAGGCGGCAGACCGAACCGTTGTATCTCGCCACAGCTTCGACTCCTTAGACGCGGCGCCGCTTCGGCGGGCGGCATCCGTTGTGAGGGATGGGGGTCACATCCTTGATGGTTTTGATCTCGACTCCCGCGCCCTGAAGGGCGCGGATGGCGGACTCTCGTCCGCTGCCCGGGCCCTTGACCCGGATGTCGATCGAGCGCAAGCCGTGGTCGCGCGCGGCGACGGCGGCGGAGCTCGCGGCCTGCTGGGCGGCGAAGGGCGTGCCCTTTCGCGATCCCTTGAAGCCGAGGCTTCCCGCGCTCGCCCACGTGACCACGTTCCCCTCGAGATCGGTGATGGTCACGAGCGTGTTGTTGAAGGAGGCGTGTACGTGGGCGATGCCGTGCACCACGTTCTTCTTCTCCTTCTTGCCCTTCCTGCCGACGACTTTGGTTGCCATCTCGCGACTCCTCAGGACCTCTTCGAGCGGATCATCGCCCGGCGCGGTCCCTTGCGGGTGCGCGCGTTCGTGTGGGTCCGCTGGCCCCGCACGGGCAGGTTCCTCCGGTGCCTCATGCCCCGGTATGACCCGATCTCCATGAGCCGCTTGACGTTCATCGCGGTATCCTTGCGGAGATCGCCCTCCACACCGCCTTCGCCGTCCAGGGCCTTGGCGATGCGGCTCACCTCCTCCTCGGAGAGGTCCTGCACCCGCACGCCGGGCTCGATGCCGGCCTTTCCGAGGATCCGGTTGCTGCGGGTCTGACCGATCCCGTAGATGTAGGTGAGGGCGATCTCGACGCGCTTCTGCCGAGGGAGATCAACGCCTGCGATGCGAGCCATTTGCTACCCCTGCCTCTGCTTGTGCTTCTGGTTCGGGCAAATGACCCGCACCACACCTCGGCGGCGGATCACCTTGCATTTCACGCACATCTTCTTGACCGACGACCTAACTTTCACTTTCGCGTTCCTCTCGACGTCATCGCCGCCTCACGATTCGGCCCCGGCCCGCGTCGAAGGGGGCGATCTCCACGATCACCCCGTCTCCCGGCCGCAGTCGCGCCGACCCCGCACCTCCGGCCAGGTGTGCGGTCACCGAGGGCCGTGCCTCGGTCACCAGCTCCACCCGGTAGAGGGCGCCCGGAAGCTGCTCCCGCACCGTCCCCTCCACCTCGAGCACCTCGCGTCCGGCCGCCTCAGGCATGGGCCGCCTCCGCCTCGAGCTCGGCGTACGGGTACGGCTCGGAGAGAATCCAGGGCCCGTGGGACGTCACCGCGACCACGTATTCGAAGTGAGCGGAGAGCCGGCGGTCCTTCGTGACCGCCGTCCAGCCGTCGCCGAGCACCTCGACGTCGGCGCCGCCCGCGTTGACCATGGGCTCGATCGCCAGACACATGCCCGGCACCAGCCGCTCCCGACGGCCCGGCGGTCCGTAGTTCGGCACCTGCGGCTCCTCGTGGAGGCTCGTCCCGATACCGTGGCCCACGAACTCCCTCACCACCGAGTACGCTCGGGCTCTCGGCGTGGCTCTGCACCGCGTGGCCGATGTCGCCGACCCGCATTCCCGGTCGGCACACCTCGACGCCGGCGAGCAGCGCCTCGCGCGTGGCCTTCATCAGGCTCTCCGCCTCTGCGCTGACGCGGCCCACCGCCACTGTTCGTGCGGAGTCTCCGAAGAACCCGTCGAGGACGCACCCGAGATCGAGACCCACGATGTCGCCCTCTCGCAGCCTCCGGGAGCCGGGAATGCCGTGGACGACCTCCTCGTTGACCGATGCGCACAGCGTCGCCGGAAAGCCCCGGTACCCCAGGAAGGCGGGGCGGGCGCCCGCCTTCTCGATGCTCTCCCGGGCGATGCGGTCGAGGTCACCGGTCGTCGCCCCCGGCACCGCCGCCGCCTCGAGCGCGTCGAGGGTGTCGATGACGAGCCGGGCGGCCCGGGCCATGGTCTGGAGCTCGCTCCAGGACTTCTGCACGCTCACGCCGGAACCCCCACGGCCGCCTTCAGATCCGCCAGGACCACGTCCATCGGTCGATTCCCGTCGACGCGGTGCACCTTGGCCCGCTCACGGTAGTAGCCGATGAGAGGCGCGGTCTGCCGGTCGTATTCCTGAAGGCGCCGGGCCACCACCCTTTCCTTGTCGTCTTCCCTCTCGACCAGGCGCGTGTCGTCCAGGTCACAGACGCCCTCTCGCATCGGAAGGCTGCTCGAGACGTGGTACGTCGCCTGACAACGGGGGCACCACCGGCGACCGGAGAGCCGCCGCCGCAGCTCCTCCCGCGGGACCTCCACCTCGAAGACCGCCCAGGCCGACGAGTCTCCGAGCCCCATCGTGCCCAGGCCTTCCGCCTGCGCGAGGGTGCGGGGGAAGCCGTCCAGGATGAAGCCGTGGGCGCAGTCGTCCCTTCGGATCCGCTCGCCGACGAGCGCGATCAGCAGGTCGTCCGGGACCAGCTCTCCCTGCTCCATGAGGGGATCCGCCTGACGTCCCAGCGGCTTCCCGTTCGCGATGGCATCTCGCAGCATGTCCCCGGTCGAGATCCGCGGCACCCCGAGGTGCGCTGCCAGCTTCGCCGCCTGCGTCCCCTTCCCCGCCCCCGGTGGGCCCAGGAAGATCACGCGCGCGTGGCGAACGACGCGCTCCGGGGAGCTAGCGGCGTCCACGGATCCTCTTGCCTCCCTTTCCTGTGAAGCCGTCGTAGTGGCGCATGACCAGCTGAGCCTCCACCTGGGAGACCGTGTCCATGGCCACCCCCACGATGATGAGGAGCGACGTGCCTCCGAAGTAGAACCGGATGTTCAGACCCTCGGTGATCCAGCCCAGGTTGTTGTCCGACAGGAACATGTCGAGCGGCGGACCGATCAGCGGGATGGGCGCCACCTTGAAGCCGCTGATCAGGAACTCGGGCAGGATGGCCACGAGCGCGAGGTAGATCGCCCCTCCGAACGTGATCCGGCCGAGGATGTGATCGAGGTACTCGGCGGTGCGCTTGCCGGGTCGGATTCCGGGGATGAACCCTCCGTACTTCCGCATGTTCTCGGCCACGTCGTCGGGGTTGAAGACGATGGCGGTGTAGAAGTAGCAGAAGAAGATGATGAAAGACACGTAAAGAAGGTTGTAGAGGGGCATCCCCCACCGGAGCTGCTCGGCCACCGTCTGCATCCACTCCCCGCTGGTCTGGAAGAACGACGCGATCGTCTGCGGGAAGGCGATGATCGAGGAGGCGAAGATGACGGGGATGACGCCCGGAGGTGTTGACGCGAAGCGGCAGGTGCGTCGTCTGTCCCCCGTACACCCGGCGACCCACCACCCGCTTGGCGTACTGCACCGGGATGCGCCGCTGCCCCCGTTCGACGAACACGATCGCACCGACGACCAAGCACCATGCCCGCCAGCAGCACGAGAGCGGTGAGCAGGCCGAGCTCCCCACGCTGGATCATCATGAAGGTGTCCAGGACGCCGCTCGGGAAGCCCACCACGATGCCGGCGAAGATGATGAGGCTCATCCCGTTGCCGATCCCGCGCTCGGTGATCTGCTCGCCCAGCCACATGATGAAGGCGGTGCCCGTGGTCAGGGTGAGCACGGTCATGAGCTTGAAGGCCAGGCCCGGGTTCTCGACGATCTGGAACTGGTTCGAGACCGTGGTTCGCTCGAGGTACACCGCGATCGCCGAGGACTGGATGACGGAGAGCAACACCGTGCCGTAGCGCGTCCACTGGGTGATCTTCCGCCGCCCGAGCTCCCCTTCCTTGCTGAGCTTCTCGAGGTACGGCCAGACCACGGTCAGCAGCTGGAGGATGATCGACGCCGAGATGTAGGGCATGATCCCGAGCGCGAAGATGGTCACCTTCGCGAGGTTGCCCCCGGAGAACATGTCCACCAGGCCGAACCAGTTGCCCCGGTTCTGCTCGAAGAAGTCGATCAGCGCCTGGGGGTTGATGCCCGGCGTCGGCACGTGGTTGCCCAGACGGTAGATCGCGAGCATGGCGAGGGTGAACAGCACCCTCTTCCGAAGGTCCGGAACGCTCCAGATGTTGCGGACGACCTGTATCATCGCCCTGCTCTCTCCAGAACCTCGGCCTTGCCGCCGGCCCCTGCGATGCGCTCCTTCGCCCGGGCGGAGAAGCGGTGGGCGTGGACGGTGAGCGCCTTGGTGAGGTCGCCCTTTCCGAGGATCTTCACGCCGTCACGAACGCGCTTCACGATTCCCCGCTTCACGAGGACCTCGGGGGTGACGATCGTGCCCTCCTCGAAGACCTCGAGACGCCCGAGGTTCACCTCGGCGAACTCCTTGCGGAAGGGGGCGTTGGTGAAGCCACGCTTGGGCACCCGGCGATGCAGCGGCATCTGGCCGCCCTCGAAACCCAGCTTTCGCGAGTAGCCGCTGCGGCTCTTCTGCCCTTTCTCGCCGCGTCCGGCGGTCTTGCCGGTGCCGCTGCCCGGGCCACGACCCACCCGCTTCCTCTTGCGAACGCTGCCCTTGGCCGGCTTGAGATTGTGAAGGCCCACTTCTTCTCTCCGCTCGAATGCGTGTCTACTCGACCACCGTCACCAGGTGGGGGATCTTCTTGATCATGCCCCGGACCATGGGCGTGTCCTCGCGCTCCACGACCTGCTGGAGCCGCCGCAGGCCCAGCCCACGGACGGTGGCCCGCTGTTCTTCCGGGCACCCGATGACGCTGCCGATCATCTTGATCTTGACCGTTCCCGCGGCCTTGGTCGCCTTCTTGCCGGCCTTCGCCATCACCGCCTCCTAGGCCTCGGCCGAACCGGCAGCGGCGGCCGCTGGCTTGGACGCCGGCTCGCCCACGATCGCCTCCACCGACCGGCCGCGGAGGCGCGCCACCTTGTGGGGCGCCTTCAGTCGGAGCAGCCCGTCCATCGTGGCCTTGACCACGTTGTGCGCGGTGGTGGAGCCCAGACTCTTCGTCAGGATATTCTGGATGCCGGCGGCGGTGATCACCGCGCGCACGGCTCCGCCGGCGATGACGCCGGTTCCCTCGGAGGCGGGCTTCAGCATCACCGCACCCGATCCGAAGCGTCCGGTGATCGCGTGGGGAATTGTGGCCCCCTTCTCGGTCATGGGGATCCTCACCACGTCCTTCTTCGCCGCCTCGACGCCCTTCTTGATGGCGGAGGCGACCTCGCGGGCCTTGCCCATGCCGAAGCCCACGTGACCGGCCCCGTCGCCCACCACCACCAGCGCGGTGAAGGAGAGGTTCTTGCCTCCCTTGACGACCTTCGTCACGCGGTTGATGGACACGACCTGGTCCTTGAGCTCCAGGCTGGAGACGTCGATCTTCTCGAATGATGCTCTCATCGTCGCGTCCCTCAGAACTCTCAGGCCGCCTTCACGCGCGGCCTCGGCCAGGGCCTTGACCCGACCGTGGTACTGGAAGCCCCCACGGTCGAACACGACGCCCTCGACCCCTTTGTCCCTGGCCCGGCCGGCGATCAGTCCCCCGACCTCCTTGGCAGCCGATACCCCGCTTCCCCGCTTCGACTTCGCACGAACGTCCTTGTCGAGCGAAGAGGCGGCGCACAGGGTCTGCCCCGCTTCGTCGTCGACGAGCTGGGCGTAGATGTGGCTCTGGCTGCGGAATACGGCCAGCCGCGGACGTTCCGGGGTGCCCCGGAGCTGCTTGCGGATCCTGACGTGGATCCGCCGCCGGACTGCCGATCTGCTCTTGTCCTTCATTTCGAAAACCTCGACGGGCGTTTCCCCGGGGGCCTGCCCCGGGGCGTCCCCATCTCCACCTAGGCGGCGCCGGTCGCGCCGGCCTTGCCCGCTTTCTTCTTCAGGACCTCACCGACGTATCGGATGCCCTTCTGTTTGTAGGGATCCGGCTTCCGCAGCCTCCGTATCTCCGCCGCCACCTGGCCGACCTGCTGTCGGTCGATGCCGGAGACCGTCACCCGCGTCTGCTTCTCCACCGCGATCTTGATTCCTTCCGGAATCGGGAACTCCACGGCGTGGGAGAAGCCCAGCGAGAACACCACCTTCTGGCCCTCGACCAGCGCGCGATAGCCGACGCCCACGATGTCGAGGTCGCGGGAGAATCCCTCCGAGACACCCTTGACCGCGTTGCCGGCCAGCGCCCGCGCGAGGCCGTGGAAGGCCCGCTGCTGCCGCGCGTCGCTCGAGCGCTTGCAGAGGAGCTCCCCGTTCTCGAGGGAGAAGCTGATCCCCGGTGGCACCGGCGTGTTGAGCTTCCCCTTCGGGCCCTGCACCTCGATCTCGGTGTCCGAGATGCTCACCTTCACTCCGGAGGGGAGGACGATCGGTTTCTTTCCGACCCGGGACATCGCTCGCTCCTTACCAGACGTTGCAGAGGATCTCGCCACCCACCCCGGTGCGAGCCGCTTCACGGCCGGTCATGACGCCGTGAGAGGTGGACAGGATGTTGATGCCGAGGCCCCCGTACACACGGGGGATCTCGCCCTTGCCACAGTAGATACGGCAGCCGGGGCGGCTCACCCGCTGCAGGTCGGTGATGACCCGCTCCCGGCCCGGGCCGTACTTCAAGAAGACGCGGATGCTGCCCTGGCTGGGGTCCTCGACGACCTTGAAATTCGCGATGTATCCCTCGTTCTTCAGGATCTTCGCGATCTCGCCCTTCAGGCGCGAGGAGGGAATATCGACCTTGGCCAGCCTGGCCCGCACGCCGTTTCGGATGCGAGTCAGCATGTCCGCGATGGGATCCGTCATGTTCATCGGACTTTACCTCTCCGGGCTCCTACCAGCTCGCCTTGATCACTCCGGGGATCTCGCCGGCCAGGGCGAGATTCCGGAAGCAGATCCGGCACATCTCGAACTTGCGCATGTAGGCGCGGGGCCTGCCGCACAGGCGGCAGCGGTGATAGGCGCGCACCCCGTACTTGGGCTTGCGCTTTGCTTTCGCGATGAGAGACAGCTTGGCCACTCGCCTTACCTCCTCACTGGGTCCGGAACGGCATCCCGAGAGACGCGAGGAGCAGCTTCGACTCCTCGTCCGTCCGGGCAGTGGTCACGAACGTCACGTTCATACCCCGCAGCTTTTCGACCTTGGCGTAGTCGACCTCGGGGAAGATGATCTGGTCCTTGAGGCCGAGGGTGTAGTTGCCCCGGCCGTCGAAGGAGTTGGTCGGTAACCCGCGAAAGTCCCGCACGCGGGGCAGGGCGACATTGCAGAGTCGGTCAACGAACTCGTACATGCGGTTGCCACGGAGCGTCACCGCCGCCGCGATGGGCATGCCCTCGCGCAGACGGAAGGACGCCACTGACTTCTTCGCCCGTCGGATCGCCGGCTTCTGGCCGGTGATCAGGCCGAGCTCGTCCACCGCGCCATCGAGGACCTTGACGTTCTGGGTGGCCTCCCCCACGCCCATGTTCACGACGACCTTGACCAGGCGGGGGACCGCCATCACGCTGGGATAGTTCCGCTCCTTCATCAGGCGCGGAACGATCTCCTTGTGGAAGGACTCCTTGATCCGGGGAACGGCTTTCGCACTCACTTGTCCAATACCTCGCCGCCGCGGCGGCTCATCCTGACCCGGCGCCCGTCGGTCAGGAGCTTCGACCCGATCCGGGTTCTCTTGTCGTCGTCGGGCGAGACGATCATCACGTTCGACACGTGGAGGGGCGCCTCCCGCTCGACGATGCCGCCTTTGATGTTGCGCTGGGGGTTGGGCCGGGTGTGACGCTTGATGAAGTTGACCCCCTGCACGAGCACGCGCCCTTTGGCGCGCAGCACACTGATGACCTTGCCGCGCTTGCCCGCGTCACGGCCCGAAATGACCTCGACGACGTCGTTCTTCCTGAGGCGGATCTTCGTCCGCTCCTTCGTCTGCTCTTTCGTCCGCTGCCTCGCCATGGCTTTCAGAGCACCTCCGGGGCCAGGGACACGATCTTCATGAATCTCTTGTCGCGCAGCTCTCGGGCCACCGGTCCGAAGACGCGCGTCCCCATCGGCTCGCCGTCGTCCTTGATGAGCACCGCCGCGTTTTCGTCGAACCGGATGTAGCTGCCGTCCCGCCGGCGCTGCTCCTTGCGGCAGCGCACGACTACCGCCTTCACCACCTTGCCCTTGCGGACCGCCTCCGGTGCCTCCGGCGTGGATTCCTTCACGCTGGCGGTGATCACGTCACCGAGCCGGGCGTATCGGCCGGTCGAGCCCCCAAGGGGAAGGATGCAGGAGATCTTCCGGGCGCCGCTGTTGTCGGCAACCTGGAGAACGGTTTGCATCTGGATCATGTCGTCGTCCCCCGCGCCTCAGGCCCCGGCCGCGTCGAGCCGGCTCTCGGCCGAGCGCTCCAGGATCTCCGCCACCCGCCACCGCTTGCGCTTCGAGAGCGGCCGCGACTCGACGATCTTGACGCGATCCCCGGCGCGGGCCCCGAGCTCGTCGTGGGCCATGAACGCCGAGGTCCGACGGATGGTCTTCTGGTAGAGGCCGTGCCGCGTGAGCCGCACGACCGCGACCACGACCGTCTTCGACGTCTTCGCGCTAATGACGAGGCCGGTGCGCTCCTGGCGCCGTCGCGGCGGCGCCGCCTCTTCCTTCTCTTCCGTCATCGCGACACCTGCTTCTGCTTGAGAATGGTCTTGACGCGTGCGATGTCCCGCCGGGTGTGCCGGAGCTTCATCGCGTTGTCGAGCTGGCCGATGGACTGCTGCACGCGGAGGCGGAACAGCTGCTCCTGCAGCTCCGCCTGCTTGTGCTGGAGCTCTTCGGTCCCCATCTCCCGGATCGCGCTGGGCTTCATCAGTTCCCCTCCGCACGGGCAACGAACCTCGTCTTGAGCGACAGCTTGTGGGCGGCCAGGCGAAGGGCCTCGCGGGCCGTCTGCTCCGGCACGCCCTCCATCTCGTAGAGGATCCGGCCCGGCTTGACCACCATCACCCAGGCCTCGGGCGCGCCCTTGCCCTTGCCCATCCGCGTCTCCTGCGGCTTCTTGGTGATCGGCTTGTCGGGGAACATCCGGATCCAGATGCGCCCGCTCCGCTTGATGAACCGGGTGATGGCGATACGGCCGGCCTCGATCTCGCGCTGGGTGATCCAGCCGCACTCCATGGCCTTCAGCCCGTAGTCTCCGAAGGCGATGTGGCCGCCGGTCCAGGCCTTGCCCTTCATCCGGCCGCGCTGCACCTTGCGGAACTTGACCTTCTTGGGCATCAACATGGTGTCGGTCTCCCGTCAGGCCAGCGGCCGGACCGGCTTGCCGGTCTCGGCCTCGCCCTTGTAAATCCAGGTCTTCACGCCGATCTGGCCGAAAGTGGTGTCGGCCTCCGCGAAGCCGTACTCCACGTCCGCCCGCAGCGTGTGCAGGGGCAGCTGCCCGTGGAGGTACCACTCGGACCGGGCGATCTCATTCCCGTTCAGCCGCCCGGAGACCTTGATCTTGATCCCGCGCGCCCCGAAGCGCAGCGCGGCGTCCACCGCCTTGCGCATCGCGCGCCGGAAGGCGATCCGCTTCCCCAGCTGCAGCGCCACGGACTCCGAGACGAGCTGGGCGTCGAGCTCCGGCTTGAGGATCTCCTGGATATTGATGAACACCTCCTTGCCGGTGTTCTTCTGGATCTCCTGCTTGAGCTTGTCGACCTCCTGCCCCTTGCGGCCGATGATGATTCCGGGCCGGGAGGTGGAGATGGTGATCTTGAGCTTGTTCGCGGCCCGCTCGACGTCCACTCGGCTGACGCCGGCGTGGGCAAAGCGCTTCTTGAGGTCCCGCTTCAGCTTGAGGTCCTCGTGAAGCAGCTCCGCGTAATCCTTGTCCGCGTACCAGCGGCTCCGCCACGTCTTGGTGTACCCGAGGCGGAAGCCCGTGGGGTGGACCTTCTGACCCATCTCGCTACTCCTTCTCCGCCACCCGGACGGTGATGTGCGCGGTACGCTTGATGACCCGGTAGGCCCGGCCCATCGGCGCGGGACGCACCCGCTTGGAGGACGGACCCTGGTTGGCGTGGGCCCCGGCCACCACCAGGGACTCCTCGTCCAGACGGCGCTTCTGGTTCCGGTCCGCCACCAGCACCGCGTTGGCGATGGCCGACCGCAGCACCTTCTCTATGTCCCGGGCTACGGATTTCTTGGTGAAGCGGAGGATGCTCAGCGCATCGGCGGCGCTCTTGCCCCGGATCAGCTCCAGGACCAGGCCCGCCTTCTGAGCGGAGGTCCGTACGTATCGGTTCGTGGAACTTGCCTCGAGCATGCCGCCTCCTACCGTCCTCCGACCTTGGCCACCTTCTCGACCTTGGAGGAATGCCCCTTGAAGATGCGGGTCGGCGAGAACTCGCCGAGCTTGTGCCCCACCATGTTCTCGGTGACGTACACCGGGACGAACTTCTTCCCGTTGTAGACGGCCACGGTGTGACCGACCATCTCGGGGATGACGGTCGAGCGCCGAGACCAGGTCTTGATGACCCTACGGTCGCCGGCATCGTTCATCGCGATCACCTTCTTCAGCAGGTGATCGTCCACGAATGGGCCCTTCTTCAGCGATCGCGCCATGGCTCTACTTCCGCCTCTCCCGCCTCTTCACGATGAAGTCGTCGGTTCGCTTGTTGTTCCGCGTCTTGGCGCCCTTGGTCGGCTTGCCCCAGGGCGTCATGGGGTGGCGGCCGCCGGAGGTCCGGCCCTCGCCGCCTCCGTGCGGATGGTCGATGGGGTTCATCGAGACCCCGCGGTTGTGCGGCCGACGGCCGCGCCACCGCTGGCTCCCCGCCTTCCCCAGGTTCACGTTCTTGTGATCGATGTTGCCCACCTGGCCGACGGTGGCCATGCACTCCACCGCGACCCGTCGGACCTCGCCGGAGGGGAGCTTGACCAGGGCCCAGTCTCCCTCTTTGGCGACGAGCTGGGCGGCGGCGCCGGCGCTGCGCACCAGCTGCCCCCCCTTGCCGCTGCGGAGCTCGAGGTTGTGGATCATGGTGCCCGGAGGGGATCGCGCGAAGGGGCAGGGCGTTGCCGGGGAGAATGTCGGCCGTTCTCCCCGGTGAGCACGGCCTGGCCCACCACGATCCCGTCGGGGGCCAGGATGTAGCGTTTCTCACCGTCGACGTAGTGCAGCAGCGCGATCCGCGCCGAACGGTTTGGGTCGTATTCGATGGACGCCACCTTGGCCGGGATGTTCCGCTTGTCCCGCCGGAAGTCGATCACGCGATAGCGGCGCTTGTGGCCCCCGCCGCGGAACCAGACGGTGGTGTGCCCGAGGCTGTTGCGCCCTCCGCTCTTGCGCAGCGGCTCGGTCAGGGCTCGCTCGGGCTTCTTGCGGGTCAGGCCCGAGAAGTCGAGCGTCGACTTGAAGCGGCGCCCGGGGGATGTCGGCTTGTACTGCTTGAGTGGCATGTTTCCCTATCCGTGGCTCTCTCGTCAGGCCTGCTCGAAGAACTCGATCATCTTCTGGTCCTTCTTCAGGACGACCCAGGCCTTCTTCCAGTCGGGGCGCTGTCCCACGTAGCGGCCCTGCCGCTTCATCTTGCCGTGTACCCGGGCGACCCGTACGTCCGCGACCTTGGTGTCGAAGAGGGTCTCGACTGCCTTCTTGATCTCGGGCTTGGTCGCGTCGCGATGAACCTCGAAGCACACCGTGTGCTGGGTCTCTTTCTGGACGGCGGCCTTCTCCGTGATGAGCGGTCGGCGGATCACGTCGTAGATGCTCTTCATGGCCTACCCCCGGCTCTCCGGAGTCAGGCGCTCCTCGAGCTTCTCGACCGCCTCCTGCGACAGCAGGAGGTGGACGCAGTCCAGGGCGTCGTAGGCGCTGAGGTGGGTGTCGGCAATCACCTGAACTCCCGGCAGGTTGCGGCCGGAGAGGACGAGCGCGTCGGCGGGCTCGTGGTCGACGATCACCACCTTGCCCGCCGACCCCCAGGTTCTGCGAGCAGACCTCGCAGCGTCTTCGTCTTTGGGGTTTCCATCGGGAAGCCCTCGACCACCCTCAGCGCACCCTCCTGCAGCCGCTGGGCGAGAGCGGAACGCAGGGCGGCGGCCCGGGCCTTCTTCGGCATGGAGTACGAGTAGTCGCGCGGCTGTGGCCCGAAGACGGTGCCCCCGTGACGCCACAGTGGTGTCCGCGCCTCGCCGACGCGCGCCCGGCCCGTGCCCTTCTGACGCCAGGGCTTTCGCCCGGAGCCGGCGACCTGGCCTCGCGTCTTCGTCTTGTGGGTGCCACGGCGCGCTCCGGCCCGGTACTGCTTGACCGCCTCGTAGACCAGGTGACCGTTCACCCGACCCGCGAAGACCACGGGGGAGAGCTGGATCTCCCGGACCGTCTCGTTGTCGGTATTGAGGACCGGCACCTTCGGAGACACCGGTCGCTCCTCTCGCGCCTTGGACCCGCCCTTCTTCTCGGCCATGGCTACTTCTTCCTGATCACGACGTACGAGCCACCCGCGCCCGGCACCGAGCCGCGCACGACCAGCAGGTTGTTGCCGGCATCGACCCGGACCACCTGGAGGTTGCGGACGGTGACCCGCTCGCTCCCCATGTGCCCGGCCCCTTTCATCCCCTTGAGCACGCGCGAGGGGTATGCAGACTGGCCGATCGACCCGGGCGCGCGGTGGAACATCGACCCGTGGGTCGCCTTGCCGCCCCCGAAGCTGTGTCGCTTCATGACGCCCTGGAAGCCCCGGCCCTTGCTCACCCCGCTGACCGCGACCGTGTCCCCGGGGGCGAAGAGCTCGACCGAGATCTTGTCCCCGACCGCCACCTTGGCGTCCTCGGCCACCGGCAGCTCGCGCAGGACGCGGCAGGGGGGAAGTCCGGCCTTGTCGAAGTGTCCCTTCATCGGCTTCGTGGTGCGCTTCGTCTTCCCGGCCTCGACGAGGCCCAGCTGGACGGCGGCGTAACCGTCGCGGTCCTTCGACTTGCGCTGCACGACGACGCAGGGGCCCGCCTCGATGACGGTGACGGGGAACGCCCGCCCGTCATCGGCATAGACCTGCGTCATACCGACCTTCTTACCGATGATTCCCTGGACCGACATTCGTTTTCGTGTCCTCTCTGCGATCGTCCGAGGTCGCCGAACCCTGCGGGGTCACCGTCGCGCGGTGTTGCCCCCGGCTGTCAACCTCTGTCGCGGATTGCTCATCTATGACGCCGAGTCGCCTCTCTTCGGATGGGCGATTCGTCGTCTATTTGGCAGCGTGCTCCTTGCCGAAGGCCTTGATCTCGACGTCCACTCCCGCGGGCAGATCGAGCTTCATCAGCGCGTCCACCGTCTGCGGCGTCGGCTCGAAGATGTCCATCAGCCGACGGTGGGTCCGTATCTCGAACTGCTCGCGGCTCTTCTTGTCGACGTGGGGCGAGCGGTTCACCGTCCAGCGGTTTCTCAGGGTGGGAAGCGGGATCGGCCCCGCCACCCGCGCCCCGGTCCGCCGCGCGGTGTCCACGATCTCGCCGGTGGACTGGTCGAGGATCCGGTAGTCGTACGCCTTCAACCTGATCCGGATCTTTTCGTTGATCATCATTGGTTCTGCGTCCTCGTTACGGCCCTAGCCTTCATCAAGCGAATCGCTCGGAGTGAATCCTCGTCGATTCGGCTGAGGAGAGGCCTCCACTGCGGAACGCGGGTTCTGCGTCCTCGCTACGGCGTTGGTCATCGACGAGGCGAATCGCTCGGAGTGAATCCGAGTGATTCGGCAGAGGAGACGCCTCCGTTGCGGAGCGCGTCGACGAAGCGTCCTCGCTACGGCCCGTTTGTTCTCTGGTCTCGTGAAGCGCCATTCGGATGGTCCCTGCTACTCGATGATCTCGGTGACGGTGCCGGCGCCGACGGTGCGGCCGCCCTCGCGGATCGCGAACCGAAGCCCCTGCTCCATCGCGATCGGCGTGATCAGCTCGATCTCCATCTGGGTGTTGTCACCCGGCATCACCATCTCCACGCCCTCCGGCAGCGTCGCCACCCCCGTCACGTCCGTCGTGCGGAAGTAGAACTGCGGCCGGTAACCCGTGAAGAAAGGCGTGTGACGGCCACCCTCCTCCTTGGTGAGAATGTAGACCTCGCCCTTGAACTTCGTGTGCGGCGTGATCGATCCCGGCTTCGCCAAGACCATCCCACGCTCCACGTCCTTGCGGTCCGTTCCCCGAAGCAGGATCCCGACGTTGTCACCCGCAACACCCTCGTCCAGGAGCTTCTTGAACATCTCCACTCCCGTCACGACCTTCTTCTGGGCCTCGGGGCGAAGACCCACGATCTCCACGTCCTCGCCAACCTTCACCTTCCCGCGCTCCACTCGACCCGTCGCCACCGTGCCACGGCCCGAGATCGTGAAGATGTCCTCGATCGGCATCAGGAACGGCTTGTCAATCTCACGCTCCGGAAGCGGCACGTAGCTGTCCACCGCCTCCATCAGCTCCTGAATCGGCTTCGCCGAGTCGCCTGTCCCGTCGCCCTCCAGGGCCTTCAGCGCCGAGCCCCGGACCACCGGGATGTCGTCACCAGGGAACTTGTACTGCTTCAGAAGATCCCGAACCTCCAGCTCCACCAGGTCCAGTAGCTCCGGGTCGTCCACCATGTCCACCTTGTTCAGGAAGACCACGATCGCCGGAACCCCCACCTGCCGCGCCAGAAGAATGTGCTCCCGCGTCTGCGGCATCGGACCGTCCGCCGCCGAGACCACCAGAACCGCTCCGTCCATCTGGGCCGCGCCCGTGATCATGTTCTTGATGTAGTCCGCGTGGCCCGGGCAGTCGACGTGCGCGTAGTGCCGGTTCGGCGTCGCGTACTCCACGTGGGCCGCGTTGATCGTCACGCCCCGCTGGCGCTCCTCCGGCGCGTTGTCGATCGAGTCAAACTCCCGTACCTGAACCTTCGGGTCCGACACCGCGAGAACCTTCGTGATCGCCGACGTCAGCGACGTCTTCCCGTGGTCCACGTGACCAATCGTCCCAATGTTCACGTGCGGCTTCGATCTGTCGAACTTCTCCTTGGCCATTGCTTTCCCTGCCTCGCGCTCGATGTCCTGAGATTCTCTGCCTACGCCTTTGCGACCTTGCCCGTGACCCGCGCCACGATCTCGTCCGAAACGTTACGGGGCGCCTGTGCGTACTTCTCGAAGTGCATGGAGTACGTGGCCCGCCCCTGAGTCCGGGAGCGCAGGTCGGTGGAATAGCCGAACATGTTCGAGAGGGGCACCATCGCGGTGATGATCTGCGATCCCTCCCCGTGCGATCTGACCTTCCATGTGCCCGCGGCGGCTGGACAGGTCGCCGGTCACGGCACCGGTGTAGTCGTCAGGTGTGACCACCTCGACCCTCATGATGGGCTCCAGCAGCACCGGGGAGGCCTTCTTCGCGGCGGCCTGGAACGCCATCGATCCCGCGATCTTGAAGGCCATCTCCGAGGAGTCCACCTCGTGGAAGCTCCCGTCGAACAGACGCACCTTCACGTCCACCATGGGGTAGCCGGCCAGGATGCCCCGCTCCAGCGCCTCGCGGATGCCCTCCTCGACCGGCTTGATGTACTCCTTCGGGATGGCCCCGCCCTTGATGTCGTTCTCGAAGACGAAACCCTCGCCGGGGGCGGGCTCGATGTCGATCTTGGTGTGCCCGTACTGGCCACGGCCGCCGGTCTGCTTGACGTACCGGCCCTCGGCCCGGGCTTCCTTCTGGATCGTCTCCTTGTAGGCCACCTGGGGCTTGCCGACGTTCGCCTCGACCCCGAACTCCCGCTTCAGGCGGTCCACGAGGACCTCGAGGTGAAGCTCGCCCATGCCGGAGATCTTGGTCTGGCCGGTGTCCTTGTCGGTCTCGACCTGGAAGGTCGGGTCCTCCTGCATCAGCTTGGCCAGCCCGTTGCCCAGCTTCTCCTGGTCGCTCTTCGTCTTGGGCTCGACGGCGAGGGCGATGACCGGAGCGGGGAACTGGATCGACTCGAGGACCACCGGGTCCTTGGGGTCGCAGATCGTGTCGCCGGTGACGACGTTCTTCAGGCCCACCGCGGCCGCGATGTCGCCGGCCCAGACCTCCTTGATCTCCTCCCGCTTGTTGGCGTGCATCTTGAGGAGACGACCGATCCGCTCGCGCTGGCCCTTGGACGTGTTCAGCACCGTGTCCCCGGTCTTCATCGAGCCCGAGTAGACCCGGATGAAGGCCAGCTGCCCCACGAAGGGGTCGGTCATGATCTTGAAGACGAGGGCGCTGAAGGGGGCATCGTCGTTCGCCGGCCGGGGCACCAGCTCCCCCGTCTTGGGGTCGTTGGCCATGGTGTCAGGGATGTCGAGCGGGGAGGGCAGGTAGTCGACGACGGCGTCGAGCAGCGGCTGCACGCCCTTGTTCTTGAACGCGGAGCCGCACACCACCGGAAAGAGCTTCATCCTGACGGTGGCGGAGCGGATGGCTCCCTTGATCTCCTCCACCGTTGGCGTCTCGCCCGCCACGTACTTCTCGAAGAGGGTGTCGTCGCCGGCCTCGTGGGCCGCCTCCGCCACCTTCTCGATCATCACCTCGCGCCAGTGCTCGGCCTCCGCGCGGTACTCCTCGGGGACATCCTCTGTGCTCGAACTTCGCCCCGAGCGTCTCGTCGAAGTACCGGTAGGCCTTCATCTCCGACGAGGTCGATGATTCCCTCGTGGCCGGCCTCGGCTCCAAGTGGCAGCTGGATCGCCACCGCCGAACGGGCGCTCAGCCGCTCGTGCATGGTCTCGATCGCGTGGAGGAAGTCGGCGCCCACCCGGTCCATCTTGTTGATGAAGGCGAGCCGGGGGACACGGTACTTGTCGGCCTGCCGCCACACCGTCTCCGTCTGCGGCTGCACGCCGGCCACCGCGTCGAACACCGCGACCGCGCCGTCGAGGACGCGGAGCGACCGCTCGACCTCGGCGGTGAAGTCGACGTGGCCCGGGGTGTCGATGATGTTGATGCGGTGATCGTCCCAGAAGCAGGTCGTGGCCGCGGAGGTGATGGTGATCCCCCGCTCCTGCTCCTGCTCCATCCAGTCCATGGTGGCGGTGCCGTCGTGGACCTCGCCGAGCTTGTAGTTGACGCCGGTGTAATACAGGATCCGCTCGGTGGTTGTCGTCTTGCCCGCGTCGATGTGCGCAGCAATCCCGATGTTCCGCGTCAGATCGAGAGGAACTTGCCGGGCCACGATCCTGTTCTCCGACTCCTTCGCTACCAGCGATAGTGGGCGAAGGCCTTGTTGGCCTCGGCCATCTTGTGGGTGTCTTCGCGCTTCTTGACCGCCCCGCCTCGCAGGTTGGCGGCGTCGAGGAACTCGGACGCGAGCTTCTGCACCATCCCCCGCTCGGGCCGCTTGCGGGCGAAGCCGATGAGCCAGCGCAGGGCCAGCGAGGTCCGGCGGTTGGTGTTGACCTCGACCGGCACCTGGTAGTTCGAGCCCCCGACCCGCCGGCTCTTGACCTCCAGGGCGGGCTTGACGTTGTCAACCGCCTTCTTGAAGACCTTCAGCGGGTCGTCCTGGGTCTTCTGCTGTACGACGCCCAGGGCGTCGTACATGATGCGCTGGGAGGTAGACCGTTTCCCCCCGTACATCATGCTGTTGATGAACTTCGTCACGAGCGTGCTGTTGTAAAGCGGATCGGCTTGCAGCTCCCGACGCGCGATCAATCCACGACGCGGCATATGACCTTCACTCCCAAAAAAGCAACAGACGGCGCTTTTCGGGGCCGACTCCGGGCCGGCCCGAGTGGCGTCCGTCTGAGGCCCAACGACCGCCCCGCCTCGAGGATCCTGACCCTACCCCACTGCGCGGGGCGGGCCCGATCTCCCCGACCGTGTCTTTCCAGCGATCCCGCTGGATATCCCTTTCTCGACTCCCTCCCCCGAGCGCCGCTCGGCTCCCGGGTCTCGATCGCGAGGCGCCCTAGGACTTCGGACGCTTCGCTCCGTACTTGCTCCGCCCCCGCTTGCGGCCCTCGACGCCCACGGCATCGAGGGTCCCGCGGATGATGTGGTACCGGACGCCCGGCAGGTCCTTCACGCGTCCGCCCCGGATGAGGACCATCGAGTGCTCCTGCAGGTTGTGCCCCACCCCCGGGATGTACGCCGTCACCTCGATGCCGTTGGTCAGCCGGACCCGCGCCACCTTGCGGAGCGCCGAGTTCGGCTTCTTGGGCGTCGAGGTGAAGACGCGCACGCAGACTCCCCGCTTCTGCGGGGAGCCCTGGAGAGCAGGGCTGTCGGTCTTCGAGCGCAGTCTGGTACGACCGACACGGACGAGCTGGCTGACGGTGGGCACTTCGCCTCCGATGGATCCTGGTTGCGCCTGGGGAGCGTGCCGCACTGGCACCCTCGCCCCGGGCAGAGCAACCTTACAATTCTACCCAGAAGTCGAGCCCTGTCAAGGGCGTCGGAGGGTTTTCCGGAGGATCGCGGGCCCTCCTCAACTCCTCAGCCCCCCGGGGCCCTCAGGGAACGCTCAGAACGGCCCGTGGGCCGGTCGGATCGGACGGCAGCCGATCCCCCCGTGGGAACCGGCTCACCCGGTCCCGCCAGCGGGGGCCGCCGGCGAGCTCCGGGGCCCGGGCGGTGCCCGGCACCGGCCACGTCCAGGGCGTCGAGATCGTCACCTATCGCAGCGATCTCGATGCGATCTAGGGGCGGTGTCCGCGGCCCTGCTCGAAGGCCCGCATGCGCTCCTCGAGCAGGTCCCGCTCCATGCAGAGACCCGCCTCGAGCACGGCCCACTCGAGCTCCTCGACGGGGCCCAGCTCACGGCCGGCGGGCACGTCGTCGCCGTAGAAGACGAGCCCCACCCCGCTGCGAAGCAGCATCGGGACCACGACCGCCTCCGAGGGCCGCGCGTCCCCCAGCCGCTCGAGGAGCTGCTCGTTTGCCGGAGAAGCTGGGATTGCGCCTCTCCACGTCGCGTGGCGCTCGACCGCATCTGCCAGCACGGAGGGTTCGCCGAGCGGAACGCGGATGTTCCGGGCGAGGTCATCATGCCCGGTGCCGCTGTCGAGCCCGAACTGCCCCGCTCCCTGCGCTTCGTCGCCGCGCACCACGAGCAGAAGCCCCCGAGCCACGACCGTCGCCGCCCGGCGGAGAAGGCTGACCGTCGTCTCCGCGCGCAGGACCGGAGACAGAGCGGCGGTGGCGATCGACCGTGCGGTGGAGTGGTCGGGCGTCGGGTCCAGCTCGTCCATCCGCGCCATCGCCTCGAGAAGGATCTGGTCGGTGGCGACGCCACCGGCCACCACCAGCTCCTCGGCGTCGACCCCGATGTCCCCGCTCGCCGCCACCGGTGCCACCTCGAAGCGGAAATAGCCGCTACGCCAGCGGCACAGCTCCTGCACCACGAGACCGGTCTGCTGCCGGAGCACGTCCTGGAGCTGGGCCTCGGTGAGGCTGCCCATCTCCTTGAGGAAGTGACCGAGCTTCCTCTCGCCGGCGGAGGCGTGCTGCCTCTCGAGGGCGATGGCCAGGGTCCCCGGACTCACCAGACCGCGGCGGACCAGGATGTTCCCGAACGTCTCACGGATCGAGCTCGAGGCTGCGTACACGACGCGGCCGAGCCGCAACACGATGACACCGTGCCCGTCGCGGCGGGTCAGGCCGATCTTCCCGGTCCGGCTGTTCAGGGCGAGGAAGTGGAGGAGCTCGGCGAGCTCGACTTCCTCGAGCCGGCCGGCGAGGCTCACCGCCCGGCCCCGGTCGAGCTCGCGCCCTCCCGGATGCGGCGCACCGCGTCCTCCGCCTCCGGCCAGGACTCCCGCCTGATCTCGCGCTCGAGCGCGGGCAGGGCGGGGCTGGCCTCTGGGCCGATGGCGCCGAGGGCCTTGACCGCCGCCTGCCGGACCGAACGCTCCCGGTCGCCCAGGGCCCGGGCGAGGGCAGGGACGGCGTCGCGGGCGGCAGGACCCATGTTCTCGAGGGCCATCGCGCTGGTCACCCGGAGATCGGCGTCTGGATCCCCGAGGGCCTCGGCGAGGGCGGGCACCCCGGCGCGGCCGCGCACGCCCATTCCCCACAGGGTCGTGGCGGCGAGAACCCGCTCACGGGGGGTGCCACCGCGGAGCAGCTCGCCGAGGGCCGGGGCGGCCGGCTCGCCGAGAGAGATCAGCTGGAGCCGGGCGTCGCCGCTCCTCTTCTGATCCCCGCTGATGAGGTCGGCCACCATCCCATCCACGTCGGGGGGGCCGGACGTGTCACCACAGGCGATGAGGACGAACGCGAACGCCGCGACCGCGAAGGTCCGCGGCCGCCGCCAGAGGGGTCGCAGCACGGCCCCCAGTTTACCCCTCGCGGGACGGCAAGTGGAGCCGAGGGTTCAGATCTGATGGAGGTGCGTCGTGACGACCAGGATGATCACGAGACACCGCCAGACCTGAACCGTCAGGCACGATGCACGACAAGGCCGGACCCTGTCAGAGCTCGACGCCCTTCCCGGACGTGCTCGGGCTCGACGAGGTACTCGGCGGCGTACTCGCCGTCGAGGCCCTCCCTCGGCCGTGCGCTCGATGAGCTCCTCGGGGATGCGGATCCGTCGGTAGAACTCCATTCCGGTGCCCGCGGGGATGAGCCGGCCCATGATGACGTTCTCCTTCAGGCCCCGCAGGTGGTCCACCTTGCCGCTGATGGCGGCCTCGGTGAGCACTCGGGTGGTCTCCTGGAAGCTCGCGGCGGAGATGAACGAGTCGGTCGAGAGAGAGGCCTTCGTGATCCCGAGGAGCAGCGGGTGGCCGGTGGCCGGCTGCTTGTCCTCGCCGCCGAGGCGGGTGTTCTCCCGCATGAAGCGGAAGCGGTCGACGATCTCGTCGATGAGGAAAGGGCTGTCTCCCACCTCCTCGACCTTCACCCAGCGCATCATCTGCCGGACGATCACCTCGATGTGCTTGTCGTTGATGTTCACGCCCTGGAGGCGGTACACCTCCTGGATCTCGTCGACCAGGTAGCGCTGGAGCTCCTTCTCGCCCTCGCACGCGCAGGATGTCGTGGGGATCGATGGGGCCGTCCATGAGCGGCTCGCCGGCCCGGACCCGCTCGCTCTCCTGGACGTTGATATGGGCTCCGCGTGGCAGCTGGTACTCGCGAGCCTCGGCGTCGTCACCGGTGACGAAGATCTTGCGGTACTGCTTCTGGACGTCGCCGTACTTGATCGTCCCGTCGATCTCGGTGATGACCGCGGGCTCCTTCGGTCGCCGGGCCTCGAAGAGCTCCACCACCCGGGGCAGACCGCCGGTGATGTCCTTCGTCTTGGCGGTCTCGCGCGGGATCTTGGCGAGGACGTCCCCGGCGGCGACGCCCTTCCCGTCCTCGACCATCAGATGGGCGCCGGAGGGCAGCAGGTACTTCCGGATGATCTTTCCCTTGTCGTCCCGGACCTCAACCCGCGGCTGCTTCTTCTCGTCGGGCGACTCGATGATGACGAGCGCGGACATGCCGGTGTTCTCGTCCACCTGCTCGTGCACGGTCTGTCCGTCGATGACGTCCTTGAACGTGACCGTCCCGTGGTCCTCGGTCATGATCGTGAAGGAGTAGGGATCCCACTCGACCAGGAGCTGGCCCTGCTTGACGTCCTCCTCGTCCGCGACCTTCAGCCGGGCGCCGTAGACCACCGCGTGGCGCTCGCGCTCGCGGCCCTTCTGGTCCTGGATGATAAGCGCCCCGGAGCGGTTCATCACTACCAGGTCGCCCGTCTTGTCCCGGACCGTGGTGAGATTGTGGAACTTCGCGGTGCCGGCGTTCTTGGATTCGAGCGTCGTCTGCTGGGTGGCGTGGCTGGCGGTGCCGCCGATGTGGAACGTTCGCATCGTGAGCTGCGTGCCGGGCTCGCCGATCGACTGGGCGGCGATGACTCCCACCGCGAGGCCCATCTCAACGAGCCGGCCGGTGGCCAGGTCCCGTCCGTAGCACAACGCACACACCCCGCGGCCGGATTCGCAGGTCAGCACGGAGCGAATCCTCACCCGGTCGATGCCGGCGGCCTGTATCTCGTTGGCCGTCTCCTCGCCGATCTCTTCGTTGGCCTTCACGAGGATTCCGCCCTCGATCGGGTCCTTGACCTTCTCGAGGCTGACCCGGCCGATGATGCGGTCGCGAAGCGGCTCGATGACCTCGCCGGACTCGATGATCGGTCGGATGTCGATGCCCTCGACCGTGCCGCAGTCGTGCTCGGAGATGATCACGTCCTGGCTCACGTCGACGAGGCGACGCGTCAGGTAGCCGGAGTCGGCGGTCTTGAGCGCGGTGTCGGCCAGACCCTTGCGGGCACCATGCGTCGAGGTGAAGTACTGCAGGACGGTCAGGCCCTCGCGGAAGTTCGAGGTGATGGGGTTCTCGATGATCTCACCCGACGGCTTGGCCATGAGGCCGCGCATCCCCGCGAGCTGCCGGATCTGCTGCTTGGAGCCGCGGGCCCCGGAGTCGGCCATGATGTAGATGGGGTTGAACTCCTCGCCTTTCTTGTCCTGCTCCTCCATCTCTTTGAACATCGCGTCCGCGACCTTCTCCGTCACCGCGGACCAGATCGAGATGACCTTGTTGTAGCGCTCGCCGTTGGTGATCGCGCCGTCGAGGTACTGCTTCTCGACCTCGATGACACCCTTCTCCGCCGAGCCGACCAGCTTGCCCTTGACGTCGGGGATGATGAGGTCGTCGATGCCGATGGAGATCCCGGCCTTCGTGGCGTAGAGGAAGCCGAGGTCCTTGATGGCGTCGAGCATCCTGACCGTCCGCTCGAGGTCGAAGCGCAGGTAGCAGTACTGCACGAGCTGCTGCAGACCCTTCTTCCGAAGGAGGCCGTTGACGAACGGCGTTCCCTCGGGCAGGGAGTCGTTGAAGATCACCCGCCCGACGGTGGTGTTGATCACCTGGCTCTTCACCTGCTGGGGCTCGGTGTGCATCACGTCCTGGTCGTCGAAGACGGTGGTCAGGTCGATGAGCTCGCCGGTGTGCAGCAGCCGGATCGGGGTGAGGGTCTCGACCTCGCCGTGCTGGAGGGCGATGAGGACGTCCTCCGGGCAGGCGAACGCGCGACCCTCTCCCTTCGTCCCCTTCTTCTCCTTGGTAAGGTAGTAGCAGCCCAGAACGATGTCCTGGCTGGGGACGGCGATCGGCTGCCCGTTCGCGGGCGAGAGGATGTTGTTGGAGGACAGCATGAGGACGCTGGCCTCGATCTGGGCCTCCGGCGACAGCGGCACGTGAACCGCCATCTGGTCCCCGTCGAAGTCGGCGTTGAAGGCGGTGCAGACCAGCGGGTGGATCTTGATGGCCTTGCCCTCGACCAGCATCGGCTCGAAGGCCTGGATGCCCAGTCGGTGCAGCGTGGGCGCGCGGTTCAGGAGCACCGGGTGCTCCTTGATGACCTCCTCGAGGAAGTCCCACACCTCGGGGCGCTGCTGCTCCACCATCTCTTTGGCCGCCTTGATGGTGGTGACCAGGCCCTCCTTCTCGAGCTTGTTGTAGATGAAGGGCTTGAAGAGCTCCAGCGCCATCTTCTTCGGCAGGCCGCACTGGTGCAGCTTGAGCTCGGGGCCGACGACGATGACCGAGCGGCCGGAGTAGTCGACGCGCTTGCCCAGCAGGTTCTGCCGGAAGCGGCCCTGCTTGCCCTTCAGCGTGTCGGAGAGCGACTTGAGCGGACGGTTGTTGGCCCCGCGGAGCACTCGGCCCCGACGGCCGTTGTCGAAGAGGGCGTCGACCGCTTCCTGGAGCATCCGCTTCTCGTTGCGGACGATCACGTCCGGCGCCCGAAGCTCGATCAGCTTCTTGAGGCGGTTGTTGCGGTTGATGACCCGCCGGTAGAGATCGTTCAGGTCGGAGGTGGCAAAGCGCCCGCCGTCGAGGGGCACGAGCGGACGGAGCTCGGGCGGGATCACCGGCATGGCGTCGAGGATCATCCACTCCGGCTTGTTCCCGCTCTTGCGGAACGCCTCCACGACCTTGAGCCGCTTGGCGAACTTGACCTTCTTCTGGACCGAGGTCTCGGTCTTCATCTTCTCGCGGAGCTCGAGGGCCTCCTCCTCGACGTCGACCCGCTTGAGGAGCTCCTTGATGGCCTCCGCCCCCATCGCGCTGCGGAGCCGCGGGTACTTGTCCCGCAGCTGCCGGTAGCGCTCGTCGGAGAGGAGCTCGTGGTGCTTGACCTCGGGGCAGTCGCCGACGTCGATGACGACGTACGACTCGAAGTAGAGAATCCGCTCGAGGTCGCGCAGCGAGATGTCCAGGATATGGCCGATGCGGCTGGGCAGTCCCTTGAAGAACCACACGTGGCTCACCGGGCAGGCGAGCTCGATGTGACCCATGCGCTCGCGCCGCACCTTGGACTGGGTGACCTCGACGCCGCACTTGTCGCAGATCACCCCGCGGTGCTTCATGCGCTTGTACTTGCCGCACAGGCACTCCCAGTCGGTGATCGGACCGAAGATCTTCGCGCAGAAGAGCCCGTCCCGCTCCGGCTTGAAGGTCCGGTAGTTGATGGTCTCGGGCTTGGTGACCTCGCCGTGCGACCAGGACCGGATCTTCTCGGGGCTCGCCAGCCGGATCCGGATCGCGTCGAAGTCCAGCATCGACCGTCCCGGCTCCAGGTTGGGCCTCATCGGAATCATCACGCTCATTTCTTCAACCTCAGTGCTTCGTCTTGATCAGCTCGACGTCCAGGCAGAGGCTCTGCAGCTCCCGGATCAGCACGTTGAACGACTCGGGTATGCCGGGGTTGTAGGCGGTTTCGCCCTTGACGATGGCCTCGTAGATCTTGGCGCGACCGTAGACGTCGTCCGACTTGGCGGTGAGCAGCTCCTGCAGGATGTGCGCGGCGCCGTAGGCCTCCAGCGCCCAGACCTCCATCTCCCCGAAGCGCTGTCCGCCGAACTGCGCCTTGCCGCCCAGCGGCTGCTGGGTGATGAGCGAGTACGGCCCGATGGACCGGGCGTGGATCTTGTCGTCCACGAGGTGGGAGAGCTTGAGCATGTAGATGAAGCCGACCGAGACTTTCTGCTCGAAGGCCTCGCCGGTCATGCCGTCGACCAGGGTGATCTTCCCGCTCTCGAGCGTGTTCGGTCGGAGGGGGTTGCGCTCCTCTTCCCGGTCGTTGGCCCGCACGAGGAGCTCCTTGATCTCCTTCTCGGTGGCGCCGTCGAAGACGGGCGTCGCCACGTGCAGGCCGAGAGCGTGCGCGGCCCAGCCGAGGTGGGTCTCGAGGATCTGGCCCACGTTCATGCGCGAGGGCACGCCCAGCGGATTCAGCACGATCTCGACCGGGGTCCCGTCCGGGAGGTACGGCATGTCCTCCTCGGGCAGGATCCGGGCGATGACGCCCTTGTTTCCGTGACGGCCGGCCATCTTGTCGCCGACGGACAGCTTCCGCTTCATGGCGACGAAGACCTTGACGAGCTTGATGACGCCCGGCGGCAGCTCGTCGCCGCGCTTGAGGCGGCTCTCCTTCTCCACGAAGAGGGTCCGGAGGACTTCGATCTGCCGCTCGGTCTTGTCGACGATCTCGTTGAGCTCGCCCTCGACGTCCTCGTCCCGATCACCCTTGACCCGGAGCCGAAGTATCTCCGAGTGCCGAAGCTCGCGCAGGGCGTCACGGGTGAGGGTTTGTCCCTTCTTCACGACCTTCTCGCCCCGGTTGTTGACCAGGTCGGCCGTCGTCTGCTTGCCGTCGAGGAGGTCCTCGATGCGCTTGTCGCGCTCGTCCTGAAGGATGCGGATCTCGTCCTTCAGGTTCTTCTCCATCATGAAGAGCTCTGCGTCCTCGATCTGCCGTGCCCGCTCGTCCTTCTCCACCCCCTTGCGCGAGAAGATCTTCACGTCGACGACGATCCCCTCGATGCCGGGCGGGCAGTAGAGCGAGGCGTCCCGGACGTCGCCCGCCTTCTCTCCGAAGATCGCCCGCAGCAGCTTCTCCTCGGGGGTCAGCTGGGTCTCGCCCTTGGGCGTCACCTTGCCGACGAGGATGTCGCCGGGCTTCACGCTGGCGCCGATCCGGATGATCCCGCTCTCGTCGAGGTTGGCGAGGAGCCCCTCGGACACGTTCGGGATGTCGCGGGTGACCTCCTCCGGGCCCAGCTTGGTGTCGCGGGCCTCGATCTCGAACTCCTCGATGTGGATCGAGGTGTACATGTCCTCGCGGACGAGCTTCTCGCTGACGAGGATGGCGTCCTCGAAGTTGTAGCCGCGCCACGGCATGAAGGCCACGAGCACGTTGCGACCGAGTGCCAGCTCACCCTGATCCGTGCAGGGCCCGTCGGCGAGGATCTGACCCTTGGCGACGTGGTCGCCGACCTTCACGATGGGCTTCTGGTTGATGCTCGTGTTCTGGTTGGAGCACTTGAACTTCGTCAGGTTGTAGATGTCGGCCCCGATCTCCTTGCCCTTGTCCGGCCCGTCCTGGGCCTCCACGCGGATGATGATCCGGCGGGAGTCGACCGAGTCGACCACTCCGGCCCGCCGGCACACCTCCGCCGCCCCCGAGTCCTTGACCGTGATGTGCTCCATACCCGTGCCCACGAGAGGGGCCTCGGAGCGGAGCAGCGGCACCGCCTGGCGCTGCATGTTGGAGCCCATGAGCGCGCGGTTGGCGTCGTCGTGCTCCAGGAACGGGATCAGGGACGCGGCGACCGAGACGAGCTGCTTCGGGGAGACGTCGACGTACTCGACCTCCTCGCGACGGGCCAGAATCGAGTTGCCGGTCTTGCGCGAGGAGACGCGCTCGTTGACCAGTCGACCCTCGTCGTCCAGCTGTGCGTTCGCCTGGGCGATCGTGTACTTGTCCTCCTCCCAGGCCGAGAGATAGAAGCAGTAGGGCTCGACGTCGGCGGGCTTCTTCTTCCGCCCCCGCAGCTCTTCGTTCTCCCGCTCGACCTCGTCGCGCTCGACGATGTCACCGACCTTGTAGGAGCTGTCGCCGCTCTCCACGACCTGGAAGTAGTCGAGGACCTGCCCGTCCTTCACCTTGCGGTAGGGGCTCTCGATGAAGCCGAACTCGTTGATCCGGGCGAAGCAGGAGAGGCTCGATATGAGCCCGATGTTCGGCCCTTCCGGCGTCTCGATCGGACAGATGCGGCCGTAGTGCGTCGGGTGCACGTCGCGCACCTCGAAGCCGGCCCGCTCGCGGCTGAGGCCGCCCGGCCCGAGGGCGGACAGGCGCCGCTTGTGGGTGATCTCCGAGAGCGGGTTCGTCTGGTCCATGAACTGGCTGAGCTGGCTCGAGCCGAAGAACTCGCGGATCGAGGCCATGACCGGCTTGGCGTTGATGAGGTCGTGGGGCATGGCCGTGGCCATCTCCTGGTAGACGCTCATCTTCTCCTTGATGGCCCGCTCCATCCGGACCAGCCCGATGCGGAACTGGTTCTCGAGCAGCTCGCCCACGCTGCGCACGCGCCGGTTGCCGAGGTGGTCGATGTCGTCCACGTCGGTCGGGTTGCGCCGCAGCTTGAGGAGGAAGGCGATGACCGCCTCGATGTCGTCGAGGCGGAGGATCTTCTCGGTGAGCGGCGTGGAGAGGCCCGAGCTTGGTGTTGAGCTTCAGCCGGCCCACCCGCGAGAAGTCGTACTTCTGCGAGCTCAGGAACATGCCCTCGAACAGGTTGCGGGAGGAGTCGAGGGTGGGCGGATCGCCCGGGCGCATGCGCCGGTAGATCTCGATCAGCGCCTCCTCGGAGGTCTTGATCGTGTCCTTCTTGACGGTCGCGGACATCATCGGCCCGATCTCGTCCCGCTCGGGGAAGAACACCTCGAAGGAGTCGATCTGGCTGCCCTCGGCGAGGATCACCGACAGGACTCGCGGCGAGAGGGGCTCGTTGCCCTCCAGCACGACCTCGCCGGTGCGGGGGTCGACGATGTCGGAGATGGTGCAGGCGCCCTCGAGGTCGGCCTCGGTGATCTCGATCTCCTGGACGTCGAGCCGCTGGATCTCCTGCAGCTGGCTGGCGGTCACCTTCTTGCCGGCGCGGACGATCTCCTCGCGCTTCCCGCCGGCGTCCTTGGGGCCGAGGATGCGCCTTGGACAGCCGCCGGCCGACGCAGGTTGTCGGAGGCCTTCAGGAACAGCCGTCCCTCGCGGGCGAGCACCCGGTCCCACTTGTAGAACTGCTTGAGGATCTCGCGCGTCGCGTCTTCATCCCCATCGCCCGCAGGAAGACCGAGGCCAGGAACTTGCGCTTGCGGTCGATGCGGACGTGGAGGAGGTTCTTGGCGTCGTACTCGAACTCCACCCAGCTCCCGCGGTAGGGGATGATCTGGGCGGCGAAGAGCCCCTTCTCGGGCTGCGAGAAGAAGACCCCGGGCGAGCGGTGGAGCTGGCTCACGATGACCCGCTCCGTCCCGTTGATGATGAAGGTCCCGTTCTCCGTCATCAGCGGGATGTCGCCGAAGTAGACCTCCTGCTCCTTGATGTCGCGGATGGTCTTGGCGCCCGTCTCCGCGTCCTTGTCCCAGACCACGAGGCGGATCGTGACCTTGAGCGGGACCGCGAAGGTCATGCCCCGCTCCTGGCACTCGTCCACGTCGTACTTGAGCTTCAGGCCCACCGGCTCGTCGCAGGTCTCGCAGGTGACGGGGCGGTTCTCGTTCAGGTGACCGCACTTCGGGCAGTGGATCTCGCGGTCCCCGCGGGGGTCGGTGATGATCGTCGTCGCGCAGAACGTGCAGGGGCGGCCGAGCTTGTCGAGGCCCACGAGGCGGCCGCACTTGCACTCCCAGTTGCCGATCGAGTAGTCGACGAACTCGAGGGAGCAGTTCTCGCGGAGATCGGTGATCGGGAAGACGCTCTTGAAGACCGACTGAAGCCCGGCCTCCTCCCGATCCTGGGGCAGCACCCGCATCTGCAGGAAGCGCTCGTAGGACTTCTTCTGGATCTCGATCAGGTTCGGGATCGGGATCGACGTGTGGATCTTTGCGAAGTTGATCCGGTCCCTAAGGACGTTCTTGGTCGCCGTGCTCATGGTTTCCAGCAACCCTCAGCTCTGCGGCCTTTCGGCCGCGAAAACGATTGAGCGTCCTCGGTCGGACGCCATCTTCAAGCTCACGCTTGCGGCGAGTGAATCGCCGCGGCGCGCAAAGGAAATTTGGGACGCCGTCATCGAATCCAGGCGCACAGGGGATTTCCCCTGCACCAATTGCAGACCCTGCTCCCTCCAGACGCAGGAGGGGAGGCCTCGGGGCGACTGCGCGGACACACTCCTCCCCCGAGGCTCGCCGCGTCGTCCTGTCGGGTCGTAGATCACCCGTTCTCGCGTTCGCAAGAACGGCTACTTGACCTCGACCTGGGCCCCGACGTCCTCGAACTTCTTCTTCATGGCCTCGGCTTCTTCCTTGGAGAGGTCCTCCTTGACGACCTTGGGAGCACTGTCCACGAGGTCCTTGGCCTCCTTGAGGCCGAGGCTGGTGAGCTCGCGCACGACCTTGATCACGTTGATCTTCTTGTCGCCTGCGGCCAGAAGGTGGACCGCGAACTCGGTCTGCTCCTCGGCCTCCGCCGCACCCGCGGCCTGTGCGCCCGCCGCCGCCATCATCACCGGGGCCGCTGCCGCTGCCGAGACGCCCCACTTGTCCTCGAGCATCTTGACCAGCTCGGCCACCTGCAGGACGGTGAGCTCGCTCAAGTCGTTCGCGATCGCCTGAATGTCAGCCATCTCTTCCTTCTTCCTCTCTCGTCTATGACGACGTGCGAAATCCTCGGTTCGAGTAGCCGCGCTACTCTTCTTCGATCTTGTCCTGGTGCGCCTTGAGCACCTGGGCCATCTGCGTCGCGGGCGTCCCGAGCAGGCGCACCAGCTTGGTCGCCGGGGCCTGCAGCAGGCCCAGCAGGCTCGAACGCAGCTCGGGCAGGGTCGGCATCGTGCTGAGGGCCTTGACGCCCTCGGCGTCCAGCACCTGCTCGCCGGCCACGACGCCCGCCTTCAGCGCCAGCGCCGGATGCTCCTTCGCGAAGTCCACCAGCGCCTTGGCCAGCGCCACCGGGTCCTCGCCGGTCCAGGCGATGCCAGTGGTCCCCGCGAACTGGGCGTCCAGCTTCTCGAGCGGGGTTCCCTTGGCCGCCCGCAGGGCCAGGCGATTCTTGACCACCCGGTACCGTGAGCCCGCGGCCTTGACCTTGCGTCTGAACTCGGTCGCGGCGGGGACGCTCAACCCCCGGAAATCCACGAGGACGACGTGGGGCGCGGCCGCGAACTCCTCGTGGAGATCGGCGACCAACTGTTCCTTCTCGGTGCGATTCATGATCCCCCCTACGCGTGGCCTTCGACGGAGCCGAGATCCACCTTCACTCCCGGACCCATCGTGGATGACAGCGCGATGGACTTCACGTACCGGCCCTTGGCCGCCGCCGGCCGGGCCTTGATCACGCTGTCGATGAGGCTCTTGGCGTTCTCGACCAGCTTCTCGGGACCGAACGAGACCTTCCCGATCGGGGCGTGAACGATGGCGGTCCGGTCCACGCGGAACTCGACCTTGCCCGCCTTGATCTCGTTCACCGCCTTGGCCACGTCGAAGGTCACCGTCCCCGTCTTCGGGTTCGGCATCAACCCGCGCGGACCGAGGATCTTCCCGAGCCGCCCGACCGACTTCATCATGTCGGGCGTCGCCACCACCGCATCGAACTCCAGCCAGCCGCCCTGGATCTTCTGGACCATCTCCTCGCTGCCCACGACGTCGGCGCCGGCCTCCTGGGCTTCCTTGGCCTTCTCTCCAGCCGCGATCACCAGGACCCGCCGGCTCTTGCCGCCGAGCCCGTGGGGCAGGATCACCGTCCCCCGGACCATCTGGTCGGCGTGCTTGGGGTTGACCCCCAGGCGCAACGCGACCTCTACGGTTTCGTCGAAGTTGGCGAAGGCGCTCCTCGTGACGACGTCGATCGCATCGGGGAGCGGGTACTGTGGCTTCTCGGCCACTGTCTCCCGCGCCTTGCGGTACTTCTTGCCGACTCGACCCATCTCGCTCCTTTCGCTCCGGGCTCGACCCGGTGCTCCCACCTCCGTCGCCCCGCGAGCGGGGTTTTCAGGTCTCTCGAGGCCGGTGGTGGGGTCTCGAGTCCCGACGGAGCCGGCACTAGCCGGCGATCTCCACTCCCATGCTGCGGGCGGTTCCCTTGACCGTCTCGACCGCCGCCGGCAGATCGTTTGCGTTGAGGTCGGGCATCTTCAGCCGGGCAATCGCCTCGACCTGCTTCATGCTGATGCTCCCCACCTTGTTGCGGTTCGGCTCGCCGCTTCCCTTGGCGATCCCCGCCTCCCGCTTGATCAGCACCGCCACCGGCGGGGTCTTGGTGATGAAGGTGTACGAGCGATCCGCGTAGACCGTGATCACCACCGGGATGATGAGCCCCTCGTCCTTGGCCGTCTTGGCGTTGAAAGCCTTGCAGAAGTCCATGATGGCGACTCCCGCCTGGCCGAGGGCCGGGCCCACCGGGGGCGCGGGCGTGGCCTTGCCGGCCGGGATCTGCAGCTTGATCTGTCCAATGACCTTCTTCATGAAGTCCTGTCTCCTCCGACCCTGTCCGTCGTCAGTGCCGGTTCGCTCACAGCTTCTCGACCTGGAGGAAGTCGAGCTCGACCGGCGTCGACCGGCCGAAGATGGTCACCATCACCTTGAGGGTATTGCGGTCGAGGTTGACCTCCTCGACCACTCCCTGAAAGCTCGAGAACGGCCCATCGATGATGCGCACGCTCTCGCCGCGCTCGAAGGTGTACTTGGGCTTCGGTTTTTCGATCGATTCCTTGACCTGGTTGAAGATCTGATCAGCCTCATCCTGGGAGAGCGGGACCGGCCGGGAGCCCGAGCCCACGAAGCCCGTCACCTTCGGGGTGTTCTTGACCAGGTGCCACGTGGTGTCGGGGATCTTCTTGCCGTCCGGTCCCTCCTCGGTCTCGATCTCGACCAGGATGTAGCCGGGGAAGAAGCGGGTGGCGGTCTGCACCTTCCGCCCGCCCTTCATCTCCACGACCTCCTCGGTCGGGATCTCGATGCGGCCGATCTGCTCCTCGAGACCGTAGGCCCGCGCCCGCTGCTGCAGGCTCTCGGAGACCTTCTTCTCGAAGCCCGAGTAGGTGTGGACGATGTACCACTGCTTGGACACTGCCGTCTCCACCGGAGGCTACCTCTTCAGAACCAGGGACAGGATCCGTGAGAAGACGAGATCCAGGCCCCAGAGATAGAAGCCGAAGAAGATCGATGTCGCGATCACGACCAGGGTCGTGGACTTGACCTCGCTCCGTGAGGGCCAGGTGACCTTCCTCAGCTCGCTGCGCACGTCCGTGAGGAAGGCACGGCCCTCGGCGATCTTGCGCGGTGCCCAGCCGATCACTCCGGGCATTCCGCCCGCAACCGCCTTCCCGCCTCGCTTCTCGACGTCAGCCACGGCCATCGAACTCGACTCTCCCGGGCCTCAAGCCCGCTCCCTGGAGGCCCTTTCCGCCCCAAAGGCGGTTGGCAGGCCAGGAGGGGATCGAACCCCCAACCCCCGGTTTTGGAGACCGGTGCTCTACCAATTGAGCTACTGGCCTTTGGTTGAGCTGGGGGGTGCTATGCCGCACCTTTCACCATACTCGAATCGCCGAGTCCAATCGACCTCGACCGGCCTGACGCGATTCGAGTACGGTGCCCAGACCACCCCGCTCGCTCCGCGGGAGTCCCGCTTCGCTCGCGCCCTGTGGCCTGTGGTGTGCCTGCACCCCACATACTCCAAGACTCCCTATTTGGTTTCCTTGTGCGCCGTGTGCTTTCGGCAGTAGCGGCAGTACTTGCTCAGCTCCAGCCGCTCCGTGGTCTTCTTCTTGTTCTTCGTGGTGGTGTAGTTCCGTCGCTTGCACTCCGGACACTGGAGGATGATGTTGTCACGCATGATGCTACTCGATGATCTCGGTGACGGTGCCGGCGCCGACGGTGCGGCCGCCCTCGCGGATCGCGAACCGAAGCCCCTGCTCCATCGCGATCGGCGTGATCAGCTCGATCTCCATCTGGGTGTTGTCACCCGGCATCACCATCTCCACGCCCTCCGGCAGCGTCGCCACCCCCGTCACGTCCGTCGTGCGGAAGTAGAACTGCGGCCGGTAACCCGTGAAGAAAGGCGTGTGACGGCCACCCTCCTCCTTGGTGAGAATGTAGACCTCGCCCTTGAACTTCGTGTGCGGCGTGATCGATCCCGGCTTCGCCAAGACCATCCCACGCTCCACGTCCTTGCGGTCCGTTCCCCGAAGCAGGATCCCGACGTTGTCACCCGCAACACCCTCGTCCAGGAGCTTCTTGAACATCTCCACTCCCGTCACGACCTTCTTCTGGGCCTCGGGGCGAAGACCCACGATCTCCACGTCCTCGCCAACCTTCACCTTCCCGCGCTCCACTCGACCCGTCGCCACCGTGCCACGGCCCGAGATCGTGAAGATGTCCTCGATCGGCATCAGGAACGGCTTGTCAATCTCACGCTCCGGAAGCGGCACGTAGCTGTCCACCGCCTCCATCAGCTCCTGAATCGGCTTCGCCGAGTCGCCTGTCCCGTCGCCCTCCAGGGCCTTCAGCGCCGAGCCCCGGACCACCGGGATGTCGTCACCAGGGAACTTGTACTGCTTCAGAAGATCCCGAACCTCCAGCTCCACCAGGTCCAGTAGCTCCGGGTCGTCCACCATGTCCACCTTGTTCAGGAAGACCACGATCGCCGGAACCCCCACCTGCCGCGCCAGAAGAATGTGCTCCCGCGTCTGCGGCATCGGACCGTCCGCCGCCGAGACCACCAGAACCGCTCCGTCCATCTGGGCCGCGCCCGTGATCATGTTCTTGATGTAGTCCGCGTGGCCCGGGCAGTCGACGTGCGCGTAGTGCCGGTTCGGCGTCGCGTACTCCACGTGGGCCGCGTTGATCGTCACGCCCCGCTGGCGCTCCTCCGGCGCGTTGTCGATCGAGTCAAACTCCCGTACCTGAACCTTCGGGTCCGACACCGCGAGAACCTTCGTGATCGCCGACGTCAGCGACGTCTTCCCGTGGTCCACGTGACCAATCGTCCCAATGTTCACGTGCGGCTTCGATCTGTCGAACTTCTCCTTGGCCATCCTGTGTTTCCTCTAGCTTGTTGTCTGCGAATCCGCCCTCGCGCCGAAGCGCTTCGAAGATCTGGAGCCCACGACCAGATTCGAACTGGTGACCTCGTCCTTACCAAGGACGCGCTCTGCCGACTGAGCTACGTGGGCGTCGTCTCACATCCAGTCCAAATCGGCTCCCGCTTCGCTCACCGCCCCGCACCTTCGGACGTGTCGTCATCCGCTCCGCCTCGCCGCTCCGAACTGGAGCGGGCGACGGGACTCGAACCCGCGACTTCCAGCTTGGAAGGCTGGAGCTCTACCAGCTGAGCTACGCCCGCCCTTCTCCGGCTCCCGGCGCCCTGCTCACCCCGGTCACTGCCAACGTCTGGTGGGGAGGGAAGGATTCGAACCTTCGAAGGCCCTGGGCCGTCAGATTTACAGTCTGATGCGTTTGACCGCTTCGCTACCTCCCCGCCGGCTGCCGCATCGGCGAACTCGAGCGCGACTCCCGCTGTTTTGCGCCTCGCGCGTGTTTCACGGGTGCGGCTGGAGCTGGCGGAGGGAATTGAACCCCCGACCCGCTGATTACAAATCAGCCGCTCTACCGCTGAGCTACGCCAGCGACAAACGGAGAGTCTAGCAAACCGCATTTGGGGATGCAAGCAGGATGCCTGGAGAGGAAGCCCCAGGCGGCACAAGGACCTACCGGCGGCGGCGGCGGCGGCGGCGCCTCGCGCGGTTGGGCTCCCCGGTCGTCCCCCCGGCGTCCGAGGAAGGGGGCGCGATCGAAGGCTTCGGGTTCTCCGAGCCGAACTCCGACGTGCCCGCAGCCGGCTTCGCCCCCGCCGGCCGCTTCCGGCGACGGCGGCGGCGCCCCGGCCGCGACGGGGGCGCCTTCTCCGGGTTGGCGCTCGCGTCCTTCCGCTCCTCCTCGGAGCCGTCGCGGTCTCGGGGCACGGGTTCGGCGGACGCCCGCCGCGGTTGGGTCTTTCGGCGGCGCGTGGGAATCTGGCGCCCGCGCCGGGAGCTGACCGGCTTGAGCACCGTCGGACCCTGCCCCCAGGCCACCTCCTCGCCGTGAATGTCGACGTGGGGCAGCGACGCCGGCTCAGGGCCGTGGTCTCCCGGATCCTCCGGAGTCAGGCCCCCGACGGGCTCGGTGATCGGCGGCGCCGGCGGAGCGCCCGGATCGCTCTCCTCGTCGTCGGGGCGTGGCCCCACGACCTGTGGGTCGGGCGCCGGGCGCGTGGGTATCGGCCGAACCGGGCTCGGCACGGTGCCCCGCTGCCGGACCGCTTCGTAGAGCGCGATCCCCGCCGCAACCGACACGTTGAGCGAGTTGACGTGACCGAAGTGCGGGATCGACACGAGGTGGTCGCAGTGCTCGCGCACGAGACGCCGGATTCCCCGTCCTTCCCCGCCGAGCACGAGGCACACCGGGCGGGTCAGGTCGACCGCGTCCCAGCGCTCGCGGCCGGTGGCGTCGAAGCCCACGACCCAGACGCCGCGCGCCTTGAGCGTCTCCAGCGCCTGGACGAGGTTGCCGACCCGGGCCACCCGGACGTGCTCCAGGGCGCCGGCCGAGGAGCGACCCACCGTCTCCGAGAGCCCCGCGCTGTGTCTCTCCGGGAGCAGCGCCCCGTCCGCACCCGCCGCTTCCGCCGAGCGAAGGATCGCTCCCAGGTTGCGCGGGTCCTCGACGCCGTCGAGCGCGACGAAGAGGGCGGGGTCACGGGCACTCTCGAGAAGGTGCTCCAGCGAGAGGACCGGCTTGGCGGAGACGACAGCGATCAGGCCCTGATGGGGCACGCCGCCGGCCATTCGGTCGAGGGTCTCGCGCATCTCGAAACGCAGGGGGATGCCGAGACGCGTGGCCCGGCCGATCGCCTCGGAGAGCCGCCGGCTCCGAAGACCCTTGACCACGAGAAGCCGATCGAAGTGTCGGGTCCCCGCGCTCAGCGCCTCGATGACCGGGTTGATGCCGCAGATGAGGTTCATTCGTCGCCCAGGAGGAGAGCGGTCGCGAGAGCCGCGATTCCCTCCCCGCGCCCGAGCGCCCCGAGATGGTCGGTGCTCTTGGCCTTCACCGAAACCGCCGCGGGCTCCACGCCCAGCACCTCCGCGATCGCCTCGCGCATCGGCACGAGGTGCGGTGCGAGCACGGGCTCCTGGGCGATCAAGGTCACGTCTACGTTGCCGAGACGGTAACCTGCCTCGCGCACGAGCCGCGCCGTCGCCTCGAGGAACACCCGGCTGGCCACGCCCCGCCACTGCTGATCGCGGCTCGGGAAGTGGCGACCCATGTCGCCCTCCCCGATGGCGCCGAGGAGGGCGTCGCAGACGGCGTGGATCGCACAGTCGCCGTCGGAGTGACCTTCGAGACCGCGACCGTGGGGCACCTCGATCCCGCCGAGCTTCAGCGGGCGCCCGGCCACCAGGCGGTGGACGTCGAATCCGTGGCCGATTCGGAGTCGGGTCATACGCGGACGGCTCCGGGCACGAGGCCCTCCGCCCAGGCCAGATCCTCCGGTGTCGTGATCTTGCGATTCAGCGGCGACCCCGGCACTACTCGCACCGGCGCACCGAGCCGCTCGACCGCCATCGCCTCGTCGGTGACCGTCACCTGGTCCCGAAAGGCCGCCTCGTAGGCGGACACCAGCAAACCGAACCGGAATCCCTGGGGGGTCTGGGCCGCTCCGAGTTCCTCGCGGTCGAGGGTCTCCACGACCCGGCCCTCGTGCAGGCGTTTGACCGTGTCCACGACCGGGAGTACGGGGAGGGCCGCCCCCTCCTCTTCCGCCGCGAGCGCCACGTCCTCGATCAGACGCACGTCGACGAGCGGACGCGCCGCATCGTGGACCAGAACGACGCCCTCGAAATCGTCGGGCACCTGCTTGAGGCCTTCCAGAACCGAGTCCTGCCGGCGCCGACCGCCCGAGACGACGGCGAAGCTCGTCGAGAGAGAGCCCAGGAGGGCCCGGGCGGACGCGACCTCGCCCTCGGGCACCACCGCCACGACGAGCTGCACGCAGGGCGCGTCATCGAACGCGCGGGCGGCGCGCAGGAGAAGGGGCTGCCCGGCCAGGTCGAGAAACGCCTTGGGACGGTCGGCCCCCATGCGCTCTCCGCGGCCGGCGGCGACCAGGATGGCGACGGCAGACATGATGTGCGGTCAGACTACCCGTGCCCCGAAGACGGGTCAAACTGCACGCCGGCCACGGCCCGGTCGGCCTCGCCCTCCGGCACCAGGCGCTCCGCGGTGCGCCGCGCCCCCGCGAGATCGGCCCGCAGGTCGTCGCGTGCGTTGGCGAGCTGGACGAGGGCGCGCGACACCCGACCCTCCACCGTTTCGTCCATGCGCCGCAGACCCTCGGCGAGCCGCGCGAGACCGGCGCCGAGCTCCTCGCCTTCGGGGGCGGCCCCGAGCCGTACGGCCAGGCGGTAGAGCACGAGGACGAAGGGGAGAGCCAGCGAGTAGGGGACGACGAGGACGCCGTCGCGCCAACCCTCGGCGTGGGTCTCTGTGACCGCGGCGTGCACGGCGTCGGGGACCGCCAGCATGCCCAGCGACAGCGTTCGCTCGGGGTCGAGGTACTTCGCCATATCGCGGATCCGCGCGCGAACGTCGCGCGCGATCTGGTCGAGGAGGCGACGCCGCTCGACGGTGTCGTCCGTCGTCTCCAGCCGTTCGAGAGACGCGGCGCTCGTCCACTTGCTGTCGATGGGAAGGAGGCGTCCCCCGGGGAGCCGGAGGGCGTATTCGACGACGCGCCCTCCGAAGGCGGCGTTCGTCTCGAGCAGGTCGGGGGGGAGCTGAGAGAGGGTGCGGCCGAGGATGCTCTCCCCCGCCGACCCCCGGCTGGCCGATCCGGCCAGGACGGTCTCCAGCCGGCGCAGGCTGTCCGCCGCGCGGTCCAGCTGGCGTGTCCGCGCCTGCTCGAGGGCCTTCACCTCGACGAGCTCGCGCTGGGCGCCGGCAATGCGTCCCTGGAGCCCCTGGGCCACGTCGGCCAGACCACGCAGCGAGTCCTCGCGCCCTTGCTGCATCTCGAGGCGGAGGCGCTCCTGGCCCTGGCTCAGCCGGGCCACGTCCGCGCCCACCCGGTCGAGGAGCCGGGCCAGGGCGTCGTCCGCCGCGGGCGTGGTCGAGGGTCGCCTGCCCCGGGTGAGCAGGACCGTCGCGGCCGCTGCCAGCAGCGCGAGGACCGAAGCCAGAACGGCGAGCCCGAGCTCGAGGGACATGCCAGGCAGAGTGTCGCACGCCCCCGCGTCGGCGCGGGTCCGGCTACCGCTCCTCGGCCGCGAAGTCGGCGACCTGGCCCTCCGCAAGTCGGTAGCCGTCAGCGCTCTCCTCTTGCGCCGGGGGCGGATTCTCGAACCAGCCGGCCTAGTTGTGCCCCGGCCCATGACCCCGAGACCCGCAGGACCGATGCGCCTGCGCTTTCGCACGGCATTTCAGGGACTTCGGGCAGGCCCGATCACGCCTCTCCTTCACTGCCCCTCGCGGTGTGCGGACAGATCTCACGGAACGGGCACTGGCCGCAGGCCATCCAGGTGGGTCGGGCCGGAAACTCGCGGCGCCGGATGGCCGCGGCCGCGGTGCGGATGCGCTCCTCGGTGCGCGACGCCTCCTCGAGCGTCGGCGTCCGGCCCGCGGCCAGCCCGGACTCCAGAAAGCGCAGCTCCACCCGGTCCGGCAGGCGCCCGCGCGCGCGGAGGTGCGCGAGGGCATAGATGTCGAGCTGCAGGCTCTCGTTCGCCCGCTTCTGCGCCGCCCTGACCTCCCGCACATCGCCGGTCTTGAAGTCGAGCACGGTCACGTGCCCGTCGCGCTCCGCCACGAGATCGTAGCGCCCCTGGACGCGATTGTGGTCGACGTCGAACGCGAACTCCTCCTCGACCGCGGTGGGTGACCACGGCTGGGCGGCCTCCTCCCGGTGGAAGCGGCGGAGCACCTCCTCACCCACCTGCAGACGGCGCTCCTCGTGCTCGCGGGAGAGAAAGCCCTCCGAGACCCAGGCCTCGTGGAGGGCGGTCACGAGATCGTCTGCGGAGAAGGGCCGCCCGGCGAGGCGAGTCTCGAACATGCGGCGCACGGCCTCGTGCACGGCGTGGCCGTAGACGAGCGCGTGGTGGGCGAGGAGGGGCACCCTCAGGACGTGCACGTAGCGGTACTTGAGGGGACACGTCTCGTAGTCGTCGATCCGGGAGTGGGAGAGCCGCAGTAGCTCGTCCTCCGGGATCGGTCGTTCCGGTGCTGGTCCGCGCTCGGGGGCGGGCCGGTTGCGGGCGAGGGCCTCGAGGGCCTGGCTCTTCCGCGGGGGGGGCGCGGGGCTCGGCAGATCCAGGGCCTCCACCACGAAGCGTGAGACCTTCCGGGGTCGCGCGGTTCCGTGGTCGGCCGCCGAGGTCAGGACAAGCTCGTCGCGGGCGCGCGTCATCGCCACGTAGAAGAGCCGCCGCTCCTCCATGACGTGGGCATCCCCGGCCGCAATCGGGTCCGGCACCAGGTCGGAGGGCAGCTCCAGGGCCTCCCGGCGCCGCCGGACCGGGAACTTCTCCTCCGCCCCGCCGACGAGAAACACGATCGGGAACTCGAGACCCTTGGCCTTGTGCACGGTCAGGACGTGCACCGCGTCCTCTTCGGCGTCGGCCTCGGCGACCGCGGGGTCGTCGCCCGCGTCCCGGAGTAGGTCGAGGTGGGCCACGAACGCGGGCACCCGGTCGTGCTCAGCGACGTCGCCGTAGGCCCTCACCACGTCGAAGAAGCGGGCAATGTTCTTGACCCGGGTCTCGGCTTCGGTGCTGGCCTCCCGGGAGAGCCGCCCGAGGAGGCCCGACCACTGAAGGTAGCCGTAGAGGACCTCACCGGTGCGTCGGTGGGGGACCTCGGACGCTCCCCGCTCGAGATCGGCGAGGATTCGCGTCGCGGCCGCCCGGGTGGCCCCGGACACGCCGGCGAGATCCTCGTTCTCGGGAAGCCCCCTCAGGATCTCGAGAAGAGGCCGGTTCTTGCGGCGGGCGTACCGGTTGAGCCGGAGCAGATCCATCTCGGGCATCCGGTAGAGCTCCGAGGCCGCCAGGTAGAAGAGAGAGACCGAGTCGTCGGGCTGGGCCATGACTCGGAGGAAGGAGACGAGGAGGCGCACCTCCTCGCGCGTGTAGAGGCCGCGGCTGCCACTGAAGCGATGCGGGATGCCTTTCATGTTGAGGGCACGGAGAAACGGATCGGCGTCGGCGTTGCTCCGGACCAGGAGGGCCACGTCCCTCGGACGCGCCCCACCCCGCAGCCGCTCTTCGATCTGCTGTGCGACGCCGTCGGATTCTGCGGAGACGGTGTCGTAGTGCAGGTGTCGGACGGGGGGGCCCTCCGAACGCGGGGAGCGCAGCCGCTTGTCGACCCCGGCGATCACCTCCAGCCGATAGGGGTTGTTGAACGAGATGAGGCGGGCGGCGACGTCGAGGATGATCTGGGTGGAGCGGTAGTTGTCGACGAGGACCACCTCGCGGCACGCCGGGTACAGCTCCCGGAAGGCCAGGAGATTGGCGGCGGCGGCCCCGCGCCAGCGGTAGATGGCCTGGTCGTCGTCGCCCACGACGGTCAGGTTGGCCGGCTCCCCGGCGAGGAGCTTCAGCATCTCGAGCTGGGCGTGATTCGTGTCCTGGAACTCGTCGACGAGGATCCACCGGTACCGTGCGCGGAGACGCTCGAGGACCGCCGGCCGCTCACGCAGCAGCCGGAGCGTCCGGTGGATCTGGTCACCGAAGTCCACGAGCCCCGCCTCCGCGAGCAGTCGCTGGTGGGTGGCGTAGAACGCGGCGAGCTCCAGGTGGGTCTCGACCTCGTCCGCTCTCGTTGGTCGTGGCCTGCGCCCGGTTCTCATCCGCCCAGGCCTGGTAGGACTCGGGGGACACGTCCTCGTCCTTGGCCCGGCTGACGAGCGTCGTCAGTGCGCGGAGGTGCTGGGTGGGATCGCCGAGCGGCCGGAAGCGCCGGAGGGGCAGATCGAAGATCCTCTCCCGCAAGAAGATGACCTGCTCCGGCTGCGAGAGCACCCGGAACTCCGGGTTGAGGCCGAGCTCGAGGGCCGACTCCCGCAGCACCCGGTCGCCGAAGGCGTGGAAGGTGGAGATGCGGGTCTCGACGTACCCGTAGGGGATGAGCCGGTCGACGCGCTCCGTCATCTCCACCGCCGCCTTCTCGGTGAACGTGAGGGCGAGGATCTCCTCGGGTCGTGCCCGCTTGGTGGCGATGAGATGCGCGATGCGGCGCGTCAGAACGGTCGTCTTGCCCGTCCCCGCCCCGGCGATGATCAGCAGCGGCCCCTCGCCGTGGACCACCGCCGCGCGCTGGGCCTCGCTGAGGCCCTCGAGGATGCGCGACTCGGCCTCGAGGAGCGTCGTATCCACGGCCCCAGTTTCCCACGGGCCCGGGTCACGCGAGGTCTCGGCGGTCGCCGTGCGCGTCCGGCGGGGCGGCGAGCACGGCCCACGGGCGCCCGTCCGGAGTCGGCGGCCGGCTACAGGATCTGCCGGTCGGCCTCGGCGCCGCCGCAGAAGCGAACGAGGGTGTCACGCGTCCGGTCGAGGACGCCGGACATCCGGTCGGAACGGCAGGAGACGGGCGCATAGCACGTGACGAGGGCGCGCCGCGTCTGCAGGCGGATCATCGATCGTGCCGAGTCGGAGGTCGGGTTTCCGAACGGGCCCTCAGCGTCGACGAGCACGGGCCGGCCCTCCACGTTGACGAAGCCCTTCCGGATCCCCTCGTAGCCCTCTGCGGGCGTGCCAAGACGGAGCGTGACCGGCGGAGAGACCTGGTCCAGGTCGTAGAGCCCGAAGGGGAGCTGCTCGCGCAGCGCGCTCAGGTTGAGCGCGTCGACGAGGGTGTTGATTCGGTAGAGCGTGTCTCCCCGTAGCGCCCGCCGCAGGAGCGCCTCGTTCGAGGGACGGGTCTTGGTGGGGTCGAGGCCCACTGCCTTGTAGAGCGTCCGCGCGTCCGCCGTCCCCGGAACCTCGCTGCTGCGCCCGCCTCCGTAGCGCTCGCAGAGCTCCGCGCAGTTGCGATCGACCTCGGCGTCGAGGGCGGGGTCGGACTCCCGCACGGCGAGGCCGGAGAGGGCAACCACCCCCAGGCGGACCCGGCTCGCTAGCGCCTCCGCAACAGCGATCTGGAAGCTCATTCCCGCTCCTCCCTCTCCCCCATCCGAGCGAGTCGTTCATGGACACTGGGCGTGCCGACTGCGTCGTTCGCTCGACACCGGTCACACGACACTAGCGGGCGGTCGCGAGAGCGATCGCGATGTCGTCGATCGCGTCCTTCGCGACGCGCGAGAGCCCGACCTGGTTGTTCACCAGGATGGCGAAGGCGAGACGCTCCCCACGCTCGGTGGTGACGTATCCGGCGAGCGCGTTGACGCGCTGCAGCGTGCCGGTCTTGGCCACGACGCGCCCCTCCGCCGGGGTGTCCCGCATCCGCTCTTCGAGCGTGCCCGAGACCCCGGCCACCGCCAGCGAAGCGCGGTAAGACCGCCGCGTGGGGGTGGCGGTCCATGGCGACGAGGAGGGCGGCCAGGCCGCGAGGCGTGAGGATGTTGGTGTGCGAAAGCCCGGAGCCGTCACGGAGCCCCCAGCCGGCATGCGGGGCCTCGAGGCGATCGAGAAACTGCGCCACCGCCTCGTGTCCCCTCTCGGCCGAGCCTTCGCCGCCCACGCGCAGGCCGAGGAGGCGGAGCAGCATCTCCGCGTGAAGGTTCTGGCTCTCTGTGTTGACCTCCTCGATCAGCCGCGCCATGGGCACGCCGTCGTGGACGACGAGCACGCGCGCATCGGCGAGCCGCGGGCCCGAGGAGGTCGCGACGCCCCCCATGACCGCGATGCCCCTCGTCTCGAGGACCTCGCCGAAGATCGTCGCCGCGAAGAGGGCTGGATCCTCGACGGCCACGTCGCCCTCCCAATCCTCGTTCAGGGGGAGCGCGCCCGAAAGAAGGACGCGGTTCGAGCCGGCGGGTCTGCCGAGGGTGAGGTCTTCCTCCGTGGCGGCGGCGGTGGTGACCACCGTGGAGACCACACTCACAAACCCGGTGCGCGGCACGACGTCGAGCACGGCCGGGTCCCCCACCCGCTCCCCCGGCGCGAGCGTCACGTGGACGGCGTTGTCGTTGAAGGCGAGCGCCGAGACCTCGGCCCCGTAGCCCCAGGCCAGGTCCTCCCACGTCCAGCCGGCGCCCCGGCGCTCGCCGGCGAAGGCGCCGTCGTGGCCGACCAGCCGTCCCTCGATCCGCCGGACACCGGCCGCGACGAGTGCGTCCGCCATCGTCTCGAATGCGGCGGTCGGCGGTTCCTCGTCGAAGCGGTGGGACAGGCTGGGGTCGCCGCCACCCACGAGAAAGACGTCGCCGAGGATGCGTCCGAGACCGTCGAGACGACCGGTCGTCTCGACGGTGGTGCGGAAGCGCGCGTCCGGGCCGAAGGCGTCGAGGGCGGCCGCGGTCGTGACGAGCTTCAGCGTCGACGCCGGCCGGAACGCCTTGTCGGCGTTCCGCTCGTAGAGGGTCTTCCCGGACCCCAGGCTCCGAACCTCGATCCCCCAGAAGGCGTGGGCGAGCCCGGGGCGCTCCACGATACGGTCGATGGCCTTTCGGAGCCTGCCCTTCGAAGGGTCGGCGTCTGTCGAAGCGACCATGACGAGCGCCAGCATCGCGACCATCAGGTCGACGAAGAGAAGCTTCGTCGCCTGCTCGAGAACAGAGCTCCTCAGCATGACCTCCCTGCGGCGACGCACCCCGCAGCCACGATCTGCCGCACCTCCTCGGCCAACGCCTCCGCGTCCTCGGGAGGCCGCCCCTCGACCGGCACCGGGGCGTGGACGCGGACCCTGACGGTTCCCGGCACGCAGGCTGAAGAGCCCCTCGGGGACGACCTCCTTGACGCCCACCAGCGAGATCGGCACCACCGGCACCCCGGCGTCTAGGGCGAGGCGCGAAGCTGCCGCGCTTGAAGCGGCGCACGGTGGCGTCGGGGCTCCGCGTGCCCTCGGGAAATACGACGACACTCGTTCCCGCCCGGATGCGGTGGGCGGCAGCGGCGAGACTGCGCCGGGCCCGGAAGGGGTGGCTGCGGTCGATCGCGATGTGGCCGCCGGCCCACATCGCCTGCCCGAGGATCGGCACGAGACGGAGCGAGCGCTTGTGGATGATGCGGAAATCGACGGGGAGATGACCGAAGACGATGGGGATGTCGAGCGCGCTGCCGTGGTTGGCGGCGTAGACAGCCGGGCCCGCGGGCAGGCGATCGAGCCCATCGACCTCGACGCCGACGCGCCCGATGCGGAGGAGGGCGCGGCTCCAGGTCCCGGCGAGGGCCCGGCCTCCTCGGCCGCTGCGGTCCACGATCCCGACGAGGATGGCGAGGGAGGACAGGATCGTGGTGACGATCACGACCGCCGGCGCCTGCGCCAGCACCCGGGTCAACGACCGTGCCACCGTGCGAATGCGGCTACTCCGTCCGCGCCGCCGGCGACGAGCCCTCCACGTCTCGCCGGGACTCGCCGCCGAGCTCCCGGTCGTTTCCCTCGCGCCGATCGCCACGGTGGGCATTGCGGGAGTCCCGCCGGTCGGGCCGCCGCGAGCCCTCTCCATCCGCGGCGGCGGCAAGACCCTCCGGCCAGCGGCAGAAGATCATCTTCCCCGCGGTCGTCTGCAGCACGCTCGTCACCGTGACCTCGATGGTCTTGCCGAGGGCCCGCTTGCCCTGGTCCACGACCACCATGGTCCCGTCGTCGAGGTAGGCGACCCCCTGCCCGGCCTCCTTGCCCTCCTTGAGGATGAAGACGCGGAGGACCTCGCCGGGCAGAACCACCGGCTTCAGCGAGTTGGCGAGCTCGTTGATGTTGAGCACCGCCACCCCGCGCAGCTGCGCCACCTTGTTGAGGTTGAAGTCGTTGGTCACGATCTTGGCGCTCATGTCGCGCGCGAGCTCGATGAGCTTGAGGTCCACCTCGCGCACCTCCGGGAAGTCGTTCTCCACGATCTGGACCTGCATGTGCGGCATCTTCTGGATGCGCTGGAGCACGTCGAGGCCCCGCCGGCCCCGGTTGCGCTTGAGCGAGTCCGAGGAGTCGGCCACCTGCTGCAGCTCGCGCAGGACGAACTGCGGGGCGACCAGCGTCCCCTCCAGGAAGCCCGTCTCGCAGATGTCGGCGATGCGGCCATCGATGATCACCGAGGTGTCGAGGATCTTGTACTGGTGGAGCCGCGAGGCATCTTTGAAGGCGGCGATGATGCGAGCGGGCTCGAACCACTCGCCCCGGTGCGCACCGATCACCACCCCTATGTAGATGAGGAAGACGATCAGGAGCGCGTGGACGAAGTTCTCGGCCGTCAGGTCGAGTTTGTCGACGACGCCCAGGGTCAGATAGGCGCCGACCAGGCCGGTGACCCCCCCGACGAGCGCCCCCACCATGTCGTGGGCGGAGACGTGGCGGAGCCGAAGCTCGAGGCCGATGATGGCGAGGGCGAAGAGGACACCGAGGGCGAGCCCGAAGAGGGACCGGCCGGGAACGGGATCGTAGTGCCAGCCCGCCCAGCCGAGCGCCAGCACGACGAGGCTGCGGAACAGGATGAGCCACATGGAGGAGCCTTTCGGGGCCGATGAAGACGGCCCCCGATCGCGAATGAAGCAGCGTGGGACATGATCCGACCCGTAGGTCGGCCCATGATACCCAACAGATCCCGCCGGGCAAGGCCGGGGGGCCGGACCGGGGTCTCTCAGGACCCGTGCAGGAGGGTATCGAGGGCCTCCTCGAGGCTCGAGACCCCCACGAGGCGGATCCCGGGGTCGACGTCCTCGGGGACGTTGCGGGCGGGCAGAATGCACTGCGTAAAGCCCATCTGGGCGGCCTCGCGGACCCGAAGGAGGGACTGGCCGGCGCCGCGGACCTCCCCACCCAGGCCGACCTCGCCGAAGACCACGGTGTGGGGTGTGAGGGGGCGGCTGCGGAAGGACGAGGCGATGGCGGCGGCCACCCCGAGGTCGGCCGCGGGCTCGTCCACGTCCAGGCCCCCGGCCACGCTGACGAAGACGTCGTCGCCGAGGAGCTCCAGCCCGACTCGCTTTTCGAGGACGGCGAGGAGGAGGTTCGTGCGGTTGGGGTCGATGCCCAGCGACATGCGGCGGGGCGTGCCGAACGACGTCGGTGTGACGAGGGCCTGCACCTCGACGAGCATGGGCCGCGAGCCCTCGATCGTCGCCACCACTGCCGAGCCTGGTGCCCCCTCCTTCCGCTCGGCCAGGAAGAGGGCCGAGGGGTTCGGCACCGGCGTGAGGCCCGCTCCCGTCATCTCGAAGACCCCGAGCTCGGACACCGCGCCGAATCGGTTTTTCACCGCCCGCACCACCCGGTGGTGCTGGCGCTTCTCGCCCTCGAAGTAGAGCACCGTGTCCACGATGTGCTCGAGCGACTTCGGGCCGGCGAGGCTGCCGTCCTTGGTGACGTGGCCGATGAGGAACGTGGTGATCCCGCGCTGCTTGGCCACGAAGAGGAGCTGGGTGGCCACCTCCCGGACCTGGCTGATGCTGCCGGGGGCGGACGGGAAGCGGGAGGAGAAGACGGTCTGGACGGAATCGATGACGAGAGCGGCGGGATTGAGGGAGCCGACCTCCTCGAGGATGCGCTCGAGCGCGGTCTCGGCCATGAGGAAGAGCCCGCCCCCGCTGATGCCCAGCCTCTCCCCCCGGAGCCGGATCTGCCGCTCCGACTCCTCGCCGGAGACGTAGAGGACGCTGCCGTGGGTGCGGCCGAGGAGGTGGGCCACCTGCAGGAGCAGCGTGCTCTTGCCGATGCCGGGCTCGCCCCCGATCAGGACCAGCGAGCCGGGGACGATCCCACCGCCGAGGACCCGGTCGAACTCACCGATCCCGGAGGCGACGCGCGGCTGCTCACCGACGTCCACGAGGTCGAAGGCCCTCGGCTTCGAGCCGGGGCCAGGGAGCGACATCTGATCGGGCCGGCCGCGCCCGGGTGGAGGCGCGATCTCCTGGCGCTCTTCGACCAGGCTGTTCCACTCCCCGCAGTCGGGACAACGGCCGAGCCACTTGGAGCTCTCGAAGCCGCACGCCTGACAGACGAAGACGGTGCGGACCTTGGTCATGATCGGGAGCCGCGCGGGCCCGGGTGGCAAGTCATCAGCTCGGGTGCCACTCCAGGTTCTCGAAGCGCGTGAACTCCTTGATGAACGCGAGCCTCCGGTTGCCGGTGGGCCCGTTGCGCTGCTTGCCGATGATGATCTCCGCGATGCCCCGGTTCTCGTCGGTGGCCTTGTACTCCTCCTCGCGGTAGATGAACATCACGACGTCCGCATCCTGCTCGAGGGCTCCCGATTCTCTCAGATCCGACAGCTGCGGGCGCCGGTCCGTGCGGGCCTCGGGGGCGCGGGAGAGCTGCGAGAGCGCGATGACCGGGACGTCGAGCTCCTTGGCCAGGCCCTTCATGGAGCGGCTGATCGCGGAGAGCTCCTGCTGACGGTTCTCGACGCGGCCGCCCGAGGTCACGAGCTGCAGGTAGTCGACGATGACCAGGCCGAGGTTGTGCTCCGCCTTCAGGCGGCGGCACTTGGCGCGCATCTCGAGGGGGGTGATGGTGGCGGAGTCGTCGATGATAGATGCGCGCCTGGGAGAGGTCGGTGTAGGCCTTGGCCAGCCGCGCCCAGTCCTTCTCGGTGAGCTTGCCCGTGCGCAGGCGGTGGGCGTCGATCCTCGCGTCCGAGCAGAGCATCCGGAGCGCGAGCTGGGCCCGCGACATCTCGAGCGAGAAGATTCCCGCCGTCTCCCCCACCCTCAGGGCCACGTGCTGGGCCACGTTGAGGCAGAACGATGTCTTGCCCATCGCGGGCCGGCCGGCGACGATCACGAGGTCGCCTTTCTGCAGGCCGCTCGTCATCTCGTCGATGTCGACGAACCCGGTGGGCAGCCCGGTGACGACGTCCTTCGACTGGGAGAGCTGGTCGATCGTCCGGAAGCTCTCCTTGACGATCTCCCCCATGTCGACGAAGCCCTGCCGGATGCGGCGCTCGGCGATGTCGAAGATCGCCTTCTCCGCCCGGTCGAGCAGCTCCGACGCCTCGTCCTCGCCCTCGTAGCAGGACTGGACGATGCGGTTCCCGGCGTGGATGAGGTTGCGGAGGACCGCCTTCTCCTTGATGAGGCGGCTCCAGTGCTCGACGCTGGTGATGCGGGGCACGCCGTCCACGAGCCCGGCCAGGAAGGTGGCCCCCCCCACCGCCTCGAGCGCGCTCCGGCGGGTGAGCTCGTCCTTCAGGGTGACGAGATCGATGGGCTGGCTCCGCTCGGCGAGCACCGCCATCGCCTCGAAGATGCGCCGGTGGGCGTCCCGGTAGAAGTCCTCCCGGTTCAGGATCTCCGCCGCCGAGTTGAAGGCGGCGTTGTCCACGAGGATCGCCCCGAGGACGGTCCGCTCGGCCTCGAGGTTGCTGGGGAGGGTGTGCTCCCGAGCCGGCGCGTCGGTGGACATGGGACGGGCCCCCTCAGCCCTCCTTCGTCACCAGCAGCTTGAGGGTGGCGTGGACCTCCGGGTGGAGCCGGATCTTCACCTCGTGCTCGCCCAGATGCTTGACCGGCTCGTCGAGCAGCACCCGGCGCTTGTCGATCTCGATCCCCTTGCCCTCGAGGAACTCCCCGATGTCGGCAGGCGGTCACCGAGCCGTAGAGCACGTCGTTCTCGCCCACCTTCCGGGGAGCCACGAAGCGGAGCTCGGCGATGCGCGCGGCGAGCGACTCGAACTCCTTCTTCTCCTTGGCCATCCGGGCTTCCCAGGCCTTCCTCTCCTTGTCGACCATGGCCCGGTTGGCGTCGGTCACGGGAATGGCCAGCCCCCGCGGCAGCAGGTAGTTGCGTCCGTAGCCGGCAGCGACGTTCACGATCTCGCCGCGGCGGCCCAGCTTTTCGATGTCGTCCCTCAGGATCAGCTCCATGACTCTCCTCGAGAATTCGATCACACCCGCCCTCCAGGGCAGGTCATTGCCTGCACGTTTCTATTCCCCCTCCTTCGGGGGCTCGGCCCATTTCCGGAAGTCGAACCAGTTGTCGAACAGGCCCAGCAGGGCCAGGATCTGCGGGGCCCAGGGATTCGGCGAGCACCAGGACCACCACCGCCGCCCGCAGAAGCGGCGGCCCGGCCAGGCGTCGGGCGTAGAAGCCGACGACGGCCAGTCCCTGGAGGGCGAAGAAGAACGCCACCACCAGGAGCAGCGTTGTAGGCCGCGGGACGCGCGGTGGGCACCGCCACCGCCGCCCCCGACAGCACGAACGACGGCGACGAGGCCCAGCGGCCAGCGCACACGCTCGAACTCGCCGTCCTCCAGCCACCCCGGGTCGCGGCGCAGCAGGTAGAGCCGCAGGAGAGCGGCGTTGGCCAGGACCAGCAGCGCCCCCGCGATGACATAGGCCGCCGGGAAGACCACGGCCATCGCGTCGTGACAGCGTGCCGACCTGCTCGGTCCACGCGGTCACGCCGCTCCGCGGGGACCCCGCCCGTCCTCAGCTCGGTCAGGAACGCCTCGGAGCGCAGGTGCTCGAGGGGGGCGAGGATCCGCTCGGCCAGAGCGCCGCCGGCGAAGAAGAGGCCGGCCGGCGATCTCGGCGACGAGCACGGCGAAGGCCCAGCCGCAACCGCGGAGGAGCCCTCGCCCCCGGGCGAGCGACTCGGCGATCAGAAGGGCGGGAGCCACGAGCACCGCGAGGTACCAGACGGCGGGCCCGGGCGACAGCACCGCCCCGATCAGGGCGGCGGCGAGGACGGTCGCGAGTGCCGTGCTCCCGCCGCCGCCGCGCAGGCGCTGGAGCGCGAGCGGCAGCGGGCGAGACGATCGCGAGCGGGAGGAGAGCGGGCGCGAAGCGCGGGGCGAGGAAGAGACCCGCCGCGAAGACACCCGCCCCGAGGAGCGAGCCCAGGCCGGGCTCCGCCCTGTCGCCGGCCGGAGCCGGCGCCGACACCGGTCCCCTCTCGCTCATGGCCCGCTCACGCCCCGGAGGACGTCAGTCCCCCACGAAGGGGAGCAGGGCGATGTGGCGGGCGCGCTTGATGGCGACGCGTCAGCTTGCGCTGGTGCTCCGCGCAGGTCCCGAACATGCGCCGGGGAAGGATCTTCCCCCGCTCGGGCACGAACTGCGACAGCAGCTTGACGTCCTTGTAGTCGATGTAGTCGATCTTGTCCGCGCAGAACTTGCAGACCTTGCGCCGGCGGAAGAAGTAGCGCTTGCCGCCGCCTCGCCACCGCCTCCGCCTCCGTCGCCGCCCACCGCCGCCGCCGCCGCCGCGGCCACCGCCGCCGCCGCCGGCCGACGCGACCACCGCCGCCGCCGGCGAAGCGGTCTCGACCCGCGGGAGCCGTCGGGACGGCTCGCGACGCTGCGAGCGGTCGGAACTCACTGCTGCACCCCCTCGGGCTTGGGCGACGCCCCGGCGCTCGGCCGGGAGCGACGCTTCTCTTCCGCCAGCGTGCGGCGCGCCTTGCGCCGCTCCGCCTTGCGCAGCGCCTCGTCGACCCGCACGGTGAGGTAGCGGATGACGCCGTCGGTGACCTTCAGGCGGCGCTCCACCTCCTTGACCAGGGGCCCGGTGCCCTCGGCGACGATGAGCACGTAGTAGCCCTCGCGGTGGCGCCGCACCTCGTAGGCGAGGCGCTTCTTGCCCCACTTCTCGACCTTCTCGACGCGGCCGCCGTCCTTCTCGACGAAGCCCTGCACCTGCTCGGTGAGGGCGTCCACCTCCGTCTCCCCGAGGTTGGGGTCGGCGATGAACAGAATCTCGTAGATCCGGTTGCTCACGTGTCTTGATCCTCCTTCCGGTTCTCCGGCGCCCGCTCCGCGGGGCCGGAGAGCTCCTTTGCGGGCCCGAGGGGCCCTACCGGGAGCAAGGGGTTCTGGTCTCGCGTGGCCGTCTCGCCGCCGCGCCAGACGAGCACAGTATAGCTCAGTCCGGCCGGCGCGTTGAAGCGGTTCATGGCCGCCGCCGCCCCCTCTGTGGCGAGGCACGCGCACGGCGTCGGCGGCCCGCCCGACGACCTCCTCGACCACGCGAGATCCTCCTCGGGAAAGTCCGCGAGGACGTAGGCCGCGAGGTCCTCCGGCAGCTCCCCCTTCCGAACGCCCACGCGGACGCGGGCGAACTCCTCCGTCCCCAGCTCCGTCGACGAGCGAGCCGCAGCCCGTTGTGGCCGCCGTGGCTGCCCCGCTCCCGGACGCGGATCGTGCCCAGCTCGAGCGCGACGTCGTCGACCACGACGATGAGGTCGGCGGGCGTCCCGTCGTGTTCCGCGCAGCAGCCGGGCCACCGGTATCGCCGCTCCGGTTCATGAAGGAGAGCGGCTTGACGAGGAGCGCGGGCTCGTCGGCGAGCCGCACCTCCGCCACCCAGGCCCCGGCCCGCTCCGGCCCCCGCCACGGCGCCGAGCCGGGCGGCGAGCGCGTCGACGACCAGGAAGCCGACGTTGTGGCGGGTGCGACGGTAGCGCTCGCCGGGGTTGCCGAGGCCGACCACGAAGCGCATGACCGAGACGCCCCGCCCGGGGCGCCGGTGCTACTTCTCCTTCTTGTCCTTCTTGTCCTTCTTTTCGCTTCTTGTCCTTCTTCTCGGTCCCTTGGTCGGCCGCGTCGCCTTCCGCCTTGCCCTTCTTGGCGACCTCGGGCTCTGCGCCCTCCGCGCCCTCGGCGCGGCGGCGGCCTCCGCCTCTCCTCCTCGGCCGCCGCCACCTCCGCCCGCGGGGTGACCACGTGGGCGACGACGACGTCGGGCTCGGTGAGGAGCGTGATCCGGTCGCTCGGCAGCGTCACGTCCGAGACCCGCAGGTGACGGCCGAGCTCGAGGTTGGAGACGTCGACGGCGAGATCTTGTCGGGGATGTCGGTGGGGAGGCACTCGACCTCGAGCTCGCGGGTGACGAAGTCGAGGAGCCCGCCCTCGTTCTTGACGCCGATCGGGAGTTCCCGTGAGCTCGATGTGGACCTTGACCTCGATGGGCTTGTCGAGGGCGACCTCGAAGAAGTCGGCGTGCAGGAGCTGCCCCTTGATGGGCTCGCGCTGGAACTCCTTGAGGATGACCTTGCGCCGCTTCCCCTCGAGCTCGATGTCGAACAGCGTGTTCTCCCCGGAGGCGCTGCGCAGGATGTCGGTGATCTCGCGCGGCGAGACGGCCACCGACACCGCCTTCCGGCCCGCGCCGTAGACGATTCCCGGGATCAGGCCGCGGCCCCGCAGGCGGCGGTTCGAGTTCTTTCCGGTCTCGGTCCGGCTCTGCGCCGCGACCACGAATTCAGTCATGTGCTACTCCCACGAAGACGATTGTTCAGACGAAGAGACTGGTCACCGACGTCTCGTCGTGGATGTTCTTGATCGCGCGGCCGAGCAGCTCGGCGATGGAGAGCACCACGATCTTGTCGCTCTCTCGCTTCTCGGGAGACAGCGGCATGGAGTCGGTGATGATGAGCTTGGAGAGCGGGCTCTTCTCGATCCGCTCGAGGGCGTGGCCCGAGAGGACGCCGTGCGAGCAGGAGGCGATGATCTCCCGCGCGCCCGCGATCTTGATGGCCTCGGCCACCTTGGTGAGCGTGCCCGCGGTGTCGACGATGTCGTCGACGATCAGCGCGGTGCGTCCCTCCACCTCGCCGATGACGTGGTGAACCTCGGCCACGTTGGGCTGGTCGCGCCTCTTGTCGACGATGGCGAGAGCGGCGTCGAGACGCTTGGCGTAGGCGCGGGCCCGCTCCACGCCGCCCGCGTCCGGCGAGACCACGGTGAGCTCGGGAAGATCCAGCTGCGACACGTGGTCGATGATCACCGGCGCCGCGAACAAGTGGTCCACCGGGACGTCGAAGAAGCCCTGGATCTGCGCGGCGTGCAGGTCCATCGTCAGGACCCGGTCGGTGCCCGCGGTCGACAGCAGGTCGGCCACGAGCTTGGCCGAGATCGGCACGCGCGGCTTGTCCTTGCGGTCCTGCCGCCCGTAGCCGTAGTAGGGAATCACCGCGGTGAGCCGCGAGGCGCTCGAGCGCTTGAAGGCGTCGAGCATCAGCAGCAGCTCCATCAGGTTCTCGTTGACCGGCGGGCACGTCGGCTGGATCACGAAGACGTCGGCGCCGCGGACGTTGTCGTGGATCTGGTACCAGACCTCGCCGTCGCTGAAGCGCGCGAGATGGGCCCGGCCGAGGGGGAACCCGAGGTAGCGGGCAATGGACTCTCCGAGCTCGGGGTGAGCGGTGCCGGTGAAGATCTTGAGCTCTCGCCGCATGTGTCCCGATCGCCCTCAGGCGCCGGGTGGCTGGGGCGGAAGGATTCGAACCTTCGATCCGGGGTCCAAAGCCCCGCGCCTTACCACTTGGCCACGCCCCAACGCGTGGGGTTCGCTACCCCTCCGAGCCCTCCTTGCTTGTAGCCTCCGCGTCCGCGGGAGGCGGCTCGGGTGCGGCCGGCGCCGGGCCGGGCTCGGCTGCGGGTTCGGCCGGCGCCGAGGCGGGTTCGGCCGGAGGGTCCGCCGGCGCGGGCGCCTCGGGTGCGGCGGGCGCGGGCGCCGGGGACTCGGCGGGCGCGGACGGCGCCGGGGGCGCAGCGGACGGCGCGGGCGCGGTGTCCGTCGCCACCTGCTGGCGGTACACCCCCAGGACCTTCTCCTCGAGGTACTGACGCATCTGGTTGTTGAGCGGGTGGGCGATGTCCTTGAACGTCCCGTCCTTCCGCTTCTTGCTGGGCATGGAGACGAAGAGGCCCTTCGGTCCGTGGATGACCTTGATGTCCGTCACCACGAAGCAGTGGTCGAAGACGATCGACACGAAGGCCTTGAGCTTCTCGTCGTCTACCGGGATGACCTTGACGTCGGTGATCTCCATGGTGTGCGCTCCTCTCGTGCCTCGAGGGCCGCCGTCTCAGCGAGCTCGGGGGGACGCCCATGCCTTCCGGTACTGCTCGAGCGTCAGCGTGCGAACGACGGAGGCGGGGAAGCCGTGCGATTCGAGCGCCGCCCCCGCCCGACGCGCCGCGCGTGCGCCGTCGAACAGCCCGAAGAAGCTCGACCCGCTCCCGGTGAGAGCTGCCACTCGCGCACCCTCCCCACGGAGCACGTCCCGGACGCGCACGACCCGATCACGAAGGGCCGGCGCCTCCTCCATGGCCGCCTCCTCGAGATCGTTGACGAGGAGCCGATACCCGCCAACTCCCTCCAACTCCCTCGATACAAAGTAGAAGATGCTAGTACTGTTTTCTCGGGGTGTCAAATTTTCGTCGATTCGGGAGAACACCCCGGCCGTCGAGACCGGGAGGCCGGGATCGACCAGCACCACCCAGGCCCGGAGCTGGCGGCGGAGCGGGTAGACCTCGTCCCCCCGGCCGAGCCCCAGCGCGGTGCCCCCGAGGAGGAAATACGGCACGTCGGCGCCGAGACGGCGGGCCAGGCGGTGCAGACCGTCGGGGCCGAGCCCGAGGCGCCACATCCGGTCCAGCCCCAGCAGCACCGATGCGGCGTTGCTGCTCCCTCCCCCGAGGCCGCCCGCCACCGGGATGCGCTTGGCGATCGCGATCTCGACGCCGGCCGAGACGCGCGCGAAGCGACGGAGCGCCTCCGCCGCCTTCACCGCGAGATTCGTCTCGTCGCGGGGAACCCGGGGATGGCGACACCGGACCACGACTCCCCGCGGACGGGGACGCAGCACGATGTCGTCATGGAGGTCGATCGTCTGGAAGAGCGTCCGGAGCTCGTGGTAGCCGTCGTCGCGGAGCCCGAGCACCTCGAGGCCCAGGTTGATCTTGGCGTAGCTCTTCACCCGCAGGGCCCGGGGCATCAGCGCCCTCCCAGGAGACGGCGCGCCTCCGCGGCGTCCACCGGCCGGTAGCCACGGTGCGGGGGGAACTCGAACGCCGCCGCGGGAAGCGAGATGCCGATCTCGGCGTCCAGAACGCTGGCCTTGAGACGGGTCCCGTCCGGAAGCACCGCCTCGATCCGTTCGGGGAGGCGCTCCCCCCACCCCGCGCGGTAGGACCGGAGGCGAGGCGGGGTCACGCCCACCAGGATGTCCATGAGCTCATCCGGAGCCAGGGCCACACCGAGGAGAGCGTCAAAGTCGGCGGGAGTGGCCGCCCCCTCGAACACCGCGCGGTGGGCGGGAAGGACCGCGGTGAGGTGCTCGCCCCGCACGACCGCCACCAGGCGAGCCCCCGCACTTCCCGGGATCTCGAGCCTCACCGCCGAGGGACGCCGAAATGCAACGATGATGCGGCTGCGCCCCCGCACGTCCTCTCCCTTGACGGACACCCGGATGTCGCCGGAGTAGACACCCGCCGCCGCCGCGGCCGCGGCGGCCTTCGGCGGAGGGGGGTTCCAGGTGGCGCAGCCCACGGAGGCGAGCAGCAGGCCGACGAGGACGACTCCAGCTCCGCTCCAGCTCAACGCGGGAACGGAGGCTACCCCGCCCGGGGGCGAGCCGACTGTGTCGGGCAGGGTCTGGCCGGCAGGGGGAGTTGGAACGGTACTAGGGAGTCGGCGGGGCCGGCTCCTGCTGCTGGGCCCGAAGGACGCCCTGTGCCTCACGGATCTTGGCCTCCACGCGCGGACGGTCCAGCTCACTCTCCTCGTCCTCGCCTTCGAGCGCCCTCTGCCAGTAGAGCAGGGCCTCGGCCACCCGGCCGCGCTTGGAGAGGATGTCGCCGAGGTGGTCGAGAATCACCGCGTTGTTGGCGTCCCGGTCGAGAGCCTTCCGCACGGACTCCTCCGCGGCCTCGAGCCGGTTGAGGCGGTACAGCGCCCAGCCCATGCTGTCCCGGTAGGCGGCGCTGGCGGGATCGATCTCGACCGCCTTCTCGATGAGCGCGAGCGCCTCCTCGACACGGATGTTCCGGTCTGCGTTCATGTACCCGAGGTAGTTGAGCACAGGGGCAGAGTCGGGCTGCAGCTCGAGCGCTTCGCGGAAGACGACCTCCGCCTCGTCGTGACGCCTCTGCCGCTCGAGCACCGCCCCGAGCTGGAAGAGGACAGGCAGGCTGGTGGGCTCGACCTCCAGGGCCTGCCGGAGCGCCTGCTCGGCCTCGGAGAAGCTCCGGGCCCGCCGATAGTAGTCGGCGACCCGCCCGAGCACCTGGGCGTCTTCCGGGGCCTGCTGCCGCAGGCTCTCGATGAGGGCCACCGCCGCCACCTCGTCGCCCGTCTCGCGTAGCAGGGTCGCCTGGAGACCCGTGAGGTCAGGATCGTCGGGGAAGCGCAGGCGGGCCTCGCGCACCGCGGCCAGGGACGCCTCGAGCTCCTTGGCCTGGTACAGGGCCTCGGCGTGGAAGCTCAGCAGGTCGGCGCCCGGCGGTGAGCCCGCCTCGTTCGCTCGCTGGAACACCTCGGCGGCATCGGCGAAGCGGCCGAGCTGCTGGTAGGCGAATCCCAGGTGCACGAGAAACACCCGCATGTTGCCGGGGGTCTCCCCCCCCTCATCCTCGGGTCGGGCCACGAGCTCCTCCAGCAGCGCGGCCGCCACCTCGTAGTCTCGCTGCCCTTCGGCGATGGTGATCTTGAGGTAGGCCGACTTGAGGTCGGTTGGGTCTTCCGCGATCAGCTGATCGGCCACAGTGTTCGCCTCGTCGAACCGGCGCAGGTCCCGCAGCGTGCGACCCCTCAGGTCGAGGGCGAAGCGGTTCTTCGGATCGGCCTCCAGCACGGCATCCGCCTGCTCGAGCGCCTCATCGAAGCGGTCCTCCTGCTGGAGGACGTCACCGAGGGCCAGACGCACACGGATGTTGCCGGGCTCCACCTCGAGCGCTTTGCCGTAGTGCTCGATCGCCTCGTCCCACTTCTCGCCGCGCTGGTAGATCTCTCCGAGGATCTGGTAGGCCCGCGCCGAGTCGGGCTGCAGCTCGAGGGCGGTGCGCAGCACCGCCGCCGCCTCCTCGGACTCGCCGGACAGGAGCAGGTGGGTGCCTCTCTGGACGTGGGCCTCGAAGTTGCCGGGGTCGAGGGCGAGGTACATCTCCCAGGCACGCGCGGCATCCGCGTGCTCCTGGAGTTGGCCGTAGATGCCGGCCAGATTGAGCAGCGAGTGCCCGTCGCTCGGCCGCAGCCGCGCCACCTCTTCGTACTCGGCGGCGGCTTTGTGGATGACGGTCTCCGCCTCGGGACCGACGGCCTGGATCTGGTAGAGCTGAGCGAGGATGAGGTGCGCGTCGGCGTCCTCGCGGTCGAGCCGGACGGCCTCGATGGCCTCCTCGGTCGCCTCGTCGAGCCGCCCCATCTCCCGGTAGAGGCGCGCCATCTCGACACGGACGGAGGCGGCCGAGGGGTCGAGCTCCCGGGCGCGGCGGAACTCCGCGAGCGCGGTGTCGGTGTCACCGGTCAGGCGGGCCTGCAGCCCGAGGCTGTGGTGGAAATAGGACTCCGCGTGGTCCGGGGGTCCGGGGACCGTGGGCGCAAGGGTCGTTGCAGACGTCGCGGAGGGCAGGACGGTGAGGACGAGAACGAGCAGTGTCGGCATGACTGACGAGAAGACCCCCTGTCGACGATTGTCCCACGCGGTTTCCGAGTGAGTCAAAGCTGGTCGCATGGGCGCCCAGGGCCCGCCCCGCCGGCTCGACCGGGGCCGACGGGACGGGAGGAGCATCGCTCAGGCGGCGGCGGCGCGGCTCGCCTGGTACTGCTCGAGCACCCAGGCCTTCACCCGCTTCCCGTCGGCGGGGTCGCCCTCGACCGAGCGCAGCAGATCGAAGAAACGGCGTTCCCCGCCGGCGCTGAAGGGCCGCGCCGGGAAGCTCACGAACACATCCCCTTCGGACGTGCGCCAGAGCGAGAAGCCCACGAGCTTCATCCCCGCGAGCGGGCCCGCCTCCGCCTCGAACACGACCTCAGCCTCGCACACGAGCCGCTCGGGCCCGTTCGACCTCTCCACGAATACCACGCGCATCGCAATCCTCCTGCCTCGTGCACCGGTGGGAGAGGGCCCGGCGGTCTTGTTCAACTGCTCTCACACTACGCGGGGGCGGTGCCGTGGCGGGTCCGGTGGATCCGCCCGCTACCGCCCGGGCGGATCCCTGAGCTAGACTCCGGGCATGCCCATCGACCCGGAGCTGCTCGAGATTCTCGCCTGCCCCGTGTGCAAGACCCCCGTCGAGGTCGTGAAGGACGGGGCCGGGCTCCGCTGCGCCCAGTGCCGTCGGGTCTATCCCGTCCAGGACGACATCCCCGTGATGCTCGTCGAAGAGGCCACGGTCGAGGAGTAGCCGGCGACCGGAGCCTGGCCGAGTGAGGCTGGAGCGAACCCAACTCGGACTGGTCGCAGCCCTCGCGGCCACGATCCCGGTCTCGATCTTCGCCGCCGAGCTGGCACTCGTGCTCGGGGCCCTGGTCTTTGCCGCGCGGGTCCTGCGGCGAGAGGTGCCTCTCGAGCCCACACCCCTCGACGCCCCGCTGCTGGCCTACGGGGTCTGGACGTTGCTGTCCGCTTCGTTCGCCGTGGACCCGGCGATCGCCCACGAGGACGCGAAGGAGCTTCTCCTCTTCATCCTCTTCTACCTGGGGGTGAGCACGCTCACCCGCGGTGCGGTCCGTGAGGGCGTCTTGTCCGGACTCTTCGTGGGCGGGATCGCCCTGGCCACCCTGGTGGCCCTGCAGTACCACGCCCTCGGCTACGACAGCCTGAGCCGCCGCCCGAGCGGCTTTCTCGGGCACTACATGTCCTCGTCGGGTGTCCTGATGGGGGTGGTGGTGACGGCGGCGGCGCGCCTCGCGTTCGGCCGCCTCGAGCGGCCCCGGCTGCGCGACTCGTGGCTCGTCGGGGCGGTGCTCGCCGGGGTCGCGGCGGTGGCGGCGCTCGGAGTGGCCGCTCCCGGTGCGGGCGTGCTGCCTACCCGGCTGTTCGTTGCCGGCCTCGCCGCGGCGGGCGCCGCGCTGGCCCTTTCGGGGCGAGCATCGGTTCGGGCGGCGACGACGCTGTTGCCGTGGGTCACGGTCCCGCTCGGGGCGTGGGCGCTCGTGGTGTCGCAGACGCGCAACGCGTGGATCGGGGTCCTGGCCGGGCTGGTGGTGGTCGCGGTGGTGCGGGCCCCGCGACTGCTCTGGGGGCTCGCCGCCGCCCTGGCCCTGCTCCTTCTCGTTCGACCCGCGGCGGTCACGTCGCGCCTCACCGTGAGCGACGCGAGCACCGTCGACCGGTACTACATGTGGCAGGCCGGCCTGGACATGGTCCTCGACACGCCGGTTTTCGGGCAGGGGCCCGGCATGATCCTCACGGTCTACCCGCAGTACCGCTGGCCGGAGGCACCGAACCCGACCACACCCCACATGCACAACAACGCGCTGCACGTCGCGGCCACGCGGGGGTTGCCAGGGCTCGCGTTCTTCACGTGGTGGGTCGTGGTGGCGCTGGGCACCGCGCTCGCCGAGGCCCGGCGGGCGAAGGCGGAGTCACCGACGGGCTGGCCGGCGGTCGCCGCCCTGGGCGGGCTCGTGGCGGTCCTGGTTGCGGGGTTGTTCGAGTACAATCTCGGCGATTCCGAAGTCCTGATGCTCGCGCTTCTCCTCACCTCCCTGCCGTTCGCGCGGCGGCGCGAGCGCGCCGGCGACGGCGCCTGACCATGGCGCTCCTCTCCCCCACGCGGGGCGGCGCGCTCCTCGAGGCCATGCGGGGGCGGCGCGTCCTCGTGCTCGGCGACGTGATGCTCGACGAGTTCATCTGGGGGCGCGTGGGGCGCATCTCGCCGGAAGCCCCGGTGCCGGTCGTCGAGGTCACGGGCCAGAGCGACCACCTCGGGGGTGCGGGCAACGTCGCCGCGAACGTGCGCTCACTCGGCGGCGCGACCACGCTCGCCGGGGTGATCGGTCGCGACGACGCCGGGCGGCGGATCGAGGAGACGCTGGAGAGGACCGGAATCGTGTCGTGCCTCGAGAGCTCGGACGCGGGGCGCCCGACGACGGTGAAGACCCGCGTCATCGCGCACGGCCAGCAAGTGGTGCGCACGGACCGGGAGGAGAAGGGCGACATCGCCGCGGAGGCCGAGGGCGCGCTCGTCGCCTCGGTGCGGCGGGAGCTCCCCTCCGCCGAGGCTCTGGTGATCTCCGACTATCAAAAAGGGGCGGTCACCGCTTCGCTCCTCCGCAAGGTGCTTCCCCTGGCCCGCCGCCGGCGCATGCCGGTCCTCGTCGACCCGAAGCAGCGTCACTTCCGGCGCTATCGAGGGGTGACGGTGGTGACGCCGAATCAGATCGAAGCCGAGGAGGCCACCGGCCTGTCTCTTCGGGAAGAGGGTGATCTCGTCGCCGCCGGTCGGCGCATCCTCTCGTTGCTGGGCTGCCGCGCCGCCCTCGTCACGCGCGGCGAGCACGGGATGAGCCTGTTCGAGCGGGGGCGGAAGCCGGTCCACGTGCCCGCCGCCGCCCGCGAGGTCTTCGACGTGACCGGCGCCGGCGACAGCGTCATCGCGACCATGGCGCTCGCCGTCGCCGCGGGGGCGACCCTGCCCGAGGCAGCTGTCCTCGCCAATTGCGCGGCCGGCGTCGTGGTCGGCAAGGTCGGCACCACGCCGGCCACACCCGACGAGATCCTCGCCGCGCTTCGCGCCGGCCGCTGAACAGGGAGCACCGTTCGTGAGGGTCGCCGTCGTCGGCGCCGGGCCCGCCGGGTCGCTTCTCGCGTGGCACCTGGCGCGGGACGGCGCCGACGTCACCGTCTACGACCCCTCTCACCCGCGCGAGAAGCCCTGCGGAGGGGGCGTCACTGCGAAGGCGCTCGATCGTCTGCCACCCGCCCCCGCCGACGATCCCTTGCCGGGGCGCGAGGTGTGGGACTGTCGCTTCGACTCGGGCGAGGGCGAGTGGGTGGACGTCAGGCTGACGCGACCGATGCTCGTGGTCTCGCGCCGGGATTTCGACGCCTGGCTGCTGCGCCGCGCGACCGCGGTGGGGGCGCGACACGTGGCCGAGCGCGTGCAGGCGGTGGAGGACGACGGGCGGCTGCGCACCGCCGGCGGCGAGGCCGCGTTCGACACGGTGGTGGGCGCCGACGGGGCCGCCAGCCTCGTGCGGCGAACGCTCCTGGGTGCGACTCCGACCGAACGGCTGATGATCGCGGCCGGCTGGTTCGCCCGCGGCACGACCCCCGCAACGGTGCGCTTTGCCCCGGGGATCGCGGGATACCTGTGGCTCTTCCCACGCCCGGATCACGTGGGGGTCGGCATCTGCGCTCCTCTCGGAGCGGTGCCGACCCGCCAGCTGCTCGGCCGCCTGGAGCGCGAGGCGGGCCGCCACTTCCCGGCGCTCGTGGATGACGAGGCGGGACGCTACGCGGCGACGATCCCCTCGCCCGACACCGACGAGACGTCGATCCGTGAGATCGCGGGCTCGCGCTGGGCCCTCGTCGGCGACGCGGCCGCCCTGGCCGATCCGGTGACCGGTGAAGGGATCCACCACGCCCTGCGCTCGGCGGAGATCCTCGCCGACACGCTGCGCGACACGGGCTCGCCGGAGGGCTACCCCGAGCGGCTGCTCGAGGACTTCGGCCGGGATCTGCTGAAGGCGGCGGCGGTACGCGACCGCTTCTTCGCCCCCGGCTTCCCCAGCCGTATGGTGCGCTACGCAGCCTGGAGCCCCGTCATCCGGCGAGTTCTCGCCGACCTCGTCCTCGGCGAGCAGGGATACCTCGACCTCAAGCGCCGGCTTGTACGGGCCGGGCCGCGGTTCCTGCTCGAGACAGCGGCGGCAATCATTCAATGACCCCCCTCCCTAACCCTCCCCACGTAGGGGGCTCGGGGGACGCGCAGTCGAGCTTGCGAGACGCGCGTCGACCCCGAGTGTAAGTTGCGACGCGCCAGCGTCGCATCCGACAGGCTGGGAAAGGCTTGAGATAGGCCACGGACACCCGCGTGTCCCCAGGGAAGGGACACACGGGCGAAGCTGGCCTGGTGGCCCGTCGCACCTGTGCCCTCACCCTATCCGTCCCCACGTAGGGGGCTCGGGGGACGCGCAGTCGAGCTTGCGAGACGCGCGTCGACCCCGAGTGTAAGTTGCGACGCGCCAGCGTCGCATCCGACAGGCTGGGAAAGGCTTGAGATAGGCCACGGACACCCGCGTGTCCCCAGGGAAGGGACACACGGGCGAAGCTGGCCTGGTGGCCCGTCGCACCTGTTCAGCGACCCCCGACCCTCCGGGGTGCCCGGTTCAGGGCAAACGAAGGCCGCGGGCGAAGACCCGCGGCCGGGACGTCCGGGTGGACCCGGGTTCAGCCTTCGATGGGCTGCGGAGGGGCCGGGCTGTGCCCGGGGCGTCCGCCACGGCGGCTCCCGCGACCGGGCCGGCCCTTGCCGCCCATCCGGCGGGCCGCCTTGAAGGCCTCGAACTTCACCTTCTGCTCCTCGTCGAGCAGGGACTTCAGCTGATCCTCGAAGGCTTCACGCTCCTTCTGCATCCGCTGACGGTGGGCGTGGGCTGCCTTCGCCGCGTCCCCCACCAGGACCTCGGGCTCGTTGGCATCGAGCGACTCCCGGACTCTCCGTCGCAGGGCGCGGCCCTCTTCGAGGAGGGGCTTCATCTCCTCCCGGTGCTGCTCGCGGAGCGCCCGCCACTGCTGCTGCTGCTCGGCGCTCAGCCCCAGGTACTCGATGACCGCCTGGCCTCGATTCCCCCGTCGTCCGTCCCTCGGGCCGTGTCCGGCCGGCTGGGCCGCGGCGGGCACGGCGCCGAGGGCCGCTCCCAGGATCGCCGTTCCGATGAGTCTCTTCATGGCCTTCTCCTCGCTTCCTGTTCCCCCCGTCTCATTGGAACGAGCCAGGGTCCCGAGGGTTGAATCCCCTCAGGCGGTCGCCCGGGGAGACCGAAGGAGAAGGGCGACGATCAAGAGGAGGCTGAGCCCGCTCGAGGACGAGCCCGGCCATGGTGAGAGGAGGTCGGTAGACCATCTCGACCACGTGGCGACCGGCGGGGGCCGCCACCGCACGAAAGGCGACGTTGGCTCGGAGCAGCCGGCGCGGGCCGGCCGTCGACGGTGGCCCGCCAGCCGGGATCGTGGCCGTCGACGAGGACGACGTGGCCCTCCGACGAGAGCTCCGCCTCGATGCGGACGCGGTCGGCCGTCTCCTTCAGGATGCGAGCAGAGCCCGAGAAGCCGGGCGGCTCGAGCCGCGCCTCCCCCGCCGGGAGGAGGACCTCGCGCCTGGGCTCGAACCCGGGATCGAGGAGCGTCTCGAGGGCCTCCTCCCACCCGCCGGCCACGCGCACCCCGCCCACGACGAAGGTGCGCGGCAGCGGGGCGGGCACGACCCGAACGAGGATGGGGTCCTCGAAGAGGCCGGGGATCGTCGCCACGGTGTCGAGATCGTCGCCGCCGACGCGGTGCAGGCCCACGACGTGGGTCACCGCCCCGATCCGCAGGAGGCGAACGACGGCGCCGTCGGGCCAGTCCTCGGCGAGGTGCACGAGGCGGGTCAGACGCACAAGCGACTCCGATTGCAGGCCCCGGTAATCGATGTCGAAGGCCTGTCGCACGCCCCACCGCCCCGCGGTCTGGGGCTCGAGGCGCATCTGCATCCCCAGCGCCAGGGCGACGTCCACCGGCCAGCCGACGGGAACGCGCGCCAGCGTGTGGGCACTGGGTCGGCCCAGCCGGCGGGCGGCCACCCCCGTCTCACTGTAGTCGTAGGAGTAGACGCGGGTCGAGGAGACGGGGGTGAGTGCGTCGAGCGCGGCGGGGTGGTGCGTGTAGAAGGCGCGCGGCGCCACCGGGTTCGGTCGAGGGTGCACGAGGGCGAGGTCGGCGACCGCGATTCCGGCGAGCCCCGCGGCGAGGACCAACGATCTCACCTTTCCCACCCGCGCCGCCCAGAGCAGACCCAGGGCCACCACGGCCAGGGCCGCCCGCGAGGCGAGGGCGCCGGCAACGAGCCGCAGCACGGTCGCGGCACTACCGGTGGCCGGGCTACTCTCCAGGAGACCGCTCCAGGCGTCGGGGGCGACAAAGAGCGCGGCGGCCGCGGCCGCACTCGAGGCACCGAGGACGGCGAGCCCCGTCACGGCCCTCCGCCACCACCGGCCCGAGGCCCCCGCCGTGCGCCAGACCTCGGTCCCCAGAGCGCCCAGAAGCGCCCAGGCGAACCCGGCGAGGACCATGGCCTTGACCGGGTAGCGCAGCATCCGCAGCGGCACGACGACCGTCGTGACGAGATCGAAGAACGGCGCGTGGTGACCGAGGGCCACGAGCACGGCGCCGGCCCCGAAGCCGGCCAGGAGGGCACGCCGGCGCGCGGGCACGCCCGGGCCGAAGAGACCGGCGACCACGAGCGCCACCGCCGGAAGTCCGAGATAGAGCGACGTGAGGAACGGCTCGCGGATCCGGCCGAGGGCGTCTCGCGCGGCCGGCGAGAGCGGCAGCCTGCCCGGCACCCCAGGGGCCATCGTCTCGACGAGCTCCAGCGGGTGGACGGACCAGTAGGTCCGGACGGTCTCGGGGAGGTCGCGACGGGACGAGCGTGACACCGCGTCGAGGGCGGTGAGCCAGAGCCCCGCGGACAGCCCGACGGCCAGCACGAGGGCCAGCGCCCCGGCGACGAGCATGGGTCGACACGCCCGCCACCCTTTTCGCCAGGGAACGTGCAGGGCGGCCACCCAGACCGCCAGGACCAGGAGCGTGATGGCGCACACGTCGCCGGAACCGGCCAGGATCTGGAGGCCAAGGGTCAGGGCCAGGACCGCGACGTCGTGAAGCCTCCGCCGGTCGACGGCCCGCTCCGCGGCCAGGAACACCGCCGGCATCCAGGCCGCGCTCGCGAAGTGGTGCCAGAGGTCCACGAGCGACAGGAACGGGCCGCCAAGCACCCAGAGCGAGGCGCCGGTGAGTGCGGCAACGGGGCCGACCGGAAAGCGCCGCACGAGCGCATAGAAAGCGAGGCCCGAGAAGAGCACGTGGCCGAAGGCGAACAGCGTGTAGTAGGTCCAGGGTCGCAGCACCAGGTTCAGCCAGGTGGGCGGATAGAGAACCTGGGCACCGGGGTCGGCCAGCAGCGATTGGCCGAAGGCGGGGCTGGGATCCCACAGCGGCCAGGCCCCCCCGGCGATCGCGCGGACGAAGCCCTCGATCTGCGGGTGCCAGATCAGGTGGATGTCCCGCTTGAAGAAGACCCCTCCCCCGAGCAGGGACTCACGGAAGAGGACGACGACTAGAGCAACGAGCGCGAGAAGGGCGAGGCCGTCCGCCCGTCGCCCCTTCTGGTCCATTCAGGCTATCGTCGGAGACGCCTTCGGTGACTCGGCACTAGTGCCGGAAGTGGCGGACACCGGTGAAGGCCATGGCCAGCCCGTGCTCGTCGGCGGCGGCGATCGTCTCTTCGTCGCGGACCGAGCCGCCGGGCTGGATGATCGCGGTGGCGCCGGACTTCGCGATCTCGTCGATCCCGTCCCGGAAGGGGAAGAACGCGTCGGAGGCGACCACGGTCCCGGCCAGAGGCAGCACCGCCTTCTCGGCGGCGAAGCGGGCGGCGTCGACGCGGCTCATCTGGCCCGCGCCGACGCCCACCGTCTGCACGGCGTTGGCGAAGACGATCGCGTTCGACTTGACGTGCTTGACCACCGTCCACGCGAAGAGAAGCGCCTTCCACTCCTCGTCGGTGGGAGGCCGCTTGGTCACCACCTCGCAGCGCTCGCGCTCGAGCTGGTGGAGGTCCCACTGCTGGGCGAGGAGACCGCCCATGACCCGGCGCATGTCGAAGCCGCTGGCCTTGTGGATGCTGGTGGTGTCCATGTTCATCACACGGAGATTCGTCTTCTTCTTCAAGACCTCGACCGCGGCCGCGTCGAAGCCGGGGGCGATGAGCGCCTCCACGAAATGGGCGGTGGCCTTCCTGGCTGCCGCCTCGTCGACGCGCTCGTTGAAGGCGATGATCCCGCCGAAGGCGGAGGTGGGGTCGCAGGCCCAGGCCCGCTCGCAGGCCTCGACCGGGGTCTCCCCGAGGCCGGTGCCGCAGGGGTTGGTGTGCTTGACGATGACGCAGGCAGTCTGGTCGATCTCCGTGGCCAGACGCCAGGCGGCGTCGAGGTCGAGGATGTTGTTGAAGGAGAGCTCCTTGCCCTGGAGCTTGCGGGCGGAGGCCACCGAGTACAGCGTCGAGCCGAGGTCGGTGTAGAAGGCGGCCCGCTGGTGGGGGTTCTCCCCGTAGCGCAGGTCCTGCACCTTCTCGAAGGTGGGGTTCAGACGGTAGGGGAAGGTGTCGTCGTTCTCGGCGGGCACGTAGACCCCGTCCTCCACCTCGACCTGGGCGAAGTAGCCGGCGATGGCGGCCTCGTAGCGTGCGGTGTGCCGGAAGGCCTTCTGGGCGAGGTAGAGACGCGTCGCGGCGTCGATCCCGTCGGGGCGATCGAGCTGCTCGAGGAGCAGGCCGTAGTCGGCGGGATCGACGACGACCGCCACGTGGGCGAAGTTCTTGGCCGCCGCGCGCACCATCGTCGGGCCGCCGACGTCGACGTTCTCGATCGCCTCGTCGAAGGTGCAGCCCTTGGACACGCGGTCCTCGAAGGGGTAGAGGTTGACCACCACCACGTCGATCGGCACGATCTTCTGCTTCTCCAGGGCCTCGAGGTGCACCGGAACATCGCGGCGGGCGAGGATGCCGCCGTGGATCTTGGGGTGCAGCGTCTTCACGCGGCCGTCCAGGATCTCGGGAAAGCCGGTCGCCTTCGAGACACCGGTCACCTTCACCTTCGCCTTCTTGAGCTCGGCGGCAGTGCCTCCGGTGGAGAGGAGCTCGTAGCCCCGTTCGGTCAAGCCGCGGGCGAGGTCGACGATGCCCTCCTTGCGGTACACCGACAGGAGCGCTCTTCTAGCGGTCATCGTGCCTCCGGTTCTCGGGGATGGTGGTCTCGGCCGTGATCTCGCGGTCGCGGGGAACGACCTCCCGGGGGCGCCGCATCCCGGTCGTGTCGCCCCGGGCCTCCCGCCACACCGCGAGCCAGGTCGCGGCGATACCGGTGACGGCGCGCGAGTAGGAGAGCGAGGCCACCGCCCAGGCCGGCGAGCGGAAGTCGAGCCGGCGGTGGTCCACCACCCGGCCTTCGCGGAAGAGCTCCGTGCGGATCACCGCGGCCTGGGGTCGGCTCCGGTCGAGGATGGACTGCCACAGCGCGGGGAGATCGGCCCGCGTGACTTCGAGCGCCTCGGAGTCGTCGAGCACGACCGGCATCCTCTCGAGGTTGGCGTCGAGCAGCGCGTAGTACTCGCGGGACACCCCGGGCGGCCAGCCCCCGGGGACGCCCGCGAGAACGGGATCGGCCAGGTCGGCCGGCACCCGCAGCAGGCCCCCGAGCCGCACCAGCCCTTCGCTCACCCGGCCCTCCCGCAGCAGCTCCACGACGCGGGCGGTCTCGTAGTCGAGGGCGGCCAGCGTGTCCGGCTGCAGCCGGCCCGACGGGATGTCGACGGCCAGCGCCCGCGCAATGTCCTGCGGAAACCGGCCGATCTCGAGCCGGACCTGCGGCTCGCGCTCCCCGAGCAGCCGCGACAGCGAGCGGGGCAGGAGCCGGCGGGCGTCGCGGGAGAGCGCGGTCATCGTCTCCACGGGCCAGGCCCCGGCCGCGGTGGGGAGCACGGCGAGGAGGACGATCGGAAGCAGCGTGCGCCTCACCGCTTTCACTTCACGATCCGCGCCTTGAGCGACACCTTCCCGTGACTGGAGTCGAGGCGGAAATCCACCGCCTTCGCGCCCTTGTCACCGAGGATCTTCGTCGTCTGCTGGCCGATGAGCTGCCGGAAGCTCTCGTAGGGGGGGGCGCCCCCCTCACCGAGCCGCTCGCGCTCCTCGACGTAGCGATCGTAGAGCGCCCGCACCGCGGCGTCGTCGCCGTCGGGGCTTGCGACACGGAACTCACGGCCGGTCCCGCCCCCACCTGCGGGCAGGCGGTGCTCGGTTTCGGGGGCGGGCGGGGGCAGGACGTCCGCCTTCAACCCGTGAACGCCGAAGGCCTTGCCCTCCTCCCGCGCGCGCAGGCGCTTCTGCCAGAGCTCGTTGAACGTGTTGTAGCGCGCGGTGAGGCTCTGGTAGCGGAACCGTTCAGTGTTGTTGCGGATCTCCTGGAAGGCGTACTGGCGGATGACACCCTCGACCGTCCGCTGCAGCTCGGTCGGCGGCTTCTTCTCGATGCCGCTGAAGAACATCTCCCACTTGGTCTGCAGCTGCCGGATCGTGCTGTTGAGCTGATCGAGGTCTTCGGAGAGAGGCATGATCGATCAGGCCTCCCCGCCCACGAAGATCCAGAAGAGTGGCAGCCAGAGCTCGTGGCCGTAGGGCGCATTCTTCCCGTCGATCCGCACCTCGGTGCCGGGCCGCCTCCCCACCAGCTCGAACAGGTCACGGAGCGTTCGCGCCGCGCCGGCGTCGAACTCGGTGTGGTGGACGCGGCTTCCGAGGTGGTCTTCCTCGCGGTAGGCGGGAGAGAGACGCGCCAGGTCGACCGCGGTCGCGTAGCTCGGGCCCTCGAAGGCCTCGAAGCTCAGGCCCAACCGGAAGGGTCGGGGGCGGCGACCCGGGTAGAGAAGATCCACCATCTCCTCGGAGAGGTGGGAGACGTCCTCCTCGTCGCGCGGAACCACCCGCGGCAGGCGGTCCGCGAAGTCCTGCGGGCGCTCCCGACGCATCGCGGCGAGGATACCACGGGGCGGCGTCCCCCCGAGCGGCCCCGAGGGCGGGGAGCAGGTCCCGTTCGGATCGCCGATCGTCGCCGTGCGGGTCCGTGTATAGTCTTGCCATGGCGTCGTCCACGGACGTCGATCCCCGCCGGCTCGTGCCCTCCGTCGACCAGGTGATGAAGCGCCCGGAGATCCAGGTGCTCGCCGAGCGTCACGGCCGTCCGTTGGTCCTGCGCCATGCTCGAGCCGCCCTCGAGGAGCTGCGCCGCCGCGCGAACGCGGGCGAGAGTGGGCTCGAGGAGGGCGTGGCCTCGCTCGTGTCCGACGTGGGGGCCCGGGTCGAGGCCGCGGCGCGGCCGTCCCTGCAGACGGTCCTCAACGCCACCGGCGTAGTCGTCCACACCAACCTGGGCCGGGCACCCCTCTCCGCGGAGGCGGCGGCGCGGGTCGCGGATGTCGCCTCCTCGTACTCCAACCTCGAGTACGACCTCGGCCGGGGCGAGCGTGGCAACCGTGAGACCCACGCCGAGTCGCGGCTCCGCGAGCTGCTCGGGGTCGAGAGCACCGTCGTCGTCAACAACTGCGCGGCCGCGGTCCTTCTCGCGGTGAACACCCTCGCCGAGGGTCGCGACGTTCTGGTGAGCCGGGGAGAGCTGGTCGAGATCGGCGGGTCGTTCCGCATCCCCGACGTCCTGCGCAAGGGCGGGGCCCGGCTGCGCGAGGTGGGGACCACCAATCGCACCCGCATCGCCGACTTTCGGGCCGCGCTGTCCCCCGAGACGGGGCTGATCCTGAAGGTGCACCCGAGCAACTTCCGCATCGTGGGGTTCACCGAGGCACCCTCGATCGAGGAGCTGGCCGATCTGGCGAGGGAGGCCGGCATCCCGCTCATGGAGGACCAGGGCAGCGGGCTCATGGACGCCCTTCCGGACGCGCTGGCTCCGGAGGCCACCGCGCCGGCAGCCCTGCGCGGGGGGGCCGGGCTCGTGACCTTCAGCGGAGACAAGCTGCTGGGGGGACCCCAGGCCGGGCTCGCGGCCGGGCTGCGCGCGTTCGTCGAGCCGATGCGACGGAACCCTCTCTATCGCGCCCTGCGGGTGGACAAGATGACGCTGGCCGCGCTCGACGCGACCCTCGTCGAGCACGAGGCGGGACGGGCGGCCGCGAACGTGCCGGTCCTGAAGATGATCCACACCCCGGTCGACGAGATCCGGGCCCGGGCCGAGGGGTTTACCCGGCGTCTCTCGGGCTCCGCGCCGGACCTTGGGCTGGCACTGCTCGACGCCCACTCCGCGGTCGGCGGAGGAGCGGCCCCGACGGTCGGGGTCCCGACGGTCGCCATCTCGATCACCCACCCCCGGCTCGGACCCGACCGCCTGGCGGCGGCGCTGCGCGCGGGCCAACCCCCGGTCGTGGTGCGCGTCGTCGAGGACCGCCTGCTGATCGACCTGCGCACGGTGCGACCGGAGGACGAAGAGACGCTCCTCGACGCGCTCCTCAGCGCCACCCGGGGCTGAGACACGCTACCTGGCCTCGGCTCGCGCCCCCGGCCGCGCGGCGGGACGAGAGGGAGCTCCGAGGTCCGTCCGCTAGCGGTGCGACCAGTGCAGGTCAGTCGGGCAGACCCAACAGGCCGGCGACCGAGATGTCCTCGTCGATGTCGGGCCAGTGGATTCCGGTCCCTGAGCCGACGAGCCTCCAGTTGCTCCTCTGTTCGGCGGATGCATCCCGGAGCCGTGGGAACCACCCGAGCGGAATCGTCAGCGAACGTCCGTCCTGCAGGTGCACGACGAAGGCGCGGTCAAGGGACTCGACCTCTCGCGCACGGGCGTTCGGAGGACTAACGATCGAAGTGTTCATGCCAGCCGCCGGGGCGGTGATCGTCGCTCGGGGCGGACACGGGCCTACTCGGACGAGGCCTCTCGCCTAACGGGAACGAGCCGTCGGCGAGATCAGCCGGCTACAGGAGCGACCGGGCGGCGAGGCGGGCGAAGATCAGAACCGGCGCCGGGTAGATGCCGAGCACGAGCGTGACCGCGACCGAGACGCGAGCGCAACCGTGGTCGACCGCGACACCGGCGCCCAGGTGTCCTCGCCCAGGGGCTCGCGCATGTACATCGCCACCACGACCCTCAGGTAGTAGTAGGCGGAGACGACGCTCATCAGCACGCCGACGAGGGCGAGCCCCACCCAGCCCGCGGACACCGCGGCGTTGAACAGGTAGAACTTGCCCACGAAGCCGGCGGTCACCGGGATGCCGGTGAGCGAGACGAGAAACACGGTGAGGGCGGCGGCGAGGGCGGGCCGGCGCTCGGCGAGTCCGGCCACGTCCGTCAACGAGAGCGGCTCCCGTCCGTCCCGGGAGAGCGCGGCGATCGTGCCGAAGGCGCCGAGGTTCACCGCGGCGTAGGCGACCAGGTAGAACAGCACCGCCTCCCCGGCCAGCCCGGGGTCGGCCACCAGCGCGGTGAGCACGTAGCCGGCGTGGGCGATCGACGAGAAGGCGAGCATGCGCTTCAGGTTGCCCTGGGCCAGCGCCGCGAGATTGCCGACGACCATGGTCACGACCGCCAGCGCGGCGACCAGAGGCTGCCAGTCGCCGGCGAGAGCCAGGAGCGCGGAGTCGAAGACCCGGAGCAGGCGCCGAAGGCCGCGGCCTTGACCCCGGCCGACATGAGCGCGGTCACGGTGGTGGGGGCCCCCTCGTAGACGTCGGGCGCCCACATGTGGAAGGGAACGCTCGCGATCTTGAAGCCGAAGCCCACCAGCAGCATCCCGGCGCCGAGGATCGCGAGGGCGGCGGACTCCGTCGTGAGCGTGCTCATCGCCCGCGCCACCCGGTCGAGCGAGGTGCTGCCGCTCACGCCGTAGAGAAGCGCGATGCCGTACAGGAAGAAGGCAGAGGAGAAGGCCCCGGTGACGAAGTACTTGAGCGCCGCCTCCTGGCTCTCGATCCGGCTCCGGTAGAGCCCCGCCATCGCGTAGAGGGCGATCGACATGATCTCGAGGGCCACGAACATCGACACGAGCTCGAGGCTCGACACGAGGCCGAGCATCCCGACCACCGAGAAGAGCAGCAGCGCGTAGTACTCGCCGCGGTCGAGACCGTTCGCCCGCAGGTAGGACGGCGACAGCAGCACCACCACCGCCGCGATCCCGAGCAGGAGCGCGTGGAAGAAGAGGGAGAAGTCGTCCGCGGTCACCGCGTTCGCCAGCACCGCGCCCCGGCCGGTCCCGCTGGCGAGCAGCCACACCGCGAGGAGGGCGGCGAGAAGGCCGGCGAGGCTCAGCGGCGCCGACGGTGCCGGCTTGTCCTTCGGCGCGAACGCCTGGGCGAGGAGGACCACGAGGCCGGTGGCGGCCACGATCATCGCGGGGACGATGGGCCGGAGGTCCAGCTCCCCGCTCACGGCTGCACCTCCCCCGCATCGGCGCCGGGACGGGGCTGGCGGGCGACGTGCCTCGCGACCGCGGTGGCCACCGGCCGCGTCCGCTCCCGCACCTGAAGGACGAGGGCGTCGGCGGCGGGCTCGATGCGCCTCGTGAAGAGCGGGCTCGCGACGCCCATGAAGACGGCGAGGGCGACGAGCGGCACGAGGATCACCGCCTCGCGGAGGTTGAGGTCGGACAGCTTCTCGTTCTTCGGGTTGGTCACCTCACCGTAGAAGACCCGCTTCACCATCCAGAGCATGTAGCCGGCGGCCAGGATCACGCCCAGCGAGGCGAGCACCACCAGCGTCGGGCTGAAGGACCAGGAGCCGACGAGGATCAGGAACTCGCCCACGAAGCCGTTGAAGCCGGGCACCGCGATCGAGGAGAGGCTGATCATCAGGAACACCGCGGAGTACCAGGGCATGATCGCCTTGAGCCCGCCGAACTCCGAGATGAGCCGGGTGTGGCGCCGGTCGTAGAGCATCCCCACGAGGAAGAAGAGCGCCCCCGTCGAGATGCCGTGGTTGAGCATCTGGTAGACGGAGCCGACCAGCCCGGTGGTGGTGAAGGCGGCGATGCCGAGCATCACGAACCCGAGGTGGGCCACCGACGAGTAGGCCACGAGCTTCTTGAGGTCGGGCTGCACCAGCGAGACGAGGGCCCCGTAGATGATCCCGACGACGGCCAGGACGCCGATGAGCGGCGCGAAGCGCACCGCCGCGTCCGGGAAGAGCGGGAAGGCGATCCGCAGGAAGCCGTAGCCTCCCATCTTGAGCAGCACCCCGGCCAGGATCACCGAGCCCGCGGTGGGCGCCTCGACGTGGGCGTCGGGGAGCCACGTGTGGAACGGGAACATCGGGACCTTGATGGCGAAGGCCACCGCGCAGGCGAGGAAGAGCCAGATCTGCAGGGCGGGGTCGACCGGCACCGCGACGAGATCGGCGAGGTCGAAGCTCCGCACTCCCGCCGTACGGTAGAGGACGAGGAAGGCGACCAGCATCAGCACGCTGCCCGCGAACGTGTACAGGAAGAACTTCACTGCCGCGTAGATCCGCCGCTCGTGGCCCCAGACCCCGATGAGGAAGTACATCGGGATCAACATCGCCTCCCAGAAGACGTAGAAGAGGAAGAGGTCGAGGGAAACGAAGACCCCCAGCATCCCCGCTTCGAGAAGCAGCATGAAGACGACGAACTCCCTGACCCGCTTGTCGATCGAGCTCCAGGAGCCCAGGAGGGCGAGCGGGGTGAGGAACGTGGTCAGGATCACCAGCCACAGCGACAGCCCGTCCACGCCGACGTGGTAGGAGATTCCCCAGGCCGGGATCCACGGTGCCCTCTCCACGAACTGCATGGCCGCCACGTCCTGGAAGCTGTGCACCAGGAGGAGAGAGAGCGCGAAGCCCCCGGTCGAGAAGACGAGGCCGAGGACTTTCTGCAGCGTCACCGACTCGCGCCGCGTGAGCGCGATGGCGACCGCGCCCACCACCGGCAGGAAGATGAGGACGGAGAGCAGGTGTTGGTTCAGGACGCTCATAGCCAGAGGAGGTACCCGAGGAGCGCGACCGCTCCCGCGAGGATCAGCAGCACGTATTGGCGGACGTAGCCGGTCTGCAGCGGGCGGAGGATCTCCGCGAGCGCTCCGGTGACGGTGGCGGTCCGGTTGACGGCGCCGTCGATCACCCGGGTGTCGATCCCTTCCCACAGCACGAGCTCGCTGCCCCTCACCACCACCCGCCGGACGAAGGCGTCGTAGACGTCGTCCCAGTAGTACTTGGCCGAGAAGAGGCGGAGGGCGGGCCGGAAGGCGGAGGCGATCCCCGCTCGCAGCTCGGGCATGGCCAGGTAGAGGTAGTAGGCCACGAGGATGCCGGCGACCGCGGTGAGCGTGGCCAGCACCGGCAGCCACGCCACGTGGGGGAGATACCCGTGGCCCAGGCGGAAGACGGGCTGGACGATCTCCGGGATCTTGACGAAGCCGCCCACCGCGGAGCCGAGGGCGAGCAGGACGAGCGGCGCGAGCATGACCCAGGGCGACTCGTGGAGGTGGTGCTCGGCCTCGTCTCCGCCGCGGAAGCTCCCGAAGAAGGTGAGGAAGACGAGCCGCGCCATGTAGAAGGAGGTCAGCAGCGCGGTGAAGAGGCCGACGCCGAACAGCACCGGGTGGCCGAGGGCGGCGGCCAGGATCTCGTCCTTGCTGAAGAAGCCCGCGAAGAACGGGATACCGGCGATGGCGAGCGTGCCCACGAGGAAGGTCCAGAAGGTCCAGGGGATCTTCTTCCGGAGGCCGCCCATCTTCTGCATGTCCTGCTCGCCCGACATCGCGTGGATCACCGACCCCGAGCCCAGGAAGAGCAGCGCCTTGAAGAACGCGTGCGTGTACAGGTGGAAGACGCCGACCCCGAACGCCCCCACCCCGCAGGCCAGGAACATGTAGCCGAGCTGGCTCACCGTGGAGTAGGCCAGCACCCGCTTGATGTCGGTCTGGACGAGGGCAATGGTGGCGGCCATGAGGGCGGTCGCCGCCCCGACGACCGCCACCGTGATCATCGCGGTCTCCGAGACGTGATAGAGCGGGCCGAGACGCGCCACCAGGTAGACGCCCGCCGTCACCATCGTTGCGGCGTGGATCAGGGCGGAGACGGGAGTCGGCCCCTCCATGGCGTCGGGGAGCCAGACGTGGAGGGGAATCTGGGCGCTCTTGCCGGTGGCCCCCACGAAGAGCAGGAGGCAGGCGATGGTCGCCGGCCCGAAGTCCCACAGCGCCTCGGGGGTCAGCGAGCCCGCGTTGTCGGCGATGTCCACCAGGTCGAGGCTCCCGAAGGCGTGGAACATGAAGACCATGCCCAGGATCAGCCCGACGTCGCCGATCCGGTTCACGATGAAGGCTTTCAGACCGGCGGCGGACGGCGCTCTCCTTGCGGTACCAGAACCCGATCAGGAGGTACGAGCACAGCCCCACCCCTTCCCATCCCACGAACATCAGGGGAAGGTTGCCGCCGAGGACGAGCAGCAGCATGAAGAAGGTGAACAGGTTCAGGTACGAGAAGTAGCGGACCCGGTCATCGTCGTGGGCCATGTAGCCCAGCGAGTAGATGTGGATGAGCGAGCCCACCCCGGTGACCACCAGCGTCATCACGCAGGAGAGCGGGTCCACGAGGAGGCTGAACGCCACCCGGAAGCCGCCTGCCGCCATCCAGTCGAATCCCAGGTAGGGTTGGGAGAAGCGAAGCCCGGTCTCCCCCGCCACCAGGCCGTACAGTCGCACCATCGTCCACGCGGCGAGACCGAAGGACATGAGGACGGTGGCGCAGGCCAGGATCCCCGCGCCGGTCTCCTCCTTGTCCCGCTTGATCCAGTCGCCGAAGAGGGCCAGCACGACGAAGCCGAAGAGCGGCAGCAGCAGCACCGCGATGGGCAGAAGCCTGTCGAGAATCGTGAGCTCGAGCACGGCCTATCCCTTCATCAGGTTGAACGCGTCCAGGTCCAGGGTGTCCTTGTGCCGGTGGAGCGCGAGGACGATGGCGAGCCCGACCGCCGCCTCCGCCGCCGCCACCACCATCACGAAGAACACCAGGACCTGGCCGTCGAGCGTGCCGTGGGCCCGGCTGAAGGCCACGAAGGCCAGGTTCACGCCGTTCAGCATGAGCTCGACGCACATGAGCACGGTGATGACGTTTCGGCGCAGGAAGACACCGAGGGTGCCGAGGGCGAAGAGAATGAGGCTCAGCAGGACGGCGTGGTGCACGAAGGCCGGGCTCTCCATTGCGCTAGAGCTCCTTCTTCGCCAGCACCACCGCCCCCACCAGCGCGGCGAGGATGAGGATGGAGGTCGCCTCGAAGGCGTAGAGGAAGTGCGGGGAGAAGAGGATCTTCGCCATCTCGACGGTCGAGGCGTCGTAGTCCGGGGCCGGGGTCGGCTTCGACCGCAGCAGGATCGACCCCGCCTGGAGAACCAGAAGCGTCACCAGGGCCAGGGCCACCCCGCTGAGCGTGCGCTGGCCGGCGCCCGGCGAGTCCTTCTCGCGCTTCACGTTGAGGAGCATCAGCACGAACAGGAAGAGGACCATGATCGCGCCCGCGTACACGATCACCTGCAGGGCGGCGATGAACGGCGAGCCGAGCAGCCCGAAGATGACCGCGACCGAGCAGAGCGTCACGACCAGGGCGAAGGCCGAGTAGATCGGATTGCGTTGGGAGATGACGACGACCGCGGAGGCCACCGCGATCGCGGCGAACACGTAGAACAGGACCGCGTCGATCGTCATCGCGGGCCCCCACCGGTGATCGCCACCCAGCCCGCAAAGATCATGATCCAGACCGCGGCCACCGGGATGAGCACCTTCCAGCCGAAGTGCATGAGCTGATCGTAGCGGAAACGGGGCAGCGTGCCCCGCAGCCAGATGAACACGAAGAGGATGGAGGCGACCTTGCCCCCCCACCACACGAAGGCCACGAAGCCGGTCGCGGGGAGCCCGGGGATTCCGGGGTTCCATCCCCCGAGGAAGAGGTTCGTGGCCAGGACCGCCACCGTGATCATGTTGATGTACTCGCCCATCTGGATGAGGGCGAAGCGCATGGACGAGTACTCGGTGTGGAAGCCCTGCCACGAGCTCGCTCTCGGCCTCCGGCAGGTCGAACGGGATGCGGGCGACCTCGGCGGTGGCGGCCAGGAAGTAGACGAGGAAGGCCGGGAAGTGGAGGAACACGTTCCAGTTCCAGAACCATCCGGCCTGCTCCCCCACGATGTCGCCAATCCGGAAGGAGCGCGCGGCCATGATCAGCGTCACCCACGAAAAGCCCAGTGCCAGCTCGTAGGAGAACATCTGCGCCGAGGAGCGGAGGCCGCCGAGAAGCGAGTACTTGCTGTTCGCCGCCCAGCCCGCCAGCACCAGCCCGTAGACGCCGAGGGCCGTGACCGCGAAGATGAAGAGGAGCCCCACCTCGAGATCGGCGATCTGGATCTGCAGCGTCCGCCCGAAGGCCTCGAAGGGCGGGCCGTAGGGGATCACCGCGGTCGCCAGCAGCGCGGTGGACACCGCGACCACCGGGGCGGCGAGGAAGGCCCACTTGTCGGCGGAGGCGGGCATCGCCTCTTCCTTGAAGAAGAGCTTGATGCCGTCGGCGACGGGCTGGAGGATGCCGAAGGGGCCGGTCCGGTTGGGACCGAGGCGGTACTGCATGAAGGCGAGCGTCCGCCGCTCGATCCAGGTCATGACCGAGAACGCGCCCAGCAGCACACCAATCACGACGACGATCTTGACGACCGCGATCAGCAGCTCCTCCGTGTACGGGGTCACGCCGACACTCCGGACTTCGCCTTCGCCTCTTCGAAGGTGGGCGCCACCGACTTCCAGCAGCGCTTCTCGCGGACGTGGTACTCGAACTCCTCGCGGAACTTCTCGAGCGTCGACTGGGGCGGGGCGATCGCGGCGTCCCCGAACGGGCAGACGGTCTTGCCCGAGATCGAGTCGGTGATCTTCCAGAGGAGGTCGAGGTCCTTCTCCTCCGCCTCCCCCGCCTCGATGCGCTCGAGGAGCCGCAGCATCCAGCCCGTCCCCTCCCGGCAGGGCGAGCACTTGCCGCAGGACTCGTGCTTGTAGAAGTAGATGAGGTTCTTCGCCATCCACACCATGCAGGTGGAGTCGTCCATCACGATGGTGCCGGCGGAACCGAGCATGGAGCCCGCCTTTGCCACCCCGTCGAAGTCCATCGCGATGTCGATCTCGTCGGCGAGGAGGACCGGGGTCGAGGAGCCCCCGGGCACGACCGCCTTCAGCTTGCGGCCGTCCCGGATGCCCTGCGCGTAGCCCTTCGCCGAAGATCAGGTCGCGTGAGCGTGATGCGCCCCATCGGCGCCTCGTAGCTGCCGGGCCGGACCACGTGGCCGCTGATCGAGTAGAGCTTCGGGCCGCCGTTCTTCTCCGTCCCGTAGCTCGCGAACCACTCCGCCCCCCGCGTCGAGGATGAGCGGCACGTTCACCAGGGTCTCGACGTTGTTCACGATCGTCGGGCAGCCGTAGAGCCCCACCACCGCCGGGAAGGGCGGCTTGATGCGGGGCTGGCCACGCTTGCCCTCGAGCGACTCGATCAGCGCGGTCTCCTCGCCGCACTCGTAGGAGCCCGCGCCGCGGTGGACCCAGATGTCGACGTCGATGCCGGTGCCGAGGACGTTCTTGCCGACGTAGCCGGCGGCCCGCGCCTCGGCCGAGGGCCTTCTCGAGCGTGCGCGCGCCCTCGTGGAACTCGCCGCGGATGTAGATGTAGGCCGTCTTCGATCGGATCGCGTGGCAGGAGACCACGATCGACTCGATCAGGCGGTGGGGATCGCGTTCGATGATGACCCGGTCCTTGTACGTCCCGGGCTCGCTCTCGTCGGCGTTGACGCACATGTAGCGGGGCCGGGGGTTGTCCTTGGGAAGGAAGCCCCACTTCATCCCGGTCGGGAACCCGGCCCCGCCGCGGCCGCGCAGGTTCGACTTCTTGACCTCTTCGACGAGGGTCTCGGGCTCGAACTTCAGCCACTCCCCGAGCTTCGCGTAGCCGCCGGACGCCTTGTAGACGTCGATCGAGGTGGAGTTCTCCTTCCAGACGTTCTGGAAGAGGATGTGCTCGCCCGGGCTCTTCGGCCAGTCGAAGGTGCGGCGCACGGTCTCGCCCGCGAGCACCCGATCGAGGTCGGCCTCGGTGGCGTGCTCGAGCCACTCGCCGTTCACCTGGACCGCGGGCGCGCCCCCACAGGCGGCGAGGCACTCCGCTTCCTTGACCGTGAACTTCCCGTCCGCGGTCGTCCCCCCGGGCTCGATGCCGAGCTTCCTGCAGGTGTGCCCGAGCAGCTTCTCCGCCCCGCCCAGGGCACAGGAGAGCGTCGTGCACACCTCGATGACCGTCTCCCCCTTCGGCTCGAGGCGGAACATCGTGTAGAAGCTGGCGGTGTCGTGGACCTGGGCCGGGCTGAGGTCGAGGAGCTTCCCGATGTACTCCATCGCCTCGCGGCTGATCCAGCCCTCCTGCTCCTGCACCAGGCGCAGCGCGGGAAGGAGGGCCGAACGCTTGACCGGGTAGCGGGCGACGATCTCGTCGAAGGCCTTCAGGTTGTCCGGGGTGAGCTCCATGCCGCTACCAGTCCATCGCTCCGACCTTCCACTCGTAGACGAAGCCCACGCCGAGGACGATGAAGAAGCCCCCCATGACGGTGAGCCCGTAGACCCCCAGGGTGTCCATGATGAGCGCCCAGGGGTAGAAGAACGCCGTCTCCACGTCGAACAGGATGAACATCATGCACACGAGGTAGAACTTGATCGGGAACCGCTCCCGCGCGTTTCCGACGGGCGGCACCCCGCACTCGTAGGTGGACAGCTTGCCGGCGTCGGGGCGAGGGCGCCCGATGAGGTGCGACGCGACGAGCACGAAGACGCCGAAGCCGAGGGCAACCACGCCCAGGATCACGATCGGCAGGTAGCTGGGCATGATCGGAGCGTGTGGCGATCGGGCGAAGGGTCCTGGTTAGTGGTGAAGGACGGCGGATGAATCGTCACGAGACGGCGATCAACGCCGGAATATAGCGTCCGGCCTCGCAGGGTGTCAAACCGCCCGAGGGCCGTAACCCCGCTTGGGTGCGGGCCAAAGACGGGCGCGGGACGACCGCCGTCGCCGCCGCTGCCTTATACTCGTTCGGACCCATGCGCCGAACCAAGATCGTCGCCACAGTCGGCCCCGCCTCGCGCGACCCGCGGGTGCTCGAGCGTCTGGTCCGGGCGGGAGTGAACGTGCTCCGCTTGAATTTCTCGCACGGGACGCACGAGGAGCACGCCCGTGTCGTGAAGGCGGCGCGGGAGATCGAGGCGCGGCTGGGCCAGCCCCTGGCCCTGCTCCAGGACCTCTCGGGGCCGAAGATCCGCACCGGCCGGGTGGCCGGGGGCGAGATCGAGCTCTGCGACGGGGCCCGAGTGGCCATCACCACCGACGCCTCCGTCGAGGGCACGCCCGAGCTGATCTCCACGACCTACGACGCGCTCCCCCTCGACGTGAAGGAGGGAGACCGGATCCTCCTCGACGACGGGAACCTCGAGCTGCGGGTCATCGAGGTCTCACGCGATCGCGTCCAGTGCGAGGTCGTGGACGGGGGCCCGCTCCGCTCCAACAAGGGCATGAACCTGCCCGGGGTGCAGCTGTCCGTGCCCGCCCTGACCGAGAAGGACCGCCGGGACCTCGCCTTCGGCCTGGAGCAGGGCGTCGACTACGTGGCGCTCTCGTTCGTCCGCGAGGCGGCCGACATCGAGGAGGTCAAGGCGCTCATCCGTTCGCTCGACCACGACGTCCCGGTGATCGCCAAGATCGAGAAGCCGGAGGCGGTCGAGAACCTCGCCGCCATCCTGGAGGTCACCGACGGGGTGATGGTGGCCCGGGGCGACCTCGGGGTGGAGCTCGGCACCGAGGAGGTCCCGACCGTCCAGAAGAAGATCATCGCCGCCGCCAACACCGCGGGCCGGGTGGTCATCACCGCGACCCAGATGCTGGAGAGCATGATCGACAACCCGCGTCCCACCCGCGCCGAGGCCTCCGACGTGGCCAACGCCATCCTCGACGGCACCGACGCGGTGATGCTCTCGGGAGAGAGCGCGGTGGGTCGCTTCCCCGTCGAGACCGTGGAGACGATGGCCCGGATCGCCGACTACACCGAGGAGCACGACGCGACCGCGCCTGAGCGCACCCCCCGTGGGCCGGGCGCGGCGGTCACACGGAGCCTGGCCCGGGTCGCCGCCTCGGTGGCCGACGAGCTCGGCTGCAAGATGATCGTGGCTTTCACCGAGTCGGGCATCACCGCGCGGCTGGCCTCGGGCTTCCGACCGCGCGTCCCGGTGGTGGCGATAACCGGCGACGACCGCGTCTACCGGCGGCTCGCCCTCTGGTGGGGCGTCGTGCCCGTCCGCGCGGAGTTCGCCGAGAGCAGCGACGAGCTCCAGGCCATCGGCGAAGAGCGCCTGAAGGCCCGCGGGCTGGTCGAGAAGGGGGACACCTTGCTCATCCTGTCCGGGCGCTCGACCGTCGCGGCCGCCACCAACATGCTTCGGGTGCACGAGATCTCGTGATGCACCCGAGTCTCTGGAAACGAGCCGGGCGCCGCCTCTCGGTCGCCACCGCCGCGGTCCTGGCGGCCAGCCTCCTCGCCGCCCCGGCCTGCTCGCGCCACCCCGACCCGAAGGCCTACAAGTTCCCCCCCCCGGAGGCCCCCGCGGTCGGCACCACCGCCGAGGGGATCGCCTCCTGGTACGGGCCGGGCTACCACGGCCAGACCACGGCGAGCGGAGAGAAGTTCAACCAGGACGCCCTGACCGCCGCCCATCCCTACTGGGCGTTCGGCACGCGCGTGAGGGTGACGCTGCTCTCGACCGGCAAGAGCGCGGTGGCTCGGATCAACGACCGCTTCCCCGCCTACAAGGGGAGGATCATCGACGTCTCCCGCGGGACGGCAAGAGCCATCGGCCTCATCGGCCCCGGCACGGGCAAGGTGCGGCTCGAGGTCGTCCGGTAGCTTCGATCGTTCATTGACCCCCTGGGAAATACCCACCCGCGCCGGCCCAACGGGTCTACAATGAGGCCTCTCAGAGGACAATCGTGGACGACGGAATCCAGGGCCAGGCCATCCTGGACCGGGCCTACGACGCATTCTCCGGTGAGGGTCGCGTCTACGAGGAGATGGACCATCTCGTGGGCAGCCTCACGAGCCTGCGCCGCCGTTTGAGCGCGGAGGCCTGGGAGGCCTTCTGTCGCGTCGACTGCGTGGGCCACCCGGTGCGCTTCCTCCTGCACCAGGATCCCCTCACGGAGCGAGCGTACTTCAAGCCCCGGGGCTTTCCCGGGGACGCCGTGCTCCTCGATCTCTTCTACGGCGAAGACGGCGTGCGGCCCTACGTCGACGAGGCCACGCCGCTGGGGCAGGAGATCTACAAGTACACGAGCGCGGGAATGGCGGCCACGGCGCTGCGCCGCCGCAAGGAGATCCTGGCAAAGATGATCGACCAGGCCTCCGACACACGCAGCGAGACTCACGTCATGACGATCGGCTGCGGCCACCTGCGCGAGGCCGCCCTCAGCCAGGCCGTGCAGCAGCGCCGCATCGAGCGCTTCCTGGCCGTCGATCGCGACGCCGACTGCCTGCGGGTGGTGCGGGAGAAGTGGGGGCCATTCGGCGTGCAGACCGCCGAGAGCACGGTCAACGAGCTCATCGCGGCCGCGCCCGATCTCGGGACCTTCAACCTCGTCTACGCGGCCGGCCCCTACGACCTGCTGCCGCGCCCCGCCGCCATCCGCCTCACGAACGCGCTCTTCGGGGCCACCCGCTCCGGAGGCCTCCTCCTCGTCACCAACTTCCTCGAGGGCATCAAGGACGTCGGGTACATGGATGCGTTCATGGACTGGCGGATCCACCACCGCGACGCCGCGGAGATGTTCGCCCTGAGCGGAGGGCTCCCCGAGGACGAGATCGCGGACCGCCGCACCTTCGCCGAGGAGACCGGGGGCATCGTCTTCCTGGCCGTCCGTCGGCGCTGACGGGCCCGCAGCTTCCGGTCCGCCAGCTCGGGTGCTAGACTCACCCCAGGTCGATACCGCCGCCTTCTTGCTGGCAGGCGGCAGGTGTCACCGGGGGTCGAGGATGAGCAGACGCGTCCCGAAGAAAGAGCCGTACGAGCGCCCGAGGGTCATGAAGATCGTCGTCGTGGCCGAGGAGATGGCGGTCACCGGTTGCAAGACGGTCCGACAGAGAAGAGGCCCCACCACCGGCTGCGTCCCGGCCTCGTGCCGGTTGCCCGGCAGCTAGCCTCCATGCCCCCCTCTCGGGAGGCGACCGTCCCTGAGGTCACGTTTCGGGAGTTCGGCGAGCGGGCCGGCATCGAGGCCCGGCGCATCCCGATCCAAGGCACGATGGAGACGACGTTCCGCTGCAATCTCGCCTGCGTCCACTGCTACGTGAACGAGCCCGCGGGCTCGAAGGAGATCGCCGGTCGCGAGCTGTCCCTCGAGCGCCTCAAGGAGCTGGTCGACGAGGTCGTGGCCGAGGGATGCCTCTTCGTCCTCTTCACCGGGGGCGAGGTCCTGGTGCGTCCCGACTTCCCGGAGCTCTACCTCTACGCGCGGAGCCGGGGCCTCCTGGCCACCGTCTTCACCAACGGCACGCTCATCACCGATCGGATTGCGGATCTGTTCGCCGAGCACACCCCGGAGACGATCGAGATCACTCTCTACGGGGTGACGAAGGAGACCTACGAGCGCGTCACCCGCGTCCCGGGCTCGTACGAGAAGTGCCTCGCCGGCATCCGTCGCCTGGTGGATCGCGGCCTCCCCCTCACCCTCAAGACGATGGTCCTGACCTGGAACCTCTCCGAGGTCGAGGCGATGCAGGCCTACGCTCACAGTCTGGGGCTGGACTTCCGCCTCGACAGCTCGCTCAACCCGCGCGTGGACTGCGGGGCCAATCGCAACGACGAGCTGCAGATCGACCCGGAGCGGGCGCTGCAGCTCGACCTCGGCACCCCCGGGCTGCTGGATGAGCTCAAGGACTTCTGCAAGCGCCTCATCCGCCCCGACGTGGAGTACGACGATGAGCACGTCTACACCTGCGGCGCCGGCCAGGGCTCCTACACCGTCGACCCCTACGGCCGGCTCCAGATGTGCCAGCTCTCGCGGCGGAGCTTTCATGACCTGAAGAAGGGCAGATTCGCCGAGGGCTGGCACGAGCTCTTCCCGCGCCTCAGGGAGCGGACCTGGCAGTCCAATGACGTCTGCCGCCGCTGCAACCTGATGGCCCTGTGCGGGAGCTGTCCGGGCGCCGCGGAGATGGAGACGGGCGACCCCGAGAGCATCATCCCGGGCTTCTGCGAGCTGACGCACCTGCGGGCGTGGGCGGCCATGGGCGAGGGCAGCGGTCACCGCCGGGACGCCACATGCTGCCTGGGTGAGGGGCGCCTCGCGGCTCGCCCCCAGGACGAGATCGCGACCCGGCTCTCCGGAGGCTGTGGCTCGTGCGGTCACGCCGACCCGGAGCCCGGGCCCGCCGAGCGCCTCATCCGTCTCGAGCGGCGGCGGCCCCGCGGCACCGCTCACTCCTGACACGTGTCCCGTCGCAACCTGCGCCTGCGCGTCGCCGGTCTCACCCTCGCCGTCGAGTCGGAGCGGCGCACCACCGCCCTCGATCCCCCCCGGGCCTCGAGTCGTTTCTCGTCCGGCGGGGGGGCGACATCCGCCTGCTCCTCACGGACACCCCCGCTCCTCCCCCTCGGGGCGAGACGCTCTTTGATTCCGGCGGCGTGTGGCGAGTGCACCGGCACCGACGGGGGCTGCTCTACGACTTCCGGGTCCCGCAACTCCGTCCGCCGGTCTACAAGGCGGTGGTGATCGACGAGGGCCTGCGCGAGGGTCGTCTCCATTTCCCCCCGATCCCGGGAGGGCCGACCTGGGCGCTCGACTACCCGCTCGACGAGCTGCTCTTCCAGCACCGCCTGGCCCGGGAGGGGGCGCTGGAAGTCCACGCCTGCGGCCTCGTGTGGCGCGGCCGGGCTTTCGTCCTCTGCGGTCAGTCGGGGGCGGGCAAGTCCACGATGGCACGTTTGTGGCGCCGTCAAACGCGGGGGACGAGCATCCTCTCCGATGACCGGATGGTGCTCTGCCCGACTGGGCGGGGCGTCCGGGCCTGGGGCACCCCCTGGCACGGCGACGGGGGCTTCGCGTCCCCGGAGTCGCGCCCCCTCGGGGCGCTGTTCTTCCTCAAGCACGGCCGCGCGAGCCGTGCGCGAACGATGCCGAGGGCGGAAGCCGCCGCGCGCCTTCTGGCCCGCAGCTTTCCCCCACTGTGGGACCCCGTAGCCATTGCGCGCGCCCTCGACACCTGCGCCGCGGTCACCGCCGCGGTGCCCGCCTTCGAGCTGGTCTTCCGCCCCGACCGCAGCGCGATCCAGGTCGTCCTGGAGGCGGTCAGTCGTTCCGCGGAGCTCGTCATGGACGTGTCCGGAGGCGAAGCGCCGAGCGTGCCGAACGACCGACACGCGAGGAGACTCCACCGTCAACGTTGACGGCGGATTCCTCGCGCGCTGGCCAGCGCCAGTTCCCTGCTCGGAATGACAGAGAATGGGGCCCCGGGTGAATCCGGGGCCCCGTCCAGGGTGTTCGTCGGGTGGTTCGAGGTGTTGTCCTAGAAGAGGTACCCCACGGAGAAGTACAGGAGGTTGTTCCGGCCCGTGAGGTCGTAGAGGTAGGGCGTGTTGTCGTCGTAGTTCACGTACCGGTAGGCCCCGCGAGCGAACACGTTGCGGGTGAACTTGTACTTGAGGTCGACCCAGGCATCGAGGCCATCCAGATCGAGATCCGACCAGCTGGGGGTTCTCGAGAAGTCGTAGCTGGAGTTCGGGAAGCGCGCGGTGAAGTCGGGTCGCGAGAGATCGAAGCTTCCCATGGACGCCTCGCCCTTGACGTAGTTGAGGGAGAGACCGAGCTCGAGCTTGCTGCTGGGGTGAACGTTGAAGCCGGCAGAGAGAACGTTGGTGGTCGTCTTGTACGGGATTGCGTCGCGTTCGAACCGTTCCTGGCCCGATAGAATGGAGGCCGCTCAACCGTCGAAGATCGCGATGCACCCCGGCGCGGAGTTCTCCATCTTCTGGTAGTTGTATGAGACGAAACCGTCCCACGTGGGAGCTGGTATCCAGGTGAAAGTCACCGTCGCCGTCTGGTTGCTGCGGCTCCAGTCGGTCAGGTTGCCCTCGGTGTTCTTGCCGTCCCAGTAGCGGTACAGCGCGGTCACCATGGTGCGGTTCTTCGTGTAACTCCCGCGAAGCTTGAGCTCGTCCCAGCTCCCGGCCGACGCGGTGGTGTCCATGATCTTGGCGTCGCGCATCTCGAAGTACTGCCCGGAGCGCGGGTCGAACGGACTCGCCAGCGGCCCCTCCGTCACCTGATCGGAGCAGGCACCCCCGACTAGGGTGTAGGGGTTGGTGACCCAGGCGTGACGGTAGCCGAGGTTGAAACGGAGACCGCGCGCGGGGCGCGGGCGCCACAGGGCGCCCAGGATGTTCGTCGTGGTCTTGGTCTCGCCCGGGGCCACCTGGTAGTACTGTCGGTTGACGTCCTCGTAGTTCCAGGTGCCGGTGAGGCTGCCGGCCTTGCGGCCGAGCTTGTAGCTCAGGTCGGCGTTCAGGTCCCAGACCTTGCGATTCAGGGACGACTGCCGGAGGTAGTCGACCTCGATCCCGTAGACGTCGCGGTAGGTCTTGTCTTTGTGGGGTCCGGCCACGCCGACTCGTTCGACGGTGTCGAAGAAGTAGTCGCCGGTGTCGGTCTCGTAGTAGCGGCCGCGGACGCGGATCCGGGCCTTCTTCTTCGCAAATGGACGGGCCGCGCTGAAGAAGTACCCCTGGTAGTCGCTCTTGTTGTTGGTGTAGAGGTTCTCGGTGTTGGACCAGACGCCGTTGCCGGTGAGGCTGAAGGCCCCGGCCGCCTGCTGCACGTTGAGCTTGATGATGTCCTTGTCGGTGTCCGGGCGGACGTCCACCGGCAGCGGGCCGTTCAGGGAGTCGAACTGGACGCGGTTGTCGAAGATGGGCAGCCCGGAGTTGGGATGGCGGGCACGGTCGTAGAGGAAATCGATCGAGGTCACGTCCTGACGGAGCTTGCGCTTGGTGTAGGAACCCTCGAGGAAGCCCTTGGTCCACGCCACCTTCGCGTCGAGCCCGATGTCCTGCTGCGACTCGTCGATGGGGCGGGTCACACCGTTGACGTGGCAGTTGTCGCAGTGGGAGACGATCAGCCCCTGGTGGGCGCCCTCGCGTCGCTGGTCGCGGAAGTTGAAGCCCAGGGTGGCCTGGCTCAGCTGAAGCTCGGTGCGGTGGTCGAGGATGCCGTTCTCGTAGCCGTAGACCGCGTCCGGGTCGTGGTCGGTGTGGCGCAGGATGCGGTCGTGCGCGGTCACCGCCTCGGCGTAGGTCAACGGATCGTGGCCGAGACGCGGGGTGAAGCGCTTGTAGGTGGTGCGGGTGAGCAGCGTCCGGCCGATGTCGAAGTTCAGGAAGCTCCGGTTGTAGTTCTCGTCGAGGAACTGGACACCGGCGTCGACGTTGCCCCACTCCTTGTGCGACTTCAGGGTGAAGAGAAGCATCCCGCCGGTCTTGTCGGCCGGGGAGTACGGGGCCACGATCTCGGGGTTCCCGTCGATGCCGGAGTTCCAGACACCGGCCTGGATGGTCCCGGTGGTGTCGGCCTCGGGGTTGGGGAGATTGAAGTTGGTGTCGGGGATCTGGGCCACCGCGGGAGCCGCGAGGAGCACGACGCCGATGACGGCAATCAGGATGTTCTTCATCGTGTCCCCCCTACCTGCCCAGCCCACGGCCGCTGGAAGGCGTGCCCTGCGTGGGCAGGTCGCTCCCGTGGACGCGCATGTGGCAGGCGGTGCAGCGGGTGGCAAAGCCCGCGTTGAAGCTGTACTCACCGTTGGAGCTCGTGTGGGTGCCGCTGGGGAGCGTCAGCTCGTCGACGGCCTCGTAGCCGGCGTGGAAGTGGAACTCGTGGCACTGCAGGCACAGCGCCGGCTCACCCATGTTGAGCAGCCCGCGAGAGACGGTCCCGTGGGGGTTGTGGCAGATCATGCAGTCTTCCTGCACGGGGTCGTGCTCGAAGATGAACGGCCCCTGCTTGTCCTGGTGGCAGTTGAAGCAGAGCTCGTTGGTCCGCTCGTGTGTCTTCAGCTGCTTCTCGGTGGCGGCGTGCGGGTTGTGGCAGTCGGTGCAGCTCATCATGTCTTCCTTCACCGGGTGGTGATAGGGGAGCTGGAACTGCGCCATCACGTCGCTGTGGCACTCGAGGCACGCGGACTGCGGCTTCTTGGCGGTGTGGATGCTGTGGCAGTTGGAGCACGACACCTCTTCCATCGCGTGGGTCGAGGCGTGCCACTCCGGCAGGCCGCGAGTCTGGTGGCACTCGAGGCAGGCCGCATCGCCGGAACCCTGCTCGTCGAAGGTCGTGATGAGGCTGGCGTCTCCGCCAGCTTCCATGTGCTGAGCGCCGTTGCCGTGGCACCCTTCGCAGCCGACGACACGTCCGCCGACCTCGAAAGGCTCGATGCGCATGTGGACCTGCTTCGCCACCCCCTGAACCACGTCCTCGTGGCAGTCGACGCAGGACATCCCCGAGGAGGCGTCATCTGCCGACTGGGCCGCCAACGGCGACGGACCGATCCACGCGACGAGGGCCAGCGGAGCGGCGAGCGCGATCAAGGCGCGCTTCATGCCCGAAACCCTCCTTTCGATGAGGAAAGCCGAGCCATCCCGGAGTAAGGAAGCCGGATCACCCGCGGAAGGGATGGATCGGCAGACGCTCGACGGGGCCACCCACCCGGGGCGGCGGGAACGGCCTCAGCCCGAGGGAGTGACGGGGAGCCGAGCGCGCAAGAACGAAGTGATCACAACCGGCATTTTCGGAAGAGCGTGCAAGGCGGACAATGGGAACTCTGCCCTAGGCGCTAGGGCCAAGGAACCAGCACGATGACGGGATAACCCCCAAAAAGAAACGGGGTGTTTCAGCCGGTGCATGCGGACGCTGCGTCCGCCCTGCCTCGCACGCACCGAAGGGCTCTGGGGCATCGGGGCGTTCGAGCCACCGCCGCCGAGCCCGGAGGAATCGCGGGCGAGCCCCAGCGGAACCGTACGGCCCGGGCTCGAGGCCCTACCCTTGAATCGCCTCCCCCGGTCGAAGGATCCAGGCACTCTGGTGCTGCGCGAACCCGATGCGCGGGTAGTACTCCACCGCCGCCGGGGCGGCGAGCAGGATGATCGCAGCCCGGGGAGCGGCTTCCCGGGTCTTTCGGATGAGCTCGATCCCGATACCCTGCCTCTGGTGGGAGAGGCGCACCGCGAGATCCGACAGGTACGTCGCGTAGTGGAAGTCGCTCACCGAGCGGGCGATCCCGACCAGTCGGCCGCCGTCCCGCGCGGTGATCACGAGATTGGCCTCGCGGAGCATCCCGGCCATGCGCTCGCGGTCGTCCACCGGCCGCCGTTCACCCAGCGTCGAGTCGACGTAGACGTCGATCACCTCGTCGAGGTCGAGGTCGTTGCCGGTGCGGTAGTCGATCAAGAGGTCGGCTTGAGGACGGTGCAGACGGAGGCGCAGATGGGGCCACCGATGTTGAAGGTCGCGGCCACCCCGGGCTCCTTCACCTGGAGCTCGGGCGGCACCTTGCCCAGCAGCTGCCAGGCGCTCCAGCCCACCATTGCGATCCCGGTGGCGCCGATCGGGTGGCCCTTGGCGATGAGACCTCCGGAGGTGTTGATCGCGCACTCGCCGTCCACCGCCGCCTTCCCGTCCGCCCAGTAGCGGGCACCCTGTCCGTACCCCGCCTTGCCGAGGACCTCGGCGGCGAGCGCCCCCATCACGGAGAAGCAGTCGTGGACCTCGGCCACACCGACGTCGGCGGCAGAGACCCCCGCGCGGTCGTACGCCGTCTCCATGGCCCGGTAGGCGCCCGCCGGGCGCAGGACGTTCCGGCCCTCCTTCCGGAGGGGATCGGTGGCCTGGGCGTAGCCCGCGAGCTCGACGGTGTCGGCCTTCGTCACCCCGAGCCGGGCGAGCCCGTCCTCCGTGGCGAGGATGAGCGCGGCATAGCCGTCGGAGATCTGGGAGCAGTCGTACGTCTTGAGGGGCAGGCCCTCGACGATGTAGCGGTTGATGCCCTCGATCGTCGTCGCCTGCTCGAGGCTCAGCTGGACCTTCTTCATCTGGGCGTAGGGGTTCTTGTTGGCGTTGGCGTACGCCATCACCGCGATGCGGGCGAGGTCCTCCTCGGTGACGCCGTGGGTCTTCATGTAGCAGTCCATCACCTCGGCGAAGAGGTGCGGGAAGACGAAGACCTTGCCCTCGCGCTCGTCCGGGTACGAGAAGTAGCCGAGGACCTCCCCGATGAGCTTGCCGTCCATCTTCCCGTCCGGGCCCCGCATCTTCTCGTAGCCGACCGCGATGCCCACGTCGCCCTCCCCGAGGAGGAGCTTGTGGGCCACGGACAGGATCGCCTGCCCCCCCGAGGCACAGGCGTTCTCGACCGCCTCGATGGGCTTGGTCTCGAGCCCCGGGACCATGGCCATGAGGCCGGCGAGGAGCCCCTGCCGGTTGAGCGAGAAGTTGCAGACCGCCCCGATCGAGCCCACGTCGATCGCGCGCGGCTCCGCCCCGATCTCACCACACGCCCCCTCGACCGCCTTGCGGACGATCGTGGGCACGTCCATGTCCATGAGCTTCCCGAACTTCGACTGGTGATAGGCCGCGACGTAAAGGCGCTTCATTCAAGGCCTCCCGCTCTCTCTCCGAGCCTACCGCGCCCGGTCCCGCGCGGCAATGCCGGGTATACTCGTTTGGTTCCGGAGATGAGCGAAGACTCACGCAAGGTGTACTCGCCGCGGCGCTTCCGCCTGGTGGTGGTGCTCCTCACCCTCATCTTCCTGCCGATCGTCATCGGTGCCTCGGTCCTCATTTATCACTACGTGCGGTTCAGCGTCCTGGTGGAGCAGCGCCTGCAGGGCGAGCGGTGGCAACTCCCGTCGCGGGTCTACGCCCGCCCCCTCCACCTGCGGCCCGGCCTCGTTCTCGACGCGGACTGGCTCGGCAAGATCCTGAACGGCCTGCGCTACACGCAGCGCGCGGCAGGGCCCACGGCGGCGGGCGAGTTCGCGGTCGTCGAGGGCGGCTTGATGCTCTGGCCACGCCCGGTGCCCGGCGGGGCCGAAGAGCCGCTCCTCGTCGTCTTCGAAGAGGGGACGGTGAAGGAGATCCTGGGCGCGGACCGGCGGAGCTACGCGGCACAGGACCTGGAGCCCGAGCTCATCACCTATCTCTTCGACGAGAGCCGGGAGAAGCGGCGCCGGATCCGCTACGAGGACCTGCCCGAGCACCTCGTGCAGGCGGTGCTCGCGATCGAGGACCGGCGCTTCTTCAGCCACCCCGGTCTGGACCCGTTCCGCTTCGTGGGCGCCGTCGTCCGCAACATCCGGAGCGACAGCGCGATTCCCCAAGGCGCCAGCACGATCACCCAGCAGCTCTGCAAGAACTTCTTCCTCACCCCGGAGCGGACGCTGAAGCGCAAGGTCCAGGAAGCGCTCCTCGCGTTCGTCCTCGAGCGCCGGGCTTCGAAGCAGGAGATCCTCGAGCTCTACCTCAACGAGGTCTACCTCGGCCAGGGCGGCTCCTTCAGCTTGAACGGCGTGGGCCAGGCCGCGAGCCGGTATTTCCGCAAGGACGTGGGCAACCTCACGCTCCCGGAGTCCGCCCTGCTCGCGGGCATGATCCAGCTGCCGAACCGCTACAACCCCTTCCGGCACCCCGATCGCGCCACCGCACGGCGCAACACCGTGATCCGCTTCATGAACGACGCCGGGTTCATCGACAACGAGACCATGGAGGAGGCCCTCGCCGCTCCCCTCATGGTGCAGTCGACGAGCGTGGACCTGACCGACGCCCCCTACTTCGTGGACCTCGTCCGGCAGCAGCTCGCGAAGCACTACGACCCGAACGACCTCACGACCCAGAACCTCTCGATCTACACGACCCTCGACCTCCACCTGCAGACGCTGGCCCAGCAAGCGCTCGAGCGGGGCCTCGACGACGTCCAGGAGATCGTCAAGAAGAGGACGACCGAGACCGTGCAGGGCTCGCTGATCGCCATCGAGCCGCTCAGCGGGAAGGTGGTGGCTCTCGTCGGGGGCCGCTCCTACGGGGCGAGCCAGTACAACCGGGTGATGCAGGCCCGGCGCCAACCGGGGAGCACCTTCAAGCCCTTCGTCTACCTGGCGGCCTTCGAGGCGACCTTCGAGGACCCCAGCCTGCCCCCGATCACGCCGGCCACCGTCGTCGAGGACGCTCCTGCGGTCTTCTTCTACGAGGACAAGGAGTACATCCCGCGGAACTACGAGGACGCCTACTTCGGCTTCGTCACCCTGCGACGGGCCCTGGCCAAGAGCCTGAACGTGGCCACGGTCAAGGTGGCGGAGATGGTCGGCTACGACCGCATCGCCCGGCTGTGGACGGAGAAGCTCGGCAGCGGCGCGCCGATCGAGGCCTATCCCGCGGTCGCCCTCGGGGCGTTCGAGGTGACCCCCTTCGAGATGGCCACCGCGTACAACGTCCTCGCCAGCGGCGGCTACAAGATCGAGCCGGTCACCGTCCTCCGCGTGACCGACGAGGGCGGGCGCGTCCTCGAGCAGCACTACGCCCCCGTCCCCGAGCGCGTGATCCGCCGGGAGTCGGCCTTTCTCCTGACCAGCATGCTCCAGAGCGTGATGAACGAGGGCACGGCCGCCTCGTCACGGGCTCGAGGGTTCACCGCCGAGGCCGCGGGCAAGACCGGCACGACGAACGACTACCGCGACGCCTGGTTCGCCGGCTACACCCCGGACCTGCTGTGCGTGGTGTGGGTGGGCTTCGACGACAACACCCCGGTCGGGCTGTCCGGCACCCGGGCCGCGCTGCCGATCTGGGTGGACTTCATGAAGTCCGCCCTCAGCGAGAAGGAGCCGCTCCCCTTCACCATCCCCGCGGAGAACGTGATCTTCGTCGACATCGACGCGGAGACGGGCCTGCTTGCCACTCCACTCTGCTCGAAGACCCGCTCCGAGGCCTTCATCGCCGGAACGGAGCCGCGCGTTCGCTGCCAGGGCCACACGGTGGAGTGGCGACCGGTCGGCGACCCGGAAGGCGTGGCCGAGGTCCCTCTCGCGCCCCTTCGACGTCCTTGACCCCGTTCGTGGGGCGGTTTAACCTCATCTGACTCGAGCCGCGGGCGCTTAACTCAGCGGTAGAGTGCCACCTTCACACGGTGGAAGTCGCAGGTTCGAATCCTGCAGCGCCCACCAGCCCCACCCGACCCCTCGTCGATCGATCCCGTGCAGAGCCACTCCGAACCACGCCCTCGTGGCCAGGCGCCGGGGAAGCCGCCGGTCGGATCTCGGCCCCGACGCACCTACCGCTACTACGACCTGGTGATGGCGGCCTTCGTCACCGTCCTGCTGTGCGCGAACGTGATCGGGGCGGCGAAGGTGGCCGAGATCGGCGGATTCGTCTTCGGAGCTGGCGTCCTCTTCTTCCCGATCAGCTATGTCTTCGGAGACATCCTGACCGAGGTGTACGGCTACGCCCGGGCCCGAAAGGTCGTGTGGGCGGGTTTCGGGGCCCTCGCCTTCGCCTCGCTCATGAGCTGGGCCATCCTCGCCTTCCCCCCGGCGTCGGGCTGGCCCCACCAGGACGCCTACGAGGTCGTGTTCGGCGCCACTCCCCGCATCGTCCTCGCCTCCTTGATCGCCTACTTCAGCGGCGAGTTCTGCAACTCGTACGTGCTGGCCAGGATGAAGGTGTCCACCGGAGGCCGAGCGCTCTGGAGCCGGACCATCGGCTCGACGATCGTCGGCGAGGCCGTCGATTCGGCCATCTTCTATCCTGTCGCGTTCCTCTTCGTCTGGGAGACCGATCTCGTGTGGCGCGTGATGGTGAGCAACTACCTGCTCAAGGTCCTCTGGGAGACGGTGATGACGCCGCTCACGTACCGCATCGTGAACTTCCTCAAGCGCGCCGAAGACGAGGACTACTTCGACCGCGACACGAACTTCACCCCGTTCTCGCTGCAGACGTGACGAGGCCCCGGCCGGAGGCGCGTCAGTCGAAGGCGGTCGGGAGGGTCGGGTCCCGGTGGTGGGCGAAGGCCAGGACGATCTGGCCGGGGGTGGTGCGATCGACGTCGAGCTCCGGGATCGCGTGCTCCCTGAAGAAGCCGACCTCGTCCACCTCGTGGCAGGTGCGGGGCTCGCCGCCCTCGAGCCGGCACCGGATCAGGATCTTGTACGTGTAGTCGAGCGACGGCGGGTGCTCGTGGCGAGTCTTGTCCAGGACCGCGAGCAGCTTCTCCGCCCGAACCCGGTATCCGCTCTCCTCGAGCGTTTCGCGCTCGGCGGCGAGCCCCGGCGTATCGCCCACGTCGGCCCATCCGCCGGGAAACGTCCAGCGCCCCGTGCGCACCTCGCGCACGAGCAGCAGCTCGTCCTCGCGGAACACCACCGCCCGCACGTCCACCTTGGGCGTCGGGTACCCCATCCCCGAGGCGAACACCGGCCGCAGGACCTCGGCATCCTCCGCGAAGCCGGTCGCGGCCATCTCGACCGCGATCTCGCGCAGCTGCTCGTAGCGTTCCCGGTCGTACGGGTCGCCCGCGTAGGCGAGGCCCGTCTGGGCGATCGACTGGATCCTCTGGGCCCAGCGGAGCCAGGCCGGGCGCTGGTCGCCGTTCCCGCTCACCGGGTCGCCGACGCCTCGGCCGCAGAGCCGCCGGCGCGCCCGAGCTCCTCGTCGATCACCTGGGCGAACGTCTCGAACGGCTGCGCCCCCAGGACGGCCCGTCCGTTGATGAAGAACGCCGGGGTCCCCGTGACCCCGAGGCGCTGGCCGGCCTGAGTGTCGTTCTGCACGATCGCCGCGTGCCGCCCGGAGTCGAGGCACTGCCCGAAGGCGGCCGCGTCCAGATCCAGGGCGGCCGCGTGCTCCTTCAGATCGGGGAGTCCCAGCCGGCCCGGGTTCTCCCACAGACGGTCGTGCATCTCCCAGAACCGATCCTGGTCCCCGGCGCAGGCCGCCGCCTCCCCCGCCTTCTGGGCCAGCTCGTGGAAGGCCAGCGGGAAGTGACGGAAGGCGAACCGCACCTGGTCGCCGTACGCCTCGCGCACCCGGTTGACGATCGGGCGGGCTCGAACACAGAAGGCACACTGGAAGTCCGAGAACTCGACGATGGTGACGGCGGCCTCCGGGTTCCCTCGCAGGGGCGCGTCGCCGGTCCCGACATCGACCCGGAACGGCTCGAGGCGGATCTCCACCGGGTACTTGCCCCGCAGCTCGCGCGCAAAGGCGGCGCGGCGGTCGCGCTCGCGCTGCTGACCGACCCCGTCCACGATCTGCCGGATGGCCGTCGCCTCGTCGACCCCTCCGAAACGGGCGCGGTTCGCCTGATAGAACAGCCTCGCCTCCACCGACGTCACCCGAGCCTTGTCGGTGATCTCCGCCTTCGTGAGCTCCTCGACGCTCACGCCCAGCGCCTCCGCCTCCCGGCCGAGGAGCGCCCGCGCGATCAGGTCATTGAGGCCCTCGCGCCGCAGCTGGTCCTCGCGCTGCCGCAGCCCTACGAGGTCGGACTGGATCGCCGCGTCCAGGGCGTCGGACGGGATCGGGATGCCGTCGACGACGGCCACCACCGACACCTCGTCCGCCGCACCGACGGCCGGCGCGAGCCCGGCCCCCAGGATGAGTGCCAGCCCGACTGCCGGGCCGAGACTGTATCTCATGCGCTCTTCCTTCCGTCCCCCTCCGACGGGGTCTCGCCAAACGCGAGAGCGCCGAAGCTCACGACGCTCTCGGGGTCGATGTTCCACTGCTCATAGCGTAGCAGGGCGCCGCGCGGGGAGCCCGTCGCCCGCAGGAAGGTGTAGAGAGCAGAGGCCCCGCACCACCGGAGGTCGTCGCCGTTCTCCTGCACCTGCTCCCAGAAGCCACCGGCATCACCAGCGACGACCGCGGCGATCCGGCGACGGTCGCGCTCCTCGACGTCGCTCAGCGGTCCCCGCCCCGCCTCGGCGGCGAAACCGTCTCCGTAACGGCGGCCGACGTGGGCCAGGTCGACGCCGAGGACCCAGAGAAGCCGCCGGCCTTCGTCGGCGGCGGCGTCCGCGAGTGCGCCCAGGAACCGCTCGACGCGCGGGTCGTCCTCGGGACGCTCCGGGCCGACCGTCGCCTGCGCGAAGGGCCCGCACAGGATGGGAACGACGCGAGCGGCCGGGCCCAGGAGGTGCTGCAGGAACAGCACCTGGAACTCCACGGCGTGCTCGACGGCGTGGCAGTAGTCCTCGATCACCGCGGCCTCCCCGCCTTCGGTGGCGAGTCGGTCCACGAGGAGCGTGTCCACCGTCGTGTCTCCGAGCGGCGTGCGGTACGGCTTGCGAGTGAGTCCGAACCGGCCCGAGGCCCCGTAGTGCGAGGTGCCGAGGACCACGACGGTCCGCTCCGACGCGTCCCTGGGCAGGGCGCGATAGGCGGACGCGTAGGAGTGTCGGCCCCCCTCGAAGCTCACGTGCGGCGCCGCGACCGCGAACACCTTGTCGGGCGGTGTCGCTTCGTCCGGGCCGGCGTCGCGGAGGCAGTTGTCGAGTGTCGCGGCGAGCTCCGTCGCGTCCGCGGGGTAGGCCGCCCCCGAGTGGGAGGTCTCGCGGCAGGCGGCCTCGGCGAAAGCGCGGTGGCGGGCCGCCCGTCTTCGATCGAGCTCATCGTCCTCGAGGAAGCCGCTGCGGGCGAGGGCCTCGGCCAGACCGCGGGCGTAGTCTCCCGCTCCCAGCTCCCCGGTGGCCCGGTGGAGCGCGGCGGCGAGGTCGCCCTCCTCGTGCCCCCCGTCGAAGAAGCGGAGGAAGGGCACGAGCGGAGGCGGGATGACGACGACCTCCTCCGCGTAGCCGAAGGGATCGCGGAGCAGGACCCCTGGCCGATCTTTCACCGGGGAGGGCATCGCGTCGAGGCCACGACGCAGGGGAGCCAGGCGGCGGGACATGGAACGCTCATGGTACACCGCCCCCCCTTCCACGGATGTAGTATGGGGACGATGGGAGCCCACACGTGGCAATGCCCGGCCTGCGGCCGGCACGTGCCCCTGCGGGCCTCGGCGTGTCACTGCGGCACGACGCGCGAGCGGGCCGAGGCCCTGGCCGAGGCTCAGGCCGGGGCCGCGCGGCCGGTGCCGAGCCGCCCACCGGTCGACCCCGGGCTTCGGACACCGACGGCCCCCCTGCCGCGCGACGTCAAGGTGCTCCTGGGCGGGGTGGCGCTCGTGGGGGTGCTGGGGCTCGGCTGGCTCATCTTCGGACCGCGCCCCGAGCCGATCGTCCCGGTCCTCGGCTACATGGATGCCGGCCCGCCCCCCGCGCCGAGGCCGACGCCGGCCCCGACGCCCGCCTTCACGTTGCCCTGGTGGAAGTGAGCCGGGCCCTCACCTCGCGGATCGGGCCCGCGTAGATCTGGGAGAGAGGCCTTGAGTGCTTCAGGGTCACGCGCCCGCCGTCTGGTGGTGCTTGCGGCCTACCTCGTGGCGGTGTTCGGTTTCCTGGAGCTGACCTCACGGGCTGTCCTGTCTCGCAAGGACTTCTTTCGCCGCGTGGCCGGCGTGGACGAGTCCTCGTCCCGCCTCCGCTGGGCGCGACGTCAGGGGGAACGACCGCTCGTCCAGCCGTACGACGCCTACCATCCCGTCCGGGGTTGGACATTGCGTCCCGGGTTGAACGGGATCCCGGCCTTCGGCGGTAAGCGGCTCAGCTCGACCACGCGGGGTTATCGCGGACGGCACGACGTGCCCGCGGCGAAGCCTCCTGGGCGCACGCGCATCGCCGTCCTCGGCGACTCCTTCACCTTCGGCGAAGGCGTCGGCGACGAGGAGACCTGGGTGCATCAACTCGGCGTCCTTCACCCAGCGCTGGAGGCGGTCAACCTGGGCGTCCACGGATACGGGCACGACCAGATGCTGCTCACGCTCCGGGAGGAGGGCCCGCGACTTCGCCCGGACGTCGTCCTCGTGGGCTTCGTACACATCGACCTCGAGCGCAACCGCACGAGCTTCCTCGACTATGCCAAGCCTCGCTTCGACCTCGAGGAAGGCCATCTCGTCCTCCGCAGCGTGCCCGTGCCGACGCCCGAGGAGCTCCGCACGCGCGAGGGCTGGCGCTCGAGGTTTCTCGACCTGCTCTCGATGCTTCACGCCCGGGTGCGAGATCGCACCGGCCTGGAGGCCCGCGCACGAGATGCGGTCGGGGTGGCGCTGCTCGAGGCCATCCGCGACGAGGCAAGCGAGATCGGCGCGCGGTCGGTGTTCGTCTATCTGCCCGTCCTCGACGAGATCGGCGCCCCCGATCCCTCGGGGGCAGAGCGGTTCTTCGAGGTCACCTGCCGTGAATCGGCCCTCGACTGCGTGAGCCTGCGGCCAGGCTTCTTCGACCGCGCGCGGGCCGGGCAACGGCTGCGCCGGCGCGGGCACTGGGGCCCGAACGAGCACCGCGCCGCGGCCGAGGACCTCGTCTCGCTCCTGGGTGAGCGAGGCCTCCTCCCGGAGCCGCCGCCAACCGGTCGAAGGAATGGGTCTCCCGGAGGATGAGCACCCGATGCGGCCGGTCCCCGCGATTGGATGGGCGAGGCATAATGTGCCTTCCGTCCGCGAGGTCCTCTCGAATGTCCAAGACGCTGGTCATCGCCATATCGTTTCTCGGAATCCTCGGTCTTCTCCAGGCCTGCACGGCGAGAGCGGAGGACCCGGCACTCGAGCACGCTCGAGCGCTGCTGGCGCGCCACCCGGTCATCGACGGGCACAACGATCTCCCGTGGACGATCCGCGAGAAGACGGGCGCTCCCGGGGACGTGGAGGCCTACGACCTGCGGCGTCGCACGGAGGGGGACACCGACCTCGAGCGGCTCCGCGCGGGCGGCGTGGGTGGGCAGTTCTGGTCGGTCTACGTGCCCGCGAACCTCGAGACCGGCGCGGCCCGCTACCAGCTCGAGCAGATCGACCTCGCCCGGCGGATGATCGCCCGCTACCCGGAGCGCCTGGCCCTCGCCACGACCGCGGCCGAGGTCGAGAGCATCATGAGGCAGGGCCGGCTCGCGTCGCTCCTTGGCATCGAGGGCGGTCACGCCATCGAGGACTCACTGGGCGCGCTGCGGGCCTACCACGCGCTCGGGGTGCGCTACATGACGCTGACGCACAGCGCGACGCTCAACTGGGTCGACTCCTCGAGCGAGGACCGGCGGCATGGCGGCCTCACGCGCTTCGGCGAGGAGGTCGTGCGCGAGATGAATCGCCTCGGCATGCTCGTGGATCTCTCGCACGTGTCCCCCGACACGATGGAGGATGCGCTGCGTGTCTCCGAGGCGCCGATCATCTTCTCCCACTCCTCCGCGCGCGCCCTCTGTGATCACCCGCGCAACGTGCCGGATCCGATCCTCCGCCGGCTGCCGGAGAACGGCGGCGTGGTCATGATCACGTTCGTGGCCGCCTTCGTCTCGCCCGAACACGCTGCGGCCAGCCAGCCCCTCTGGAAGCAGTTCGAGGAGCGGACTAAGGAAGTCCTCGACCCCGTCGAGCGGGATCGGATCTGGGGGGAGCTCAAGACGCACCTGCCCCCCATCCGCGTCACCCTCGGCGAGGTCGCGGACCATGTCGAGCACGTGAGGCGGGTGGCCGGGATCGACCACATCGGCCTCGGGGGCGACTACGACGGCAACGACTCGTGGCCGGAGCGCCTCGAGGACGTCTCGACCTACCCGAACCTCTTCGCCGAGCTGGTCGGACGCGGCTGGAGCGATGCCGATCTCGCGAAGCTCGCCAACGGCAACATCCTCCGCGTCATGAAGCAGGCCGAGGCGGCGGCGGCTCGGCTGCAGCAGGAGCGGCCGGCCTCGACGGCCACGATCGAGGCCCTCGACGGCGGCCCGTCTCGTCCCGGACCGTGAGGCGGGTCCCCGCCGACGGCCTCGCGTCGGTTGGGGTATAGTCGGAGTTTCGGGGACGCGCGTTCAGGAGACGACAGTGAAGGGCATCATCGACCGCCTGCTCAACAAGCCTGAGTGGCAGAGCCCCGATCCCGCCGTCCGGGCCGAGGCCGTCCTGCGTCTTCCGTCGTCCGAGCGCGAGGCCCTGCTCGCCATTGCTCGCGAGGATGACGAGCCGCGCGTGCGCCGAGCGGCGGCGAAGAAGCTGGGCGACGCCGAGGCCCTCATCGACCTCGCCCGCACCGACGACGACGAGGGGGTCCGTGAGGAGGCGACGACACGCCTCGTGCACCTGGTCGTCCACGCCACCGAGGAAGGCGCGGCCACCGCGGCCCTCGCCGCCCTGAGCGAGCCTCGACACCTCTCGGTAGTGGCGCGATCGGCCGCCCTCGCGGCAGTGCGAGAGGCTGCGGTCGAGGCCTTGAGCGACTCCCGGGCCCTCGCCGCCGTCGTCCGCGAGGCCGAGGATGGGGCCACCCGGCTTCTGGCCCTGGGTCGAATCGACGACGCACCCACCCTGCTGGCCCTCGCCCTCAAGTCCGACCAGAAGGCGATCGCGGTGGCGGCGGTGGACCGGTTGGAGGACCGCGAGGCGATCGCGACGGTGGCCGAGAAGGCGCGGGTCGGCGCGGCCGCGCGTCGCGCCCGGGCGAGGCTCGACCCGGAGGAGCCGACCCCCGGCCACCGCGCTGCGGTGTCGACCCCGACGGAGCAGGACGAGAAGGAGCGCGAGGCCTACGAGCGGGCCCGGGCGGAACAGGACAAGGAGGCGCGCGAGCGGGCGACGGCCCTCGAGGCACGAGCCCGCCTCTGCGAGTCGGTCGAGGGAGCGGAAGGGGAGGCCATCCCTCCCGCCGTCGAGCGGGCGCGCGCGGCGTGGAAGACGCTCGCCCCTCTCGCCGGTGCGGACGCCGAGGCCGCGGCCGCGCGCTTCGAGGCGGCGATCCCCACCGCCGAGCGTCGTCATCACGCCTTCCTGGCTGGCCTCGCCCGCCGCGACGAGCTCAGCGCGCTCGTGGCGAAGGCAGAGGAGCTCGCCGCCGCCGAGGGCCCCATCGCTGATCGCTCCGCCTGGGGGCCACTGGAGCAGCGGTGGAAGGAGCTCGCCGCCTCCGCGGACCAGCCGGACCTCCGCGCCCGCTTCGAGGAGGCAGCGGCGCGACGGCACGGACGCCACCGCGCCGCCCGTGAGGAGCACGAGCGGAGAGATCGGGAGAACCTCGCCCGCCTCACCGCCCTCGCCGAGAAGGCCGAGGCGCTGCTCGCAAAGGACGAGCCCGGGCTGCGGGACGCCGACCACGTGTCGCGCGAGATCCGCTCCGCCCTGGAACACTCCGGGCACTTCCCGTCGCGCCACGATCGCGAGCAGTGCCTGGCGCGGCTCGAGGCCGTCCGCAAGGCGCTCTACCCCCGGCTGCAGCAGCTGCGCGAGGACGCGGAGTGGAAGCGCTGGGCGAACGTGTCCGTGCAGGAGGACCTCTGCGGGCGCGCCGAGGCCCTTCTCGAGGAGAAGGACCCGGCCCGGGCCGCGCGCAAGCTGAGGGATCTCGACGCACGGTGGAAGCAGGCCCGGGAGGCTCCGAAGGAGAACGCTGAGGAGCTCTGGACGCGGTTCAAGGCCGCGCGCGACGTGGTCAAGGGTCGCGTCGACGCCTTCCACGCCAAGCAGGCCGAGGAGCTGGCGGAGAACCTCCGGAAGAAGGAGGCCCTCTGCGAGAAGGCCGAGGCCCTCGCCGATTCGACGGAGTGGGTGAAGACCGCGGACGAGCTGCGTCGCCTCCAGGCCGAGTGGAAGCAGGTCGGTCCCGTGCCGCGAGCCCAGTCCCGAAAGATCTGGGACCGCTTCCGGCAGCCCTGCGACCGCTTCTTCACGCTTTGGCAGGAGCACCGCGGGCAGCGCAACAAGGAGTGGGCCGCGAACCTCGAGAAGAAGGAGGCCCTCTGCGAGAGGGCCGAGGCGGTGATGGACTCGACCGACTGGGAGATCACCGCCGGTGAGCTCAAGGGACTCCAGGCGGAGTGGCGCAACATCGGGGCGGTCAAGAAGAGCCGCTCGGAGGCGATCTGGCAGCGCTTTCGCAAGGCCAGTGATCACTTCTTCGATCGCTACAAGCACCGTGACGCCCTCGCCCTGCAGGCGGTCCAGGAAACGCGGGAGGGTATCTGCTCCGAGCTCGAGGAGCTTCTCCCCGCCGAAGCGACCGAAGCGTCAGCGCCGGAGGACCTGGTGGTCCGGGTTCAGACGGCGCAGACGGCGTGGCGTCAAGCCGGGGAGCTCCCTCGCGACACGATGGCCCCGCTCGACGAGCGATTCTCCCGCGTGCGCGACCGCCTCGTGGAGCTGTATCCCCAGGCCTTCACGGGCACGGAGCTCGACCCTGATGCGAGCCGGCGGAAGGCAGAGAAGCTGATCGCCCGGGTGGAGGGCCTGCTCGAGGACCTCGCCCCGGAGGGCGGAGCGGCCACCATCGGCAGTAGCGAGGAGCTTGCGGCACGGCTCCGCGAGGCGCTGGCCGCCAACACCATCGGAGGGCGCGAGGCCGCCGAGGCGCGGTGGCACTCCGCCACCAGCGAGGTCGAGACCGCGCAGTCCGGCTGGCGTCGCCTCGGGCCCATGCCCGGTGCAGAAGGCCGCGCTCTCGTCGAGCGCTTCGACCGTGCCTGCCAGAAGTTCTTCGAGCTGAGGCCGCGACCGGAGCGGCCCCGATCGGCGACACGACGACCGCCCCGGAAACGCGCCTGAGGGGCCCGGGGTCGCGGGCGGTCCCCCCGGGACCCGGGTGCGGTGAAGATCGGGCCATGAGCACGCGTCGCGACGCCTCGTCTCGCCTCCCCCGCCCCCCTGGGCGTCCCCCGTCCGAGTCCGGGCTCGACGACGTCCTCGAGCTCTTCGTTCTCGCCCCCGACCCGGCGGCCGAGAACGCGAGCCTCCTGGCGTCGTTCCGGAACGCACGGGTCCTCGCGCCGTTTCCTCGTCGGGGCGCAGAGGCCGGGGCGAGGTGGCAGAGGATCATCCGCGCGCACGAGCGGACGCTCGCCGTCCTCGAGGGGCGGGCCCGGGGGCGGACGCTCCCCCGCGGACGCGAGCTGCGTGCGTGGGGACGGGACCTGTTCGAGCTGCTCTTCCCCGGAGATGTGCGCCGGCTCTACGACGTCGCCCGCTCCCTCCAGCCCGACGGCATTCTCGACCTCGTGTTCACCTCGATGATCGACTGGGTCGCGGACAAGCCGTGGGAGCTCGCCTACGACCCCGCGCGCCGGTCGTTCCTCGCGACGTCGGATGTCAACTTCGTGCGCAACGTCTTCACCGCCGTCCCCGCCGAGGTCCGGCCCCGGCGACACGAGCGCCTTCGGATCCTCGTCGCCACCGCGGAGCCGAAGGGAGCGGCGCCGGTCGCGGCGCGGGAGGAGGCCGCGCTGGTGCGGCGGGGCTTGCGGCCGCTCGTCGATGCCGGCCTCTGCTCGGTCAGCGTGCTGGCCCGGGCCACCCCCGAGGCCCTCCACCGCCGCCTGAGCGACCAGACCGTCGACGTGCTTCACTATGTAGGACACGGAAGCTACGACGAGGACGCCCGCGAGGGATGCCTCTTCTTCGAGGACGGGAAGGGACGGCCCAAGCCGGTGGACGCGGCGGCCTTTCGGCAGATCGTCGGACGCCGGGGCACCGACCTCGTCTTCCTCAACGCCTGCGAGAGCGGACGGGGGGGGCGCGTGAACTTCAACCGCGGGATGGCCCCCGCCCTCATCGCGGCCGGCGTGCCGGCGGTGGTGGCCAACCAGTACGCGGTTCTCGACACCGCCGCCACCACCTTCGCGCGCGAGCTCTACGCCGCCCTCGCCCGCGGCGGCTCCCTGGGCGACGCCACCCGCGAGGCCCGGGTGGCGCTCGGGCACTCGGTTGGCGCCGGGGCCCTCGACTGGGCGGTGCCGGTGCTCTTCGCCCGCGATCCGGGGGCAACGCTGCGGACCGCGCCGAGGCGGCGCCTCACGAAAGCGAAGGCACGTCGTTGAGCCGAACGCTCGCCGGCCCCGTGCTGCTCGCGCTCGTGCTTCGGCTCGCGCTGATCCTCGTCTCGGACCGCGTGGTTGCCGACGTCGAGCGGTACCGGCGCGTGGGCTCTCACCTGCTCGACGTCTCCTGGAACCCCTACGAGACGAAGCGCCTGTATCCGTACCCGCCCCTCTGGGCCCTGGCCGAGGCGGGGGCGGAGTGGCTGGCCCGGCGCGGCGTGGGCTCCTTTCCGATCGACGTCAAGCTGCCCGCCCTGCTCGCCGACCTGCTCATCGTGGCCGCGCTCGTCGCGGCCGGGCGCGCCGGGCGCGCGCCGCCGGCGGCGGCCTGGATCTACGCCGCCCACCCGGTGAGCGTGCTCGTCACGGGCGCCCACGGCCAGTTCGACGCGATCGCACTCCTGTTCGTGCTGCTCGCGCTCTCCGCCCTGGCTCGCGGACGGCGCGACGCGTCCGCGCTGTCCCTCGCCGCCGCGATCGGGACGAAATCCTTCCCGGTGCTGCTTCTCCCTTTCCTCGCGTTCGCCGGACAGCCGACCTGGCCGCGAGCCGCCCGCTACGCGCTTCTTGCCCTGACCCCGATGGCTCTCCTCCTCCTGCCCTTCGCGATTGCCGACCTCGCCGCGCTCCGCCGCGAGCTGTTCGCCTACTCGGGGATTGCCGACTTCGGCTGGACCGGGCTCATGCGGGGCCTGTCGTGGCTCACCACCGGCGATCTGCCACGAAGCGAGGCCCGCTTCTGGCCCGTCGCCGCGCTCGTCTCGAAGGTCCTCTTCCTCGGGGCCTGGGCCGGCCTCGTCCTGGCGACACGTCGGGGCTGGCTCGCCCTCTCCCCGGAGCGGGCCTGCCTCGTCACGCTCCTGGCCTTCCACGTCTTCTACGGCTCGCTCAGCGCACAGTACCTCCTCTGGGTGGTGCCACTGGGCGTGCTGTGGCCGGGCCGTGTCCTCGGCGCGCACGCGGCGGCGGCCACCGCGGGGCTCGTCGGCTTCTACCTCTTCCTCGCGCCGGGCGTCCTCCTGCCTCAGCCACTGGAAGGGCCGGCCACGGACTGGGCGGGGCGGCTCTGGGTCGTGGGGGTCGGCGCGACGCTCGCGGTGTCCGCCGCCTGGCTCAGCGGGCTGCTGCGCGACGGCGTGCGGGCCGCGCGCGGGCGCGCCGCGCCCGTGTGAGGCTCGAGATCACGCGCGGGGCGGGAGATCGCCGGGATCCGGCGACGGGGCCAACGGCTTGCGCGCGGCCACCGAGGCCACATGTCGCCCCTCGTACTCCCCCTCACGTTGACGGATCACGTCGAGGGGTGCCACCAGCTCCGGCAGCTCGCCCGGCTCGAGGAGGAACTCGGGGCTCGTCGGGGTCCCGCTGGGCCCCTCTTCGTTCGTGAACGTCTCGTAGAGGAGAACCCCTCCGGGGCGCAGCGCCCGGACGAGCGCCGGGAAGAGCGGCCGGTGAAGGTAGCGGAAGACGAGCACCAGCCCCCACTCCCCGTCCCCGAGATCGGCGTCGCCGTTCTCGAGGTCCACGATCTCCGCGTCCAGAGGGAGACGCAGCCGGCGCGCGAGGGCGCCGAGCCGCTCCACGCGGGCCGCGTCCCGGTCGATCGCCCGCACCATGTAGCCGGCGCCGGCGAGCAGCAGGGCGTGGCGGCCCCGCCCACAGGCCACGTCGAGCGTCCGCGAACCGGGAGGGACGAGCGCGGTGTTGGCGACGAGCCACGAAGAAGGGCCGGAGACCGGCGACGGACCGGTCTCGACCCTTCCGGTCCACTCCTTCATTCCCCCGGTGAGGACGAAGATGTTCTCGACGCCGGCCTCGGCCAGCCGCCGGGCCGCCCGATGCGAACGCACCCCGTCCGAGCAGCACACCACCACCGGCCGGCCGTCGTCGGGGAGAACGGCGGGGGCACAGGCCAGAAACGCCAGCGGCAGAAGCAGCGAGCCGGGGATGTGGCCGACCTCTTCGTGCTCCCGCGCCGAGCGCACGTCGAGCGCCACCCCTTCTTCGGCCAGCAGCCTCTGCGCCTCCGACGGCGGGACGTCCTGGTACGGCCGAGACGCGCGGTCTATAGTCCCCGTGGACACGGCAGCGCATCATACGGTCCAGGGTGGGCAGAGCGAGTGCGGGATATCACGGCGCCATGGGACGGGGCGAGGCCCTGAGCCCCGCGGACCCGGGTTCGAGTCGTCGCCGCCGCCCGTGGCGGCCCGTGCTGCTGTCCGGCCTGGTGTTCCCGGGGCTCGGCCAGATGATGAGCGGCCATCCCGCACGGGGTCTCGCGTTCGCCACGGGTAGCGTGATCGTCGCCGTCGCCCTCGTCCGTCGCGTCGCCCGGGAGACGCTGGCCCGGCTGCCCACGGATCCGGCCGAGATCGATCCCCTGCTCCCCTTCCGCCTGGCCCACGAGATTCACCGCGACAACGCCGGCTTCTTCCTGTGGATCACCCTGGCCCTGGTGGCCCTCTGGGCGGGGTCGATCGTGGACGCGTGGCTCACCCGTTCATTCAATGACCCCCCTCCCTAACCCTCCCCACGTAGGGGGAGGGGAAGGTCTGAGATAGGCCTCGGACGCCCACGTGTCCCCAGGGAAGCGACACGCGGGCGATTCTGGGCCTGTGGGCCAGTCGCTCTTATTCAATGACCCCCCTCCCTGATATGGGATGACCGTGTCAAGCCCCGAGGTAGGGGGTGTCCCCTGGAGCGGAGGAGGAGGCGGTCGAGGCGGCTGTTTCGACGGTTGATCACTCTGATATTCGCGGATCGAGCCTGGGGCCCGCCGTCATGGTCGTGATCCGTCGGGAGCTGCCTCGGACTAACTTCGTGGATCAGGGTATTGGCCCTGCCACATAGGGAGAACGAGGATCCTCCATTCCGTAGGCCCCTCGACCACCGCCTGCTCCTCTCCAAAGGTCCCGGTCCTCTTTTCCTTGTGACTACGTTCCGTTTCCCCGTTCGTCTCAGGCGGCGCGCCCGCGCCGCAGCCGCTGCTCCTTCTCCACCTGCATCCCGACCGCCCAGATGAAACCCCAAAGCTCCCGGCCCACCGCCGTGATCGCCTCCTGCTTGAGCTTGCCCCTCGCCAACAGCCGTCGGTACCGGGAGCACAGCCGGTGCTGGGCCCTCCAAGCGATCTCCTTGACCTCTTCGCTCAGCCCTTCCTGCCGCTTCTTCAGAGCCGGCGACATCGCTGGCCGGTACTGGTAGGCCCAGGCCGCCTCGCCGGCGACCCGCCTCAGGTGGGCGTTGCCCGTCTTGGTGATCCCAAAGCGCCGGATCCGGCTCCCCGTAGAGTCCTCGCTCGAGACCATGCCGCTGTAGCCCATCAGCAGCTTCGGCCGCTCGAAGCGGGACACCACGCCCAGCTCCGCCACGATCGTCGCCGCCGTGATCTGCTTGATCCCCCGCAGCGCCTGCAGCCCCGCCACCAGGGCCCTTCTGTCCTCCGAGAGACTCTCCACCGCCTGGGCGATCGCCCTCTCCAGCCGCTCGATCCTCGCCGCCGCGTGCTCCACCTCGTGCAGGTAATCCACAAACGTCGCCTCCTGCGCCGGCTGCTCGAAGCGCAGCGTCCGCACCCAGGCCAGGTGTGTCGTCGTCCAGTTCTTCACCCCCGCCCCAGCCCTCAGCCCGCGGCGCAGCAGAAACTTCCCCAGCCGGTGCCGCGCCCGCAGCTGATCCTTCTTCGCCACCTCACGCGCCCGCACCAGGTCTCGGAGGGCCTCCTGCTCCGCGTCCGGTACCCACACCGGCGTCAGGTCCCCGCTCCGGTAGCTCCGCGCCAGCTTCAACGCGTCCCGCCGGTTCGTCTTCACACGATCCCCGGCCTTGACCGGCACCAGCGTCGGGGCCACCACGTCGCAGTGCACTCCGAGCTCCCTCAGCTGCCAGTACAGCCCATAGCCATGAGGACCCGCCTCGTAGCAGACCCGCAGCCGCTTCGCCGGCCCCAGCTTCTTGACGAGCCGCCGAACCGACTCACGACTGTGGGGGACCGCTCCCACTGACCGGACCTCACCCCCAGGCTCCGCCACCGCCACCACGATCTTCTCCGAGTCCACATCAAACCCGACGTGTCGGATATGCTTGTCCATGACCGGCTCCTTTCGCTTGTAGCTCTGCGCTACAGGTCAAACCGATCGGAGCGTAACCTACGAACTCGCGATCGGAGCCGGTCATCCCATCTTGACTAACCCTCCCCAACGTGGGGGGCTCGGGGGACGCTCAGTCGAGCTTGCGAGACGCGCGTCGACCCCGAGAGTACGCTGCGACGCGACCGCGTCGCCTCCGACAGGCCGGGTAAGCCTTGAGATAGGCCCCGTCCACCCGCGTGTCCCCAAGGAGAGGACACGCGGGTAAGTTCAGGCCTGGTGACCGGTCGTTCCTAGCGCTGGCGTGAGGGAACCCAGGCGGTCGTCCGCCCGCCCACGGTGAGGTGGACGACGGGCTCGCCGCGGGCGGTGCGCACGCCGTCCTCGCGTCCCCACCGGTGGTGGAAGAGCCAGGTGCGCGGAAACCGAGCGGCGTCCGCGTCCACCGACACCGCCCGGCGCACGACGGCGCGCATCCGCGCCCGAAGCCGCCCCACCTCCTCCCGCGAGAGCGAGGACGCGGGACGGCGCGGGTCGAGGCCCGCCTGGTACAGCACCTCGTCGGCGATCCAGTTGCCCACGCCGGCGAACAGCGACTGGTCGAGCAGCACGGCTTTCACCGGGGCCGCGCGGCGGCCCAGGACCGAGGTGAGGTCGCGAGCGCGAGGGAGCTCTTCGAGCACGTCGAAGCCGAGCCCGGAGAGCGGCGACTCCTGCTCCGGGTCCCGCTGCAGACGGATGCGACCGAAGCGCCGGGGGTCGGTCAGCGCGAGGCGCCGGCCGCCTTCGACCGCGAGCTCCGCCTTCCAGAACCGCGGCCGCGGCTCGCCATCGCAGTAGAGCGCGAACCCGCCGCTCATCCCGAAGTGGAACATCGGGTACGGTCGCCGGTCGAGCTCCATCCAGAGATGCTTGCCCCGGCGACGCACCGCCACGACGCGACGGCCCCGGAGGGCGGCGGCGAAGCGGCGCGGACCGATCCCCTCGAAGACGAGCGGGTCACGCGCGGCACCCACGGCGACGATCCGGCGTCCCCCCAGATGGCGCTCGGCGCGCCGGCGTGCGGTCTCGACCTCGGGCAGCTCGGGCATGTCGTGGTTCGGTGAGGGGTGATCAGGGCTCGGCGGGGGGTTCGCCGATCACGAAGCAGCCGCTGACGTTGATCAGGAAGGTCCCCCAGGGGAACTCCGGCGAGACGACGCGGTGGACGAGCCCACCCAGGTGGTAGCGCGGCGACACGCCCACGAATCCGCTGGCGCCGACGAGCAACGTCCGGGCCCACTCCGACATGGCCCCGAGTGTGGACCGCCTCCCCATCGCGATCAAGCCATGGCGCGGCGTCGAGCGACGGCTCCGCTTGACACGAAGGCCCCCGGCGCAGAGAGTTGGGGCGTCGATCGAAAGCGGCCATGGCCCACCCCCGGTACTGCTCTCACTGCTCCGCGCCGTTGCCGGGTCCCCCTCCCGTCACCTGTCCCGCCTGCGACACCAGCCACTGGCTCGACGCGAAGCCGTGCGCGGGTGCCCTCGTGACACGGGACGGCAAGCTGCTGCTGGTCCGCCGGGCCCACGAGCCGTGGCGCGGGTCCTGGGACGTGCCCGGGGGGTTCTGCGGGCCGCGCGAGCACCCGGCGGACGCGGCGGTGCGCGAGGTGAAGGAGGAGACCGGGCTCGTCGTCCGCACGACCGGAATCCTAGGCATGTGGATCGACACCTATGCCCCGACCGGTCCCGACGCGGACAAGGTGACGCTCAACGTCTACTTCCACGCTACGCCCTCGGGCTCGGCCGAGCCGCGGCTGGACCCCACCGAGGTGGCCGAGATCGGCTGGTTCGTCCCCAGCAAGCTGCCCAGCCCGCTGGCGTTCCCCGGCCACATCCCAAAGGTGCTCCGCGCGTGGAAGCAGGTGGCCGTGGAACGCTCGTCCACGGCCCCGGGCGCCGAGCGCCCGGCGTCGGTCACCGCGCCCGGCAACTAGTCGCGCCCGTCGGGAGGAGCACCGCCCTTGAACGAACCCACGTTCCCCGATCTCCGCACCTTCATCGAGCAGCTGCAGCGCAACGGCGAGCTCGCCGTCGTCGAGGCCGAGGTGGACCCGCGGCTCGAGGCGGCGGAGATCCATCGGCGGGTCATCGCCGCCGGTGGGCCAGCGCTGCTGTTCACGCGGGTGCGTGGAGCCGAGGTCCCGCTCGTCACCAACCTGTTCGGCACCGCGGGTCGGGCGGAGCTGGCCTTCGGCACCCGCCCGGGTCGCCTGATCCGGAGAGTCGTCGACATCGCGGAGACCGTGCTGCCACCGACGCCGGGCAAGCTCTGGGGAGCGCGCGACCTGGCCCTCGAGGGGCTGCGGATCGGTCTCAAGAAGCGCGGGAGCGGCCCGGTGACCGAGGTCGTGACGAGCGACGTGCGCCTCGATCGTCTCCCCGCCCTCACCTGCTGGCCGGAGGACGGGGGACCGTTTTTCACCCTGCCGCTCGTCTACACCGAAGAGCCCGGGGGGGCGGGCCGCGCCCGGCCCCGCAGCAATCTGGGCATCTACCGGCTCCAGGTGCACGACGCCACCACCACCGGCATGCACTGGCAGATCGCCAAGGGGGGCGGCTTCCACCACTCGGTCGCCGAGGCGCGCGGAGAAAGCCTGCCCGTGACCGTCTTCCTCGGGGGTCCCCCCGCCCTCACCCTCGCCGCGATCGCACCGCTTCCGGAGAACGTGCCGGAGATGCTCCTCGCCTCCCTCATCGCCGGACGGCGCCTCGAGCGATGCCCCGGCCCGGGCCCCCATCCCCTCGTCGCGAGCGCGGAGATGGCGCTCGTGGGCCACGTGCCGCCGAACGTCCGATGTCCCGAGGGCCCGTTCGGTGATCACTACGGCTACTACTCGCTCCGCCACGACTACCCGGTCTTCCGAGTGGAGAATCTCTGCCGGCGCCGCGACGCGATCTACCCCGCCACGGTGGTGGGCAAGCCCCGGCAGGAGGACTTCTTCATCGGCGACCTTCTGCAGGAGCTCCTGGCGCCGCTCTTCCCCCTGGTGATGCCGGCGGTGGTCGATCTCTGGTCGTACGGAGAAACCGGCTACCACTCGCTGGCGGCGGCGGTGGTCAAGGAGCGGTACAAGCGCGAGGCGATGGTCTCGGCCTTCCGCATCCTCGGCGAGGGGCAGCTGTCGCTCACCAAGTTCCTGCTCGTCACCGATCGGCCGGTGAACCTGCGTGACTTCCGGGCGACGCTGGAGCAGGTCCTGTCCCGCACGAACCCGGAGACCGACCTGTACGTCGTCTCCAACCTCTCCATGGACACCCTCGACTACACGGGGCCCGCGGTGAACGAGGGCTCGAAGGGCGTGTGGCTGGGCCTCGGCGACCCGGTGCGCGAGCTGCCCCGCGAGTTCCGCCCCTCCGTGTCGCCTCCGCCGGAGGTGAGCGACGTGCAGGTGTTCTGCGGCGGCTGCCTCGTGGTGGGAGGGCCGTCGGCGGGCGAGGATCCGGGGGCTGCGGCCCGGCTCGTCGGCCACCCCGCTTTCCGCGGATGGCCGCTGCTGGTGTTGACCGACGAGCCGAAGCGGGCGGCGGCGACCCCGACGAGCTTTCTCTGGACCACCTTCACTCGCTTCGAGCCTGCGGCCGATCTTCACGCCGCGGCCACCCGGGTCGTGCGGCACCACGTCGTCCACGGGCCGCCGGTGCTGATCGACGCCCGCCGGAAGCCCTCCTTCCCGAACGAGGTCTCCTGCGCCCCCGAGACCGCGGACCTCGTCACCCGCCGCTGGTCCGAGTACTTCCCGGACGGGCGTGTCGAGATGGGCGATGCCGAGGCGGCCCACGTGGGCCGCTGACGCCCTCGGCCGCGCCAGTGCCCTGGTCACCGAAGGCGCGTGTAGCGTCGTGGCGCGGGGCCTCAGGGGGCTCGGCGTGCACCCCGTCTGCGGCGGGGTGCTCGAATCGCACGGGGCCGCAGGCTCCGAGCGGCGTCGGAGAGGTTGCCTCTGTTTGCGATTCGAGTACTCCGAAACGCGGAGCCTCGAAGCACAGCGGCGTCCTCGTCGGGGCCCCGCCCGCCGAGCCCCTAGCCGCGTGGTCCGCCGCGTTCACGCGACTTCGGTGACGCACTAGCTGCCTGGCAGGCCCTCACCGCTCTCCGTATCGGCCGTGGGCACATCCGGCCTGTTTGCAGCAGCCTCACGTTCTCGTCACATTCCGGCCGCCGACACCGTGGCATGATCGAGCGAGGAGAAGAATGCTCATGCCCGCACCACATGTCCTGAAACCTCTCGTCATCCCGTTGCTTCTGTTCACGGCGGCGCCCCTGGCCGCCGCCGATGACCACGAGTCGAAGAACCAGATCGTCGTCTTCGGTGGGATCTCGATCCTCGACGCATCGCGGGAGGAGACCCACCGCTGGGTGCTCCCCCTGCCCGGTGGCCGGGGTTTTCCTCGCGGACCGGGGTTGCCGAGCCAAGCCCGAGTGGACATGACCGCGCGCACCGCCCTGGGCAACAGCGCGCTCTTCGGGGTCCGCTACTCTCGCTCCATCAAGGGCCGGCTGGCGGTGGAGGCGGACCTCGAGGTGGCGCCGACCCACGACCTCGAAACCGGTGGCGATCTCTGCATCTCCGACCGCTGCTTCGGCCAGGGAGGCTGGCCCGAGATCCCGGGACTGCGGCCGCCCGAGCACGGTCTCGGGCGCGGGGCGGGCCGCCGGGTCACGGCCTGGCACTACGGGGGCGGGCTGGCCTACGATGTCACGGGCGGCGAGGTCCGGCCGGTGCTCGTCTTCGGCGCGGGTGGAGTGTCCTGGAGCGGCTCTGGTCTCGGGGAGACGGACTTCGAGCTCCGGTTCGGCGCCGGGCTCAAGATCCTCTTCGGCAAGGTCGGGGCGCGTGTCGACGTGATCGACCACCTCGTGCTCGATCACTTCCTCTCCGGGAAGTCCGAGCACGACATCCACGTCACGGCCGGTCTGTTGGTCGGGTTCTGAGCGAGGCGGGCGCCCCCGCGCCTCCGGGCTCCAGCTCGACGCGCTCGACTGTGCCCTCGTCGGCACGGAGGACCAGCCGATCCCCGGTGCGGAAGGCGCGCGTTGCCCCGCGCACGTTCGTGACCGCGGGAAGGCCCATCTCCCGGAGGATGATGGAGCCGTGCGAGAGGTCACCTCCGACCTCGACCGCGACCCCGGCCACGCGGGAGAAGGTAGGGATCCAGGCTGCGTCCACCGCGCGTGCGACCAGGATGGTGTCGGACGGGCTAAATCCCTCCGGCGGCCCGATCGACGGCCCGGCAAGCACCCAGGCGCGGCCCCGAGCCTGGCCCGTCGTGAGGCCGATGCCGCGCAGCCGCGCCGGGGCCGCCACGCCGGGTGATCCGGATCGGAACGACTCGAGGTCGTCGAGTCGGTGGAAGACGTCGGGGAATTCGTAGGCACGCGCGGCCTCATTCTCCGCCGCCCGCGCTCGCCAGAACGCGGCGTCGGGACGGAAGCCCTCGTCCAGGCGGCGAAGCTCGTCGAGGTCGAGCTGGAACAGCGCGTCGGCCGAGGGCAGGACGCCGTCGTCCGCGAGCCCCCGGGCCCGGGTGAGGAGTACCACCCGGAGCCGCTCGAAGCCGCGGAGGGCGGTCGAGCGCAACCGCTCCCGGGCGAGGAGCGTCCGCTCGGCCTGCCAGGCCACGGGCCAGAGAAGGCGCGCCCGCGGCGAGACCCGCGGCAGGCCCGGGGGCGCTTCGGCCGGCGCGGCCAGACCCCGCAGGAGCGTTTCCGGCTCCTCGCGGTACCGGGGGCACGCGATGTCGCCTTCGTGGACCCCGCGGTGGCCGTGGCGCTCGAGCCACGCAAAGAACGCCTCCCGGAAGGCCCGGTCCTCGGGCAGGGCCCCGCGCTGCAGCGCCTCCCGCAGCTCCGGCCCTGCCGCCGCGCGCGCCCGCAGGGCGGCGAGATCCTCGCGGAGCTCCGTCCCTGCGGAGCGCCAGCGAGACGCCACCTCGGCGAGGGCGCCCGCCCGGCGCAGGAGGGCGAGTGGTCCGCTCAGGGCCGCGGCCAGCGAGAGCATCTCGGCGACGAGGGTGGAGTAGAGCCAGCGGAGCTCTTCGACCGTGTCCGCGAGGCCGACCGGCGGTGAGGCGGTGCGCTCGAGGATCCGGCGTTCGGCGGCGACGGCCGAGGACACCGACCGCAGCTGGGCGACGACGAGCCGGGCCAACAGAGGTGCCTGGAAGAGAAGACGCGACGGTTGGGCACCGAAATCACGATCGGCGGTGCCGCCAATCGAGTCGGTCACGAGGCGCGAGGGCAGGCCCCACCGGCGCATCGTCTCGGTGAGGAGTGACAGGTTGAGGAACGGCCGCCCACGGAAGACCTCGATGAGGGGACGACCGGCGGGCAGCCGAGGGTCGAAGCGACGGAAGGATTCGAATAGCCCGGGGGCGCACGAGGCGATCAGGCTCGTCGTCAGGCGCGAGGGCGGGTCGGGGAGCATCTCGCGGTGCCCGGCGGAGGTGAACAGCTCGTTGCGAAGTGTGGGCCGGGTCACCGGGCGCACCTGGACGAGCCAGATGCGCTCACCATCGTCCGCCCATTCGACGTCCCAGTCTGCCTCGTCGAACACGCGGCGCACCTTGCGGAGCAGCACCTGCAGCCGCGCCTCGACCGGGTTGGCGGTGGTGGGGCCCTCCGCCGCCCGCCGCTTGGGCAGGAGCATCTGCTCGCCCGGGAGCTGGCCGGCGACGAGGTGCTCGGCGGTGCCGTCGATTGCGTTGACGACGTCGTCTTCGTATTCGCGCTCGGTGAAGGCGACACCGGCCCGGCGGGCGTGAACCATCTCCTGGAGAATCAGGTCCCGACGGAAACCGCGAGGTCGCCGGAAGGCCGAGGCCCAGACCCCGGCCAGCCCCGCCGCGAGGGCGGCCGGGCGTCGACCGTCGACGAACAGGCCCGAGACGAAGACGCCGGCCAGGCTGTCGGTCGCACCGTCTTCCGCGGAGAAAGCCGAGCGGACGGCGAGTGGACCGGTGAAGGACGGCAGCCCGATGAGGTGCACGAGGAGCGACGGGTCAGGCACGGAGACGGGCCGGCGCTCCGTGATTCCCTCCACCCGGACCAGCCCCCTCTCGAGGGCGGAGCGCCACGCCTCGTCGAGCACGATGACGCCCGGAGGCACCGGGAGCCCGGCGCGCGCGGCCCGGTCGAGCAGGGCGGCCTTGGAACCGCAGCCCCTCTGGGCCGCATCACCGGAGCCGAGGTGCAGGATCACGACGTCTGCTCACTCCACGCGAGAGCCCGCGCGGCCTCTCGACCACACGGCGCCCTCGCAGGCCTTGCCGGCTCGGGGCTCACGTACCGCAGAGTCCGACCCGGTCGCGGAAGCCTATCACCGCCCGAGCTGGCCGGTGGAACAAATCGACCCCAGGTCCCGTGTCCGAGGACGGCTCGGGGGCGAGTTGCCCGCGCTCGGAGCCTCGGCTACATTCGCTCAAGGAGGTTCTCTACTTGGGGACGAGTGGTGCGAAGCGGCTCCTGGCCGCACTCTGCCTCTGCCTGGCGGCGGCGACGGTCTCTGGCCTTCTGCTCCTCCAGCATCACGGCGAGGATCGGGCGGTCTCGGCGGTCAACAGGGTCTGCGGCGAGGGCGAAGCGGGCGCGGGCGGCGATTGCGAGACGGTGGCCCGGAGCTCCTGGTCGTCGTTCGGCGGCATCCCGCTGGCCGCCCTCGGCCTCGTCTTCTATGTGTCGCTGGCCCTGCTCCTCGCTCTGACGCTCCTCGCTCCCGATGAGCTGCGGCCGGCCCTGGCCGGCCTGGCGGCCCTGGGCCTCGCCCTCGGCCTCCTGGTCGATCTCTTCCTCTTCGGTGTCCAGGCCTTCGCGGTGCGGGCCTTCTGCTCGCTGTGCATCCTGACGTACGTCCTGGGTGCGCTCGCCCTCTTCGCCCTGCGGCCGGCCTGGCGGGGAGCCCTGGATTCGCACGGGGCTCTGCGGCGGGCCGAGGGCCGGCTGGCGGTCGCGGGCTGGGCACTCGGCACCCTGGCGGTCGCTGCTGCCGTCGTCGGCGCGGAGACGACGCTCGACTACCGCGAGCAGCGGCGGCAGGTCGCACTCCTGGGGGCGCCGGCTCCGGCTCCGCCGCCGCCGGCCGCCACGCCGGATGCCTCCCCGCTCGACGCGACCCCACCCGAAGCGGACCCGACCCCGGAGGCCTCGTCCGCGCCGCCAGAGCAGACCGCGGAGGGCTCCGAAGAAGCGGCGTACTGGAAGCAGCGAGCGCAAGAGCTTCGGCAGACGCTCGACGATCCGCAGAAGCTCGAGCAGTACTTCGCGACGAGGGCCCAGGCCGAGTTCGAAAACGCCAGCGTGGAGACGATCGACCTGGAGAACGTGCCGGCGAAGGGTCCCGCCGACGCGCCGGTGAAGGTGGTCGAGTACTCCGACTTCCTCTGTCCGTTCTGCCGCAACCTGGCGATGGGGCTCTCACAGTTCGTGCCCCAGGCCGGTGGCCGGGTGGCCGTCCACTTCAAGAACTACCCGCTCGACCAGGAGTGCAACGAGAGCCTCCCACGCTCGAGCCACCCCGGCGCCTGCCAGCTGGCCCTCGGTGCGGTCTGCGCCGAATACCAGGGCAAGTTCGACGCCTACCACGACCGCGTGTTCTCGGCCGAGGGGCTCCGCAGCCCCGGTGCCGCCGACGTCATCCGCCTCGCCGGCGAGGCCGGCCTCAACCCCGCGGCGATGCGGGGCTGCCTGGAGGATCCGGAGGCAAAGGCGGTGCTCGCGGCGCAGATCGCCGAGGCCCGGCGCCTGGGAATCCAGGCCACCCCGACCCTCTACGTCAACGGAAAGAAGCTCCCGCGCATCAACGACCTGGTGCCGACGGTGGACAAGCTGGCCCAGAAGGCCGGCTTCCCGCCGCTGAGCCAGTAGGCCCGGGGGAAGCGCGTGCGCCGGGCTCGACCTGTTCGCGGCATTCTCAGGGGGTGGTGGGCCACTCCTCGTCAGGATCCTGAATCCTCGAGCACACCCACAGGCCTTCTTCCTAGCCGGGAGGACGAGGCACGCCAGGGCCGCCGTCGTCTCTCTCCCGGTGACCGCCGTCGACCCCGGGCGGGGCCGAGCCTCGGGGCGGCCGCGCCACACAGTAATCCCTTCAGGGTGTAGACTCTCCACGGCTGGGTGACCATGAAGCTCGATGTCTGGCTCCGGCAGGAGCGACCGCTCGACGAGAGGCTGCGTGTCGTCGAGTGTCTCTGTCAGGCGGTGAACGAGGTGCACGACCGCGGCGAGTCGCTGGCCGCGCTGGAGCCCGTCCGCATCGAGCTGGGCTCCGGCGGCGAGTGCGACCTCTCCGCGGCTCGCCAGGGCTCTCCCGCGCCCGGATACGCGGCGCCCGACGCTGACGGTGACGCACCGGCGGCGCTGGCCGATGTCTACTCGGCCGGGGCCATCGCCTGGGAGATCCTGGCCGGACGTCCCGCGGGCGACTCCCCCGCGCACCTGTTCAAGGTGCGCTCCGATCTGCCTCGGGAGCTGGCGGATGCGGTGATGGCCTGCCTCGAGCGCTCCGCCGACTGGCGTCCGAAGGACCTGACGTATCTGGCCCAGATGGCCGCGGCTCAGCAGAAGAGCTCGGCGCCCTCGCGGCCTTCGCCTCGGGCGGCGCGCGCTCCGAGAGCCGCGCCCGCCCGGGCGAGCGAAGGGCGGCCTTCACGACGCACGTGGCCACTCCTCGCCGCCCTGGTCGTCGTCATCGGCCTCGCCGCCGCCGCGGGCTGGCAGTACATCGGGTCCGGGGCCACGACCTCGCCAGCCGGGGCGACGCCGCCGACGCCACCGACGATGGTCGCGTCCGCTCCGGCCACGACGCTGCCGGCCCCGGACACGACGGGCGTTGTGCCCACACCCACACCGGCGACCACCGAGCCCACCCCGGCGCCCGCCGCCCCCGCACCCGCGCCAGTCACGACCGACCCCGCCACTCGCCCCACGGCGACCACGGCGGTGGCGCCTCAGCCGACTCGGGTCGAGCCGCAGCCGCCCGCACCCACTCCCACACCCACCCCGATGCCGGCGGCGCCCGCGCCGGTGACCCTTCCCGAGCCAGCCCCCGCCCCGCCCGACCCCGGGCCCCAGGTCGAGGCTCCGCCGCCGGATCCGGCGCCCCGGGTGGCCCCACCCGCACCGCCGGCCCCGCCGGCGGAGCCGATCGTCCTCGCCACGGTGTCGCCTCTCGAGGTGCGGCGGCCGGGCAAGGTCATGCTCGACCTGCGGGGAAGCGGATTCCGGCCGGATCTTCAGCCGCGCATCGTTCCCCTGAAGAAGGCCCCCCGCGGCATCGCCGTGATCGGCCAGAAGTTCGTGAACGCCTCCTTGATCAAGGTGCTCGTCGAGCTCGGTGAGAACGCGGAGACGGGCGAGTTCGCGATCGCCGTCGAAGACGGGGTCGGTACGCGTTCCGAGCCCGCTGTCTTCACGGTCACGAAGTAAGGGGCCCCTCGGCCCCAAGTCGTCCCACACACCGCCGCCAGGCTCCGCACCCGCCAGCCGTCAGGCCGTCCGCTAGCAACGAACTCGTCACCGGAACATCGTGGGCATAGAATCGTGCCGATGCCGGAGACCGCGGGAACCGTCCGTTGCCCCTCGTGCGGCGCTCCGGCGACGCCGGAGGCGACGGCGTGCCCCTACTGCGGCACCCTGCTCGCCCTCGTGGCCTGCCCGTCGTGCTTCGCGAAGCTGTTTCGTGGGACCCGCTTCTGCGCCCACTGCGGGGCGGAGGCGGTGCGAGAGGAGGCTGAGCCCCGCCCCTCCCGTCCCTGTCCGGAGTGCAAGCGTCCGCTCGAGCCCGCGAAGGTCGGCTCGGTCACCCTCGACGAGTGCACGCGGTGCGGCGGCCTGTGGATCGACACCACGTCCTTTCACCGCATCTGCGAGGAGACCGAGCAGCAGGCGGTCGTCCTGGAGGCGGCGCTCTCGCGGCCCCAGCCCCTGGCCGCACCGGCCCCGCCGCAAGGCTACTGGCCGTGCCCCGAGTGCCGGCGTCTGATGAACCGGCAGAACTTCGCCCGGGTGTCGGGCGTCCTCGTCGACGTCTGCAAGGGGCACGGCGTCTGGTTCAACCAGGGGGAGCTGCGGCGGGTCGTCGAGTTCATCCGGGCCGGCGGAATGGACCGCGCGCGCGCCCGGGAGGAGGCGGACCTCCGGGACCGGCGGGACCGGCTGCGCCAAGCCGAGCTCGACTCGCGGCTCGCCACGGGGAGGCTGTCCGCCGCGTCCGGCAACCGGCCGGCGAGCAGCGACGTCGAGATCCTGTCCGCGGTGCGAGGGTTGATCGACTGGATCACCTAGCTGGGCAGGTCACGAGTCGTCCCTGTTTCGCGGCGCGAGTGCGCCACCGGCTGGTCTGCGCAGCTGAAATCTGATATATCAGGGGCGAGGGACACTTCCGGTGACCACGCCGCCCGGCCCGCTCGTCCTCAAGTCGCTCCGTGAGCAGGTCTACGACCACCTGCGCCACCTCTTGAGCCGCGGCGAGATCCAGCCCGGCGCGTTCATCAACCAGGACGAGCTGGCCTCGCGGCTCGGGGTGAGCCGCACCCCCCTCCGCGACGCCCTCCTCCAGCTCGAGGCGGAAGGCTTCGTCTCGATCCTCTCGCGCCGGGGAGTTCGGGTGCAGCCACTGACCCTCGAGGACATCCGCCACCTCTACGAGGTGATCGGGGCCCTCGAGGGGGCCGCCCTCCTCGCCGCGTTTCCCGAGCTCGGCAAGACCGAGGTCCGCGCCCTGCGCCACCTCAACGCGGAGATGAAGGATGCGGTGCTCGCCGGCGACTTCGACCGCTACTACGACCGCAACCTCGCCTTCCACGACGTCTTCCTCGATCGCTGCGGCAACGAGCGGCTCGTGCGAATCGTCCGCACCCACAAGCAGCGGCTCTACGACTGGCCGCGGCGCCAGGGGCTCGTGAAGGAGTGGGAGCTCGCCTCGCTCGAGGAGCACGCCGCCTTCGTGCGCCTCGTGGCGAAGGGCGACGCCCGCGCGGCCGCCGATCACCTTCGCGACGTGCACTGGTCGTTCGACGTCCAGGAGCGCTTCATCCACCGCTACTACTTCGGCGACCCGACGGTCGGGGGTCGGCCATGAGCGGGGCCGCGAGCGGGCGCGTCTTCAACGTGCAGCGCTACTCGTTGCACGACGGCCCGGGCATCCGCACCACCGTCTTCCTCAAAGGCTGCCCCGCCCGCTGTCTCTGGTGCCACAACCCGGAGAGCCAGGCGTTCGGGCCGGAGATCGTGAAGGTGGAGACCCGCTGCGCCCACTGTGGCACGTGCGAGGCGGTGTGCCCGCACGGGGCGCCCCCGCCCGGCTCCGGCCTGTGCACGGCCTGCGGCGAGTGCGTCGAGGCCTGTCCCGCCGGGGCCCGGGAGCTGGCCGGCCGCGAGACCACCGTGGACGAGGTGATGGCGGAGGTCCTGCGCGACCGCATCTTCTTCCAGGACTCGGGTGGAGGTGTGACCTTCTCCGGCGGCGAGCCCCTCGCCCAGATCCGCTTCCTGCGGGCCCTTCTCGAGGCCGCACGTGTCCACGACGTTCACACCGCGGTGGACACGTGCGGCTTCGGGCCGCGGGACGAGCTCCTCGAGCTCGTCCCGCTCGTGGACCTCTTCCTCTTCGACGTGAAGCTCGTGGACGACACCCGACACCGCGAGCTGACCGGGCTCTCGACGGCGCCGATCCTCGACAACCTCCGTGCGCTCACCCGCGCCCACCCCTCCGTCTGGATTCGCGTTCCGATCGTTCCCGGCCACACCGACGGCGAGGCCGACATCACCGCAGTCGCCGAGCTCGCGGCCGAGCTCACGGGCGTGCAGCACGTGAGCCTGCTGCCCTTTCACGGGACCGGCGGCGCGAAGGCCCGGCGCCTCGGCCGACCCTCTCCGCTCGAGTCCCTCGCCCCGCCTTCCCCCGAACGAATGGAGGTCCTCGCCGTCCTGTTCCGCGAGCGGGGCCTCAATGTCTCCATCGGAGGCTGAAGATGACCCCCCGAACCGAAGCCCTGCGCCGTCTGAGCCTCGACACTCCCCCGTCGATCTCCGCCGAGCGCGCGGTCCTGCTGACGCGCTTCTACCGCGCGAACGACGGACTCTTCTCGGTGCCCGTCATGCGCGCGCGGGCCTTCCGGCACCTCTGCGAGAAGAAGCAGATCTACCTTGGCGAGGGTGAGCTGATCGTCGGCGAGCGCGGCCCGGCCCCCAAGGCGGTCCCCACCTTCCCCGAGCTCACCTGCCACTCCGTCGAGGACCTGCAGATCCTGGACTCGCGGGAGAAGACGAGCTACCGGGTCGCCCCGGAGGTGATCGCGGCCTACGAGCGGGACGTCATCCCCTACTGGCGAGGGCGTTCGCTGCGTGATCGGCTCTTCGAGGCGCTGCCTCCAGAATGGCACGCCTGCTACGAGGCCGGCCTCTTCACCGAGTTCATGGAGCAGCGGGCCCCCGGCCACACCGTCCTCGATGACAAGATCTATCGGCGCGGGCTGGCGGATTTCAAGTCCGACATCGCCGCCGCCATCGATGCGCTCGACCTTCACGAGGACGCCGAGGCCTGGGACAAGCGCGAGCAGCTCCGGGCCATGGACGTCGCGTGCGACGCGGTCCTGCTGTTCGCGGAGCGCCACGCCGAGCGGGCCGAGGCCCTCGCCGCCGGCGAAGGCGATCCCGCCCGACGCGCGGAGCTCGAGAGGATCGCCTCCGCATGTCGGTGGGTGCCGGCCCATGCCCCCCGCGACTTCCAGGAGGCGCTCCAGTCGTATTGGTTCTGCCACCTCGCCGTCATAACCGAGCTCAACGGCTGGGACGCGTTCAACCCCGGACACCTCGACCAGCACCTGCTCTCTTTCTACGAGCGTGGCCTCGCCGAAGGGACCCTCACGCGGGGGCGCGCGAAGGAGCTCCTCGAGTGCTTCTTCCTCAAGTTCAACAACCACCCCGCGCCCCCGAAGGTGGGCGTCACCGCCGCCGAGAGCGGCACGTACACAGACTTCGCCAACATCAACCTCGGCGGACTCCTCGCCGACGGCACCGACGGCTCGAACGAGGTCTCGCACCTCGTGCTCGAGATCGTCGACGAGATGCATCTCCTCCAGCCGTCCTCGAACGTCCAGGTCTCGCGCAAGACGCCGGACGCCCTTCTGCGGCGCGCCCTGTGCGTCATCCGGCAGGGCTACGGCTTCCCGTCGCTCTTCAATGCCGACGCGGTGGTCGCGGAGCAGCTCCGCCAGGGCAAGACGCTCGAAGACGCCCGGGCCGGCGGCTGCTCGGGCTGCGTGGAGGTCGGGGCCTTCGGCAAGGAGGCCTACATCCTCACCGGCTACTTCAACCTGCCGAAGGTGCTGGAGCTCGCCCTGCACGACGGCGTCGATCCGCGCTCGGGACGCCGGCTCGGCCCGGCCACCGGCGCGCTCGGGTACCACATGGACTTCGACGCCGTGTTCACCGCATTCGAGACGCAGATGAGGCACGTCCTCGACGTCAAGATCGCCGGGAACCAGATCATCGGGCGCATGTACGCGCGGCTCATGCCCGCACCCTTCCTCTCGGTCCTGATCGACGACTGCATCCGCAAAGGCCGTGACTACAACGCCGGCGGGGCCCGATACAACAACACCTACATCCAGGGTGTGGGCATCGGGACACTGACCGACAGCCTCGCCGCCATCCGCAGCGTGGTGTTCGAAGAGGGTCGCGTTTCGCTCGAGGAGCTGGTATCCGCGCTGGACGGTGACTTCGAGGGACACGAGACCCTGCGCCTGCGGCTCGTCAACCGCATGCCGAAGTACGGCAACGACGACGACCGCGCCGACTCGCTGATGCAGCGCGCCTTCGAGGCCTTCTTCGCCGCGGTCGACGGCCGCCCGAGCGCCCGGGGGGGGCGGTACCGCATCCAGATGCTGCCCACGACCTGCCACGTGTACTTCGGCTCGGTGACCGGGGCGACGCCCGATGGACGGCGGGCGACACGGCCGGTGTCGGAAGGCATCTCCCCGGTTCAGGGGGCCGACCGTCGAGGCCCGACCGCCGTCGTCCGATCGGCGGCCAGGATGGACCACCTCCGCACGGGAGGCACGCTGCTGAACATGAAGCTCACCCCCTCGCTCCTCGACGGCGATGCCGGCATCGACGCCCTGGCTCACCTCGTGCGGGGGTACTTCAAGATGGACGGGCACCACGTGCAGTTCAACGTGGTGCGGGCGGAGACGCTGCGCGAGGCGCAGGCCCGGCCCGAGGAGCACCGCGACCTGATCGTGCGGGTGGCCGGGTACAGCGACTACTTCTGCGATCTCTCGGTAGCTCTCCAGGATGAGATCATCGCCCGCACGGAGCACGACGGGCTCCCGGGCTCGCACGTCCCCGAGCCCGCCGTCGCGGCGAAGGCTTCCCAGGCGTAGGGTGATGTCCGATACTTGAAGGAGGGGGTGTGCCATGAGACCAGGACACGCCGGGCTCGCCCGGGTGGCCGCCGGCATCGGCGCTCTCGTCCTCGCCGGAGGCACGGTCGCTCCGGGCGCGGGACCGCGGGACGTGGGAGCCACCGCGGGTGCCTGCCGCGCTCTCGCCGCACCGGCCGAGGACGCCTCGCCCCGCGCCGACTGCTGCTTCATCAACCGCGCCTTCACCGGGGTGTGCCGGGTAAAGCCGGCGGACGGCGAGACCTGCGGCACGATCCTCGCCTACCTGAACGACCCGCGATCCCAGGGCCGGAGCTACTGCGGCGGGACCACGATCCGCAGCGGCTGGCAGCAGGTCTCCTGCGAGGCCCCGCCGGGCTCAGGACCGGTCGAGACGGTCGGCCGCTGAGCGCTCGACGAGCCGAAGGACGGCGAATGCGCTAGAATCCGCGCCGTGCTTGGCGCCTTCCATCAGATCTACGACCCGGTTGCGGGGAGCCTTCTCGCCTCGGCCCTCGTCGCCACCCTTCCCCTCGTCGTCCTGGCGGTCCTCCTCGCCGGTGTCCGCGCTGCCCCGTGGCGGGCGGCGGTGGCCGGGGCCACGGCGGCGTTCCTCCTCGCCTGGCTCGTCTGGAAGATGCCGCTGAGCTTGACGATCTCCGCGGCGACCCACGGGATGGCCTTCGGTCTCTGGCCGATCAGCTGGATCGTCCTGAGCGCCGTCTTCTTCTACAACCTCACCGTCGCGAGCGGCGACTTCGACGTGATCCGACGCTCGCTCGCCCGGCTCACCGAGGACCGGAGGATCCAGGCCCTGCTCGTGGCTTTCTGCTTCGGGGCCCTCATCGAGGGTATCGCCGGCTTCGGGGCGCCGGTGGCGATCAGCGCGGCCATGTTGGCCGGCCTCGGCTTCGAGCCGATCACCGCCGCGGTCCTGGCTCTCGTCGCGAACACCGCCCCCGTGGCCTTCGGCTCGATCGGCATCCCGATCACGACCCTGGGAGGCCTCGTCGCGCCGATCCTGGGCACGGACCCCGAGTCCACCACCCAGGCACTCTCCGCGATGGTGGGCCGGCAGCTGCCGATCTTCTCCCTCATCATCCCCGCCTACCTCGTGGTATTGCTCGCCGGGTGGCGGCGGATGGTGGAGGTCCTGCCCGCGGTCCTGGTCGCCGGCGGGAGCTTCGCGGTCGTGCAGTTCGTGGTTTCGAACGTCCTCGGCCCGGAGCTGACCGACGTCCTGGCCGCGCTGCTCTCGCTCGCCTCGGTGGCCATCCTTCTCCGGTTCTGGAGCCCGCGCTCCGTGGACCGGGTGGAGAATCACACCGCGCTCACCAGCGAGGGCCGGACGGATCCCCCACGTCGCGTGGCCCGGGCGTACGGGAGCTACGCGATCCTCGTCCTGGTGATTCTCGCGGGGCAGATCGGGAACTTCGGCGGGCTCCGCGAGTTGAAGCCGCCGCTCAACGTGACCGCGCTGCTGCGCTGCGGACAGCCGGGCAACGCGCTCTGCCCCGACCCGTGGGTCGGCCCGGCGACGACGTCCGATTCGCAGGCCTTCCGCTTCCCTGTCTGGGGCTTCCACTGGCCCGGCTCCTTCGCGACTGAGGACGGCCGGCTCAAGCCCCGCGTGCACCGGGAGCCGCCCATCGTCCGGGAGACGGGCCCCTACCCTCTGACTTTCCGTCTCGACTTCCTGGCCGCCGCGGGAACAGTGGTCGTGCTCGCGTCGTTCCTCGTCTTCCTCGTGATGCGGGCCTTCGGGGTCCCCTGGCGCGTCTTCCCGGAGACCTTCCTGAAGACGCTTCGGCAGCTAGGGCTGCCGATCGTGACCATCGCCTTCATCCTGTCGATCTCCACGGTGATGAACTACTCGGGGATGACGTCTTCGATGGCGCTCGCGCTGGCGACCACGGGGGTTCTCTTCCCGTTCTTCTCGGCGTTCCTCGGGATGCTCGGCGTCTTCCTCACCGGGAGCGACACCGCCTCCAACACGCTGTTCGGTCCGCTGCAGGCCACGACCGCGCGAGTCTCGGGCCTCGACCCGATCCTCACCGCCGCCACCAACAGCTCCGGCGGGGTGATGGGGAAGATGATCAGCCCCCAGAACCTCTCGGTGGGCGCGGCCGGGGTCGGCGCGGTCGGTCGCGAGGGGGAGATCCTGCGTCGGGTCGTGGGCCACAGCCTGCTGCTGACGACGCTGATGGGCTTGCTGGCGATGCTGCAGGCCTACGTCTTCCCGGGCATCGTGCCCTCACCCTGATCGGATGGACGCGCGAGCGCTTCTCCTCGTCGTCATAGCGCTCCTCGGGGCAGGCTACCTGGGCTACGGCCGGTTCGTCGCCCGTCTGCTGGGCATCGACCCGGCCCGGCCCACCCCTGCGCACACGAAGTACGACGGCGTCGACTACGTCCCCGCCCGACAGTGGCTGGTCCTCTTCGGCCACCACTTCTCGTCGATCTGTGCGGCGGGACCGATCGTGGGCCCGGCGCTGGCCGTCGCGTACTGGGGCTGGGCGCCGTCGATCGTCTGGATCGTTCTCGGCGGCGTTCTCATGGGCGCGGTGGCCGACTTCACCTCGCTCGTGGTCGCCGTCCGCCACGGCGGCGTCTCGATCGCCGAGGTCTCGGGGCGGGTGGTCACGCGGCGGGCGCGGATCCTCTTCTCGGTCTTCATCCTGATCGCGCTCGTCCTGGTCCTGGCCGTCTTCGCCGTTCTCACCGCCGGCACCTTCGTCCAGGCCCCCGAGATCGTCGTCCCGAGCTGGGGCATCCTGCCCGTGGCCGCGCTGGCCGGTTTCGCCCTGTACCGAGGGAGGGCGGGCGGGGCGCGTCTGGCGCTCGTCACCGTCCTCGGCCTCGCCGCGATCCTCGGCCTCCTCGCCCTCGGGCACGCCTTCCCCCCGCCGGTGCCCGAGGTCGCAGGCCTCGGGCCCCAGACGTTCTGGGTCCTGGCCCTGCTCGTCTACTGCCTCGTGGCTTCAGTCCTGCCCGTCCAGTACCTGCTCCAGCCCCGGGACTACCTCTCCTCCTACGTCCTCTTCACCACCATCGGCCTCGGCCTTCTCGGCATCTTCGTCTCCGGGCCCCGCTTCCAGGCCGCGCCCTTTCACGGCTTCCAGCCCGTCGACTGGCCCCTGGCCGGCCCGCTGTGGCCGCTCATGTTCGTGACGATTGCGTGCGGCGCCATCTCCGGCTTCCACTCCGTGGTGTCCTCGGGGACCACCTGCAAGCAGCTCGACAACGAGGCCCACGCCTGCCGCATCGGCTACGGCGCGATGATCATGGAGTCGACCGTGGCGACGCTGGTGGTGATCGCGGTGGGGGCCGGGCTGAGCGCGGCACGCCATGCCGAGCTGCTGCGCGCCCCGGGAGGGGCCATCGCCGCGTTCGGCGAGGGATACGGCTCGCTCACCGGCTCGATGCTCGGGGGCTACGGGGCGACGTTCGCCATCATGGCGCTGAACTTCTTCATCCTCACCACCCTCGACACCGCCACCCGTCTCGGTCGCTATCTCCTGGCCGAGCTCACCGGCTGGGAGAGCCGCTGGGCCTCGACGATCATCGTGGTCGTGGCGGCGGGGAGCCTGGCTCTCTCCGGTCAGTGGCGCGTCCTCTGGCCCGCCTTCGGCGCGTCGAACCAGCTCGTGGCCGCGCTGGCCCTGCTTGTCGTCTCCTGCTGGCTCGTGGACCGCGGCAAGGCGCGCCGCGTGACCCTCATCCCGGCTCTCGTGATGCTCGTGACGACGATCGGGGCGCTCGTGTGGCAGATCCGGGGAGCCCTTGCCGGGATCGGGCGTCACGGGCCCGATTGGTTCCTGGCCGGCCTCTGCAGTGTCCTGATCGTCCTCGCTCTCGCCGTTTCCTTCGAGGCTCGGGGCGCCCTGCGCACCCCTCACCGACCCGCCGGGGATTCTACGTAGTACCGCTCCGACTGGCACACCCAGGGCTCCGGGGCCTGCCTCCTCAACGACATCGGACTCGCCGAGATGGGGATCACCCTCGATTTCGGCCACTCCATGTGCGGCAACGAGAACCCGGCCGAGGTCGTCTCCCTCCTGGCTGGAAGCCCGTACGACTGCTACGTCATCACGCGCAACGAGCGTGACGCGCCCCAGGCCCCGGCGCCGCCGTCCTCCGGGTCGCAGTCGAAGGTCAGGTCCCGGCGACGATCCGATCGGCAGTGGCGGAGTCCTCCGGGAAGAGGGTGCCCGGCACACTGGTGCTGCCGAGCTTGGTCTCGACTCGAAACCTGGCGCAGCGCTCGAAGTCGCCCTCGCAGTACTGCAGTTTCTGCAGCGTCGCGGCCGTCGGCATGTTCTCCAACCGGTCATTGAAGAATGGGCAGGTTGAAGACTTGTCGCACTCGACCATGGTCCTTCACCTCCCTCGGAGGCGCAACGGTCTCCGCGATTCCTGGCTCAGTGTGAGCCTCGCTTTCGCCGATCTCAATGGATCATCCGTTTCAGATGGTCGTGCGCCGTGGTTCCGGCCCGTCCGGAAGGGGCCGGCACTGGGCGGGTCTCGCCTTGACCCGCCCCCACCGAGGCACTAGTCTCCCGCCGCAGACGATCCACCGCCCTTCACCAGAGAGAGTGGGCGTCAACGACCCGATGATGGGCCCTCGGGGGCTGAGCGTCCGCGCGCTTTCGCGGGGCTGGCTTCCCGGGACGGTCCTCCTGGCGAGATAGCCCCCGGGCCCCGTCTCTCCCCACCGCCGAAGGGCTCGCCGCAGTAGAATCCGACGTTCATGAAGAAGACGCCCGGCATGGTCGTGCGCGCAGACACCGCCGCCTCCCTGGACGAGGACTCGTCCCGTTGAGCGGGCTCGTCGCCGTCCTCCGGGGGACACGGAGCCTGTTTGCCGCCGCGCTCGTCGGCGTCGACTGGCTCGTTCTGGATCTTTTCCTCCGGCTGGTGGCCATCCCGGGGGCGTGGCTCTTCCCGCGTCACCGGTTCCGGCTCGTCACCTGGCACATGAAAGCCATCTCGTGGAGCACGTTCGCGATCTTCCGGATCGGGGGCGGCCGCTTCCGGCGGAGGGGGGTCCTGCCCACCGACTCGCCGGTCTACGTGGTCGCCAACCACCAGGCCGTCCTCGACATCATGCAGGTGACGCTTCTGGCCCGGCCGTTTGCCCCCGCCTTCGTGACGCGAGTCCGCTACCGACGGTTCATTCCCCAGGTGTCGGCGTGCGTTCGTCTGCTCGGATGTCCGATGGTCGACCCACGGAACGATCCCCAGGGCGCGGTGGAGGCCATCCGCCGTGGAGCCCGCGAGCTGACCCACGGGCTCCTCATCTATCCCGAGGGACACCGCTCCCGCACTGGCGAGGTGGGACGCTTCCGCACCGCGGGTCTCGAGGCCATGCTCCGCGAGAGGCGCCTGCCGGTCTACCTCGTGGTCAACGACGGCATGTGGCGAGCCCGCCGCTTCGCGGACGCGATCTTCCGCGCCCACCTCATGGACGGCTGGTCGGAGGTCGTGGGCCGGTTCGACCCCCCCGAGGACGACTCGGAGATCCCGGCCTTCATCGAGCGGCTGCGCGAGGTGATCGTCGAGCGTCTGGCCGCACACCGGGCCGAGCCGGCCCCCCGGTCACGGAGGGAGGCCCCGGACGGGTACGGCGTGCCCGACGCCGGGAGTCGAGAGGGGTCCGGCCGGGAAAGATCCGTCGGTCGCGACTAGCTCTCGGCGACGACGCTCGGGTCGGGCTCGGTCGGCGCCGCTAGAGTCCCGGAGCACCACCCCGCCCCGCCCCGTCGTTCGGCCCCGGCGTCGAGGACTCCCCCCGGCAGGCGGGCAGCAGAACCGCCCCCGCAACCCCCTTGCCGCCGAGGAGGAGCTGGGTGCAGTTCCGCCAGAACGAGTCGAACCGCTTCAGATCCGCGTCGAAGTCCTCGGGACGGTACGCGTCGACCCAGATCGGCCGATACCGGCGCTGCATGTTGGAGTTCACGACCACGTGGGTGACCCCCAGGGCCGCGAGGCGGGCTCGCAGGTCCTCGGGCGAGTGGCTGCGGTGGATCAGCTGGAGCGTCGGCGAGCCCTCGTGGACGTGGTAGGGCACGTAGCCGAGGCCGTGGAACAGAAGGCCCCGGCTCTCGAACACCAGCAGGATGCGGTGGGGTTGCTTCAGATTCTGACGCAGCAGCGAGCCCAGCTCCTGGGCCGGCCCGTAGCGCTGCCACAGCTCGGACTCGGGTCGCACGAGGGCGTCCGCGTAGTCGTGCCCGAGGCGGTTCCACACCGGCCAGTGACACAGGACCAAGGCCAGAAGCGGCAGGGACCAGAGCGCGCTCGCCGGGTGGCGGATCCTCTCCGGGAGCAGACGGTCCAGGGCCCAGGCCCCGCACAAGGCGAGGAGGACATACACCGGGAGCAGGTAGCGCGCCTCCTGTGACGTCACGAACCAGAGAAGCACGAGCACGCCGCTCGCGCCGAGGGACAGCTTGACGAGCGGAGGTCGCCTCGGAACGAGCAGGACGAGCAGAAGAGCCAGCAGGTTCAGCGGCCCGATCCGGTACCCGAACCCTCCCTCGTAGAGCCCGTGCACGGACCGCATCGTCAGGTTCCAGGGCAAGGCCACGAGCGCCCCGAGGTCGCGGCCCATCCCGACGATCCTGCTGAAGGCAATCTGCTGCTCGACGGCCACCGGGTCGAAGTACTCCCCTCCCGGCGGGTGGAACAGACCCTGGAGCGCGGGGGCGAAGGGGTTGCCGATGAAGACGAGGTTCCGCAGGAGCCAGGGGCTCAGTACGGCGCCGGCCAGCAGGCCCATCAGCCCACACGCGACGGCGCGCTCCCGCCACGATCGTGCGCTCGGCGTGAGCAGCACGACGGCGCCGACCGCGACGAGGACCGCCACGCCGGGATAGCGAATCGAGACGCAGGCCCCGGTGAGAAGCCCGGCGAGCAGCACGGCCTGCCGGTCTCCGGTGCTCAGCCAGCGCTCGGCGGCGACGAGCGCGAGGAGCGCGTAGAGGGCCAGGGGCAGGTCGTTGTAGGCGATCGTGAGCTCCCAGACAAACAGGGGCTCACTGATCAGGAAGAGGGCGGCAAGCCAACCACACCTCGCGGAGTACGTGCGGCCGAGGGCGAACAGGGACCAGAGGACGAGGCACCCGAACTCGAGGTGGATGAGCTTGGCGAGCGCAGGCCCGACCGTCCCCAGCGCCACGACGTAGAGCATCTCGGTGTTCAGGGGGAACGCCGTGTAGGTGGAGAACGGGGTGACCTCGATCCCGTTGGCGAACAAGTAGCGCTCGGGGAGGCCCAGGTGGTAGGTCAGGGCATCCCAGCCGAGCACGAGTCCGAAGGCCTGGAGGAAGGGACCCAGCAGCAGGAGACCGAAGGCGAGCGTTCGCCAGGGCGAGAGCCCGGAGAACGTCCGGCGGGCCTTCGCGGCCGCGGCGGGCACGCCCGAGCGGACCTGGGACACGGCCCAGACGAGCGCCGGCACCGTGATGAGGGAGAGGAGGGCCCACGGCTGCAGCAGGTGGACCGCCGCGAGGAGGAGCACCAAATTGGCCAGGGCGAGCAGGCCGAGGCCCAACCGAAGCGGCACCGTGAGCGGCCCCGGGACCGAATGACGGAAGAGCCGAGAGTGGATCGGCGCTCCGATCGCGAAGGCGCTCGCGTTCAGCAACACCAGGGTGCCGACGGCGTGCAGAAGCGCCAGGAGTCGCTGAGGATCCGGGAGGGAGAGCAGGCTCGGATCGAGCCACTGTGAGGTGTCGAGCGGTTGGCGGATCGCGTAGGCGAGCAGCAGTGCTCCGCCCAGCCCGGCCGCCAGGCCCCGTCTCATCGGCGGCCCGGCCTCGCGTCGCCCGTCATGGCCCCCACTCTACAGGCCGGCACTTTCGCTGGCCAGCTTCGCGCCCGTGAGCAGGAGGAGGACGATCGCGCTCTCCGGGGCGCCGGCGTCCTCACGCGAGCGCGCCGAACAGCCGTTCTTTGAAGCGCGCGACGTCGATCTCCCAGCACACCGTCACGTTCGGGCTGCCGGTCGCGGCCTCGGGTCGCCAGCCAGCGGCGTCTCCGAGCCCGCGGGGGACGACGTCCAGCTGATCGACCACCGTCATCCCGCGGGTGAGCGTTCCTTCGCACTCCACGTCGACCGCGTGGCGGCTCTTCCGCAGGACGATCGCGGGATCGAGAGCCACCGCCATGGCCACCGGGTCGGGCAGCCCGATGCCCGGCTCGCGAAAGAGGGAACGGTTCACCTCCAGGGCCTTCGCATTGCTGTCGATCGTGAAGCGGGCCCGCGGCGTGTCGAGCGCCCGGCAGCGGGCGATGTCCTCGTCGTCGAGGTTGGCCGCCCCGCGGCACAGCTCCCAGCCCACCATCTCGATGGGCAGCCCGGAGCGGAAGCACAGCCGCGCCGCCTCGGGATCGCACCAGATGTTGTACTCCGCGGCGGGCGTGACGTTGCCCACCGTGCAGGCGGCCCCCCCCATGACCACGCAGCGCCCGACCCGCTCCGCGAAGTCCGGCGCCTGCGCGAGGGCGAGCGCGAGGTTGGTCAGGGGGCCGAGGGTGACGAGAACGAGACCCGAATGCGCACGAACGCCCTCCACGAGGGCGGCGACGGCGTGGCCCGGGGCGGGAGGCCGACGCGGCGCGGGATACCCCTGGTCACCCAGGCCGTCTTCGCCATGGAAGAAGGACGCCGGGCTCGGCTCCCGCCGGAGCGGCCGGTCGGCCCCCTCGTAGACCGGCACGTCCCGCTCGCACAGCTCCACGGTGTAGCGGGCATTGCGGCCACCCTGCCCCACCGGGACGTTGCCGGCCACGACGGTGATGGCCTTCACGTCGACCTCCGGGGTGCGGAGGGCCATGATGAGAGCCACCGCGTCGTCCGACGCGGTGTCGGTGTCGATGATCATCGGGATGGCCAAGATGTCACCTCGTTCCGCGGACGAGGGCGGGGACGCGCGAGGAAACGATCGGAGTTCTCGCCTGCACCAGTATACGGACCCCTGAGCTCGTGGGGGCGGAGGGGAGACACGGGCGCCCGGTCCCGCTCCGGGACAGCCGTCCAGCGGCGGGACGGCCCATCTTTCCCCGGCGCGGCTCGGAACATGTTCCATGTCAGTCATTTGAGGGAGGGTTCCCGGAAGCGGCCCAGTGGTATCGATCTTGCCTCACGTCCCCCGGACGGTGTTTCGACTCCTGCGCCGTCGGGAGGTTGGCTTTGCGCCGCACCCTGTACACCGTTCTCGCCCTCATCGCCCTCTTGGCCCCCGCCGGGAGGAGCCCGGCCGCCGCCGCCGACCCCGACTTCCGGGTGATCATCCACCCGGAGGTGAAGGGGACGCGGATCCCACGAGGAGTCCTCTCGTCGATCTTCCTCAAGGAGGCGCCGCGCTGGGGGGACGGGCTCCGCGTCGCACCCGTGGACCAGTCGATGAAGTCGGAGGTGCGGGCGAGCTTCTCCCAGGTCGTGCTCGGAACGCCGCACGAAGGGGTCACGTCGCTCTGGCACCAGAAGATGCTCCACGGAATCATGCCCCCGCCGGTCAAGTCGTCGGACGACGACGTGATCGCGTACGTGGCGAAGACCAAGGGGGCGATCGGCTACGTCTCGGCGACCGCTGCCCTGCCCACGACCGTGAAGCTCGTCGACATCATCGACTGAGGCGCCGAGCCGACTCGGCTCGCGCTGGGGCCTCCCTCTTGCGGTCCGGGTGAGGGCCGCCTCGTATCACGAGACGTGAGCCACGTTTCGGTCCGACAAATCCTGTCAATCCACGTCACGTGGCCCTCGCCGCCGGAACCGGCTGTCGCCCGGGTACGTTCCAACTTAGTGACGGGTCACCCCGACGAGCCTCCCCGTCGAAGGTGCCCGCATAAGGAGGAACCATGAGGAGCCATCGACGTTACGGGCCCGTCATCCTGGCTGCGGTCGGAGTCCTGCTGACCGGTGGCGTGGCGGTTGCTGCCGACGACGCGGCGATCCGGGAGGCCATCGAGGCGCGCCTCCAGAAGGCAAAGGTGGAGCGGGCGGCGGACGTGTCTGTCGAGGTTCAGGACGGCACTGTGACTCTGACCGGCCTGGTGACGAGCCTTCCCGTCAGCCGCGAGATCGAGAAGCTGGCACGCAAGGAAGCAAAGGACGTCGACAACCGGCTGCGCGTCCACTTCGAGGAGCCGGTCAAGGACGCCGACATCGTCGAGGGGATCAGGAAGGCCATCCTGACCTACTCGCGCTACGACATCTTCGACTACGTGGAGTTCGCGGTGAGCGACGGCGCGGTTCTTCTCCAGGGGTCGGTGATCCAGCCGTTCAAGAAGGACGCCATCGAGAGCCGTGTGGCCAAGGTGCCTGGCATCCGCGGGATCCAGAACAACATCAAGGTTCAGTCGTTCTCGCAGCACGACTCCGACCTGCGCTACTCGCTTGCCCGCCGGATCTACGGCGACGTCCGCTTCGTCCACTACGCGCATCGGGCCCATCCCCCGATCCGTATCCTCGTCGACCGGGGGAACGTCACCCTCGCCGGCGCGGTGGGGAGCCCCGTGGAGAAGGCGGTCCTCGGGCACATCGCCCGTAGCTCCGTTTCGTTCAGCGTGGAGAACCGCCTTCACGTCGACGGCGAAGTCCCCGAGGAAGACCGCACGGAATCGTAGCGACGTCCCCTCAGGGGGCGCCGGGGATGCCGACCGGCCCCGGCGCCCCTGAGCTCCATCCCCTCCCGGACACACCCCTTCCTGCGGCAATGCGATCGAGAGCCCGAGCACACCGCGCGGTGTGCTCGGCAACCTGCTCTAGAATGCCCCGCGACCCATGCGCGGGACAGGAAGCGTCTGGCAGGTCTCGGTCGACACCGGAGGCACGTTTACGGATTGCGTGGCCCGGGATCCCGCGGGCGTCCTCCACCACGCCAAGGTGTTGAGCAGCTCGGCGCTGCGGGGGACAGTGGTGGCTCAGCTCGACCCCCGGCGGCTTCGGGTGAGCGTGGCCTGGCACGCGCCCGAGGACTTCGTGAGGGGCTTCCGCTTCCGTCCACTCGGTGACCCTGGCCTGGAGCGCGAGGTCGCCAGGTTCGACTCGAAAGAGACGACTCTCGAGCTGGCGGAGCCGATCCCGGTGAATCTGGAGCCCGGGTCCGCCTTCGAGGTCCTCTCTCCGGAGGAGGCCCCCGTCCTCGCGGCACGGCTCGTGACCCGGACCCCGGCGGGCACCGCCCTGCCCCCCCTGACGATGCGCCTGGGCACCACCCGCGGCACGAACGCACTGCTCGAGCGCCAGGGGGCACGCGTGGCCTTCTTCACCACCCGGGGATTCGGCGACGCCCTGCTCATCGGGACACAGCAGCGCGATGACCTCTTCGCACTCGATGTGCGGAAGCCCGAACCGCTGTACGAGGTCGCCAGCGAGGTCCCCGAGCGCATCGGGGCCGACGGCTCGGTCCTCGAGGAGCTCCGCATCGACGCGCTACGGCCGGATCTCGAGCGCTTGCGGGAGCGGGGCGTGCGCGTTGCCGCGGTCGCGCTGCTCAATGCCTACCGGAACCCACGACACGAGCAGGTTCTCCGCGAGATTCTGCTCGAGCACGGTTTCGAGCACGTCTCGGTGTCGAGCGAGCTGGCGCCACGCATCCAGATCCTCCCTCGGGCGGAGACCTCCGTGGTGGATGCGTATCTCGCCCCGGTGATCCGCGACTACCTCGAGCGCGTGAGCGGGAGCCTTCCGGGCGGGACGCTCCACGCGATGACGAGCGCGGGTGGGCTCCACCGGGCCGGATCCTTCTGCGCCAAGGACAGCCTCTTGAGCGGGCCCGCCGGAGGGGTCGTCGGGGCGGCGGCCGCCGCCCGCCGCTCGGGCTTCGCCCGGATCCTCGCCTTCGACATGGGCGGGACCAGCACCGACGTCGCCCGATTCGACGGCGACTACGAGTACCAGTTCGAGCATCACGTCGGGGATGCGCACCTCTTTGCCCCCGCCCTCGCCATCGAGAGCGTGGCCGCGGGGGGCGGCTCCGTCTGCGGCTTCGCTGCGGGGGGCCTCCACGTCGGGCCGCGGAGCGCCGGGGCGCACCCCGGGCCCGCCTGCTACGGCGCCGGAGGGCCGCTCACCATCACCGACGTGAACCTGCTTCTGGGGCGCCTGGCCCCGGAGCGATTCGTGTTCCCGATCGACGCCGGCCGTTCGCGCGAGGCCCTCGAGGCCGTCCGCGAGGACCTGCATCAGGAGACGGGCGAGGCTGCCGATCCGGACGCGCTGCTCGAGGGGTTCCTGGACATCGCCAACGAGCGCATGGCCGATCCCATTCGTGCGGTGTCGCTCCGCCGGGGATATGACCCCACGGAGTACGCGCTCGTCGCCTTCGGTGGGGCCGGGGCGCAGCACGCCTGCGCGGTGGCCGAGCGGCTGGGGATCGAGGCCGTGCTGGTTCCCCTGCACGCGAGCCTGCTGAGCGCGGAGGGGCTGTCCGCGGCCGCCGTGGAGCGCTTCGAGGAGCGGCAGGTCCTCGAGCCCCTGTCCGACGTCGAGCCCAGGGTGCCGGGCTGGCTCGAGGAGCTCGGACGGCGCGCCGTTGCCGCGGTCGAAGCCGAAGGCGTCGCGCGGGGCGAGATCACGGTCCGCCGGCGCATCGCGAGTCTCCGGTTCGCGGGGCAGGACTCCACCCTCTCCGTCGAGCCCGAGCCGGGCGTGCCGCTCCACGAGCTGTTTGGAAGGCGCTACCAGGAGGTCTTCGGCCATCGTGCCGAGGGGCGGCCGATCGAGCTCGAGTCCATCCGTGTCGTCGCGTCATCGTCGTCCCCGACGCCGGCGGCACCCGCGTCTCCGCCCGGGGCGTCGGACGCCGCCCCCGAAGGACACCAGAGGGCCCGTTTCGCGGGGGCGTGGGTGAGCACCCCGGTGTACGAGCGCGGCCGGCTGCCCGCGGGCGCCCGGATGCCGGGGCCCGCCCTCGTCTTCGAGGAGCACAGCGCCACCGTCGTCGAGCCCGGGTGGGTCGCCATGGTCGACGGGCAGCGGGCGATCGTGCTCCGGCGGGGCGACGAGTCGCCCGAGGCACGGCGCGGACCCGCGGCCCGCAGCAGCGCGTCTCACGCCGTCGAGGTGGAGCTGTTCACGAACCGCTTCGGCGCCATCGTCGAAGAGATGGGCGAGCAGCTTCGCCGCACCGCAGTGTCCACGAACGTCAAGGAGCGCCACGACTTCTCCTGCGCGCTGCTCGACCCCGGGGGCGAGCTCGTGGTGAACGCCCCCCACATCCCCGTGCACCTCGGCTCGCTTGGCCTGTGCGTCCGGCAGCTCCGGGACGCGATCGAGATGCGGCCGGGGGACGTGGTCGCCACCAACCACCCCCGCTTCGGTGGGTCCCATCTGCCCGACGTCACGGTCGTGACGCCGGCACACTCGGAGTCGGGCGAGCTCCTGGGTTACCTGGCGAGCCGCGCCCACCACGCCGAGATCGGCGGCATTCGGCCCGGCTCGATGCCTCCCGCCGCCACGCGGCTCGTCGAGGAGGGCGTCGTCCTGTCGCCGACGCACCTGGTGCGAGGCGGGGAGGGTCGGTGGGCGGAAGTCAGGCGGCTCCTGGTGGAGGCACGGCACCCGAGCCGCAACCCCGAGGACAACCTGGCCGACCTCCGCGCGGCGGTGGCCGCCAATCACCGGGGGGCGAGCGCACTTCGCCAGCTCTGCGCGCGCCACGGGGCGACGACGGTCCAGCGGTTCATGGCCGCCCTCGGGGCGCGGGCCGAGCGTTGCGTGGGCGCTGCCCTCGAGCGCCTCGGCCGCGGGCGCTACGAGGCCACGGAGCATCTCGACGACGGGACCCCGATCCGCGTCCGCATCGACCTCGTCGATGGAGCCGCCCACGTCGACTTCGCCGGAACCGGGGGGGTGCATCCCGGAAACCTCAACGCGACCCCCGCGATCGTGCGAAGCGTCGTGCTCTACGTGCTGCGCCTGCTCGTGAGAGAGCCCCTGCCCCTCAACGAGGGGCTGATGCGCGTCGTCTCCATGTCGATACCGGAGGGGCTCCTCAATCCCCCGTTCCCGGACGACCCCGCACTGGCGCCGGCGATCGTGGGCGGGAACGTCGAGACCTCTCAGAGGATCGTCGACACCCTGCTGAAGGCGCTCGGCCTGGCCGCCTGCAGTCAGGGGACGATGAACAACGTCACCTTCGGGACCTCCGACTTCGGCTACTACGAGACGATCTGCGGCGGGTGCGGCGCGGGACCCGGCTTCCCCGGCGCCAGCGCCGTGCACAGCCACATGACGAACACGAGGATCACCGACCCCGAGATCATCGAGCAGCGCCACCCGGTGCGGCTCGAGCGTTTCGCCATCCGCCGGGGATCGGGGGGCGAGGGGGAGTTCCGGGGCGGCGACGGGGTCATCCGCGAGGTCCGCTTCGGCGCTCCGATGTCCCTGTCGATCCTGAGCCAGCACCGGCGGGAGGGACCCTATGGCCTGGCGGGCGGCGGACCCGGCCGTCCCGGCCACCAGCGGCTGGAGCGCGCCACCGGAGAAACGGAAGAGCTCGGGGCCATCGACGGCCGTGAGGTGAGGCCCGGCGACCTGCTCGTCATCGAGACGCCGGGCGGCGGGGGCTATGGGCGGCCCGACCGACCGTCGCCGCGAGGGGCGTCGTGAGACGGGTGTTCCAGGTCCTCTTCTGGTCGATCATCTCGGCGGCCTTCATCGGGCCCGGCACCGTCACGACCGCCGCCTCCGCGGGCGCCGGACACGGTGCTCGTCTGCTCTGGGCCCTCGCGTTCTCGACGGTGGCCTGTCTCGTGCTCCAGGAGGCGGGCGCGCGCCTCACCGTCGTCTCGGGTCGCGATCTGGGACAGGCGATCCGCGAACGCTTCCATGCGGGCACTCTCGGGGTTCTCGTACCCGGCACCGTGCTCGGCGCCATCGTCTTGGGCTGTGCGGCCTACGAGGCGGGCAACCTCCTCGGCGGTGTCGAGGGGGCGGTCCTGGGGACGGGCCTGCCTCGAGTCTGGCTGACCCTGGCCGGGGGCGGCGCGGCCTTCGCGCTGCTGTGGCTGGGCACGACACGGACGGTGTCCCGGGTCCTCGGCGGCGTCGTGGCCTTCATGGGCCTGGCGTTCTTCCTCACCGCGGTGAAGCTCGGCCCGGAACCCTCGGCACTGGTCCGAGGCACGCTGCTGCCGAGCCTGCCCCCGGGGTCTCCGTTCCTGGTGATGGCTCTCATCGGCACGACGGTGGTTCCCTACAACCTCTTCCTGGGCTCCGGGATCGCGAGGGGCCAGACGCTCGGTGAGCTGCGCTTCGGGTTGGGTGTCGCCATCGTCCTCGGGGGTCTGATCTCCATGGCCGTGCTCGTCGTCGGGACGGCCGTGGATCCCCCGCTCGCCTTCGACGCCCTGAGCCGGGCCCTGCGCGAGCGGATGGGGGCGTGGGCCGAGACGCTCTTCGTCTACGGCCTGCTGGCCGCGGGGCTCTCCTCGGCGATCACCGCCCCGCTGGCGGCAGCGGTGACGGCACGCAGTCTTCTGTCGCGACGGGAGAGCGAAGAGGGCGACGGACGCGATGCGGTCTGGCGGGAACGTTCATGGCGCTTCCGGAGCGTGTGGCTCCTCGTCCTGGTCACGGGGATGGGGTTCGGCCTCGCCCAGGTGAAGCCGATCCCCGCCATCATCCTGGCCCAGGTGCTGAACGGTCTCTTGCTGCCCTTCGTGGCCGTGTTCCTGCTGCTGCTCGTCAACGACGCCCGGCTGATGGGGCGCAAGGGCCTGAACGGGTCGGTGTCGAACGCGGCGATGTGTGTGGTGGTCGCGGTGACCGTGCTTCTCGGGACACTCAACGTCTCCCGGGCGGTCGCCGCCGCCGCGGGCCAGGCTCCACCGGCCGAGGGCCAGCTGCTGCTGGGTGCTGGCCTGGTCGTCGTGATTCTGGCGGGCCCGGTGGCGCGCGCCGTGCGCGCTCGACGACTCGCCGAGTGAGCGAGCGATGAGGGACGCCGCGGCGAGCGGGCTCAGCCGGCTGCGGGGAACAGGACCGTCAGCACCTGCTCCTCGGCGTCGCGGCGCGGACGATGGAGACGGCCCCCGTTGGCCTCGATGAGCTTCTCGGCCTCGGCGAGGTCGGCGCGGCGGTACGGCGGACGTCCCTCCCCCTCCACGCTCAGGTCACGGTCGGTGATCTGCGCCCGCCGGTAGAGGATCTCGATGCGGACGGCCGGAGCGGGGCGCCCGGCGCGTCCTTCCGCGGGCTCGGCGCGAGAGAGACGCACCCGGATCTCCCGGGGATTCTCGCAGCGATCGATGGTGCTGGCGAGGAGCAGCTTGAGAGCCTCGATCGCCTGCTGGCGGTCGAGGAGGACCTCGGGCAGGTCGTCCGCCGTTTCCAGCTGGACGAGGGAGCCGTCCGTACCCCGCTCGGCCGCCAGCTCGTCGACCACCGCCCGCACGAGACCGACCGGCTTCGTGTAGCGCAGGCTGAGCAGGACCCGCCGGCGTGCGGCCTGGGGGTCGGCCGCGGCCGCCTCGCCCAGATCGCCCGCCGCGTCGTCGTGAGAAGGCGTGGCGGGCGTCTCGTCGGAGCCTTCCCCGGGCCCGTCCTCGCCGGCGGCCGGCGGCGGCTCCCGGCTCGCGACCTCGGCCCCTGCCCCGGACTCGTGCAGCCCGGTCAGGCGGGGGTCGCCCTCGTCGAGAACGGTCTCCGCGAGGTTGCGGAACAGGAAGATGAGCCTGACCTCCTCGCGGAACTCGGCGGGCGCGTGCACGATCGAGACGCCGACGTAGATGCGGGTGCCGCCGGGGGTGGTCAAGGGGAAATCGAGACGGTGCTCGGGATACGCCGGGACCGCGCCCTCGACGACCTCCGCCACGCCTTCGTTGTGGCCGAAGATCTCCACCACCGATCGTCCCACGCAGTCGGCGATGCTGGCGCCCAGCGTCCGCAGCGCCGAGAGGTTTGCGAAGGTCACGGTGCCGCTGGAGTCCGTGGCGAGGATCGCCGACACCATGCTGTTGAGGATCGTCTCCGCGAAGCGTCTCCGCCTCTCCACCCTCATCAACGAGGCCTCGACGTCGCGCGTGCGCTCGAGAACGGTCTCCTCGATGGCCCGCGCCGCCTGGTCCTTGGGCGCCTCCACCTGCTCCGTGACGTCGTGCTGGACCGCGACGTAATGTGTGAGCCGTCCCGCCTCGTCGAAGACGGGAGCCGTCGCGAGGTCGTTCCAGAACGGCTGGCCGTCCTTGCGGTAGTTCTTGAGGAGGACCCGCGACCCGCGACCCGAGGCCAGGGCATCGCGCAGCTCCGTCATCGTGGTCACGTCCGTCTCGGGACCCGTCAGCAGCCGCAGGTTGCGGCCCAGGATCTCGTCGGCCGGGTAGCCGGCCAGCTCGAGGAAGGCGGGGTTCGCCTGCGTCACCGAGTACTCCGACGAGCGCGCGTCCAGGAGCGTGATCCCGACCGGGGCCGCATCGAGGGCCCGCTTGATGAGGCGCAGCCGTTTCTCCTCCCGCCGGCGCGTCAGCAACGCGCGGGTGCGGCTGCGGATGAGGGTCGGGCTGAGCGGCTTCGCGAGCGTCTCGTCCGCGCCCACGGAAAGGGCGAGCTCGACCGCCCGCTCCGAGATCAGACCCACCATCAGGATCGGCGGCTGGTCGACGTCGCTCAGCGTGCGGATGCGGCCGCAGACCGAGATGCCGTCCATCACGGCCAGGAACGCGTCGAGCACGATGAGGTCGAGGTCCAGTCGCCGCGCCAGCGCCAGGGCTTCCACCCCGTCCACCGCGTCCACGAGGTCCACCGCCCCGACGTGGAGGATCTGACGGAGAAGGTTGCGCGTCGCGGAGTCGCTCGTCGCGACGAGGACCGACGATCGTCGGGAGGCCGCCTCGCCCGCCCCTGACTCGGCGCTCACGGCCCCCATCTTCGGCGCCAATCCCGCTCGGGTCAACTCGTGGCTTCGACCGCTGCTCTTGGCGTCGTCGTCAGGGACCGGATAGGATTCGGCATGAAGCTTGGGGGACGGTGGAGGGCGGCCCTCCCTCTCGGCGCGTGGGTCGTCATCGCATCGCTGCCGACTCCGGCCGGGCTCGAGCCGGACGCCTGGCGCTACTTCGCCCTCTTCGCCGCCGTGCTCGTGGGACTGATCCTCGAGCCGATCCCCACGGCCGCGATCGGACTCCTGGGCGTGACCGTCGCCACGGTCCTGGGGTACGTCCGGGACACACCGGCGGAGTCCATCCGTTGGGGTCTGAGCGGGTTCTCCAACACCACGGTCTGGCTCATCTTCGGCGCCTTCATGCTGTCGATGGGATACGAGCGAAGCGGCCTCGGCCGGCGGCTGGCGCTGTCCCTGGTCAAGCGTCTCGGAGGCCGAACGCTCGGCCTGGGCTACGCGATCGCCCTGGCCGATCTCCTCCTCGCCCCGGGCATGCCCTCCAATACCGCCCGCAGCGGCGGGCACGATCTATCCGGTCATCCGGAACATCCCCGCCCTGTTCGGGTCCCGGGAGGGTCCGACAGCGCGCCGGATCGGCGCGTACCTCATGTGGACCGCCTTCGCCAGCACGGCGGTCACCAGCTCGATGTTCATGACGGCCCTGGCCCCCAACCTTCTCGCCGTCGCCCTCGTGAAGGAGACGACCGGTCTCGACATCACCTGGGGCCAATGGCTCGTGGGCGCCCTGCCCGTGGGAGCCGTCCTGCTCGGTCTGACCCCGCTCCTCGTCTACTTCCTCTATCCACCGCAGATCCGGTCCAGCGAGGAGGCTCCGTCGTGGGCGGCGCGAACGGCTGACGGCAGATGGGGAGCGTCTCGCCGAAGGAGCGGGCTGATGGGCGGCCTGGTCCTTCTCGCCCTCGCGTTGTGGATCTTCGGTGGCCGCGTCGTCAGCGCCACGACGGTCGTGCTGATCATCATCTGCCTGATGATCGTCACCCGCGTGCTCGCGTGGGACGAGATCCTCGGCAACAAGACGGCCTGGAACATCCTGGTCTGGTTCGCGACGCTGGTGACCCTGGCCGGTGGCCTGAACGAGGTCGGCTTCATCCGCTGGGCTGCGGAGGTCTTCTCGAGACACCTGGACGGCTACCCCGGGATGACGGTCATGGGGAGCCTGGTCGCGTTCTTCTTCCTCATTCACTACATGTTCGCCAGCCTCACCGCCCACACCGCGGCCGTGCTCCCCGTGGTCCTCGCGGTGGGCGTGGCGGTGCCCGGCCTGCCCGTCCTTGCCGTTCTCACTGCTGCTCTGCTACTCGCTCGGGCTGATGGGCGTCCTCACGCCCTACGCCACCGGACCTGCCCCCGTCTACTACGCCAGCGGCTTCGTCTCCCGGACCGACTTCTGGAGGCTGGGCCTGATCTTCGGCCTGGTGTTTCTGAGCGTGCTGCTGGCGGTCGGGATGCCGTACCTCACCTGGCTCCACGGCGGGTGAGCACTCGTGTCCTGCCGCAAGAAACCCTATCCGGAGAAGGGACCACCATGTCCAGGGTTCTCGAGAGACTGTCGGTCATGGCCGTTCTGGTGGGCCTGGTGGCCCTCTCGGGGCCCGGGTGCGCGGCTCCGGAAGCCCCCGAGACGTCGGCGGCGGTCTCTGACCGACTCGAGTGGTTCCGCCACGACAAGTTCGGCATGTTCATCCACTGGGGGCCCTACGCGGCGCTCGGCGGGGAGTGGAACGGTCGCCAGGTGAAGGTCGGTGAGAACGCCGAGTGGATCATGCAGAAGCTCGAGATCCCGGTCGCGGACTATCGCGAGCAGGCGCGCGAGTTCAACCCGGTCGAGTTCGATGCCGCTCAGTGGGTCCGTCTGGCGAAGGACGCCGGGATGAGGTACCTCGTCTTCACCTCGAAGCACCACGACGGCTTTGCCATGTACGACTCCGGGGTCAGCGACTACAACATCGTCGACTGGACCCCCTTTGGCCGGGATCCCCTGGACGAGCTGGCCCAGGAATGCCGGCGGCAGGGCCTCCGCTTCGGCTTCTACTACTCCCACCGCGAGGACTGGAACGAGCCCTTCGCCTACGGCAACACCTGGGACTTCGACTTCGACCCCGAGAAGAACCTGGAGGCCTTCGAGCGAAAGTACCTCGACACCAAGGCCAAGCCGCAGCTCCGCGAGCTGCTCACCGACCATGGCGAGATCGCCCTCGTCTGGTTCGACCGTGGCATCTACACGCAAGAGCAAGCCAGGGATTTCGCCGAGATCGTCCGTGGCCTCCAGCCCAGCTGCGTGATCAACGGCCGGATCGGAAGCTACGGCCAGGAGCTGCTTGGCGACTACCAGAACACCGGCGACAACCAGATGCCCCCCGGCGGCATCGAGGAGTACTGGGAGACGCCACAGACCCTCAACGAGACCTGGGGCTACAGCAAGTTCGACACCGAGTGGAAGACCCCGGCGGAGGTCATCCGACGGCTGGTCGAGATCGTGAGCAAGGGGGGCAACTACCTGCTCAACGTCGGCCCCGACGGCCTCGGCCGGATCCCACAAGCGAGCGTCGACGTCCTGACGCGGGTCGGCGAGTGGATGCGCTCGAACGACGAGAGCATCTACGGCACAACGGCGAGCCCGTTCGGCCCCCTGCCCTGGGGCTTCGTGACCGTGAAGGGGAGCACCCTCTACCTGCACGTGTTCGACTGGCCCCGAGACGGCGTCCTCGAGCTGACCGGGTTGCGAAACGAGGTGCGCTCCATGTCGCCTCTCGCCGAACGCTCTCAGGAGTGGGCCTTCCACCGAGAAGGACGTGCCGTGACCGTCGAGGTGCCGGCGGAGTCGCCGGATCCGATCGACAGCGTCCTCGTCCTGGAGATCGAGGGTGTGCCCGAGGTCGATCCGATCCACGTCGCCCCCGACGACGACGGGGCTTTCCGCCTGGACTACCTCACCGCCGTGACTTCAGGTGAGGCCGCGAAGCGCTTCAACCGAAAGGGGCGCTTCCATATCTCGAAGTGGAGGCGGCCCGGGGACGAGGTCACCTGGTATCTGGACGTGCCAGGGCCGGGCCGGTACGAGATGACCCTGACCTACGCGGCAAAGGCCGACTGGGACAGCCAGAGGTACGTGGTTCGGGCCGCGGGCCAGGAGTTCCCCGGGGAGGTCGCGCCGACGGGAGACTGGTACGAATACAGGACGTTCCCGCTGGGAACCGTGGAGTTTCCCAACGCCGGCCTCCAGACGGTGACGATGGCCCCGGGCCAGGTGGTGCCGGTCGACCTCATGTACTTCCAGGCGATCGAGCTCGAGCCCCTGGAAGACTAGCTCAGCCCGGCACGGTCACGAGCGGGCGGCTGCGGCGAGCGGCGGCACCGCTCGTCAGTTCGGCGCTCGGCGGCGGGAGGCGGCGTTTCGTGAGGGATCACAACGCGCCAGGGTTCTGTTCGAACAGCACCACGTGCAGCTCCGCGTCCACGTCGGGCAGGGGAACCGGGGGAGGCGCCGTCGTGCGGAGGCGCACCTCACCCACCTCCACCCGAAGGCTTCCGCTGAAGCCGTCCTTCAGGACCCACCGCCCCTCGATCAGGAACCAGGCTCGGTCGTCGTGGCGTGGATCGACGGCGATGTAGGCCTTCTCGGGCAACCGATCGCCGAACTTCTTGGCGAGTCCCGGCGGCAGGCCTCCCTTCTTCGCGAGTCCGGGAGGGACACCGCCCTTCTTGGACAGGCCCGGTGGCGTCTTCTTCTGGTCGGGCTTGTCGGCCAACGCTACGCCCGCTAGCGCGAGGGCGAGCATGGCGACCAGAGTCGCGATGAGGGGTCGCATGGGCACCTCCGGACGCCATTGTCCGCGCGCCGGGCTCGGTCGGGCGTGCGCCAGATCACTCTCATGATCGACATGCGGATCGATCTCCAGTGTCGGCGGCTCGGGCGGGAGACCGGTCGCTTGCGCGCTTGTCACAGCCGCTGCCGATCGCCTAGGCTGCGCGAGCATCGCGGCAGGACGCCGCCGAGGCAAGAACGAGACGCAGTCTCTTCTGTCAAAGAGTGCCGAGGAACGGAAGGCGAGACGATGAGAATTGCCGCCAGACTGCTTTGCGTGAACCTGATGGCCGCGGCGGCTTCGGCCACGGGATGCGGGAAGGAACCCGCGTCGGGCCCGGGACCCACCATGAAGGAGCTCCTGGGGGCGTGGTCCGGCAGCATGACCCACGAGGGCGAGAGTCAGCCCTTCGCCCTGGAGCTGGAGCCGGCGGAGGAGGGCCAGGTATCCCTTCTGCTGACCCTTCCGGCCATGAACATGGCCCGGCAGCCCGTCGGGACGCTGAAGCCGGAGCTCGTGGGGCACACGCTCACTCTGGGCCCGTTCGAGTTGGTGTACGACGGCGAGGCCCAGACATTCAGCGGGACGATGCCAGCAGGCTTCGTGCCCGTCTACGAGATCCCGGTGATCCTGCGGCGCGTCGAGTCAGTCGAGACGTCGGCGCGCCCGGAGCCCGCCGCGCCCATCGTCGAGCCGGCATGGAGCCTCGACACCGGCGCCCCCCTCTGGGCGGGGGCCGCCTTCGCGGACGGCGTCGTCTACGCGGGCGACGACGAGGGACGACTCCACGCCCTGGACGCGCGCTCGGGGTCGAAGCGGTGGACCTTCCCGGCCGGGGCACCCATCCGGACGCGCGCGACCGTCGCGGACGGGGCCGTCTTCTTTCAGGCGGACGACGGGATCCTCTACCGGCTGGACGCGGCGAGCGGTGAAAAGGTGTGGCAGGTCCGGGTGGTCGAGACCCCCATCGAGCGTCTCCCGCCCACCGACCCGATGTCCCGGTACGACAGCTTCGGGTCCGACGTGACCGTGGCCGAGGGACGGCTCTTCCTCGGGACGTTCGACGGTCGCGTCCTCGCTCTGGACCCGACCGACGGCACTCAGCTTTGGAAGTTCTCGACGGAGGGCAGCGTCCTGGCCGCCCCGGCGGTGTCCTTCGGACGCGTCTACTTCGGCAGCTTCGACGGGCACGTTCACGCGCTCGACGCAACCACGGGGAAGCCTCTCTGGAAGACGGACACCAAGGGAGCCGTCCTGTCGACCCCGGCCGTGGCCGGCGATCATCTCATCGTGGGAAACCGCAGCTACGACCTCCTGGGGCTGAGCGCGAAGACCGGCCAGGTGTCCTGGAAGGACTACATCTGGTTCTCGTGGGTCGAGTCGTCCGCCACCGTCAGAGGCAGCGTCGCCTACGTGGGCTCCTCGGACGCCGCCGCGGCGTACGCGATCGAGACCGGGAGCGGAAAGCGTCTCTGGAAAGCCGACGTCTACGGCTGGGCCTGGGGGCAGCCCGCCGTTACGGACGACCGCGTCTTCGTCGGGACCGCCGCCCTGCGCGGCTACCAGAACGACGTCCACCGGGGAGGCGTCGTGGCGATCGACCGCGAGACCGGCCAGGCGGTGTGGCGCCACGCCCTGGAGCCCCCGGCCGAGGGCGCGTGGGGACTCCCTGGATCTCCGGCGGTGGGCGCGGGGCACGTCTTCGTCACCGGACTCGACGGCCGGGTTCTCGCCTTCGCGCAGTAGGGGCCGCCAGCACCGCGGACCCTGACTAGGGACCGGTACCGGTCTTCGTCGACGTCTGCACCTCGTCGACCAGGAAGATCGTGGCGTCGATGGGCTCGTCGGTCTCCGGAGCGACACCCCCTGCGTCCCACTTCCGGACATGGTCGAGCTCCACGGTGCGGTACTCCCCCGTCCTGAAGGACACCCGTTCGACCGAATCCACGGTCTCGGCGAACGGTGCGTCTTTCCGCAGCTCCGTGCCGTCGACCGCAAGCGTGTACTGCTGCTTCGACGCGTCCACGTCGACCTGCATCGACAGCCAGGAATCCGCCTCGTAGGCGGCCTTCGTGGCCTCTCCGTCGACCGCGATGCTGCCCTCTGCCGTGAGGGCGACCCGCACGGGACGCCGCCCGCGGGCATCGAGGACGTCGATCTCGAGCCGTCCCGCGTCGTTCTGCCTGGGCAGGACCTTGAACGCCAGACCCACCTTCTGGCTCTCCGGGAACACCCGAACCGCGCGAGCGTAGTCGTAGGGGTCTCGGTCCTCGAGCTTCAGGACACGATTCTTCTCCAGCTCGGCGACGGAAACCGGCGCCCAGCTCGGGCTGTAGATGTTCCAGCCCGTGACCGTCCGACCGACGGGCATCTCGTCGAAGCTGTCGTCGACCGGCTCGGCCACCGACTCTCGCACCGGAACCGGGACCCGGCTGACCCAGATGTCCTCCTTGTTGACCGAGTACGTCAGCCACAGGTCGTCGCCGGGAGGGTCGCCGTTCCCCTCCGTGATGCCCCGGACGTACTGGGCGCCGAGGTCCTTGTTGTGGCCGGGATAGCGCCGAATCGGGGTCTCGCCGTGGACGGTCAGCATCCCGTCGAACGTGATGCCGTCATCGCTCTGGATGAGGGCGAGGGGCCAGCGGGAGCCCCAGCCATCCTGGGGGCAATAGGCGAGGATGTAGCTTCCGTCGTCGATCCGCTGCCCCCAGTGCTTGGCGTTGCTCTTGGCGATGTTCGGGGCTTCGACCGGCCTCGACCAGGACTGTCCTTCGTCCGTGCTGAGCGCGGCCAGCGCCCCCTTCCAGATGCCGACGACCTGGCCGTCCTTCCGGTGCCAGTACGAGAGGGCCTTCGCCGAGAACTTGTTCTCCCACCCCTTGCCGCTGTAGTCCTCCGCGCCGGAGATCGCGAAGAAGCCGTCCTTGGCGCGGTCCTCCTCCCACCACTGCTGCGTCACGAGCTTGTCGGCCAGGAGAGCGTCGCAGCCTGCGATGAAGCCCTCGTCCTCCGCCTCCCGGTAGAACGGGTACGGCGTATTGCTCTCGTCCCAGCCGGCGTGTCGGTTGTATCGAATGAAGTAGATCGGACCGAAGGAGCCGTCCTCGTGGATCTCCCGGACCACCCGGCCGACACCCTTGCCGTCGTTGGGGCCGGACGGGGTGCCGTAGAAGGCCAGGACCAGGAGCCGCCCGTCCGGGGTCACGGAGAACCCCATGCGCTGGTGGGCGATGGTCTGGGCACCGTCCGGAAGCTCGAAGGCGGGAAAGACCACCACGGGCTTGCTCCAGCTCGACCCATCGGACGACACGCTCAGCAGGGTGTGGCAGGGCTTCTCGTCTCCGGTGGCGACGCTGCCCGCAGACGCGTTGAACACCTCGTCCTTCGGTGCGCTCAGATACTCCAGGTAGAACTGACCCTTCCAGTGGGCCAGCATCGGCTGGTGGTTGTAGGTGTAGCCGTAGTCATCCTGAAGGTGAGGATGTTGACGGCTGGCACGCATGACCTGGTAGTTCTGGACCCCCACGACCGGACGCAGGCCCCCGTGGGAGATGTCCGGCTCGGGCAGGGACGGACCGACGTAGCGAAGAGGCATCTCCGGACTGCCCGGCTCGGGGCCTTTATCCGTGCGAGTGGAACAACTCACCACCAGGATCGGGATGGTGAGAACAGACGAGCAGAGTAGAGGGAGAGTGAGACGCTTCAACATGAGTTCCTCCGTACGAGACGAGAATCCAGCCGTCCCGCATCTTGTCATGTAGCCTTGGGAGAGAAAAGTCCAACGGGCTCTCCCAGTCTTCCCTTGGTACGCCGCCGCCCGGCGGCACACCATCCGCAACTACCAATCCATACGCAGACGCGCGCGGACGGTCCGCTCCGATCCGCGGAGTCCCTTCCCGGGACCGAAGGGCGGCTCAGAAGCCGAGCAGGCGAAACAGCCACGCGCCGGCAATCCCCCCGACGATGGGGGCGAGGATCGGGATCCAGGCGTAGCCCCAGTCGGAGCCTCCCTTCGTGTGGAGGGGGAGCACGGCGTGGGCCAGTCGCGGGCCCAGATCTCTCGCCGGGTTGATCGCGTAGCCGGTGGGACCGCCCAGCGAGAGGCCGATCCCCCAGACCAGAACACCCACGAGGGCCGGGTTGAGGCCGGCGCTGAAGACCGCGGAGAGGTCGATCTCTCCCCCGCGCAGCTCCCCGGCGTTGGCTCCGATGGCCAGCACCCCGAAGACGAGGACGATCGTGCCCACGAGCTCGGCCGTGAAGTTGGCCCCGGCCGAGCGGATCTCGGGTGCCGTGCAGAAGACACCACGCACGGCGGCCGAGTCGTCGGTGGCGTCGAAGTGCGGGCGATACGTCAGCCAGACGACGACCGCGCCGAGAAAGGCGCCGACGAGCTGGGCCGCGACATAGCCCGGGACGAGCGCAAGGTCGAAGGCGCCGATCGAGGCGAGCCCCAGTGTCACCGCCGGGTTGATGTGGGCCCCCGAGATGCGGCCAACGGCGTAGACGGCCGCCGCCACCGCCAGGCCCCAGCCCGTCGCGATCACGATCCAGCCCGAGCCGTGGCCTTTGGTGCGGGCGAGGCAGACGTTGGCCACGACGCCGTCGCCGAGAATCACGAGCAGCATCGTCCCCACCAGCTCAGCCAGGTAGACCTCCATCGCCCGTCTCCCCTCCGCGGCCGTGCGGCGCGAGACTGTCTCGCCCGCCCGCCGCGCGTCTCGGTGTGGATGCTATCGGCAACCGGGTCTTGGCGAAACTCGCGGGGGCGTGGGCCTCGTGCCTCCTTACTGATAGCCGATGAAGACCGCGACGACCACGGCAATCGAGGCGATCATGAGGAGGAGCGCCTGGAACCAGACCTGGAACCGCGCCCACACCGCCCAGTCGAGACGGGCCACGCCGAGGGTGCCGATGAGGGCACCCGAGGTGGGCACGATCAGGTTGGTGAAGCCGTCGGCGAGCTGGAAGGCCAGGATGGCCACCTGCCGCGTCACGCCGACGAGGTCGGCGAGCGGGGCCATGATGGGCATGGTGAGCGCGGCCTGGCCGGAGCCGGAGACCACGAAGAAGTTGATGACCGACTGGAGCAGGAGCATCAGCCACGCGCAGACCGCGGCCGGGATACCGCTCAGGAGCTGACCCGCGCCGTGGAGGAGTGTATTGAGCACGCCTGGCTCCGCGGCCTGGTCGCCGCCGAGGACGACGACGATCCCCTTGGCCATGCCGACGACCAGGGCCGCGCCGAGCAGGTCGCGCGCGCCCTTCAGGAAGCTCGTGGCCACGTCGTTCATGCTCATGCCGTCGAGGCGGAAGACCACGCCGACCGCTCCGGCCGCCAGCCCCATCACGAAGAACTGGCTGGCGATCTCCGGGATGTAGTACCCGCGGAAGGTGACACCCCAGACCACCCAGACGACCGCCAGCAGGATCACCAGCAGGACGAGGGCGTGCCCCGAGCCAAAGCGGACTTCGTGGGCCCGGGCCTGCTGCAGGTCGTCGCGGAAGAAGGCGTCGCTCTCGTACGCCAGCGACCGCTCGGGGGCCCTCTTGACCCGGCGCGCGTAGAGCCAGGTGTAGGCCAGGCCGATCGCGGTGAAGAGCACGAACAACCCGACCCTGAACGCCGACCCGGACATCACCGGAACCCCGGAGATCCCCTGGGCGATGCCCACGCTGAAGGGGTTCATCCACGATGTCGCGAAGCCGATCTGGGTGGCCCCGAAGGTGAGCATCACCCCCACGATCGAGTCGTAGCCGAGGGCGACGACGACGGGGACGATCACCATCGCGAAGGCTATGGCCTCCTCGCCCATGCCGAAGACCGCCCCTCCGAGCGAGAAGAGGACGAACATCGTGGGGATCACCGCCGCCTCGGCGCCGGCGGTGCGGTGCAGCGAGGCCAGGATCCCGGCCTCGACGGCGCGCGTGCGCATCACGATCCCGAAGGCGCCGCCGACGACCAGGATGAAGGCCACGACGCCCACCGCCGCCCCGTGCCGGTTGCCGGAGACCAGGCCGTCGAAGGCGTAGTTGAAGAGCCCGGTCTCGTCGCCCGAACCGAAGAGGCCCACTCCTTCGGAGTCGATCACCTCGAAGCTGTCGGGGTCGAGGACCTCCCGCGTGCGCTCGACGCCCTGGCCGTCCACGAAGGCAACCGAGGTCGTCTCGAACCGCCCCGCCGGGACCAGGTGGGTGAGCAGGACCGCGAGCACGACGACGAAGAAGATGATGACGAAGGTGTGGGGGGCGCGGAAGCGGGATGGGTCGTCGGCGGCCATCAGGGAAGAGAACGGACGATGTGCGTCGGGTCCAGAGGGTGCTCCTTCTCCCACGGAACCTAGCACATGGGATCGGGGGCTGCACTGGGGCATCCGCGGGATGCTCACGTCCCGGCGGTCCCCCGTGTAAGATGCGCGCAGCATGTCGACCGCACTTCTGCGTCGCCTGGAGCGGCTGAAGGCCCGGTACGGTGAGGACAGCGCCGCTCGGAAGATCGAGCTTCTCCGTGGGCTCGAGAAGGAGAAGCTCCGCTCAGCAGACGCGGTGGCCCGCCTTCACGAGGTCCTGTGCTTCTTGCGCGCCTACCCGGACAGCTCGGCGCTGCTCGCCCGGGTGGAGCGCATGCTCCGTGGCTTCGAGCGACGCCCCGACCTGCGCCTTTTCGCGGAGGACCTGGAAGACAGCGGGATCGCGGGTACGGAGATCCTCTATCCGTTCTTCGCCGAGCAGGCCCACTGGCTCACCGGGCGCTGGCCCCGGAACCTCTCGGTCGATTGGGACGAGATCGAGCAGCCGGAGCGCCTCGAGAGCGTGCTCCACCTCCTGACGCTCTATGCCGAGACGCCCGCCCTCGATGAGCTGGGCTTTTCGGTCGCGGAGTGGGTCGACCGCCTCAAGAGCCCTCGCGAGACGGACGCCACCTTCCTGGTGCGGCGGTTCCGGGGCTTGAAGGTCGAGGATCACCTTCGGGAAGCGCTCTACGAGAGCATGGACCTCTTCCTGCGCCTGAGCCCGGGACGGGGCACGCCGTCGAGGACCCACGCCCACGTGAGCCGGGGGGAGGTCGTCTATCAGACGGGGCCCTTGCGCCGCACTCGCCCCGATCTCTGCGCGGAGGTGCGACGACCCCCGCGCCGGATCGAGGAGGTCTCGCCCCGGGAGGGTCGACGGCTGATCGACCTGGCCAACGAGGCCATGGTCACGCGCAGCCGCGATCTCGACGCCTTCTCGTACGGCGACCCGAAGGATGTGAGGATCATCGACCTGGGGGACAGGCTGGAGCTGGTGACCATCGGGCTCCGCCCCGAACGCCGCCTGCTCCTCGAGGGTGTCTACGGATTCCTGACCCTGAAGAACGGCGTGCCGATCGGGTACGTGCTGAACAGCGCGCTCTTCGGCTCGGCGGAGATGGCCTACAACGTCTTCGACACCTACCGGGGCGCGGAGGCGGCCCACATCTACGGCCGCATCGTGGCCGCGGTGCACCATCTCTTCGGCGCTCTCAGCTTCACGGTCTACCCCTATCAGCTCGGATGCACCAACGATGAAGCCCTCCAGTCGGGTGCCTGGTGGTTCTACCAGAAGCTGGGATACCGGCCGCGCGCTCGGGCGACGCTTCGGCTGATGCGGGGCGAGCTCGCCAGGATGAAGCGAAACCCCGCCTACCGCTCGAGCATCCCCACCCTGCGGAAGCTCTCTTGCGAGAACGTCTACCTGCACTGCGAACCGAAGAGAGACGACGTCATCGGGCTCCTCGCTCTCGAGAACGTCGGCCTGGCCGTCATCGACGGCCTCGCCCGCCGCTTCGGCCCGGACCGCGAGCGCGGCGAGCGGGTCCTGGTCGGGGAGGCCACCGAGCGGCTGGGCCTGAGGTCGATGAAGGACCTCTCCCCCGCCGAACGGCTGGCCTGGCGTCGCTGGGCGCCGCTCGTGGCGGTGCTGCCGGGTCTCGATCGCTGGAGCCTCAGGGATCGGAAGGCCCTGGCCCGGGTCGTGATCGCCAAGGGTGGACGCCGAGAGTCCGACTACGTCCGGGCCTTCGACGCCCATCCCCGGCTCCGCGCGGCGATACGCCGCCTGGCGACACCCTAGCCCTTCGTTCCCACCGGCCGTGACGTACCCGTCCCGTGGTTGCCGTCGACGTCACCGGGCGGATGCGGGGCGGAGGGATCGTGGCCACGCGCTCCTGATCGATCTCGCCCCCTGCTGGAGCTTGGTGATGCCGCGGTGGCATCGCCGCAGCCGGTCGCCCCTACCGAAGCCAGCCGGGAGGGATGCCCTGCCGTCGTGCCGTCTCCTCGAGCCTCTCGAGCGCCGCCTCGGCGGCATCGAGCTTCTTCTGCGCGGCCTCGACCTGGGCGCGTGCCTTCTTCGGTCAACCGCCCCTCAGAGCGATCCGGTTGGGGTTGCAGACGGCATCGTGCTCCTTTCGGGCGTCGTCCAGCCTGGCCCGGGCCGCGGCCACGCGCTCGCGCCACTTGCGCTCGCGCTCCTTCCTCCGGGCCGCCGCGCGATCGAGCTCTTCCCGGAGGCGATCGGCCGTTTCTTGGGCGGCAGAGGAGGGGCTCGCCGGGCCCGCGGGGTCGCTCGCGAACCCGGGCGTCGCCGGAGCCGCCGCCGCGACCCCCGATTCGACGTCGCCGGCCACCGCGTCGGTCCCCTCGCTGTCCTCCGAATCGGACCTCAGATCCGCGTCGGTGTACGTGTGGGACTCGACCTCGGCCCTGCCCCTGCTCTCCCTGCGGTTCGCCTCCTTGCGGGACACGCCTCCGAGGCCCTGGCCCACCACGATGCCGGGCAGCAGCCCGATCGCGATCACCAGCAAAGTGCGTGTTGGCACAGAACCCGCCACGCCCTCGTTCTGATGCAGCTTCCGTGCCGGGGAACGGCTCAGCTTGGTGCTGGCGGGAGGTCCTACGGTCTTCCCAAGCGAGAGCACTGGTCGAGCACGTCACCCACGATCCACAAGGCCTCGCGCAGCCTCCATGGATCGGGCGGCCCGGGCACGACCATGACACGTCCGCTCTTCGGGTCTTTGACCCGGACGCTCGTCGGGGCGAGAAGCTGTCGTTGCGCGCTTCTCGGGAAGACGGCACCGCGGGTCAGGCGGAGGCCCGCCACGATGTTTCGCAGCGTACAGGTGTCGTCGAGAACGCCCCGATCTTCCAGCTGGGCCTGAAAGAAGGCAGCCTCGAGCCGCCCGCCGACCTGCAGCAGCTTGCACTCGCAGCGAAAAACCTCGAGGTCTTCGAGCTTCCTCCTGTAGCTGCGGACATCGGTCGGCAGATCCTCGGGACCCGGGACGTACGTCGGGTCGGCGTTCAGCTTCTCCAGGACGGCCTTGCCCACCGCGAGGGCGTCCTTCACTGCAGACACGTCGCAGGGGTCGTCACAGACCCGCACCTGCGATGCCGCCGGTGCGCTCGAGACCGAGACCAGCAGCAACAGGAAGGACACAGACGCGCCGCGTTTCGTCCGATCTCCCATCGCGAGCTCCTTTCTCGGATCCCCACGCCGGCCCCGAGGAATGGAGCAGCCGGCGATGCTTGTGACGGGCGGGCAGCCCCCTTCCTACCGCGGGACGACCACGATCGCCCCGACGTTCTTCCCGCTGACGAGCTCGTTGAACGCCGCCAGCTCGGTGTCGAGCGCAGCCTGAAGCTCGGCCAGGTGGCCGTCCAGCTCGCCCCGCAGCTCGTCGAAGCGCTCGCGTGAGCCCTGTGTCGGCTGGGCCTCGCCACCGGCGACGGTCCCCAGCAGGTCCACGATCTGATTGTCGAGCTGGGGTGGGAAGTTGAGAACGTCCTGCGGGCTCTCGTTCCTGACCTGGGTCAGCTGCGTCTCGACCGCGCTCAGGCGCTCGTTCACCTTCTTCGCGGCCTCTTCCACCCCCTCGCCCTGCTCCGCCTTCTCGAGGCGGGCGCTCAGGGACTCGACCTGCGAGCGCACGTCGCGTAGCTGGGCGAGCGCCCCGTGGGTCTCCGAGAGCATCTCCCGGATCTTGCGGGCGAGGACGTACTGCTCCTGGAGCTCTTCGGTGGTGACCTCGAGGCGCGGATCGCCCTCGACCCCGAAGCTCCGAGTCTGGCTCCAGTCGCCGAGCGTCAGGCGAGCCTGGTAGGTGCCCGGCGGGACACGGGGCCCCTGGGCCGAGCCCCACAAGACCGCGTCCTCCACGAGGGTGGCGTCGCCGAGCCTCAGATCCCAGACGTAGCGGTTCATGCCCTCTTCGGCCTCGAGCTTGCGAGGCCCCTGCATCTGCGGGAAGAGGCGGGCGAACGGGTTCGGGGCCCGGGGCTCCGGCTTGACGCTGGACAGAGTGCGCAGGACGTTGCCGTCTCCGTCCAGGATCTCGAGGACGAGCTCTTCACCCTCCGCGGGCGTCTTCGCCAGCGTGTAGTGGATCAGGGCGCCGTAGGGAGGGTTCTTCCCGGCGTTTGGCACCGGCCAGGGGAGGCCTCCGCCGCCACCGAAGCGGACCGCGTCACGAGGCTGGAAGAGATGCGCCTCGGCCCGGGCCACCGTCTCGTCGATCTGGTGGAGCGGCGTCAGGTCGTCCAGTATCCAGAAGGCCCGGCCCTGAGTGGCCACGATCAGGTCCTGGTGCCGGACCGCGAGGTCGGTGATCGGGGTGACCGGCAGCTTCAGCTGGAAGCGGCTGCCAGCGCCGCCCGTCGTCGAAGGACACGTACATCCCGAACTCCGTGCCCGCGTAGAGCAGTCCCTTGCGATCCGGATCCTCGCGCACGACCCGGACGAAGTGGTCCCCGGGTATGCCGTTCGTGCCGTTGGTCAGCCGCGTCCAGCTCGCGCCGTAGTCGTCGGTCCGATAGACGTAGGGCTGGAAGTCATCCATCCGGTACCGCTGCACCGCGAGGAAGGCCCGGCCGGGCCCGTGCGCCGACAGCTCGATGGTGTTGACGGTGGCCCACTCGGGCAGGCCCTCGGGGGTGATCTCAGTCCAGGTTGCCCCAGCGTCGCGCGAGAGGTGGACACGGCCGTCGTCGGTGCCCGCCCAGAGCAGGCCCGCCTGGTGAGGCGACTCCTCGAAGGCGAAGATCGTCCCGTAGACCTCCACCCCGGTGTTGTCCCAGGTCAGCGAGCCTCCCGCGTAGTCCTGCTTCGAGACGTCGTTGTGCGACAGGTCGGGGCTGATGACCTCCCAGCTCTGGCCTTCGTCCGTCGAGCGGTGCACGTGCTGCGAGCAGTGGTAGAGCACCGTCGGGTCGTGGGGCGAGATCCGGATCGGGGCGTTCCACTGGAAGCGGTACCTCAGATCCCGGGGCGCCTGGCCCACCGCCAGCTGGGGGTAGGCCATGATCTGGCGGTAGTTGTCGGTCGCGGCGTCGTGGCGGTCGATGGTGCCCCCGTAGCAGCCGGCGTACGTGACCTTCGGCTGGCGCGGGTCGACGGCGACGTGGCCGCTCTCGCACCCCCCGACCGGGTGCCAGTCGCGCAGGGCGATGCCGGATGATGTGCTTCGGCTGGCGATCGCGATCGAGGTGTTGTCCTGCTGCGAGCCGTAGACCCAGTAGGGGAACTGGTCGTCCACGGTCACGCGGTAGATCTCGGCCGTGGGTTGGTTGTCCTGGGTCGACCAGCTCGTGCCCCCGTTGAAGCTGACGTTGGCGCCGCCGTCGTTGCCGTTGATCAGGTTCTGCGGGTCGTCGGGGTTGATCCAGAGATCGTGTTGATCCCCGTGGGGCACGCGGATGAACTCGAACTCCTTGCCGCCGTCGTGGGAGCGCCACAGCCCGGTGTTGAGGACGTAGACGGTGCTCGGCGTCCTGCGGGTCGGCGTAGACGTGCGTGTAGTACCAGGCGCGCTGGCGGAAGCTGCGGTCGGGGTTGATCAGCCGGAAGCTCTTTCCGCCGTCGTCGGAGCGGAAGAGGCCCCCCTCCTCGGCCTCGACCAGGGCCCAGATGCGGCTCGGGCGCGCCCCCGAAACGGCCACCCCGATTCGTCCCTTGATCCCCTCCGGGAGCCCCTTGGTGACCGCCTCCCACGTGTCGCCTCCGTCGCGGGACCGGTAGAGGCCGGAGTCCTCGCCGCCGCCTTCCATGGTCCAGGGCCGTCGCACCGCCTCCCAGATCGCGGCGTAGAGAATGCGCGGGTTGGTCGGGTCGACGGCCAGGTCCACCGCGCCCGCCTCGTCGCTGACGAAGAGCACCTTCTCCCAGGTCTCGCCGCCGTCCTTCGAGCGGAAGACCCCGCGCTCCGGGTTCGGACCGAAGGCGTGGCCCAGCGCCGCGACGTAGACGAGGTCGGGGTCGCTCGGGTGAACACGGATTCGGGCGATCTGGCCGGCCTCCTTCAGGCCGACGTGACGCCAGCTCTGGCCGGCATCGGTCGACCTGTAGACACCGTCTCCCGGAGAGATGTTGCCTCGGATGCAGGCCGAACCCATGCCGGCATAGACCACGTTGGGGTCGGACTCGGCGACCGCCACCGCCCCCACCGAAGCGGTCCCGAGGTCCTCGTCGGAGACGTTGTGCCAGGTGATGCCGGCGTCTGTCGTCTTCCACACCCCTCCACCGGTCGTGCCCATGTAGTAGGTGAGCGCGTCCCCGGGGACGCCGGTCACTGCCGTCGAGCGTCCGCCCCGATAGGGGCCGATGTTGCGGTACTCGAGGGCCTGGAAGAGCTTGGAGTCCAAGGCCGGCTTGGAGCCGTCCTCGGCCTTGTCGGCCGCGCCGGCCGTTCCGACGAGCAGGCTGGCCCCCGCCAGCAAGATGAGTGCGAGACGCAGCTGCGTCATGGTGCTCCTCCCCGGGCGCTCCCGCGCCGTGTGGTTGGGGGCTCCTGCCCGCGCGGCTCGAGCCCGGCGTCGAAGTCTATCGGATTACGCGTGCCCCTGCGCCGAGCGCGTCCACGCGCCAGACTCCGCCCGAACGCGCCGAGTACTACGCCAAGGCGCTGGTTCGGCGCTCAGATCCAGCCAAGGAGGGCTCCAAACACGACCAGGCATGCCGCGTCGAACGCGAGCAGGATGCCGACGACCAACGCCTGCCGTCTCGAGTTGTTCAAGTCGTGCACGTGGAAGGCCACCAGGAAGAACGGCAGGTAGCCCACGAGGAAGATGAGCCAGGGAGCGCCACGGTTCCACCAGGCGTAGTCCCAGGTGAGCGCGCCCGCCGCGTTCAGCAGGTACTCCACGAAGACGCAAAACGCGGACCCGGTCAGGGCAACGAACAGTCGGTTTGGAACGCCGAGGATCCTCGACGCCCGGTCGCGCGGCAGCAGCTTCACGGACACCACACCCGCGACCGCGAACATGAGGCAGATCTCGATGTTGAGGCCGACCAGGATCAGGTAGGCGGTCCGGCCCGGCGCTCCCCAGACCGGGGCGTGTCCGCTGAAGTGGAGCACCAGGGCGTTCCAGATCTCGTTGAACCAGTCCATCCCCCAGAACGCGAGGCCGGCGAAGATAGCATTCCAGTTCCGCGCCTCCACCTCGTGGGCGTAGACATAGGTCACCAAGGCCAGCAGCGGGATCACGTACCACTGGAGCTGGCTGCCGTCGCGGAGGATGCCGAGCGCGTCTTGAGCCGCCGGGGTGAGCATCGAACCAGAGCCTACCTCAGATCGCCCATGACCCGGGGCGAGTGGCCGACGCAGGCGAGCTCACCACTCGGCGAGCCGACCGATCTCGCGTGCCGCCCAGCGCAGCCGCTCGCTCTGGATCCGGGCGAGCGCGGCGAGGACGGCCCGCGCCGTCTCCGGATGCTCGTCGGCGAGGCGTTGGTAGATCGGCCGACGCAGCGTCCGCAGCTCGCTGTCCGAGACCGCGACCGCGTCGGCGGTGCGCGTTCCGGGTTCGAGGAAGGCGATCTCCCCGAAGAGCGTCCCCGGTCCGCATTTGGCCAGCCGCTTGTGGTGATGAGCGGTGGTTGGCAGGAGGAGATCGATCTCGCCGGCGGCCACGATGTAGAGCTCTTCGCCTTCGTCGCCCGCCGAGAAGACCTTCTCGCCGGCCTTCACGACCCTCGACTGCAGCACCCGGGAGAAGGTCTCGACCTGCTCCGGGCTCATGGCTCGGCACAGGTCGGTCTGCTCGAGCCCGACGCGCCGGTCGCCGTCGGGCGGTGCGACACCGAGCTCCGCGAGCAGAGCGTCCTCCGCGTACTCGAGCGCCTCGTCCGAGCCGTTGAAGGTCCTCACCTCGACCCCGCCGTGCGTGGGGCTGATCTTCTGCAGCGTCTTCTTGACCTTGTGGCCGAGCCCGGCGCCCCGGTGCACCTCGCAGAACACGAGCTCGCCGCCGTGGTCATCGAGGCGGTTCGCGATCTGCTGGAGGAGCTTGATGCCGGTGAGGTCCACCTGGTGCACGCGGCGCAGGTGGAGGATGACCCACGCTGGCCGGTTCAGATCGGGGGCGAGCTCCGAGAAGAGCTGCTCGGCGGTGGCGAAGAAGAGATTGCCGCGCAGCTCGTACAGGACGATCCGATCGCCGTGACGGTCGATGAGGGCCCGCTCCGCATCCGCCCGGACCCGGACCGAGCGTCGCTCGATCGCCGTCGAGCGACGGTGGATCACCGGCGTCCTGACCTGCGCGCGGACGAAGAGCACGATCGCGATCGCGACCCCGACGCCGACAGCCAGCATGAGGTCGTAGCCCACGGTGACGGCGGTGACGAGCAGCGCGATGACCGCATCGGCCCGGGTGCGGCGCCGGCGCGCCCAGGCCACGATGTCCCGCTCCACCATCCCTATCGCCACGTGTAGGACGATCCCCGCGAGAGCGCTGATCGGGAGCAGGGTGCCGACGGGTCCTCCGACCCAGAGCAGCGCCGCGAGGCCGAGCCCGGCGCAGACGCCCGGCCACCGCCGTCCTCCGGTCCGGACCGCCACCAGGGTGGCGGCCGTCGTCCCGGCTCCCGCCATGCCGCCCAGCAGACCGGAAACGATGTGCCCGCCGCCCTGGCCCAGAAGCTCCCGGCGCGCGTCGTGGCGTGCCCCGGTGCGCACGTCCGCGATGACCGACGTCAGCAGCGTGTCGAGGGAGGCCAACACGGCGAGCGTCGCCGCCGGCAGCAGCAGGATGCCCCAGGGCAGCGCGCCCAGGCTCGCTCCGGTCGCGCGGAAGCCGAAGGCCTCGACCCCGGGGAGCGCCCCGACGACCCAGCTGTCCGGGATGTCGTGGGGACTCAGTGTGACGGCGAGCTGGAAGAAGAGCGTCCCTCCCACGAGCCCCGCGATTGTGCCGGGCGCGGCGGGAATCCAGCGCGGCACGAGGCGCACGAGCGCGAGGGTGAGGGCGGCCGTCAGCAGGGGAAGCCAGCGCCACGGCCCCCAGGTCGGCGCGGCGCCTTCCCCCGCGAGGGGCTCGAGCTGGGAGAGCACCATGAGGATCGCGGAGCCGGTCATGAAGCCCGCCACCACCGTGTAGGGGATGAACTTGATCAACCGGCCGCCGCCCGTGAGGGCGATCAGCATCTGGAAGAGCCCGGTGAGGATCACCACGACGGCCAGGCCTGCGAGCACGCCCGGTCCCGGCAGTCCGGCCGCGGTGAGCTGGGACGCAGCTCCGGCCAGCAGCACCAGGGTTGGGCCCGTCGGCGCGCTGATCAGGCCTCGAGTGCCACCGGCAAAGCCCGAGGCGAGACAGAGGGCCGCCGCGGCGACGAGCCCGGCGAACGCCCCCGTGGCGGCGTCGACACCGGCCGGGCCCACGAGCGCCACTCCGAAGGCCATCGCCTGGGGCAGCACCACGGCTGCAGCGGCGATACCGGCCCAGACGTCGTCGCGGCGAAGGCCTCCGGGCGGACCCGCGGGCACCTGGCCGCCGGATGGCCCCCCGGTCTGAAGATCGCTCGCGACCTGCTTCTGGTTCACCTTCGGCCCCTCGTCTCCGCCACGCCGCGCCGGTGATGGCTTCCGTCCGGTGGCGAGGCGAGACGCCACGGATCTGCGAGTCCAATGGTGAGCCGTGTCGTACGCACTGGCAAGCGAGCGGCCCGAAACCCGCAAACGACCCGCCGGCGTTCTCAGCCGCGGCGGGGCTTGGGGCCTACGAGCGGCACGTCGACCGCCTCGTCGCCACGGGTTTCGGGACCCTCGAGGTGCGCGCGCGGCGGCCGTTCGACCCACTGAAGGAGCCGGTCCAGCTACGCGCTGACAGAGTGTCGTTCTTCTTTACAGGACGGGCTCTCGTCCGGCGCTCGCAACCAGCTCGGGGCTGGACGCGATGTCTTTGTCCATCTGGGTCTTGGGGGATTGATGGACTGAGTCGCCGGGGCGGGTACGGTCCTTGCGTAGCTGGGAGTATTGTGCTGAGAGGACCGAGATGAAACGCTCAATCGTCGTCGCAGGCTTTCTCGTGGCCGCGCTCGCCGCGGCGAGTCCGGCCGTGGCCGGCCTGATTCTGGCCCCTGGCTCTTCCTGGGAGTACACGCTGGACTCGACTCTGGGGGCGTCGGGAAACCCTGACTGGAACACGGAGACGAACGCCTCCAACGGTGTCGAAACCGACTGGGGGGTGGCGAATTCCCCGTTCGGCAACTGCCCGGCGGCGCCCGGCTGCGGGTCGTACACGAGGGATTTCGACGACCCCGACACGAAGTGGGCCGCCGACGGCAGAGACGGGGATGATCTGTGGGTGCGGACGACGGTCGACTTCACGGGCTTCGTCCTGTCCTCGATCGCGTGGGATCTCGGCGTCGACAACGGTTACACGCTCTATCTGGATGGGGTCCTGATCGCCTCGCACAACGGGGAGGGCTACACGCACCGCTGGGAGTACGGCGGGGTCTTCCCCGGCGCCACCACGGGGTCGCACATCGTCGCCGTGGCGCTCGAGGATCACGGCGCGCTGACGGCCTTCGACATGCAGATCACCGGAGACCCGGTTCCCGAACCCGGAACGCTACTCCTGCTGGGGGCGGGGCTCGCCGGTCTGGGCCTCCTCCGCCGCCGACAGGCCTAGGTCGCCAAGTCCGCAGTCTTCCAGGCAACCTGGCCTGATCACGGGACTCGTCCTCTTCCTGGTTGGATCCCGCGCACTCCCAGCGCTGGGAGGAGGGAGGAAGAGCCGGCCTCGGCCCAGCGCGCTCCAGACGGGCGTCCGGCGCGGGGCGTGGCACGGGAGGGTCGGACCCCGCGTCATCGGATCTGCCTGGTGCGAGGCGATCGGCCTCTGGTGGGGGGCCGATCCGACGCCCCTCTGACGGCGAGCGCCGCCTCGCACGGCCGTCCGTGCCCGATCGGGGTTAGCATCCTCATTGATGGACCGGGACGCCATGGTCGGTCGGGCCGGCGACCGCAGTCTCACCTGGGACATGCTGATCATCGGCGGCGGGGCCACCGGGCTCGGCTGCGCCATCGAGTCTGCGTCCCGCGGGTACAGCACTCTTCTCCTCGACGGAAGCGATTTCGCCAAGGGGACCTCGAGCCGGAGCACGAAGCTCGTCCACGGCGGCGTTCGCTATCTTCAGCAGGGGAACGTGTCGCTCGTACTCGAGGCGCTGCGGGAGCGCGGTCGGCTCCGGCAGAACGCCCCGCATCTCGTGCACGACCTCCCTTTCGTCGTCCCGAACTACGACTGGTGGGAAGCTCCCTTCTACGGAGTCGGTCTCCGCCTCTACGACGTGCTCGCGGGCAGGCTCGGCTTCGGTCGCTCGCGAAACCTGACCCGCGGGGAGGCACTGGAGCGCCTCCCGACGATCGAGACCAGGGGTCTCCGCGGCGGCGTCATCTACCACGACGGGCAGTTCGACGACGCACGGCTCGCCATCAACATGGCCCAGACCGCGGCGGAGCTGGGGGGGACGCTCCTGAACTACGTCCGGGTCACGGACCTGATCAAGTCCAACGGGGTCGTGACGGGGGCGCGGGCTCGAGACCTTCTCGCCGACGAAGAGCTCGAGCTGCGGTCGAAGGTCACGGTGAACGCGACGGGCGCCTTCTCCGACGCCATCCGACGGATGGACGATCCCGAAGCCCGACCGATGATCCAACCGAGCCAGGGTGTCCACCTCGTGCTCGACAAGTCGTTCCTGCCGGGCGGGAGCGCCATCATGGTGCCGCACACGGACGACGGTCGCGTGCTCTTTGCCATTCCCTGGTACGACCGCGTGCTGGTGGGCACCACCGACACACCCGTCGAGACGGCACGGCTCGAGCCCCGGCCGCTCGAGGAGGAGATCGAGTTCCTCCTGTCCCACACGGCGCGCTATCTGACGAAGGACCCGGGTCGGGAGGACATCCTCAGCGCCTTCGCCGGCATCCGTCCGCTCGTGGCGAGCGAGGGGGAAACCGTGACCGCGGCGATCTCTCGCGACCACAGCCTTCACATCTCCGGCTCCGGCCTGGTGACCATCGCCGGCGGCAAGTGGACGACCTATAGAAAGATGGCCGAGGACACCGTCGATCAGGCCGCCCTCGTGGCCGGCCTGGAGGAGAAGCCCTCGGTGACCGCCGAACTCCGGATCCATGGCTACCACCAGGACGCCCAGAGCTTCGGAGACCTCGAACGGTACGGGGCCGACGCCCCTCACCTTCGCGACCTCTTTCGAGAGCAGCCCGAGCTGGCGAAGCAACTCGATCCGCGCCTCCGGATCCGGAGGGGAGAGGTCCTCTGGGCCGTCCGCAATGAGATGGCATTGACCGTCGAAGACTTCCTCGCCCGGCGCACCCGTGCTCTCGTCTGGGATGCCCGCGCCGCGAAGAAGATGGCACCCCGGGTCGCCCGCCTCATGGCCAAGGAGCTGGGTCGCGACGAGGCCTGGCGGGCAAGACAGGTCGAGACCTTCCAGGCCCTGGCGGACGAGTACCTACCCTGAGTCGATCGCAGGCCGCGGGGTTCGACAGAGGGGCGCCATGCTCTGGGGCGGGCCTGTCTGTCCTGGGTCCAGGTCGACGAGCGAGGCGCGGTCGGTGATGGGAAGGTACTTCGTGAGTCCGATGGCCTTCATGGTTAGCTGCGTCCTTTGGCGCGAGGGTCTTAGGGAACTCCCACGAGGTGCCTGTGTCAGCAGATAGGGAGCGACGGTGTTGACGGCGAAGCGCACGTCGAGCCCGTCCTTCGTGACAGGATCGGGCGCGCTGAAGACGCCTGCATTGTTGATCAGCACGTCGAGTCTGGCGTGCTTGCCAGCCACTGCCTTGGCCAGTGCTTCGACATCGGCCATGAGCGACAAATCAGCCACGTAGCTTTCGACGCACCCATCACCCGACAGCGCAGAGAGAGCCTTTTCCGCTTCTTCCAGCTTGACGGGTTGCGCCCGTGCAGCAGAACGTGATGGCCCAGCGACACCAGCATTCTGGCAGTTTCCAACCCGATGCCGTCCGTCGAACCGGTCACCAAGAGGATCTTCTGCATGTACTGCCTTCCTTGTTCACCAGGTAGAATGCACCCACCCGACGGTACGCTTCTCGCCGAAGTCCGGTCGGTGCGCATGACGTAGACCTCCGGGTTGCCCCTTCAGGGCCCGTCGCGAGCACGCGAATCCAGTTTCCCATGGACCCATGGTTGGCCTATCGTGGGAGATATGCTCATGCCCGTCATCTTCGCGGCCCACGGCGCGCCGGTTCTCCTCGACGACGCCGAGTGGATGGCCGAACTCGCCGGCTGGGCCCGGGCCATGCCTCGCCCGGAGGCCATCCTGATGATCTCGGCGCATTGGGAGAGACGCCCCGTGACCCTGGGGGCCACGGCGACTGTGCCCCTCGTCTACGACTTCTACGGATTCCCTCAGCGGTACTACGAAACCCAATACCCGGCACCCGGTGCACCCCAGCTCGCTCAGCGGATCCGCGAGCTGCTCGCGGGCGCCGGGGCCTCGATCGAGGAGGATCAGGAGCGGGGGCTCGACCACGGGGCCTACGTTCCCCTCGTCCCGATGTACCCGGAGGCCGACGTTCCGGTGCTCCAGGTCTCGATGCCCGGCCTCGATCCCCAGCGTCTCTTCCAGCTCGGGGCCACTCTGGCGCCGCTCCGCGGCGAAGGCGTCCTCCTCTTCGGGAGCGGCTTCCTCACCCACAACATGCGCTACGCCTTTCGCCCCGGAATCCCCTCCTGGGCCCGGGAATTCGACACCTGGGCGGCCGACGCGCTGGAGCGGTTCGATGTCGACGCTCTTCTCGACTTCGAGACCCGCGCCCCGGCCGCCGCCACCGCACTTCCAACCTGGGAGCACTACGCACCGCTCCTCGTGGCCGCGGGAACGGCCAGCCTGAGCTCGCCTCAGGTGAGCTTCCCGATCACCGGCTTCTGGCAGGACACGGCCTTCACCCGGCGGTCGGTCCAGCTCACCTGAGCGGAGGCCTCTTCGTCGCGGCCGAGGACGGTGTCGCCCTCGACGAAGGGGGCCACTCGAGAGGGTCCATCGCCTCGAAGTCACCTCCGAGGGCGGGATTCATCTTGGAGCGGTACAGGACGGCTTTCTGGCCATCGAGGTGGACCAGCTTCTTCAGCGGAAGGGGCGCCTTGAACCAGGTGCCGTGAGGAGCCGCTATAGCCCACCGCGCCCTCCGACGCGGTGGGCTTCCGTTGGCGAGAATCGCTCACGGCGCTACCTTGGGACCTCGACCAGGATTCGCATCCCCTTGTCAATGACGGTGTCCTCCGCCTTGGCCTGGACACCCTCCTCGGAGGCGAGATAGGCCTGAAAGGCTGCCATATCCACGACGTCGATGAGAAGGCCGGTCATCCCAGGCTTCTCGGGGTCCTGGAACACACGCACGTTCGCGGCTCCGCGTTCCGCGAACTCCTTGCGACGATCGTCGCTGTCCTGCCACGCGGCCAGCCAGACGGCCGAGTCGCCCACGTCGTGGCTGGCCATGACGTAGGTGCCGGTCGGGCCGGGTGGCAGATCGCTGTTGTAGATGTCTCTCGAGATCTTCCATTCACCGTCCACGAGCCGCCAGACCTCGATGAACTTGCCCTTGTCGGCGACGGAACCCTCGGACGTGTTGAGGACGTACGTGCCGAGCCTGTATCCCAGGTCCCCGGCCACCATCGTCTCCAGTGTGTCGAGGGTGCCGGAGAGACCGGCGTCGAGCAGGCCCTGAAGGTCTGTGCGCACGGCCTGGCGCCCCGTCCCCATGGGCCCATTCGGCGGCAGCATGCGGGCATCCTCGGTGTAAAGAGCAGCGACCGCCTCGATGTCACCCGCGTTGAAGGCCTCCTGCCAGGCCTCGGCGCGCTCGGCGAGGGCGCTGCTCTCCTGTGCCGTGGGCTGCGCACAGCCCGCCAGCATCACGACCGAAAACGTTGAGATCACCGTCGACGCGACAGCCTTGCCCATTCGTACTCCTCCTATCCGCTGCGATGCAGCGACGGTTCCTGACGGACGAAACCCAGCCGCCACCCCCGGGTGGGTGGCGGTCCGCCGTCCACTGGTTCAGGGACCGAGTGCCGGCATTATCCGACAAGACCGTTGGCTTTCACAGCTTCGAGATCAGTGGTTCCGGGGGGGAGCGTCTCCTCCGGTCAGCGACCCAGGAGGGCCGCCGCCGAGTCGTCGATCTGCCGCCGGCGAGACCTGACGCGGCTCGAGGGGAAGAAGTCCCGGGTAGCGGAGAGGATCTGGAACGGCCGGGGTGCAAACGCGACCGCGCAGTCGCGGTAGTCGAGGCCGTGGAACGGGAACCCTGGCAGGTTCTGCTCCGCGTCCTGGGGTCCGGGCTGGAACCAGAGCTGCTCCAGCTCGACGCTCAGGCGACCTCGGGCGACCAGGGAGCGCGGTACTCCTTGGTGAGCATCGCGTTCGCCTCTGCGTCTCCTGGTATCGTCTCGCTCTTCGGATCGAACTCCACCACCCGGCGGAGCCGATTCCCTATCTCGCCCAGGTGGATCAGCGCGCACGAGAGGTGCGCCACCTCGGCCGAGGCGTTGGGCTCCTTGCGGGTGCGCACACAGTCGACGAAGTTCGCGACGTGGGCCTGCGCATTCTGGCTGTATTCCTTCCCCCTGAGCGCCGGGCCCTCCTTCTCGTCGCGGCCCAGGTAGACCCGGAAGTAGCCGCGCCTCGAGAAGATCATGTAGCCCTCAGTGCCATAGAACGCGTTGCCGTTGTCGACGCCGTGCAGCCCGTAGGGGGTCCAGAGGCGGTCCTCGTAGAGCAGCACCTTGTCGTCGGCGTATTGGTAGGCGATCGTCATGTTGTCGGGGAACTCCCGCTCGCCCACCAGGTCTATGCGGCTGCCGTGTGACGTGATCCGCACCGGGTGCGTCGTCACCCCCAGCGCCCAGCGGGCCATGTCCAGGTCGTGTGCGGCGTCGTCACCCGAGTCGCCGTTGCCGTAGTCGCGGTACAGCTGCCAGCCCTCGTGGAAGCGGTTGGGGTTGAAGGCGCGCTTCGGCGCCGGCCCCAGCCACATGTCGTAGTCCACGCCCGGCGGCGCAGGTCCGTCGGGCTTGGGCTCGAGGGCGCGGCCGCGCTGGCAGTTCCAGGCCTTGGACATCTTGACCTCGCCCAGGATTCCAGACTTCAAGACCTCCTCGGCCCGGAACGTGATCTCCGTCGAGCGCATCTGGGTCCCGTGCTGCACGATCCGCCCGTATTTGCGGGCCGCGTCGATGAGGAGCCGCCCTTCCTTGAACACGTGGCTGGCCGGCTTTTCCACGTAGACGTCCTTGCCGGCCTTCAGCGCGCGCATCGCGATCGGGACGTGGGAGTGGTGCGGGACCGCGATGATCACCGCGTCGACGCTGTCGTCGTCGAGCAGCGTGCGGAAGTCGCCCGCGAGCTTCGGCTTTTCGCTGCCCGCCTCGGTGGCCGTCGCCGCGGCTCGTTCCAGGACCGACTCGTCGACGTCGCAGATCGCGGCCAGCCGGGCGCCGGGTTGAGCGATGACGCGTCTCACGTGCCCGTGGCCCATGCCGTTGGCACCGATCACGGCGATGCCGATCTGCTCGGTGGGCGGGGCGGAAGACGCGCGGACCGCTGCGCTGCGCCGCGTGCCCAGCGCGGCCAGGCCGCCGAGCGAGCTCGCCAGGAACTCTCGTCTCCGGGTCTTCTTCACCTTTGGCCTCCAGTCGGTCGGGCCGCGTCGCGGCGATGGTCCCACCGTGGGACAGCAGGCACGGATTGGGATGTGCCGTGGGTGGAGTATGGTCTTTTTTGGGCGAGGAGTGCCAGTGGCTCAGCCGCGGGTTCGTCACGATGTTGGCCTGAGTGGATCGCGGCGGGAACGCCTTTCTCAGGGCTGATCTGGGCTCCGAGGAGCCGCTTCGGCGCGCTGCTGCAACGGACCCAACAGCCGCAGAAGTGTCGGGTCTTCTGTCATCCGATGGGCAATTCGGCCCCCCGGCTCGGCGCAGTCGAAGGCCGTGGTGCTTGTGGGACTCAGTCCCTCATGCCCGCCGCGTCAGACCTCGCACCGACATCTCGCCGTCGCCGATGTCTGCAAGAGGCTGTTCGGGACATGCGGTCCGTTTCTCCGCCGCGGCCGTCATGTCGTGTGGTCCGCGCGCTCCCACCAGGCGAAGGTGGCCACCGCCCCTACGATCGAGGTCAGTGCAACAACGCCGAAGCTTCCCGAGCCCGGCGGCTCGGCGGACGGGCCGCCGAGCCCGCTGTAGAGCGCCGGCACCGACCAGGGGAACCACGCCCCCCACCCCATGGCGGCGAGCACCTGCGCCAGGAAGACCGTCAGGAGGGCAAAGCCCAGAGGGGGCAGATAGCCCCGCCCCGCGCTCGCGAGGAAGGCCATCGGCGCCATGAGGGCGATCGTCAGCAAGCCTGTGATCGCCATATGAGCCGCCGCGCCCGCCACCAGCGAACCTGCGTCTCCCGACAGACCCACCAACGCTCCGACGACTGGGCCCCTCCTGCACGACCGCGAGCCGTGTCGGAGGCGCCCCCGCCTCCACGAGGAGGCGCGAGACCTCGTCCGGCCTCTCGAGAGCGCGCGCCTCGGTCAGCTCGAGCCCTGGACGCTCCCCATCCCCGCCTGTCCGCGCCGGCGCGACGCCGCGGCCGCGGAGTGCCTCTTCGGCGAGGTCGACATCGCGCGCCCCGATCTCGAGCCGCCGCTCCCGCCGTTCCGCTCGCACAGCAGGCGCATGAGCGTGGCGAAGCGCACACCGGTGTTCTCACCGTACCTCGCCTGGGAGAAGAAATCCGGCAACTCATCGGCCAAAACCGGCACCTCATGAGAAAGATCGGCAACTCACCTTGGTGATAGTCTCCGCCGGGAAGACGGCCGCCCTCATTCGGGGAGATCGAGAGATGATTCGAGCCCTCACCCTCACCGTGTGCGTCCTCCTGCTCGTCACGCCTGCAGCGCAGCTCGCCACGGACGACACCACCGGCAATCGTCCCGAGCGGCTGGAGTGGTTCCGGGACCTCGGCTTCGGGCTCTTCATCCACTGGAGCCTGGACAGCCAGGTCGCGTCCGTGATCAGCCACTCGATGGTTGGAGCCTCCGAGGACTACCTCGAGCGGTACCTGACGGAGCTGCCGCGCAGCTTCAACCCGGTGCGGTTCCAGCCGCGCGAGTGGGCGCGCCTCGCCCGGCTTGCCGGCTTCACCTACGTGGTCTTCACCGCGAAGCACCACTCGGGCTTCTGCATGTTCGAGACCGCGACCACGGACTTCTCGATCATGCACACGCCCTACGGGCGCGACGTGACGCGCGAGCTGATCGAGGCCTTCCGGGCCGAGGGGCTGGCCATCGGGCACTACTTCTCGCCCGACGACTTCCACTTCCTCCACACGCAGGGCACCCTGGTCAGCCGCTTTCGGCCCGAGGCCCAGCCCGCGAACAACCCCGCGCTGCTGGCCCACGACCAGGCGCAGATTCGGGAGCTGATGACCCAGTACGGGAAGATCGACATGGTCTTCATCGACGGGCCCGCCGAGGGCCTGCGGGAGGTCGTGTGGGAGACCGATCCCGACGCCCTCGTAACCCGGGGGGCGATGGAGACCCCGGAGCAGTACACGCCCGGAGTGCCCCTGGAGGGCGCCTGGGAAGGCAATCTGACGATGGGCACGCAGTGGCAGTATCGCGGCACCAACGAGACCTACAAGTCCGGGACCGAGCTCATCAACACCCTCGTCGAGACGCGGGCCAAGGGCGGCAACCTGCTCCTGAACATCGGGCCCCGGCCCGACGGGGAGATCCCGGTCGAGCAGGAGGCGCGCCTCCGGGAGATGGCGCTCTGGAACCTCGTCAACCGGGAGGCGATCCTGGCCGTCCGCCCCTGGGTGGTGACCCACGAGGGCGACGTCTGGCTCATGAAGGCGAAAGACGCGAACACGGTGTACGCGGTCGTGACCCGAACGGACTGGCCCTGGGGAACGCCGAAGACCTTCACGCTGCAGTCGGTCGAGGCGACGGCGGGCACGGAGGTGAGCGTCCTCGGCCAGAACGACCAGGTCCTCGAGTATCGCCCGGAGGTCGAGCCCCGGACCACCTTCGAGCAGACGCCCGAGGGACTGCGGATCACCGCCTGGCGCGCCCAGCGTCTCTACAACGACCGCCGCTGGCCGAACCCGGTCGTGCTGAAGATGACGAACGTCGAGCCGGGTCTGGTCCCGCCGGTGGTGATCACCGCCGAGGGGAGCTGGGACTCTGATGGCCCCACCGCAACCCTCACCGCCCGGCTCGAGAGCCTGGGCGATGCCACCTCCGTCCGGGTGGGCTTCGAGTACCGCCGCAAGAAGGACACGGCGGAGATGTACGAGGAGGACGACCCGTGGAAGGCCCTCGAGATGACGACCCTGTCGTCAGGCGGGGACTTCAGCGCCGCGCTCCGTGGCGTCGACCCGGAGCGGGACCACGAGTTTCGGGCCGTCGTCGAGCACCCGAAGATGACGTTCCGGGCGCAGGTGGCGACCCTGGAGCGGGTGCGGTGATCTGGGTCAGACGGGTGGATTCGACCCGGGTCTTGCGGGCCTGACCGTCCTCGGCCCCGCGTCGTTAGCAAAGCGAATGGACAGTCAGGTTGTCGATGCCGCTTCGCTCGCCGCGCGGTGCCCGCCGGGGGCCGTCCCCGCCGCTCAGCGGCAAGGTCGCGGCGACGCCTACTGCGCGTTCCAGCAGGTTCCCCGGACGAACACCGTGCAGCAGCCCTGCGGGTAGGAGAGCTGCCGCGGGGGGTTGGGGATCCCGCCCGACTGGCTCCAGTCGAAGACCAGGGTCCAGACCTTCGAGTCGTTCCGGGAGTAGACGGTCTCCCTCGTCACGCGCCCGACGCAGCGGCCCGCGGTCGGGTCCCAGCGTCCCGGGCTGACCACGGTCACCTTCACCCGAGCCTCGGGGTAGGCGCGCTGCGTCCCGGCGATTTCCGCCTGCCAGTACGCGGCCCGGTCGGCGATCACGCAGGCGCAGAGCCCCTCCAGGGTGTCCGTGGGGGAAAGGGCGGCGGAGGCGGTCTCCTCCTCCGTCGCCGGCCCGCCCCTCTGGGGCTCCACGGGCGCGGACTCGGGCGCCAGGCGGAAGGTCTCGCGGACCTCCTCGTCGTCGAGGGGGACGCGCCAGTCGAGCGTGCGCGTCGCGTCGAGCGTCACGTAGCCGTCCGCGTCGACGACGAGGTCGTACTCGCCGAAGGCCACCTCCCGCGTCGCGCGGCCTCCCGCGTCGGTCTTCAGCGACTCGGGGCTGCGTCCCCCGCGCAGGGACATCGACACGCGGGCGCCGGGGATGGGCCACCCGGTGGCCGCGTCGAGGACGGTGGAGGAGAAGCGGACCCGGAAGCGCGGCAGGGACACCACGCGGGTCCCGTTGTCCCCCGGGGCGACCTCGAGGCGCAGGGTCTCGTCGTAGTGCTCGCGGTCCGTCGCGCGCACGGTGAAGGTGTAGACGAGGCCACTGGTGAGCTGTCGGCGCAGGCGGGACGGGGGGTCGTGGATCCCCTCCCAGTCATCGTCGAGCGGCTCGATCTCCAGCCCGTCGGGGTTGTCGACATCGACCTCCATCCAGGCGGGGAGGGGGCGGCCGGTCTCGGCCTCGACGACGTCGATCACGAGGTCGCCGGGCGGGGCCGCGAGGAGCGGGATCCGGGCCCGGGCGAGGCGGGACTCGGGCGGGAACCGGAGCGCGGCCCTCTCTCTTCCCCCGATGCCGACGCCCGGGAACCCCGCGCCGAGATAGGCGTAGAGGGTGAACCGGAAACGCGTCCGTCCGTGGGGGTCCGTCGGGCTCGTCCAGGGCCCCACGGTGACCGGCGTCCCGGCGCGCTGCTCGGCGGGCCCGTCGACGTCGACGATGACGTCGTAGACCTGCTCCAGCTGGAACCGGAGACGGTCGAAGGCCCTCTCGGCGCCCGCCCGGGCCTGGCGGGCCGCGTCCGAGTAGGCCTGCTGGAAGTGCCGGAGGAGGACGGGCCACACCTCGGTGAGGACGAAGTGGGCCTGGATCGCCTCGCGCTGCTCCCGGGTGAGCATGCCGAGCCACTGACGCCCCACCGGGATCGGGCCGCCCTCGGGATCGCTCTCTTCCCCCGCGAAGGCCCAGGCCGCGTCGTCGGGGATCTCCCAGAACGCCGAGAAGTAGTCGTCGAGCTGCTCCTGGAGCTGGCCCCGGCGGGTCGAGCGCGCGATGACCGTCTGCCAGTCCGTGTCGCGCCAGCGTTTCCCCTGCTCGTAGTAGCTGCGGTAGGCGCGCTCCCACAGCTCGAGACGCGGGCTGACGCCGATGGCCCGGGCCGAGACCCACCGCAGGAGGTCGGCGGGGGTGTCTCCCGGCGGAGGGAAATGCAGCGCACGGTACCCCGTCTCCCCGCGGAGGAGCACCGCCCAGACGTCGCGGTCGGCCTCCCCGGGGTCGAGGAGAGACAGAAGGCTCAGGAGCTGGTACTCGGCCGAGCCGAGCCCGACGTCGACCACGAGATCGCGGAGCGAGCGGAAGCGCGGCGGCGTGTCATCCGGCGTGCGCAGGCGCGCCAGGACCCTCGCGAGGGCGGGATCCTCGTCTCCGATCCGCTCCAGGCCGAGGTCGAAGGCCGCGTCCAGGTCGACCGAGCCCTGCGGTGAGATCAGGGCGTGGATCGGGCCGGCGTCGGCGGGGAGAGGGATGAGGTTCAGGCCGACGGCGCGAGGGGTCTCGAGCTGGGCCCGCCCGGGGGCGGGAGCCAGGACCAGGGACGCCGTCGCCAGGACGGCGACGGCTCGCACGAGGGGGTGGACGCGTCTTCTCATGGTCACGAATGGTCGGGAAGGGCAACCGGGCCAGTCAATGGTCCGAAGGGACCACCCGCCGGCGTGGCCGACGAGTCCACAGCGCATGAAGCCGCGCAGGACGCGCTCGACCACGGGCCGGAGCGGGCCGTGGGTGCGGGCGAACCGCTGGGGGCCAGACACGAAGGAGTTCCTCGAGATGCTGGTCGACCAGGCGGAACAGCGGCGACTCGCGCGCTCGCCTCGGCTTGCAGACCCGGCAGCTGATCTCCACGCCCAGCCGTGAGCCCGGCGGGGAAAGGCACCGGCAGAAGGGGGTAGGCGGCACGAGAGGCCAGGCGAAGCGCTTCATGCTCCCTGACGTATCAATAATGAAGATGATGTACCCGCTGTCGACGGGGATCCCGCCCACCGGGACTCCGGGGGCCGGCGGTAGACCTGCTGCGCCTGGAGCCTCTTCATCTCCTCCGTGGCCAGGAAGGAGGACACGGCTACGAACCGCTTTGGAGAGGCTTGACGGGGTCACTCCATATGAGGATGACGGGCCGGCGAGGGGCCTCTACGCCTTGCTGATTCCGGCCAGCACACCTCGCATGTAGGCGAAGGACTCCTTCATGCCCGGCAGAGGGTCCTTGGCGTCGATCTCGTACTCGAGGTTGACGTACCCCGCATAGCCCATCTTCAGGAGCTGGCGGAAGATCGGGGCCACCGGCATGGCCCCGTGGCCGACGATGCACTGGCTCTCTTTGTCCCGGAGGTCGCGCAGGTCCTTGATGTGCAGGTCGAGCATGCGGCCGCCCGCCTCGGCGATGGCCTCGACCACGTCCACCCCCGTTCGGGTAGTGTGGCCGACGTCGACGCACACGCCGACCCGGGGGTCCATGTGCTCGATCACGGGCAAGACGTCCCTCGGCCCGGGGAAGTACTCGTCCTCGGGGCCGTGGTTGTGGACGGCCACGGCGATGCCGTACTCCTTGACGAAGCGCTCGATGCGAGGCAGCGTCTGCGGCGTCGGTCCGATGACCATCAAGGGCATGCCGCAGGCGCGGGCGTAGTCGAAGTGCTTGCGGATGTCGGCGTCGTCGTCTTTCTGGAGGTAGATGGTGCCGCCTCCCACGATCTGCAGGCCGGCCTCCTCGAAGGCCCGGCATCCCGCGGCCAGCGCCTCCGGGGGATCCTCGTAGGGGAGATGAACCGACTTCACGTTGACGTAGGGTGTGCCGAGGGCCTGGACGGCGGCGATGGCCGCGTCCCGGCCCAGCTCCCGCAACGAGTAGCTCGCCACCCCGAGCCGGACGGGGGCGGAGGGAGTCTGGGCGCCGTGGAGGCCACGAGGGCGTCCCAGGACCGCCGCGCCGAGTCCGACAGCGGCGGTCTGCTTGACGAAGGTGCGGCGATCGATGGGCTGCTTCATGGCGTATCGCTCCAACGATAGGCGATTTGAACGGCAGCGACTGCGGCTTGGTGAGTATAGAGGACTGGCGGCGCCCCTCAACCCCGCCATCAGTCATGGAGGAAGGCGGCTGGTGAGGCTGAGAACCCCAGATTCGCCACGAAACCCCTCCGGAGTCTCCACGCCGCCCATCACGAGGTACACAACCCCGTCGGACATGCCGAAGAAGCCCGGTCCGTAGTCGTTGGCGTTTAGCCCGGGTGTGATCTGGGAGTCCTTGTCCAGGATGTTGTTCACGCCGAGCGTCAAGCGGAGGCCGTCCCGGAAGGAGTAGGTGGCGGCAAGGTCGAAAAAGTTGTAGGTGGGCAACTCGTAGGCCCCGTTGATCTTCCAGGACTCGATCTCGTCCGGGTTGATGCGTTCGTCCGTGGTGATCCCTTGTCCGCACCCTGCGAGGTCACGCCCTCGACTCCCGTCGCAAGAGAGGGCAGGATTACCGAGATGCGCATTGCCTGCTGGGTTGTTGTGGTCTTCATGCTCCTGCCGTGCCCACCGACTCTCGCCGGGCAGCCGGCAGACGCTCTTCGCCCCGGCGTCCGCGTCCGCCTGACGCTGCCGTGCGAGCTCGGCCTGGCCTTCGCGACCCAAGGGTCGGGCGAACCGTGCCGCGTGGAGGGCCACCTCGCCGCGGTTCGGGAGGACACGATCATCCTCTCCGGCCAGGAGGCGATCCGCGCCTTCCCTCTGAGCGCCGCGACTCGAGTCGAGGTGAGCCGGGGGACCCGGTCCCGCTGGCTCGCCGGGGCCGGCATCGGGTTCCTGATCGGGGCCAGCAGCACGTACGTCCTGCTGAACCGTGGGGGCTCCACCAACCCGTGCGATCCCTCCGCAAACCAGGACGCCATCGGCACCGGCGCCTGCGTCGGACTGGCCGCTCTCGGGGGAGTGGCGGGGGCGGGCCTGGGTGCCCTGATCGGCAAGCTCTTCCGCAGCGAGTGTTGGCAGGACGTTCCGGTCCAACGCGTGCGCGTGACTCTGGGGCTCCAGGCGGGGGGCAGGCTCGGAGTTGGGATAACGCTGGCGTTCTGAAGGGCCACTTCGTCCCATCCTCGGCGGGAGTGGCTTGAGAGTAGAGGGGATCTCCAAACGCCACAATCTCCAGTCGAGTGTGATCACGCGCATCCTCGACCACCTCCGCAGGCGCACGAGATCCTCCCGCCCGCCGCCGCGGATCAGGCCGCCCGTGGCCGAGCAGCCAGCGGACCCTCTCATTGCCCGCCTTGGTGATTCGCCCCCGCCGCTGCGTCTCGCTCGAGCTCCACTCCCGGGCGACCAGGCCCAGGTACGCCGCCACCTGGTGTGCTCCCCGGAAACGCCCCACCTCATCCAGCGTCGCCACGAACGACAACGCCGGTCACGGCCCCGATCTGGGGCATCGCCATCAACCGCTTGACGCGGTCGTCCCGCTGGGCCATCTCGACGAGTTGAGCATCGACGTCGTCGATCTGCTCCTTCAACGGCTCGAGCATCGCCAGCAGCGGGGCGATCTCGGTCACCAGATGCTCGGGCAGGTCGAGATCCCTCACCCGCACAGCGAACAATCGCGTGGTGCCCGTGGGAACCCGAAATCCCTCCCGGCTCAGGATCGCCGCCACGAGGGCCACCAGCGTACCCGCGACCGCACCCGGCTCTCCCGCACCCCAGAAGAGCCCGTACGTGCCGCTGCTCCGTCCGATGCCCGGGGTGCCGGACGATACGCCCCGAGCCGGCATGGCTCCGCCAGAGCCTGCGCGTCCCGCTTGTCCGTCTTCACACGCCGACTCCGCTGCGCGTACATCGGCGCGTAGTTCGGGTCGGCAACGACCACCTCGTGGCCCAGGTCCTCCAACACCGCGCCACCCACTCGCGATCGTCGAAGCCTCCACGAGAATCCTCGACCTCGGTCGGATCCACGAAGAACCGTCGCAACCGCTCCCGCTCGCTCCGAAGCCGCTTCTCGACCAGCTCCCTAGCCTCGGTGATGATCGCCGCATTTCGGCTTTCCCGACTTCCCCAGGTCTATGCCAGCATGCTCCATGGCGGCTAGCCTCCTTGACCAATTGCGCCTCTGAGCGCGTTTCAGTCCTGTGGGGCCATCGTGCCACCACGCGGGTGGCTAGCCGCCGCTTCATCTGATCTATCGGTCAGCCCACGCCCCTGGTCGAGAATGCGCTCGTCGCCACGCCAGCTTCTCGCCGTTCGGGTCCGCGTGAGCCGGGGAGGACGCGGGCCATCGGCACCGACTGGATCCTTCCAGGAGCCGGCCCACCGTGGCCGGGAGCTGGGTGTTCCAGTACATCGAGGCGAACAGCCACGTCGACACGGGATCCCCGTTAACCACGAAGTCGACGGTCTCGCCATTGACGGGATTGGTCGGCGGATCAGGTTCGCCCACCGGCGCCTGAAGGCCGCCCCGCTGCGGGGGCGTCGGGATAGCCCGCCGCTCCCCGCGGGGGCGGCCGCCAGGCTACGGGACCCAGGCGTACCCGAGCTTGACGAAGAACGTCCGGTCGGTGCGAGCCAGGTCGGCGGATGACGGCGCGTTGCGCGAGTTGTCCGAGTAGCCGAGGAAGAACACGGTCTGCGGGTTGAGCTTGTACGAGAACAGGAACTGCGAGAACAGGCGCCGGGTCCGCGGCTCGACCGGCTCCACGTAGAGCGCGGGGTCCTGGTGGAGGTCGAGGTACTGCAGGATGAGCCGGGCGAACACCCGCGTGCCGAGGTAGTAGACGAGGCGGCCCTGGGTGAGCCGCGCGGTGAAGACCCGCCCCGCGTCGACGTCGAGCGTCTCGAGGTCGTGGCTGAGGCGCAGCTCGAGGCTCCGGCCGAGTCGGTACTCGACGCTCGGGGTGATCCGGAGGCCGCTCCCCTTGCGGTGGTTGTCCACGTCGAGGGAATCGCCGAACGTGCCGGCGACGTTGATCCGCAGGTTGCCGGTGGGGCGGATCTCGCCCGTGAGCTCCACTCGATCGAGGTCGTAGAGGACCCCGGCCAGGCGCTCCTTGTTCATGGAGGCCGTCACGTCGAGGACGGACTGCAGGGGCCCCGCGTAGACCACCTCGGCTCCCACCCTCTGGTCGGTGAGCCGGCGGTCGTGATCCTCGGTGCGGAGGCCGATCACCTGCAGGTTGAGCTGGGAATACCAGTGGTCGGCCTCGGCGCGCAGGACGCGGGCGAAGGCGCCCTGGGCGGTGCGGACGTCCACCCGGGGGATGAACCCGCTGTCCGCCCGGTAGTTCCGCCCGAGGTCCTGGACCTGGGCGAACCACATCCAGTTCTGGCTCTGGTGGTTGTAGTCGGCGAAGAAGCCCTCGCCGCCGAACCCGCCCGCCTTCTGCCCGTGCTCCTCCACCACCGGGTCCGGGTAGCGGGTGTCGGACCGGATGTACTGCGCGCGCACGGTGTCGGCGCTCGACAGCCGCACGAAGGCGTCGACGCCGTAGAGGTCGGTTGTGGTAGCCGTCGCCCTCGCGGCCCGCGTAGAGCGCGCCCACGGTCGAGCCCTCGCCGACGTCGCGCCGGTAGCGCACCACGCCGCTCGTCACCCCGCTGGTCGAGCGACGCGAAGTCGGACCCCTGGTTCGCGGGCAGCAGCAGGTTGTTGACCGCGTCGCGGGCCACGAACACCCCGATGGCGTTGCGCGCCCTCCTTGCCGGTGAGCTTGAGCCCCAGCCCGGGTCGCGCGACCGTCCGGGTGAAGACGGCCTGCGATCGGGGTGGCGAAGAAGTCGATCCCCTCCAGGAAGAACGGGCGCTTCTCCGGGTAGAACAGCGCGAAGCGCTCGTTGACCGTCGAGCTGGGCCACGTCGGCCTCGACCTGCGAGAAGTCGGGGTTGAGCGTGGCGTTGAGGGTCAGGTTCGGCGTGATGCCCCAGCGCGCGGTGACGCCGGCTTCGCCCGCTTGTCCGCCTGTGACGAGCGTCCGTCGGGGAGCCGTCGCGCCGTCGGTGCGGCTGGCGGTGAGGGTCGGGTCGAGCTCGAGGTTGCGGCCCGGGGCTGCATCCCCTCGAAGCCCTCGACCTTGTTCTCCTGGCACAGGAGGCAGCTCCGTTGCGGTCCGTGTAGCGCGACGAGATGCGGTGACGCACGTTGCGCGGGTACGAGCGGCAGAGCGTCGAAGCCCCAGGTCTCGGCGCCTTCGGCCCGCGGGAAGCGGAGCTGGTTGAACGGCATCGCCACCTCGACCACGTAGCCGTCGTCGGTGATCCGGCCGGCCGAGTCTCCAGATCATGTCCCACGAGAAGTCCTCGATGCCGTCCAGCTCGCTGAAGATCGCGTCGGCCTGGACGCCGAGCGGGTTGACCCGGAACTGGAAGGCCCGCCGCTCGTCGTTGAACGGGTCGATCATCATCCCGACGTGGTCGTCCTGCACGAAGGTGTGATCGCGTCGCGATCCATGAGGTGGGCCCGGATCTCCCCCGGCTGGGGATCGAACGCGGTGCAGGCCACGTAGACGCTGGCGTCGTCGAACGTGACGAGGCACTCGGTCCGCACCGGCGGCGTCACGTTGTCGCCCGGGAACCACTCGTACGGGAGCTCGATCGCGGTGGCGTGGGTCCACGCTTCCTCGTCGAGCACGCCGTCCACCTTGATCGCGCTCGTGGCGCGGGTGACGGGGAACGTCCGGCGCGGAGGCACCTCGCGGGCGGCCCCCGCCGGCGCCCCCGTCTGGGCCCGGAGAGGCGTGGCGAGGAGAATCACTGCCGCCAGCACGGAGCCGGCGTTCCGGCGGTAAGATGACGTCCGGGGGAAGTGCCGATCGGAAAGGGCCATGTCGGAGTTGTGCGGCCGGCGGGCCGTAAAGTCCTGAAGATCGGGTTAAGGAAGGCGTAATTGAGAGACCGCGCGGCCTCTTCGGTCACCGTCGTCCTCCACCCCGCGGGCGACCTCCTCGCGTTCGGCCCCTACCGCTTCGACCGCACGAACCGCATCCTTTCGAAAGAGGACGCAGAGCTGCCCCTGCCTCCCCGCGTCCTGGGCGTCCTGGAACACCTGGTGACGCGCCCGGGCCGCGTCGTCTCCAAGCGGGCGCTGATGGACGCGGTGTGGAAGGACGCCGTCGTCACCGAGACGTCGCTCACGGAAGCGGTGAGCCAGCTGCGGCAGGCCCTGGCCGACGATCCCCAGCAGCCCGCGTTCGTCCAGACCGTCCACCGGCGTGGATACCGGTTCGTGGCTTCCGTCACCGTCGACAGTGCGCGCCGCGGCCGCGAGTCCCTCCTGGCCCTGGATCCCGAAGAAGAAACCGCGTCCGGTACCGAGGGTGGCGCCGGGCGGCTTCGCTGGCCGCTCCTCGCGGCCGGTTTCGCGATCGGGCTGGCGATCGCGGGCGCGGTGCGACACGCCGCTCCGCCTCCCGTCCCGCGGGTGACCCGCGCCACGCTCCCTCTCGGCCTGGGCGACGGAGCCGCCCTCGGGGCCGCGCCGTCGCTCGCGATGACCCCGGACGGGTCCGAGCTCGTGGTCGTGCTCACCCGCGGCGGCCGGTCGCAGCTCTACGCCCGCGCCCTCGACCGCTTCGACGCCGCGCCGCTCGCCGGCACGGAGGGGGCCACCGAGCCGTTCGTCTCCCCCGACGGTCGGTGGATCGGCTTCTTCGCCGACGGGAAGCTCAAGAAGATGCCGGTGGGAGGGGGAGCCCCCGTCACGCTGTGCGAGGCGAAGGTCCCCCTCGGGGCGAGCTGGGGGGACGACGGCACGATCGTCTTCGCCCACGGGGAGAGAGAAGGGCTCTTCCGGGTGCCCGCGACCGGAGGGACCCCGGAGCGGCTGACCCGGCCGGACACCGCGAAGGGGGAGATCGGCCATTGGTGGCCCGAGGTCCTCCCCGGCAGCGCGATCGTCGTCTTCACCATCTGGCCGACCGCCGGCCTGGACCAGGCCCGTCTCGCCGCGGTGCCCTTGAAGCCGGGCGCGGGCTCGCCCCGGACGCTCCTCGTCGGGGCGAGCTACGGGCGGTACGCTCCCACCGGCCACCTCGTGTTCCTGCGCAAGAGCCGGCTCATGGCGGCCCGGATCGCTCCCCGCACCGGCGATCTCCAGGGCGCCGCGGTCGGCGTCCTCGACGGCGTCACCGTCAACTGGTTCAAGGGCGCGGCCCAGCTCGCCTTCTCCCGGAGCGGCGCCCTCGCGTATCTCCCCGGCACCCACGAGGTGCCGGCCCACGGCGTGGTCGCGGTTGGAAGGGACGGGAAGGAGGAGCCCGTTCCACTCCCCTCCCGCCCGTTCATGAACCTCGACGCGGTCCCCGACGGATCGCGGGTAGCCCTCACGATCCACGAAGGCACCGGCTCCGACCTGTGGGCGGCCGACCTCCCGCGTCACGCCCTCACCCGTCTGACGTTCGAGGCCCACAACGTCGAGCCCGTGATCTCGCCCGACGGCCGGCGGGTGGCCTTTGCCTCGAGCCGCAACGGCCCCATGAACCTGTACGCGGTGGATACCGACGGGAGGGGCGGAGTGGAGCGCCTGCTGTCGAGCCCGCTGACCCAGTACCCGGACGCGTTTTCCCCCGACGGCCGTTTCCTCGCCTACGTGGAGTGCGGTCCCGAGACCGGCACCGACCTCTGGGTGCTGCCCTTGACCGGCGCGCGCGAGCCGCAGCCGCTCCTGCGCACGCGCTTCGACGAGGAGTCGTCGTCGTTCTCTCCCGACGGCCGCTTCCTCGCCTACGACTCGAACGAGACCAACCGCTTCGAGATCTACGTGGCCCCGTTTCCGGCCATGTCGCCGAAGTGGCAGGTTTCGGTGGACGGCGGGTTCGCACCCGCCTGGTCGCGCGACGGCCGTGAGCTCTACTACATGACCGAGGGAGCGGTGATGGCGGTACCGATCGGCACCGTCCCCGGCTTCAAGGCGGGCACACCCCGTCGGCTCCTCGCGGATCCCGGCCTCGTAGCCCTCACCTCCGCGGGCACGGGCCTCCTGGTCGTCCGGAGGGAGGAGAAGAGGCCGCTGCCCCCCCTCCACCTGGTGCTCGGCTGGTTCGAGGAGCTCACGCGTCTCGCCGGCGGTCCGAGCTGAAGGAGCGGGGTTGCCAAGGAGCTGTCGTGACCGTGGCACCGGTTTCTACATTCAGGGTTCCGTAGGCTCTGGTCCATTCAAGCTTGTTGTCGTTGCGCGCTGCGACCGGAGATTCTCGAGCTCCAGGGTCTTCGCGCGGCGCTCGACCGGGATGTTGACCAGTTCGCGGTCTCCAACGGCATCCCGTGCCACCTCGAGGCGAGCTTCGGTTCGGCCAATCTACCTCCCGAGACGGCCCAGGACATCCTGCGCTTCGTGCAGGAGGGCCTGAGCAATGTCGCTCGCCACGCACGGGCGACTCGCGCCACGGTCCGCTTCGAGCTAGGCGATGCAGAGATCCGGGTGACGGTGGAAGACGAAGGGATCGGGTTCGAGCCGGCGGCGCAGCCGGCCGGTCTCGGGCTTACTGGAATGCGCGAACGGGCCAAACGTCTCGGCGGTGACCTGAGCGTCCACAGCAGCGTCGGAGGGGGCAGCAAGGTTGCCCTGGCGATGCGTCAGGCGGCGAGGTGATCCGCCTGCTCATCGCCGACGATCACCTGGTGGTTCGCGAGCGCCTACGCGCCCTCCTGGAGACGGCGCCGGACGTCACCCTTGTGGGAGAAGCCGGGGACGGCGACGAGGCCGTACGGCTGACCGCCGAGCTGTCGCCCGATCTCGTGCTGATGGACCTGCGAATGCCCGGGGTCGGTTGCATCGAAGCCATCCGGCGGATCAAGGCACGCGACCCCAGCGTCGAGATCGTCGTCCTGACGACCTACGACGAAGACGATCAGATTCTCGCCGGCCTCCGCGCCGGTGCCCGTGGCTACCTCTCAAGGACGTCGACCGGGAGGTCCTCTTCGAGACCATCGGCGCCGCTCACCGGGGCGAGATGCTGCTGCCGGCGACGGTGGCCCAGAGAGTCGTCGCCCACCTGGAAGAGCCGCGGCCCGCCAAGCCCCAGGGCATGACCAGTCGCGAGCTCGAGGTCCTCACGCTGATGGCGGAGGGGGCCGCGAACAAGCAGGTCGCCGAGCGCCTCGCCATCGCCGAGCGAACGGTGAAGGCCCACGTCACCAGCATCTTCAACAGGCTCGGCGTCGACTCTCGCACCGCAGCCGTCGCAGTCGCCCTGCGCCGCGGACTTCTGCCGCGTCCTCAACCGTGAGCCTGCCACGCCACCGGCAACCGCATCCGCGCGGAGTGAACGAACCCCGCCCCGGATACCCCCGGGCGTTCGGGGCGGCGGCGGTCGGCCCGCAGGAAGTCCGCGAGCCCGTGGCGGTGCTTCAACTGCTACCACGCTGCTACCAACCCAGGCGCAACTGAGCACAATCAAGGCGCCACTTCTCTCCGTGCTCTTCGGGCGATTTCCCGTCCTTTGTCCTGCTTGGGTCGTCCTGGTGGTGGTCAGCCCCGTCCCTGGTGCGAGCTACGAATCTGTAGGTCAGAGGTTCGAATCCTCTGGGGCGCGCCATCCCTTCAAGAACCTGTGGGCGACGCCTCCTCCGCCGGGGGGCAACTGCTGCCATAGGCGATCGTGCCAGTGAGTTGCGGGGGTGTCGCCAGGCGCGGAGCTTCTGGACGAGTTCTTTAGAGATGCTCAACGCCGGCGATCGTGGGGCACCGTGACCACCACCGTCCGGTGGGCGCGGTTCCCCGAATCGTCGATGCACCGGACTTTGAGGGAGTACCGGCGCCCGGTCCCCTTCCCGTACCGCTCCGCCCGCAGCTGGGCAGTGAGGCTCCCGTCCAGGATCCAGTCCGGCGAACGGTCGTCCTTACCCGTCCCGCTCGTCGGCTCGCTGCTAGTCACGGACACGATCATGCACTCGGGACGTGCATCGCTATGTCGTACGCGGAAGCGGTCACGCGGACAGAGACCATCTTGCCGTTGGGGGGCCACAGCTCGCTCGGCGAGGCCGTCACCGAGGAAATGACCGGGGGTTTCGTGTCGACTACGCTGACCGTCGTGGCTGCGGTTGCGCGGTTCCCGGAGGCATCCGTCGCGGTGAAGGTGACCGTGGTCAGCCCCAGCGGGAAGACGGCGGGGGCGTTGCTCGTCACCACCGGGGCCGCGTCGCAGATGTCCCACGCCTTCGGCAGCCCGAGCGTCACCGGCGTCCCGTCGCCGTCGACCTGCTCCACCTCCACCGGCGCCGGCACGTCGGAGAGGATGGAGGGCGTCGTGTCCTGCACGGTGACCGTCGTCGTGGCGGTGGCGACGTTTCCGACGGCGTCCACGGCGGTGAGCGTGACCGTGGTCGTCCCGAGGGGGAAGACATCCGGGGCGTCGTGGTCGACGGTGACCGTGCTGCAGTTGTCCTGGACCTCGGGCTCCGGAACCGTGACCGGCGTCCCGTCCCAGCTCGTCTGCTCGACGACGATGGGCCCGGGGGTAACGCTGAACTGAGGGGGTGTACTGTCGATGACCGTCACAGAGGCACTGCAGGAAGCAGATAGACCGAGCGAGTCTGTGACCGTCAACCGGACGTCATTGTCGCCCAGACCGTACGGCCCCTCAGGCGCGTATCCGAGTGTAACTGCATTCCCTCTGGGATCGTAAGATCCAGCGTCGATGTCCGCATGCGCCTGACATTCATCATCAGCTGAGACCGTCACATCCTTACAGAGGGCTACTACGGGCTGGCAAAGATCGCCCACTCCATTTTCGTCGGCATCGGTCTGCTCGGGATTGTAAGTGTTCGGGCAGTTGTCTCCCTGGTCAATCACCCGGTCCTGATCTGCGTCGTTCCAGGCGGCATGCACTACGAATGACTCATCGCTTCGGCAATGGTCCTGTAACCCGAAATCGTCGGACCCGATCGCACCGACATATTTATGCATCGCCTCGGAGTACAGACAGATCCGGTCGCCCGCCTGAACTGGCCCGACCGAGCCGATAGGGTGATCGTCGTCTTCGTCGTACCTTTCGATTCTCCATAGCTCGGGGGCGGTACCACAGAATTTCGATTGGCCGACGTCGCCGCCTCGGCTGCTAATATATTGACCGCTGTACTTCGAACGCAAACAAATCCTTCGGCCATAATCCAGGTCGTCGTAATAGATAACTGGGAGTACCTTCCACTTCCATAGCTCCCTATCCGTGAGCCTTTGAGTGGAACCTTCGATGCCCGCGGAGATCATCTTGCCGTGCCTGCCTGACTCGAATCCGATATAGCTCGCGGTCTCGTTCAAGATGTCCAGCGCGCTACCCTGCTCCTTCAGTCTCTTCTGGTTGAAGTACTTCACGACGTTGACGATGTTAGGCTTGTGTTTGTCGTTTTGCGTCCAGTCGGCGGTGATGAAGTCCGGTACTCTCGCCCACAGCGCCCACCATGAGGTGAAGAGAGCCATTCTGCATGCTTCCAGGCTCTCCAGGAAATGCCCTTGGCACAGCTTGGCCAAATCGGAGAGGCACTTGCCCCACGAACAGTTTACGGTGACGAGAACCAGCTTAGTCGGTTCACTTCGCGCAGTCGTGCACATTTCCCTCGCATCACCAACAACGCCCTGACACGAGGTGGAGCAACTTCTACTCTTCCACGTGTCATGGATGTAGTCGCGTTCCGAAAGCACCCCAAGAGGGTCGAATGGAATGGAAGAGTATGGGTCTCGTACGAAGACAACTATCCGCTGGTTGGTCCGAACGAGGTCACCGAGCGCTGGCCAGGGATCGCCGGGCATCTGCACGCCATCAAAGATCGTCAGCTCTCCGTTTACTTTGCGGTAGTCTGTGGGTGCCCACCTCAAGAGTTGGTCGTACAGCTGCTCTTGCAGCCCTGTGGGGTCGTTTTCGTACGGCCTCTGATCGCCGAAAGTGATCACGACGACTTCGTTCCGATTTTCCTTCTTGTTCAAGAAAGTCAACGACGAAAGGCAGAGGGTCAGCTCGAGGCAAACGGCTCCGGCGAGGCTGAGGAGCCTGTCCCACCTCCGCCGGAGCGGGCAGCGCTGAGACGCCGCTGGGCCAATCTCATCCGGCGGGTGTACGAAGTGGACCCGCTCGTGTGTCCTCGCTGTGGCGCACCGGCACCAATCATGCGATGGCTCAGGCCGTGGCCGAGGGAGCGCGGGGCGCGGGGGCGGAAGTCCGTGTACGGATGGTGGCCGAGACGGCCCCCGCCGAAGCACGGGCGAAGAACCGGGCTTGGGCCGAGTTTGCCGAGAAGACAAAGGACGAGCCCCGAGCTTCACTCGATGATCTGGACTGGGCCGATGGGGTGGTGTTCGGTACGCCGACGCGCTTTGGCAACGTGGCCGCGCAGCTCAAGGCCTTCCTGGACAGCGCCGGCGGGCTGTGGATGCAGGGGAAGCTCGCAGACAAGGTCTACGCTGGCTTCACCTCCGCCCAGAACCCCAACGGCGGCCAGGAGAGCTCGCTGCTCGCCCTCTTCAACAGCGTCTATCACTTCGGGGGCATACTGGCCACACCCGGATACACGGATCCCCTGGTCTTTGCATCCGGCGGAAACCCCTACGGCGCGTCGGTGACCGCAACCCGGGACGGGCCCCCCGAGACGGACCTCGCGCACGCGCGCTACCTGGGGAAGCGGGTCGCCGAGATCGCCGCCAAGCTCCGTGGCTGAGGCCCTTTGCGACTGTACACTACCTCGAGGAACGCCGTCTGGGATCTAGTCGCATCTCGGGGAAGGAGACGCTCATGAGAGGAACAGGGCTCTCGCCTCGACGACGGAGGCGGACCACCCCCGCGCCCGCCGCCTTGGCGGTGGCCATTGCTCTCGGCGGCGGCATCGTTCCGCCCGCGTTCTCACAGGACCGCGAGAGGTTCGCCATCGAGGTCGAGGGGGGGCCGGTGTGGCAGAGCCGCAACGACGTGAGGGTCCCCAACGACGGAGGGACGGAGTTCTCCCTCGTCGACACCATCGGCAAGGGGCCCGACACGGCCTTTCGCGTCGACGTCTCCTTCGATCCCTGGGAGCGACACGGGTTCCGATTCGTCGTCGCCCCCCTCGAGGTCAAAGGCGAGGGTCGCTTCGACAAAGCCGTTGCCTTCGCCGGGGAAACGTTCGCCGCCGCGGTCCCCACCGATGCGGCCTACAAGTTCAGCTCGTACCGCGTGACCTACCGCTACCGGTTCTTCAGGGGCTCGACGTGGACCTGGAAGGGGGCGTCACCGCGTTCGTTCGGGACGCCCGGATCGCCCTCGAGCAGGAAGGGCGCTCGGCGGAGGACACTGACGTCGGCCTCGTCCCCCTCCTCTATCTCGGCGGGGAGGCGCGCTGGCCCGGGGGCTGGCATCTTCGGCTAGACGTCGAAGGCCTGGCTGCCTCTCAAGGACGGGCCTTCGACATCGCGGCCAAGGTGGGCTACGAGATCTCCGACCGCTGGGACCTTTCGGTCGGGTATCGCACGATCGAGGGCGGGGCGGACGTGGAGCGGGTCTACAACTTCGCCTGGCTCCACCTCGCCGTTCTCTGCGTGCGCTTCCGCTACTGAACACGGCCCGTCGGCCCGGTCCAGGCGGCCCAGGCCGCGATTGGCATCCGCGCCCGCTCCCGTGCAAAGATATCCTTAGTCCGAAGTTCCCGGCGCGTAGGCCTGTAAGCGACTGATTTGCCTGGCCTAGTCTCTGGTGTGGCCGAGACCAGCTCGCGCAGCCGGGCCGCGACCTCGGGGGTCATCCGGTCGCCCTCGGGCGACAGCGGCCGCACCGCGGGCAGGACCAGGACAGCGTAGCTCGCGCCCGCGGGCAGCTCGATGCGTCCATCCCGCACCGTGGCCAGTCGGCGGCCTCGCAGGCGCAGCGACGCGTCGCGGTTGATCGAGTCGTAGGCGTAGCCTCGCAGCGGATCGACCCAATCCACCGGCTCACCGTCCTGCCGCCGAGATCCGCGTTCATACCATCGGCCGGCCGCGCTTGCACAGCTGAATGGAGAAGCCCCAGGGGTCTTTCAGCATCTTCAGGTGCGAGCCGTCAGCCAGCTGCACATCGTCCACCTCGCGCGCGCCGGCGGCAGTCAACCGCGCGGCATCACTCTCCGGGTCCGCCGAGACAAAGGCCAGATGCAGCAGCAAGGGATGCATGGCAGAGTAGGCTGGCACCTGATCTGCCGGGTTGCAGTAGATCTCGATCATCATGCGGCCACTGCCGTCGGCCAGAAAATGGGTGTAGGGAGGCTTGTCCTCCTTGCGCTTGACGGTGAAACCCAGGTGCTGGCAATACCAGGCGGCAATGGCGAGCGGGTCCGAGACATTAACGGCAACGTGTTCAATGCGCATAGATCACCGGCGGCTTGTTGGTCGGTCGAGGGCCTCAGCGTACCGCACTGAAGCTCAGCGGATGAGCCCGAGGACGTCCTGGGGCAGCCAGAGCGTGAGGCCGGGGAAGGTCGACACCAGCAGCAGCGCGGCCACCATGGCCGCGAAGAACGGCAGCAGGGGCCGCGTCAGCTCCGAGATCGAGACGCCGCCGATGCCACACCCGATGAACAGCACGGTCCCCACGGGCGGGGTGCAGAGACCGATCGAGAGGTTGAGCACGATCACGATCCCGAACAGGTAGGCCATCTGCGCGGGATCGAGACCCATCTGCGGCGCCAGTCCGTTCAGGATGGGCAGGAAGATCGGGGTGAAGATCAGGATCGCCGGCGTCATGTCCATGAACGTGCCGACCATGAGCAGGATGACGTTGATCAAGAGCAGGATCACGTAGGCATTGCCGCTGACGCCACGGAGGAAGCCCTCGATCAGATCCGGGACTCCGGCGTAGGCGAAGATCCACGCCATGGCCATGGAGGTCCCGATCAGCAGGAACACGATCCCTGTGGTCGTCGCCGTCTCCACGAAGATCCGAGGGAGGTCCCGCCACCCGACCTCGCCGTAGACCAGCACCGCGAGGATGAAGGCGTACACGACCGCCACCGCCGCGGCCTCGGTGGCGGTGAAGATGCCGACCAGGATCCCTCCCATGACCACGACGATCAGCGTCAGGCTGGGCAGCACCGCCAGCAGGGCCTTGACGAACTGGCCCGGCGTCGGCACCGGGCCGCGGCGACCGTAGCCCTTCGCCTGCGCGATCGACGCCGTGATCACCATCAGGCAGAGGCCGAGCAGCAGGCCCGGGAGGTAGCCGGCGACGAAGAGCGCCCCAATCGAGACCCCGCCCGCGACCATCGCGTACACGATCAGCACGTTGCTGGGCGGGATCAGGAGGCCGGTGGTCGCCGAGGTCACGGTCAGGGCGGTCGCGAAGCCCCTGGGGTAGCGCTCCTCGGACATGGCGGGGATCATGAACGAGCCGATCCCGGACGCCGCTGCCGCCGCCGAGCCCGACACCGCCCCGAAGAGCAGATTGGCGAGGACGTTCGTGACCGCCAGGCCCCCGGGCAGGAACCCGACCGAAACGCGCGCGAAATCGATCAGCCTTCGGGCCACGCCCCCCGTCGCGATCAGCTTGCCGGCCAGGACGAAGAAGGGGATCGCCAGGAGCGTGAAGCTGGTGACGCTGATCCCGGTGCGCTGGGCAATGGTGACCGCGCTCGGCCCGGGGGGCAGGCTGCACACCATCGCGGCGAAGGCGCTGAGCCCGATGCAGAAGGCGATCGGCACCCGCAAAAAGAGCAGGAGCAGGAACACCCCGGACAGGACGGCCAGAGTCACGGGGAAGGCTCTCCGGGTGCGGGTGGGCCGACCCGCGCGATGAGCGCCTCGACGGCAAAGAGGGCCATCAGCGTGCCGCTCACCGGGATCACGGCGTAGACCGCCCCCATCGGCCACTGCAGGGCGGCGGTCGTCTGGCCGAGCTCGAGCGTCAGGGTCACGAGTCGGAGACCTCCGAAGACGAGAATCACGAGTGAGAAGGCGAGGACGGCGGCGGCCCCGAACACGTCGGCCGCGCGACGCCCGATGGGTGTCATCCGGCTGTAGAAGAGCTCGAAGCCGAGGTGCTCGCGGCGGCGGTAGGCGTAGACCGCACCGAGAAGCGCGAGCCACCCGAGCTGAAAGCCCGCCAGCTCCTCGGTCCACCGGCTCGGCTCGACGAGGGCGGGGATGCCGAAGCGGACCGCGAGGCGCGACAGCAGCCGGGAGAGCACCTGCCAGAACACCGTCAGCGTCATGGCGGCGGTCAAGACGAACAGCACGACCCGCAGTGCGGCCTCGAGGCGCTGGCAGACCGCTTGAAGAGTCCGCACCTCAGCTCCCTTCGGCGATGCGGCGGATCAGGTCCTGGATCTCCAGATCACCATACTCCGGGTCCCGGTACATGGCGGCCGCCTTCTCGCGAAAGGCCTCCTTGTCCACGTCGGCCACGACCTCCAGCCCCGACTGCACCATGACCTCGAGCGACTCCTGCTCGGCCCTGAGCCACAGCTCCCGCTGGTACACCGACGAGGCGCGCGCCGAGGCCTTGACCCAACGCTGCTGCTCGGCGGTCAGACGCTCCCAGGCGTCGACGCTGATCACCAGGACGTCCGGCACGCGGGTGTGCTCGTCCAGACAGTACGTCGCCGAGACCTCGTACTGGCGGGAGGAGTGGAGGGTCGGCGGGTTGTTCTCGGCGCCGTCCACGACGCCGGTGTTGAGCGCCGTGTACAGCTCGCCGAAGGGGATGGGCACCGGCTTGCCCCCGAGGACCTCCAGCATCCGCACCCCGGAGCGGCTCTTCATCACGCGGATCGCGAGGCCGGCGAGGTCGTCGGGGTGCCGGACTGAAGTGCCTGTCTTCTGGTTGATGTAGAAGCTGCGCGCACCCGCGTCGTAGTAGCAGAGACCCTTGAGCCGGTAGGGGACGGAGGCGTCGAGCAGCTCCTCGCCGATCGGTCCGTCCACCACCCTCCAGAAGTGCTCGCGGCCACGGAAGAGGTAGGGCAGGGAGAAGACCGACATCGTGGCCGAGAAGTTCTCCAGCACGCCCGCCGAGACCTTGGTGAGCCCCAGGCTCCCCACCTGGAGCATCTCGATCAGGTCCCTCTCGGGCCCGAGCTGCCCGTCGGGGAAGGTGTCGATCCGCAGCGCACCTCCCGAGCGGTGGTCGAGGTCCTCGGCCAGGTACTCCATTCCCTTGTGGACGGGATGGGTCCGGTTGAGGATGTGGCCGAGCCGCAGCACCACGGCTCGCTCCTCCGGGGACACGAGGCCGAGGTAGAGGCCGTACCCGAGGAGACCCAGGGGCAGGAGAAAGACCGCGTGCCAGGCCTTCAAGGCGCGTTCCTCGCTTGGCTCGCACCCGGCGACGCGCCCTCACGCCTCAAGGGCAGGCGTGGCATCACCGCGCCAACCAGCCGCCGTCCACGGCAATCGTATAGCCCTGCAGGTACTGCGATGCGGCCGAGGCCAGGAACACGGCCACGCCCTGCAGGTCCTGCGGCGTTCCCCAGCGTCCGGCGGGAATGCGCTCCAGGATGGCCTTGTTTCGGACCGGATCCTCGCGGAGGGCCCTGGTGTTCTCCGTGGCCATGTATCCCGGGGCGATGGCATTGACGTTGATGTTGTGCGCCCCGAGCTCGTTGGCCAGCAATCGGGTCAGGCCCATGACCGCACTCTTGGAGGCCGTGTATGAGGGCACCAGGATGCCGCCCTGGAAGCTGAGCATGGACGCGGTGTTGACGATCTTGCCGTCGCGTCCCTGCTCGATCATGACCTTGCCCACGGCCTGGCTGAGAAAGAAGAGGGTGCGGATGTTGACGTTCATCACGTCATCCCAGTCCCTCTCCGTGAACTCCGTGATCGGCGCGCGGCGGATGATGCCGGCGTTGTTGAAGAGAACGTCGATGCCGCCGAGCTCTTTGACCGTAGTGTCGACGATTGTCGGTACGCAACCCTTGTCCGCAAGATCCGCCCGGATGGTCACGCAGCGGCGACCCAAAGCTTCGATCTGCTTCTGGGTCTCCGACATGTCGAGGATGTCCACGAGGGCAACGTCTGCGCCGGCTTCGGCCAGTCCCTGGGCTATTCCCTGGCCGAGGCCCTGGGCGGAGCCCGTCACGATCGCGACCTTGTCGTCGAGCTTGAACTGATCCAGTATCACGGCTCACCTCACTTCAACTGATCGATGGTCAGGTGATCCATGTCGTCGAAGGCCTGGTTCTCGCCCCCCATGCCCCAGCAGAAGGTGTAGGCGTTCGTGCCCACGCCGCAGTGAATCGACCAGCTCGGCGAGATCACGGCCTGACCGTCCGCCACCACGATGTGTCGGGTTTCCTCGGGACGCCCCATGATGTGGAAGACGCGCGCGTCCTCGGGGAGGTCGAAGTACATGTAGACCTCCATGCGTCGTTCGTGGCTGTGGGGGGGCATGGTGTTCCACACACAACCCGGCTCCAGGACGGTGAAGCCCATGACCAGCTGGCAGCTCTCGGCGGTGCCTGGCTCGATGAGCTTGTAGATGGTTCGCTTGTTCGACATCTCCGTGCTGCCCAGGTGCACGGTCTCGACCTCGGACTGCTTGACGTGGACCGTGGGATGGGCCGCATGGGCCGGGTAGCTCAGCAGGTAGTAGCGGGCCGGAGTCTCGGCCGCGTCACTGGCGAAGGTGATGGCCCGGCTGCCGCGTCCCACGTAGAGGGCGTCGCGCGGGGCCATCGGGTGTTCGATACCGTCCACCGTGATCGTTCCCGCGCCGCCGATGTTGAGGATCCCCAGCTCGCGACGTTCGCAGAAGGTGTCGGCGCGCATTTCCGGCGCGGATTCCAGCGACAGGGCCTTCGTCGCCGGGACCGCCGAGCCCAGGATCGCGCGATCCACGTCGCTGTAGACCATGGCGATGCTGTCCGCGACGAAGAGTCGGTCGACCAGGAAGCTCCCGCGCAGCTCCTCGGCGGTCATGCGTGCGTAACGAACGGGGTCTGCCGTGTAGAGCACGTCCATCAGGGAACCTCTCTCTCTGTCAAGGGTTTCTCGAGCATGCTGCGGGGCGTGGTCTCACTGGGCGACCTCCACCAGCAGGGGCGACCGCAGCCGGGCTGCGAACGCGTCGAGGTACCGGTCCCAGGCTGCGGCGTCAGGAAACCGCCCGCTGCGGTCCCAGCCCGAGCCCGCGTACCAGATGGCGGGCGCGGCGGCCGGGGTTCGTGCGACCACGAGTTGGTTCCCATCCTCCTCGCGGGTCTCGACGACGACGGCCGGATCCACGATCACCCCGCAACCGAGCCAGCCGTTCTCCCCGTAGCGCGTCAGGTGCTGCCACGTGCGGAGAATCCCCCGCTCACGATCGAACCGGTGTGAGACGCCCTCGCCGGCGCGGATGCCGGAGGCCCAGGTGACGGGGCCGGCATCGATCCCCCGATAGAAGCTCTCGAAGCGGTTCAGGTGGCTGCCCGCGTCCAGGGTCACGCGTTTCGTCTCCTCGACCTGGAGGCCGGGGGTCTGCCACTCGGGATAGTCGATCTCGAACACGAGGCGTATGGGCCCCGACGCGAGGACGCGCGAAGCTCGGAAGTTCTTCGAGACGGCGAGGGCGCCGTTCACCACGAGGCCGCTGCCACCGCAACCCCGGGACGCTCCCGCCGAGTAGAAATCGCCGCCCTCGCCGTGGTCGCGGTGATAGTCGTCGGCGAAGAACCACTCGTTGAGGACGAGGCGTTCCGTGCGTTTACACCAGGCGTCCACTGCGCTGCTGGTGAGGGGCTCTGCCTCGTACGTCTCGAGGCCGGGGCCGTAGACGCGGAAGGCCACGCGGTCGTTCTCCCAGGCGAAGTCGTCGTGGCGCTCGCGAACGAACCGGCCGTACACGCGGTAGTCGGCGAAGGGGGGCTTCCGGGGCTCGCCCCGGACGAGCGTGAACTCCCGCGTCTCGCCGGGGGCGAAGTCCGCCTGGAAGACGATCCGGTCGAAGGTGCCGTCGCCGTCCTCGTCCACGGCCTGGGAGAGTACCTCGCGTCCGCTGCGTGCGTCGCGGACCACTACCCGCGAGAAATCCTCCCGCTCGACGAGAGGGGCGAGCGCCTCCGCCGTGACCTCGACCGTCTCCGAGGGCCGGGCGGCCTCGAGTGTGGCCGTCACCCGCAGCCGCAGTGGTGCTTGCTGGGCGACCGCGAGGGACGGTGCCATGGCCGCGAGGGCCACGGCGACAAGCCGGTGGTTCATATTGATCTCCACGCTCGGGTCCGTGGGGGGGCCACCTCGATTGAGCGGCCCCCTCCCGGCCCCACGAAAGCCAGAACGTCAGTCGCGCGACCGTCTTGGATGTCGCAGGGTCCCGGAGGAGGGCCTTCGGCAGGACGGCTCTCATTAGCGTCTGTCTCCCCGGGGTCCACAGTTGGTCCGACCAAGACTGGAGCGGAGGGCGCCCCAGCATCGGCCTGTTTCGGCCGGCGAAATAGCTTTCGCCCGCTATGATTGGGCCGTTTCCTGGGGTGCCGGCGGCTGCCGAGCCTTCCCACAGGGCGAAGTTTGTGATACCAAGAATAGAAATGTCAAGAGGTTGTCATACCAATTCTGGAAGCTGGCGCCGGCTCGCACTCGGGTCCGCGGACAACGGCGGCCACGACCAAGCGGACTCGAACCTCGGGCGGAGCGAGCCGGGCCCCTGCCATCCGCGAGAGGGGGGGCGAGAGATGCTGAGACGACTGCGTAGGACGGCCATCGCGCTGTGTGCGTCTCTGGTGCTGGGGGCGGCGTCGCTGTCCGCCGAGGGGCCTTTCCGCAACCGGGACAACCAGAACCCGAAGGACCTCTCCGAGGGGACGTACCCCATCCCCTACCAGCGGCCCACCATCGCCGAGATCACGGAGGTCCTGGAGAGGGTCCTCACCTACCTGGAGGACACCGAGCCCAACCGTGTGGTCGACCGGCGCACGGGCGCCGAGATCACCAATTTCTCGGTCCCCAACGTCGATGCCCGGATCCCGCGCGGGGACGGGGAGGCTTTCTACCCCCTGGACTACACGATGGGCGTGGTTCATTCCGGGACGCTCCTGGCCCACGAGGTCACCGGTGACGCGCGCTTCGCCGGCTACACCCGCAGGCAGCTCCAGTTCATCGCCGACCGCCTGTCCTACTTTCGCCAGGTGATCGCGAGCGGGGGCCCCGCGGAGACGGGGACGTTCGGCGCCATCATCGCGACGGATTCGCTCGACGACTCGGGGTCGATGTGCGCGACCCTCATCAAGGCCCGTCGGAAGGGCATCGGCCCCGACCTCCGCTCGGTGATCGACCACTGGAGTCGCTACATCGCACACAAGCAGTTTCGGCTCGACGACGGGACCCTCGCCCGCCAGCGCCCCCAGCCCGCGTCCCTGTGGGCCGACGACCTCTACATGAGCGTGCCCGCCCTCGCCCAGATGGGCGCGCTCACCGGCGATCAGGCGTGGTTCGACGACGCGGTGAAGCAGGTCGTGCAGTTTCACCGCCACCTCTGGGACCCACGGGCGCGGCTCTACGCCCACGGCAAGCACATGAACCAGCCCGTGAACCCCGAGTTCTACTGGGCGCGCGCGAACGGCTGGGCGATGATGGCCACGGTCGAGCTCCTCGACGTCCTTCCCGAGCACCACCCCGGGCGGGAGGAGGTGCTGGCGATCCTCCGCGAGCACATTCGATCCATCGCGACGCTCCAGTCGGGCAAGGGCGGCCTGTGGCACCAGATGCTCGACAAGACCGACTCGTATCTCGAGACCTCGGCTTCGGCGATCTTCGTCTATTCGATGGCGCGGGCCATCAACGCCGGTTGGATCTCGCCCGTGAGCTACGGCTCGGCGGCCCAGGCGGGTTGGATAGGGGTGACGACGCGCGTCAACGAGCGTGGCCAGGTCGAGGGCACCTGCGTCGGCACCACCCTCGCCAGCGACAACGTCTACTACTACAACCGTCCTCAATCGGTGTACGCGACGCATGGGTACGGGCCGGTCCTGCTGGCCGGGGCCGAGATGATCCGCCTGCTGCAGAACCCCGCCATCGACATCCAGTACAAGCTGCGGACGTACCACTACGTGCCCAGGGAACAGTGAGTCGCATCGGCGCGGCGAACCGGCGGACGGAAGGGGACTGACGGCGGGTGCTTCAGCGATCGCTGGCGTCGCCGTCGCCGCTCTGTTGCTTGACCTGCTCCCACTGCGCGTGCTCGAGGTGCTTGGCCATCTCGCGTCGGGCGTCCTCAGGGTCTCGGGCACGGACCGTCTCGTAGATGCGGCGGTGGATCTCGGCTGACGGGCGGAGGCTCAAGCCTGACAGGTTGATCCGTCCTGTCTCCCAGACGATCTCGGTGAGGGTTCCGATCACCGCGGCCACGATCGGGTTGCCGGAGCCCCCAGCCACCGCGCGATGGAAGCGCAGGTCGTGGCTCAGGAAGGTCTGGGGCTCCTCCAGGGAGGCGAACATCCCGGTGACCTCGTCCGCCATGGTCGCGAGCTGCTCGCCGGTGGCGCGCTCCGCGGCGAGTCCCGCGGCCCCGACCTCCAGGATCCGTCGGGCCTCGTACATCTGCTCCCAGGTGAAGCCGTGAAGCGCGGCCAGGAACTCGAGCGGTGCCTTGCCGAGGTGGGGAGGACCCTCCACGATGAAGGTGCCCGCCCCACGGCGGGCGGTGATGATGCCCATCGCTTGCAGGGTGCGCAGCCCGGAGCGCAGGGATGGCCGGCTCACGCCCATCAGCTGGGAGAGCTCGCGCTCCGGCGGCAGTCGGGCCCCGGGCCCGAGGCGGCCGGCCTCGATCTCCCGGCGGACATGCTCCACGATCTGTGCCGCCGCCGCGGTGCTCCCGGTGGCCATATTGGTCGGACCTTCGCCTCGCTTCTTCACAGGAACGTCGTCATATGTACCAGCTGGAAGTGGCATCCGTCAACGCCAGACCCCAGATGAGCGCGATCCAGCCCGTATTGGTCCGACCAATATGGACCAGACGGGAGCGATCCGCAGCTTCGAGGTTCAGCTGCGTCCTCGTCGGGGCCCCCGGCCGCCTGCGCGCCTTCGTGCTCATCAGATCAACACGACTTCCGTGACGTATCGCTAGCCCGTGGGCGCACCATGTCGCCGAGGCTGGTAGACGGCGCTCGAGGCCGCGGGGCCCGGCACCGCTCCATGCGCTCCGCGAAGTCGCGCAGGAAGTCCACCCGCCACCGGCTCACCGTCATGGCGCCGATGTGCGGGCCCTCGGCGAGCTCCGGGGCGGGATCGTCCGTCCACCAGTTGGGCAGCCTTACTGATAGACTTTCGTTTGGGCGCCTCGCCCGGGCGGGGCTGTCTAGTGACTGTCCTCGGTGGCCTTGGGGTCCTGAGCCGCGATCCGGCGGCCCCCCGGAACGGTCTGAGCGGGCGGCGCTGCGGCGTCGCTGGGCCAATCTCATCCGGCGGGTGTACGAAGTGGACCCATTGGTGTGTGCCTGTTGAGTCACAGAATGCTCATGCGAATCATGAATGCCCCGCCGAGATCTGCATCACCTACCCGCCCCATCCTCTCTTCCGCCGCAAGCTGAAGGTCCTCCGATCGATCCGCTATCGCAGCGAGCACCACTGGGTCGTCGTTCTTCCTGACCGTTCACACTGCGCCGTGCGCTCGTCGTGGACCGATCATCCGATCGGTCGAGGGATGATCCCTCACCGACCCTCCAAGGCCCCCGCTCAGGCTCTTCGCGATCTGGCGTGCCTCCTCGAGACCCTTGTGAGCGGCCCAGGTTCCACCGATGCTCCTGCTGACCCCGTGCAAGGAGGCCGAGATGAGTCAGCAGCGGAGCCTGTTCGAGACAGGGACCGCTCCCTGGGTCGTACGGCTGTCGGGACACCATCGACCCGGAGAAGCGTCGGGAGGTCCTCGCGATCCTCGCCGAGATGGCCCGAGACGATCTGGTCGCTCTGAGCCCAATCAGCAGGGAGGGCAAGAATCATGAATCGTGAAGAGATCACCCCGAGCCAGCGCTCCCGGCTGGCCTACGTGTACGTTCGTCAGTCCTCTCCCCGCCAGGTCCGCGAGAACCTCGAGTCCCAGAAGCGACAGCGGGCCCTGGCGCATCACGCCGTTGATCTTGGCTGGGCCCGAGAGCGCGTGGTCGAGGTCGACGAAGACCTCGGCGTCTCCGCCGGCCGCGCGAGTCGTCAACGGGTCGGCTTCCAGGACATGGTGGCCGACGTGGCGCTGGGCAAGATCGGCCTGGTGCTGGCGCTGGAAGTGTCCCGCCTCTCCCGCTCCAATCGTGACTGGTATCATCTGCTCGACATCTGTGCGGTCACCCTCACGCTGATTGCCGACGGCGAGGGTTTGTACGATCCCCGCTCCTACAACGACCGCTTGCTCCTGGGGCTGAAGGCCACGATGAGCGAGGCCGAGCTTCATGTCATCAAGCAGCGCCTGGTCGAGGCCGTCCGCTCCAAGGCGAAGCGGGGGGAGCTGCGCCTACGGCTCCCCACGGGATACACCTGGGACGAAGTCGGACGGATGCAGATCACCCCGAACGACGAGGTGGTGCAAGCGATCCGCCTGGTCTTCGAGCGCTTCGACCAGCTGGGGACGGTGCAGCAGACGCATGTCTCGCTGGTGGAAGACGGCATCGTCTTCCCTGTCCAGAGGGGCGCCCGGGGCGAGGTGAGCTGGCAGGTCCCGAGCTATCGCAACATCCATTCCCTGCTCACCAACCCGACCTATGCGGGTGTCTATGCTTACGGTCGCCGGCAGACGCAGGAGAGCCTCGACGAGAATCACAACCCGATCAAACGACAGCGTGAGATGGAGCGGGAGCAATGGCACGCCTTCATCGAAGACCACCACCCCGGCTACATCTCTCTGGAGAGCTTCGAGCGCAACCGGCAACGGATTACGGAGAACCGACGCGGCGACGCGACCACCGGCGCACCACGAGAGGGGGAGTCCTTGCTCCACGGGCTGCTGCTGTGCGGGCGATGCGGCCGCAAGATGAAGGTCGCCTACGGCATAGGGTCCCGTCCGACACGCTACCACTGTGTCCGTAAGCGCCAGGACCAGGGATCTCCGGTGTGCCAGAGCCTGGGGGCTCGCCGTCTGGAGCAGGCCCTGGAGGGCCTGGTGCTCGAAGCGGTGGAGCCCCTGGGCCTCGAGGCGATGATCCAGGCGGCCCAGGCCCATGCCGACGCTGCGGAGGCGGAGCGGCGGCACTGGCACCAACGCATCGAGCGAGCAGAGTACGAGGTGAAGCTGGCGCGGCGTCAGTACGACGCCATCGATCCGGAGAATCGCCTCGTCGCTCGCGAGCTGGAGCGGCGTTTCGAGAAGGCGCTCCAGGATCTCGAGGCGGTGAGGCAAGACGCGGAGGCCCACGTCGAGCAACTGCCGGACGCGCTCACTCCCCAGGAAGAGGCCCGGCTCATGGAGCTCGCTCGGGATCTTCCCCGTCTGTGGCGCGCACCGACGACACGACCCCAGGATCGGACGCGTGTCGTGCGTTGTCTGATCGATCACGTGGTCGTCACCGTTCCCAAGGAGGGAAACCACGTCAGTGTCGACGTGCATTGGTACGGAGGGGAGATCTCGACGCTCGAGGTTCCTCGAGGCCGGAGCGGAAAGCACCGACACGTCGCGGAGCCGGAGCTGATCGAGCTCGTGCGCCGTCTGGCTCGCGAGTTCTCCGACGTTGAAGTCGCATACATCCTGCATCGCAAACGGATCCGAACTCCGAAGGGGCTCCCCTACACCGCCCATCGCGTCGCCAACCTCCGCAAGACCCACGGCATCGCTCCGGGGCCGCGGGTGCCCCAGAGCGGAGACGACATCTACACCGCGCAGCAAGCCGGCGAGCGGCTCGGGGTCGATCGGGGGACAGTGATCCGCTGGGTCGAAGCCGGACTCCTCAAGGGCGCTCAGGTCACTCCAGGAGCTCCCTGGAGGATCCAGGTGAGCGAAGACGACGTCCGAAAGCTCACGACCGCCGACACCCCGAAGGATTGGCTGACCCTCAAGGCGGCGGCCGCGACCCTTGGCGTCAGCCAGCAGACGGTCCTGCAGAGACTCAAGTCGGGGCAACTCGAGGGGGTGCGGGTACAGACCGGTCGCCGGACCGCTTGGCGAGTCCGTCTTCTCTCAACGAGTTACGACGATCAGCCGACTCTCTTCGACCGTTCTGTCTGCGAGGTATAGCAGTATGAAACGCAGCACCCTCGCTGCGGAGCCGAGATGCGCGTCGTTGCCTTCATCACCGAGCCCGGGCTGATCAAGCGCATCCTCGACCACATCCGCAAACGCGACAGGGTCTCTCGATCTCCCCCACGCCCCCAGCCCGCCCTGGCTCACATCGCCTGAGAGCCAGCTCCGCAGCTGCATCCACCGCAGCGAGGGGGGAGTTGTCGGCCGCGGGCGCGTCCGACCGCTGCGCCACCAAACCCCACCGCCCTCCTCAGCATCTCAGGGATCAAAGCGGCCTCAGAGCCTCAGAACACCAGCGGTGCAGCCCGAAAAGGGCCTCGCCGGCCGCACGCAGACACGCGGCCCGGGATTGAACTTCCTATCAGTGGTGGCGACCGGGGGATCATGATCTGTTCTGCGACCACCAACCACTTGCCGTCCTTCTTGACGAGTGTGTTCGTGTAGCAACCCTTGATTGGTGGTAGCTCCGCTCCATCTGGCCCCTTCATGCCTGTGATCCTCCACGTGCCGTCCCCAACGGCGACGTCTGGCTTCAGGAGCTTGATGGCTCCGACGGCGAACTCCAGGTTGGTACCCTTGTACCTTCCTGCGAACCAGTCGATGGATTCCTTCTCGATGGCCTCGTGGCCACGACTGGTTACGCCCGACGCGTTTGTGTAGCTCGCTTCAGTATCGTAGAGCGCCGCGGCCTCCTTGGCGTCCCCCTTGTTCCAAGCAGCCGCGTACTTCTTGTAGAGCTCGCGGATTGCCGCCTCGTCGTCGCCCGCCAGCGCGACCGCGCTGGGCCCCAATGTCAGCGCCAGGACGACCATTGTCATCAGGACTGCGCGCATCCTGCTCCTCCTCTTTCCGACCCAACAGGCGGAGTGACCCCCCGGAGGACACCTCTGCCGACGAGGTGGATCCCTGTATGTTGGGCGCAGATGAGGGAGTCTGCTCCCGCACAGCGCGCCGGTCAAGGGATTTCGGGGATGCGACCAGGGCTGACGGGGCACCCTCCCCTACTCTCCATCGGCCTTTCGCACGTGGGTCCGGGCTGTCCCGGCTTCCGTGCCTCCGGTGGCGCAGAGCATCGTGCCGCTCGGATGCCAGGCGACGTTGCTCAGCAGCGAGTGGGTGGCGGGCGCCACGTCCGCCCTTCGCGGGGCGCCTCCGGCCGCCGGCACCAGCCAGAGCTCGGACCGGGACAGATCCTTCTTGATCCGGAGCGGCGTGCCCCGGGGCCGGCCGTCGCGCATCGGGAGCTGGCCAGGATCTGGTGCATGGGACTCGAAGCCCGCGTCCTACCATCGCCCCCGGGGCACCTGCTGCGTCGCGTTTGGCCCCGCAGAACCGGATATCATGCGTCCCGAATAGACCCTGACGCTGGGGACTCGCTTCGGGACACTGGCCCATGGGACGGACCGCAGTCATCACCGGCGCCTCGCGCGGTATTGGATACGCCGTCGCGCTGGCGCTTGCGGAGGGGGGGTTCGACATCGCCGCGGTCGCGCTGCCGGATGTCGAGCGCATGGCCGAGCTGGCGGCGAGCTGCGGCACACGCAGGAGCCGCTCCTCGACCGGGGGATGATGGGCGACGGGGTCATCGATCTGAAGCGGCTTCGCGCGATGGTCGAGGCCACCGGGTTCGACGGCCCGGTCGAGGTTGAGACCTTTTCCCGCGACCGGTGGTGGAAGGAAGACCCGGACCTCGTGCTGCGCACCTGTCGCGAGCGCCTGCAGACGGTCTGCTGAAGGACCACGCATGATGGAACAGGACATCGTTCTCGAGCGGCGGCAACGCGGCGACCTCGCCGTCGCCGAGATCCGCCTGAACCGCCCGGACAAGGGCAACGCGCTGACGATGGCGATGCTCGACCGCCTGCGGGACATCGTCGACGAGATCGCCCGCGATCGGGACACCCGGGCCGTCGTCGTGCGGGCCACGGGACGTTTCTTCTGCACGGGCGGAGACATCGAGGCGTGGGGACGCCTGTCGCCCCACGACATGGGACGGGACTGGATCCTGCGGGGGATCGACGTGTTCGAGCGGCTCTCGGCCCTGCCCCAGCCGGTCATCGCTGCCCTCACGGGCCACGCTCTGGGCGGGGGGCTCGAGCTGGCCATGGCCGCGGACCTGCGCATCGCGGTCAAGGCGGCCAGGCTCGGCTGCCCCGAGGCGACACTGGGCATGATTCCGGGCTGGATGGGCACGCGCCGGCTGGCCGAGCTGATCGGACTCGCCCGCGCCCGCCACATCCTCCTGCTCGCGAGCCCGATCCCCGCCGCCCAGGCGTACGACTGGGGACTCGTGACCGCCCTGGCCGAGGACGAGGCCGACCTGCTCGCCCAGCTCGACGCCTGGCTCGAGCGCCTGCTGGCCAACGGGCCGTCGGCCCTGGCGCTGATCAAGGGTCTGCTGGGCAGCCTGCACCAGGACCTGCGCCAGCACCACGCCAGCGCGGCCGCGCAGGCGGCCGGCACCGAGGATTGCCGGGAAGGGGTCCGCGCCTTCCTCGAGAAGCGCAAGCCGGTCTTCCGAAACCGCTGACCGGCGAGCACGGCAACGAAGAGGAGCGAGTCGACCATGGCCGTCACCAGGTTCTTGAGCGCCGCAGAGGCCGCGCAGATGGTCAGCGACTCCGACACCGTCGCCATCAGCGGCAACGGGGCCGGCATGATCTCGGCCGAAGCCATCTTCGCGGCCCTCGAGCGGCGCTTCCTCGAGACCGGTCACCCGCGCGACCTCATCCTCGTGCACTCGCTCGGGCTCGGCGACCGGGACGCCATGGGGACGAACCGTTTCGCCCACGAGGGCATGGTGCGCAAGGTGATCGCCGCCCATTTCACCTGGTCGCCCCGGATGCAGCAGCTGATCGCCGAGGAGAAGATCGAGGCGTACTGCTTCCCCGGCGGGGTCGTGCAGCAGCTGCTGCGCGAGATCGGGGCCGGCCGCCCGGGCCTGTTCACCCACAGCGGGCTCGGCACGTTCGTGGATCCTCGTCAGGGCGGCGGCCGCTGCAACGCCCGGAGCCGCGACACGATGGTCGAGCTGCTGCACGTCGACGGGCGGGAGGTCCTGCGCTACAAGCCGTTCCGGGTGGACGTCGCCATCGTCCGCGGCACGTACGCCGACGCCCGCGGCAACGTCAGCCCGGAAGAAGAGGCGATCGACATGGACATCCACTCGATCGCGCTGGCGGCCCACAACAGCGGCGGCCGCGTGCTGGCGCAGGTGCGCGAGGTGGTCGAGGCGGGAAGCCTGCACCCGCGGCACGTCCGGATCCCGGGGATCATGGTCGATGCCGTCGTGGAGGCAAAGGAGCAGCTGCAGTTCTACGGCCTGGGCTACGACGCCACGGTCAGCGGCGGACGGCGCGCCGACCTGGGGAGGGCCGCGGCGGAGCTTCCCGCGAAGCTCGAGCGCCGCATCATCGCGCGCCGGGCGGCGCTGGAGCTCGAGCCGGGGGCCTCGCTGAACTTCGGGTTCGGCATTCCCGGCGGCATCTTCGCGGTGATCGCCGAGAAGGGGATCGGCGACCGGCTGTGGATGAGCGTCGAGCAGGGCGCCCACAACGGCCGGATGCTCGACGACGCCCTGTTCGGGGCCGCGCGGAACGCGGAGGCGATCGTGCCGTCGATCGAGCAATTCGACTACTACAGCGGCGGCGGCGTGGACATCGCCTTTCTCGGCATGGGCGAGGTCGATGCGGAGGGGAACGTCAACGTGTCCCGTCTCGGGGGCACGCTGATCGGGCCCGGCGGGTTCATCGAGATCGCCCAGAACGCCAAGAAGGTCGTCTTCTGCGGGACCTTCGATGCGCAGGGCGCGCGCCTGGAGTGCGCCGGGGGACGCCTCCGCGTCCTCCAGCCCGGCAGGGTGAAGAAGTTCGTGAACCGCGTCGAGCAGGTCACCTTCAGCGGCGCGTTCGCCCGGGCGCGTGGCCAGGAGGTGCTGTTCGTCACCGAGCGGGCGGTCCTCCGACTGGGGGAGCCGGGGCTGGAGATCGTCGAGGTCGCCCCTGGCATCGAGATCGACCTGGACGTCCTGCCGCGCATGGGCTTCGCTCCGCGCATCGGGGCGGTCCGGCCCATGCCCGCCGAGTCCTTCGCCTGACCCGGCAGCCGGCCGGGCCCGCGACCCCGCCCAGACGGACGAGGAACGGTAGATCCTTTCTCCGTCGGATTTGCGTGTTCTGCGGGAATCCTCAGGCGGCTTCTTCGAGTGGGAACTCTGACTCTCTTGTGGTCGCCGGGTGCGAGGGGGTTGAACTGGTTCCGGCGCGCACGCACGGGCGAGGGGTTTCTCACGAGATCCGGCCACGGCGGGCTGGCCCCACGCGGGGGGTCCGAGGCAAGGCCCGCCCGACGTTCTCCTCCCAGCCAGGCAGACCAGACAGCCCGGCGCCCGGGATTCGAGCGGCTGGGCACGTGCGCGGCCCCGGTGCCCGAGGCCTGGGCCGGCCGTCAATCCGCGGTCGGCAGATCCTCCGCCCTCGAGGTCCCGGGCGGAGGCGCGTCACTCCGGGGTCGGACCGCGGCCGGTTCCGGGTCTTCCCGGGGAGCCCCTCGGTCCTCGTTGAAGACGTGCAGCGTGCGCGTCGGGAAGGCGAAGCCGGTCCCGGCCTCCTCCACCACCTTCATGAAGCCGAGGAGGACCTCCTGCCGGCAGAGCTGGAAGTCGGCCCAGGTCGGGACCTGGAACCAGGCCATGATCTCGACGTCGAGGGAGCTGGCCCCGAACTCCTTGAACTTCACGACCATGGCGTCGGGCCAGATCTTCGGGTGCTCGCGGAGAACGCGCTCGAATCCCTCGAGCACCTGCTGCATCTGCTCGTGGGTGGTGGAGTACTCGACGCCGATGGTGGTGGCCAGGCGCATCCGATCCCGGGCCGCGAAGGTCTCGAGGCGCTGGTCCGACAGGTTGCCGTTCGGGATGGAGATGACGGTGCGATCCAGGGTGCGGAAACGCGTCGAGCGGATCCCGATCTCCTCCACCGTGCCCACGAAGTCCTCGACTTTGACGAAGTCCCCGACCCGGAACGGCTGGTCCACCGCCAGGCTGATCGACCCGAACAGGTTCTCGACCGTCTTCTGCGCGCCGAACGCAAAGGCGAGGCCGCCGATGCCGAGACCGGCGAGGAGGGTCGTCACCGGGTAGCCGAAGGCGGACAGGACGGCCAGCGCCCCGACGCCGGCGACGATGCCCTTCGAGATGTTCGAGCCGATCTGCAGGAGGTTCCGGGCCGAGGGGCTTGCCGCCGCCCAGGGCGACGCGAGCAGGATGTCGACGAGCACGTCCACCGAGCGCCAGAGGGCCCAGAAGACGACGACGATGACGCCGGCGTTCACCGCCTCGCGGAAGACCTCCTCCGCCCTCGCGGTCAGGCTCAGCGACGACAGGCCCGCCGAGAACACCGCCAGTCCCCAGGCGAAGGTGAGGGGCGGACCGATCCGTCTGAGCAGCCTGTCGTCCCACGTGTTCTCGGTCCGCGCGAGGAGCCGCCCGAGGACCGCCCTCGTCGCGCCGCCGAGCAGCCGGCCGAGTCCCCAGGCCCCGAGGAGGAGCAGCGGCAGGGCGAGCCACTGCCACCACAGCACGAAACCGAAGGGGCCGGGCAGGAGCAGGGCCTCGGGCAGACGATCGCGAATCCAGCGGTCCTCCAGCCGGTCGTACCAGCCGTCGATGCGCCCGACGGTGTTGGGAGAGAAGGCCCAGTAGGCGCCGGCGTCGTCGGAGCGCCGGACCATGTACACGGCCTGCGTGCGGTCGCCCACGGGGACCTCGCCCACCTTCTCGACGCCGGCGGACAGGTCGTCCTCCCGATCCCCGCCGGATTCCGGCGAGATCTGCTCGAGATCGAACCAGACGTACTTGTCGAGGACGGCCTTGAGACGCTCGGCCAGGACCGGCCCCTCCGACATCCTCTCCTCCGGGAGGGCCAGATAGCGGGCGGCCTTCTCCCACTCGCCGGCGCGGCCTTCGAGGAGGTACGTCTCGAGCGAGGCCCGGGGCGAGTCGGGCTCGACCTCGGACTCCCGGGGTTCGGCGTCCTCGGCGAGCGCCGCCGAGGCGGCGTCCTCCGCCGCCGGCGGCTCACCGGCGGCTGGGGCGGGAGCCTGGGCCCGGGCCGGCGCGCCGCAGCCGAGGCCCAGGAGGAGAAGAAGCGGCACGAGCGTCCGACGCATCGTCTTGCGCATAACCTTTCGAATAGACCACGTCCCGCCCACGCATTGCAAGGCGATCCCCGGGGAGGTCGGCGTCCTCGGGCACATCCGGGATACAGCGAGAGCTCACGGACCGGGCGCGCGCCGCTGGCAGGAAGCGGATAGGCGCTGGGAACAGGGGGCGGGTATCATCATCCTGGACGGGGAAGCAGGTCTTTCCCGTCCGGAAACCCCGAAAGTCACGTTGCCCAAGGAGTCGTCCATGTGCGCCCTCGCCGTCTGCCCTCGGCCGAGCCGTCTCGTCCCCGCGGTCGTCCTCGTGGCGGCTCTCGCTCCGGCCGCGCGCGCCGCCGACTCGCCCGGCGTGCCGGCCGCCCCGGCGGCTGTGCGGTCCATGGGTCAGCCGCCCCGGTGGAAGCCGTACGTGGCGGGCTCGTTCACGTGGAACCGTGAGGCCCATCGCACCGGGGGCGTCGGCGTCCTCGGGATCCACAAGGACCTGATGAACCCCATGGTCGGCGCCTTCGGCCTGAGCGGCGAGGGCTACCTGGGCGGAGCCGGCGGCGACTGGGACGGCGGCGCCCGCCTCTTCCTCACAAGCCGGCTTCTCTTCCTCAACGTCGGCGTCGACTACAACGCCCGGGACGAGGAGGCGGACTTCATTCTCGCGTTCACGCCCTACTTCCGACGTGGCGGTCTTTTCGGCACCGGGGGGAACTTCCGGATCGAGTGGATCCCGGGGAGGAACAACTCGTTCAACTTCGGCTTCCAGCTCCCCCTCGAGCCCCACATGGGCCGCACCCGCGCGGTCGCGACGCGCGCACCGCTGCCGAAGCCGCCCGTGCCCCCGCCCGCGCCGGCGCTCTCCCCGGAGGCCTCAGAGGCCCTCGCGACCCTGCGGTACGAGGCCCTGTGGCTCTTCTCCCACGCCGACGTCTTCAACGACGACGACGCCGAGACCTACGAGGAGGCCATGGCGGGCTTCCGCGCGGACCTCGAGGACGCCCACGACGCCTTCCGTCGGACCGACGCGCGTCACCCCACGGGCCACAGCTACGCGGCCGAGAAGCGGCACTACGACGAGGCCTTCGACCAGGCCTTCGCCGCGGCGGTGGGCGGAGCCGCGGGCCCCCAGGTCTCCGACCGGGCGCGCGAGGCCCTGCTGGACGACGTCCTGCTCCCCTACAACCGTCTGATCGGCCGCTACAAGGACCCCGACGACCTGCGCGGTCTCGCGGCGAAGGCCCGGGTGCGGCTGGCGGGGGCGCTGGATGCGCGCGACGGGCTCGACGGGACCCGGCGGGCGGCGGCACTGGCCGTCTTCGACGAGGTACTGGACATCGTCGAGGCGGGGCGTCGGATCGAGGAGAGGCACTGGGGAGGGGACGAGCGGAAGGTCTGGCTCCCGCTCCCCCTCGCGCTCCGGGAGGAGGACTACGACACCCAGGCCGGGCTCGACGCGGTGATCGAGCGGGCCCTCGGGAGGCCCTTCACCGGCGGCAACGCGATCTTCCCCACCAACTCCACGCGTTTCCTCCTGGAGCTCCTGCGGTCGATCGAGGCCGCGGAGGACTACCACGTCCTCTGGATCCACGACTACACGGGCTTCACGGACGGGAAGCCCGACCCCGTCGCCCACCGGGTCACCGTCGAGGGCTATCTCCGGACCCTGGCCCGGCGCGTGCGCGGGTTCGACTCGACCGGGCGGCTCCCCTACTTCCTGATCTTCCAGACCCAGTGGTTCTACGAGGCGAACGGCAACCGCCTGTTCCTGAGCCTTCTCGAGGACCCGCTGCGCCACCAGCTCGACCTGGGAGAGGGGTTCGAAGAGATGGAGGAGGCGGTCCGCGCCGCCCAGGACGAGCTGCGCCGGGCGGTGGCCGAGTCGACGGCGCTCCAGCGACTCGCGCGAGAGCGCGGCGAGGGCGTGGTCCGGGACCTCGTCAAGGTGCACGTGAACGTCACCCTGCCCGCCGACCTCTCGTTCCGCTCCCCGGGGCTCGTGGGCTTCGTCCCGTTCGTCCCCGACACCGTCATGCTCGACCACCGCAAGCTCTTCTTCTACGACGTGACGGAGGAGGACCCGCGCCGCGGGGCCGCGGCCTTCACGGGCACCGGCGTGGGCGCCACCTACATGAGCCCGACCTGGGAGGACCGGGGGATCCTGGTCTCGGGGCCCTCGCTCGTCGGGCTCAAGGACGCCGCGCGGCAGCTCCTCCTCTCCCAGGGCTTCGGGAAGGAGGAGATCCCGGCCCCGCTGCAGCCGAAGCCGAAGGCCTCGAACTACGACGCCCTCGTGGCCGGGCTCGAAGCCGAGGGGCACCGGGCGCGGGGGATCAACGTCCACAACGAGCCCGGCTACGCGTACAAGGAGACGACCCTCCTGCAGTCGCTCCTCTACACCCTGGCTCCCCCGGACACCATGATCGTGGCCCCGGACTCGATCTGGGCGAACCCCCTGTGGGCCGGCCAGCTCGCGGAGGCGGCGCTGCGCGGCTGCCACGTCTACGTGATTGCGGCCTCCCTGGACAACTCCGCGGCGGCGGCGGCGCCGGTCATGGCCCGGACGCGCGAGCTCTTCGCACGTCTCCTGGAGACCAGCCGGGTCCTCGGCGACGAGATCGCGGAGGCCGGAGGCCACCTCCGGGTGGGCTTCTACACCCGCGCGGCGCCCGCCGGGGACACCCTGGCCAAGATCCAGGAAGCGGCGGAGGGTTTCCGCAAGCACCCCTTCCTCCTCGACGAGTTCCCCCTGCCCGCTGAGACGGTGAGCCTGCTCGAGGACGAAGCGGCCGCGCTCGAGGCCGCCGGCTACGAGTCGGCCGTCCTCGCCACCGGGGGCCGCGAAGGTCGTCCCAAGATGCACCGCAAGACCCAGCTCTTCGCGACCCGCCGGGCCCTGCGGGCCCTCGCCGACGACCCCCGGGCCCTCGAGAGCCTGAGGCGACAGCTCGACGCCCGGGCCGAGGCCACCGCCGACCCGAGCTCGGTCCTCGAGGAGAAGACGCCCCTGGGGTCGAAGAACGTGCTCCTTCAGATGGCGCGCGACGAGCCCCCGCCCGGCGCCCGCGACGGACTCTACTACTACACCGCGGGCTCGAAGAACCAGGACCCGCGCAGCGCCTTCCTCGACGGCGAGACCGAGTACGTCGTGTCCGGTCCCTCGGCGCTCTGGCTGTACTCGGACTTCATGTTCCTGATGGCGGCCACGACCTGGGTCGAGGACCCGGCGGAGATCGACGAGCTCGTTCCGGTGACGGACGAGAAGGACCGCCACCTCGGCCGGCTGGTCCGCAAGCTCATCTAGGACTCGAGGAGAAAGCCGAATGACCATCAGGAACTTCTTCGCCATCGCCGCCGGCATCGTCCTTGTCGTTGGCTGCACCCGGCCGTCCGAGACCCCGGACGCCGGGCCTGAGGCGGGCCCGAGCCTCGGCCCGGCCCCGACGGCGGCCGAGCTGGGCAGCGCCACCTACTCCGGCATCGACGACCAGGGCCCGGTCACGCTGTCCGCCGGCAAGTGGGAGGGCGAGCCCTTCGAGGAGGGCGGTGCCTCGGTGCCCATGGTTTGGCTGAGCGAGGGCTTCTACCTCAGCGGCGACGTCGACGGGGACGGTGCCGAGGAGGCCATCGCCCACTTGACCTACAGCACCGGCGGTACGGGCAACTTCGCCTACCTGGCGGTCCTGGGCCGTGAAGAGGGCGCGATCGTGCAGCAGGGGCTGGCGGAAGTCGGTGACCGGGTGCAGATCCGGAAGGCCCGGATCGAGGGTGCCAGTGTCGCCCTGAACGTCCTTCAGGCGGGTCCTGACGACGGCATGTGCTGCCCGACCCAGCTGGCCACCCGGAGCTTCGCCATGCAGGGCGGTCAGTTCGTCGAGACAGGGACCGAGGTGACCGGGACCGCTTCGCTGGCGACGCTCGAAGGCCAGGAGTGGGTGCTCCGCAAGCTGTCGTCGACCGAGGCGGCTCCGGAAGGGCCCGAGGTGACCCTGGTGTTCGACGACGGCAGGGTGTCGGGGACGAGCGGCTGCAACAGCTACAACGGCGGCGTCGAGCCGGGCGAGACGGCCACCGATGTCGCCGTCGGGCCGTTGGCGACCACTCGCAAGGCCTGCCCGCCGGAGATGATGAACCTCGAGCAGCGCTACACCGCGGCCCTGCAGGGGGCGCAGAGCTGGGGCTTCCACCTCGGTCAGCTGGTGATCAACTATCGGCAGGGTGACAGCTTCGGCACTCTCTTCTTCGAGGGCCGAGAAGCCTCACCCGGCACCTAGCTAGCAGCAGATAGCGAGCTGCGGACGGGCAACTTCACCGCGGACCTGGAGCGCCTCATCCAGAAGCTCATCTTGGGTTCGACACGTTGGGCGAGACGGGCGCGGCTCACTCCCCCCAGCCGAGGATGTTGCGCAGGATCGACCAGCGCGGCCCGTCGTCCTCGGCGCCCCGGCCGAGGATCCAGTAGTCGTAGGCGCGCTGGATCGTCCCCTCGCTCGTGGCGAAGACCACCCACTCGTCGACCGCGTTCATGAGGTCCTCGGAGTGCAGGGCCACGCCGAACGCCGAGGGGATCTTCACCGGGTCCGGCTGCGGGACGACGACCGTGTACTCCGGATGCAGGAGCGTCCACGCGGCCGCGTTCTCTGCCGGGAGCAGGAAGGCGTCGAGCTCGGGGTGCTGCCCCTCGAAGAACGGGCGCCAGAACTCGAGCAGGACGTACTCCACGTCCGCGTTCCCGAGGTAGTGCTTCATGCTGTACTCGACCTGGCGCCGGTCGAGCGGGATCCCGATCTTCAGGCCCCGGCGGCGGCGCAGGTCCTCCACCCGGGCGAACTCCTCGCGGCGCTCGTCGCGCACCGCGAACCCCATGGTGCCGGTCAGATAGGGCGCCGACAGGCGCAGCGAGGAGAACCAGTTGGGTCGGTACCACACGCTCGGCATGACGTCGAGCGTGCCGTCGGCGAGCATGGCCGGCATCTCCGTCCAGTCGATCGGGACGAACTCGGCCCTGACGCCCAGCGTCTCCGCGAGGCTCAGCGCGAGCTCGACGTCGAGCCCGACGAGCTCGTCGTCGAGATTGAAGAAGCTGAAGGGCAAATTGGCGGGGTCGTAGCCCACCCGCAGGGTGCCACGAGCCCGGACCCGCTCGAGCCCCTGGCCCTCACTGGCCGCGTCGTCCCGCGCCAGGCCTTCGAGGTCCCGGTGGACGATCGCCGAGGACGCGCCGCGAGGCGCGTGCATCTTCCGTAGTGCCTCGTCCTTGTGGTAGGTCGTGTCGACCGTCGCCCCCAGCAGGAGCCACACCGCGACGACGACCACCCCGGTGCCGGCGGCCATCGCCGCGCCCGTCCTGAGCAGCCGCCGCCGGTCCCGCACGAGGAAGCCGCCCATGGCCGCCGCCCCGAGAAGGGCGAACGCCAGCAGGTTCATGGCCGCGACCATCGAGTCGAACTTGCCGGTGACGATGGTGGTCGGGATGTAGAGCTGGAACAGGTCGTGGGGCAGCTCGAAGACGTCCATCAGGAAGGGCAGCGCCACCTGCGCCTTCGCGAAGTAGCTCGGGATCCCCACCGCGAAGAGGGTCGAGTAGTCGACCGCCGAGAAGGTGCTGCCGGCGAGCCAGGCCGCGAAGGGCACGAAGAGCAGCGTGAGGAGGCGGCCCGCGTTCGGGAAGTTGAAGAGGATCGGGATCAGGACCTCGGCCGCGGAGTCGCTGTCGGGGTTCAGGAGCCCGCGCTCCCGGAGAAGCGCCTTCGACCGCTCGACGAGAATGGGCAGGACGATGAAGGCGTTGTTCGTCACGAACGCGGTGAGGAGGGCCTCGCGGGCGACGCCGACCACCTCGCGGTAGCTGAACGGTGTCATCGCGGTCACCAGGAGGGGAAGGATCCAGAAGGCGAGCAGGAGCGCCGCGGCGGCGAAGACGACGAAGTACACCTCGAGCCGCACGAAGGTCTGGGGGGTCATGGTGCCCGCGGTCACCGCCCCGATGGCGAAGACGCCGATCGGGGTCAGGCCGACGACGAAGCGGGTGATGGCGATGACGGCCCGGTCGAGGACCCGCAGGGTCCCCAGGAGGCGCTCGCGGTCCTCCAGCCCGATGAGGGCGACGCCCAGCATGGAGCTGAAGAGGACGATGGCGGGGACGACGGCGTCCGCCAGCGACTGGAAGGGGTTCGCGGTGAAGTACAGGTCCGGTATGGAGAACGGCGCCGGAGGCTCGACGAGGGAGTTGCTGAAGAACGAGGCGCTCTGGACCTCGGGGAAGGTGGCGGGCAGGGCCACGATGACGACGGCGGCGAGGACCCAGGTCGCCAGCAGGATCGCCCCCGCCCGCACCGCCAGGCGCCGGGCCTCGCCGGCCTCGAGCTGTCCGAAGCCGATGACGAGGGCCAGGACCAGGTAGGGCAGGACGGTCATCTGCATCAGGCGGATGTAGATGTCGGCGAGGGGCTGCAGGACCGCCGCGGTCTCCCCGAAGAACAGCCCCGTGAAGACACCCAGCCCGAGCCCGAGGAGGATCCGGGCGGACAGGCTCATGCGGGCCAGCCGCCCCGGGACGGAGTTGACGTTCATGGCTTTCGATCCCCTCGGAGCCGAAGCGTAACCCAGACGGGGTAGTGGTCGGAGATCCCCCCGGTCTCCCGCACAACTCCGGCGCTCGGGTCGCCGACCGGCTCCAGGCCCCGCACGAGGACGTGATCGAAGGAGAAGGAGAAGAGCGTCGTGGTCTTCCCCACGTCCCTTGTGGTCCAGTCGAAGCCCTGCTCGGCGAGCCACTCGGCCATGCCCCTGCTGTTGAAGTCGCCGGCGATGAGAACGGGGTCGGGGCTGTCGCGGGCGTCCTCGACGACGGCCGCGAGCTGCTCACGCCTCTGCCCCCCGCTCGCGTTGATCGGCGTGCCGATGTGGAGGGTGTAGACCCGCAGCCGGCGCTCCCCGATCCGGACCCGGGCCGCCACCGCCACCCGCGCGTGGTGGCTGAAGCGGGACAGGTGGGGCAGGACGATCTTCCAGTGCTCCTCCACGGGCCAGGGCGAGAGGATGGCGTTGCCGATGTCGCGGTCGTGCTGCGTGTGATGGCTCGCGGGGTAGTAGACGGAGTTGAGCGAGAGCTCCCGCGCGATCTCCTCCACCCCGGGCGCCTGCATCTCCTGGAGCAGCAGGACGTCGGCGCCGCTCAGCTCCGGCCGCGTCCGCAGGAGCTCCGCCGCCTCCCCCACCCTCTTCCCGCGCTCGACGTTGAAGGTGACGACCCGGATGACGAGCGGAGCTTCGGCCGTCGCCTCAGGGGACACCCCGAACGAGCCCTCGTAGACGGGCCGGTCGGGATCGAGGTAGTTCCGTGCCGTCGCGCACCCCGCGAGAGCGACGAGCAGGAGGGGTGTCGAAAGGCGGCTGAGCACACCCCATTCCAGGGCGCGAACGGGGCCCCGGTCGGGCCGGCGGGCGAGGGCGGAGACGTCCTCCCCCCGGGTGCCGCATCGGGGTCGGGCGGGGCGGGTCTCGATCACGGGGCCGATCGTGGGGGAGGAGGACGTCCCGGGTCTCGACAGATGGCTCAGTCCTTGAGAACGAAGGTCACCCGCATGGTGACCCGATACTCCTTGATCTTGCCGCCCTCGACCTTCACCTGCTGCTCGGCGATCCAGGCGCCCCGCACGTTCTGGAGCGTCTTGTTCGCACGGTCGATGCCCTGGTTCACGGCATCCTCGAAGCTCTTCGGGGACGACGCGATGATCTCGGTGACCTTGGCGACGGACACGATTCCCTCCTCCGGCCCCCCGGGGGCCACCCTGAATCGTCGGGGGACGGTGAGTCCCACCCCCGCCGAGTCGTGGGACGTTCTGAGGAATGTGACGACCCGGACGATGCGTCCCTCGTCGCGGGCCGCTGTTGAGCCCCATTGTAGCGGCGATCGGGTGGCAGGAAACGGACAGATCGCGGGGCTGGGCACGCTGGCGGCAATCGGATAGCGCGGCCCCGTCGGCTGAGATAAGGTTGGCGCTTCCGTCCAAGCCAGAAGGAGTGAAGAACCGTGTCGATATCCCTGTTTGTTCGGGGACCTGAGCGACCTCTTCGCGGCGCGCTGAGAGCCGGCGACCGACACACCGTCACTTCGGAAACCAATCGGAGGATGAGCATGCGACAGCTGATCGGGGCTCTGGCGGCCTCCTTCCTCGCGGCCACCGCCAACGCCGCGCCGGCCGCGTCGGACAACCCGCTCGCGGGCACCGCGTGGCGCCTCGTGGAGTTCCAGTCGATGGACGACGCCGTCGGCACCGCCCGGCCCGAGGACCCCTCGCTCTACACCATGCGCCTGAACGCCGACGGCACGGTCGACATGCGCCTGAACTGCAACCGGGCCAACGGCCCATGGTCGGCCGAACCCAGCGCCGACCCCTCGAACGGCCGCTTCGAGCTCGGCCCCCTCGCCGCCACCCGCGCCCTCTGCCCGCCCCCCAGCCTGGACGAGCAGATCGCGGCGCAGTCCGAGTACATCCGCGGGTACCTCCTGAAGGACGGCCGGCTGTATCTCAGCCTCATGGCCGACGGCGGCATCTACGCCTGGGAGCGGTACGAGCCCGACGTGCCGTTCCAGACGGAGGCCGACCCGAAGATCGAGGCGGCCATCCTGGAGGCGTCACCCGACTACACGAAGGAGGTCGTCGGCGTCGAGGGAGGGACCGGCCCTGGACGCTACCTCTACAGCCCGGTCGACCTCGACGGCGACGGCCGGGACGAGGTCTTCGTCTACACGCTGGGCTCCATCTTCTGCGGGACCGGCGGCTGCAATCTCCTGCTCTTCACGCCGGGCCTGGACGGCTACTCGCTGGTCGACGAGTTCCCGATCAGCCGGACGCCGGTCATCGTCTCTCCCGAGAAGACCGGGGGCTGGAACGACCTGATCCGGCTGGAGTCCGGGGGCGGGGCGCCGCCCTCGCACGTCCGTCACACCTTCGACGGCGAGCACTACGTCGAGAGGGAGCGCACACCGGCGGACACGACCCCCGAGGGGAGGAAGGTTCTCGCGGGGGAGTTCACCTTCCAGGACGGGATTCCCCTGGAGCCACCGAAGTAGGCGCAGAGCACGATGGTCTATCCGGTGCCGGCGTTCGGCGGGGCCTCACCCCGGACGGACGACGGCTCGCACCTCCCAGGCTTCGAGGGCGCCGCGCCCTCCGGACGAGCCGACAGAGGATCGAAGACGGCCACCAGGCCCGCGGCCGGCGGGCCCTGCCGGGTCTAGCGGAGGGCGCGGAAGAGGGCCCACACCGAGAGGAGGGCCAGCACCGGCCAGATCACGAGCAGGTCGACACGGATGTTCGCCTCGGGGGTGCGGACCTGGACGAGCCACTCCCAGGCCGCGTACAGCGCCCAGGCCCCGGCCGCGACCAGGAGCCACCGGGGGTGCCGCCCGGCGCCGAAGGCCGTGAGCCGCAGCGCGAGGCCTCCCGCGAGGAAGAGAACGGCCACGGCCAGGATGTGGAGCGGCTTTCCGACGAGCAACGAGGACAAGAACTCCATGGTCCGCCGAGGATACCGGAAAGCGTCGGCTCGTGGTGCCGGGCAGTCACGATCGCAGGCGATCAGGCGGGGAGGGTGGACGCGGTGACACTCGGTGATTCGAGCGCGGGCCCCGGCCTTCCGGCGTCCGCCGTCCGCCCGAGAGCTCGGGCGCGGCGCAGCGTCTGCGACGGTGACTCGCCGAAGTGGCGGCGGTAGAACGCCGAGAAGCGCCCCAGGTGGAAGAATCCGCAGTCCATCGCCGCCGAGGTGACGGTCTCGCCCGGGGCCGCCGCCAGGAGCCGGCGCCGGACCTGCCGCAGCCTCGAGCGCCGGATCTGGGTCATCGGGGGGCCGCCCAGGTGACGGGCGGAGGCGCGATACACCGTGCGGGCGCTGACGCCCGCGGCCCGCGCGAGGTCGGCGATCCGGACGGCCGCAGCCGCCGCGTCGCGCAGGGCCGCCTCGGCCCGGGCCATCGCGGGCCGGGGGTCGTCCTCGGGGTTGACTCCGGGTCTGAGATATTGCATCATATCTGAATAGATTTATCACCACAGCTGGGAGTGTGCAAGCCCGTGCGAGGGGGCCTCCGGCCTGGCACTTTTCGGATAGCGATCCCGGGCCCGGCAGGCGAATATTGGGGTTTGCGGCAGGGCGGTCCGGCCGCATCTGAATCCGTCCATCAATAGCGAAACGAGCAACGAGAGCTGAAAGTGAGGCATCGAGTGTCCTGTGCGCTCAGGAGGCGAAAGGGCGAGTCCGAAGGGAAGCGCTCGTCGGAGCGGGTGCCGGCCGGCGCGTGGATTCTGGGCCTGGCGCTCCTCGCCGCCGCCTGCAGCGGCGGCGACGGAGCTCCCCTCCCCCCCGCCGAGCGCGCGACGCCCGCGGTGGCCACGGTCCTCCCCACCGAGCCGGCGGGGCCTCCCGATCCCGACGTCGCGGCGACGGTCGAGCAGGTGCTCGAGGCGGCTGAGCACCCCTGGCTCAGGTGGCCGCAGATCCCCGACGTGGCTCCCCTGCTGCAGGGGCTCTACGCGAGCGAGCCCGACCGGCTCCTCTGGTTTGCCGGCGAGGCTCCGTACCCCGGCCTGGCCGGGGCGCTCGACGCCCTCGCCGCCGCCGCGCAGCACGGCCTCGATCCCGCAGACTACGACGCCGCCCTCCTCGAGGAGAAGTGGGCGGGCGGTGGAGGCCGGCTCGGCCTCCTCTCCCGAGCGCGCTCTCTTCGACCTCGCCCTGAGCGTCGGGGTGGCCCGCCTCCTCTCCGCGGCGTACGTGGGCCGGGTGGACCCCGCCGTGCTCCACTGGGGTTACGACGTGGCCCGCAAGCCGATCGACGTCGAGGCCATGCTCCGGAAGGTGCGCGCGGAGGAGGGCGTCACCGCCGCCCTCGCCGAGCTCGAGCCCCCGCTGGCCCACTACCGCCGCGCGCGGCAGGCCCTGGCCCACTACCGGGCCCTCGCGGCGCAAGGCGAGCCCGAGCCCGTCCCCGCTCTCGCCAGGGGCAGCACCAAGGTCGCACCGGGAGACCCCTGGGTCGGGGTGCCGGCCCTCGCCGCGCGGCTCCAGGCCTTCGGCGACCTTTCGGCGGAGGACGCGGCGCGGGGTGCGGGGACGGCCACGGACGGGACGCCCCTCTACGACGGCGCACTGGTGGACGCGGTGAAGCGGTTCCAGTGGCGCCACGGCCTGGAGCAGGACGGGGTGATCGGCCAGGGAACCCTCGCCACCCTCAACGTGTCGGTTGCCGATCGGGCCCGCCAGATCGAGCTGGCCCTCGAGCGCGAGCGCTGGCTCCCGGCCCTTGGTGGGGACCCGACGGTGTTCGTGAACGTCGCGCTCTTCCGCCTGTGGGCGAGCGACCCCCACTCGGATGACGAGCCGCTGCGCATGAACGTCGTCGTGGGCAAGTCCCTGCACCACCGCACCCCGATCTTCATCGAGCAGATGGAGTACGCGGTCTTCCGGCCGTACTGGAACCCGCCCTACGGCATCACGGTGAACGAGATCGTCCCCCACGCGCGGCGTGACCCCTCCTACGTCGACTCCCACGACTTCGAGATCGTGGCGAGCGGCGCCGATGATGCGCGGGGCCTGCCGGCCACGCCCGAGAACCTGGACAAGGTGGTGGCGGGCACGCTTCACATCCGGCAGAAGCCGGGCCCGACGAACTCTCTCGGCCTCGCCAAGTTCATCTTTCCGAACGACGAGAACGTCTACATGCACGGGACCCCGGCCCAGCAGCTCTTCTCGCGGGCCCGGCGCGACTTCAGCCACGGCTGCATCCGCCTGGAGGACCCGGCGCGGCTGGGAGAGTGGGTGCTCCGTGACCAGGCGGAGTGGACGCGGGAGCGGATCGACAGCGCGATGCAGGGCGAGCGGCCCACGCGGGTGAACCTCGAGAAACCCCTGAGGGTCGTGCTCTTCTACGTGACCGTTCACGTCGACTCGGAGGGTGTCGCACACTTCGCCGACGACATCTACGGCTTCGACGCGACGCTCGAGCAGGCCCTGCGCCACGGCTACCCCTACCCGACCGCCGTCTCGGCAGCAGGGCGGAGCTGACGAGCAAGGAGAACTGGAGGAGAGGAGGAAGACCATGGGACGGCTTTCAGTGCAGATCGTGGCGGCGGGGGCCTTGGCCGTGGTGCCGGCCCTCGTCCTTGCCCAGGGCCCGGCCTTCGACTGTACGAAGGCGGACGGGGAGGTCGAGGAGCTGATCTGCAAGGACGAGGGGCTGGCCGCCCTCGACCGCAAGCTGGACGAGGTCTACAAGGCCGCGCAGGCGAAGGCGCGTGACGAGATGCCGCGGGTCCTCCGGACCGAGCAGCGAGGCTGGATCGGGGGGCGCAACGAGTGCTGGAAGGCTCAGGGGGACGCCAACGCCGTGTTCCTCACCGCCAACTGGCAGGCGACGAACGTCCGCGAGTGCGTCGAGGGCAACTACCGGCTCCGGATCTCGGAGCTCCAGGCCACGTGGCAGCTGGTCCCCGCAAAGGGACCGGTCTTCTACGCTTGCGAGGGCAACCCGGCCAACGAGGTCGTGGCCACGTTCTTCGAGACCGACCCGCCCACCGCCCGCCTCGAGCGGGGCGACCGCTCGGTGACCTCCTGGCTCGTCCCCACGGGCAGCGGCTCGAAGTACGAGGGCCAAAACGTGGAGTTCTGGACGAAGGGCGACGAGGCCACGGTGACCTGGCTCGACGAGACGCTGACCTGCGAGACGAAAGCGCCGTGACGCACACAGGGACGTTCAGTTAGATGTGGAGGACGAAGATGAAGACAAGGAAGGCAATGGTAGCCGCGGCGGCGGCCATCGCCCTGCAGGCCACGCTCCTCGGGGCCACGGCGCGGGCGCAGGATTCGGAGGACAACGCGCTCGTGAACCTGCTGAGCGGGCTGGCGAAGTCGCTCGAGGCCTCGCAGCACGACAAGGAGATCAGGCGGGCGTTCGACGACGCCCTCGACCGGGAGCCCTCCGATCGCGAGCTGCGGCGCTACCGCACGCTCATGGACGAGGAGCACTGGACCGAGCGTGACGTCCGCGACGACCTCCGCGAGCGCTCGGACTACCGGCGGCACTCCCAGCGCGCCCACGAGGATCCGGAGCGGGTCATCCGCCGGGCCTACGAGGACATTCTCCACCGCCAGCCGGACTCGGACGGGCTGCGCCTCTACCGCAGCCGGATGATCGATGACGACTGGACGGAGCAGGACGTGCGGGAGGCGCTGCGCAAGAGCCCCGAGCACGCGACGCGGAGCCGCGAGTCGGCGGAGAAGATCGTCCGTCGCGCCTATGAGGACGTCCTGGGACGCGAGCCCGACTACAACGGGCTCAGCTCATACGTCAACAGGGTGATGGACCAGGGATGGGACGAGCACGACGTCCGCGAGGCCCTCAAGAGGAGCCCCGAGCACCGACAGAAGAGCCAGATCACCCCCCAGCAGGCGGAGGAGATCGTGCGACGCGCCTACCTCTCCACGCTCGGGCGCGAGCCGGACGCCGGCAGCCGAGGCTGGGTGGACCGGGTTCTGCGCGACCACTGGTCGGAGGCGGACGTGGCCCGGGAGCTCCGCAACAGCGACGAGTACCGCAGCAAGCACCGGTAGCCGATGGGAGTCAGCGGGGGTCCTATGCCAGGGGGACGCATCGCGGCACTCTTGTCGGTCGTCATGTCTCGACACGCGGAGGAACCATGACCAGCGAAGCCCCGGCCGCAGCCAGGCCGGGGGCGCTCGACCGGCTGCTCGGACTCTTCAGCGACGTGCGGGCCGGCGAGGGCTCCCGGGCGCTGCTCATGCTCGCGAACATCTTCCTGATCCTCGTCTCCTACTACGTCATCAAGACCGTCCGTGAGCCCCTGATCCTCAACACCGAGGTGCCCGACTTCCTTCATCGCCTCGGAATCCGCGGCCCGGCCGAGGTCAAGACCTACGCCGCCGCCGGGCAGGCCCTCATCCTCATGGCCTTCGTGCCCGCCTACAGCTGGTTCGCCTCGCGCGTGGACCGGATGAGGCTGATCTACGGGGTGACCCTCTTCTTCGCCGTGAACATCCTGGCCTTCGCGGTCCTGGTGGACTCCGGCGTGTCCTTCATCGGGGTCCTGTTCTACGTCTGGGTGGGCTTCTTCAGCCTCTCGATCGTCGCGCAGTTCTGGTCCTACGCGAACGACATCTACACGAAGGAGGAGGGCAACCGCATCTTCCCGATCGTCGCCCTCGGCATGACCGCGGGCAGCCCGGTGGGTGCCTGGATCGCCGAGCAGATGTTCTCCGCCCACATCGAGCTCCACACGATGCTGTACCTCGCGGCCGGCATCCTGCTCTTCACCCTGGCCATCTACACCGTCGTCAATCGCGGTACCGGGGGGGCAGCGAAGGAGGAGGCGACGGTGGCGGCGGAGGCCCCGCTGGCCGGCCGCAGCGGCTTCACGCTGGTCTTCGCGAGCCGCTACGTCATGCTGATCGCGGTGCTGATGATCCTGCTGAACCTCGTCAACACGACCGGCGAGTACATCCTGAGCCGGCTCGTGGTGACGCAGGCCGACGCCGCCCTCGCCGCCGACCCCGGGTTCGACAAGAACGCGTTCATCGGGTCCTTCTACGGGAGCTACTTCCTGTGGGTGAACGTCGTCGCCGTGCTCTTCCAGGCCTTCCTGGTGTCGCGCCTCGTGAAGTACCTCGGCCTCGCCGGGGTGCTCTTCGCCCTCCCGCTCACGTCCTTCGCCGCCTACGGGGTCATCGCCGTCGGCGTCGCCTCCATGGGTCTGGTGCGGTGGTTCAAGACCGCCGAGAACTCCACGGACTACTCGATCATGAACACCGCCCGGCAGCTCCTCTGGCTGCCGACGTCCCGGGAGGAGAAGTACAAGGCCAAGCAGGCGGTCGACAGCTTCTTCGTCCGCTTCGGCGACCTGGTGAGCGCGGTGGTGGTGTTCGTGGGCACGACCTGGCTCGCCCTCGGGGTGCGCGGCTTCGCCGTTCTGAACGTGGGCGTCGTGCTGGTGTGGCTCGTCGTGGCGACGATCCTCGTGCGGGAGAACCGCCGCCTCAGCGCGACGGAGGAGCCGCCGAAGGCGGCCTGAGCGCATGCGGCCGAGCCGGTGACCTGTGTGCTAGGCTCGCGGGTCATGGCCGGCTCCTGGCGGGTCTTCGACGACCTCGACCAGGTCCGCGAGCTGATCGCCCGCTACGACTCGGACCACGAGCGCGACATCCTGCATCGCGGCCGCTTCCGCTACGCGATCCAGCACGTGGACGGGACGCGGGCCCAGCTCGCCCGCGTCCGCTCCTCGCCGCCGCAGCGGGTGCGGGGGACGCCGCGGGCCTTCCTCCTCCACGTCCCCGAGGACGGGCGGACGACCTACCATCTGCGCGGGAGGGTCGTCGACGCGCTACCCGGCCGGGCCGTGCTCCTCGCGCCCGGGGAGACGTTCACGTCGTGGTCTTCCGGAGAGACGAGGTTCTCGGTGCGCCTGGAAGAGGGCTCGCTGCGGCGCGAGGCGGCGGGGCTCGCGGGCGTGGACGATCCGGATCAGCTCGAGCTCGACACGAGCATCCTCCTCCATGCGCCGGCCACACACCATCTCGTCTCCCTCATCTCCCGGACGGCCTTCGCCCTGGTTCCCGCGGACGGTGACCCCATCCAGCGGTGGGAGGCCGAGCTGACCAGCGCGGTGGCCCGGGCCTGGCTCGAGACGTCGGGAGAGGTCCCGGGTGGACGCCGGGTGACCGACGAGCGCCGCCGGGTGCGCGAGGTCGAGGAGTGGGTCGACGCCCACTTCACGCGGCCGATCACCCTCGGGGAGCTCTGCCGTGTGGCCGGCCTCCCCGCGCGCAGCCTCAACCGGGCCTTCCTCCGGCACCGGGGTGAGCCGCCGATGAGACACGTCGTGCAGCGCCGCCTGGCCGAGGCGCGCAGCCGGCTCCTGGAGAGGCGGCCGGGAGACTCCGTGATGCAGGTGGCCCTGGAGTCCGGGTTCACCCATCTGAGCCGCTTCGCGGGCCTCTACCGCAGGGCCTACGGCGAGCGCCCCTCGGAGTCCCTGTCCGCCCGACCACCGACCGGGAGGGGGCGCCCCGGTCAGAAGGCGTACCCGGCGCCGAAGTAGAAGCGCATCCCCTCGTTGCCCGCGCCCACCGTCGCCCGGACCGTGACCGGGGCCCCCATGGGCTGAAGGAGGAGCCCTCCGCCCCCGGACGGGTGCCAGGTGTCCGAGTCCTCGCCCTCCAGCCAGACGCGCCCCACGTCCCCGAACCCCAGGAGGCCGAAGCGCAGGGGCACGATGGGGGTGGGCAGGTGCCCGGCCCACAGCCGCAGCTCGGCGGTCCCATACAGAGAGGCGTCCCCGGCGAAGCGGTGGATGCGGAAGCCCCGGTTGTTGAGACCGCCCAGGAAGGCGGCGTCGAACCAGGGGTAGGTGCCCCACACCTTGCGGCCTCCGGCGCGGAGGGCCAGGTGGATCGTGGAGTTCCCCACGTAGGTGGCGACGAACCCGTCGACCCAGCCGTAGCCGCTCTCCGCGTTCCAGACCTCGGGGACGTACGCCGCGGAGGCGAGGAGCTGGAGACCCGTCACCGGGCGACCGCCCGCGGCCTCCACGAAGCCCTCGGCGAGGTCGGCGGTGGCGTGGGCCCCGGGTCGTCCGCGGGTGTCGAGGTGGAGCCCGGCCTTCACGGCCACTGTCCCGAAGCGGCCGGTGCCGTAGAACTGCTCGTGTCCGACGATGGTGGGACCACTCGTCGGGGACTCGGAGTACCGGATCTCGGGGCCGGCGTGGACCTCGAAGCGCGGGCCGCTCTCCCAGCGCAGGGTGGTCGAGGCAACGCCGGCGGTCTCCTCCGTCTTGTAGCGCCCCCGGTCGGTCTCCTCGGGCGAGTCGTTGCCGAGGCCGAAGAAGTTGACGCGCTCGATGCCGGAGCCGAAGGCGTGCAGGCGCAGGGAGAGGCCGGAGGCCGCCTTGCGGAAGGTGCCGACGTACTCGAGCTTGCCGTTCATGTCGCCGGTGGCGAACGCCCCGCGCAGGGTCTGGATGGTGGCCTCGGGCCGGTTCCGGAAGCCCCAGGACGTGCGGGTGAACCCGGCCCCGATCAGGAGCTCGACGTCGGGGGCCCAGCCGACGATCGTCTGCGGCACCGTCCAGTGCCCGAAGTTTCGGGGCTCGACCCAGGGCTTGTCATCCTTCGGGTCCGGGTTCTTCCAGACGCCTTCGCGCACCCGGGTGCCACGGCCGCGCTGGACCTCGACCTCTCCGGCGTCGCGCCAGACGTCGGTCCCGCCGCTCGCGGAGTCGTCGACCACGTCCCGGCCGCCCCCGGCGATGACCCGGACGATGATGGGGCCCCTGGGAGGTCCCGTCCGCTCCACCCGATCGTCGCCGCCGTGGAGGTAGACGCGGACCTCCCCGGTCTCGTCGGGCGAGAAGGAGCGGCGGTAGTACGGGTTCGCCTCCGAGCCGGCCACCGCGATCGTGACCACGACGTCGTCGTCTTCGGCGCGGGCGATCGTCACGCGCTCCGCCTGATTGGTGGCGTGGACGTCCACCTTGTCGGCGTAGTAGTCGTAGACGCGGAGGACGTAGTCCACCAGACCGTCACGGCGCGTCTTGAGGGCGGCGAGCTTGTCCTCGCCGTCGAGGGCGTGCCACTCCGGGGGCATCTGCCTCAGCGCCCGGTCGATGACCTCGTCGGTGAGACGACCCTGGACCTCCCGGGCGATCTCCTCCCAGGCGTCCCTCTCGAGGTCGCTGAGGAGCCAGCGGTCGACCTCGAAGTTGTTCATGAGGGGGCCCTCGAGCCTCCTCGAGTACTTCTCGGTGAACCTCAGGAGGCGCGGGATGTGGCTGCGGAGCGACGCCATGACGCGGCCGTCGTGGTGGACGAGGACCATGTCGGGGTCCTCGGGGAGGGGCTGCCAGAGCGGCTCGCCCGGGATCCTCATCCAGCGCCACTGCCCGGCGTGGCGGTCGAAGTTGTCGACCCAGAGGTCCAGGACGCGGGCCCGCAGGAGGGCGCGCGAGTCGATGCGGTTCTCCGGCCCCTCGAGCCACAGGTCCCAGAGCTCGCGGGTCGAGACGATCTCCGTGGCCTGCATGAAGCCGGGGTTGCCGTCGCCGGCGGGCAGGGGAAACTCGTTGATGGTGCCGACCTCGCCCGCGAACGGCTTCCGGAACTCGCCCAGGGCCGGGTCGTCGGGCATGATCACGAGGCGAGCGCCCGCACTGGGCACGCCCACCGCCTCGGCGAGCGGGGCCAGGATGAGACCGGCCGCGGGGTGGGTGCCGGAGGTCTGGTCCTGGGCGATCTTCGCCGGCCACCGGTCCCGCCACGCCTCGGGCAGCATCCTCTCGGGGTGCTTGTGGAGCGAGCGGAAGGTGTAGGCGCGCCCGTCGGCGCCCCGCAGCGCGAGGCCGAGGCTCTGGGCCTGGCCCACCACCCGCACCGGCGTGAGGCCGCCGGCGAACCCCTGGAGGTCCAGGACGGGAACCTCGATCGGGGTCGTCCAGAGGTCGCGGTAGCCCTTGCCGAACCAGAACTCCACGAAGGCGCCCGCCTCGTACTGGGGGCCGACGACGACCGCGCGGGTCTCCTCGGCAAGCAGTGGGGGCGCCACCAACGTCAGCAGAAGGGCAGGGACGAACGCTCGCATCGAAGGGTCTCCTCCGTGTTTCGATGGGTACCGAAACCTTGAGCATAGCCGAGGGCCCGGCAGCCGGCTATCCGGATCCTGCCAGGGGCGTGGGTCCTCGGCGGCGCGCCCCCAACTTCCTCTTCCGCGGGAGTGATCAGGGCCTCGGGCAGGGCCGGCGCCGCTTCCCTGTGCCTACCAGAAAGCTCGTCCGGGCGATTGGCGAGCTCCATCGCCCTCAGTAGTTCCGCGTGTGTACCAGAGCGGACGGGCACGATGCCGGCGCCAAGAGGGTCCGCGGCCGAATGATGCGCCGAAGTGCGCGGCAGCCGAGCAAGATCGCCGACGGGACTGAGAACGCGGGACGGGTGGTTACGCCGCCCGGCGCTCGTATCGGTGATGGAGCCCGCCGACCTCGACGAACTCAACGACCCTGCCCTCAGCCGGTGTCTGGACCGCGCGATGGTCGGGAGCATCCTTCCCGAGAGACAGATGGGTTCTCGACCGATGGTAGTAGGCCAGGTACGAGCGGAGGATGCGCCTCAGGTGTCGCTCGTTGAAAACGATCACGTGGTCGAGACACTCCCGCCTGATGGAGCCGATGACGCGTTCCGCGTAGGGGTTCTGCCAGGGAGAGCGTGGGGCGGTCATGACTTGCCTGATTCCGAGCGAGCGAACGATCCGGTCGAAGTCGTTCCCATAGACACCGTCCCGATCGCGGAGCAGAAACCTGGGAGCGGTGTTGTAAGGGAAGGCCTCTCGGATCTGCTGCCCAGTCCACGCTGCCGATGGGTCGGCGGTGACGTTCAAGTGGACGATTCTCCGTCGGTCATGAGCGAGCACCACGAGCACGAAGAGCACGCGGAAGGTCACCGTGGGCACGGTGAAGAAGTCGATGGAGAGGAGGTCCCTGACATGGTTGTCGAGGAAGGCCCGCCAGGTCGGAGAGGAAGATCTCCCACGGCGATGCATGTACTTGGAGACGGTGGTCTCAGCGACATCGATGCCGAGCTTGAGCAGCTCGCCGTGGATTCGGGGCGCTCCCCAGGTTGGGTTGGCGACACACATACGCCGGATCAGGGCCCGGACCCCGGTGTCGAGGGCCGGTCGGCCGGCACCGCGACGCCGACTCTTCCAACGCCAGTAGAGCCCAAAGCCCTGCCGGTGCCACCGGACCACGGTCTCGGGCTGGACGATGACGAGGCTGGAACGCCACTCCTCCCACAGGCGGCAAAGCAAGGCCCAGAAGACCCTGTCGCGCCGGCGCAGCCGGGGGCGCTTCACCCCTCGCCGAAGGACGCCAAGCTGCTGCCGAAGAGCAAGATTCTCCGCCGCCAGCCCGGCCCCATCACCGAGAACGGCGCGGAGCAAGACACGGAGGGTGATCAGAAGGCTCATCGGCGTCTCCGGCTCGAGGCAAAGCCGGGATTCTAGCGCGGCGGGCCTGCTCCCAGACGAGGGGCGCAAGCTCTGCTAGACCAGCGCAGACGGGGTTTCCGGCAGGGACAGCGATCGAAAGGCTCCACGGGATCTGACTGTCGATTCTCGACAAAAGAATTGTTGACAATCGACAATTTTGTGTAGATACTCGACAATTAGATGCCCGAGCACGGGGCTCGAGTGGGAGCCGGGATGAAGAAAGCCAGGACGGATCTGCTGCAGGGGACTCTGGATCTTCTGATCCTCAGGACATTGGCCCTCGGGCCGCTTCACGGCTGGGGGGTCGCCCAGCGTATCCAGCAGATCTCCCAGGATGAGCTCCGCGTGAACCAAGGATCGCTCTACCCAGCCCTGCACCGGCTGGAGCTACAGGGCTGGATCTCCACCGTCATGGGCGCCACGGAGCAGAATCGGCGCGTCCGCCTCTACAGGCTCACCGCGGCCGGACGAAGGCAGATGAGCACCGAAACGGAGAACTGGAGGCGGGTATCGGCGGCCATCGGACGCATCCTGGAGGCGACGTGAGCCGTCAGGCGTCGGACGGCGGCGGCCCGCTGGCGCGGCCCGGTCTGCTCGGCAAGCTGAAGGCGCGGCTGCTGGCCGTCGTGACTCGACGAGACATCGAGCGCGAGATCGACGACGAGCTGCGGTTTCATCTGGAGATGCAGGCTCAGGCCAACCTCGAGGCAGGTATGGCCCCGGCACCCGCAGCCCGCGCGGCGCGACTGAGCCTGGGCAGCGTCGAAGGGACCAAGGAGGCGGTACGAGACGTGCGCTCGGTATGGCTCGACGACGTCTGGCAGGACATCCGCTACGGCCTTCGTATGCTGCGGCGAAACCCGGGAGTCACGGCGTTGGTGGTGGTGGCGCTGGGCCTCGGCATCGGGGTCAACTCCGCGGTGTTCAGCGTGGTGAACATGCTGTTCCTGCGGCCCCTGCCGGTGCCGAATGCGGAGAGCCTGGTGGTTCCGGCCAACACCGCTGGCCCGGGCCAGGATGCTCAGGCGCTCTCCTGGCTGGACATCACCGACCTGCGCGAGACGACGGTGTTCGAGGACGTCACCGGCTATCTCCCCGATCTTGGAGGGCTGAGCGACGGGGACCGGGCCGAGCGGGTCACCCTCTGCTACGTCCCGAGCAACTATTTCTCGCTGCTCGGGGTCGAGCCGGCACTGGGACAGCTGTTCCGGCCCGGCGAGGGTGGGCTCGAGGGCCACGATCCGGTCGTCGTGCTCGGTCACAGCTACTGGAAGAGCCGTTTCGGAGCCGATCCGGGCGTCCTCGGGAAGACGGTGCACGTGGGGGGGCGCCCGGTGACGGTGATGGGCGTGTCGGCCGAGGGTTTTCACGGCACCTACGCCTTCCTCGAGATGCAGGCCTACCTGCCCCTGGGCTGGGCCACGCATCAGAAGATGTTCCGCGATCTGCTCACGAATCGCGGGGAGCGCAACATGCACGGCCTGGCCCGGCTCCGCCCCGGCCTCAGCATCGAGCAGGCGCGAGCCGCACTGGAGGTGGTCGCCGAGCGGCTCGCTTCGCAGTACCCCGAGACCAATGAGGACCGCGGGCTACGCTTGTTCTGGGAAACCCAGGCACGGCCTGAAGAGGAGAATGCCGAGGGCGGCCCCGTGGTCGCATCGGTCTTCCTGGGGCTGGTGGCGGTCGTGCTCCTGGTGGCCCTCGTCAATGTCGCCAACGTCCTGTTGGTGCGTGCCTCGGTGCGCCGCAAGGAGCTGGCGGTCCGCGCGGCTCTTGGCGCGGCTCGGGGCCGCATCGTTCGCCAGCTACTGACCGAGAGCGTTCTGCTGGCGCTTCTCGGCGGTGGCTTGGGAGTGCTCCTCGGCCGCTGGACGAGCCGTGCACTGGCGGGGCTGCTGCCCTCGGGAGACCTGCCGATGTACGTGGACCTGAGCTTTGACTGGCGGGTCTTCGCCTACATCGCGGCCATCGCATTGCTGAGCGGCCTGGCCGCGGGCCTGGTGCCGGCGCTCAGGGTCTCGCGCTTCGATCTCAGCGGCTCGCTGAGCCTCGGTGGCCGGGCGCGAGGCGGGGCCGCCGGGGGGCAGCGCCTCCGGGACCTGCTGGTGTCCGCACAGGTGGCCGGGTCCCTGCTGTTGCTGGTGGCAGCGGGGCTGTTCATCCGCAGCCTCATGAGCGCGGCCCACGTCGACCTGGGCTTCAGGCCGGACCAGGTGATGAACTTCTGCCTGGATCCGGGGCAACAGGGCCTCGACCAGGCCACCACGGAGTCCCTGTACGACCGGCTGCGCGAGCGGGCTGCCTCGTTGCCGGGGGTGGAGTCGGTCAGCCTGGCGTACTCGATTCCTCTCGGCTACTACAACGTCGGCACGAGGATCGTGGCCGAAGGCCAACCCCTCGCTCCCGACGAGAAGGGCCTCGGAACTTCCTACAACGTCGTGGACACCGCGTACAGGCGGACCATGGGACTCACCCTGACCCGCGGTCGCTGGTTCACCGACGTGGAGGACCACGACGGCCAGGCGGTGGCGGTGGTCAACGAGCACCTGGCCGGCCGCTTGTGGCCCGGCCAGGACCCACTCGGGAGACGGTTCCGCCGCCACCGGGGAGAGAGCCCGTCCTACGAGGTGGTCGGCGTAGTCCGCAACGGCAAGTACAACTACCTCTTCGAGGACCCGTCACCCTACTTCTTCATCCCCCACGGCCAGGACTACCAATCACTGCGTGCCCTCCACGTCCGCTCCCCCTTGGACCCCGCATCGGTCGCCGCGTCGGTCCGCCAGATCCTCGTGGAGCTGGCCCCGAACGTCCCTGTCTACGACGTGATGACCATGCGCCAGGCGCTCGGCGGCGGCAACGGCTTCTTCCTGGTCCGGCTCGGCGCGGGCCTGGCGGCCCTGCTCGGCGTGCTTGGGGCCTGCCTCGCCCTGGTGGGCCTGTACGGCGTGGTGGCCTACACGGCCGGAGAACGGACCCAGGAGATCGGACTTCGCGTCGCGCTCGGTGCGGGACGGCGGCAGGTCGTCGGAATGGTGGCCCGGCAGGGGCTGCGTCTGGCGCTGCTGGGTGGAGCGGTGGGCCTGGTCGGTGCGCTGGCGCTCACCCGGCTGATGGCCTGGATGTTGCTGGACGTGCATCCCTACGACCCGCTCACCTACATCGGGGTCTGTGTGGTGCTGGCCGTAGTGGCCCTCGCGGCGTGCGTGGTTCCCGCCAGCCGGGCCCTCGCAGTGGACCCGGCTGTGGCGCTGCGCTGCGAGTAGAGACACGAGTCGCGGCGCTGTCAACGCTCTGATTGCGCATCCAGGTCCCCCGACCGGACACCCATGCAGGCCGGGTAGAATGCGGAGGGCTAGGGGATGCGATCCAGCACGGAATACGGCGCCAGAGCTGACGGACCTGCGGGGGAGTCTCGGGCAGCATCCCTGCGGGTGCTCGCCGCCGCGGCCTGGCTGGTCCTCATGCTTCCCTCGGAAGGCCGCGCGCAGCAAGCGTCCGGGTCTCCACTTGACGAGCCCACAGCCGGCGTCGCCTGGGAGCTGGGCGTCGACCTCGCCAGCAAGTACCTGGCGGGAGGCCTGCGGTTCTCCGACCGATAACCGATAGGAGTTTCGTTTCGCCCGGGCGCGGCGGACACGGTCAGTCGAGGTCTTCATTCTGTCGGCGAGCGGCCATCGGGAGCCCCTCAGCTGGCCCGAGGCCCGGGACCTCGCCGCCCAGGCGCGTTCGCTCTCCGGCCTGGCCGTCTTCGACCGCCGAGCGGCGACCCTGCGGCACGACAACGAGCTCGAGGTTCTGCTCCTCCAGGCCGTCTCCGACGACTACTTCGCGACCCTCGGGGTCGGGGCCGCCCGCGGTCGAGTCATCGGACCGGAGGCCGATCGTGACCTGCCCGCGCCCGCGGTGGTGATCAGCGACCGCCTGTGGCGGTCCCGCTTCGGCGCGGATCCCTCTCTCCTCGGGCGGACGATCCGCCTCACTGACCGGCCCTTCACCGTGATCGGGATCCTGCCCCCGGGCTTCCGCGGCCTGGAGCGGGGTGTGGTCAACGACCTGTGGATCTCCCTCGAGGCGTGGTCCCGATTGTACGGTTCGGCGGCCGACCTGGAGCGACGGGTCCTGCGGAACCTCGACGTCGTCGCGCGGCTCCGGCCGGACGTGAACCTCGCCGACGCCGAGTCCGAGCTCGCCCTCATCGGCTCACGATGGGCGACGTCCTTTCCGGGCGCGAGCCGCGGCGCGACCCTCCACGCGCAGCCGGCCAGGAGCGTGGCGGGACGGGCGGACCCGTCGGTGCTGCTCCTGGGCGCGGGTGTCCTCCTCGTACTCGCCATCGGTGGCGTCAACGCCTCGACCCTTCTCGTGGGCTTCGCCGACGCCCGCCGAAGCGAGATGGGAATGCGACAGGCTCTCGGCGCCAGCCGATCCCGCATCGTGCGCCAGGTCCTGGCCGAGTCCGCGCTCCTCGCCACCGCCGGCGCGGTCGCGGGCCTCTTCCTCGCCGAGGCCCTCGTCCAGGTGGCCCCGGCGCTCCTGCCCCCGAGTGCCGTGGCGGTCGACTACGGTATAGCCCTGGACCGAAGGGCCCTGTCCGTCGCCGCCGTCCTCACGGTGCTGGCGACGCTGGCCGGCGGGCTCGTGCCGGCGCTCCGCGCGTCCCGCATCGCGATCGCCTCGTCGCTCCGGGTCACCGCCGAGGCGCCCACCCCCCGGCGCCTCCTGGCATTGCCCACCGCCCTGGTCGCGCTCCAGGTCGCGCTCGCGGTCGTCGCCCTCAACACCGCCGGGCTTCTTCTGAGCAGCTTCGACGCGACCCGCACCGCGACTCGGGGGTTCAACACCTCCGCCCAGATTCTCGTACTCCAGCTCGCCATGGGCAACGACACCGGCGACCGCGACCGCTTCTCGTCCACCCTGGAATCGCTGCGGGCCGGAGCGCTCGGCCTGCCCGGCGTGCGGAACGCGAGCTATGTGCGGCGTCTGCCCATGGCGGACTACGGGGGCGGGGCGAAGCTGTCCGTCGCTCTTCCCGGGGGCGTTGCGTCACCCCGCGAGGTCCGCTACAACCAGGCGGGACCCGACCTCGTCGACACGCTCGGCCTGCGCGTCACCACGGGGCGGTTCTTCGAGCCCCTTCGACCCGCGTGTCCTCGTGGCCAGCGCGGTGGCCGCGGGTGTCATCGGTGTGCTGGCCTCAGCCGTGCCGGCCGTCCGAGCCATGCGCACCGACCCGGCCGAGGTCCTGCGGTTCGAATAGAACGCCGGCCGGGAGCAGAACACCCACCGCGTCGGCGAGTGCGTGGACCTCCGCGAGCTTGCAGCACGCGATCGCCGTGCTCGCCCGCTTCCCGAGCCTTTTCGCCGGGTCGATCCGGGGCGATGGGGCATACTAGTAGCCTCATGCTCCCCACTCCCAGGATCGTCCACCGCCTTCGCGGCCGGACGTCGGCCGTCGACCTCGACAGCGAGAGCGGCCGCGCCTTCCTCCAGGAGCGTATCGCCTTCTTCAACAAGGTCGTCTTCTGGATCTCGGGCTCCTTCTTCGTCGTGGCGGTGCTCGCCGCCCCGTACTACGATCGACCTGCTCCTCCCCTGCTCCACGCCGCGACGCTCCTCGTGAGCCTGGCCGCGTGGCAGATCTGCCGCCGTGGCCCCGCCCTCCCGCTCGGCGTCCTGGAGGGGATCGACGTCGGAGCGGTGGTGCTCGTCCTCGCCGGGTTCGCGGCCCAGGCCCTCTTCGTGCCTCCCGCCTTCACGAGCGAGGTGGCCCGCTCGTTGGTCCTCATCCTCACCCACCTGGTCGTCGTCCGGGCGGTCCTCGTGCCGAGCACCGCCCTCCGCACCGCCGGCGTGAGCCTGCTCGCCGCCCTGCCCGTCGCCGCCGTGATCGGCCTGCTTCCGGGGCCGCCGGGCGCCGCGCCGGTCGTGGTCTGGAACGAACGGTTCTGGTCGTGGCTGTGGACCGCGTGCGCGGTCGTCGTCGCCGCCCTCGTCTCCCACGTGATCTACGGCCTGCGCGCGGAGATCCAGAAGGCGCGCCACCTCGGGCAGTACACGCTCGAGGAGAAGCTCGGCGAGGGCGGCATGGGCTCGGTCTACCGCGCCCGCCACGCCATGCTGCGGCGGCCGACCGCGATCAAGCTCCTCCCGCCCGGAGAAGGCGGGCGAGGCCGCGCTCGCGCGCTTCGAGCGCGAGGTGCAGCTCACCGCCAGCCTCTCCCACCCGAACACCGTGGCCGTCTTCGACTACGGCCGCACGCCCGACGGCATCTTCTACTACGCGATGGAGTACCTGGAGGGCACGGACCTCGACGACCTCGTCGCGAGCACGGGCCCCAGCCCCCGGCGCGCGTCGCCCACGTGCTTCGGCAGGTCGCCTGCGCGCTCGTCGAGGCCCACGGGATCGGCCTCATCCACCGCGACATCAAGCCGGAGAACATCATCCTCTGCGAGCGCGGCGGGATCGCCCGACGTGGCCAAGGTGGTCGACTTCGGCCTGGTGCGGACCTCGAGCCCGCCTCGGGTGGCGAGGCTGACCCAGGCGAACGTCATCCAGGGCACGCCGCTCTACCTCTCGCCGGAGGCGATCCGGTCCCCCGACGCGGTCGACGCCCGCAGCGACCTCTACGGCCTGGGCGCGGTCGGCTACTACCTGCTCACCGGGACCCACGTCTTCGGCGGGGCGACGACGGTCGAGGTGTGCAGCCACCACCTCCACTCGCAGCCCGAGCCGCCCTCGGAGCGGCTCGGGCGGCCGGTGCCCGCCGCTCTCGAGCGGCTCCTCCTCGGCCTGCCTCGAGAAGGACCCCGCGCGGCGCCCGGCGAGCGCGGCCGAGCTGCGCGACGCCCTGGGGGAGCACTGCGACCCGGAGGCCTGGGGCGACCGGGAGGCGCGCGATTGGTGGGAAGGGTGGCGGCGCACTCGCGCGGAGCGACCCGCGGGCGCCGCCACCGGCGCCGGGCGCACCGTCGAGATCGCCCTCGGCCGCCGGGGCTAGGACGTTCGCCCATCCCGCCGCCAGATCCAAGTCCCGCCGAGGCGCTCCACGCTCGACGGGAATCCTGACGTCCTCGGTCGAGCCCCCGGCCGCCGGGCCCCGGCGCGTCAGGCCGGCGTTCTCGCCTTCGCGAGCGGCAGTGAGCGACCGAGCACCGGGGCGATGATGCGCAGCTCGCCCATGAGCTGGTCGAACTGGTCGGGGTAGAGGCTCTGCGGGCCGTCGGAGAGCGCTTTCTCCGGGTCGTTGTGGACCTCGATCAGCAAGCCGTCCGCGCCGGCCGCGACCGCGGCCCGGGCCATGGGGATGACCTTCTCGCGTCGCCCGGTGCCGTGGCTGGGGTCCACGAGGATCGGGAGGTGGCTTCGCTTCTTGACCACGGGGATGGCCGAGATGTCGAGCGTGTTGCGGGTGTAGCTCTCGAAGGTGCGGATCCCGCGCTCGCAGAGGACGACCTGGGAGTTGACCGATAGGAGTTTCGTTTCGCCCGGGCGCGGCGGACACGGTCACCGTGTGTCGCTCCGGACCTTGCTGCGGGGCCCCGCGGGACGCGCCAGGGGTCACCGCCCCTCGACTCTGCCTGGGTCCGGCTGCCGGTCTCCCGAGGGGGCTTCGTCCAGCGAACGGTGATGCACTACGCCTCCCGGCTGGTCCCCCAACCCTTCCCTCGCCCGCCTACGGCGAGTGCAGCTCCTCAGTCACCAGGCTGTGACGCTCACGCCCCTCGTGGTCGACGGGGACGTAGTGGATGTCTGGTGGTGGCCGCTCGATCTCGGGTGGGCTGAGACCGAGGTGGTCGAGGATTGTGTTGATCGTGAACTGATCGTGGACGTAGGTGACGATTTGGAGCGGCCGCCCGCATCTGCGACAGGTGAGCGGGTCGGCGTGGTAGACCTTGCTGATGAGCCGCGCCCAGGTGGGGGAGCAGCGACGTTTCTCGGGGACCTCGGCGGCGGGAGCCTCGAGCAGCTTCTTCTCCTTGGCCCGAGCCCCCCGGGCGCGGTTGGCGTAGTGGGCATAGAACAACGTGCGGTGCCGGCCCGGGTCTGGGATGTGGTCGGTGATACGGGCCAGCCACTCCAAGGGGTCGAGGGCCACGAAGTTTGCCCCGAGGCTGGGATTCGACCTGAGGGCGCGGTAGGTCACCGCCTGCTGGCCGTCGATGTAGACGAGTCGCTTGAGTGAGACGGGGTTCCGGACCAGATAGCTCGCCATGTCCTCGATGGCCCTGTCGATCCCTTCCTTGCGGAGAAGGGACGCGACCTCGGCGAGGAGACTCAATCCGGGATTCCCAGCATGACCTTGGAGGTCCGGCGACCGGCCTGTCCGGCCCGCTCGAGCCGGCGCCGGGCGGTGTCGGCGTCCACCTGGTGGGCCTGAGCGTGGGCCAGGACGGCCGCGCTCCCCAGGGCGAGAGCCTCGGCGAGCCTCTCTGCCGGGGTCATCTTCCCGGCGCGCTCGATGTTCTCCCGGCGCAACCCCTAAGGACTTAGGGCGGCCGGAAACTCTCTTTTGCGCAAGATCGGCTAGCCTGCTGCTGCTCCGGCTGCCGTCGCTGGGCAGCTACGTTCCGCAATCACCCGTAGCCACGGAGCGTTTGTCGCTCCTGCCTGACGGCCGAGTGGTCCACGCTTTGAAGGCCCCACGGCGAGATGGAACGACCCACTTCGTCCGGCCTCGGAGAAGCGCGTCGGCGCAGACTCCCCAAGAAGCCTCCGCCGACGCGGATCGATCGCGGAATCGTCCCCGGCCTCGGAAGCCGGGAGGTCCCGCTATTTCACTTCCACGACGTCGTGCTCGTGCTCCGCCTTCGTGCTGTCGACCAAGTAGCCGTCCTGACCCGGTAGCCAGATCTCCGTGAGCGTGCGCTGCTCTCCGACCTTGTCGAACACGAAGCTCGCCTTCGGCGCGTCGTCCATGTGCTGCCGCGCGAGCCGCGTGATTGCAGGCAGATCCATGCGAAACCGGCTGCCATCCGTGCCTCGTACTCTTCGATCTTTCGAAAGCTCGTATATGGCCAATCCGTTCGCGTCCGTGCTATCCGGTGTGACCATGTACCTGCCGGCTTCAAGGACCTTACCGTCCACCGTGAAGTCGAACGCAACCTTGAAGGCGAATTCGTTGTCCACGTCCTGCCCTCGGACGGGGAGCGATGCGGCCAGAGCGGCCAGACACGAAACAACGACGAGAATCCGATACTTCATCTGATACCTCCGTAACGGGAGCCCCAGCGCCCTTGAGTTACAGCCCGTCCCAACTGGACTGGCCCGGCGACTGGGGCGTCGTCGTGCTCGGTCAAGCCGCGTGCGGCGGTTCTGACTGCCAATTGTGGGTGGTCTAACTGGAGGGCATGTTACCAGACAACTCAGAAATAAGCCACCCACCGAGGCTGTACCCGGTCGTCGAGACTCGCGTAGCAAAACCGTATCTCGAGGAGACCGACAGATCAGATGAAGCGGCGGCCCTGGTCAAGCTCTTCTTGCTGGGTTGCTGTCGATGGCCCGCTCCTCCTGTTCACTTGTTGAGTCGTGCGTTCTCACCCGGGACGCTCTTCCGCGAGATCGTTCACCCTTCTCTTCGCGCTTCCTGCGGCGGGCCTCGCCCGCCGGCGCAGTATCAGCGTGCGATGGGTCGGCGGCGCCATCTATCGAACGGTCGTCAGCGGCGACCAAGGAATTTCCCGCGCTCGCCGGACCCTCAGAATCAAACCTCGAGAAGAATCCTCCCTTGCGTTGCGCTCAGGCCGCCTTCTCTGCGGCTCTGCCCCCAACGCCCCTGAGTTTGGCTGGGTCATACGCCGAGCCGTCCCTCCACATCGCGTAGAGGATCCCGCTCAGCTTCCGCGCCAGGGCCACCACGGCCACCCGTCTGCCGCGCCGACGGGCAATGCGTTCCGCCCACTGACGAAGAGGCTCGGTCTGGGGGTTCCTCTTGTGCGTGGCTATACGCCATGCTGTCTCCACGAGCAGCCAGCGGACCCTCGCATTTCCCGCCTTGGTGATCCGTCCCCGCCGCTGCGTCTCGCTCGAGCTCCACTCCCGGTGTCCCTACCGGAAACCCCGTCCGCGCTGGTCTAGCAGAGCTTGCGCCCATCGTCTGCGGGCAGGCCGCCGCGCTAGAATCCCGGCTTTGCCTCGAGCCGGAGACGCCGATGAGCCTTCTGATCACCCTCCGTGTCTTGCTCCGCGCCGTCCTCGGTGATGGGGCCGGGCTGGCGGCGGAGAATCTTGCTCTCCGGCAGCAACTTGGCGTCCTTCGGCGAGGGGTGAAGCGCCCCCGGCTGCGCCGGCGCGACAGGGTCTTCTGGGCCTGGCTCTGCCGCCTGTGGGAGGACTGGCGCTCCAGCCTCGTCATCGTCCAGCCCGAGACCGTGGTCCGGTGGCACCGGCAGGGCTTTCGGCTCTACTGGCGTTGGAAGAGTCGGCGTCGCGGTGACGGCCGACCGGCCCTCGACACCGGGGTCCGGGCCCTGATCCGGCGTATGTGTGTCGCCAACCCAACCTGGGGAGCGCCCCGAATCCACGGCGAGCTGCTCAAGCTCGGCATCGATGTCGCTGAGACCACCGTCTCCAAGTACATGCATCGCCGTGGGAGACCTCCCTCTCCGACCTGGCGGGCCTTCCTCGACAACCATGTCAGGGACCTCGTCTCCATCGACTTCTTCACCGTGCCCACCGTGACCTTCCGCGTGCTCTTCGTGCTCGTGGTGCTCGCTCATGACCGACGGAGAATCGTCCACTTGAACGTCACCGCCAACCCATCGGCAGCGTGGACTGGGCAGCAGATCCGAGAGGCCTTCCCCTACGACACCGCCCCCAGGTTTCTGCTCCGCGATCGGGACGGTGTCTATGGGAACGACTTCGACCGGATCGTTCGCTCGCTCGGAATCAGGCAGGTCATGATCCGCCCCACGCTCTCCCTGGCAGAACCCCTACGCGGAACGCGTCATCGGCTCCATCCGGCGGGAGTGTCTCGACCACGTGATCGTTTTCAACGAGCGACACCTGAGGCGCATCCTCCGCTCGTACCTGGCCTACTACCATCGGTCGAGAACCCATCTGTCTCTCGGGAAGGATGCTCCCGACCATCGCGCGGTCCAGACACCGGCTCGAGGGCAGGGTCGTGGAGTTCGTCGAGGTCGGCGGGCTTCATCACCGATACGAGCGTCGGGCGGCGTAACCACCCGTCCCGCGTTCTCAGTCCCGTCGGCGATCTTGCTCGGCTGCCGCGCACTTCGGCGCATCATTCGGCCGCGGACCCTCTTGGCGCCGGCATCGTGCCCGTCCGCTCTGGTACACACGCGGAACTACTGAGGGCGATGGAGCTCGCCAATCGCCCGGACGAGCTTTCTGGTAGGCACGCCGGGCGAGTCCCACGTGCATGTCCACCGCACCGTGCATTTCCAGGGCCGCGCCGAGGCGCTGGACTCGATCGCCCGGGCGGCGCTCGGTGTCGGGATCGCCGAGATCGAGGCGGCGTTCGGGGGCTGAACGGTACGGCCGATACCCAGGGGCGGGCGCCCAACGGGCAGACGGGGGCGAGCGGCTCGACGCCTCGACTCAGCGTGGAGGATGCTCCGGATCCGGGCGCGCCGGCACGTCGACGATGAAGCGCGTGCCGCGACCCGGCTCGCTCTCCACCGCGATCGTGGCGCCCATGCCCTCGGCGAGGTGCCGGGCGATCGAGAGCCCGAGGCCCGTGCCCCCCAGCTCGCGGCTGCGCGCCTTGTCGACGCGGTAGAACCGCTCGAAGATCCGCGGCAGGTGCTCGGCCTCGATCCCCGGCCCGTTGTCCACGACCTCGAGGCGGGCGGCCCCGTTCTTCCCGGGGCCGGTGAGGACGTCCACCTTGCCCCCGCCGTCGCGGTGCAGGCACGGCGGTGTACTTGATGGCGTTGTCCACCAGCACCTCCAGGATGCGACGCACGCCGGTCGGCGTCGCTGACCACCCTCGGCACCCCGCGGTCCAGGTGGCGGAGCGCCACCCGGCTCGAGCGGGCCAGGGCGGCAAACGAGGAGACGACGTCCTCCGCCGCCTCCTCCGGCGTGGACGGGCTCCCAGATCGGGGGGCTCTGTCCCGACTCCAGGCGCGAGAGGTCCAGGAGATCGGCGAGGAGCGCGGTCATGCGGTCGGCGTGGGTCCGGATCTTCCGGAGGAAGCGCGCCGCGATGCTCCGGCTGCTCCATCGCCCCGTCCTCGAGGGCCTCGACGAAGCCCCGGATCGAGGTGAGAGGGGTGCGCAGCTCGTGGGAGGCGTTCGCGACGAAATCCTTCCGGATCTGCTCCAGCTGGTGCCGGCCGGTGACGTCGTGGAACGTGAGGACCGCGCCGTGCGGCGCTCCGGCCTCGCCGGGGAAGGGCACCGCGGTCAGGGCGTAGGTCTTGGACACCCGAGCGAACTCCACCTCGATCAGGCGTCGCTCTCCCGTCCGAAGCACCTCCTGGATCACCGTGCCGACCTCCTGCTGGTGAATGACCTCGGTGTAGTGCCGCCCGAGCGCGTCCCGAAGCTCGAGCCCGCGGCGCAGCGTCTCGTTGGCCACCAGAACGATCCCCCGGTGCTCCACCGCGAGGACGCCGTCCTCCATCGCGGAGAGGATCGCCTGGATCCGGGCCTGGTCCCGCGCGTTCTCGTCGAGCCGCTCCTGCAGCAGGTCGGCGGAGGCGTTGAGGATGCGGGCGAGGTCCCCGACCTCGTCCGAGCGCTGGACGTGGCTGCGCGCGGTGAGGTCTCCGGCCGCGAAACGGTGGGCGGCGTCCATGATGGTCTTCATCGAGCCCATGACCGGCGGGATCAGGGTCATGGCCAGCGCGGCGGTGATCCCGAAGGCCACGAGCAGCGCGAAGGCCACCGCCCCCAGCAGCTGCCGCGCCTGCTCTTCGAGCGCGGAGAGGTTGTAGGCGACACGCGAGAAGCCGAGGAGCCGCCCGTCCTGCTCGATCGTCACCGCCCCGTAGAGGAGGTCGCGGTTGACGGTGGTGCTCCGCCGCAGAGACGAGCCGATGCCCTTCTCGCGGGCCTCGACGACCTCGGGCCGGTCGGCGTGGTTCTCGACGGCGGCGAGCGCTTCGCCCGAGAGCTCGGCGTCCGCGAGGACGCGACCGTCGGGGGCGATGATGGTCACCCGGGCGCGGACGTCTCCGGCGGCGTCGTCGACGAGCCGGTCGAGCTCGTCCGACGAGACCCCGGCGGCCAGGAGCGGCCGGACGAGCCGCGCCATGAGACGCGCCTCGGCGAACAGTGACGTGCGGGCGGTCTCCAGCGACCGCTCGCGCAGCCGGGGGCCGGCGACGATGAGGACGACGAGGAGCGCCCCGGCGGCAGCGGCCAGCGCGATGACGATCATGCGGGTCCGGAGTCCCATTGCTCTCCAGACTAGCCGGGATCGGAGCGCTGCGTCTCCCACAGCGACACGAAGCCCACCTCTTCGACGATGCGCTGTCCCTCGTCGCTGAAGACGAAGTCGACGAACCGGCGTGGCCAGCCCCGGGGCCGGCGCACGGCGTGGAGGAAGAGATAGCGGGCCAGGGGATAGGAGCCGTTCCGCACGTTGGCCGCGGTCGGGGGCGAGCCCCCGACCGCGCAGTGCACGAGGTCGGGAGCGAAGGCCAGACCGCCGTATCCCACCGCCGCCGTGTCGTGCCGGACCGCGTCGACGACGGCCGCGGTCGTGGGCAGGATCGTGGCCTGCTCGGCGTAGTCCTCCTCGTCGAGGACCAGCTCCCGGAAGAGCTGGTGGGTGCCCGAGTTCGGGGGCCGACGCAGGACCTGGACGCGCGAGTCCAGGCCGCCCACCTCGCGCCAGTTCACGATCCGGCCCGCGAACAGCTCCTTGAGCTGCGGCAGGTCCGAGGTCGCGCACGGGGTTCGCCGGGTTCAGGAAGACGGACACCCCGTCCCGGGCACAGCGGAAGCTGACGCCCAGGGAGGCGTGGCGCTCGTTCAGCCGCTGGACCTCCGAGGGCAGCAGCGGGCGCGAGCCGGTGGCCAGGTCGGCCCGGCCGTCCACGAGGGCCGACCACCCCGGCCCCGGTGCCGCCTCCCTCCACGTGGACGACGATCCCGGGGTTTCGGCTCATGAAGGCCTCGGCCCAGCGCCGGGCCAGGGTCAGCATCGTGTCGGAGCCGGTGATCCGCACGAAGCGCGGCTCCGAGACGGGGGCCGGACCGCAGCCGGCGAGGACGCAGGCCAGCATCGTCGACGACTCCCGATGCGCCCGAGCGGGATCGCGTGGGCCGGGCGCCGCCCCCGGGGCATGCTCAGCGTCCTTCCGCCTGCGTCCGGAGCTGGGCCAGGGCCTCCGGGCGATCCGGGGTGCCATCGCGGGGCCTCGGGATCGTTCGCGATCTCGAGAACGAGATCGGCGAGCACCTCGAGCGTGCTGCCGGCTCGCCTCGAAGTTCAGCGGCTGGGCCAGATCGTCCGAGGGACGGTGGTAGCGCGTGCGGCCCCAGTCGGCGTACCGGGCCAGGGCCTCCTCGGGGCCGAGGTGGGCCCAGTCGAGCCCCTCGTTGACCAGGATGGCCGGGACCCCGACCTCCGCGAAGGCGGCCTGGTCCGAGAAGGTGAAGGGGTCGGCGCGGGCGAGGGGTGGGACCTCCGAGACGCTTCAGCCCCCGCCGCGCCGCCACCGTCTCCAGCGTCTCGCCCGAGCGTCGACTTCTCCGCCCCGATGCCGACCACGTCGGCGAAGGTGTCGACGTGGGCCAGGCCGTCGACGTTGACGTTGGCCACGGTGCGGTGCACGGGAACCAGCGGGTGATCGAGGTAGTAGAGCGAGCCGAGGAGCCCCTCCTCCTCGGCGGTCGGGAAGAGGAAGACGACGGAGCGCCGCGGGGGCTCGGCCCGGGACGCGAGGACCCGCGCCATCTCCAGGGCACCGGCGACCCCGATCGCATTGTCGATGACCCCGTTGTAGATCGCGTCGCCGTCGAGCGGCGGGCCGACCCCGAGGTGGTCGTAGTGGGCGGAGACGAGAACGTAGGTGTCGCGGAGCCGCGCGGTCTCCGCCGGGGAGCTCGGCGACGACGTTGCTGCAGAAGAAGTCGCGCTCGGCGAACTGCCCCGCGGAAGCGGAGCCGTGCCTCGAGGGGGAAGCTCCGCAGGGTGTGGTCCTGCTCCATGCCGTGGACGGCGTCCAGGTCCCACCGGGCGCCGCAGAAGAGCCGCCTCGCCACCTCGGGTCGGACCCAGGCGCTCAGGTGACGTGGCAGCGTGTAGGGGAGGCTCAGGTGCTCGAACGCGAACTCACGGCGCAGGTCGCTCCAGTCGCGCGGGGGCTCGAGGGCGGAGGGGACGAGCAGGCTCCCCCGGGCGCCCCGGCTGAGGGCGACGCGCTGCTTGGCCTCGGGGCTGGCGTAGACGGTCGGCAGCGGTCCCGCGAAGTAGTCGGGGTCCGCCGACGCCGGCTCTCCGGTCAGCACCACCACGACCTTGCCGGTGACGTCGAGGTCCTGGTAGTCGTTGTAGTCGAACTCGGGGGCCACGATCCCGTAGCCGGCGAAGACCATGGGCACGTCGCGGGGGATGAGCGTCTGCACGCCTCCGGTGAACAGCAGGTAGTCCTCCGCCGAGGCGCAGCCGGCCGGAGCCGCACTCCGAGGTGATCACGAGCTCCGAGGCCTCGAGCGGGGTCGTGCCGTGAAGGGGGACGTCCTGGAACCAGGCGCCGTCGCGTCCCAGGGGTGTCAGACCGGCGCGCTCCAGCTCCCCCGCGATGTACCGGGCGGCCTTCTGCGCCCCCGGCGTCCCCGGGGCGCGCCCCTCCCGGGCGTCGTCCCCCAGAAGAAGGTGTGCCGCCGGAGTGCCTCCGCGGATACGGCCTCGCCGCCGGGGAGGGCGGCCGCGGCGACGGCGCCGGCCACCCCGAGCAGCGCTGCCGCGAGCCGGATGGGCCCCCAGCCTGTGGCGGGAGTGCGGGAAACGAAGGTCATGCCGGTCTTCAGGATTCGATTCTAACCTCCGGTCTTTACCTCCCCGACACCGCGTCGTCACGCGCCTGTCATCGCCCATCCATAGCCTGAGACGGAACAGAAAACGGCGCGGCTCTCGCGAGCCGCCCATCGCAGGTGACCATGAAACCGAATCGACTCGTCGCCGCCGCATTCTCCGTTCTCGCCGTTGTCGTCGCCGTCTCCTCGTCCGCCGAGGCGGAGGAGACAGGACGCATCAGGGGCCGCGTGCTCGACGAGTACAACGCGGTCACGCTTCCCGGGGCCCCGGTCGAGGTCGTCGGGCAGGGACACCGTCGTCTACTCCGACATGGACGGAGGCTTCGACATCAAGCTCCCCCCGGCACCTACGATGTCAAGGTGACCTTCTCCGGCTACAAGGACCGCGTCCGCCAGGGCGTGGTGGTGACCGCGGGCCAGACGACCGACCTGAGTCTGGTTCTCTCGATCGGTACCGTCGAGCTCTCCGAGGAGATCACGGTCACCGCCGAGGCAGGGCCATTGGCCACGAGCCAGGCCGCCTCGCTCCTCGAGCGCCGGAAGTCGGGCTCGGTGTCGGACGGCCTGGCGCGCGAGGAGATGAGCGCGAACGCCGACACCGACGCCTCCGAGGCCATGTCGCGGGTGACCGGGGTCTCGGTCGTGGGCGGCCAGTACGTCTACGTCCGCGGACTGGGCGAGCGCTACAGCAACACGACGCTGAACGGCTCCGTTCTCCCCACCACCGAGCCCGACAAGCGGGTCGTGCCTCTCGACCTCTTCCCGACCGCGCTCCTCGAGAGCGTGAAGGTGACGAAGTCGTACATGCCGGACAAGCCGGCAGAGTTCTCCGGAGGCCTGCTCGAGATCGAGCCCATCAACTTCCCGGACCGCCCGGTGCTGTCCGTCTCCTTCAGCGGGGGCTACAACTCCAACACCACCGGCAAGGACGGCCTGAGCTACCCCGGGGGCGGCACCGACTGGCTGGGCTTCGACGACGGCCGTCGCGCCCTCCCCGGTGACATTCCGAACCAGAAAGTGGTCCCCGCCGGGCGCTTTGGCGGCGGGTTCACCCAGGACGAGATCCAGGCCTTCGGCCGCTCCTTCGAGAACGTCTGGGAGCCGCGGGAGACGACGGGCAAGCCCGACACGAGCTTCTCGATCCTGGCCGGGAACAGCTGGGACAAGCTCGGGGCGGTCGGCAGCGTCACCTACAACTACAAGAACCGCTACCGGACCGAGGAACAGCAGTACTACGCCCTCGGCGAGGGGAACACCGGACTGCGGCCCACGAACGACTACGACTTCCGCTACTCGACCTACCGGGCGACGGTGGGCGCGGTCGGGAACCTCTCGTACCGCTTCTCCGGCAGCCACCGCCTGGCCTGGGAGAACTTCTACACCAACAGCGGCCAGGACGAGGCGCGCCTCTTCGAGGGCTACCAGGAGGACAAGGGCGTCCCCCTCCGGAACCAGCGCGTCTACTGGATCCAGGAGTCGGTCCTCTCGAGCAAGCTCTCCGGTGAGCACTTCTTCCCGAGCCTCGCGAACGGTCGCATCGACTGGCGGGCCACCTACTCCCGGGCGAAGCGCGACGAGCCCGACCTCCGCGAGAACCTCTACGAGTTCCGGCCGTCCCTGGGAGAGTTCGAGTGGTCGAACGAGTCGCAGAGCGGCTTCCGGATGTTCAACGGCCTGACCGACAACGTCTACGACGGGGGGGTGGACTGGACGATGCTGTTCTCCGGGAGCGGTCGCTCGACGGTCCTCAAGGTCGGGGGCCAGTACACCCACCGCACGCGGGACTTCCTCTCCCGCCGCCTCCGCTTCAAGCCCACCCGGGGCCGTCCGGTGGACCTGACCCAGTCGCCCGAGGTGATCTTCCAGGAGCAGAACATTGGACAGCTCGGCGACTTCCAGCTCGAGGAGGACACCCGGCCCACGGACCGGTACGACGCGACGCACGACATCTACGCTGGCTACGCCATGGTGGACCTCCCGCTCACCCAGCGCCTCCGCTTCATCGGGGGCGCCCGGGTGGAGAGCTCCCAGCAGGAGGTCATCACCACCGACCCGTTCGACCCCACGATCGGGGTGGTTCCGGCCAGCCTCGACGACACCGACGTCCTGCCGGGACTGAACTTCGTCTTCCAGCTCACGCCGGACCAGAACCTCCGGGCCGCCTTCAGCCAGACGTTGAACCGGCCCGAGTTCCGTGAGCTGGCGCCCTTCGAGTTCACGGACATCGTGGGCGGCCGCGCCGTCGTCGGCAACCCGGACCTCAAGCGGGCGAAGATCACGAACGCGGACCTGCGCTGGGAGTGGTTCCCGTCCGGCGGGGGGGCCGACGGCGAGGTCGTCGCCGCCAGCGTCTTCTGGAAGGAATTCACCGACCCCATCGAGAAGGTGGTCGAGGCCACCGCCGCCTTCCGCACGTCGTACGCCAACGCCAAGGGGGCCCGCAACGTCGGCTTCGAGCTCGAGGGTCGGAAGTCCTTCGGACCGTACGTCCTCGTGGGCCTCAACTACACATACACCAACTCCCAGATCGAGCTCGAGCGGGGCACCGCCCAGATCCAGACCAACCTCGACCGGCCCCTGGCCGGGCAGTCGCCCCACGTGGTCAACGGGATGCTCGAGCTCCGGAACCGGAGCCACGACCTCTCCGGCCGCGTGCTCGTGAACTACTTCGCCAACCGGATCGCCGACGTCGGTGTCCTCGGGACGCCCGACATCCTCGAGGAAGGACGCCCGACCCTCGACGTCGTCGTGACCAGGACCTTCGGGACTTGGGCCCTGCGCCTGACCGGCACCAACCTCACCGACGCCGAGTATCTCTTCACGCAGGGTGGGCAGCTCCAGAGGCTGTTCAAGGAAGGACGGACCATCAGCCTGGGGGTCTCGTACTCGCAATGAGCGAGGCACCAGGCACCGATTCCATGAAGCAGGAAGAAGAAGAAGACGAAGCCGAAAGGATGCAGAAACAGATGAAGCCCAGAATCAAGCCATTCCTCCCCGTCCTCGCGGTCGGTGTCCTGGCCTTCGTCGGCTGCGGCGGGAGCGACAGCAGCACCAGCGGGCCGAGCACGCCGAGTCAGCCCGAGGTCGTCGTCGTCAACGGCGAGATCACCAGCGACACGACGTGGACGGCTAACAACGAGTACCTGATCCAGGGCGCACTCTTCGTGCGGACTGGGGCGACCCTCACCATACAGGCGGGCACCACGATCTTCGGTGACCAGGCCACCACTGGAACCCTGGTCATCGACCGCGGCGCCCGGCTCGTGGCTCAGGGCGACGCCAACAACCCCATCGTCTTCACCAGCAGCGCTGCCGCCGGGTCCCGGGCCCGCGGGCAGTGGGGCGGCCTCATCCTGAACGGCTTCGCCCCGTTGAACATCCCCGGCGGTGAGAAGCAGGGCGAGGGCGGCACCGGCGCTCTTCGGAGGCAACGACCCGAACGACTCGAGCGGCATCCTGCGCTACGTCCGCGTGGAGTTCGCGGGGATCGAGTTCAGCCCCGACAACGAGCTGAACGGCATCGCCTTCCAGGGCACTGGGCGCCGGGCACCACCTGCGACCACATCCAGGTGCACTTCAACCTCGACGACGGCTTCGAGTGGTTCGGCGGCACGACCGCCTGCAAGTACCTGGTGGCGAGCGCCGCCGGCGACGACGCGTTCGACTGGACCGACGGCTATCAGGGTCGCGGCCAGTTCTGGATTGCCCAGCAGCGGGGCGACGACGCCGACAACGGCTTCGAGGCGGACAACCTCGAGGGCGCGGTCGACGCCCAGCCTCGCTCCGCCCCGAGGATCTACAACGTGACCCTGATCGGCGACCCCGACGAGAACGAGGGCACCCAGAGCTCGCGCGGCATGCTGCTCCGGCGCGGCACGGCGGGCACCTTCCGCAACTTCATCGTTCAGGGCTTCAAGCGCGTGGGCGTCGAGGTGAACACCGGCGACGGCGGCGCCACGATCGCGCAGGCCAACAGCGGGGCCCTCAGCATGTCCAACTCCATCGTCACCGGGAACGGCCAGGGGTCCTTCACCTACGCCCCGTGGCGGGATGACCCGACCAACAGCGGGGCCAACCCCGAGATCGCCGCTCCCTACGACCTGTCCAACCCGAACTTCATGCCCTCGGCCTCGGGCCCGGCCCGCAACGGTAGCGTACCGGTGGCCATTCCCCCGGCCGGCGGCTACTTCGACGCGGTCGACTTCATCGGGGCCATGGGCGGCACCGACTGGACACAGGGCTGGACCGATTTCTCCCAGAACTAGTGCCGTTCCAACTATTCACGCCTGAGCGTTCGGGTCCTCGTGCTGCGAACTGTGTGCGTCCGACTGAGTGCCGCGATCGGCGCATCAAGTTGGAACGGCACTAGCCTCGTGAGCCCGGGCCCACGCTCGGAGACCGTGACTGCGACCGGGCCCGGCTCCCGCCGGGCCCGGCTCGTTCTGCCGGTCCTGCTCCTCGTCCTCGTCTGGGCCTGCGGGCCACCCCGCGAGCGTTTCCAGAACACCCTGCCATCCCCCGAGGCCCTGGCGGAGGCGTTCCTCCGGGCCCTCGAGGCCGGAGACCGACGCTGGATGGAAAGCCTGGCGCTCTCGGAGCAGGAGTTCGTGCTCGAGGTGTTCCCGGAGATGCCCGCCTACGGGAACGTCCCGCCGGGCTTTGCCTGGAGCCAGCTCGCGGCGAGGAGCGCCTACGGGCTGTCCACCGTGCTCGACGCCCACGCCGGGCGCTCGTGGGACCTCGAGGAGATCGTCTTCCGCGGGAAGCAGACCGCCTACCAGACCTTTGTCGTCCATCGGGAGCCGATGCTGCGCCTGCGCGACCGTCGCACGGGTGAGAAGAGGGAGGTGGCGCTCTTCGGCTCGCTCCTCGAGCACGGCGGGCGCTACAAGCTCTTCAGCTTCAACGTCGACCGTTGAGGATGCCTCAGGCGGCCTCGGCCGAGTTTACGCGGAGTTAACGCTGTCGATACACGGCCGTCTCCGCCGCCGGCTACTCTGAAGATGGAGGCCGTACGGGAAGTGTGAAGAAGCGTCCGAAGCGACCCGCTCGACGCGGAGGAAGAACAAGAGTGAAGGCCGAGCTTGCCGCCCGCAGCGTTCCCCCGGCACCGGACACCCGCCGTCGGGTGGTGCTGATCGAGGACGATCCGGACATCGCCGAGGCGATCACCTTCCAGCTGGAGAAGGCGGGCCTCTACGTCCGGGTGGCCCGGACGGGCGAGGAGGGGCTCGAGACGGTGCGCCGCGGAGCCGATCTCGTGCTGCTCGACCTCAACCTGCCGGGCATGGACGGCCTCGAGGTCTGCCGCATGGTCCGGCGGCAGCAGACCACTGCCCACGTGCCCATCATCATGGTGACCGCGCGCGCGGACGAGGTGGACCGGGTCCTCGGCCTCGAGATGGGCGCCGATGACTACATGGTCAAGCCCTTCAGCCTCAAGGAGCTGGCCGCCCGCTGCAAGGTGGCGCTCCGGCGGGCGGCGGGGGCGGGAGAGCCCCCGCAGGGCTACCGCGACGAGAACTGGGAGATCGAGTTCGACTCCTATGTCGTTCGCTACCAGGGACAGGAGATCCGGCTCACCCACAAGGAGTTCGAGCTCTTCCGCTACCTGGTCGAGCGGGCGGGCCGAGTGCTCACCCGCGAGCGGCTCCTGGAACGCATCTGGGGATGGGAGTCCGACGTGGATGCCCGCAGCATCGATGCCCACATCCGCCGGTTGCGCCTCAAGCTCGGTGCGGCCCGCCACCACGTCGAGACCGTCGTCGGACTCGGCTACCGCTTCGTCAAGTAGTCTCGCCCGGGAGCGTCCGGGCCAGGCGGTACCCGAGCGACTTCACCGTGATCAGCCCGGGCGCCAGCCCCGGCAGCTTCTCTCGCAGGCGGCGCACGTGGACGTCGACGGTCCGCGTGCCCTCGGAGTAGGTGTAGCCCCAGACGCCCTCGAGGAGGGCCTGCCGCGACAGCACGCGCCCGTCCGCCTCGAGGAGGGCCACGAGCAGCGCGAACTCCTTCGCGGTCAGGTGAACGGCCTGCCCCTCCCAACGCACCGTGTGACGGGTCTGGTCCACCTCCAGTGGACCGTGGCGCAGCGGGGCATCGGTGCCGTCCTTCCGCTCGAGCCTCCGGAACAGCGCCCGGGCCCGGGCCACGAGCTCTTTCGGGCTGAAGGGCTTGACGATGTAGTCATCGGCCCCCACCTCCAGGCCCACGATGCGATCGGACTCGTCACCCCGGGCGGTGAGCATGATGATCGGGAGGCCCTCCGTGCGCGGGTCGCGGCGCAGGGCCGCACAGAGGCTCAGGCCGTCCATGCCCGGCAGCTGGAGGTCGAGGATGAGGAGGTCGAAGCTGTTGCCCCTCAGCCGTCGGAGCGCCTCTTCCCCGTTCCCCAGCGCCTCGATGTGGAAGCCCTCGCCCTCCAGGTAGTGGGAGATCAGCTCGACGATGTCGGGGTCGTCCTCGACGACGAGCACGCGCTTCATGGCCGACCCAAGCATACCGCCGCGGGTGTGGAGTCGTCCGAGGCACCCGCGAGGTCTGCTGAGCCGCTCCGGCGGTTTGCCAAAAGTGGAACCTCGCTCGACGCCCTCTCGTCTTGGAGGGAGAGGCGACGTGTGAGACGCAGAACAGCCGGGCCGACGAGCCTCCTCCGGTTCGCGCCCTCCCGCAGTTTCCAGAGTTCGTTTGACCGCAGGCCTGTTTCGACGTGGTCAGTAATGTCCGACGAGGAGGTTTCATGGCGTTTCCCGTAGAGCCGCGCCGAGCTCTGCTCGGCCTTGCTCTGAGTCTTCTACTATGCGGAACGGTCGCCCGAGCGCAGGAGGAGACCGCGCCGGCCGGCCCGGACGTGAAGCTGTTGACCGCGCCCCAGGCCGTTCTCGAGCCGGCCGTCGACTTCCTGTCACGCGAGCCGGTCGTCGACGGACGTCTGGACGAGGATCTGCAGGCGCTTCCGCGTCGGTCCTTCAGCTTCCTCTACAAGCCCAACCCGGCGACTCCCGACACGGTTGGCGAGTACCGCCTGGCCTACGGTACCGGGTTCTTCTACCTGTTCATCGACGTGCAGGCCGATCAGGTGATCTACCGCGACCGCGGCTATCAGAACGGAGATGGCTTCGTCCTGGTGCTGAACGCGCCGCGACCGGACAACGAGACGACCGACGACCTGTTCCTCCTCGGCTACCATCCCACCGGCGATCCCCGCAAGCCGTTCGCGCAGATGGTCTGGAAGCGAAACGACCAGAGTGGCCCTTCTCGCCCCTCGGCGAGCGCAGCAGCTTCCACGTGCACTCCGAGAACGGCCACGCTGGGCTTCGAGGCTCTGCTGCGATGGGATGACGTCCATCCGTATCATCCCTGGTTGAGCGACGGTGTCGGGTTCAACATCTTCTTCAGCAAGGCCATCGGCCAGACCGACGTCAACGTGCTGGCTGTGAACCTGAACCCGTCCCCCGGTCAGGATCCTTTCGGCGCCTACTCCCGCCTGTCCTTTGCGCCGCCGGCATTGGCCGAGGGAACCCAGAGCGCGGCGGTGCTGGACCGCAACCATCTGCAGGCCGGCGAGTCGCTCGAGATGAAGATCGCCGCGCTCTCGTCCGCCGCCGCGAAGGAGCAACTGAGAGTCACCATGCTCTCGGGAGAGGGGACGCGCGTCGGCCAACAGACGCTCTCATTCGAGCTGGAGCCTGGACTGTCGGTCCGCGAAGCGACTGTGGACACCAGCGACCTGGTGACCGGCGGCTACCTGTTGCGCTGGGAATCGAGGGCCAACACGGGGGCCGGGAAGGCTGGGCTCACCGTGCTGCCACCGTTCGACGCGGCGGCCATCGAGAAAGAGCTGAGCGACGCCAGCGGGCGCATCAGCCAGGGCAGCGTCGAGACGCTGCGTTTCCATGTCGCCGAGATCGAGAAGGGCCTGACCCGTCTCAAGCCACACGACACGTGCCCGGCACTCCGCGCGATGATCGAGCGTCTGAACGGGCAGTTGCGAGCGGCCGTGTCAGGCCGGGATGTCACGGCCGAGGCGAGGGGCTTCGTTCGCCGTGCGTTCCGATCGAACGTGGACGGGTCTCTCCAACCGTACACCATCTTCGTTCCCGAGAGGCTGGAGCCGACGAAGCGGTATCCCGCGATGGTCTTCCTCCATGGCAGCGATTCCGACGACCAGAGCATCAAATTCGCCATTCGGAGCCATCCGGTCCTGTTCCCGAGCCCGATGTTCGTGATCGCGCCCTACGGTCGCGGCGAGAGCAACGCCTACACCAAGGACCACGCCCAAGAGGACATTCGCGAGGCCGTGTCCGATGCGCTGCGTCACTACCCCATCGATCCGTCCCGGCTCGTGCTCGCCGGATTCTCGATGGGCGGATACGGGGTCTACCGTACGCTCTACGAGGATCCCGGGCGGTATGCGGCGGCCGCCGTGTTCTCTGGCCACCCCGATCAAGGGAGCGAATACGCGCCGGAAGGCAAGCATCCCGACTTCCGTCACGCCGAGTATCTGAAGCCGCTGCGCGGCGTCAACATGGTCGTCCTCCACGGCGGCCGCGATCGGAACTGCCCCGTGGAGCTGACCGTCGAGCTGGTCTCGATCATGAAGGGCGCCGGCATCCCGGTGCTCTTCTTGCTGGACGAGAAGGCGGGTCACGAACCGCCTCGGGATCCCGCCATCCAGGCGCAGTATCTGCGGTGGCTGGAGGCGGCCATACAGGAGAAGCCGGGCAGGCGATAGGTCGACATCGCTTCTCGGCCTGCCGAGCCGGCGGAGCGGCTACCGTCCTGCGCTCATCGTCGTCACGATGGCGGCGGCCACGTCGCGGGCCGACGGCTTGAAGAACTGCTCCAGCGGCGGGGATACGGGCACGGGGATTGCCGGCGGGGCCACGCGCCGCACCGGTACCTTCAGCCAGTCGAACGCCTCCTCGGCGGCCAGGGCCGCCAGCTCGGCCCCATAGCCGCAGAAGCGGTTGGCCTCGTGAACGATCACCAGCCGACCGGTCCTGCGCACCGAGCCGAGCAGGGTCTCAGCGGAACTGGCGGCGTTCTTGGTCGACGAGGTTGTCGAGGACGTGGGCACGCCCAGTGGGTCTTCACGGCCCCGAAGATGCTGCGGGTGTACTTCCTCTACCACCGTGAGCTGCTGGGAGAGCTGTCCCGGGCCGCGGCGGAGACGGCGAGAGAGCTCCTGGCGGCGGCCGCCGAGGAGGAGGAGGGATTTCGGCCCGGGGTGGTGTCGGTGGTCCAGACCTTCGGGGACCGGGCCAATGAGGAGCAGAGAGATTTCCTCCCTACTCAAAGCTTTCAAGACGTAGAGTTGCTCGTCCTGCGAACGGTGGGGGTCCCGCTTCATGCCGCCCGGCGCCTCGTAGTCCCACCAGGCGGCCGGTCGGGTGCAAGGGTTCACACTCTCGAGCAGCCGCTCTCGGTTGGCGGCCCACGCGGCCCTACGCTCGCGCTCCGAGCGGAAGGCCCCACGCCTGCCCAAGAGAAGGTCCTGGTGCTGGTTGCGCTTCACGCCTCCCTTCCCGCGCCAGAGACGCTTGAGGACTTTCCGAGGCATCAACCCTCCTCCAGCGGGATCTCGACGCCGAGCTGCTTCAGCGCGGACAGGAAAGCCGAGCGCGCATCCCGCTCGACGGGCGCGGCGGGATGGACCTTTGTCTGGCCCCAGCGGTCCTTCACGACGCAACCCTCCCGATCGAGGAGCCTCCTGGCCTCCTCCGCCCGGTCGAAGGCACGCAGCGCTTGCTCAAGCACGGCAAGCCGCGCGGCAATGATGCCCCGATACTCGCTCTGGAGGCGTTGCCAGAGCTCGGCTGCCGGCTTCGAAAGACCCGATGGCCGCCGCGACTTCCTGAACACCTGCCCGCGACCGGCAGGCGATCGTTCCTGACTCATCGCCCATGAACTTTCTCAAAGCGAATATCCCGGGCAGAAAAATCCGGTCCCCCCCGGCGGTGGTCCGCGAGGAAAGGGCGTATACCCCCTTTTCCGCGATCGAGATCGCTGCCTCTACGATCCGCTCTCTCTGCTGCAGCTCGGCGAGGACGACTCGCATCTCGCGCAGGTCGTCCCCGACGTTCGATCACGCGAGCTGGCGAGCCGGCAGCAGCCCGAAGACGAGGGCCGTGGCGAGTGACAGCACGACGGAGAAGCCGAGAACCGAGGCATCGAGGCTGAGGCGGTCCAGCCCCGGAAGCTCGGAGGGTGTGCCCGTAGAGCGCAGCGTAGCCCCGCAGCTTCTCCTCTTGGACATCGAGGGACATGCCGTCGTCGGCAGAGGTAGCGCCGCAGAGGAACTGCTGACCGCCGCATCACGGCTCAATTGACGTATTCTGTGCCGGCCGCATACCAGAGAAATCCACTCACCCTCAACCTCTCGATGGCCTCCGGCGACGTTCGCCCGTACGTTGCCGGAGGGGGCACGGTTGGATACCTTCGGCGTGCCCGGGTGGCGTCGGCGGACGGCACCACCGATGAGGACGCCAAGGAGTTCTACAAGGACTGGGACTTCGGGCTGACGGTGGGTGGCGGGCTCGAGTTTGGACACCGCATCCGGGGATTCGTCGAGGGCCGCTACACATGGGGCCTGGCGAGCGTCAACGAGCCCGAGGAAGACGAGGATTTTTCGCTGAAGAATCGAGGGTGGCAGGTGCTCGCGGGTCTGACCTTTGGGTTCTAGAGCTTTCGGGACGGACGAGTACAGGGAAACGGGGAACTCCCGTTAGTGGCCTCAGCCAGAGCGCAGGCGCAACATCACTGGCCGCTCACTTCTCTTTCAGCCAGGGGGATGCAATGCGACCCAGTTGGTGTGGAGCGGCAGTCTTGGCGGCGGCCTGTAGCCTGCCGGGTTGCTACGACTCGGGTGTGGAATTCCCCCCAGATCTTGAGCTGACCCGGTGCAGAAGGCTTCCACCTCATGGTCCGAAGCTCGCTGTCGCCCTGGAAGACGCGGATTCTCGCTGCCCCCCCTTTGGACTCGAAGACCCAGTGTGCGGCGAAGGGGATACATGGGTCAGCCTCAACTACGGCGATGGGCGGCTCATCATCGACCTGAATACTGAGCGGCAGGTTCGGGTTATGCATGATCCGCTCCACCCTGCTTGTACCACGACGGGGGCCGTGTGGAATGTGATCTCTCGGGGGGCTCGAGGGCAGCCCTTCTCTTCACCGGTCCTCCGGCTGCCGGTAGAGCCAGCTCAGGAGCACCGGCCCTTGCCAGCCCTCCTCCAGCCTCTTGCGGATGTCGGAAGTCTCCTCGTTCACTAAGGGAAATCCAAGCGAAATCCAAGAACTCCCGCCCGCGCGGGTTGCTATGCTCCCACCGCGCAGGGCCGGGGCTCGGTCAGAAAACGGTGCCCGGCGTCGCGCGACGGGTTTGACCATAGGAGGAGATCCCGATGAAGATCATGTCCGTCCTCGTGGCCGCGGGCGTCGTGCTTTGTTGCGTGCCGGCCGATGTAGCGGCAGGGGAGCGATGGTCGGAAGCCGAGAAGGAGGTCTGGGCCGCCATCGAGACGTGCTCTGAGCACTGGAACAATGGGACCCTGGAAGCGGCACTCTCCTGCGTTCACGACGATTTCAGCGGCTGGCTGTATGTCGAACCTGTGCCCCGAACGAAGGAGACGAACAGGAAGATCGGCGCCTACTTCCTTAAGACCCGGACAACCCAAGCCTACGAGCTGAGGCCGATCGACATCAAGGTCTACGGCAATGTCGGCATCGCACATTATTACTACGTGACGATCACCAAGGACGCGGAGGGGAAGGAGAGCGTCGAACGCGGGCGCTGGACCGACGTCCTGTTGAAGCAGGATGGTCGATGGGTCTGGATCGCCGATCACGGCGGGGCGAGGCCGGACTAGCGAATCACTCTATCCAGCGGGTGAGTCACCCCGCGCAGGCGAATGTGACAAAGAAACCGTCCGGCCACTAGCCGGGCTCCGCTGATCACCGCGGGAAGTGTGGAACTCCGGGGCAGCAGCCTGTCCCGCCCTCCAGCAGACCGCCCGGTGTGAGCGTTGACCGTGCCTGGAGCGGGTGGTCTCAGGCTCCCGCCTCCCCCCGCCGCAGTGGCAATCTGGTAGCAGACCGCCGGTTCTCGGCGGCAGCGCTCCCCGCAAGTTGTTGGTGGAGTTGGTGACCAACGATAGGCGATTTGAACGGCGGCGACTGCCGCCTGGTGAGTATAGAGGACTGGCGGCGCCCCTCAGGCCCGCCATCAGTCATGGAGGAAGGCGGCTGGTGAGGCTGAGAACCCCAGATTCGCCACGAAACCCCTCCGGAGTCTCCACGCCGCCCATCATGGGTACACGACCCCCGTCGGCGTGGTGGGGTCAAGCAGGCCTGGCAGCGCTCCAGAAACTTCAAGCATCAACTCGCATTATGCCTGCTAACTATCTATCAGAATAGATATTTCTTGTGTTTGCGTCACTCTGGATGGCGCCCGGAGGTCGCCCCCGGGGCGGCTGCCCGGGAGGACGGGCAGCGTGATACCTTGGAGAATTGAGCCCTTCCGCATCTCGCAGATCGTGCAAGCAGGGGCGTAGCCGGTCCAAGCCGAGGGCAGCGCACGCCCGGAATGCCCGCGGGGCCTGGCCACAAAACGACAGGGGATGGAGTCTCCGCGAATGAAGAAGAAGAAGGCGAAAGCCGGCAAGCAGCCGACGCTGGACCTGCTCGACTTCGAGCGCCGCATCCGGATCCGCCCGCTGACGATCGAGGACTTCGACCGGCTCGTCGAGCTCCAGGAGGCCTGCTTCCCCGGCATGGCCACGTGGAAGCGCGAGCAGATCGAGAGCCAGCTGGCCCTCTTTCCCGAGGGGCAGATCGTGGTCGAGCTGGAGGGGGAGCTGGTCGCCTCCTCGAGCAGCCTCGTCGTCGACTTCTCCGACTACGCCGACTGGCACTCCTGGAAGGAGATCTCCGACAGCGGGTACATCCGCAACCACGACCCGGAGGGCGACACCCTCTACGGGATCGAGATCATGGTGGACCCGCGCTGCCGGGGCCTCAAGCTGTCCCGGCGCCTCTACACCGAGCGCAAGCGCCTGGCCCGCCAGCGGAACCTGATGCGGATCATCGTCGGGGGCCGCATCCCGGGCTATGGCGAGCACGCCGACGAGATGTCCGCCGTCGAGTACGTCGAGCGGGTCATGGACAAGACCCTCTTCGACCCGGTGCTGACCGCCCAGGTCTCCAACGGCTTCGTCCTCAAGCAGCTGGTGCCCGACTACTTTCCCGGCGACGCCGACTCCCGTGGTTTTGCCACCTTCCTGGAGTGGACGAACCTCGACCACACCAGGCGCGACCGGCGACACTTCCGGGCGGTGGCCCCGGTCCGGATCGCCGTGGTCCAGTACGAGATGCGCCGGGTGGCGAGCTTCGAGGAGTTCGGGCGCAACTGCGAGTACTTCATCGACGTCGCCTCCGACTACAAGGCGGACTTTGTGGTCTTTCCCGAGCTCGTGACCAACCAGCTCCTCTCCATCGTCGAGGCCCACCGGCCCGGCCTGGCGGCCCGCGAGCTCGCCCGTTTCACGGAGCCCTACCTGGAGCTGTTCACCCGGCTGGCCATCAAGTACGACGTCAACGTCATCGGGGGGTCCCACTTCACCGAGGAGGAGGGTGTCCTCTACAACATCGCCTACCTCTTCCGCCGGGACGGGACCATCGGCAAGCAGTACAAGCTCCACGTCACGCCCAACGAGAAGCGGTGGTGGGGGGTGGTCCCGGGCAGCCGGGTGGAGGTCTTCGACACCGACCGGGGACCCATTGCCATCAACGTCTGCTACGACGTGGAGTTCCCGGAGCTGGCCCGGATCGCCGCCGACAAGGGCGCCCAGCTCCTCTTCGTCCCCTTCAACACCGACATGCGCGCCGGCTACCTGAGAGTCCGTCTGTGCGCCCAGGCCCGCTGCATCGAGAACCACATGTACGTGGCCATCTCCGGCTGCATCGGCAACCTCCCCTTCGTGGAGAACGCCGACATCCACTACGCCCAGTCCGGGATCTTCACGCCCGCGGACATCCCCTTCGCGCGCGACGCGGTGGCGGCCGAGTGCCAGCCCAACATCGAGACCCTGCTGATTCACGACCTCGACCTGGAGCTCCTGAAGCGCCACCGTCACAGCGGCACCGTCCAGAACTGGAAGGACCGGCGCCGGGACCTCTACGGCGTCACCTACATCGAGGACGACAGCCAGCACGTCGTGGGCGCCAGGGGGCCGAGGCCCCTGGTGATCGGCCCGATGGACGCTCGGTCGGGCCGCGGAGACGATCAGGCGTTGTAGGTACTCGAGCTGAACGAAACGAAACGATAGGCGATTTGAACGGCGGCGACTGCCGCCTGGTGAGTATAGAGGACTGGCGGCGCCCCTCAGCCCCGCCATCAGTCATGGAGGAAGGCGGCTGGTGAGGCTGAGAACCCCAGATTCGCAACGAGACCCCTCCGGAGTCTCCACGCCGCCCATCACGGGTACACACCCCCCGTCGGCGTGGTGAGGGTCAAGGGCATCGCAGCTTGCCGCCGTAGGTAGGGTCCTCAGCCGGCCTGGATCTCGCGCCCTTCCTCGTCGATCGGCACGCGAACCAGCTCCGGGCTCGGCGGCGGTCGTTGCTGCTGGGGTGGGCTGAGGCGCAGGTGGCCAGCTCGTAGCAGGTCCAACACACCGAGCAATAGCTGGCGACGTCGGCCTCTGGCAAGGTCATCCCGTCCTGAGGCGAGGACGGGCGGCACCGCAGTTCTTCCTACTGCCAGGACTTGGAGCGGGCACGGGAACTGCTTACAGCACCCACGATGTCGGTCGCGTCGGCGCTGCAAGCACCGGACGCGAACACGAAGCAAGACGGGCGTGCTCGGCCATCCTGCTCGCGTGCGGGATGTGGACGCTCATGCGGGCCGGCGGCTTCGACGGCGACCACGACATATCGTTCGTCTGGCGTTGGACGGAGAGCCCAGCTCGGCAAACGCCGAGCGCGGTCGATCGAGATGCAGAGGCGGCGCACTGAGAGAGGTCGAGGAGAAGCTCACGGCGCTTTCGGAAGATCCCGCGCAGGAGGCGGGGCATGGTGCGGACGAGATGGCGATGAGCGACGGGGGCGAGGACCAGGCGGAAGAGCGGCGACTCGCGCGCTCGCCTCGGCTTGTAGACCCGGCAGCTGGTCTCCCCGCCCAGCCGTGAGCCGGGCCGGGAGAGGCACCGGCTGTAGGCGGAGGCGGACCGTCCGCCTACAGCGAGCCGAGTCTTTCGTACGAGCATGCCCGGTCAGGTCCGGGGCGGGCAGAGCCGGGCGGCCCGGTTCGACACAGCTGAGGGAAGCTGGCTTCGGGCGCGCCCCGGCTACGGTGTGAGGCTGTTGAGCGCCACGAAGGCCCCGCCGTTGCGCTCACAGAGCAGGCGCATGAGGGTGGCGAAGCGCACACCGGTGTTCTCGCCGTAGCGGGCCTGGGAGAAGATCGTCGGGAAGCCGATGGCGTGGATGCGCACCTTGCGTTCGCCGGTCTGGTCGGGGCGGTTGAGGCGGTCCACCGTCTCGAGCACCTGGTCGATCGAGTCGCCGGTGAACTCGTCGCCGAAGACGTAGAGGCTGATCCTGCGGTCCGCCTGCCAGAACGTTCGGATCGCGACCTCGATCCCCTCCACCGGGCTGGAGTTCGAAAACGCGTTCCAGCTCCGCAGCCGGTCCAGGATCGCCTGGCGCCGCGCCTTCGTGTCGGGGATCCACTTCCCGGAGTAGCGGGAGAACATGTAGACCCCCTCGTCGTTCATGATCTGGAGGCCCTTCACCTTCGGGTAGGCGTCGAGCACCTGGGCCATCTTCTGGCGCACCAGCGGCCACGCGAAGCGTTGCATGCTCCCCGACGTGTCGATGATGAAGATGATGTACTCGCTGTCGACCGGGATCCCGCCCACCGGGGACTCCGGGGGCCGGCGGTAGACCTGTTGGGCCTGGAGACGCTTCATCTCCTCCGTGAGCTCCTGCTGGGCGGCGACGAGGCGGCCCTTCAGGATGTCCTGGATCTCCGAGAGCTGTCGGCTGGCCTTGTACTGGCCCTGGATGTTCGTGAGATCGCCCCGCAGGCGGGCGACGTTCTTCGTCTCCTTCGAGAGCTGCTCCTCGCGGCTCCGCAGAACGCGGTTGAACTGCGTCGTCTCGCCCCGGATCTCGAAGAGCTCCTCCTCGAGCCGCGCGATCAAGCCCCTGCAGCTCCAGCTGGGCCTGCTCCAGCGCGATCGGCTCCCCCATCTTGTTGAGGACGAAGAGCAGGATGATCGCCCCGAAGCCGCAGCACACCGCGTCCAGGAACGACAGCGAGAAGACCTCGACACCCCGGCGCCCGCGCCGTTTCATGGCCAGTCCCTCGAGGGGGTCATCATCGAGCCCTGCGTCGCCATCGCCACCTTCCAGAAGGCGGGCGACGCCATGGGGTCCCCCTCCATCGGATAGAGGATGACGTTGACCGGCACCCGGCGGGGCAGCGCGTCGAGCGAGCGCTCGAGGAGGCGGAGCCGGTCCTTGCCCGAGATCGTCTTGCGACGCGGAGCCTTCTCGCCCTGGGTGGGCAGGCCGTCGGTGAGCAGCAGGATGTTGTCGGGGGGCGGGTTCATGGCCTTCGCGGCGGCGAAGGCGTGGTGGAGGCTCGTGCCCCCGATCGGTGCCGTCTGGCGCAGCACCGCCACCGCCTTGCCGAGCTTCGCCGCGTCCTTCGCCTCGAGCCACACGCCGTCGGTGCCCTCGAGCACCGGTCGCGCCCGCGTGTCGAAGACGTAGATCTGGTATTGCGACTGGCGGGGGATCTGGGTGGTGAGCCAGTCGACGGCCTTCACCACCTGCTGCCACTTGTCGGCACGCATGCGCACCTCGTCCGCAAGGAAGCGGCGGCGGACGGCGTTGACGATGTCGTCGGCGAGCATGCTCGCCGAGGCGTCGACCAGGATGAAGATGCGCGTGCCGCCGACCTTCAGCCCCGAGAGGTACTGGCGGTCCCCGTCTCCCACGAAGCTGCGGATGTTGGGGCCCGGGACCTCCTCGGTCGGGGGTCCGCCGGAGAGCCGCTTGGCCCCTTCCTCCAGCGACTTGAGGTCGGCCTTGAGGCGGTTGAGGTGCTCGCGGCTGGCGATGTTCGACTTGTCATGGGTGGCGAGCTCCTCCTCGATCTCGCGGAGCATCGCGAGGAGCCGCGTCGACAGACCCTGTGTGATGACCCGCTGCCGCTCGATGTCGCGGAGGGAGTTGCGAACCTCGACGAGGTTCTCCTGTCCCTGGAGGACCTCCTCCTCGCGCGTCGTGACCTCGGAGCGCAGGGCGTCGGTGATGTCGGTGAAGGTCTCCCCGGCCCGGGCGGACACGATCATATGGAAGAGGATGAGGGCCCCGAAACCGCAGGTGATGCAGTCCAGCAGCGACAGACTGAAGATGTTCGTCTGGCGTCGGCGGGCCACTCCTCACTCCTCCGCCGCGACGAGGAGCAGCTCCCGGCCCGGGCTGCCCACGCGCACGCGGTCGCCGGGTGAGACCACCACCCGACCGACCACCCGCTCTCCGTTCAGGAAGGTGCCGTACGTGCTCAGGTCCTCGAGCACGACCTCGCCGCCGCTCTCGAAAAGGCGACAGTGGGCGCGCGAGATGCCGGCGGTCTCGCCGTCGAGGCGCAGCCCACGTCCATCCTCCGGAGGAGCGGTGCCGACGACGAGGGGCTCCGACGTGAGCGGCCGGGCGAGGTGCCCTAATAGAAGATGCGTCGGCCGCCCCGCGGCCAGGGCCGGAGCGGGGGCCGGCTCCGCCGCCGGCGGTCGGATGACGGCGCCGCCGCCGACCGAGCGGTCCTTCGGCGACGGCTCCCTGCGCGGCAGGCGCGTCACGAAGCGCAGTCCTTCTTCTGCGGCCCGCAGCACCTCCAGCTCGCGAAGGGCGCCGGCGGCCGCGGCCTGCTCGGGGACCTGCGCCACCTCGCTGTTCCGCATGGCCGAGAGGCGGCCCACGAGCCCCGGAAGGCGGGCGGCGCGGGCCGAGACGAGCAGCGTCGTCGGCTCCCCCGGCTTCTTGAGGAGGCTCACCTTCTGGGCCAGCTCCTCGCCGTACATCCGGGCCCACCCCTCGACGTCGGTGCGCGAGACCTCGATCTCGTGGTCGTGCCCGCCGCCGGACAGGGACAGGACCGCCCGGTCCTCGTCGCGGAACCGCTCGAGCCAGACGGGCAGGTGGTCGTGCAGGGCCTGCTCGGTCTCGGCGGCGTGGAGCGGGTCGAAGCGCGTCCTCTGGACGAACCTCTCCGCGATGCGACGGGCCACCGCATCGTGCACCTCGTCGAGTCCCCAGCGGTCGATCGTGGCCACGCGCTCGCGAACGATCTCCTCTCCCTGTCGGAGCTCGGTGACGGAGGCGCGGTGCAGGTGCGCGTCGACGAAGAGCAGGCGCTCGCCCGGGAAGCCGCCCGTGGCGGCGGCGACGGCGGTGTCGACGAGACCGGCGACCGGCATCTCGAGGGCCTGGGCGATGCCGACGAGGCGACCCAGGGCCTGGGAGCCGTGGAAGCCGGGCACCGCCAGCAACACCTCCCCCACTCCCCGGCCGGCGCGCTCCCAGAGGCTCCGCAGGTGGGCGTGGACCAGGTCGGCGGCGGTGAGCCCGTCGGGGAAGGGCCGGCCCAGCGGCTCCGTGTCCAGCCGCTCCCAGAAACGGCTCATGACGAAGCGCGGTCGGAGTCGGGCGCAGCGGAGGGCCTCCTCGCCCACGAGGACGCGGTCGTCTTCGACGACGGCGTACCCCGGGCTCGGCCGGATGAGCGCCCCGCCTTCCCCGACACCGAGGACGCCGGCGTCGGTCACGTCGAGGGCGAGCGCGCGTCCCATCCGCCCGTCCCCGTTCCTAGGCCTGAAGGTGCTGGAGCAGGTGCTCGTCGACGTACCCCTCGGTGTCGAGCACGAGCCGCTCCTGGCGAAGCTGGAGCTGGTGAAGCACGAACATGATCCCCAGGCTCAGGAGAAGCGCGATGAACGTGGAGTTGAAGGCGGTGCCGAGGCTGGCGGTGACCCCCGAGATGTCGCCCTGGACTGCGCGGTGGGCCTGGGTCAGGGCGTCGCCGATGCCGCGGACGGTGCCGATGAAGCCGATCGACGGGATGGCCCAGGCGATGTAACGGATCATCGCCAGCTCCGAGTCGAGGCGGTCCGACTCGGCCTGGCACACCTCGCCGGCGATGGCGGAGGAGTCCTGGATGCTCCGGGTGGCGCGGAAGCGCTGCAGCGCGGCCAGAAGGGTGCGGGGCAGGAGCCGCCGCTTCTCCGTCTCGGGCAGGGCCTGGATCTGCCGCGCATACTCCCGGGCGTCCTCGGGGAGGATGCGGCTGCCCGAGGCCACCGGCACCAGCTCCTGCTCGAGAAGCTGGCGCTCCCGGGAGGAGGCGAGCCACTTCGCTCCCATGATCGCGAGCGCCCACAGGCCGAGGACGAAGCAGGCCTCCTGCTCGAAGTCCTTGATCACCACCCAGACCGAACGCTCCTGGACGTACTCGGGGTCGGCCCTCATGAGACGGGCCTGCTCCGCGAGCACCGCCTCCGCGTTCGGGCGCACCACCGTCACGTAGAACGCGTGGACGAGGACGAAGGCGAGGACGAGCGACGCGACCTGGTAGACGAAGTCGCCGGGCTGCGGCTTTCTCATACTGTCGTCTGCGGAACGCGTCCTTGACGCGTCGTTCCGCAGACCCTCCGTCAGATATCCACCGGGAAGGCCACCGCCTGATCGGCGCGAACCTCCTCCGACGGCACGAATTCCTCGAGCTGCTCCTCGGGATCCGGAGTGGGTTTGGGGTTTGGTGCGGGTGTCGGCTTCGTGGCGGGCGCGGGGGTGGCGTCCTCGCTCTGCGCAGGAGTGGAGGCCTTCGGAGGCGGGCTGCCCTCTTCCGGCGGGGCCGCCTGATCGCCGGCGGCGGCGATCGCCCCCACGGCCAGCACCGTGAACAGGAGGTTGCGGACGAGAGCGTTCATGGCCATTGGCGGCCTGGATCAACCGGCAACGCCCGCCGATCCAGGTCCGTATTCAGTCCCTAGGGCGTGTACCAGATCGGCGCGGTATAGGCGCGCTCCTGGTGTGTGGTTTCGGCGCCCTCGGGGATCTCAACGCCAAAACGGAACGCATCGTAGACCACCCAGCGCGGGGTGGGTATTTCAAGCACACGGGCATAGTAGAAGGCGTTCTCTTCCGGATCGAAGTCCGGATCGGTCCAGACCGTGCCGAGCTCGGAGGCTCCGATGGTGTTGTTCCAGTTGGCCGCCGCGATGTCCACGGTGTTGCCGACCGGCGGCAGCACGCCGCCCGCGTCCGGCTCGCGCCCGGCGGACCAGGCGACGTCGTAGACCTTCTCGTGCGTCTTGCCGCTGGCGTCCAGCCAGCCCTTGACGATCTGGATGCGGTCCAGGTTGGCGCCGATCACGTCGCGCAAGGCGTAGACCATGAAGGTGGGCGCGCCGCCGCCGTCGTGGGCGCGGAGGTCGCCGCCCATCGGCACGCCCTTCTCGTAGCCCCGGAAGGCCGGCTGGCGGCTGTTCATGTCTTCCGCCGTGTAATCCCAGCCGCCGAAGAAGCGCACCGTGATGCGCGGGCCGGTGGTGCCGTAGACCTCCTTGCGCTCCATCGCGTCCCAGATCGCCTCGCGGGTGTTCTCCTGTGCCCAGACGCCGGTGTAGCCCGAGGCGACGAGCTGATAGCCCTCGAAGGCGCCGTTCTCGGTCTTGGCGAAGGGATGTTGCATGCGCTTCGGCGAGGGCTCGGCGTTGGTCGCCTTGCCGAAGAAGTTGTCTTCCTCGACCGCGGAGAGAGCTGTGTGGCTATCGGTCGAGCCGACCAGGCCGAACTTGTAGGGGTTGGTGCCGAGCCGCTTCTCGAGCAGTAGTCCATTCTTCAGCGCCTCGCGGGCGTATTCGTACTGCAGCATGTCCTGGGTCTTGGCTTCGGAGAGGTCGAGGTTGCCGACGTCCCAGGTCTCGTAGTCGGCGAAGGCGTCGTCGGGCGACAGGAAGGGATGTGCTTCGCCATCGCCCTTGATCTGGGTGATCTCGTACATCGGCTCCCAGCGCGCCCGCGACTCGACGTACTTCTTGTCGAGTTTGCGCCCGGTGTACTGGGCGTCGACCGGGAACATGATCCCGTTCGACAGGTTGCCGTTGTGCGCCAGTGCAAGCGCGGAGCCGCCTGTCCTGGCCTCGTAGTTCTCGAGGTACTCGTAGAGATCGAGAGGATCGGTCGAGCCCACCGGCGCCTGGGTGGTGTAGGGCACGACCTGGCCGGCCTTCGAGGCGCCGTCACGGAAGATCACGTTGCGGTGCAGGTTGTTGCCCTTGACGAGCGAGGTCCACTCGAAACCGATCAACGTAGTGAAACGGCCAGGGTCGTTGAACCGCTCCGCCGCATCGACCACCCTCTCCCAGATCGAACCGTATGTCTTCCCGCCGGGCGAGTACTCCCCCATCATTTCTGGATCAATCTCGCCTTGCGAGAAGGTCGTGATGAGGTCCAGAGCTGCCCCGACCGAGGCCTCGCCACCGGCCTGCAGACCCCGGTACCAGCGCTGGCCTTGTTCGAACTTGATGATGTCGGGATCACCTGCCGCAAGATCGTTGAAGAAGCCCATGCCATCGGAATGGTCGGCGATCACCAGCCAGTCGAGGGGGCGGCCAAGCTTGGCCGGCTGGCCGCTCGAGGCGGTCACCTGCTCGCCGCGGGCGAAGCGGTATGCGTCGTCGAGGCCGAGGCGCGCGCCGAACAGACCGGCATCCATCGAAAGGCCGGTGTGCAGGTGGGTGTCGCCCCAGAACACCCGGTCGGGAAAGCTGCGCTCTGCATAGGGCGAATAAGCCTTGCCAGGATAGCGGCCGGAAAGGGACTCCTTCGACGGCGTGATCTGCGCCGCCGCCGGGTTGGCGAGGGCGAGAACGACCCCGCTGATGGCCAGGATGACGTGTCGCTTCATTCCTTCTCTCCTGTTTGCTCTCACAGCCCGGTCCCTCCTCATCACTCCGCGTAGCGCGCGACGCGGAAACCCAGGTCCGGCCGCGGGTCCTTTCCGTAGTCGCGGTAGCTGAGGCGGAGCTCGGTGACGGTGGCGTGCATCCAGCTCGCCCCCCTGATCACATGGTACTCGCCTTCGGCGGGGCCGGTCGGGTCGCGCACGAGCTGACCCCGCGCCGATGGGGTGATGACGTAGAAGTCGTGCATCCACTCCGCGACGTTGCCGCCGAGGTGGAAGACCCCCAGCGCGTTCGCCGCCAGCCCGCCGACGGGGGCGGTGGCCACGAAGCCGTCGTCGTACTCGGGCAACGTGCGCCGGAGCACCTCCCCCGAGGACTGGTCGCCGTAGTTGCCGGCCCCCGGAGGAATCGGAAAGGCGGGGCCCCAGGGGTAGCGAAGCGGTCCCTGACCGTCCGGATAGCGGGCCACCCGCTCCCATTCCGCTTCGGTCGGGAGACGGTAGCCGGTCGGGAGCGGCACCCGGGCGACGAGCGTGCCCCCCCGGGACTCGTAGGCGGGCGGGAGCTTGTCCTTCTGACTGAGCCAGTTGCAGTAGGCGGCGGCCTGCTGCCAGCTGACCCGCACCACCGGGTAGGAGTCGAGGTTCAGGCTCTGCGTGCCGGTGCGTCCCGAGTCGTGGGCGGGCACGACCATGCGGAACTGGGCGTTCGAGACCTCCGTCGTCGACACGTAGAAGGGACGGACGAGCTCGACGTCCCGAAGCGGCTCGTTGGCGCGGCGCCCCGGCTCCCTCCGCCCCGCGCCCATGCGGATCTTCATCCCCTCGACGAGGACCATCTCCTGACCGGCCGCGGTCGTGAACCGGGCCGGCATCGCCTCCTTCCGAGCCTGCTCCTCGCTCTTGAGCGCGACCTCGACCGCCTGGGTGAACCCGGGCCGGGGCGTCACCGTTTGCGTGTGCGGCAGGTAGCCCTCCCTCCGGATCTCGATCTCGTGCGGGAGCGCGATGAGGCTGAGGGTCTGGCTCGCCGCACCGCGGGGCGCGCCGTCGACGAAGAGCTCGGCATCCGGCGGCCGTGCCTGCACCTTGACCTCTCCGAGCCGCGGATCGAGACGAAGGCTCTCCTCGCGGCGCTCTCCCGGGGCGATCTCCAGGGCGAGCACGGCGTCCTCGTGCCCGGCCTTCGCCACGCGCACGTCGTGGGAGCGGCGAGGGACCACGATCAGCTCCACCGGCGTCTCCCCGCGCCACTGTCCGTCCACGGTGACGGCCGCGCCCGCGGGGTCGCTTGCCAGCACGAGAACCGCGTCCGCAGGAACGAGACGCACCATGGGGACCATCACCGGTTTGCCGGCGACGACAGTGAGCTGGCGCGTTGCCGGCTTGAAGGCCTCCTTCGAGAACGCGACCTCTCGTCGCCCGGCACTGACCGCGATGGTGAGGGGTGTGGTGCCGAGGCGTCGCCCACCCACGCTCACCGTCGCGCCCGGGGGAATGGTCTCGAACGTCACCGGGGCACTGTTTGCGAGAAGCTCGACCTCCAGCCGCTGCTCGGCTCCCCGGCCCTCGATCTCGAGGCTCGTGTGGAACTCCACGTAACCCTCGGCCTGGACCACGATCTCGTGCTCTCCCGCCGGCACGGACACCGCCGGGAAGGGCGTCGTGCCGACCGGCGTGCCGTCCACCGCGACATCCGCACCCTCGACGTCTCCCGTGTCCACGATGAGGCGGCCGGGGAGACGCTCGAGCGTGTACTCCAGGGCCTGCCGCGACGAGCTGGTGATCTCGACGGGGACCTCGAGCCGGCGGTGTCCTTCCTTCTCCGCCACCAGGGTGTAGGACCCGGGACGGGCCAGGTAGCGAGAGCCGAGGGGCACTGCCGGGGGAAAGCCGCGCAGCGCGACACGGTCGGGCTCCGGCCCGATCGTCACCTCGACGGAGCGGGCGGTGGCGATGAAGGCGACCAGCAGCGCCGCGACCGCCACGAGCGCCCACACGAACACGCGCGAGGCGCGGTGTCGCGGGCCACCCGACGGCGTCCCCTCCGCCCGGCCGGGGGTGAAGCTGATCGGGGTGATAGCGGGCCCGGGGGACGCGTCCTCCTCGGGACGGGGGGACTCGCGAGGCGGGGGCACGAGGACGACCGGCGGCACGGTGGGGTTGAGATCGGCGAGCCGCCCGACCCGCAGGTGCACGCCGTCGGGACGCAGCGTGGTCTCGAGCTGCGTCGAGCCGAGGCGCAGGACGTCGCCGTCGCGGAGCCAGTGCGACGCGGCCAGCCGCACGCCGTTGCAGAGCACGGGCGCGCCAGGGGCGGGCTGGACGAACACCTCGCCCTCCGCGAGACCGAGCCAGGCGAGGGGCGCCGCGGCGCCGGGGATCTCGAGCACCGACTCCGGGCCCCCGAGGGCGATCGGGAAATCCGCCTCCCCCAGGTGCTCCGTCCGCCCGCCATCCTCGACGTGGAGGTTGAGGCTCAGATCTCCTCCTCACAGCGGACGACCAGCGGCGGCGGGGAGCCCTTCGGTTCGACCACGAGCTCACGCCGCACGTCACGGAAACCGCGCCGCTTGCCGACCACGATGTATGTGCCCGGGCGCAGCTCGAGGACCTTGCGCGCGAACGTGCCCAGGCGACCCACCTTGTGTACCACGACATCGGTCTTGCCGTCGGACTCGAACACGACGGGGACGGAGGCGCGGACCTGGGCGAGGGCCTGCTCGAGGGCGGCTATCTGTCGGCGGTGGCGCGGGCCGGGGGCGTCGATCTCGTGGGCCTGCTGGAGCAGCAATTCGGCCTCACGCGCGACCGCGTCGGTCGCCAGGCGCAGCGGGTGGCCGATGTGGTAGTCGAGCTTCTCGGCGAGGGAGGCTCGCGCCGCGGTGCGTCTCCGCCCCTCCAGGGCAAAGGCGACCGCCGGGTCGAGCCTCAGGGCCGCCTCGTACTCCGCGAGTGCCCGGCGCCAATCCTCTTTCGCTTCCTGTGCGCGCGCAGCCTCCCGCTGCTGGGCGAGCGCCGCGGTGCGCTCCCCCTCCTCGATGCGTCGCCGCGCGTCGGCGACGGCCGGCGATCCCGGCTGAAGGGCGGCCGCGCGAGCGAGCGCCTGCCGCGCCGCCGGCCAGTCCCCACGCGCGAAGGCGGCCTGCGCCTCCGACATCGCCACCCCGAACTGCTCGGCGCGGCGCTCCGCGTCTTCGGCCGCGGCGTCCCGAACCGACGCCGCGCGTGGGGGGGACTCCGGGGCGGGGCGAGGCCGCTCCGCTCGCGCGGGCTCGGGCGTCGGGGGCGCTTCGGGTGGCGGGGGCGGGGCGAGTGCGGCCTCGGGCGCAGTGGGTGGGGCCTCGGGCGGGGCAGTCGAAGGCGCGGCGGCGTCCGCTGTCACGGCCTCCGGTGGGATCTCGGCCCACGCTTCGGGGGCGGCTTCGGGTGTCGAAGAGGCGGGCGCGGGCGTCTTCGCGAAGCGGGGCAAGACGAGCACGACGAAGACGACGGCGAGGGCGAGGCTGCCGAGCAGCACGGCCTGGGGCAGGGAGCGCGACCGCGACGCTTCGCCGCGAAGCGTCGCCGGTCGGGCCGGACGAACCGGAGCCGCCGCGCCGATATCGCCCACCCGGGGCGGCGGTTGGAGCCGGACGTCGGACGCGGCCGGAGCCGCGGGCGGGGTGACGACGCCCGCGTCGGGAACGCGCGGGGGCGGCTCGAGGCGCACATCGGGTGCCCGCGACGTCGACGCGGAAGGCCCGGACAGGTCGGTCTCGATCGCCCGCAGGGCCTCCTCCACGACACCCATGTCCCACGGTCGGTCCCGAGGGTCGTGGGCGAGCATCGACGCGACGAGCGACGGCAGGCGAGCTGGCGTGGGGTGCGGCGTCTCCAGCGGCGGCGGCTCCGTGCGGACCTCGCCGTCCGTCGCGTCCGCGGAGAAGGGCGGGCGGCCGGAGATGAGCTCGTACAGGAGCACGCCCAGGGCGTACACGTCGTCCGACGGCTTCGCCGCCTCCCCCGCCCGCTGCTGAGGGCTCATGCTCGCCCGTGAGCCGCCGCCGTGGAGCACGAGGCCCTCGTCGTCGACCACGGCGGCGACGGCGGCGATCCCGAAGTCGGCGAGGTGAGCGCGTCCGGACTCGTCGAGCAGCACGTTGGTGGGCTTCACGTCGCGGTGCACGACCCCGAGGTCGTGGAGGTGACCGAGCGCCCCCGCCACCTCGCGCGCCAGGCGAACGACCTGAAGAGGAGGGGCGCCTCTCAAACGTCCCGCGTCTCCCCCCTTCATGTGGCGGAGGAGAACCGCGCTCCCGTGCGGTCCGCGCTCGAAGGCGTAGACCGGGACGATGCCCGGGTGGTTCAGCTTGCGGACGAGCCGCGCCTCGCGTCGCAGCAGGGCGACGTGCTCCTCCGACGCGTCGGCGGGGAGGATCTTCGCCACGACGTCTTCGCCGCGGGTCGCATCACGCGCGACCCAGACCTCACCCATGCCGCCGCGGCCGATGGGGCGGAGAAGGGTCAGATGCGGGAGGAACTCGAGCCCCGGCTCCAGTTGGATCATCAGGTGTGAAGCGGGTCGGTCCTCAGGGGCCGTGGGATGGCGTCGCCGCTGCGTCCGCGGGCGCCACCGGTGGGGGCGCCGCCGCATCCGTCGGCGTCACGAACACGGGCTCGGGGGACGACGGGGGAACGACCTCCATCACGGGTGGAGCCGGAGGCGCGGCCTCGGCCGGCGGAGCGGGCGCGGCGGTGACGTTGATGTCGACGGGCAGGGCCACGTCGGCGAAGGCGATCTCCCTCAGCAGTGCCCTCCACTGCTGGAACTGCTCCTCCGCCGATCCCTTGAGCTCGATGATCCTCCCGTCCACGTCGACGACGAGCTCGGACACGTCCGCGCCGAACGACTCCGCGAGCTCCTCGAGCGCGGCCTTGTGGATCTTGGAGTCTTCCGCGTCCTTGAAGCCGCTCTGGACCGCCGCCGTTCCCGCGATCATCGCGATGGTCTTGGCGTCAGCGGCGGCTCGACTGTCGGCGGGCACGAAGATGCCGGCAGCGATGGCCGCGATGCCGAGTATCTTCTTCAAGTTCCCCGACTTGTTGAGCGAATCGTAGGCGGCTTGCTCGGTGTAGCTGTTGGCGCGCCAGTCGTCGTAGGGCTTGTCCATCCGGGCGAAGAAGTCCGAGTAGTACTCGTTGAGGGTGTCCACGAACATGTCGTCCCGCTCCCGGATGAGCTCGAGGCGAAGCATCATCGGGTCGTTCGGGGCGGGGAGCCGGGCCACCTTGTAGCGGCTCTTCTTGTCGGCCTTGAGGTACGGCCCGAACGTGTCGGGGGCGAACTCCGCGGCGAAACGGAGCTCGGCGACCTCCTGGATGCGGATGAGGTCCTTCGTCTTCCGCTTGCTGCGCGCCTTCACGAGGTCGTTGGCGATCTGGTTGTAGACGCTCTGGAAGGGATCGAGGGAGTCCACCGTCTCGGCCGCGTAGGTCAGCATCCTCGCCTTGCCCCGGTAGTCCTCGTCGAGCCACTCCCGTCCGGTGGCGTCCCAGGCGTTGATGCTGATGATCAGATCCTTGCCGTTCGATTTCTCGATCGTCCCGACGACGTTCAGCCCCGCCCAGTCCAGGCCCCCGGGCACCACCCGAACCGCACCCCACTGCCCGGTGGACTGCAGGGTGTTGCGCAGGTGGATCGGGATGTAGCGCGCCTCTGCCTTGCGGACCGAGGGCTGGATCCCCTTTTCGGCCAGGGCCTCGCGGTCGCGGTCGTCGATGCTGGGAGAGAGGAGATCGATCGCGACGTCGAGCAACCGCTCCTCGGGAAGCTCTCCCTGGGCGAGGTCCGCCTCGACGTATCTGTCGCCGGCATGGACGAGAGAGCCCGGACCGAGCCCGACGAGGCTCGCCAGGACCAGGATGAGTAATTTGTGTCCGCGTCCAGCGTTCATCGCCGGTCTCCCCCTCATGAGCCCGCGCTCTTCTTGTACTCCCGGTACTCGTCCCAGAGCTTCTCGCGCAGCTCGGGATCTCTTTCCTTCATGGCCGCCTCGCGGAGCTGACGCGCGACCACGTCGTCGTCCTTCCCATCGCCCACGTCCCGGGGCACGCGATCGCTCGGGGCCACCGCGCCCTCGACGCCTCCGGCCGACCCGTCGCCGCCCTCGAGACCGCCGGCGTCCCGCGAGTCGCCGGTGGTGTTGTCAGCCGTTCGGCCGCCACCGCTGGCCCCGGCCTCCGCTCCGCGACCGCCAGAGCGCTCGCCGGCGCCGCCGGCGGACGACTGCCCGGAGGCACCGCTTCGACCCGCCGTTCCCGCGTCCTCACGACCCGGCACCGGGTCTTCGCGCTGCTTCTCCTCGAGCGCCTGCTGCTGCTTGAGCAGCATGTCGTCGAACTCCGAGAGCGCGACCTGGAGGCGTCCGTCGAGCACGTCCCGCTCCTCTTCCGGGGTCATCGCGCCACCGGCGGGTGGCCCGGTGCCTCCCGACGCCGATCCCGCGGGGCTCGCGGGGCTCGCCGCGCCAGCGGACGATGGTGAACCCTGGCCTCCGTGCGCGCCCGCGGACGCGGCTGCGCCGGCCTCCAAGCTCGCCTGGCCTCCCCCGGACTTCGATTCACCGGAGGCCGGCTCCGCGCCGCTCGACCTTTCGGAGGCCGATTCGGGGGAGGCCGATTCCGCGCCGCTCCCCTCGGAGCTCTGGCTCCCGGCGGCTTCGGCCGACGCCGTGGCCGCGCCCTCCGAGCCGGCCTGCCCACCCTCGGGACCCGTCTCACCGGCCGGCGACGCCTCGGAGGCCTGCGACCCTCCCGCGCTCTCGGCCGATTGGGCCTCGGATGACGACTCGCTCTGCGGTTCCGCCTCGGACGAAGACGTCTGGGGCGAGGGGGGGCTGGGCGGGGTGGGCGGAGTCGGTGGCTGCGGGGTCTGCTGGGACGTCTGCTGCTGCGTGGCGCAGGCCGCGGTGAGCAGGCCAAGGCTCGCCAATGCCACGATTGTCATCCACCGCATTCGACCGGCCATCCTCATACGAGCCCCGTTCTCCGACGCTACCACCTAAGCAACGCCCGTGCCACCGTCGTTCGTCAGGGGGATGTAAGGTCCCCATCAAGACCCTTTTGCTCAAGAAGTTACGGCCATCCTCCGATGCCCCGGGGACGGGTGACCGAGAGGCACGTCCCCCTCCGGTGACGCCCCCGTCCGCCCCGAGTCACAGCGTCCCTGGGGTCAGCTTCTCCATGGATGCATTCTGGGAGGCCACGACGCTGCGATTCACGACCTGACCCCATCCGCTCGTGTTCCTGTTGCGCCAGCAGCGCTCTGGGCGTAGCCTCCCGCACGGCCATAGCGAGGGAGGGTCTTCAATGCGTGCTGCGCGTCGGCTAACGCCGTTTCTCCTGCTTCTCGTGACGTCGTCGGGGTGCCGAATCGGACACGAGCGGGCAGACATGACCGCGGAGCTGCGCGAGGGCTGGGCGATCCAGTCCTCGGCGAAGGTGGACCAGGGAGGGGAGAGGCTCTCCCAGCCCGGCTTCGCGACGACGGACTGGCACCGCGCCACGGTTCCCACCACCGTCCTGGGGGCCCTGGTCGCGGACGGGACCTTTCCCGACCCGCACTACGCGATGAACATCCGGGACATCCCGGGAACCGACTACGAGATCGCCCGCAACTTCTCGAACATCGAGATGTCCGAGGACAGCCCTTTCGGGGTGCCGTGGTGGTATCGGACGGAGTTCACGCTTCCCGCGGAGGCCAGCGGCCGGACGATCTGGCTGCGCTTCGGCGGCATCAACTTCAAGGCCAACGTCTGGCTGAACGGGCAGAGGATCGCCGCGGCCGACGAGATCGCCGGGTCGTGGCGGATCCACGAGCTCGACATCACCGGTGTCGCGAAGGTGGGCGAGCCCAACGCGCTCGCGGCCGAGGTCTTCGCGCCGAGGACCGGCGACCTCGCCCTCACCTTCGTCGACTGGCACCCGATGCCGCCCGACAAGGTGATGGGGCTCTACCGTCCGGTGACGGTCGCGACGAGCGGGCCGGTGGCGCTCCGGCACCCGCAGGTCGTGTCGAAGCTCAACCCGCCCGAGCTCGACCGCGCCGAGCTGACCGTGAAGGTCGTCGCCCGCAACGCCACGCCGCGACCGGTGAGCGGCACCCTCGAAGGCACGATCGGCGACATCGTCTTCTCGACCGGAGTCTCGCTTGCCGCGGGCGAGGAGCGCGAGATCGTGCTCACCCCCGACGAGATCCCGCAGCTCGTATTGAACGACCCGAAGCTGTGGTGGCCGTTCCAGTACGGCGAGCCGAACCTGCACGACCTCGAGCTCGTGCTGAAGGTGGATGGGGCGGTCTCCGACCGCAGCGAGTCGCGCTTCGGCATCCGCGAGTTCACCGCCGACATCGACGAGAACGGCCACCTCGTCTATCGGGTCAACGGGCAGAGCATTCTCGTCCGTGGCGCGGGCTGGACATCGGAGATGATGCTCCGCTATTCGGCGGGGCGGTTCGAGCAGGAGCTTCGCTACGTCAAGGACATGGGGCTCAACACCGTCCGCCTCGAGGGGAAGCTCGAGTGGGAGGAGTTCTTCGACATCACGGACCGAGAAGGTCTCATGGTCATGCCTGGATGGTGCTGCTGCCATGTCTGGGAGAGGTGGGACGAGTGGGGCGAGGAGGACCTTCCCATCGCGGTCGCCCAGCTCCGCGACCAGATCCTGCGGCTGCGTGGGCGCGCGTCCGTCTTCACCTGGTACAACGGGAGCGACAACCCTCCCCCGGCGGAGGTCGAGACGGCCTACCTCGCCACCCTGGACCAGCTGGGCTTTCCCAACCCCGTCGTCTCGTCCGCCACCGAGCAGGTGGCGGAGCACTCGGGACCCAGTGGCGTGAAGATGCGCGGCCCCTACGAGTGGGTCCCTCCGATCTACTGGTACACGGACACGAAGCTTGGCGGTCCGCACGGCCTGGCCACGGAGATCGGGCCCGGGCCCGCCCCCCCGCCGGTCGAGAGCCTGAAGCTGTTCATCCCCGAGGACAAGCTCTGGCCGGTCAATGAGGTCTGGAACTTCCACGCCGGCGGCGGGCCGTTCAAGACGCTCGACGTCTTCAACGCGGCGATGGACGCGCGCTACGGCACGCCAGAGGGCCTCGAGGAGTACGCGCTCAAGGCCCAGGTGGCGGCCTACGAGTCGCACCGGGCCATGTTCGAGTCGTTCCGGGAGAGGAAGTACACCGCCACCGGCGTCATCCAGTGGATGCTCAACAACGCCTGGCCGGGGGTGATCTGGCATCTCTACGACTACTACCTGCGGCCGGGAGGCTCGTACTTCGGCGCCAAGAAGGCCAACGAGCCCCTCCACGTCCAGTACGCCTACGACGACCGTTCGGTCGCGGTCGTGAGCTCGAGCCTGCAGTCGTTCCCGGGGATGAAGGTCACCGCGATGGTGTACGACCTGAACGGCGCCCTGAAGCACTCGCAGTCGGAGACGGTGGACGTCGCCCCGGACAGCAGCGTCAAGGTGTTCCCGCTCCCCGAGCCCGAGGGGCTCACCCCCACCTACTTCGTCGTGCTCACCCTCGACGACGCCACCGGAGGCACCGTCAGCCGCAACGTCTACTGGCTCTCCACGACACCCGAGGTCATGGCCTGGGACGACACCAAGTGGTACTACACGCCGGTCGAGCGGTATGCGGACATGACCGCGCTCGAGACGCTGCCTCCCGCGATGCTGAAGGCCACGGTGCGGTTCTCGACGTCGGGAGACGACGGTCGGGCCCGCGTCACGCTCGAGAACGCGTCGGACGTGATCGCCTTCTTCGTCCACCTGAGCGTGCGGAAGGGCGAGGACGGCGAGGAGGTCCTACCCGTCTTCTGGGAGGACAACGACGTCACCCTGGCGCCCGGCGAGACGCTCGAGCTCGGCGCCACCTGGGCGGCGAAGGATCTCGCCGCGGTGGCTCCGGCCCTCCGCGTCGAGGGTTGGAACGTCGCGCGGACGAGCATCCAGTAGCGAGCCTTGGCGAAGTCCCCGCCCCACACGCGCCTCGTCTACTCGACCGGAGGCGAGCGACCCGCGCCGCCCGAGCCCGATGAGGCGCCGCGCGGTCCAGGGAAGCCGTCGCCCGGCATCCGCCTCCGCCTCGACCGGCGCGCCTCGGGCCGGGTCGTGACCGTCATCTCCGGCCTGCCGGGACGCAAGGCCGAGGTCGCGGAGCTCGCGCGAGGGCTCAAGGCCGCCTGCGGCGCCGGCGGCACGGTCAAGGACGGTGTCCTCGAGCTGCAGGGAGACCACCGGGAGCACGTCGAGGGAGCGCTCGCGGCACGGGGGTTGCGCTCGAAGCGGTCCGGCGGCTGAGAAGAACACAAGCATCATCCTGAGGAGCGCCGCCGGGACGTGCGACGAAGGATCTCTCCGTTGGCCTTTCGGAGAGATTCTTCAGGCTCCGGCCACAAAAGGGAGCCTTCTAGAGGAGTCTCAGCCCATGTTCCGGCAGCCGCGAAGCCGACGGGTCGCGGCTGCGAGTCTCTGTACCTAGAGTCGAATGCCGTTGACGGCGTCGGTGATGCGCCCGTTCACCTTGAGCAGGATGTAGTTCTCGGCATTGGTGACGTCCTTGCGGAGCTTGGTGACGTAGCGCGCCGCGTGGGGCGCTTCCTCGAAGAGCGCCTTCTCCATGTCCCTCAGCAGCTCGTCCGCCTCCACCAGGCGGTGCTTCAGCTCCCGGAAGCTGCGGTTCATTTCGAGCAGCGTCTGCCAATCGAGCTCGTCCCCCGGGAAGGCCGGGGGAAAGTCCGTCACCACCTCGCTTGCGCCCTTCGAGAAGTCCTCGATCAGCTCCTGCAGATCGCCGAGGTAGTCGCGCTCCAGCTCGGCCCGCATCGCCTCGGGGGCGTGCTCGTCGAGACGACGGCGGAGCTTCCCGGTCTGCTCGCGCAGCACGTGGCGCATGTCCCGCAGGCCGAAGTGGTCGCGCTCCAGCCGATCCAGCCGGAGCACGTCGCGACCGAGGTAGATCTTGTCCTCGTAGCGAGCGGGCAGGTCCTCCTGCCGCAGGGTGTAGAGCTTCACCTCGAAGGCGTCGCGCAGCCCCACGAAGCGCGCGATGACGAGGTGGTCGTTCACCGTGATGTGGTATGAGTTCGTCTCCAGCAGCGCCGAGTACAGCGTGAGGCCGTACATGAGATAGCGCTTGAGCTGTCCTATGAGCTCCTGGCGCTGGGCCAGGATGCCGTCGAGCTGGGTGATCTCCAGCTTGGTGGCCTTGCCGGTGGTGACGTAGCGAAAGGTGGGTGTGATCAGGAAGCGGCAGTGCGCGAAGAAGAACTCGAGGTGCAGCTCCTCCAGGATTCGGCCCTGGAAGTGGTCGAGATGGTAGTCCGGCACGTTGAGCGACGCCTCGTTCACGATGCTGTTCAGGGACTGCATGATCCAGCCTTTCGTGGGCGCATCGGGCGACCCGACAGGTCGAGCCTACGCCGGAGCCGGGGGTGGGGTAAAGAGAAATTGGCGTCGAGACGGGCGTGCTCGCTCACCCCCGCGCCGGAACGTGAGCACATGCGGCGGATATAATGCGCGGGCTTCCCAGCTCGTCCCGGGGAACGCCGTTGCCGCTCCCGCTTTGGAGGATCTCATGTCGAAGACAGACCCGGCGCTCGACCAGCTCTGCGTCAACACCATCCGCGCCCTCTCCATCGACGCCATTCTCGAGGCCAACTCGGGCCACCCGGGGCTGCCGCTCGGCGCGGCACCGGCGGCGTGGGCCCTGTGGTCGCGGCACCTCCGGCACAACCCGAAGAACCCATCGTGGGCCGATCGCGACCGGTTCGTCCTCTCCGCCGGCCACGGCTCGATGCTCCTCTACAGCCTGCTCCACCTGACCGGCTACGACCTGCCCCTGGGCGAGATCAAGCGCTTCCGCCAATGGGGCAGCCGCACGCCCGGCCATCCCGAGCATGGCCTGACCGCGGGTGTCGAAACGACGACCGGCCCCCTCGGGCAGGGCTTCGCGAACAGCGTGGGCATGGCCATCGCCGAGGCCCACCTGGCCGCTCGCTTCAACCGGCCGGGCCACACCGTCGTCGACCACCACACCTACGTTCTCGCCGGGGACGGCGACCTGATGGAGGGCGTGGCCCTGGAGAGCGCATCGCTCGCGGGGCACCTCGGCCTCGGCAAGCTCGTCTGCCTCTACGACGCCAACCGCATCTCCCTCGCCGGCGCGACCGACCTCTCGTTCACGCAGGACATGGGCGGCACGTTCGAATCGTGCGGCTGGCACGTGCAGCACGTCGCCGACGGGAACGACGTCGACGCGCTGGACGCGGCGATCGCGGCCGCGAACACCGAGGCGGGCAGGCCCTCGCTCATCGTCATCCGGTCGAACATCGGTTTCGGCAGCCCAAAGCAGGACACCTTCGGGGTCCACGGCTCGCCGCTCAAGGCGGACGAGGTGATCGCGACCAAGAAGGCCCTCGGCTACCCCTCGGAGGAGCCGTTCTTCATCCCGGAGGAGGCGGGCGCTGACATGCGGCTCGCGGTTGGACGCGGGGAGCAGCGGGAGGCCGAGTGGCGCACCCGCTTCGAGGCCTACCGTGGGGCCCACCCCGAGCTCGCGGCCGAGTTCGAGCGGGCGATGGCGGGCGGGCTCCCCGAGGGGTGGGACGCCGACATCCCGAGCTTCTCCGCCGACGACAAGCCGCTCGCCACCCGCTCCGCGGGAGGCAAGGTCATCAACGCCATCGCGGGCCGGGTGCCGGAGCTCATGGGCGGCTCGGCCGACCTCAACCCGTCGACCAACACGGCCCTGAAGGGTGCCGGTGATTTCCAGAGCCCGACCCGGGGGGGCGACCGCCAGGGCGCGGTCGGCGAAGACTGGGGCTACGGCGGGCGCAACATGCATTTCGGCGTGCGCGAGCACGCCATGGGTGCGATCGCGTCGGGCCTGGCCCTGCACGGGGGGATCCGGCCGTACACCGCGACCTTCCTGGTGTTCGCCGACTACATGCGCCCGTCCATCCGCCTCGCCGCGCTCATGGGGCTGCCCGTCGTCTACGTCTTCACCCACGACAGCATCGCGGTGGGCGAGGACGGGCCCACCCACGAGCCCGTCGAGCAGGCGGCGGCCCTGCGGGTCATCCCCCGCCTGACGGTCTTCCGTCCCGCCGACGCCAACGAGACGGCGGCGGCCTGGCGGTTTGCCCTGACCCACAAGGGGGGCCCGGTCACGCTGCTCCTGACCCGCCAGGCCGTGCCCATCCTCGAGGGTCCGGCCGACGTCGGCCGGGGGGGCTACGTGCTGGCCGACGCGGAGGGGGGGCCCGAGCTCATCCTGATCGCGAGCGGCTCGGAGGTCTCGCTGGCCCTCGAGGCCCGCGAGATCCTCGGGGCGGCGAAGGTCCGGGTGGTCAGCATGCCCAGCCCCGATCTCTTCCTGAAGCAGGACGAGGCCTGGCGCAACTCCGTCCTTCCCCCGACCGTCTGGGCGCGCATGGCCCTCGAGGCGGGTGTGCCCCAGGGTTGGCATCGCCTCGTCGGGCCGCTCGGCGAGGTCGTCGCGATCGAGAACCGCTTCGGTGCTTCCGCTCCCGGCCCGCTCGTCATGGAGAAGTACGGCTTCTCCGCGGCCCGGGTGGTGGAGCGGGCGCGGGCGCTGCTCGCGGCCCTGCCTGCTCGCGCCACGGAGCTGACCACAACCCTCGGCAGAGGTAGGTGACGCCGGGACCCCCGCTCGCGTCGAGGTCGGGGCGGTTCCAGGGGAAAGGAGGAGCGCCGTGTTCAAGGAATTCAGGGAGTTCGCCGTCAAGGGCAACGTGATCGACATGGCCGTCGGCATCATCATCGGCGGCGCGTTCGGCACGATCGTGAAATCATTGGTCTCGGACGTGATCATGCCGCCGGTGGGGCTTCTGCTCGGCGGTGTCGATTTTTCGAACCTCTTCCTGGTCCTCGGGGACGGGTCCTACGAGTCCCTCGGCGCGGCCGAGGAAGCGGGAGTGGCCACCCTCAACTACGGGGTCTTCATCGACAACTGCATCAGCTTCCTGATCGTCGCGTTCGCCGTCTTCGCGCTGGTGAAGTCGTTCAACGCGTTGCGGCGGCAGGAAGAGGCGGCGCCGGCCGCGCCGCCAGAGCCGTCGGCCGAGGAGAAGCTGCTCACCGAGATCCGCGACCTGCTGAAGCAGCGCTCCTGATTGCGATCAGGCCGGAGTCAGCCAGAGGATGCCGTAGGGGCGGAGCATCAGGGTCAGGCCCCCGTCCACCGCGCGGGGGAAGGTCTGACCGGTGAGCAGGTCGCGCCAGACCTGGTGACGGCCGCCGAGGTCGTCCGCGATGAACCGGACCTCGTGCACGTGGGCGGTGACGTTGGTCAGGGCCAGAACCCGCTGACGGCCATCGCGCGTGGTGCGGAGGACGGCGAGGACGGCGTGTCCCGCGGAGAGGATCTCCTGGTCGGCGTTGGGGTGGAAGGCCCGGGCCCCGATGCGCCGCTGGATGAGCCGGCGGAACCGGACCGCCACCTGGTGGACCCAGCACTCCCGGTCCCCGAGCAGGCCGAAGAGAGCCTCCTCGTCGATCGTCTTGCGGTTGATGGCCCGCGCCTCGTCGCCGGCGAGGATGGCCGCGGTGTCGTTCTTCGCCCCGAAGAGGCTGGGCAGATAGATCCCGGGAACCCCCCGCAGCACGAGCGCAATCGACCGCGCGGCGATGAAGCGGTCCACCTGAAGGGACGACGGCTCGCCGTTCCCGTCCTCGTTGAGAGCGCTGTACCAGGTGATGTTCATCTCGTAGGGGCTCTTCGTCCCGTCGCCGGTGTCCCGGAACGAGACGAGCCCTCCGTGCCGGTAGCACCTCGCGACCAGGGCCTCGATCTCCTCCGGCGTCAGGATCCCCTGGGCCCCCATCAGCCCGATCCCGTCGTGCGAGTCGAGGAAGTTGAAGTAGGTGGCGGTGTCCGAGACGTGATCGAGCGTCCGGGCCCAGCCCACGAGCCTCTCCGTGCTCCCGGTGTGGAAGGTGTGGAGAACGAGGGGCGGCAGGGCGAAGTTGTAGACCATCTGCGCCTCGTTCGTCCCGTCACCGAAGTAGCTGACGTTGTCCTCGTGGGGGACGTTCGTCTCGGTGATGAGCGCCACCGGGGGCGACACCGCGTCGAGGATCGCCCGGAAGAGCTGGACGAGGGCGTGGGTCTCCTCGAGGTGGGCGCAGCGCGTGCCCAGCTCGCGCCAGATGTAGGTGACGGCGTCGAGGCGGATGACGTCGGCCCCCCTTCGGACGTAGAGCAGCAGGATCGCGACGATCGCGACCAGGACCCGCGGGTTGTGGTAGTCGAGGTCGACCTGGTCCTTGCTGAAGGTCGTCCAGACGAAGCGCGGGCCGCCAATCGTCTCGAACCGGGACAGGAGGTCCGTCGCCCGCGGACGCAGGATGAGACGCAGGTGGTCGGGGTCGATGGCGTCCCGCGTGTTGAAGCCGATGAAGAAGTCCTGGAACTCCGGGTCGCCGTTGACGAAGCCGTGGAACCACTTGCTCTTGGACGAGACGTGGTTGAAGACGCCGTCGAACATGAGCCGGACGCGGCGACCGAGCTCCTCAATGTCCTTCCACTCCCCGAGCTGAGGGTCCACCTGCTCGAAGTCCACGATCGAGAAGCCGCGGTCGGAGGAGTAGGGAAAGAACGGCAGGATGTGGACGGTGTTGATGGCGCCGCGCATGAACACCCGGACGAAATCCCGGAGCGCTCCCAGCGGGGGGCGGTCCCCGCTCGTCAGCAGATCTCCGTAGGTGATGAGGAAGACGTCCTGCTCGGTGAAGCGCTCGGCGGGATCGAAGGGCGCGTCGTCCGCCAGCGTCTCCGGGGTCTTGTGCGCGTGGTAGATGCGCATCATCCGCTCGAACTCGGGCCACCACTGCTCGGCCACGTCGCGGCCGTACAGCACGGTGAGCTTGTCGAGGATCCGCTGGCGGTGCTCGGGCAGTACCTCGAGGAGGGGGCGCGTGTAGTCGGGCTCGGGCAGGTGGGCCCGCAGGTACCGCGGCGCGATCTCGCCGTCGCGGGCCTGCTGCAGGCGGGCCGCGCGCGCCGGCTGGGAGGCGGAGGCGTCGCGCAGGACGGCCATCGCCTCCGAGGCTACACCTACTCGACGTCGAAGGCGAAGACCACGCGTCCCCCGGGGTCACCCTGAACGCCGAACGCGACCATCCCCGGCCCGATGGCCACGACGTCCCCGGCGAGAGCGCACAGGCTCCCCGGCCGGACGGAGCCCGCGGCCAGGGTGAAGCGCCAGACGCCGGCACCTCCCGACACCAGGACGGCCTCGACGCGATTGCGCCCGGGACGGACGTCCAATCGAAGCTCGCCGTGGCCGGGGCCCACGAAGACTGCCTGCGTGGCGTTGGCGACGACCTGGCCCTGCCCGTCCGGCACCGTCAGCTCGCTCGTCCAGAGAGCGGTCGCCAGGCTCTGCTCCGACATGGCGCCGATCGCACAGCTCTCGCCCTTGCGCTTGACTCGCACCTGGGCTTCCGTGGTGCCGCCGCACCGGTCGGTGGCACGCACGCGGATGTACCAGCGGTCTTGCGGGCCCAGGCACGAGGGAAGCACCCAGGTGGCCTGGTACACAGGACCCGGCCCCTGGAAACTCGCGATCTGCGCCTGGCGGGAGCCACCCTGCTCCTGGGCGGACATGATGACCCCGTCGATCCCGCTCGAGGCGGGGCCCGCGTCCGTGGCATCGGCCACGATCTGGACGGTCGCCCCCACGTCCGCGTTGTTGGCGGGCTGCTGGATGACGACATCGGGGTCGCTACTGTCGTCCGCCAGGCATCCGTCCGGCGCGGGTGTCGGCGTGGGGGCGGGCGACGGCGTGGGCGCTGGGCCGGGAGGCGGCGTCGGATTCGGGCTCGGGGCGGGCGGAGCCGCGCCCCCGCCCGCCGGAGGGGGCGTGGCCGGCGTCTCGGTCTCGCCGCCGGTCCCGGCGATGACGGCGCCACCCACGACCCCCGCCCCTACGACCCCGGCCATGGCCCCAGTGCTCACACCCAGGCCGAGGATCCCTCCCCCCACGAAGCCCGCGGGAACCGTGGCGCCGGATAGAGCGCCCACCACGACCGTCGCCGTGCCGACGTACGGGGCCACGAGCCCGTCGCAATCAGACTCCTTCTTCACCACGGTGGGCAGGTACTCTTCGGTCCGTGTCTCGGTGAACTGCTGGTCGGTGGCGGCGACGTAGTAGTCGATGTGTCCGATGGAACCGCGTGGACGCGGAAGGACCCCCTTGAAACACGCCGCGTCCGGTGTCATCGCGACGTAATACCAGTCCCGCGTCCCGCCCTTGCGGAAGTACACCCGGGCCCGCGCCACGTTCTCCGTCGGGTCGAAGCACGCACGGATCTCCGGGTACTGACCGGCGACCAGGCAGCTCACGTCGTCATGCTGGATCGAGACCGCCTGGGCCGAGAGCGGGCCGGCGCCGACGACGCACAGCGCCAGCGCCAGGAGCGGCGCCCGCAACGGGCGTCCGTTCCCCCCGAAGAGCCGAGACGCTCTGAGGCACAACTCCACCCAGGAACTCCATCGGAGGGATCAGTGTGAGTAGTAGGCCACACACGAGGCCGTGCGGCAACTCCTAGGGGTTGGGGTCGTCCGCCTCGCCACCCCACGATCTAGCGACCCGTCCCGTTCCTCAGGGCAGGTCGGTCCAGATGGGCACGCCCTTCGGGTCACGGACCTGCAGCTTCACCGTCCCTTTGACGAGCTCGCGCGCCACGAGGATGGGCCCGTCCCCGGGGCGCGACCCGGTGACGGTCAGCTCGTCGCCCTTCTCGACCGTGAAGTCGAGGTAGCCGAGGAGGTCCATGGGACAGGCGTGAACCTCCACGGTCTCGGCCTCCACGGCGGGCGGTGCCGGCTCGACGGGGACTGCCGGCTCGACGGGGACTGCCGACTCGACAGGGACTGCCGACTCGACAGGGACTGCCGGCTCCGGTGCGGCGGGGGCTCCCGGCTCCGTCCCGGCGGCCGGCTCCGGCGCGACCGGGGCCTCGGGTTCCCCGGCGGCCGGCCCCCCGACGGCGGGGGTTTCGGACGCGACACCCTTGGCTGCAGTCGCCACGTCCTCGGGCGCGGAGGCGATCTCCAGAACGAAGTGGAGGCCGGGGTGATCGTTTCTCTCTTTCGATTCGTGGGTGTCGACGACCACTCCGGTGACCGTGACCTCCGCGTTCGTGTCGTAGTCGAGGGCCTCCTGGGCCAGCGCGGGCGCGGTGGCCACCGCGACGCCCAGCACGGCTGTGGCGAGCGCTCTCATGACCGCACCTCCTGCCTCACCTTCCCCTGCCCTTCTCCGGAGGGCAATGGATCGGGTGATTCACGGCCAATCAGCCCCGTCCCCAGCATTGCGATGCGCGCCATTTGACCCTCCGCTGGACGCCACTTGTGGCTCGCCGGAGACCGGCCGGGCAATGAGTCATAGGGACCAGTCGGGAGGTAACAGCCTGACGTCGATCCTTCTATTCGAGGTGACGACGGGGGCGCTCGGGATCGGGCTCGTGACGGTGCAGAAAGCGTCACATTCCCTCGCGAGGCCGGTCGGGACACCCTCATAAGAGGTTCGAGAAGGGGCAAGTGATGCCGGCAGAGCGGTCGTCGATCGAGGAGCGGGCCAGCTTCCACGAGCTGCGCTATGCGAGCTGCTGGGAGGACGCCGCAGTGATGGCGGAGGCCCTCGAGCCGCTGGGAGGGGCCCGCTGCCTCTCGATCGCCTCGGCCGGGGACAACACGCTCTCGCTCGTCGCGCGGGGAGCCGGCGACGTCTGGGCGGTCGACGTCAGCCCGGCGCAGCTCGCCCTGGTCGAGCTGAAGATGGCGGCCTTCCGGCAGCTGGAGCACCTGGAGCTGCTCGGCTTCCTCGGCGTGCGCCCGGACAGCGATCGCCTGGGTGTCTATGAGTCGCTACGCCGCACGCTCAGCGTCGAGGGAAGGGGGTTCTGGGACCACCGGAGACACCTCGTGCGCGACGGCGTGGTCCACGCCGGCCGGCTGGAGCGGTACTTCCGTCTCTTCCGACGGTGCGTGCTTCCCCTCATCCACTCCCGGCGCACGGTGAGCGCCCTGCTCACCGAGCGGTCGGCGGAGGAGCGCGAGCGCTTCTACGCCACGGTGTGGAACGGGTGGCGGTGGCGACTGCTGTTTCGCGTCTTCTTCAGTCGGGCGGTCATGGGACGCCTCGGGCGCGACCCGGAGTTCTTCCGCGAGGTGCACGGGGCGGTGGCCGCGCCGATCCTCGACCGGACTCGGCGGGGATTCACCGAGCTGCCCACCGAGGACAACCCCTACCTCCGCTACGTGCTGACCGGACTCTTCGGGCCGACCCTGCCTGACTACCTGCGCCCGGAGCGGCACGAGGCCATTCGTCGCGGGCTCGACCGGATACGCCTCGTCGAGGCCCCGGTCGAGGAGGCGCTCCTGCGGGTGCCGCCCGGCAGCATCGACGCCTTCAATCTCTCGAACGTCGCGGAGTACATGCCCCTCCGCGGCTACCACCGCCTGCTTGGCGCCGTACGCCACGCCGCGGCGCCGGGCGCCCGGGTCGCCTACTGGAACCTCCTGGCCCCCCGACGCCGGCCCGCCCGCATGGGGAGCTGGCTCGAGGAGCGGGCGGAGGCCGCCCGCGGCCTCCACGCCGCCGCCCGCACCTTCTTCTATGACGCGCTGGTGCTCGAGGTGGTGCGGTGAGCGCCCGGGAGATCGTCAACATCGCCGTGGCCACGGCCCTGCTCCTGGCCGTCCTCGTGCTGGCGGAGGCGCTGCGCCGGCGTCGCGGGACGGGCCCGGAGGCCACTCGCAAGCTGGTCCACGCGCTCTCGGGCCTCGTCGCGGTCACGTTCCCGTGGCTGTTCGCGAGCGCCTGGAGCGTCGTCGTCCTCACCGCCTCGTACGCGGTGCTCATCGCGACCACCCGGCGGCTCGGGCTCCTGAGCTCGGTGCACGGGGTGTCGCGGCGAACCGAGGGCGGCCTCCACTACCCCGCCGGGGTCCTGCTGCTCTTCCTTCTCGCGGCTCACCGGCCCGAGGCCTACGTCCCCGCGATGCTGGTCCTGGCCCTTGCCGACCCCGCGGCGGCGTTGGCCGGCGGCCCCTACGGGCGGAACCGCTACCGCGTCCTCGGCGGAAACAGGAGCGTCGAGGGGTCTCTGGCGTTTGCGGCGTGCGCGCTGCCGTGCGTCTTCCTGCCCCTCGGGTTCCTGACGTCGCTTTCTCCGCTGTCGGTGCTGCTGTGGAGCCTCCACGTCACGCTCCTCGCGACCGTTCTGGAGGCACTCGCCCCGCGGGGCAGCGACAACCTGGCGATCCCTCTCGGATCCGGCCTGGCCCTCCTGCCAGTGGCCACGGCGCCGGCGCCGGTCGCCGGCCTGCTCCTGGTGCCGCTGGTGACCGCGGGCGCGTTGCTCGTGTTGGGGCGAAGGGGCGCGACGGTGTGGCTCGGCCGGGCGAGGCAGCCATGAGCGCCCTCGCTCCAGTGGCGGGTGTCCGCGAGCCGGCGGCCCGGCTCCGTGCGTACCTGGGCGAGATGTACCCGGTGCCGCAGCGCACGGCGGCCGCGGTGCTCGTCTCCGTGAGCCTGGCGATGCAGCTCGCGCGCATCCACGGCCTCGAAGCCCAGCCGCTGTCGAGCGCAACGCTTCTCGGCGCCTGGGCCGTCTTCGCATTCCTGCTCACACTCCGCCTCATGGACGAGCTCAAGGACGTCGAGGTCGACCGCGCCCTCTTCCCCCGGCGTCCGCTCCCCTCGGGCCGCGTCCTGGAGTCGGACCTCTCGGCCGCACTGGCGGTCAGCGCCGCGCTCTTCGTGGGCGCACACGCGGCGGCCGGTCCAGCTCTGGGCACGGCGGTGATCACGCTCGGCTACGCCGTCCTCATGTTCCGCTGGTTCTTCGTCCCGCACCGGATGCGTCCGAGCCTGCCCCTCACCCTGGCCACCCATACGCCGGTGATCCCGCTGCTGCTGCTGCACCTCGTCGCGGTGTTCGCCGCCACGCGCAGCCTCGGCGTTCGCGACCTGCACGGGCCGGCGGTGCTGGCGCTCGTCCTCGCCCTCTGGACGGGGTTCTTCGCGTGGGAGATCGCTCGCAAGATCCGGGCTCCAGAGGAGGAGACGGACTACGTGACCTACTCCCGGCTGCTGGGGACACGGGGGGCGGTGGCGCTGGCCGCCTCGGTGCAGACGCTCTCCCTGGGGCTCGGCCTCTGGCTCCACGCCCGGTACGGCTTCTCGTGGGCCTTCTTGCCCCCCGCGGTCGGGGGCTATCTGATCGCGCTCGCGGGGCACGCTCGGTTCCTGCGCGCGCCAGGCCCGACGACCTCCCGGCTGCGGCCCTTCGCCGAGGCCCAGGTCTTCGGCCTGCTTCTGGGTGGCGTTCTGGCATGAGGTGAGCATGCGCATCGTGACCGACGACGTCGCTGCCGGGTCCGCGAGCTCGAACGAGCTCGGCGGCAAGGGCCAGGGCCTCGTGCGCCTGCGCTCGCTCGGCCTGGCCGTGCCGCGCTTCGTCGTCGTCACCTCCCGGGTCTTCGACGACGCAGTGGATCGCTCGCGCTGGTTGGAGCCGCTTCTGGCCGGGCTGGAAGCGGCCCAGTGGAACGCGCTCGTCGAGGCATCGAACCGCATCGCCGACCGCATCCGGGCGACCGGGTGCCCGGCCGAGCTGCGCGAGGAGCTGCAGGCGACGCTGAAGAAGCGCGGGCTGGCCGGGGCTCGCCTGGCTGTACGCTCGTCGGCCGTCGGCGAGGATTCCGCTCGGCACTCGTTCGCGGGGGTGATGGAGAGTCGGCTCAACGTCCCGGCCCGGGACGTTCCCGACGCGATCGTCGACGTCTGGGTCTCGGCGGTCTCGGCCCGGGCCCTCGCCTACCGCCAGCGCAAGGGCCTCCCCCTCCGCCACGTCCGGACGGCGGTGGTCGTCCAGGAGATGGTGCCCGCCGTCTCCGCGGGAGTGCTCTTCACCCTCGACCCTGCGCGGCGGGACGCACGCGGCGCCCGGAGGACGGTCTCGCGCGCGAGCAGCGTGATCGTCGCCGGGTGGGGGCTCGGCGAGGGCGTCGTGCAGGACTCCGTGGGCACCGACACATATCGCTTCGACGAGGACGGGGCGGTCGTTCGCGGGGAGATCGGCTCCAAGACGTCGCGGATCGTGCCATCCGCGGCGGGCGGGACCCACGACGAGGACGTCCCGGAGCCTCTGCGTTGGAGGTCCGTGCTCTCGGACGACCAGGTGCGCTGCCTGGCCGACGTCGGGGTCGCGCTCGAGCGCGCGCTGGGGACCCCGCAGGATGTCGAGTGGGCCTTCGACGCCGAGGCCCGGCTGCTCGTCCTCCAGTCGCGCCCGATCGTCCGGCCCAAGCCCTCCCCGCGGATCATCGAGCCGGCATTGACCGCCGACGGCCATCGCGTCTGGGACAACTCGAATATCGTGGAGAGCTACCCCGGTGTCACGCTGCCCCTCACGTTCAGCTTCGTCCGCAGCGCCTACGCGCAGGCATTCCGCCGCGCGTGCGCCGCGTTCTTCCCTCTGGCGAACCCGCTCGAGGCACGGCCCCACCTCGTGGCGAATCTGCTCGGCCTGCTAGACGGCCGGGTCTACTACAACCTCCTCAACTGGTACGAGATGTTCTCGTACCTCGCGCGGCCCGAGCGGCACCGCAGGACCTGGGACCGCATGATCGGTGTCCAGACCGGCGCGTCCGCCCCGGCGCCCGGGAGCGTTCGCCCACTCCACGTGCGCGCCATGGCGGCGTTCGGCGCGCTGCGGGTCCTCCTCGGCGTCCGCCGGATCGCGCGGCGGTTCGCCCGGCTCTTCGAGGAGTTCTACCGGCAACGCCGCGGGATCGCCGAGCCGACGAGCCCGATGGCGCTGGCCATCCGATACCGCGTCATCGAGCAGGAGGCGGCCCGCTTCTGGCACCTGACGCTCTTCATCGACCTGTGCGCGATGCGCTACCACGAGTGGCTGGCCGCCCTCGTCGCGCGCTGGTTCCCGGGGCAGGACGACCTCGCCGACCGGCTGCTGGCCGGAGAGAAGGGGGTGGAGAGCGTGGCGCCCGCGCGTTCGCTGGCCACGCTCGTGGAGCGAGTGCAGGCCGAGCCTCGCTGGCGCCAGCAGTTCGCCCAGAGCGACGACACGGAGCTGTGGCGGGCCCTCCACCGCGAGGCTTTCCTGGCGCCGCTGCGCGAGGCCATCGAAGACCACGTCGACCGGTTCGGGGACCGGGGCATCGAGGAGCTCAAGCTGGAGACGACCACGTTCCGCGTGGAGCCCCAGCGGTTGCTCGGGGTGATCCGTCGCGCCCTCGACGCCGGCACCGGCTCGTCGGTCGAGACCCGGCGCGAGCGGCAGAGAGAGCGGCGCCGTGCGGCCGAGGCCGGCGTGGCGCGACGGCTCGGCGGTGTCCGGCGCGTGGTGTTCCAGATCGTTCTGGGGCGGGCCCGGGAGGCGATCCGCAGCCGCGAGAACATGCGCTTCGCGCGCAGCCGCCTGTTCGGCCTTGTCCGCGGGGTGTTCCGGCGCCTGGCCGAGACTCTCGTCGAAGCCGGCGTGCTGGCCGACCCCTCGGACGTCTTCTACCTCACCACCGACGAGGTCCTCGGGCACGTCGAGGGGACGGCGGTCACCCGCGACCTGCAGGCCCTCGTTTCGCTACGCCGGGGCGAGTACGCTGAGTTTGCGCGCCGTTCCCCCGCGGACCGCCTGGAGACGACGGGCCTGCCCTGCCTCTCGCCCCTCCCCCAGGCGGAGAGCGAGCCGGCAGACGGGTGTCGCCTCGAGGGCACGGGCTGCTCGGCCGGAGCGGTCACCGGCGTGGCCCACGTGGTGCACGACCCGGGCGGCGCCTCGGTGCGCCACGACCAGGTGTTGGTGGCGCGGTCGACCGACCCGGGCTGGGTGTTCCTGATGATGGCGTCGGCGGGCCTGGTGGCGGAGCGCGGCAGCCCGCTCTCGCACACCGCGATCATCGGACGGGAGCTGGGCATCCCGACCGTGGTGGGCGTCGAGGGGGCCACGGCCCGGATCCCCGACGGGGCCACGCTCACGATCGACGGCAGCACGGGAGAGGTGCAGTGGGTGTGAGGGCGTTCACGTTCGACCCGGCTCTCACCGACGCGTTCGTGGCGTTCGGCGAAGATCTGTATCGCGGCGACTCGTCGTGGGTACCCCCGCTCGCCGCGGAGCTGCGCCGCCAGCTGGCGCCGTCGTTCCCGTTCTACGCTCGACCCGGACACGAGCACCGGCGGTTCCTGGCCCTGGCGAACGGCCGGCCGGTGGCGCGGGCGCTCGCCTCGGTGCACCCCGGGCTGCGGGACGACGACGGCACGCAAGTGGGTGCGGTGGGTTTCTTCGAGTCGGTGCCGGACTTCGCCGCCGCCGAAGACGTGCTGGCCGCGGCCGTGGACTGGCTCGAGGGTCGGGGCCGGCGCCGGGTCTGGGGACCGCTCCGGTTCGACATCTGGCACGGCTACCGCTTCAAGACGCGGGGCTTCGATGAAGAGAAGCTGCTCGGAGAACCCGACAACAAGCCGTACTACCCGGAGCTCTTCACGCGCTTCGGGTTCGCGGAACGCCAGCACTGGAACTCCTTCGCGCTGGGCGGGCCCGAGGGTCTCGAAGGCCTCTCCGCTCCGGGAGCCGAGGACTACCAGCGGCTGACGGCCCGGGGTTACCTCTTTGAGCCTTTCGACACGCGCCGCTTCGACGCATCCGTCGAGAAGCTGCACGAGGTCCTCAGCGACTCCTTCTCGCGGTTCCTCGGGTTCACGCCGGTGGGGCGGGATGAGTTCCGCCAGGTGATGGGTGTGGCCTGTCAGGCCATCGAGCCGCGCACGTCCCACTTCTTCTACGACGAGACCCGCACGCTGGCCGGCTTCGGCATCGCGCTGCGCGACCTCGCGCCGGCCGTCCGCGCGATGGGCGGACGCTCGGGACCCCTCGCTCGGCTCGCCTTCCTGCGCCACCGCCGACGGGCCCGCCGGCTGCTGCTTCACCTCGGTGGCATCACCCGCGCCGAGATGGCGAAGCGCAGCGGCCTGGCCCGCGCCGCCGTCTACCACATGCTGTGTCGCGTCCGCGAGGCGGGGTTCACCGACGTCCACGCCACTCTCGTGGCCGCGGGCAGCCCCATGCGACGCCACTACGGGGCGTTCGCGGCGGACCGACGCCGCGAGTACACCCTGTTCGAGCTGAGACGATGACCCCGCTGCGCTACGTGGACCGGGCGAGCGGCGAGCGACGCACGGAGCCCGTCCACGCGCACCGTTTCCTGCGCTGGCTCTACAACTCCCGCTCGGGTCGCCTCGCGTCCACCCTCTTCGCGGGGAGCCCTCTCTTCTCTCGCGTGTACGGCTGGCTCCAACATCGACGATGGAGTCGGCGTCGTATCCGGCCCTTCGTCGAGCGGATGGGCGTGGACCTGGCCGGCTCGGTGAAGAGCCTGGACGAGTTCGAGAGCTTCGCCGACTTCTTCACCCGCCGGCTGCACGCCTCGGCCCGCCCCATCGACGCCGACGAGCGGGTCTGCGTCTGCCCCGCCGACGGCAGGGTGCTGGTCGTCCCGCGGGTGGACCGTCGTGCGCGGTTCCGCATCAAGCGGGCCACGTTCCAGCTCGACGGCCTGTTGCGGGACGACGCCCTCGCGGCGTCGTTCGACGGGGGGGCGATGGCCGTCGTCCGTCTCGGCCTGGCCGACTACCACCACATCCACTTCCCCGCCTCGGGCGTCCCGGCCCGGGCCCGGGCGATCGCGGGGTCGTATCACGCCGGGGGGCCCTACGCGCTGCGCCGGCTGGTGCCCTTCTACACCGAAAACTACCGGATGGTGACCGCCTTCACCTCGGATCGCTTCGGGCGCATGGCGATCGTCGAGGTGGGCGCTCTCACCGTCGGCTCGATCCGTCAGGCCTACCGGCCCGGCGTGCCCGTCAACCGGGGGGAGCGCAAGGCCACCTTCGAGCCGGGGGGCTCCACCGTCGTGCTCTTGTTCCGGCCCGGTGCCATCGAGCTCGACCCGGACCTCGTGGCCTGGAGTCTCCAGGAGGTCGAGGTCCACGTGCGGATGGGCGAGTCCCTGGGCCGCGCATGCGAGGGGAGGCGGTGATGGACGGAGCGGGCTTCGCCGGAGCCGTCGTACGGCGACGCGCGTGGGTGATCGCGGCCCTGGCGGCGGCGAGCGCTGCCGTGCTGCCGCTCGCGCGCCAGGCCGAGGAGCGGTTCGACGTGTCCGGTCGCATCCGGGGCAGTGAGTCGGCGGCGGTCGAAGAGATTCTGGTCACGGAGTTCGAGTCGCCCTTCGGGCGCAGCGCGGTGGCGGTGCTGACCGGCCTTCCCGGCCCGGAGACGCCCCGCGGGAACGCTGCCTTGACCGAGATCGTCACCGCCCTCGGCGAGGTGCCGGGGGTGACCCGCACCTGGTCGTACCTCGACCAGTTCGACACGCTCTTCGTCGGGACCACCCAGGGCACGTTCGTGATTGTGGGCCTCGACCCTCTGGCCTCGCCGGACACCCTGGTGCCCCGCCTGCGCCACGAAGGACGGAGCATCACCGGGCGGCTCCGTGGCCGATTCCCCACCGTCGAGCTGCGGTGGACGGGCGAGCCGGTCCTGAACCTCGACTTCCGCCAGGCCACCGCGCACGAGGTCCGCGCCGCCGAGGGCCGGGCCCTGCCCCTGACCGCTCTGCTGCTGCTCATCGCCTTCGGCGCCCTGGCCGCCGGCGCACTGCCCGTCGTGGCCGGCAGCCTGGCGGTGGGCCTCACGCTGGGCGCGGCGGTGCTGCTCACTCGCTGGTGGCCCGTGGCCACGACGCTGCAGGTCGTCGCCTCGATGCTCGGGCTGGGACTGGGGATCGACTACGCGCTGCTCACCGTCAGCCGCTTTCGCGAGTCGTTGTCGCGCGGCCGCACGGCGGAGGGAGCGGCCGAGGACGCCGGCCGTCACGCGGGGGGGACCGTCGCCCTCTCCGGCGCCGCAGTGGCCGTAGGGTTCGCGGGTCTGTTGCTGGTCCCGGTGGACGAGCTGCGCTCGCTCGCCCTGGGCGGGCTGCTCGTGGCGGGCGCGTCGGTGCTGATCGCCGTCACCCTGCTGCCGGCGCTGCTCGCCTGGCTCGGTCCCCGCATCGAGACGGGTCGTCTGCCATGGCGTCGATCCCGACGCCGCGCCGATGCGGCGCACGACGCGCGGGTCGAGATCTGGCGGCGCTGGGGCCGGTGGGTGTGGCGCCACCCTGCCCTCGTCCTGCTGGTCGCGGGGACGCCCCTTCTCCTCCTCACCCTGCAGGCGCCCCGAATGCGGACGGGGATGCCCGACGGGGACTGGCTCCCGGCCAGCATGGAGTCGCCCGCGGCGGTGCGTGACCTGCGGGCCATGGAGCGCAGCGGCCTCGTCCAGGAGGTCCGCGTCCTGATCCACCTGCCCGAGGAGGCCTTCGCGCTGGGCGCCGAGGGCTGGGACGCCCTGCGCCGCGCCGAGGAGGCGCTGGCGACGGACCCACGGATCGCCCGGGTGCAGTCGCTGCGCCGGGTCGCCGGCGATCGTGCCGACGACCTCGCCTACGTGAGCTTTCTCCCCGGCTTCCTCAAGCACTGCTTCATCAGTGGCTTCGGCGACGCCGCGCTGCTGAGCCTGGTCCCCCACGAGGACGTGTCCCCCGCGGAGATGGTTCGCCTGGTCCGCGAGCTGCGCCACACCGACGCCGCCTCCCTCACCGGTCTGGCCGGCACGCGGCTGCAGGTGGGCGGACTGCCGGCGTTCAACGTCGACTACGACGACGCGGTGGCGGGTCGTTTGGGCGGGGTGGTGGCGCTCGTGATCGGGGCCACGCTCCTCGCGTTGTTCCTGTTCTTCCGCTCGGTGCTGATCCCGCTCAAGGCGGTCGCGCTCAACCTGCTCTCGGTGGGGGCCGCGTTCGGCGCGGTCGTGCTCGTCTTCCAGGACGGCCACGGGGCCTCCTGGGTGGGTCTGGCCGGCCCCACCGGCAGCGTCTTCCCGGCGGTGCCGATACTGGTGTTCGCCATCGTGTTCGGCCTGAGCATGGACTACGAGGTCTTCCTGATGGCGCGGGTGGCGGAGGCCCGTCGCTCGGGCCTCGACGAGGGCGAGGCCCTCGCCGAGGGACTGGCCCGCACCGGCGGCGTGATCACGAGCGCCGCCGCGGTGATGGTGGCGGTGTTCGGCGCCTTCGCCGCGGGTGAGTTCCTGCTCGTCAAGATGCTCGGCTTCGCGCTGGGGGTGGCGGTGCTGCTCGACGCGACGCTCATCCGGGTGGCCGTCGGACCCGCGCTGCTGCGGCTGGGCGGACGCTGGAACTGGTGGCCGGGAGCCCGGCGAACGGCGGACCGGGAGTCAGGAGGGAGCCCATGCCGTTTCCCAGGCGCATCGCCCACGACGTGATGGAGGACATCCGCCGCTCGGCCGGAGGGGTCGGCTTCGGCGGACGCCTCGCCGGCCGGGCGCCGTCCGAGGATCCGCTACCTGCCCCGGTGCCCAGGGATCGTGGCGGCGAGAGCGGGTCGTCCGAGCGCCGCGCGTTGCTCGCCGCCCTCGAGTCCCCCCTCCCGGTGGTCACCGGCGAGCGGACGGTCGTGCCCGATCACGACTTCCGCGGGAACATCGAGAACTTCGTGGGTCTGGTCCAGGTGCCGTTGGGGGTCATCGGACCTCTGCGCCTGTGCGGGCTTCACGCCCAGGGCGACTTCTACGTTCCCCTGGCCACCACCGAAGGGGCGCTGGTGGCGTCCTACGGTCGCGGCGCGTCGGTGGTGAGCCGGGCCGGCGGCGCCCGGGTCGTCTGCACGCTCCGCCGGACCACGCGGGCCCCGTTCTTCCGCTTCCGCAGCCTCGTCGACGCCGGCCTGTTCATCGAGTTCGCCCTCGAGTCCTTCCCGCGGCTCCAGGTGCTGGCGGGCGAGGCCACCCGCCACGGCCGGCTCGAGGACCTGCGCGTGCACTGGGAGGGCAACTACGTCTATCTCCTGTGCGACTACTCCACCGGCGACGCCGCCGGCCAGAACATGGTGACGGTGGCCACCCGTCTCATCGCCGCCTGGCTCGCCGAGTCCTCGCCGGTGCGGCCCTGCTCGTGGGTCGTCGAGAGCAACCTGTCCGGCGACAAGAAGGCCTCGACCGTCAACCACCAGTACGTCCGGGGCAGCCGCGTCATGGCCGAGGCCGAGCTGCCCCGCGCCCTGGTCGAGGGAAGCTTGCACACGACCCCCGAGGCGATCGAGGCGTACTGGAAGGCGGCGTTCGTCGCCTCCTCCCAGGCGGGCAGCATCGGCGTCCAGGGGCAGTTCGCGAATGGCCTGGCGGCCCTGTTCCTGGCCTGCGGCCAGGACGTGGCGTGCGTCGCCGAGGCCGCCATGGGGAACGTGCGCTTCGAGAAGACGGACGCGGGGGACCTCTACGCGTCGGTCTGTCTCCCCAACCTCATCGTCGGCACGGTGGGCGGGGGCACCGGCACCCCCACCGCGCGCGAGTGTCTCGCGCTCCTCGGCTGCGTCGGCGAAGGCACGGCCCCCAAGCTCGCCGAGATCGCGGCAGGTCTCGTGCTGGCCGGAGAGATCTCGATCGCCGCGGCGCTCACCAGCGGCGACTTCACCCGCGCCCACGCCACGCTCGGACGCGGAAAGCTCGCCGCAACGCCCGGACCAGGCGGCCTCCGAGGCCCGGCGGACCAGCGCTCACCGGCTCGTCACGAAGATGGCGTTGGATGTCGAGTCCCAGAGCGTCGGCAGAGGGGTACCGCCGGGAGGGATCCTTCTCCAGGGCCCTGAGCGCAATCCAATCGAGGTCGTCCCGCAGCTCCTCGACCAGCCGGCGCGGCTCCGTCCGACGCCGCACCGCAACCTCCGAAGCGGAAGCACCCCCGAGCGTCGCCACCCTGGTGCTGGGTCGCGGAGGCGCCTCCTCCCGGATGGTCCGCACCATCTCCGCCCACCCCGCCTGCCGGAGCCTCCGCGCGTCGAACGGAGGCGCCCCCGCCAGGAGCTCGTAGAGCAGCACGCCCGAGCGAGTACACGTCGGAGCGGGCATCCACCTCCGAGCCCGGCCCCTCCTGCTTCGTGTGCTCGGGGGCCACGTAGCACGGCGTTCCCGACAGAAGGCCCCGCGCTGTGTAGAGCGCCTCCGCGGTGAGCCGCTGGTCGAGCGCCCGGGCGACACCGAGGTCGAGGATCTTCGGGCGCGGGCTCCCTTCCTCCTCGGTCACCAGGATGTTCGAAGGCTTGATGTCCCGGTGAACGACCCCTGCGGCGTGCGCATGCTGGACCGCCCCGCACACCTCGACAAGCAGCTCGAGACGCTGACGGACGGTGAGCCGCTCGCGGTCGCAGTGCTCCGTGATCGGGACACCCTGGACCCACTCCATGGCGAACCAGGGCCGGCCGTCCTCGGCGGTCCCCGCGTCGAGCACTTTCGCGAGACCCGGGTGGCTCACTTGATCCAGCGCCGGACGCTCTGCCTCGAAGCGCGCGAGCACCTGGCTGGGGTCGAGGTCCGACCGGACGACCTTGAGCGCCACCCGACGCTCCTGCCCGGCGAGGTAGACGACGCTCCGGCTCCCGGCGCCCAGGAGGTCGAAGATGGGGAATCCGCCGATGCTGTCGGGGAGGCCGCCCGCCACGCCTTCGGAAGGCGAGACGCCGGGGGCGACGTCGCGCGACCCGAATCCCGTGGAGAGCCCCAGAGCGAGGAGGCACCGCGGACAGGGCTCCCTCTCCCCACGACGGGGTGGGAGAATCGCCCCGCACCGTGCACAGCGTTGCTCGTCCGCCACGCCCAGGCTCCCCTCTCGCCTTGGAGTGAAGAACGCTCGAGCCTTCGTTACCGTGGCCGGCGCTACTGCCCCACCGTCGTCAGAAGGTGGCGGAGCTCTTCGCCCACGTCGGCGGGGTCGGCCACGGTGGCGGCGATCTCCTCGCGGAGGAGCCGGCCGAGGCGCTTCCTCATCCGGTGGAGCGCCACCCGCACCGCGGACTCGCCGACACCCCACGCCTCCGCCAGCTCGCGGTACGTCTCCGCCGGCTCGTCCCCCGTGAGGTGGCCCTTGAGCCGCTCGAAGCGCTCCGCCCCTTCGGTCTCGGCCGTCTCGTTCTTCAACCGCTCGAGCGCCCGCGAGAGCACCTCCTGTGCCCAGGCCCGCTCGAAGACCGTTTCCGGGGTCGACGACTCCACCGGCTCGAGCGCGTAGCGCTGCTCGGCGGCGGCGCCGTCCAGCGAGATGGTGCGCGTCCCCCCGCCGCGCTTGGTCGCCCGCTCGCGGTCGCGCTCGTTGTGGAGGAAGTTCCGGACGGAGACGAGCAGGAACGATCGGAACCGCCCGTGCTCCTGTCGCACCTCCTTGACCCACCCCTTCTCGATGAGGCGGGCGAAGTAGGCCTGGGCCAGGTCCTCGGCGTCCGTCGCGTTGTGTCCGTAACGACGCACCATGGCGTAGACGGGATACCAGTAGATCTCGAAGAGTGCGGCGAGCGCCTCTCGGGCGGTGGCGGAGTCGTCCGCGCCCGCCCGCACGACCACGCTCCAGTTGGTCGTGTCGAAACCCGCCATCACGACCTCCGCGACCCCAACGCGCCGCGGGCACCACCAACTGCCCGGGGGGAGACGCTGGCGGTGATTGTCGGTGCGGCCCCGAAGGGAGTCAAGAACGCCCGAGGAAACCGGCACGCATTGACATTCAGCGAGCTGCCCTCTATCGTCCAGATCGATCTCCAAGGACACTCAGCGCAGCGATTTCGGCGGAGGCGGCGTGTCGAACACCGGTCGGAGGCGGCTCCCGACGCGAAGGCGCACCGCCGGCCGGGGGCACGGGTCCGTGCACGGCACCCCGGCGAGAGCAGTCCCCTGCGTCCTGGAACGTCTGTGCGGAACGCTCGGATGAACGCCGACGACGAGGACGACGTCGCCACCGCCACCGGCCAGCGGCGGTGGAACTTCTGGCGGCGGCTGCTCGGGGGCACGGGGGGGCCCGACCCGGTGGAGGGCGTCCCGGAGCGAATCGGGCGCTACCGCGTCGTCGAGCTCCTCGGCGAGGGGGGAATGGGTCGAGTCTTCGCCGCCGAGGACCAGACGCTGCAGCGTCGGGTGGCGGTGAAGGTGCTCAAGGAGTGGGGCGACTCGTCGCGTCGCCGCTTCTTGCGGGAGGCACGCGCCGCCGCCCGCATCAGCCACCCGAACGTGTGCCCGATCTTCGAGGTCGGCGAGCACGGAGGTAGGCCATTCCTGGCCACGGAGCTGCTGACGGGCGAGACGCTGGCGAAGCGGCTGCAGCGTGGCCCCTTGTCGTTGCACGAGGTGCTCGATCTGGCCCGCGACATGCTCGCCGCCCTCGGCGCCCTGCACGAGTCCGGGATCGTCCACCGCGACGTCAAGCCGTCGAATGTCTTCCTGACATCTCACGGGGCGAAGCTCCTGGACTTCGGCCTGGCCCGCGACCTCCCCCGCGACGTGACCGCGGCCCTGGCGAGCGGCGGCGAGCTCACTCCCTCCGGGATCCTGGTCGGCACGCCGGGATACATGGCCCCGGAGCAGGTCCTGGGGCATCCCGTGGACGAGCGGGCCGACCTCTTCGCCACCGGTGTGATCCTCTACGAGGCCCTGACCGGCCGCCGTCCGTTCACGGGCGCGAGCACGGTCCAGGTGCTCTCCGCCGTCCTCCACGAGGACCCGCCGAGCCTCACCGGCAACCCGCTCGGCGTCTTCGACCCGCCGCTGCGCCGGGCCCTGGCCAAGCCGCCGGATCAGCGCTTCGCCTCGGCCCGGGAGATGACGGACGCGCTCGAGGCGGCGGGACGAGCCGTCGAGAATCGAGCACGCGCGGCGGTGCCGGCCCGGGAGCCGTTCGTCGGCCGGAAGGACGAGCTGGCCTGGCTGGAACAGCGTCTGGCGGCGGCGATGGCCGGAGAGGGCAGCGTCGCGTTCGTGACCGGCGAGCGGGGCGTCGGCAAGAGCACCCTGGTCGGCGAGTTCCTGCGACGGGTGCGCTCGGGGACGGTGCCGGTGTCGATCGCTGCCGGCCGATGCGTCGAGACCCAGGGACCCGGAGAGGCCTTTCTGCCCTTCCTCGACGCCCTCGGCCGTCTCCTCACGAGACGAGGGCGCGAACGCACCACGGAGCTGCTGCGGACCTACGCCCCGACGATCTGCGTGCAGTTCCGGGCGGGGCTGCTCCCGGACCCCGACGGCTCGCTGCACCGTCAGGCGGTCGGCGCCACCCGCGAGCGCCTGGTGAGGGAGACCGGGGACTTCATGGAAGCCGCGTCCCGCGACTACCCGGTCGTCCTCTGTCTCGAGGACCTGCAGTGGGCCGACGCGGCCACCGTGGACATGTTGCACCACGTGGGCTGTCGCATCGCCCGCCAGCGGATGCTCGTCCTCGGGGCCTATCGCCACGCCGACGTCGACGCCGGCAACCCTCCCCTGAAACGGTGCGCCGTCGATCTCGGGGCGCGCGGCGTGGCCCGCGAGCTGACGCTGGGATCGCTCTCGAGCGAGGACCTCCAGAGCTACCTCGAAGCGCGCTTCGTCCCCAATCGCTTCCCGGACACGCTCGCCAGCGCCCTGTTCGCGCGCACCGAGGGACTGGCGCTCTTCACCCGCAGCCTGGTTGACCTGCTCCAGGAGCGCGGAGACATCGTCCACGACGACGGGACCTGGGACCTGGCTCGGCCGGTGGAGGAGCTGGACCTGGCGCCGGCCCAGGGGCTTCGCGACCTCGTGAGGCAGCACGTCGAAGCTCTCCCCGAGCCGAGGCGTGAGCTGCTCCAGCACGCGGCGGTGTCGGGCCGGGAGTTCCTGAGCCCGGTGGTGGCGCACACGGCGGGGGGCGACGAGGTGGAGGTGGAGGAGGGTCTGCGCCGCCTGTGCGAGGTCCGCCGCATCATCCTGGACCGCGGGGAGGAGGAGCTGCCCGACGGTACGGTGGCCACGCGGTATCGGTTCTCCCACGGCCTGTACCAGGAGGTGCTGTACCAGGACCTGGTCGCCTCGCGTCGCGTCGGTCTCCACCGAGAGGTGGCCGAGCGGCTGCGGCACCACTGGGGCCCGCAGGCCCCGCGCCTCGCCGCGGAGATCGCCCAGCACTGCGAGCTCGGCCGCGACTACCAGGGGGCGGTGACCTTCCGGATTCACGCCGGCGACAACGAGGCGCAGCACTACGCCTACGACGAGGCGGCCGAGCACTACGATTGGGCGACACGGCTGGTCGAGAAGCTGCCGCCGGACCAGCGTCCGGAGCGAATGATGGCCCTCCACCAGAGGCGCGGTGTGGTGCGGCACGCCCAGGCCCGGTTCGACGAGGCGATCGGCGAGTTCGAAGCCATGCTCGCGGACGCTCGGGAGGTGAGCTCCGCCGAGGCCGAGCAGGCAGCGTTGGGCGGCCTCTGCGATGCCCTCTTCTTCGCCCGGCGCGTCGACGAGATGGCGTTGCGGGCCCAGGAGATGCTGGACATCGCCACCCGCAGCGGCCGGGTGAGCGCCCTCGCGGAGGCGCGAAGTCGCATGGGGCACGTGCTTGTCTGCGAGGGACGCTTCGGCGAGGCGATCCCGGCCCTCGACGGCGTCATCGCCGCCGCGAGGGACGGAGGTCCCCCCGGTCGCGCTTCGGATCGGCCTCTCGTTCCGCGGCTTCGTCCACTACTTTCAGAGCGAGTACGGCCCCGCTGAGGCCCTGATGGAAGAGGCCGCAGCCCTCGCCGCGGACCGCGGCGACGCCTTCGCCGTTCTCATGTCCCGGATGTTCCTGGGCCTGTCGCGGGTCAAGCTCGGCCGGATCTCCGACGGGCTTCGCGAGTTTCAGGAGGGGATCTCGCTGGCTCGTCGCAACGGCGATCGCTTCTGGCTCCCCCGCCTCGTGAGCTTCATGGGTTGGGGGCATCGCGAGGTTCTCGCTCACGACAAGGCCCGCGAGTTCGACACCGAGGCCCTGCGCCTCGTACGGGAGGCGTCGCTCCCCCAGGGCCCGGAGACCGAGGTTCTGCTGTATCTGGCCAGCGACGAGATGCGCCTTGGCAATGTGGACCGGGCGTCCGCGCTGCTGGCCGAGCTCGAGGCCAAGGTCGCGGAGAGCAACTGGTTCCGCTGGATGGACGCCATGCGGCTCGCGGCAGTCTCGGCGGAGTACTGGACGGCGTGCGGTGAGCCGAACCGCGCCATCGAGCACGCGAGTCGGTTGCGCGGTCTGGCTCGGCGTCTGGGTGCCCGCGACTACCTCTGCGCCGCGGAGCGGTGGCGTGCCGAGGCCGCCCTCGTGCAGGGGGGGGATCTCGAGCTGGCGGCACAGGATCTCAACCAGGCACTCGACGGGCTCCGAGAACACCCGGCGCTCCACGAGACCTGGAAATCGGCGCGCCTCCTCGGCCGGCTACACCTCCGGCTCGGGAACGAGGTGGCCGCGGGCCGGGCGTTCGCCGAAGCGGCGGAGGCCATCCACACGATCGCCGCCGGGGTCACCGACGAGGGCCTCCGCGAGGGCTTCCTGAACGCTGCGCCCGTGCGCGAGGTCCTCGATGCCGCACCCGAGGCCTGATCCAGGAAGGCCCCCGCGTCACCCGGGACCGCGGGGGCCTCCCGGTTGCAGATCTGGCTCGCAAGCCGCAACGCCACCGCGCTACGGAAGCTCGACGAAGCCCCGGGGCTGGACCTTCCGCGGCCACGCCGCGGCGGGCCGCGACCCCTTCGAGGCCGAGGCACTCGCACTCGGGGTGAGGACGACCTGGTAGGACACGGTCTCGTCACGTGGGGTCGTGTTCTCGATGAACAGGGTGTAGGTGCCGACGGGAGCGGACCCGGTGATCACCTCGGGCTTGGCGGTGGTGCTGGCCGAGATGGCGATCATCGGGCACTGACCGGCCAGGAACTGCTCGAAGGAGCACTCGCCGCCGAAGAGGCCGACGTCGATGTCGCTCTCGGAGAAGGTCCAGTCGACGGTCGCCCGCAAGGTCCCGGACGCGATCGTGGTGAAGACGAGGCGACCGAGCGTCTCGGCTTCCAGGCTGAGGCCGACGCCCTGCGACACGACCGAAGGGGCCGGAGGCGGCGGGGGAGGAGTTGGGGGCGGCGTCACCGGGGTTGTTGGACTGTCTCCCCCGCAGCCGGCCAGCGACAGCGCCAGCACACCGGCCAGCGCGAACACGGACAGACGTCTCCACTCGGACATGACCTGTCTCCTTTCGTTAGAGGCCCTTTGACCAGTGGAGAAGCGAAACGGGGACGTCGTTACCGAGGAGCGGCCCGCGAACCGACGGCCGAGGACGTGTACCGTACGCTCTTCGTCAGCCCGGTGGATCGGCAGATCCGCCGGCGCAAGGGAGCACGAATGGACGCGCTGAAGACGACGGCAGCTACTCTGGACGACAGAATCCTCCGGTGCGACATGACCCGGCTATCATGTCCATGCTCTGCGCGTCCGCCCTGTCACGCTCGAGAGCGGTCACACACAAGTGTTGCAGTCCCGTACCGTTGAAGTCAGGAGACTCAACCCATGAAGACCAGTCGTCGCACCTTCGTCGCCACTGCCCTTGGCGGAGGACTCGCCTCTTTGCCACTAGCCTCTTGCTCCGGCCCTTCCGAAAGCTCGGGTTCCACCTCCCCCGGCCCGACATCGCCGGCCGTGAATCCTCGCTATGCCAAGCTCGACGACATACTGAAACAGCCGGTGCTGAAGAGGGAGTTCTTCCCCGAACCGGTCATCATCGAAACGGTCGAACTGCTTCGTCTGGACGACCGTTTCCTCTGCCGGGTGCGCTCCCGTGAGGGAGCCGAAGGCATCTCCGTCGCTCACAGCGGCATGCGCACGCTGTTTCCCATCTTCCTCCAGAATCTGCAGCCGTTCTTCCTTGGAAAGGATGCCCGCGAGCTGGACCTGATCATGGAAAAGGTCTTCGTCTATGGTTTCAACTTCCGGCGTAGCGGCATCAGTCTCGGCATTCCCCTGGCCACCATCGAATTCGCCATTCTTGACCTGCTTGGCCGCATCGCCAACAAGCCCGTCGGGGAGCTCATCGGAGACATCCACAATCCTGAGGTTGGCGTCTACGTAGCCACCGAGTGGCGCGAAAAGCCCGTCGAGGAGTCGATCGAACTCATCAAGAAAGCCGTCGCCAGCTATGACGCGCATGCCCTCAAGATCAAGATCGGCGGGCTCATGTTCATGACCACCGACATGTATGCCGTCGGACCTCCCGGAAGGACCGAGGCAATGATCCCGCTGGTGCGCAAGACGTTCGGCGACGACAAGGCGCTCTATGCCGATTCGAACGGCTTCTATTCAGTGCCCGAAGCCATCCGCGTCGGCAGACTGCTGGAAGAGTATGGCTACCGGTACTTCGAAGAGCCCGTGATGTTCGACCACATAGAGGAGATCAAGCAGGTTTCCGATGCGCTCACCCTGCCTGTCTCCAACGGCGAACAGGACTACAGCTTCTATGGGTTCCGCTGGCTCATCGCCAACGACGGCATCGACATCGTACAGCCCGACAATTACTACTTCGGGGGACTGATCCGGTCGATGAAAGTTGCGCGCATGGCGGCTGCGTTCGGAAAGAGCGTTGTCCCCCACATGTCCGGAGGGGGCCTGGGATACCTCTACAACATTCACTTTGTGTCTGCTGTCCCGAACGCTGGCGAACACCACGAATTCAAGGGGTTGCGCACTCACGTGCGGTTCGAATGCGAGACATCCCCCTTACAGGTAGCCGACGGGAAGATCAAAGTTCCCACTGGCCCTGGATTCGGCGTCGACATTGACCCGGACTGGGTCAAGAAACACGAGGTCGTGAAATCGTCCCCCTGAACTCCTTCCAGACGAAGACTCCCCATCCCGAGGCGACTGGCCGAGCAATTGACGAGGCGGCGACCGGGATCAACGACGGCCGGCACCGCCGGGTTGAGTGGGCCGTCTCGTGCACCGTCGCACGACGATTACTCGGCCAGTTTCTTCGCCAGAAGGTCCAACGCCGCTTGAGCGATCTCGGCGTCCTGGGCGCTGGTAACGCCGCTGACCCCGATGCCACCGATGATCTGGTCGTCGGCCGCAATGGGGAGCCCGCCGGCAAAGGGCAGGCTGCCCGGCAACGCCACCAGCGAGGTCTTGCCGCCGGCGACGCCGTCGTCAAAGGCCTTGGTCGGCCGTTTGAAGTAGATCGCCGATCTGGCCTTCCTCTCCGCCACCTCGACGCTCCCGATCTGGGCGCCGTCCATGCGCTGCAGCGAGACCAGGTGGCCACCGTCATCAACCACGGCGATCACCACGTTCCAGCCCTTGTCGATCGCATAGGCCTCTGCCGCCGCCACCATCTCCTGTGTGATGGAAAGCGTCAGCGCCTTCTTGGTGGCGAGCTCGCCGGAATGTGCGACCGGAGCCGCGAAGGCACACACCATGGCGATCACGAGGAACAGTCTGAAGTTCTTCATCTCGATCTCCTCCATATGGACCGGGGGACAGCTGTTTGAACGTCGCGACAGGCCGATCCTCGGGGCCGAGCACGCCTTGACTGGCCGGCTCCGCCTGCGCGGCTACTCGACCAGGCGAGCCGTCTTGATGTAGTCGAGCTTCGGGGGGCTCTTGCGCAGGTACTCGTTGCCCTGCGTCTCCAACTGGCCCTGAGCAGGGCCCTTTCCACGAGGCGGCCCGTCACCGTATCCGTCGTAGATCTTGTCGACGACTTCCCTCATGCCCTCGACGACGCGGCCGATGGGAGAGAAGCCCTGGCCGTCGAGGCCCGAGTTGTTCTTGAAGTTGATGAAGAGCTGTACGGTCCGCGTGTTCGGCCCGGCCATGGCGTAGCTGACGTAGCCCCGCGTGTTCGACTTCCTCTACCTTGTCGTCGTTGATCTGGGCATTGCGCCACTTGCTGCTGACCTTAGACCTCCACCTCCGACACCCGGCTCGGCTCCTCCCCCGAGCCTCATGGGCCGTCAGGGCCGCCGCAACGATTGCGGACGACCAGGAGATCGCCGTACGCCCCCGTGGCTACGTCGTGCGAAACCCCGTCTCAACCCAAGCGACTCAGTCCCAGCTCGACAGGAGGACCCAGTTGTTGTCCTTGTCGACCGTCAGCAGGTCGCCTCGCTTATAGGTCTTCCCCTCGAGCGTGACCTTCTTCGTGACCACGATCTTCGTGCCGACACAGCGGATCACCGGGTCGTTGGCGCCGTACTCTTTTGGCTCACCCTTCTCCGACGTGGCGAGCATCAGGATCCCATTCCGTCGGGCCTCCTGAAGGAAGACGATCGTGGTGCAGACCGGGGTGTCCCTGGAAAAGGTCTTCAGGACGTCGGTGTAAGAGGGCGGTGTAGGCGTCGGCTCAGGGGTGGGCGTCGGCTCAGGCGCGGGCGTCGGCTCAGGCGTGGGCGTCGGTTCGGGTGTGGGTTCGGGAGCGGGGGCGGCGCACCCGCTCGCCAAGACCACGGCGAGCGCCAGGCTGAGCAGCGCGATGGGCAGATTCCGGCGGTTCATGTCGTTCCTCCTCGTTGCCGAAAGACCCGTTCGTTTCGAGTCGATGGTTCGCGAGGCCCCCCGCGTCATCCATTGTGGTCTGTCACCCGCAGATTTCCGTGGGCCCTTTGACCCGGGGGCCTCTCGATCCGTTCTCCGGCGGCGGATTCTAACATGTCCACGCTCTCGAGCGTCTCGGTCAAGCGACCAGGAGTTGCCGAGGGACCTGGCGCCTCGCCCTCACCTCTGGCCACCGGGCCGCGGGGTCGCCAGAACCTTCAAAAATGGCCGAGAGCGCACGTGGTGAGAGGCCCTTTGACCGGTGGACAGGCGGAACGGGACGTCGCCACCGAGGAGTGGCTCGCGAACCGACGGCCGAGGACGTGTACCATACGCTCTTCGTCAGCCGGCGGATCGGCAGATCTGCCGACGCAAGGAGCACGAATGGACGCATTGAAGACGTCGGACCGTTTTTGGGCCCCCGAGGGACCGGTCGTGGAGGTCATCATGGACGGCGTGGGCATCGCCCCCGCCGGGTCCGGGAACGCGGTGAGCGACGCCCGGACTCCTACCCTGGACTGGCTGGTCGCCCACTGCCCCAACACCGCCATCCTCGCCCACGGCGCCGCCGTCGGCCTGCCGTCCGACGACGACATGGGGAACAGCGAGGTGGGCCACAACGCCCTGGGAGGGGGTCGGGTGTTCGACCAGGGCGCCAAGCTGGTGAACCGGGCGGTCGCGAGCGGAGCGCTGTTCGAAGGCGACGTCTGGCGGGAGATCGTGGAGCGGGCAACGACTCGCTCTTCGGCCCTGCATCTGATCGGCCTCCTCTCGGACGGCAACGTTCACAGCCACATCGACCAGCTGCTGGCCCTGATCGACGGAGCGGCCCGGGACGGTATCACCCGCCTTCGGGTCCATGCGCTGACCGACGGCCGCGACGTTGGGGAACGCACCGCCTTGACCTACATCGACCGCGTGGAGGAGAACCTGGCCCGGCATCGGGACGCCGGCCTCGACTACCTCATCGGCTCCGGGGGCGGGCGCATGATCGTCACCATGGACCGCTACGAGGCCGACTGGCGCATCGTGGAGCGGGGCTGGAAGGCTCACGTGCACGGCGAGGCCCGCCCGTTCCCCTCCGCGCGGAAGGCGGTGGAGACGCTCTACGCCGAGGACGCGGACGTGAACGACCAGTTCCTGTCCGCCTTCGTCATCGTCGGCGATGACGGTCAGCCCGTGGGCCGGATGGCGGATGGCGACTGCGTCGTCTTCTTCAACTTCCGGGGCGATCGGGCCATCGAGATCACGCGCGCGTTCGAGGAAGAGGGTTTCGACGAGTTCGACCGCGGCGCGGTGCCGGACCTCCTCTACGCGGGCATGATGCAGTACGACGGTGACCTGCTGCTCCCCAGCAAGTACCTGGTCGCACCCCCCGCCATCAGCGAGTCCCTGGGCGAGTACCTCGCGGCCGCCGGGGTCACCCAGTTCGCCTGCGCCGAGACCCAGAAGTACGGGCACGTGACCTACTTCTGGAACGGCAACCGGAGCGGGAAGTTTTCGGACGAGCTCGAGACCTACGTCGAGGTCCCGTCCGACCGGGTTCCTTTCGAGCAGCGGCCCTGGATGAAGGCGGCGGAGGTGACGGACACGGTGGTGGCCGCCATCGCCAGCGGGATGCATCGGCTCATCCGGGTCAACTACGCCAACGGCGACATGGTGGGCCACACCGGGCACTACGAGGCCACGATCTCCGCGGTGCAGGCGGTCGATCTCGCCCTCGAGCGCATCGTACGCGCGGTGCGGGACGCCGGTGGGGTTCTGGTGGTCACCGCCGATCACGGCAACAGCGACGACATGTACATGACGAAGAAGGGCGAGATCCAGCGCGACGACCGCGGCGATCCCGTCCCCAAGACCTCCCACTCGCTCAACCCGGTGGTCTTCGTCGTGTACGACCCGAAGAGCCGCTACATCATCGATGACAGCGTCGAGCGGCCCGGGCTCGGCAACAACGCGGCCACCCTGCTCAACCTGCTCGGCTACGAGGCGCCGAAGAACTACCTGCCGTCGCTGATCCTGCCGTCGAAGGGCTGACTAGAGACTCCCGGAGAGGGTCTTCCGGAGCCCCTTCGGGATCACGACGCGGTCGAGCATCTCGAACAGCCCGTGGATCACGAGCGCCATCAGGGCGGCGGGGACGGCGCCGGAGAGGATCAGGGAGAGGTCGTCGAGGGCCAGGCCACGCACGATCAGGTCCCCGTAGCCTCCCCCTCCGATGAAGGCGGCGAGGGTGGCGGTGCCCACCGTCCACACCGCGGACGTCTTGATGCCGGCCATGATGTGGAGCGAGGACAGGGGCAGCTCGATCCGCACGAGCCGCTGCCATCGGCTGAGTCCAAGCACCCCGGCGATCTCCAGAAGCTGACGCTCGACGCTGATCAGGCCGGTGTAGGTGTTCCGGACGATCGGCAGAAGGCCATACAGCGACAACGCCACCAGCGCCGGGACCTTGCCGATTCCGAACAGAGGGATCATGAAGCACAGCAGGGCCAGCGAGGGGATCGTCTGCAAGACGCCCACCGCGAGGAGCTCCGCCTGTCCCAGGGTCCGGTGACGCGCGGCGAGGATGCCCAGCGGGACACCGAGCAGCGTCGCCACCCCGAGCGACACGAGAACCAGGTACAGGTGATCGAGGGTCAGGTCGCGGATGTCCCGGAGGAGCCGGCGCTCGGCCAGGCGATCGGGAACCTCCGTCCCCAGAAACTCCGCCGCGACGTGCGGGATGCTCTGGCCGTCGATATCGGCGAGCCCATTCAGGTGAGACATCCGCCGGTCGTCGATTCGATCGGCCAGCCGGCTCTCGAGGGCCTGCCAACTGCGGGGAAAGCGCGCGATGAAGTCCTCTCTCACCAGCAGGACGGCGTGGTAGGCGGGGAAGAACCCGCGGTCGTCTACCAGGATCGCCAGATCCAGGCGCTCCAGCTTGCCGTCGGTCGAGTAGATGTCGATGACGTCGACCTCGCCCTGGGCCAACGCCTCGTAGGTGAGCGCGTGCTCCATCACGCGGACGCGGGCGAGCTCGAGACCGTAGTGGCGTTGGAGCCCGGGCCAGCCGTCCTCGCGATCGGTGAAGCCCGAGCTGAAGGCCGCGGTCAGCTCCGGATGCCGTAGGAGGTCGCTGATCGAGCGCAGTCCAAGCCGGTTCGACATCTCCCTCCGCACGGCCAGGGCGTAGGTGTTGTTGAAGCCGATTGGACTGCCGATGGTCAGGCCGGTCCCCCGCAGCTCTCGACGGATCTCGGCGACCGTGCGGGCGGACGGGTTCTTGAGGATGGCCTGGCTCAGCGTCCCCGTGTATTCCGGATAGAGGTCGATGTCGCCGTGGCTGACCGCCCGATGGGTGATCCCGGTCCCCCCGAGACCGAGTTTCCTCTCCACTCGGGCTTCGCCGGCCCGCTCGATCACGTCGGCGACGATCTCGCCAAGGATGTAGCTCTCGGTGAACGACTTCGAGCCGACGCGGACGGTCGGACGGGCCTCGCTGCAGGCCATCTGGCCCCAGCCGAGCAGGAGCGACACGGCCACCAGCGCAGCGATCGAGAGGGCGCGCGGGGGGGCCGTCCGGGGCCGCGGGGCCGATGCGGGAAGACGTGATGTCTGCTGCATCTTCTTAATAGAGGTCCCGCATCTTAATAGAGGTCCCGCATCTCCGGGGTCGGCTTCTGGGCGTTGAGAAACGCGGTCACGAACTCAGACGCCGGCCGCTTCACCAGATCGGCGAACGAGCCCCTCTGCACGATCCGGCCCTCGGTCATGAGCGTGATCGTGTGGCCGAAGAACGCGGCCTCACGGATGTCGTGGGTGACCAGGACGACGGTCTTCCCCATCGGGGTGAAGATCTCCTTCAGCTGCTGCTGAAGATCGGCCCGGACCAGGGGATCCAGGGATCCGAGCGGCTCGTCGAGGAGCAGGATCGGGGGGTCGAGCATCAGCGACCGCATCAGGCTCACCCGTTGGCGCTGTCCCCCGCTGAGCTCGCTGGGGTAGAGCTGCAGGATCCCATCGTCGAATCCCACCAGCGTGGCCAGCTCCCCGACGCGGGCTCGAATCCGCTCGTTGCCCCATCGGCGGGCCTCGGCGGCCAGGCTGACGTTCCGATACGCGGTCAGGTGAGGGTACAGCCCGCCCTCCTGGACCACGTATCCCATCTGCCCGAGCAGGGACGGACGCGTCGTGTCGTCCGCGCTCTGCCCATCGACACGAATGGCGCCGGAGTCCGGGGCGATGAGCCCCAGGATCAGACGCAGGATGGTCGACTTGCCGCAGCCGCTCGATCCCAACAGAACGTGAATGCGACCGCTCTCGAAGAGCGTCGAGACGTGATCGATCGCGACCACGTCGTCGAATGCCTTGGTGACGCTCTCGAGCTCGATCATCGGGATTCAGAGCCGGACGCGCGGACGATCTCCGCGTCCATCAGGACGATGGTGCGCGGATCCAGGACGACGGACCGCGGCTCGTGCTCCAGCGGGATGGAGAAGCTCTCCCGCCGGTCCGCCACCTCGATCCTCTCGAGATGCGGGTCCTCCCCTCCGACCTCGAGACCCACCTCGATCGGCATGCGGTACGGCGTCCCGGGCTGCCGCTGCTCGACGTCGAGGCGGAGCGTCCCGGCTTCGGTGTCCCAGGTCCAGCGGACCCGCAGCTTCAGCATCCCCCCGCGCCTCAGCCACTGGTCGAAGAACCAGCCGAGCTCGCGCCCCGAGGCCTCCTCCATTGCCCGACGGAAGTCGGCGGTCGAGGCCGTGCCGTCGCGGTGGCGACGGTAGTACTCACGGATCCCGGTCCCGAAGGCCGCGTCCCCGACCACGCCCCGCAGCATGTGCAGCGTCCAGCCCCCCTTCTTGTACGTGCCCGGTCCCGTCACCACCTGCCGCATGTTCGCCAGGTTGTCGTGGACGATGCGGTACCTCGGGTGCTCCTCGTCGAAGGCCCGGATCGCGTCCCGGTCGGCCCGAAGCCTGGCCACGAACGCGTCGCGCCCCTCGGTGTGCTCGATGAAGAGGTGGGTGAAGTAGGTTGCGAAGCCCTCGCTCAGCCACACGTCGTCCCAGTCGCTCTCGGTCACGGCGTTGCCCCACCACTGGTGGGCGATCTCGTGGATGATGACGTCGCGCCAGCGTTTCCTTCGCTCCCCGGTCGCCGACTCGTCACCGTAGAAGATGGCGGTCGCCGACTCCATCCCGCCCTTGACGCTGTTGGACTGGACGTGGGCGAGCCTCTCGTAGGGGTAGGGGCCGACGCGGCTCGCGAAGAAGTCGAGGACGGCGACCGTGGGCTCGGCAAACACCTCGAAGCCGGTGTCCCGGTCCTGCGGGTAGACCCACGTCTCGATGGCCACGCCGCGCCAGGGCGGGCGGTGGTCCACCGCGAAGCGCGCCACCCCCAGGGCGTAGAGCCAGGGCGCGATCGGAACCGATTGCCGCCAGTGCGTCCGGCGCCGGCCGCGGCCGAGGTCGGTCTCCTCGACCAGGAGCCCGTTCGAGACCGCCTGGTAGTGGGCGGGGGCGGTCACCACGAACTCGCACGTGGCCTTGTCGTGGGGATGATCGACGGTCGGCAGCCATTGTCGCGCCCGGTTCGGCCAGTTGTCGCTGAAGAAGGTGCGGTCGCCGTGCGCGTTGGGTCCGATGACAAGCCCTCCGGCGGGGACGCCACCGTAGCGCACGGTCACCCGCCGAAGCTCGCCGCGGCGGCCGGGGGGGTCCAGCACGATCCGGAGGCGATCACCCGAGTGGTCGAATTGGAGAGGTGCGTCGCCCTCGCTCACCCCGGTCACCGTCATCCCACGATCGGGCGTCCCCGCCGACGGCTGGGCGAGGTCGAGGTCGAGCGCGGCCACCCCGTCGGTGAGGACGCGGATGTCGATGGCGGCCTCGCCCTCGATCGCATCGGTCTCGTCGCTCAGGGTCAGCCGGAAGACGTAGTGAGAGACGTCGATCCCGGGCTGTCGCGGGTAGGTGTCACCGCTCGCGGGGATGGCCACCGCGCCTGACAGGAGTGCGAAGACGATCGCCGCGATGAGCGCGGCTCCCCAACCGCGAATCAGGATCATCGGTGGCTCCGGCAGGCTCGCGGGTGCGGGCCCGGATCGCCCTAGCTTACACGTCCCGCCGGTACCGGGCCCGAGACCGCAGTCCGCTCGGGCCGCGACGATCATCCTGCCGCCGAACACCGGGATGGCCATCGGGCTCCTCCAGCGCTTCCGGGCGGAAGGCGAGCCGCGGCCTCCCCGGTCCTTCACCACGGTCGTCCCCCACCCGCCGTGACATTCGATTGCCGGCGACTGTATCTCCGCCGTCCACACTGCGCAATCCACGCGGAGTGTCACGCGGCGAGGGGGCCCAGGGCACTGCGGGCACCGACCTCGACTGCTCGTGAGATAAACCTGGGTGTAGTCTTGTCAGCGCTTTGTGCCGAGAGGAGGTGGGACGTGAAGAAGGCCGGTCTACCCATCTTGATCCTGGCGTTCGGGCTGGCCGCACATGCCGAGGCTGGCCAATGGACCCACGAGATCGTCAAGGACGAGGTGACGGGTCGGCCGAACCGCGTTGTCTTTGGGCTCACCTCCGCCAATGCCCCGTCCGTCGGCTTCCCGTATAGCCGACCACGCAGGGCGACGCTGTACGTCTTCGCGGAAGACGACGGTTCGGTCAGCTACATGTTCTCGATCCAGGCGCAGATCCTTCACGGCAAACGTGGGCGCATCAGCTTCGACGGGGCTGAGCCGCGACTTGCGTCCCTCAGTCAAAGCTCGGACCGCTCACCGGGCGATGCCTTCTTCGAGGCCGAAAGAAGTGACGTGGTCAACGCCTCGGAGATCGAGATCGAGCTGGCTTTCTTCCCACGGGGAACGCTGGTCTTCACGTTCAGTGCGGTCACACCACTCTCGCAGCACAAAGAGTGGGCGGCCTTCCTGGAGCGCGAAGCTCGCCAGCAAGCGAAACTCCAGGACAGCAAGCTCGCGCAGAAGAGTGATGAGATCGTCGCTGCGGCAATGGCTGCGTGCTCGCCCGACTCTCCCAGCGAGGAGAGAGGCGTCAGTGCCACCAGGCTCTCCGTCCTTGCCGACGAGCATCCGTGTCAGGTCAAGGACGCGCTGACTGAGGGCTGCGTCGATTCTCTCCTGGAGGTCGGGGCAATCGGGCCGACCGCAGCGGACGAGCTCCGCAACCTGCGCTGCAAGTGAGGGCGTGCGAAGGGGAGGCTGCCGGTGGCGGTGGGGTCGAGCTTCCTCCGACATGTGTGCCGCTTGGCTGCGACGAGGTAGCGCGTGGCCGGTCGTTCGGCCATGACGAGTGGCTTTCTAGGACTCCGCTTCAGCGCAGCCGCCGCGCTCCCTGCTGTGTCAACCCACCTGTCGCGGCGCTTCAGAGTGTCGTCGGCCTTTACAGTCGCCAAGTCAACTGTCGACAGCCGAGCCCGGCTAAGCTGTTGATCTACGGGCTGCGAAGATGCGATCCAGTCGTGGCCCGAAGATTGCAGCCGTGTTCCCTGTTGCAGGCGCAATGGACAGGGGGTGGGTGATCATGAACGCCAGTCGGAATCTCGGCACTTGCTTGGCGGTGCTTGGCCTCGCGCTGAGCGCCGTACCGCAGGTCGAAGCCGTCCCCATCACCTACAACACCCGCGCGGTCTTCGAGAGCCAGCTTGGAGCGATGTTCACCGATGACTATTCCGCGGCGGGCTACGCCAGTGGCGATGTGATACACAATCCGCTCATCGATATCCACAGTGACCCACACATGAGCGCAGTCCTGGGAGAAACCAGGTACACAACGACAGGTTTTTCGAACTGGAACATCATTCAGCAGTCCGGGGATCCCAACTACTGTGCGGGATGCAACGGCTCCTTCTTGCTTGACTTCACTTCAACGTCGTATGGATCCGCATCGGGGGTCTTTGGTGCCGGTTTTGACAATCGTGGGCCCTACACGGACTACTTCGCATTCGTCACGTTTGGAGACGGCAGCACGGGGAACTACTCGCTGCACGGATTGTCGTTCTGGGGGGTGACATCCCACGCCGGCGTCAAGACTGTCCATGTTGGACTCGCCGGGGGAGGGGCAACCACGGCTGGCTCCATCGCGATCGACAACCTCACGATCGGCACTGTTCCCGAGCCCACGACTCTCGCGCTGCTCGGCGTTGGTCTTGTCGCACTGCGCGCTCGTCGCCGCCGTACCTCGTAGCGCCCGCCTTCGCGGAGGGTGCATGGCGAGACGCGCAGAGTCACAGGGCGCCCAGGACTCTTCAACTTGTGACCACAGCGCGAGAGCGCTCACCTCTCACAAGGTCGGTTTCCCGAACTGAAGCTGAAGGGGCATCGGACGCGGGGGAGCGCGTGCGTCGGCGGCGGGGCTGCCCTCGAGGCTCACTCCGCATTCGCTCCGGCACTCGTTCGCCAGCCTCCTCATCAAGGCTGGTGCCCCGCCGACCTGGGACAGGGAGCGCGCCGCGGACCTCAACCCGCCGAAGGATGCCACGGGGCTGGATCACGGTAACGCGAGACGAGCCTCCTCCCCTGCGATGGTGGCCTTCGTCTGTTGGGGAATGCTCGCGTTGGAGGACCGGCCAACCTTGTGCTCAACGGAGCGCGGATCTATTGTGACCCTTGCGCCTCGGCGGTGATGATGTGAGAGCTTCAAAGTGAGCGAAACTGCGGAAAGCGTTGCGCTTGGGCGACGCCCACGGAAGCGGGGTTCGCTATTCCCACCAAAGCGCTGGTGGACCATGCTGCTTGCTTTCGCCGGATTGCTGGCGCTCCCCGGCTGTTCCAGTCCGACAGAGGCAACGAGGACCCTTCACCCGAGGGAGGCGTTGCTTGTGGAGCTGGTCCAGTGCTACGCCCAGGCCCTGGGCGTTGTCGGCGCACTCACCGTCCGGTTTGAGGATGACCTGGGAGTCACCGATTGTCCCGCCGACCTCGGCTCAGGGGCGACCTGCCCGGCCGCTGGCAAGACATGGCCCTACAGCGGCGTCGTCACCTTCTGGGGGCCGTGGGCGAGGGGTGAGACCGAACACCCCGCACCTCTAGGCCACCTGGCGCTCGGTGCGGCCCATGAGGCGTGCCATCTCTCGGGCGTGTGGGCGGAGGACGACGCCGAGACGTGCTCCAAGCTCCTCGTCGGGTCGACCGACTGCCTGACGAGATACCGAGACGACGCCCCGTGAGTCGCCGCAGTGATGCGCAGAGAGGTTGCGCAGTAGCAGCCGCAAGTTGAAGCACGACGGGGGACGGTCGGCGTGGGTTGGTCGCCTATCACGCGGGAGCTCGCTGACCGTGAGCCACGGCTCGAGCCTCTGGAAGTTCGTCTTGTGGAGGTGCCGTGCCCCACCGTTAGAGACGGGCTGGAGCCGGCGCTCGGACTTGAACCGAGGACCTGCTGATTACGAATCAGCTGCTCTACCACTGAGCTACGCCGGCGTCGGCAGGGGCCGGCTTCTGCGAAACCGGCGACCGACGATCGTAGCAGAAGCGCAGAGGGGTACACAACGACGGCAGGTGCCCGTCCCGCCTCGTCACGGCGCCTGGCCGCTCATCGTGCCGCAGGGCTGTGGGATGAGCGAGAACCCGATCGAGCCGCGGGAGGGCGAGGTCGCTCGGGGGTCTCGGCGGACATGCAGGATTCCTGGCGTGACGTCACGAGGTCGTGGTGTCGTGTGCTCCGGGGCCACTACATATAGGTGATGACACGCATTGGGTGACCACCTTCCTCCCCCACCCGTCCACACTAGATATAGGGGTGCCTGCTGCGGGAGCTACTAGATAAGGTATACGTATGATCGGCCGTCAAAATCTCTTGCAACAATCGGTAGTTAACGGCATTATGCTCAAGTACTGTCGGAGATTCGAGCGGGAGGGCCCGAATGGCACGGAGCCGGACGTCGTGGGTCATGGTCGCAGCGGCCGTGGTGCTTCTCGTGGGTTGCCACACGATCACGGAGGAGGCGCCCACCGAGCCGACCGCGGTCACGGAAGAGCCGACTCTGGCGGCGATCACCATCCCGGTGATCCTCCCCGCATCGAACCCGGCGCCGACCCCGGTCCCCGGAACCAGCCCGACCCCGGTCCCCGGGACGAGCCCGACCCCGTCGCCCGGAACCACGATCCCCATCCCCGGGACCAGCCCCACGCCGACCCCGGAGCCTCCGCCTCCCCCTCCGCCGAGCGGGGGAAGCTGCAGCCTGCCACCGGGCGACCCCAACGCCAAGTGCTCGCGGACGAGCCAGACCTTCCTGGGTGACGTCGAAGCAGCGATTGACCAGGTCGTCGACCAGAGCCCCGGTCTCTTCGACCTGAACGACAAGATCTGCGGCACCTGCTACCGGATCCTGGACCACGAGCGCTACGTCGCCGCGGTTACGGCCCAGCTGCGGAACATGGGGTACTGCGCCTTCTACGACGGCGAGGAGCTGGCGTTGAAGAACACCAACTCGTTCAACGACCAGTACGACATCTCCACGTCGAGAGGCTTCATCCGCCGGGGCGTGGGCGCGTATCGCACCACCTGCTGGCCTGCCTGGTTCTAGACGCGCTTTTTGCTCCCCCCGCCGGTTTTTGATATCGTCCGGCCGGCCTGGGGCCGCTGCCCGTTCGGGTGACGGTCGTCCGGGAATTCGCGGGAGATTTGGGTGCCCACCGTCCCTCCCACCAGTGACTTCCTGACCGCCCACGCGACCATCCTCGTGTTTCTCGGGGCCATCGTGGGCATCCTCCTGTTCACCCTCCTCCTGTGGAAGGTCATCCGCCCCTCGCGCTTCAGCGAGGAGAAGCTGACCACCTACGAGTGCGGCGAGGACCCGACGGGCAACGCCTGGATCCAGTTCAACATCCGCTTCTACGTGTTCGCCCTCATCTTCATCGTCTTCGACGTGGAGGCGGTGTTCCTGCTGCCGTGGGCCACCGTGTTCCGGGAGCTCGGGGTCCTCGCCTATGTCGAGGGGCTCGTCTTCATCGCCATTCTCGTGGTCGCTCTCGCCTACGTGTGGCGCAAGGGCGATCTCGCCTGGGTGCGCGACGAGGACCGGACCTGAGGGGGGGCATGTCCGAGGTCAAGGGTCTCATCCAGAACCGATTCCCGGACGGCCTGGTCTTCACGACCGCCGACCAGATCATCAACTGGGGCCGCAAGAACAGCCTGTGGTCGATGACCTTCGGGCTGGCCTGCTGCGCGATCGAGATGATGGCGGCCGGCGGGACCCGCTACGACTGGGACCGCTTCGGCGTCATCCCGCGCGCGACGCCCCGCCAGAGCGACCTGATGATCGTGGCGGGCACGGTCACGTTGAAGATGGCCACCCGCGTGAAGCGCCTCTACGAGCAGATGGCCGAGCCCAAGTACGTGATCTCGATGGGCTCCTGCGCCAACAACGGTGGGCCCTACTGGCGGCACGGCTACCACGTCCTCAAGGGGGTCGACGAGGTGATCCCGGTGGACGTCTACGTCCCCGGCTGCCCCCCGCGACCCGAGGCTCTGCTGTACGGCATCATGAAGCTGCAGGAGCGCATCCAGGAAGACCGCGTGCTCCGCAAGCGCGGGACCACGGTGGGAAGCCTGGCCGGGGCCACCCTCGACGGCGCCAGCGAAGAGGCGGCGAGGTAGCCCATGGAGCCGAAGGCCATTCACGAGAAGCTGGTCGCCCGGTTCGGGGAGAAGATACTCTCCGTCGACCTCGAGGCGGCCTCGCCCTTCGCGGTGGTGGCGACCGAGGCGATCGCCGAGGTGGCCAACTTCTGCAAGGAGGACACCGATCTCGCCTTCGACAATCTGATGTGCCTGTCGGGGGTCGACTACCCCGGTGAAGATCCGCCGCGGATGGAGGTCGTCTACCACCTCCTCTCGTACACGCACCACCACACGTTCGCGCTCAAGGTGCACACGCCCCGCGAGAACCCGGCGGTGGCGACGGTGGAGGGCGTCTGGGGCGTGGCCAACTTCCACGAGCGCGAGTGCTGGGACATGTTCGGCATCGTGTTCACCGGGCACAGCGACATGCGCCGCATCCTCCTGCCCGACGACTGGGAGGGCTTCCCGCTACGGAAGGACTGGGAGGATCCCGAGTACTACAACGGCATGCACGTGAAGCCGACCGAGCAGATGGCCGACCGGGCCCTTGCCGGCGAGCAGATCGGCGTGGGACCGTTCGACTTCGATCCCCCCAACGCCCACGTGGAGAAGGAATGAGCGCCACCGAATTCACTTCGGCGGCGCGGGAAGACGAGCCTCCGCCGCTGCCGGGAGACCGGTGGGACCCGGAGGCCCTCGACACCGACGAGATGATCCTCCAGATGGGGCCGCAGCACCCGGCGACCCACGGGGTGCTGCGAGTGGAGCTCCGCACGGACGGCGAGGTGGTCAACGCGGCCCGCCCCCACATCGGGTACCTGCACCGCTGCTTCGAGAAGCACTGCGAGAACGTCGACTACCCCGGGGTCATGCCCTACGCCGACCGGATGGACTACGTGGCGGCGATGGGCAACACCCTGGGCTTCGCCCTCGCGGTGGAGAAGCTCGCCGCGATCGAGGTGAGCCCGTACGTCAACACGGTCCGCGTGATCATGGCCGAGCTGCAGCGGATCGCCTCCCATTGCGTCGCGGTGGGCACCTACACCATGGACATCGGGGCCTTCACCCCGTTCCTCCACCTGCTGCGCGACCGGGAGAAGGTGCTCGATCTCTTCGAGTGGACGTGCGGGGCCCGTCTTCTCTACAACTACAACTGGGTGGGCGGGGTGAGTCACGACCTCCCCGACGGCTTCGCCCGTGCGACCCGCGACCTGCTCCGCGAGTTCGACGCCGTCACCATGCCCGAGCTGATCGACCTCATCATCGGCAACAAGATCTTCATCAAGCGGCTGGCCGGCGTCGGCGTCTGCTCGCCGGAGCTCGGCATCTCCTACGACCTGACCGGCCCCAACCTCCGCGGCAGCGGCGTGGCCCGCGACCTGCGCAAGGACGCCCCCTACAGCGACTATCAGGAGTACGACTTCGACGTCGCCCTGGGCGAGGGGAAGTTCGGACCCCTCGGCTCCTGCTTCGACCGGAACTGGGTGCGCGTCGTCGAGATGCGGGAGAGCTCGAAGATCCTCCACCAGGCCCTCGACCGCCTGGAGAAGATGGAGAAGACGGACGTCCACGAGACGGTCCCGAAGAAGGTGAAGGTCCCCAAGGGGGAGGTCTACTTCCGGAGCGAGGCCCCGCGAGGCCAGCTCGGCTACTACGTCGTCTCCGACGGAAAGGCCAACCCGTACCGGGTGAAGGTCAAGAGCCCCTGCTTCACCGCCATGAGCGTCTTCCACCACCTGGCGAGAGGCATGATGATCGCCGACATCGTCGCCCTCATCGGCAGCCTCGACATCGTCCTCGGCGAGATCGACCGGTGAGGGGCGGAGTGGCCGGAGTGGCCGGAGTACGCTGATGGACATCACCTACGATCTGCTCCTCCGGCTCTTCCCCGCCCTTGCCGACGCCCCGTCCTGGGTGCTGGTGGCGATCGCGGCCGGGCTCCCGGCGCTGGCCTGCTTCGGCTTCATGGGCGTGGGCCCGGTGGTCTACGTCTACGCCGAGCGCAAGATCTCGGGCTTCATGCAGGACCGCCTGGGCCCGATGCGGGTCGGCAAGTGGGGCCTGCTGCAGACGATCGCGGACACCGTGAAGCTCCTCTTCAAGGAGGCGATCTTCCCGAAGGACGTGGACCGGAAGCTGTTCCTCCTGGCCCCGATCATCGTCTGCGTGGGAGCGTTCCTGCCCCTGGTGGTGATCCCGTGGGGGGGCCGGCTCCAGGCCGCGGACCTCAACGTCGGTGTCTTCTTCGTGGCCGCGATCTCGAGCCTGTCCGTGATCGGGCTGATCATGGCGGGCTGGGCCTCCAACAACAAGTACGCCCTCTTCGGAGGGATGCGCTCGGCCGCCCAGATCGTGTCGTACGAGATCCCCGCGGTCATGCTGCTGCTCGTGCCGGTGATGATCGCGGGGAGCATGAGCATGCAGGACCTCGTGGCGGTGCAGGCCGGGGGCCTCCAGAACTGGCTGCTCTTCCGGTACTTCCCGCTGATGCCGATCGCCTTCGTGGCGTTCTTCGTGGCGGGGATGGCCGAGTGCAACCGCACACCCTTCGACATCCCGGAAGCGGAGAGCGAGCTCGTGGCCGGCTTCCACACCGAGTACAGCGGCTTCTTCTTCGCGATGTTCATGATGGCCGAGTACACGGAGATGTTCGTGATCTCGGCGGTCAGCGCGGTCCTCTTCCTCGGCGGCTACCTGACCCCCTTCCCCGGCGGCTTCCTCCAGACCCTCGGGCCCGTGCCCCTGGGCTGGTTCTGGCTCATCCTCAAGGCGTGGTCGCTCATCTTCGTGATGATGTGGCTGCGCTGGACGCTGCCCCGCATGAGGGTGGACCAGCTGATGCACGTGGCCTGGAAGGTGCTTCTCCCCATTGCCTTCGTGCTCGTGGTCGTGACCGGCGGCCTGATCCTCTGGCCGGCCACCGCGAACGGCTTCTGGTGGGACCGATACGTGGGCTGGCCGCTGACGGTGCTCCTCTTCGGCTTCCTGTTCGTGGTCATGGTCCGCGCCCTCCGGTGGAACCGGAGCCGGGCCCGGGAGCTGGCGGCATGACGCAGTGGTTCAAGGACGTCTGGGAGGGCTTCTGGACGGTGCTCGTCGGGATGAAGATCACCTGGCGGCACATGTTCACCCAGCCCGCCACGCTGCAGTACCCCTCGGTGAAGTGGCCGCTGCCGCCGAAGAGCCGCATGCGCCTCTTCATGAAGTACGAGGACTGCATCGGCTGCGGGCAGTGCGCCCGGGCCTGCCCCGTGCACTGCATCTCCATCAAGACGGACAAGAGGCCGAAGGACGCCCCGCCCGCCTTCGCCGCGACCGGGAACCCGATCAAGCTGGACGTGACCGTCTTCGACATCGACATGTCGCTGTGCTGCTACTGCAACCTGTGCACGTACCCCTGCCCCACCGACTGCATCTACATGACGCCGGAGTACGAGTTCGCGGGCACCGACCTCACGCAACACCTCTACCGCTTCGCCAAGCGGGACGCGACGTTCCTCACCGAGAAGCCGGAGAAGAAGGAGGAGCCGGCGGAGCCGGCCGCGGAGGGGTCGACCCCGGCCCCGCCGCCGAAGCCCTCGGAAGCCTAGATGCCATGACCGCCGCCGACTACGTCTTCTGGGTGTTCGCGATCGTGACCGTCGCCTCCGGCGCGGTCGTCGTGCTTGCCCGCAGCCTCATCTACAGCGCCTTCGCGCTGCTGTTCACCTTCTTCGGCGTGGCCGGGCTGTACGTGCTGCTGGGGGCCGACTTCCTGGCCGCGACGCAGCTGCTCGTCTACGTGGGCGGCATCCTCGTGCTGCTGCTCTTCGGTGTGATGCTCACCCACCGGATCTACGATCTCGACCTGCAGACGGAGAAGACCCAGATCTGCGTCCGGGTTCATCGTGGCGGTGGGGATCTTCATCATCCTGGTCGCGATTGCGCTCAGGACGGAGTGGCCGACGGTGGCGCGCGCCCCCGCCCCGACGACGGCGGGGATCGGGCGCCTCTTCCTCGGTGAGTACCTGCTGGCCTTCGAGGCGGCCTCGGTCCTGCTCCTCGTCGCCCTCATCGGGGCGGCCATGATCGTCCGCCGGAAGAAGGACGCCTGACATGATCGGCCTGAGCCACTACCTGATCGTCTCCGCGGCGCTGTTCTCGCTCGGGATCCTGGGCCTGCTCACCCGTCGGAACGCGGTGAACGTGCTCATGAGCATCGAGCTGATCCTCAACTCCGCCAACGTCAACCTGGTGGCCTTCTCGCGCTTCGGCGCCGGGAACCTCGACGGGCAGGTCTTCGCGGTCTTCGTGATCGTGGTCGCGGCGGCGGAGGTGGCGGTGGCCCTCGCCATCGTCCTCACGATGTACCGCCTGCGCCGCACGCCGAATCTCGACGACGCGGACATCCTGAAGGGCTAGCGAAACGACCATGGAAGAAGTCCTCCACAGCCTCGGCCTCTTCAAGCCGGAGATCGCCCTCACCGTGGGGCTGCTCCTGGTGGTGATCGCGGACTCGATCGGCGGCGCGTGGCGCAACGGGGCGGTCCGCGTCCTGAGCATCGCGACCCTCGCGGCCGCCCTGGGCTTCGCCCTGGAGCTGCAGGTCGCGGGGGCGCAGGGGGCGGTCTTCTCGGGAATGCTGGTCGTCGACCCGCTGGGGAGCTTCTTCAAGATCGTCCTGGTTCTCGCGTCGTTGCTGGTGATCACCGCCTTCACCTTCCGGAACTCGCGAGAGCTCCACGGCCTCGGCCAGGGTGAGTTCCACGCCCTCGTCCTCGCGCTCACCCTGTCGAACCTGCTCCTGGCCGCCGCGAACGACATCGTGATGCTCTACCTGGCCCTCGAGATGGTCTCCATCACCTCCTACGTGCTGGTGGCCTACCTCAAGGGCGACCGGATGTCGAACGAGGCCTCGCTGAAGTACCTGCTCTTCGGCGCCGTCTCCACCGGCGCCATGCTCTACGGCTTCTCGCTCCTGTACGGTCTCACCGGGACCACGTCGCTGCCGGAGATCCGCGATGTCCTGGCCATCGGGATTCCCGGCGACCAGACCGGCCTCTTCGTGGCCACGCTGCTGATCGCAGCCGGGTTCGGGTTCAAGATCGCCGCCGTGCCATTCCACTTCTGGTGCCCGGACGTCTACCAGGGCGCGGCCACCCCGGTCACCGCGCTCCTCTCCGTGGCCCCCAAGGCCGCGGGCTTCGGGATCGTCGTGCGCTTCTTCTTCGGGACGATGTCCGTCCCCGTCACCGGCGCCTGGGACCTCGCCGGGATCAGCGACTGGCAGACGCTGCTCGTCGTGCTGTCCGTCGCCACGATGACGCTCGGAAACGTGGCCGCGCTCACCCAGAACGACATGAAGCGGCTCCTCGCGTACTCCTCGATCGCCCACGCCGGGTACATCCTGATGGGCGTCGTTGCCCTCTCCGACGTCGGGGCCCGGAGCCTGCTCATCTACCTCTTCGCCTATCTCTTCATGAACCTCGGGGCCTTCCTCGTGGTCACTCTGGTGCACCTGCACGACGGCACGTTCGACCTGCGCGACTACCCGGGCCTCTACCGGCGCGCGCCCCTGCTGACGCTGGCAATGGGGTTCTTCATGCTGTCGCTGGTGGGGATCCCGCCTCTCGTGGGCTTCCTCGGCAAGCTGTACGTCTTCGGGGCGGTTGTGAACATGGGATCCGCCTACTACTGGTACGCCGCGGTGGGCGCGGTGAACGCGGCGATCGCCGGCTACTACTACCTGCGGGTCCTCAAGGTGATGATCATCGACGCCGGCAACGAAGAGAAGCCACCCCTGAAGCTGGCTCTGGCGGACCGGGCCTGGCTGCTCTTCTTCGCCGCCGCGAACGTGCTGCCGGTGTTGTTCTGGAGCCGCATCGACGAGTGGGCCCGGGACGCCGTCGTCCTGTACGCCGGACGTTAGCCCGCACTATTCACCAGGCCTTCTGCTGCGACGCGCGATAGCGCGCCTGCGGCGGGCGTGCTCGCTCCTCGCTTCGTCGACGTAGCGCAAGCTACGACTCCTCGCTCGTCGCTGCGCTTGCCCGCCTCGGCTGCACTCTCACGCGTCTCGCGACGAAGTCTGATGAATACTCCGGGCTAGAGCCGGAAGCGCCCGCCTCTCGCACCCGCGCCCACGGAGCCCGGGAGCACGCCGGTTCGGAAGAACGAGGAAGCGGTCGCTCGGCGCGCGTGGGTGCTAGAATGCGCTACTACCAGTCCAGACGAATAGTGACGAGGGGCCATGGCTCCGTCCTCGGCAAGCGGCTCGGACGCGCGGAACTGGTCGTCGGCGCCCACCCTGGAAAGCCCAGGAGGGACAGCGGACGAGGAGGGACGTGCGGGCTCCGGGCCGGAGCCGTCTGACTCGCCCGGACGCAGACGTGCACCATGGTGGATGTACGTCGTCGCGGCATCCTATTTCGCCCTTCTCGCCCTCATTCCCTACCTGGTGATCTGGGGACCGGCCGACATTCTGGGACTGACCGCGGACTTCGAGGACGGCACCATGCTCCTCGAAACCGTCGATCCCGGCTCCCTCCTGGCCCGCGCCGGAGCTCGCCCGGGCGACCGGGTGTTGGCGATCGACGGTCGGCCCATGCGCCGCATGCGCGACTGGACGATCTTCAACGCGAACCTCGAGGTGGGGCGGGCCCACCGCTGGGAGATCCGGCGCGACCGGGAGCAGCTGGCGCTCGAGGTCGCGCCCGAGCGGGCCGACTGGCGAAACCGGGTGGCTGGCGGCTACGTCTCGTACTCCGGTCTGGCCTTCATCAGCTTTGCCGTGGGTCTGTTCGTCGCCTTTCGGCGCCCGGGGGACCCCACTGCCAGGGTCGGGGCGTGGTTCATCGCGACGGCGTCCATTGCGTTCGGGCTTCCCAACGGCTGGGCCGTCGCCTGGCGTCAGGCTCCCCTGCTCGTCCAGGCCTCCTTCTGGATACCCGAGATCAGCCGTTTCGTCCTCGATGGCATCTTCCTGTCGCTCTTCCTCGTCTTTCCCCGCCGCTTGTTCAAGGCCCGTTGGCCCTGGATCCTGATCTGGGCACCCGTGGTCGCCACGCTCCCCTGGCGTGTAGCGCAGTTTCACACCGTCATCTACCGACCGAGCGAGACCCTGGATGTTCCCGTTTGGGTGAACCAGGCCGCCTTCCTGCGGGCGATCGTGTACCTGGTGGCCGGGATCGCCGTTCTGGTCGTCAGCTATCGCTGGCTACTGGACGTGCACGAGAAGCGCCGTGTTCGCGTCCTGATGGTGGGGACCGCGGTGGGGGTCGGAGCCGCGATCGCCACCATCTGGTTCCACAACTTCGCCGATCTGACGAAGGGCTCGCTCTTGCGGATCGTGTTCGTCCACCCGCTGATCATGGCCTGCCCTCTGGCCTTCGCCTACGCGATCCTCCGTCACCGCATGTTCGACATCCAGGTCATCATCCGCCAGGGTCTGCAGTATGCGCTGGCGCGGGGGGCGGTGATCGGCGTCCTCCCGGTGTTGGGCGTGCTCCTTCTGCTGGATCTCGCCCTGAACAGGCAGGAGACTCTCGCGTCGATCCTCCAGAGTCGCGGCTGGATCTATGCCGGCCTCGGCGGCCTGGCTCTCGTGGCCTACTGGCAGAGGAAGCCGTGGCTGGACGCCCTCGATCGCCGCTTCTTCCGCGAGGCGTACGACCGGGACCAGATTCTCCTCGAGCTCATCGAGAGCGTGAAGGAGAGCTCCTCGCTCACGGAGATCTCGGCGCTGGTCAGCACCGAGATCGGAAAGGCCCTGCATCCGGAGAGCATCCACGTCTTCTATCGGGAGCCGAATCGGCCGGACTTCTCGGTGGGCAGCTCTTCGAGCGGCGCCCACCTTCCGGCGATCCGAGAGGACTCGGCCCTCGTCCGCGCGCTGGGACGGAGGTCCACCCCGCTCGAGGTGAGCGCCTCCGCGGCCGGGGGCGGGCTCCCCGCCTCCGAAGGGGCCTGGCTCGAGAGGCTTCGGATCGATCTGGTGGTCCCCATCAAGGGCACCGCGCTGTCTCTGGCGGGGCTGATCCTGCTGGGACACAAGAAGTCGGAAGAGCCCTATTCACCCACCGACAAGACGCTCCTGCAGGCGATTGCCGGCCAGGTCGCCGTCATCTGCGAGAACCTCTGGCTCCAGGATCGTGTGGGCCGGGACGCGCGCATGCGGCGGGACGTGCTGGCCCACCTCGAGAGGGAGAACGTCAACCTGGTCAAGGAGTGTCCGGCGTGCGGGCGCTGCTTCGACCGCTCCGTTGAAGTCTGCCCCGACGACCGCAGCGAGCTGACGTTGACCCTGCCGGTGGAGCGGGTCCTGGAGGATCGCTATCGCCTGGAGCGCGTCCTCGGTCGAGGGGGCATGGGGGCGGTGTACGAGGCGACGGACACGCGCCTGGGCCGGTCGGTGGCGGTCAAGATCATGACCGGCCACCTCTTCGGACAACCCAAGGCGTTGCGGCGCTTCGAACGAGAGGCTCGGGCCTCGGCAACCCTGAATCACCCCAACATCATCGCCGTCCACGACTACGGGAGGATCGGCGACGACGGCGCCTTCCTGGTCATGGAGCTGCTCCGCGGCACGACGATGCGAGGCCAGCTCGAGCGGCACGGCCGCATCGCACCCTCGGTCGCCGCCGAGTGGTTCGACCAGGTCCTGGACGGCCTGTCCGCAGCTCACGGACAGCAGATCATCCACCGCGATCTCAAGCCGGAGAACATCATGATCAGCGGAGAGGCCGCCGAGGGCGACTCGGTCAAGATCCTGGACTTCGGGCTGGCGAAGGCCAAGTGGGACTCGACGGCCTCGACGGGCCTGACCGCACCCGGCACCGTCCTGGGGACCTACGCCTACATGTCTCCCGAGCAGCTCGGCGGCGCGGAGCTGGACGAGCGGAGCGATCTCTTCTCCGTCGCGGTCATGGTCGTCGAGGCCATCACCGGCTCTCACCCGTTCCGGTCACGCACGACGGCGGAGATGCTGCACGCGATCCTTCATCGGCCCGTGCGTCTCGAGGGCGAGGGGGAGGCGATTCGGACGCTGGAGAGCGTCCTGGCGAAGTCTCTGGCGCCCGACCGGGGGAACCGATTCGGATCGGCGAGCGAGCTCCGTCAGACCCTGATTCCCGCGCTGCGGGCGTCGCCCGCGCCGGTTTGAGTCGCCCCCCTCACTCCCGCGCCCAGCCAGGAGGCAGACCGGTCCGGCGGAACTCCTCCTCCAGATCGGCCAGGTCCTGCTTCGCCTGACGGAACTCCTCGCTCTCGACGAACTCCTGAACCTTCATCTGGACCGGGATGCCCTGGTAGAACTCCGTGCGGACGACCTCGCGCCAGCAGCGGGCCTCCTCCTCGCGCACCCGGGCCCTGGCCCCCGTGAAACGGGCCCGCCACTCGCGCTCCTGAAGGGCACGCTCCTCGCGCTCGCGGTCGAGCTGGGCTCTCAGGGGGTCGGCCGCCCCCACCTTGGCGAGCTCCGGCGGAGCTTCGCCGTCCTCCTCCTCGTCGACGGCATTGGAGTCGGCGGCTTCGGTGCCCTCGTCCTTCCCTTCCGACAGGTCCTCGTTCGTGAAGACCTTCGCCGGGGCGGCTGGCATCTTGTCCCGACGCTCGCGTTCGCGACCGGCGGTGTCTCCGAGCCCCTGGGCCGGGAGGCTCGCCGGCCCGAGGAGGAGCAGCGCCAGGGTGAGCAGAGGCCCGACGCGGGCCACGCCGCCCTCTGCGGTCCGAGCACCCCCGCTCAAGAGTCGAGCTCCAGCGAGTCCACCCAGAACCGCCGGGAGCGGGCGAGGGTCAGAATGGCCTTCTCGGTGAACGTGCGGCGATCGGCAAACTCGGCGAGGGCCTCGTCCTGGCGGTGGACGTACTCGCCGAAGTCGGCCAGGACCAGCCAGGGGTCGTTCTCGTCGAGGAGCGCCCCCGCACCCAGTCGAGGGCGCCCGGCGCCGGTGCGTAACGCTCCGAGAGGAGCTCGTCGAGGGCGCGCCGGACCAGGGGGTCGATGGCGTAGACGTCCTGGGGCCGGTAGACCCGGCCCTCGCGCCAGGCCCGCGCCTCGATCGGGCCGAGGCCAAACAGGAACAGGTTCTCGGTACCGACGGCGAGCTCGATCTCCCGCACCGTCCCGTCGCGCGTCCCGAGGGTGACCGCTCCGTTCACCGCGAACCCCAGGGCCCGCGCCCCCGCCGCACCCGAGCCCGCGGTCCCGACCTGGTTCGACAGGTCGGCGGCCGCGGCCAGGAGGTGAACGGTGGGCTCCGGGCACTCGGGCAGGACCGCCACCCGCAGCGCGGCGCGGGCCCGCTCGTCGCGGTTGATGACGTCGGCCACCGCCCGGGCCGCGGCCAGGGATCGCTCCGCCTCCGGCCCCGAGACTCCGGCCTCGCAGGCGATGACCACGGTCCGGGGCGCGGGCGGCGTCCAGCCGCCGGCGGTGATCCGCAGGTGCTCGCGCACGAGGCCGAGGACCCCGAGGAGCACGCGCTCGCGGCCGCGCATCGAGCCAACCCGCACGTCGACGAGGGCGTCGGGGTCCGTCTCGACCCCCCCCGTCGTCCGCAGGAGCTCGGCCAGTCGCTCCCGGTTGGTCCGGCGCGCGTTGCGGAAGGCTCCACGGAAGGCGGGCTCGAAGGCCAGGGTCTCGAGCTCGTCGAGCGCCTCGGGGGTCGACCGCCAGCGCTCGCCGAGGGCGAGGGTGAGAGCGGCGGCCAGAGGGGCGTTCGCCTCGTGGAGCCAGCGCTCGGCCCGGAGCGGCGTCGGCCGCGGCCGGAGCGACTCCCCCCGCATCTCGCTGAGGTCGGTGAGGATCTCGGCGGCGGGACCCTCCCAGGGCTTCGCCATCTCGACCCGGCCGGCGCCGACGATCGCGAGCGCCCCCGGGCGCAGGCGCTTCACGTCCCCCTCGCGGAAGAGCGACACGTTGCGCCGACGGTCGACGTCGCCGGGCCAGCGTTCCTCCGCCTCGTCCAGGTGGCGGCGGTTGATCTCGTAGAGGATCTCCAGGGTCCGCGGGCACTCCTCCTCGAGGAGCGCGGCCGGCCAGAGAGGGCCGGGCTGGTCGCCGGGGCTGCCCGCCCGCGTGAAGGTCGCCCCGCGAACGCGGGCCCAGGCTGCGTCCCACGACGCGGCCTGCTCGTCGAGCAGTATCCGCATCATCTCGGGCACGGCCATGGCGGCACGCGCGTCGGCGAGCAGGAGAACGCCGTCGTCGGCGAGGGCGGCTCGGGCCGCGCTCGTCGGCGAGCTCGATCTCCCGGCGGAGGAGCTCGCGATCGCCTCCTTCGCGGCTCCGCGGCCCGGTCCCGGCGGCAGGGTGTGGACGAGGACGGTGCGGCGTTCCGCGTGGAGCGCGCCCGTCATCTCCGGAACCCGGTCGGACCCCGCCTCCGCCGCGACGACGTGGACGGGGCGGTGGGCGGTCTCGGTCAGCATGGCCTCATTGTCCCCCAGCCGTCCACCGGAACGGGAGCGCCGGCCTCCTGCGTTATAGTGCCGCCATGCCGGATGAGAAGGTGATCCGCCGCCGCCAGGCCGACTACGAGCGCCGTTTCGGCGCCTTCCCACCGGGCGCTGGCGGAAGCGAACGGAGGCTAGCCGTGGGCACGGTCATCGTCACCGGCGGTGCCGGGTTCATCGGCTGCAACTTCGTCCGGCACCTGCTCGCCCGCACCGACGAGCGGGTCGTGGTGATGGACAAGCTCACCTACGCCGGGCACCTCGAGAGCCTGGCCGAGGTGGCCGAGCACCCGCGCTACGTCTTCGTCCAGGCCGACATCGCGGACCGCATCGGTGTGCGGGCGCTCTTCGAGAGGCACCGGCCCACGGCGCTGGTCAACTTCGCCGCCGAGACCCACGTCGACCGCTCGATCGACGACCCCGCCACCTTCGTCCGGACGAACGTCCTCGGGACGTTCGAGCTCCTGGAGGCGGCCCGGGTGCACCTGCACGGGCACCCCGACGCCGTCGCGGGCTTCCGCTTCCTTCACGTGTCGACCGACGAGGTGTACGGCACCCTGGGGCCCGAGGGCGCCTTCTCGGAGACGACACCCTACGCCCCGAACTCGCCCTACGCGGCGTCCAAGGCCGGAGCCGATCACCTCGTGCGGGCATACCACGAGACGTACCGCCTGCCCGTCGTCCTCACCAACTGCTCGAACAACTACGGACCCTACCAGTTCCCGGAGAAGCTGATCCCGTTGATGATCCTGAACGCGCTCGAGGGTCGATCCCTCCCCATCTACGGGGACGGCAGCAACGTGCGGGACTGGCTCTACGTGGAGGACCACTGCGCGGGGATCCTGCTCGCGTTGCGGAAGGGCCAGACCGGAGGGAAGTACAACATCGGCGGGGGAAACGAGCGCACGAATCTGCAGGTCGTGGACGCCCTCTGCTCGATCCTTGGCGAGGAGCTCCCCGCCGGTCAGAACACCGTCCTGTCCCGCCGGGGTCTCTCGTCCTATGCCGACCTCAAGAGCTTCGTGCCCGACCGGCCCGGTCACGACCAGCGCTACGCGATCGACGCCTCCCGGGTCCGGAACGAGCTCGGCTGGAAGCCTGCCCACTCCTTCGAGGAGGGTCTCCGGGAGACCGTCCGTTGGTACCTGACCCACCGCGACTGGTGCGAGTCCGTCCAGTCCGGGACGTACCGCCGCGAGCGCCTGGGCCTCGAGGGCTCGTCCTGATCATGAAATTCACACCGAAGGAGATCCACGACGTCATCCTGATCGAGCCGGACGTCTACCGCGATGCCCGCGGCTTCTTCCTGGAGACCTGGCACCAGCACAAGTACGCCGAGGGTGGCATCCGCGGCCCGTTCGTGCAGGACAACCACTCGCACTCCCGGCGGGGGACGCTGCGCGGGCTGCACGCCCAACGCGAGCACCCCCAGGGCAAGCTGGTGCGGGTGGTCGACGGCGAGGTGTTCGACGTCGCCGTCGACATCCGCCGAGGCTCGCCCAGCTTCGGCCGGTGGGTGGGTGATCGACTCTCGGGGGAGAACCTGCGCCAGCTGTGGATCCCACCCGGGTTTGCCCACGGCTTCTGCGTCCTCTCCGAGATCGTCCACCTCGAGTACAAGTGCACGGACTTCTACGACGCCACCGACGAGGTCGCCATCGCCTGGAACGACCCCGAGATCGGGATCGAGTGGCCGATCTGCGACCCGACGCTCTCGTCCAGGGACGCCGCGGCCCCGCGGCTGAGGGACGTCTTCGAAGACCTGTCCCCCGAGCCCTGACCCGAAGGCCGGCCTCACCCGACAGGCAGGGCCAGGATCCGCACCCCGCCTGAAGGGGGAACCGGCGCCGTCGTGGCGACCCCTCAGGGCTTGAGTTATCATCCACTCGAGGGCCTCGGCGACGAGGTCTTCCGCCAGCGACGACGGGTCGCCCGAAGGGGCCGACCCGGACTCCCGTCAAGACCGGAAAGGGCCATTCCCGCCATGGGGCTTCTCGACCTCTTCAAGGGCAAGTTCGTGGATCCGACCTACCCCGGCGTGCACGGCGGCGGCAACATCGTCACGACCACCCTCAACGCGATGGTGAGGTGGGGTCGCCGCTCCTCGATCTGGCCCATGCCGTTCGGCACCGCCTGCTGCGCCATCGAGTTCATGGCGATGTCGGCCTCGCACTACGACATCGCCCGCTTCGGCGCCGAGGTCCTCCGCTTCTCGCCCCGCCAGTCCGACCTGATGTTCGTCGCGGGGACGATCCCGGACAAGCTCGCTCCGGTCCTCAAGACGATCTACGACCAGATGCCGGAGCCGAAGTGGGTCATCTCCATGGGCGTGTGCGCGTCCTCGGGCGGCTTCTACCGTTCCTACCACGTGATGCAGGGCATCGACGAGATCATTCCCGTGGACGTGTACGTCCCGGGCTGCCCTCCGTCGCCCGAAGGGCTCTTCGCCGCGCTGATGAAGATCCAGGAGAGGATCAAGGCCGGCGAGCAGGCGAACGCGCCTCAGGGCTCCCACCGCGTGGGCGCGGCCGGGGCGGGCGCCATCGACCGTCGCACCCGCCGGGAGGAGTGGGCGAAGGACGACGCCGCCCACGCCGCCGAGGGCAAGCCCCCCCGCGGCGTCCTGTCTCTCCCGGTGATCCAGGACTCGAGCAAGGATGCCCAGCATGGCTAGCGTGACCACGAACACCGCGCCCGTTTCCCCCGAGGTCCTGGCCAAGCCCGCCGCCCGCGCCGTGAAGGAGGCGCTGGGAGACCGTGTCCTGGCGATCGAAGACTTCCGCGGCGACCTCGCCATCACCGTCGAGCGGACGGCCTGGGTGGAGGCGGCTCGCCAGCTGCGCGACCACTCGGACTGCGACTTCAAGCTCTTCCTCGACCTGTGCGGCGTCGACCATATGGACCGGGAGGACCGCCTCGAGCGGTTCGAGGTGGTGCTCCACCTCTACTCGGTCTCCAGGAAGCACCATGTCCGCTTGAAGACGCCGGTGCCCGAGTCCTACCCGAAGGTGGACACGATCACCGGGCTCTTCCGGGGCGCGGACTGGTTCGAGCGCGAGGCCTGGGACCTGTACGGTATCGTCTTCGAGGGCCACCCGAACCTGATCCGCCTCCTCACCCACGAGTCGTTCGTGGGCCACGCGCTGCGGAAGGACTACCCCACCGCGAAGCGGCACGTCTTGAAGTCGTCCAAGGAGGTGCTGGTCGACGTCCCCGCCGGATCGGAGAACCTCCTCGTCAACATCGGGCCGTCTCACCCCTCGATGCACGGCACCTTCCGGGTGCAGGCGCTCATGGACGGCGAGACCGTGGCGGACGCCGAGGCCGAGATCGGCTACATGCACCGCAACTTCGAGAAGATGGCGGAGGAGCGGACGTACTGGCAGATCATCCCCTACACCGACCGCCTCAACTACTGCTCGTCGTTCATGAACGGCCACGGCTGGGCGCTGGCGGTGGAGAAGCTCCTGGGCGTTCCCGCCCCACCCCGGGCGGAGGCGGTCCGCGTGATCCTGTCCGAGTTCTCCCGGATCATGGACCACATCATCTGCGTCTCCACGAACGTCGTGGACCTGGGGGCCATCACGCCGTACTTCGTGATGTTCCGAGCCCGGGAGGACATCTACGAGCTCCTCGAGGCCTGCTGCGGCGCGCGGCTCACCGTCTCCTACGTGCGCATCGGCGGGCTCGCCCAGGACGTGCCCGACAACTTCGAGGCGCTGTGCCGCAAGGCGCTGGCGAGCGTGAAGGAGATCTGGGAGGCGGCACACAAGCTCCTCACCCGCAACATCGTCTTCATCAAGCGCTTCAAGGACGTCGGCGTGATGGACAAGGACGAGGCGCTCTCCTGGGGCTGGGTGGGCCCGTGCCTGCGCGGCTCGGGGGTGGCCTACGACGTGCGCAAGGACCACCCCTACTCCGGGTACGAGCAGTACGACTACGACGTGCCGGTGGGCACCCTCGGCGACTGCTTCGACCGCTACCTCGTGCGCATGGAGGAGATGCGCCAGAGCATGCGGATCATCGAGCAGGCGCTCGCGAAGCTGCCGGGCGGACCGGTGATCACCGACGACAAGCGCGTGGCCCTCCCCCCGAAGTCCGAGGTGTACTCGAACATCGAGGCCCTCATGAACCACTTCAAGCTGATCTACGAGGGCATCCTCCCGCCGAAGGGCGAGGTCTACGGCTACACCGAGGGGGCCAACGGGGAGCTCGGCTACTACATCGTGAGCGACGGGCGGAAGCACCCCTGGCGGGTGAAGGTCCGTCCTCCCTGCTACAACATCTATCAGGCGTTCCCGCACATGATCCGGGGCGGGATGCTCGCGGACGCGATCGCCATCATCGGCGGACTGAACGTGATCGCCGGGGAGCTCGACAGGTAAGCGCCATGCCCAAGTGCACCATCGACGGGAAGGACATCGAGGTCGCCGACGGGACCACCGTCATCCAGGCCGCGGAGGAGCTCGGAATCCGCATCCCCCGCTTCTGCTGGCACCCGGACCTCCCGGTAGACGGCAACTGCCGGATGTGCCTGGTCGAGATCGAGAAGATGCCGAAGCTCCAGATCGCCTGCAACACACAGGTGAGAGACGGCATGGTCGTCTACACCAACTCGGAGAAGGCGGCTGAGGCCCACCGGACGACGCTCGAGTTCCTTCTGATCAACCACCCGATCGACTGCCCGGTCTGCGACCAGGCCGGAGAGTGCTACCTCCAGGACCAGTACATGGGGCACGGCCTCTACGACTCCAAGGTCGAGATCGAGGACAAGGTCCGCAAGCGCAAGGTCGTCGACCTGGGCCCCATCATGCTCGACGCCGAGCGATGCGTGCTGTGCTCGCGCTGCATCCGCTTCGAGAAGGAGGTCACGGGGACCAACTCCTTCGCGTTCGTGAACCGCGGCGACCACACCCAGATCACGACGTTCGAGGAGCGGCCGATCTCCCACCAGTACGCGGGTAACCTCGCCGACGTCTGCCCGGTGGGCGCGCTCCTCAGCCACGACTTCCGCTTCAAGATGAGGGTCTGGTTCCTCAAGTCCCACGAGTCGGTCTGCCCCGGCTGCTCGACGGGGTGCAACATCTTCGTGGACGAGCGCGACGGCGAGGTGCAGCGCCTGCGCCCGCGGCGCAACGTCGACGTGAACCGGTCGTGGATGTGCGACCCCGGCCGGGCCCTCTACAAGGAGATCGGCCTCACCAGCCGCGTCACCGGGGCCCGCGTCCGCGGCGCGGCCTCGTGGGAAGGCGTCAGCCTCCGGGAGGCCCTCGACCTCGTGGCCCGGAAGGTCAAGGAGGCGGGGCCGGCCTCCGCCTTCCTCGCCACCCCCCAGGGCAGCAACGAGGACCTGTTCGCCTTCAGGACGCTGGCCGATGCGGTGAAGGGGAAGCTCGACTTCCGGGTGGGCGACCCGCACCTCAAGGTCCGCCAGCGCATCGACGAGGTGCTGCAGCGGGCCGACCGCAATCCGAACACCCAGGGCGGCCTGGACCAGGGGCTCGACCGCGACGGCGTCGACGCCATCATCGAGGCCTGCCGGGCGGGGACGGTGCAGGCGCTCGTGCTGCAGGGGCCTGAGCTTCTGCGGGTGGTCGAGGCGGTGGACGCGGTGGCGAAGGTGCCCTTCGTCGCGGTGATGGCCACCCATGAGGGGCCTGAGCTCGACCGCGCGCACGTCGTTCTCCCGGCCGCCGTCTGGGCCGAGGCGGACGGGTCCTTCACGAACTACCAGCGGCGGGTGCAGCGCCTGCGCGGGGCGGCGACCGCCCCCGGTGACGCCACGCCACGGTGGGAGCTGACGGAGGGCGTGCTCGAGCGCCTCGGGGAGCCGCTCGGCGCCACGAGCGCCCGCGAGGTGTTCGACCGGCTCGCGGCGTCCGTCCCGGACTACGAAGGGCTCGACTACCGCGCGATCGGCGCCGGCGGGCGGGCGCTCGACCGGCCCGGAGAGACCGCGGCGACCGCTCAGGAGGCCCGCGCCTAGAGCGGGGAAGTCGACCATGGCTGCGACCGTCGTCACCGTGGACCGCAACGTGAAGGCCGGGGTCCTGCCGATCCTGATCGGCCACTGGGTCACCCTCACGAACTTCTTCAAGAGCCTCTTCCTGGGGCAGGCATCGACCATCCAATACCCTGAGCAGAAGAGGCCCGTCTCGACGCGATACCGGGGCATCCACATCCTCACCGAGCGCGAGGACGGGACGCCCAAGTGCGTGGCCTGCTACATGTGCGCCACCGTCTGCCCGGCCGAGTGCATCTACATCGAGTCCGGAGAGCGCCCCGAGACGACCATCGAGAAGTACCCGACGCGCTTCGACATCGACCTCCTGAGGTGCGTGTACTGCGGCTTCTGCGTGGACGCCTGCCCGGAGGAGGCGATCATCATGAGCCGGGAGAACGACCTCGTCGGGACGTCACGGGCCGAGCTCGTCATCGACCGCGACCGGCTGATGGCGCGGAACAAGGTCGTGGAGCACGGGGCCGGCTACCGGCCGATCGATCACGACGTGCGCCGCCCGGTCCGGATCGCCGCCCTCGAGCGGCTCGAGAAGGAGCACGGCATCGTTCCCGGGATGCCGGGCGGGCCGGACCGCTAGAGCCGCGCCCAGGCTCGGGGGGCGGCATCATGCCCTCGGTGGCCGACCAAGCGTGTTTGCCTTGACTTCGGTCTCCCGACGTGTGATCTATTAGAGACCTCCGATGACGATGTCCCTCCCGCCCACATCTCGTAGTTGGTGCGCCCTCCTGGTAGCCTCCCTGCTTGTGGTGTCCTGCGGCGGTGGCAGCGCGACGGCACCGAACCCCGTCCCCACGCCCGTTCCCACCCCGGAGCCGACACCGGAGCCGACGCCGACGACCAGCTGCTCGCCACTGCCGCCGCCGATCAGCGAGATCAGGGTCAAGATCCACTCCAAGGACCGGCACTTCTGGGACATCGACGCGACCGCCCTCGTCGGTCCGGACCGGAGTTACTGCGGCTCGGTCGGATTCAGGGGACGGTCCGTGTGCCCCGTCCGGCCGGAGGGCGACCCCATGCGTGCGGAGTGCGAGCGCTACGCGGTGGGGATCGCCGAGGACACCGGCCGGTTCGGACCGACGTGGACCCGGAACGGCGAGTTCTGCACGGGGCGAACGACCGAGTGCGAGCACGAGCCCAACAACCTGTTCCAGCTCCGGATCTACAAGGGCGGGCTCATCAAGGCCTGCGCCGCGAACAAGATCTGCGGCGAGGTCTTCGCCGACTTGAAGCTCTAGCCCGGCTCAGGTCTAGGCGCGACGTTTCACGCCCGCCGCGCCCCAGAGCCACGGGGCGACCAGGGCGGCGGTCGGGATCAGGGGCCAGAGGCGTCCCTTCAAGATGTCGTAGTCGGCCAGCATGGCCTCCCAGCTCATCCCGGTGATGTAGCCCAGTCCGAACTCGAAGAGCAGGGTGAGCGCCAGCCAGAGAGCACCGACCCTGAGCAGGCCGACGCCGCTCGGCGCATCGAGACGACGGACGAAGCGGAACGCGAACCCGAAGACGATGAGGACCCCCAGCCCGGTGGCGAGCTGCCGGGCGAGGTGCTCACCGAGCCACGGCTGCCAGACCAGGGCCCTGACCGCGCCGTTCGTGAACATCACGACAGCGAGCAGGAGCCACGCCAGCGTGGCGTGGGCCATGAGTCTCACGATAGCCTCCCCAGCTTGAGGTCGACAAGGCGCTCGACGTCACGGGCACGGGCGTCGCCGGAGAAACACGCTCCGGAGAAGCCGCACCCACCACGAGTGTGGGCGGGGCGTCACCGGCGTCCCCAGGACGGCTCCGGCCGCCCGGTCCAGGGCGTCTTCCAGAAGGGCGTCGTGCAGTGGGCGGATGACAGCCACCCACCGCACCCAGGCCTCGAGGGTGCATCGGGCTTCGATGACGTGTCGAAGCTCCGCGCCCTCTTCGACGGCAGAGACCTCCAGGCGATGCTCCCCCTGGATGCCGCGGGTGGCACCCCGATCCGGATCGAAGGGGAAGACCACGCGGCGCCCGGGCACGAGCTCGGCGACGTGGTACCTCACCGGCCCGTGTCCTCCACGCGCCCCCTCGCGAAGGCCCCGGTCGAAGCGCATGGCCGGCCACCGGTCGTGCGGCCACAGGCGGTCGTCGGGGCCGGCGAGACCGTCGATCAGCGGCGCGAGCCTCTCGGGAGGCACCGGGTACGCCCGAAAGTGGACGTTTTGGATCGTCACCATCAGCGGATCCGGTTCCCTGCCCTCACGAGGGGGGCCTGGCTCCGACGATCACGCCCTGGAAGCGACGCCACAACCGCAGCCCGCTCGCGGCAAGACCCAGCTGGAGGACGACGAGGAGGAGCCAGAAGGTGCTCTGTCCCTGCCACACCCGATACACGGTGTCGGCGGCCAGACCGAGAAACCAGAACGCGTCCAGCAGGAAGAGGATGGGGCGCGGCCAGCGCCGCGAAGCCAGGCCCTGGACGATGAGGACGGTACCGAGGACGGCGGACACGGGGTTGAAGGGGACGGCGTCGAGGCCGGCCTCGGGATCACCGGGGAGTGGCATCGAGCCCAGCACGAAGAGGATGCCGATCGGGATGGTCCACGACAGACGCTGCTTCACCGCCAGGCGGAGCAGCGTTGGCTCTCCGATCCACCGGGAGAGCCGCCGGAAGGGGTGCGGCTCGAGCTGGAGGGTGGTGCGCCTGGGCTTCTTGACGACGAGCGTCCGTTTGACGAGGAGGCCGTCGACGACCTGGACGAGGTCGGCCAGCTTCGTCCGCAGGACGTGGAAGGACGCCGCGTCGTCCTGTCGCTCCCCCCGAAACCCGTCCGGGAACAGCAGCAGCGCCCACTTGCGCGGCTTGCGTCCGGACTCCGTGGCTTCGAGGATCTCCGGCGTCGGGATCGGCGTGTCGGCTGCCATCTCGGCTAGCGGGTGAACACGTAGTAGATGACGTAGAACCAGGAGAAGACCCCGTGGATGATCGCCCACAGGATCGACTGGTGCGTGTGCCAGGAGATCGCGATCGCCAGCGCGCTCCCGAAGGTGACGCCGTACCGTCCCGCCTCGGCCCCGTGTGCCATGGTGTTCTCCCTTCTTTCAACGACCCCCCACCCCATCCCTCCCCACCCCCTGCACGCGCACGGGTCCAGGGATGACCGGCGCGCGTTGTCCTAGAGGCCCACCCCGACACTCCAGGTGAAGACCGTCTTCTTGCCACCCCCCGAGCTCACGCGTGTGAGCACCCCGAAAGACACCTTGACGATCCAGGCCACCGCTATCTCGCCGCCGGCGTACGTCTGGTCGGGCTCGAGCCCCCCCCAGGGATCGCCCCAGGTGCGGAGGACCCGGGCCTTGACGGCCAAACCGACCGCCTGGGTGCCCCACGACGGCAGGGCAACCGGCGCCCAGCCCAGGTTGAAGGCCCCGCCCCCGAGCCCGGGCTGGACCTGGATCAGGAGCCCCCGCCCGTGATCGGCGCCGTCCTTTTTGACGGTCCCGATCCGGATCCCGAGGTTGGCGGAGAGCTTCTGGGGGCTTCCGACGTCGGCGCTGAGCGCCGGCTCGACCTCGGCCCGGGCCGGCAGCGCGGCCAGGATCAGAAGCGACGCGATGGCCGCGACCGCACCCCGTGCTCTCATCCGTACTCGTTCCCTCCTCGGCCTGCCCGTCATCGCCCCCTGACCTTAGCATCACCGGGCCGGCGGCGGTGTCGCCTCCGATCGCGCCCAGGCGACGACACGATCCACCCAGTCCTCGCGAGGACGGTAGAAGAGCCCGTGGTCCAGGCCGGTCTTGAAGACGTGCTCTCTCTTGTCCCGGACGCGGTCGGCGTAGGCAAAGAGGGTCGAGCAAGACGGCGAGAAGCGATCCGAGCGATCGAGGAGTGAGAGGAATCGGCCGCGTAGGGTCGGACCCCTCTGCGCGGCCCCGTCGGCATCGACAAAGCAGCCGGCGAGGATGGCGTAGCCGACCTCGTCCGCGGCCACGAGGCCGGAGACGCCCAGGGTCAGAGCGCCGCCCTTCGAAAAACCCATGACCGTGATCTGGTCGGCCGGGACGCCGGCCTCGAGCAGACCCCGGACCTGACGGGCGGTAGCCTCCACGAAGGCGGCGCCGGCCCCGTCCTCACGAACCTCGGCCACGACGACGAAGCCGCGCTCGGCGAACGTCTCCAGGATGCGCCGATACTCGTACCGACCGAAATGCGGGCTCACCGCATCCGGCCCCTGGACCTCGATGATCTGCCCGTGAAGGTAGAAGAGGTAGTGAGCGGCGGGGTCCGGGGACTGGGGGACCCGCTTCAGAATCCGGGGCGTCTCGGATGCGGCGGCGATCCCGGCCAGGACACCGCAGCCAAGAGCGAGCGCGAGGGCTCTCCTCATCGTCGGCCTCCGGCCTCGGGCTCGCCACCGGCGTCGAGCTCCGCGATCAGTCGCCCTGGCGCCACCGCGCGATAGCTCTCGTCGACCCATCTCTTCAGAAGCTCCACGGGTGGCTCGTCGGTCTTCGGGAACTGCGCGGTGACCCAGCCGCCCCGGGCCAGCCCGTATCCGGTGGGCGAGGCGAAGGGAAGATCGAGGGCGAGGAGGTTCGACGAAGGCAGCTTGACGCTCAGGCTCAATTCCCCGCCCGATCGCCCCAGGAACACGAAGATCTTCTTCCCCACCTTGACGACAGACTCGCCCCAGGGGAAGTCCTCGTGGGCGCCGGGGAAGCTCAGCGCGAAGCGGCGCAGCTCCGCGCGCGCCCGGCCCCCGGCTCGCCCGCGTCCGCTGCTCCCTCCCATGGCACCCCCGTTCTCGTCTCAGGCGGGCGCCATCTGGATGACCTGCCCCAGGGACACCCAGCCGGACTCCTCCCGGACCGCGCGATACAGCCGCTGCGCGGAGAGGAGGGCGTTCCGGAAGTAGTGCACGGTCACCCACGCTTCGTCGTCCTCCACCCAGTCGATGGGGCCAGCGGTGATCAACACCGCGGGGCGGTCGGTCGCGGTCTCGACGGCCCCTTCAGACCTCCGTTCGCATTCGGCCCCACGCCGAAGGAAGGGCCGCTGGTCGAGCCGCGCCAGGAGCTCCGGCGGCACGCTCTGCGCGGCCCCTCCCGGGTCGATGCTGAGGCAGGCCACCCCGCGCTCGGCCCGGAAGCTGTCGTCGATCATCTCGTCGGCCACCTGACTCAGGACGGCGGCGAGGACCGCGGCCTCCTCCGCGGCGGAGGGCTGGGCGGACGACGGACCGGCCCCGGCCACGACGAGCAGGATCACCAGAATGGGAAGCGGTGCTCTTTCGGTCACGTTCGATCCTCCTCGGGGCGCTACCGGCGCGCCTCAGTACTCGCCCGGCACCTCGGCGCGCCGGGCCGCCTCCTCCACTACGGCGAAGGTCGACGGGCGGAGGGCGAAGTCGACCTCCGTCGCCCGCAGGGTTCGGATCGCGTAGACAGTGCCCCTCCAGCCCGACCGCCTCTCGATCCGTTTGATCTCCGACCACGGGATGAAGATCCGACGGTGACAAAAAGACAGCAGGATGGGCATCGCGCGAAGGTAGAGCCCTCGGGTATCGCTGGCCACGACGATGCCGCCGTTGTAGCCGACCCAGCCCCGGAAGACACCATAGCCCAACCACTTCGCCGGCCTCGGGAAATCGCCGTAGCCCGGGTAGTGCTCGGCGAGCAGGTTCCAGCCGCTGAAGCGGGAGATGGCGACGATCACGCCCACCGGCACCAGTACGACGAACGGGACGAGAAACGTCGGCGGCTCGTGCATCGTCGATCTTCAGCTTCCGGTGGGTGGGGGCTCGGCGTACGGGTCGACGGGACGGGCGAACAGGTAGCCCTGGGCCCACCGCACCCCGATCTTGCGGAGGGCGTCGGCCTCAAGCTGGGTCTCCACGCCTTCGGCGACGACGGTCGCCCCGAGGCTGTCGCCCATCTCCAGGATGGCCTTCACGACCTGCTGGCCGACCGTCTTCAGGTGCACGTCGCGCACCAGGGCGATGTCGATCTTGAGGTAGGCGGGCTCGAGGACGGACACCGTCTCGAGCCCCGAGTACCCCGCCCCCACGTCGTCGATGGCGAAGGTGAAGCCGAGGTCCGTGAACTCGTGCATCGCCTCGCGGTACAGGTTCAGGTTCTCGATCACGGAGCGCTCCGTGATCTCGAGGGTCACGCCCTGAGGGGAGAGATCGGAACCGAGGTAGTCGAGGACCCCGCGGCCGAGAAAGCTCGTGTCGCGCACGGTCGCGGGGACCGTGTTGATGAAGAGACGCCCTTCCCGGTCGAGGACCTTCCAGTCCTCGAATGCCTGTCGACGACAGGCGCGCTCGAGCTCCTCCGTCAACCCGTAGCGCGCGGCCAGACCGAACAGCTCTCGCGGGAACTCGAGCTCCGAGCCGCGGGGGCCGCGCGAGAGACCCTCGTAGCCCATGATCGCGCCGTTCGACAGGTCGATGATCGGCTGGAAGCCGGTCCAGATCTCCCGATTCTGGATGATCTCGATGAGCCCCTCGCGCTGGTCGCGGTCGCGGAGCTGCCTCCGCAGGGCCTCGGAGGCCACCGCGTCCTCGACGAGCCGGAGGATCTGCCGCTGCGGGCTCTCCAGGGGGCTCCAGAGCACGAGGCCGTAGCCGACGCCGACGCGGGGCCGCTCGCGGAGGTAGGGCAGGGTGAGGCGACCCACGCGCGGGTTGACGTACTCTTCGACACGGTCCACGAGCTTGCGCAGGTGGTCGGACTGGAAGGGATTCTTGCCCCGTCGCGGCCCGGAGAGGAACAGGAGGAAGCGATCCCCCTCGCTCTCGTCGCGGGTCAGGAGGTCGTCGCGCCGGAACCGCGCCCGCATCTCCTCCAGCATCGGATCCACCTGCGAGCGCAGGCTCCGGAACGTCGCCCCGCCGAAGCTCCGCTCGATCCGGGCGAGCGGTCCGAGATCGACGACGATCGCGGCGAGGAATCCCTGCTCCTGCAGCTGGGAGGCGATCTCCTCCTCGATCTGCCGGAAGGTCGGGATCGACATTTCGCCATTGTGCTCCCCGCTCCCACGATCTTCAATCAGCTCGGCGTCGGCCTGGAGGCGGGCGACGGGGCTCCGGCCCGGGTGGGGTCTTCTGCCGGCCCGAGTCCCGGAGCGCCCGCCGCAGGAGGAACTCGATCTGGGCGTTGAGGCTGCGCAGATCGTCGTTGGCCCATCGCTGAACCGCGTCGAGAACGTCCCGGTCGATCCGGGTCAGGAAGGCCTTGCGGTCGGCCACATCGGCTCCGTTCTACTGGTAGATGGTGCCGGTGTTGACGATGGGCTGGGTCTCCTTGTCCCCGCAGAGCACCACGAGGAGGTTGGAGACCATCTGCGCCTTGCGCTCTTCGTCGAGGTGGACCTTGTTGCTTCGGGAGAGCATGTCGAGCGCCATCTCCACCATCCCCACCGCGCCCTCCACGATCTTCGTCCGCGCGGCGATGATCGCCCCCGCCTGCTGCCGCCGGAGCATCGCGGCCGCGATCTCGGGAGCGTAGGCGAGGTGGCTGATGCGCGCCTCGATGACCTCGACGCCTGCCTTCGCGAGACGCTCCTGGATCTGCACCTTCAGGGCCCTGGCGACGTCGTCGGTACTCCCCCTCAGCGAGAGCTCACCCTCCTGGTGAGCGTCGTAGGGATAGCGGGTGGCGAGCCCGCGGACCGCAGCCTCGCTCTGGACCCTGACGAAGTGCTCGTACTCGTCCACCTCGAAGACCGCCTCGGCGGTGTCGATCACGCGCCACACCACGACCGCCGCGATCTCGATGGGGTTGCCGTCGGTGTCGTTGACCTTCAGCTTGGCGCTCTCGAAGTTCCGCACCCGGAGGGAGATCCGTCTCTTGCTGTAGAACGGGTTGGCCCAGCGCAGCCCTTCGTCCCGGGCGGTCCCACGGTAGGCCCCGAACAGCTGCAGCACCTGTCCCTCGTTGGGGGCGACGGTGAAGAGCCCGGTCGTCATGAAGATGTCGATCACCAGGACGACCACGAACGCCCCCGCGCCCAGGGCGTCGTCCACCCGGGCGGCACGGAAGATCCCGAGACCCGCCACCACCAGGATGACGATGAAGATCAGCAGCATGAGCAGGCCCGGGGCTGTGTGACGTGTCTTCTCCTGGATCATCTCCCCTTCTCCTCTCTCAGGACGTCGCCGAGATCCGCTTCCATTTCTTCGCCTCCGTCAGCTTCACCCTCGCCTGCGGCCGCGCGAAGAGACGGGTCAGGCCGCAGTCCCGGCAAACGACGACCACGAACTTCTCGGCGCCGAAGAAGCCCCCGAGCCCGGGCAGGTAGTTGGGGGCGTAGCCGCCGCCCGCGCTGACCTCCTGGCTACGAAACAGGTTGCCCCCTCCGCAATTCGAACAAGACGCCACGGTATCCATGCGTCACTCCTTCATCTATCATAATGATATCATTTTGAGATCAACTTGTCAAGATGAGGAGCAACTTCCCCCGAGCCCCCCAACGTGGGGAGGGATTGGGAGGGGGGCATAGGTGCGATTGGCCGACAGGCCTGGACTCGCCCCGCGTGTCCCCTCCCTGGGGACACGCGGGTGTTCCGGGCCTATCTCAAGCCTTTCCAGCCTGTCGGAGGCGACGCTGGCGCGTCGCAACCTACACTCGGGGTCGATGAATGACCAGGCGGGCTAACCTTCGGGCTCGGGCTCCTCGATAGAGCCCGTCGTTGCCAGCAGTCCCGGATGAAGAGGCCGAGGGCGATCAGCCAGCCCGCGAGGGCCAGGGCCGCGGTGAGGCTATTGAGCCACGCCCAAAGGGACGCGCCGGGCGGCGGGACGAGGCGGGCGAGAGCAACCCCCGGCCCATCCCGCAGCGCCCCGGCGGTCGTCGCGAGGAGCAGCAGAGTCCCCCATCCCGCCAGCGCCCACGTCGCGAGGAGCGCCCCGCGGACGAGCCACTGGATGGTCCGGCGGACCGCGTCGGCGCGGCGGCTCATCGCCCGTACCCCGCCGGCGCGCCGCGCGCCACTACTGGATGGCCTCGCCGGCCTCCACGCGCGCGAGATACTGGAGCAGGTTCGGCTCGTTGTAGCCGAGGCTCTTCGCCTTCCCGGCGGCTCTCTTGAAGTTGCCAGCGTCCTTGAGCCCGAAATAGGCCCAGCCGAGCGTGGCCCAGACGGGAGCGGCGTCCGGGGCGAGGGTCGCGGCCTTCTCGAGGACGGTGACGGCGTCCTTGTACTTCTTGAGATTGACGTAGGCCTGGCCCAGGGACAGGAAGCCCTCGGCGCTCTCGTAGCCGGGCTGCGCCGTGGCCTCGGTCAGCACCTCGACCGTCCGGTCGAACTGCTGGGTGCCGACGAGCGCGGTGCCAAGCGACGTCAGGTACGTCGCGTTGCCCGCGTCGAGGGATGCGGCCTTCTCGAGAGAGGGCACCGCCGCCGCCGGGTCAGCCTTCATCTTGAGCTGCACGCGGCCGAGCTCGTAGAGCGCTTCCGCGTAGTCCGGGTCGAGCTCCACCGCCTTCGTGAGCTCCACGATCGCGGCATCCGCGTCGCGCCGCACGAGCTGGGCGCGGGCCAGGCCGAGCCTCACCTCGGGGGAGTCCGGAAAATCGTCCCGAAGCTTCATGAGGTCCTGCTCGGCGAGGGCGGTGTTCCCCTCACGCATGTCCTGCATCGCCCGGGCCACCCTCACCTCGAGCGCCAGCGCCTGCGCCTCGGGGTCGTTCTCGGCCATCGCGGCCGCCATCGACGCGTCGCCAATTGCCTCCTGGGCCCGGCCGAGCGCAATCTTGACCCGTGCCATCTCCTTGTAGGCCTCGACCGCGCCCGGGGAGGCCTCCAGTACCTGGTTGAGGAGGGGCTCGGCCTCGGCCGCACGACCCGCGCTGCGCAGGACGCTGGCGAGGCCGATGACCGGCGCCACGCGCCGCTCGTCGGCGGCCATCGCCGCCCGGTACGCCGCCTCGGCGCCGGCCATGTCGCCCTTCGCCCGCAGGGCGTGGCCGAGGGCCGCCTGTGCGGCCGCGCCGCCGCCGGCGTCGATCGCCTTCTGGGCCAGCGAGACGGCCTCGTCGGCCTGACCCTCCTTCACCCGGCGGTGAGAGATCGCGATGGTGGGCCAGACGCCCTCGGGGTCGGCGGCGACCGCGGCCTCGGCGCTGGCCGCGGCCTCCGTCATGCCGCGTGCGCCCTGAAGGACGGCCATGCGGCCCAGCGCCTCGCCCTTCGGCGCCCCCTCGAGCCCCTCGGCTGCGGTGCCGTAGGCGTCGATCGCGAGGTCGAACTCACTGCGGCCCTCCCGGAGCACCCCGAGCCTCAAGGCCATCTCGCCGGTTGCGCCCTCTGCCCTCAGCGCCTCTTCGAGCGCCGTGAGCGCACCGTCCTCGTCTCCGGCCGCGAGCTTCTCGTCGGCCTGCGCCACCAGCTCCGCAGCCGTGTACTGCGGGACAGCGTATTCCGCCTCTTGCTCGTCCTGGGCGGCGCTCGACGCCGTCGCCAGAAGCACCATCGCCAGCAGACATGCCAATTGCCTCATGGAGCCCTCCTTCCCGAGGGAAGTGTCGTCCTGCGTGACGGCGGGATCGACTCGTCGTGGGAATGCTAGGCTCACCGCCTCGTGCAGGTCAATCCTCCGGCGATACCGGAGGCCCAGGGAACCCACCCAGTGCCGGACCGAACGGGCGACTCGCTCCCTCTCATGTGTGACCGAACGTGCGCGGCATCCTTTACGCTCCCCTCCAAGTTGTGCTAGATTCGCTCGGTTGCACTAGATATTGGGGGGTTTTGTCCTGGAATCCATGCGTCTCGATTCCGTCGAGATTCTCGGCTTCAAGAGCTTCTGTGATCGGCAGGAGGTCTCGTTCCGAGGGGGTGTAACGGGCATCGTCGGACCCAACGGCTGCGGCAAGAGCAACATCTCAGACGCCATCAGCTGGGTGCTCGGCGAGCAGAGCGTCAAGAGCCTGCGCGGCACCTCGATGGAAGACGTGATCTTCGCCGGCAGCTCGAGCCGTCAGCCGCTGCAGATGGCCGAGGTCAACCTGAAGGTCCGCGGCCTCAACGGCAACAGCCCCGACGGCTCGCCCGAGTGCGTGGTCACCCGCCGGCTCTACCGCAACGGCGACAGCGAGTACCAGATGAACGGCCGGACCTGCCGCCTGCGGGACATCCACGAGATGTTCATGGACACCGGGCTCGGCTCGAAGGCCTACTCGATCATCGAGCAGGGCAAGATCGGACAGATCCTCTCGACGAAGCCCGCGGACCGCCGCGCCATCATCGAGGAAGCGGCCGGGATCACCAAGTACAAGGCGCGACGCCGCCAGACGCAGCTCAAGCTGGAGGCGGCCCAGCAGAACCTGCTCCGCGTCAACGACATCGTAAACGAGGTCGAGAAGCAGCTGGAGAGCCTGAAGCGCCAGGCGGCGAAGGCCCGCCGGTGGCACCGGGTCCGGGACGAGATGCGGAGCGTCGAGCGCATCGTCTTCGGCCGGCGCTTTCTCGAGCTCAGCGGGCAGGCGCGCAGCCTGGACGAACGGCACGAAGCCGAGGCGGAGCGTGAGCGCGCGGCGAGCCTCGCCCTCGAGACCGAGGAGGCGCAGCTCGAGGTGCGCCGGCAGGGACTCTACGAGCTCGAGGCGCGGCTCGAGGAGGTGCGGGGCCGGCTCGGTGAGCTCACCCTTTCGGTGGACCGGCACGAGGGTCGCAGCGGTCACTGCCGCGAGCAGATCGCCGAGACCGAGACGCGAACACGGGAGGCGACGCGCGAGCAGCAGGAGTTGACCGAGCGCGTGGGGCCGCTCGAAGAGACGCAAGTCGCAAAGCGCGACGAGCAGCAAAGTCTCCGCGAGCAGCTGGCCACCGCCGAGGAGGAGCTGCGGGCGGCGGAGGCCGCGGTCCAGGCCGCCGCCGGCCGCCAGGCCGAGGCCGACGCCGAGCAGGAGAGCGCCCGCGAGGCCCAGGTGGGGCTGCTCGGACGGATCGCCACGCTGCAGAACTCACGCGCGTCGGTCGCCGGGAACGCCGAGCGGGCCGCCGCCGACCTGCTGAAGCTGGCCTCGGAGCGGGAGGAGCTCCAGCGAGAGCGGGACCGCCTGGGAGAGGCCCGAAACGCGGCGCTTTCGCGCCGCGAGGCGGAGGAGGCGCTCTCGGCTGAGCTTGCTCGGAACCGCGAGGAAGCGCTCGTCCGCGCCGGCCAGGCCCGGGCCCGGGCCGAGACGCTCACGCGCGAGGTCGAGACGCTTCAGAGCGAGCGCGACGGCCTCGCCGGGCGGCGGGCCTCGCTCGAGGAGATGGTCGACACCCACTCCGCGTTCGATGAGGGTGTGCGGGCCTTGCTCGGGCAGCCCGAGGGACTCGACGTGCACGGCGTCGTGGCCGACGCCCTCGAGACGGCCTCCGAGTACGAGCGCCCGGTCGAGGCCTTCCTCGGAGACCGCTTGCAGGCGGTGCTCGTGCCGGACGCGGAGCGGGCCCTCCGCGGCATCCGCTGGCTGCAGTCCTCTGGCGCGGGCCGCGGCGCGTTCCTGCCCCTCGCCTCCGCCCGCACGCGCCACGACTGCGCTCCCCTGCGTGCCATCGCGGAGCAGGAGCCGAAGGCGCGAGGGCTGCTCTCGGACTTCTACCGCGTCACCGGCCCTCACGCCGAGCGCATTCGCGCCTCGCTGCCTGACGCCCTCGTCGTCGAGACCCTCGAGGACGCGCTGGACGTCGTCTCACGACAGGGACCGGTCGCGGTGGCCACGCTCGACGGCGAGACGCTGCGGGGAGCCATCGTCGAGGGCGGGCGGGGCGTGAAGGGCCTCCTCGCCCCCCGGCGCGAGGTCCGCGAGGTGGCGGCGCGCCAGGAGGAGATCGAGGCACGCATCCGGACCACCCGAGGCTCCCAGTCGGAGGTCCTCGCCGCCGCCGAGGCGGCGGACGCCGAGGCCCGCTCGCTCGAGGAGCGGATCCACGCCGCGGAGAAGGACCTCGTCGCGGTGCGGCACGAGCTGCACACGGCGGAGGAGGAGACCTCGCGGCTCGATCGCAAGGCCGCCATCCTCGAGACCGAGCGCGCTCAGGCCGAGGAGGAGCGGAGCGCGGCCTCGGTGAGGCTGGCCGAGATCGACCAGGCCCTCGCCGGTGCGGAGGAGGAGCGCGCGGAGGGGCATCGCCGTCTCGCCGAGCTCGCCGCCGCCGTGACCGACGCCCGGACCGCCACCGAGACCGCACGGGCGCGTCACGCCGAGGCCCTCAGTCGCCTGGCCGCGCTGCGCGAGCGCCTCGCGGCCGCCGAGAACGAGTGCCAACGGCTCGCGGAGGACCTCGCCGAGCTCGCCCGCCGGATCGAAGGCGCGCAGACCCGGGCGGCGGAGACCGCGGCCCGGCGCGCCGAGCTGGAGACGGAGCTGGCCGAGGTCGAGCGACTGCTCTCCGCGGCCCTCGTCGACCGCGACGGGGTGACCGGTGAGGCGGCGGTGGCCGAGGCCAGGGTCCGCGAGGTGAAGGACGAGCTGGAGAGTCGCGGGCAGGGCCTCAAGGAGCGCCGGCGCGAGCGCGACGTCCTGCGCGACGCCCTCAACGAGCTCGAGGTGGCCCGCGCCCGCAACGGCTCCGATCTCGACCACGTCGCCCGCGAGTGCCACCAGGCGGTGGGACAGACGGCGGCGGAGGCGGCGACAACGCTCACCGACGAGGACAGGGCGAGGGTGCTCGAGGGCCTCACCGCCGAGGTCGAGGAGCTCCGCGACAAGCTCGAGCGCATGGGCGCGGTCAACGTTCTGGCGGTGGAGCAGTCCCAGGAGCTGGAGGAGCGGCACACGTTCCTGACCGCGCAGCGGCAGGACCTGCTCGACTCGATCACGGAGCTCGACCACGCGATCAGGAAGATCGACCGGGCCTCCCGCGAGCGCTTCCAGGAGGCCTTCCGGGTCATCAACCAGCACTTCGGCGAGACCTTCTCCACGCTCTTCGGCGGCGGCACCGCGGGGCTGTCGCTCATCGACGAGGAAGACCTGCTCGGGAGCGGAATCGACATCATGGCCCAGCCCCCGGGCAAGCGGCTCCAGAACGTCCTGCTCCTCTCGGGCGGGGAGAAGGCGCTCACCGCGATCGCCCTCCTCTTCGCGATCTTCCAATACAAGCCGTCGCCCTTCTGCATCCTCGACGAGGTCGACGCCCCGCTCGACGACGCCAACATTGGCCGCTTCGTCAAGATGCTCGACGGCCTGAAGGAACAGACGCAGTTCGTGCTCATCACCCACTCCCGCCGCACCATGCAGATCGCCGACCAGCTCTACGGCGTGACCATGGAGGAGCCGGGAGTCAGCAAGTTGGTGAGCGTACGGTTCACATAGGGCTCTGACGCACCCGTCCCCGGACACGAAGCGTTTCCGTTCAGAGGCCGCCGGATTCACTTCGGCGGCCTCGGCTCTTGAGGACGAACAAACGCGAGCGGAGGCGCGGGGGCCGCGTGGCCGAGCGCAGCGAGGCGAGCGGCAACCCCGCGTGTACGACGCGACGCGCCAGCGTCGCACCCGCCAGGCCTCGGGCGCGTCAATACGTCTGAGCCGGGAGTGAGCAAGTTGGTGGGCGTGAGGTTCACGTAGGGTTCTAACGCGCCCACCCCGGGACGCGGAGCGTTCCCTGTCGCCCCGTGGGAGAATGCACGAGGTGCGTCACCGCTGGCATCGCGCGTTGGCCCGCGTCGCCCGGCGGGCCTGGTTCCGGTTTCGGGCCCGGGGGATCCCCCTCGTCTACGACCCCCTCTACGAGCGCGGCGTCTTCGGAGTACCCCTGGACCCGCTGCGGGGCGAGAAGATCCTGGCCTCCCTCGACGAAGCGGGCCTGCTGGCACGGGAGGCGCTCTGGACGCCACGGCCCGCCTCTCTTCAGAACCTGCTCCGTGTCCACACCGTGGAGTACCTGCACCGGGCCCAGGAGCCGGAGACGCTGACCCGCATCTGCGGCGTCGCCATGAACGCAGCCGAGGCGGAGGCCGGGCTCGACATGCAGCGCCTGGCGACGGGTGGCACGATACAGGCCACCCGCCTCGCCCTGATCACGGGCGTCGTCACCGCCCACCTCGGCGGCGGATTCCATCACGCGACGCCGGATGCCGGCATGGCTTTTTGTGTCTTCAACGACGTCGCGGTGGCCATCCGGCGGCTCCGTGGCCGAGGGTTCGAGGACCCGATTCTGGTCGTCGACCTCGACGTGCACGACGGGAACGGCACCCGGGTCATCTTCGCGGACGATCCGACGGTCCACACATACTCCGTCCACAACGAGCACTGGGGACCCACGGAGGGGGTCGCGACGACTGCGCTCGCCCTGGGGGCGGACGTCGATGACGAGACGTACCTCGGTGTCCTGCGGGAGACGCTGCCGCCACTCTTCGAGTCCGTCCGACCCGGTCTCGTCGTCTACCTCGCGGGCACCGACGGCGCCAAGGACGACCGCCTCGGCAACTGGCGGCTGAGCGAGGCCGGTCTGTTCGAGAGAGATCAGCTCGTGACCAACCTGGCGCGGGGGGGCGGGCGGGAGTGTCCGATGGCGGTGCTGCTGGCCGGGGGCTACGGGCGTCACGCCTGGCGGTACTCCGCCCGCTACTTCCTCTGGCTGGCCTCGGGACGCGAGCTGGAGCCCCCGCCGGAGGAGGCACTCGCCCTGCAGCGCTTCCGACGGCTGGGAGACACGCTGGGCGAGGGCGAGACGACGGACGATGACCTGCCGTTCGTCCTCACCGAGGAAGACCTCGTCGGCCTCGTGCCGGGGGCCTCGCCCACACAGCGCTTCCTCGGCTACTTCTCGCGCCACGCGGTGGAGCTGCTGCTCGAGCGCTCGGGGATTCTCGCTCAGCTGAGAGCGAAGGGCTTCCGGGCCCTCCGGGTGGAGCTCGACACCCGCAACGGCCTCGGTCACACCCTGCGTGTGGTTTGCGAGGACGGTCCCCAGGAGGTGCTCGTCGAGCTGCGGGCCGAGCGCAGCCGAAGGGTGGTCCCGGAGATGGAGGTGATCGCCCTCGAGTGGCTCCTGCTGCAGAATCCCCGGGCGGAGTTCTCGGCGCGACGCCCGCAGCTGCCGGGGCAGAAGCACCCGGGCCTCGGCCTCCTCCGCGACATCATGGGCTGGCTGATGGTCGTCTGTGAGCAGCACGCCCTCGACGGCATCTTCTTCACCACCGTCCACTACCACATCGCCGTCCAGAGCCGGCGCCTGGTGAAGCCCCTCCACGCGAGCGACGAGGGGCACCTCCGGGCCTTCTCGGAAGCGCTCTCGGGCCTGACCCTCGCCGAGGCCGCGACCACGGTGGCCGAGGGGCGGGTGATCGACGAGGCCACCGGCGAGCCGGCGGAGTGGAAGCCGGTCCCGACCGTCGTGCCTGTCTCCGAGCGGCTGAAGGCCCTCGTGACCGGCCCCGCGTACGAGGGGGCCGCCGCGCGCGAGGCCGGCCGACACCACCTCCGGCTCGCGCCCGTCCCTCCCGCTGGCTGAGGGCGAGACGGGCCGTCCACGAGAGCCCTCGGGGCGGTTGGCCCCGATCCGACATTCTCTCGATGAGGGAACCGGGCGGGGCAACCACAGGATCTCGAAACCCAGCGCACTGAGGCACGGAATGTGACTCGGGAGCTCCTGTCGGATCGGGGTTAGAATCGAAGCTTTCCACAGCCGCGGCTGGAGCCCGGTGAGGAGGTCTCTCGTGACACGCATTCCCGTCGGCGTCCTCGGTGCGACCGGGGCCGTCGGTCAGCGCTTCGTGCAGCTTCTCGCGGCCCACCCCTGGTTCGAGGTCACCGAGCTCGTCGCCTCGGACCGCTCGGCCGGAAAGCCCTACCGGGAGGCTGCCCGGTGGAAGCTCCCGGGCGAGGTGCCGGCCGGGGTCGCGGACCGCGTCGTCACCGCTCTGGGGAAGCCCCTCGAGTCGAGGCTTCTCTTCTCCGGGCTCGACTCCTCCGTCGCCGGGGAGGCGGAGGAGGAGCTCGCCTCCGGTGGCCACGCGGTGATCTCGAACTCCCGAAACCACCGGCACGACGCCGACGTGCCGCTGCTCATCCCCGAGGTCAACGCGGACCACCTCGGGGCGCTCGAGGTGCAGCGCCGCCGCACCGGGGGCGGGTATATCGTGACCAACCCCAACTGCGTGGTGGTGGGGCTGGCGATGGTCCTCGCCCCGCTGCACCGGGCCTTCGGAATCGAATCGGTGGCGGTGGCCACGCTCCAGGCCCTTTCCGGGGCTGGGTACCCCGGCGTGTCCTCCTTCGACCTCACCGACAACGTCCTCCCGTACATCGGCGGCGGCGAGGAGGAGAAGATCGAGACCGAGCCCCTCAAGATCCTGGGCGGATGGAACGGGAAGGCCTTCGAGCCCGCCTCGGTCCCCATCTCCGCATCCGTGCATCGGGTGGGGGTGATGGACGGGCACACGATGGCGCTCTTCCTGAACCTGGCCACGAAGGCGTCGCCGGAGGAGGCGACGGCGGCGCTGGCCGGCTTCCGGGGCGAGCCCCAGGAGCGCGGCCTTCCCTCTGCCCCCCGGCAGCCGATCCACGTGCTCGAGGCCCCGGACCGCCCCCAGCCCCGGCTCGACCGCGATCGCGAGGGCGGCATGGCGGTGTCAGTGGGTCGGGTGCGCGCCGACCGCACCTTCGACCTCCGGCTCGAGGCCCTCGCCCACAACACCATCCGTGGAGCGGCGGGAGCGGCGATCCTCAACGCCGAGCTGCTCCACGCCCGCGGCCTGCTGCCCGAGGTCTGATTTCGCGCCCCTGAAGTGAAGCCCCGCGAGGGGCGAGAGGAGAACGACCGATGAGCACGACGGAGAAGGGCCCTCGCTTCGAGACCCTGCAGGTCCACGCGGGGCAGGAGCCCGCCCCGGGAACGAACGCGCGCGCCGTCCCCATCTACCAGACCACGTCCTACACGTTCGAGGACTCGGATCACGGGGCCCGCCTCTTCGCGCTCCAGGAGTTCGGGAACATCTACACCCGGATCATGAACCCCACCACCGACGTCTTCGAGAAGCGGATCGCCGCCCTCGAGGGCGGGGCGGCCGCGCTAGCCACGTCGAGCGGGCAGGCCGCGCAGTTCCTCGCGATCAGCAACATCGCCGGCTCGGGGGACAACATCGTCTCCACGAGCTACCTCTACGGGGGCACCTACAACCAGTTCAAGGTGACGCTGCCCCGCCTCGGTGTGGGCGTCCACTTCGTCGACGGCGACTCCCCCGACGCCTTCGCGAAGGCCATCGACCACAGGACGAAGGCGCTCTACGTCGAATCGATCGGCAACCCACGCTTCAACGTGCCGGACCTCGAGGCGCTGGCGAAGCTGGCCCACGACAACACGATCCCGCTGATCGTCGACAACACCTTCGGCTGTGCCGGCTACATATGCCGCCCGATCGATCACGGCGCGGACATCGTCGTGGCCTCGGCCACGAAGTGGATCGGTGGGCACGGCACCTCGATCGGCGGGGTGATCGTCGACGCCGGCCGCTTCGACTGGGGTAGCGGCAAGTTCCCCGTGTTCACCGAGCCCGCCCCCGGTTACCACGGCCTGAACTTCTGGGAGACCTTCGGTCCGGACGGGCCCTTCGGCAACATCGCGTTCATCATCCGGGCGCGGGTCGAGGGCCTGCGCGACTTCGGGCCCTGCGTCAGCCCCTTCAACGCGTTCCTGTTTCTGCAGGGGCTCGAGACCCTGTCCCTGCGCGTCCAGAGGCACAACGACAACGCGACCGCGCTCGCGGAGTGGCTGGCGGCCCACCCCGCGGTGGAGTGGGTGAGCCATCCGTCACGCCCCGACCACCCTTCGCACGACATCGCGAGGAAGTACCTGCAGAACGGCTTCGGCTCGGTGCTCACCTTCGGCATCCGAGGCGGCCTGGATGCCGGCAAGACCTTCATCGACTCCGTGAAGCTCGCCAGCCACCTCGCGAACGTGGGCGATGCGAAGACGCTGGTCATCCACCCGGCCTCGACCACGCACCAGCAGCTGTCGGAGGCCGAGCGGAAGGCGAGCGGCGTCACCCCCGATCTCATCCGCGTGTCGGTGGGGATCGAGCACATCGACGACATCAAGGACGACTTCGCCCAGGCGTTCGAGAGCGCTACGAGCTAACCCCGACGCGCCAGGCCTGGGCTCGCCTGCGTGTTCCTTCCCTGGGGACACGCAGGTGTATGGGGCCCATCTCAAGGCGTTCCCGGCCTGGCGGAGGCGACGCTTGCGCGTCGCGGCGTACACCCGGGGTCGACGCGTGTCTCGCAAGCTCGACTTCGCGTCCCCCGAGCCCCCTGCGTGGGGAGGGTTGGGGTGGGGGTCATTGAACGATCAGATGAACATCGAGATGTCCGCGTCGAGGGCCTCGGCCACGAACGCGGCGGCTCCGACCGTGTCGTCCACCTCGTCGATGAGGTCCTTGCGGGCCACCCCCATGACATCCATGGTCATCTGACACCCGAGGAACTTCACGCCCATGCTGTGGGTGGTCTGGATCAGCTCGACCAGGTCGGGCACCTGGGCCTTCTTCATCCATCCCTTCATCATCATCGTGGCCATCGCGGTCATGCCCGGGAGCGCACCCACCAGATTCGGTACCGGAACCGGCATCGCGGGGTTGGCCAGGGACGGCACCTGGAGCTTGTCGTACTTGTGCCGGTTGATGATGTCCAGGCCGTAGAAGGTGAAGAACAGCTTGACGTCCACGTCCATGGAGGCCGCGGTGGAGGCCAGGATGAGCGGTGGATAGGCCATGTCCAGCGTTCCCTTGGAGCAGACGAGCATCATGCTGCGTGACCGCGCCTTCTCGGCCGCCGCCGCCCTGGGCTCGGGGGCGGCCGCGACGACCGGCTCGGCCGCCGGCCGCTGCAGGAAGAAGTGATAGGTGTCGGCCCCGTCGTCTCGGGAGCCCAGCAGGTGGTTCCCGGTCTTGGCCGCCCAGGCGGGAAGGTCCTTCCGGGAGCCCGGGTCGGTCGTGATGACCTCCAGGATCTCACCGGGCTCCATGGCCTTGAACCGAATCTTGGTCTTCAGGACCGGCATGGGGCACTTGAGCCCCTTGACGTCGAGAACGTGGTCGGCAGTGATGCTCTCAGTCACGCTCACCTCCCTGGCGAGACACTTCCCGACACCCGTCGGTGCCACGAGATCGACAGGCGCCGGGCTCCGGCTACCACCAGCTGATCACTCGATCGCACGCGAAGAGGTCACGCACCAACTGCTCGTAGTCGGGCGGCCCTTCGTAGAGGGGCACCTCCAGGTTCTCGTCGTCCCGATAGCCCTTGTCGATGAGCGTCCTCACCATCTCGTCGGGCTTCGAGCGCAACAGGTGCACGTTCTTCATGTGACCCCTCCCAGCCGGCGGCTAGAACGGAATGACGACCTCGTGCTCGCGGAGCCGGGCCGCCACCTCGTCGAGGCTGACCATCTGGAAGCCGTGCTTCTCCACGTTGGCCGGCACGTTGCTGAAGCGGTAGCCGCCCATCTCGTCGATGAAGCCCATGTTGTCGAAGTACTCCTCGGTCATCTCCACCTCGTGCTCCAGCACGAACATGTCGATCTTGTGGTCCTCGAGCAGGAGGCCGAGGCTCGAGCGCAGCCCCTCGTATTGCCTCTCCTTGTCCCGGATCAGGACGGCGACCGTCTTCCCCATGACACGCTCCTCACAGAATGACGTACCGATCGCATTCGTCCACCATCTCGGCGTTGCGGCCCTGGGTGACGAAGTCCTTGTCGACGAGACCCGCGACTGGTGTGCCCCGCAAGCCGTTGGCGATGTAGCTGACCTCGCACACGCTGACGCGACCGGTGTCGAGAAGCTCGGAGAATCGTGGGTCCTGGGTCAGGCGAACGCCTTCACCCGTGAAGAAGATCTCGACACTCCTGCCGCCCGCCTTTGCGGCCCTGGCGAGGCCGATGACGTGCTGGAGGTGGGCGTCGGAAGCCACACATATCCCCAACCTCTCGAACATGAGCTCCTCCCCTGCGGCTCACGAGCCGTCGAGTCCCCGGCGCACCGCATGCACCAGGACCCGTCCCGCGCGACCAGATCGGCGTGAGTCTTTCCTTGCTGTGGTTAGGGGATTATTGGAACGGTTGACCGTGGTGTGTCAAGCGCCAGGCGGCTCCACCTTGAAATGCCCGCCGCGCGGGAGGATGCTGGGCGGAATGGAGCGCCCCATCACCGCCCTCCTGGGCCCGACGAACACCGGCAAGACGTATCTCGCAATCGAGAGGATGCTGGCGCACCCCACCGGGATGGTCGGGTTTCCGCTGCGGCTTCTCGCGCGTGAGAACTACGACCGGGTGGCCGCCCTCAAGGGAGAGGACGCGGTCGCCCTCATCACCGGCGAGGAGCGCATCGTCCCAAAGCGGCCTTCGTATTTCGTCTGCACCGTCGAGGCGATGCCCCTCGAGCGGCGCAGTGGACTTCCTGGCCGTGGACGAGGTCCAGCTCGCCGCCGACCGTGAGCGCGGACACGTCTTCACCGACCGCATCCTCCACGCTCGGGGGCGCCTCGAGACCTGGCTGATCGGCGCGGAAACGATCCGCCCCCTTCTGCGGCGCCTGCTGCCGGAGGCGATCTTCCAGACCCGCCCGCGGCTGTCGACGCTCAGCTACGCGGAGCCGAAGCGTCTCGGGAAGACTCCCCCGCCGCTCCGCCGTCGTCGTCTTTTCGGTCCGCGAAGTCTACGAAATAGCGGAGCGGATCCGGCGCGAGCGGGGCGGCGCCGCCCTCGTCTTCGGCGCCCTCTCGCCCCGAACCCGCAACGCGCAGGTGGGTCTCTACCAGGGCGGGGACGTGGACCACCTCGTGGCCACCGACGCCATCGGGATGGGGCTCAACCTCGACATCGACCACGTCGTCTTCACCGGACTCACGAAGTTCGACGGCGTGGGACCCCGCCACCTGAGCCCCGCCGAGGTGGGCCAGATCGCGGGACGGGCCGGACGCCACGTGCGCGACGGGCACTTCGGGCCCACGCGGGATCTCGGCCCCTTCGACCGACGCCTCGTGGACGCGGTCGAGAGCCACCGCTTCGCCGCCCTGCGCTCGATCTACTGGCGGAACGACGCGCTCGACTTCTTCTCGCCGCTCGCGCTCCTCGGGAGCCTCGAGAGAAGGCCCCCGCAGCCGTTCTTCCTCCGGATGCGCCATGCCGACGACCACCGCGCGCTGGGGCTGCTCGTGCGCGACGCCGACACCATGGCCCTCGCCCGCGGCCCCGAGGCGGTCGAGCTGCTGTGGGACGTCTGCCGGGTCCCGGACTTCCAGAGCGTGATGACCGAGGCGCACGCACAGCTCCTCGTCCGCGTCTATCGCTTCCTGAGAAGCCCCGCCCGCCGCATCCCGGAGGACTTCCTCGCCACGCACGTGAAGGACATCGACCGCTCGGACGGCGACGTGGAGACGCTCCTCGGGCGCATCGCCGCCATCCGCACCTGGACCTACATCTCGCACCGCTCGACCTGGGTGCCGGACGCTTGCTTCTGGCAGGAGCGGACACGCGCGGTGGAGGATCGGCTCTCCGACGCGCTGCACGAGCGGCTCACCCAGCAGTTCGTGGACCGTCCGGGGGCGGTGATCGCCCGCTACGACCCTTCGGAGCTCGTGACGAGCGTGGCCCCGGACGGCGAGGTGCTGGTGCAGGGCCTGCGCGCCGGCGTCCTCGAGGGCTTCCGCTTCGTGCCCGACCGCACCGCGGGCGAGGGCTCCCGGGGGCTGCTCGCCGCGGCCAATCGGGCGCTGAGAGGACTCGCCGGCGAGCGCGTCGCAGCCCTCGAGAAGGAGGGCGACGAGGCGTTCCGGATCGGCCCTTCCGCGGAGATCCTCTGGCACGGTGCGCCGGTGGCCCGGCTGATCCCCGGCGACGGCACCCTCGCGCCGCAGGTGGAGGTCCTCCCATCAGAGCTTCTCGATCCGCCGCGCCGGGAGCGCGTTCGTCGCCGGCTCTTCGGCTGGATCGATGCCCACGTGCGCGCCACGCTGGCCCCTCTCTTGGCGCTCCGCGAGTCGGTGCCGGCGGGGCCGGCGCGGGGGCTCGTCTTCGTCCTCGCCGAAGGGCTGGGCTCGGTCCGGCGGCGCGACGTGGCGGAGCAGGTCGCCGCGCTCACGCGAGCGGACCGTAAGGTGCTCTCGGGCCTTGGCGTGACCCTCGGACGCCTCACCGTCTTTCTCCCCGCCCTTCTCCGACCCTCGGCGATCCGGTTGCGGGCGCGTCTGTTCGCGGTCCGTCGAGGTGGACCCGCCGTCCCCGCGCCGCAGGGCGAGCCCTCGGTGCCCCTCGATCCAGCTCTGCCGGACGCCTTCCACCTCGCTTGCGGCTACCAGCCGGCGGGGCGACGGGCGGTGCGGGTCGACCGGCTGGACCGCGCCGCCTCCATGGTGGCCCGCCTGTCCCGGACCGGCCCTTTCGCCCCACCGCGGGAGCTTCCGTCGATCCTCGGCTGTCCCGACACTGAGGTACCGGCCGTCCTTTCCGGCATCGGCTACGTCGAGCGTGACGGCCGCTTCGAGTGGCGGAGACGCGGCCGGAGAGAAGCCCGCCGCCGGGCCTGAGGGGGTCGAGTCAGACTCAATCTCCGGGTCCTGGCGGCATCGCGCCTCGCCCGGGCCCGCACCGAGGGCGTGGTAGATTCTCAGCGGTCAGCACGAAAGGAAGCACCATGAAGCGCACGATTCTCGGCGTCGGACTCGTCCTCTTCATCCTCCCCCTCAGCGCGATCGCTCGGAGCGAAAGCCTCGCGGCCGAGCTCGACGCGGCCGAGAGGCACGGCGATCTCTTCGCCCGGGACACCTTCCGTCTCGACTCGGTGGTGTGCCCGTTCAAGGGCACGATCGACTACGAGCCCGGCGAGATCGGGTGCTTCCTCCTGCAGGTTCCCGAGAACCGCGAGAAGCCGGACTCGCGGTTCATCGAGCTGCACGTGGTCAAGCTGAACTCGACCTGGGATGACGAGAAGGCCGAGGAGGACGACGACGATCACGGCTATGCCCTGGAGCCCGGAAAACGGGACGACCCGATCGTCTATCTCACGGGGGGGCCGGGTGCACGGGTGACCTACTACATCAAGCGCTTCGAGGACCACGGGATCCGCAAGCATCGGGACATGTACATCCTCGAGCAGCGGGGGATCGGGTTCTCCGACGACTTCTGCCCCTACTACGACTCTCGAAAGCCGGAGGTCGGCAACGTCGCGACCTTCGACGAACACCTCGCGGCGAGTCACAGTGCAGCGGTCGACTGCGCGACCCGGGCCGCGGACCACGGCGTGGACCTCAGCGGCTACAACACCTTCGAGAATGCCCGCGACGTCAAGGCCCTGAGAGTCGCCCTCGGATACGACAAGTGGAACGTCTGGGGCATCTCCTACGGGTCGATCCTCGGACAGGCCTACATCAAGACCGACCCCGAAGGCATCCTGGCCGTCGTCCTCGACGCCATCGTGCCGCTCGATATTCGCAACAACACCTGGGCCGGGCGCTCGGCGCAGTGGTACGACCGGGACCTGAAGAAGCTCGACGAGATCTGTCAGGCCCAGCCCGCCTGCGCCAGCCGTTACCCGGACCTCGGCCGGCGCATCCGCGAGGCCACGCTGTCGGTCAAGGACAACCCCATCGTCGTGGATGTCAAAGACACCGAAAGCTACCCGACGGGCAAGGCCTATTTCTTCACCGACGTCGTCGCGTTTCTGCCGTTCGTCTTCATGTACGAGCAGTCGAACTACGCCGGGCTGCCGGGGATCATCTACGCCTGGGCCGATGCCGTGGAGAGCCGCGACGAGGACCTCTTCAGGGCCATTGCCGGAGTCGCCGGGTCGCTCGTGGAGGGCAGCCAGGGCATGAGCAACGCCATCCTCTGCGGCGATGGGGACGCCGAGGTCCAGGCGATTGCCGGCAAGGCCGACATCGAAGAGCTGCCGGTGCTCGGAGGGGCCATCGGTACCGTGGAATCGTACGAACGGCGAGCCGAGATGTGCTTCGAGCACGACATGGCCCCGAGGGACAAAGCTGAGTACGCCCCGGTGGAGACCGACCTGCCGGCTCTGCTGATCGAAGGCGACATGGACCCGATTACCCCGCCGCCGCTGGCCAAGGCCATCCTCCCCGGCTTCGTCAACGGAACCTATGTGGAGTTCCCCTACGCCGGCCACGGGCCCTCCCGCTCGGTGGAGTGCGCGGGGGACATGCTCAACGCCTTCTTCGACGATCCCACCGTCGACCCGGATCTGAGGTGTGTCGACGAGATGGAGGCGCCGCAGATCTACGCTCCCCTGTTCACGACCTCCATCGGTCCACGCCTGATCGTGAAGGCCCTGGAAGACAAGAAGAGCCTGATCGGTCCCGGGATCTGGGCCGCCACCGGCGTCCTGGTCCCCCTCTTCGGCTTCCTGGTGCTGACCATCGCGCCGATCGGGCGCCGCATCGACAAGCGGTCCCCCGCCCCGGCAGGTTGGGCCCGCGTGACGACGTGGCTGGCCGCGTTCCTCGTCGTTCTCTCGGTTGCGGTCATCGGCAGTGCCGTCGCCGTGACCTACAAGGCGTCGGAGGTCCTGCTGCTGTTCGGACTCGTGCCGTGGGCGCGATACGGCGCCCTCGCCGGGCTCCTCGCCGGGATCGCCGGCGTCGCCGCGGTCGTGTTGACGGTGCGGGCTCACCTGAGCCAGAAGCTTCCCATCGGCACCCTCCTCGGATTCCTGCTCACCGGGCTCGCCGCCGTCAGCATGAGTGTGTTCTTGATCACATGGGGCCTGGGACCGTTCTGAGAGGAGACCGCCGTGACGCCCGAGGATCTCCGTAGCGTGATCGCGTGCCTGGAGCGCCACGTGCGCCTGGCCGAAGAGAATTCGCGGAGCATCGTGTTCGAGATGCCGAGCAAAGTCGAGCTGCTCGAGGCGGGCTTGGATCCCGAGGGTGTGCGTCGTCTGCTTGCCGCACCGTGGTTGTCGGACATGGTCTCCGAGATACTCGAGACCCCAGAGTTCTGTGACCCCGAGGAGTCCTCGGAGCGGCTCCTCGGCTACGCTCGGGACGTGGTGGGCGAGTACGTCCGCAAGCGCTTCCCCCTCTAGTTTCGCGGCTCTCAGACCCTCGGATACCAACGCAGTCGGTGTGCCCCCGCTCCTGCGGGAACTGCGAGAGAATGCCCGCGTGACTCACTCCCGCCTCGTCGGGTACGGGCTCGTCGTGCTCCTGGCCGTCGTCACCTACCTCCACGACCTCTCCAGCCCGCACATCCCCAAGAACGGTGACGAGTACCCCTACACGCACATCACGCGCCTCACCGCGGCCAGCGGGACCCTCCTGCCGCTTCGCTCCGACCTCCCCGGGATGCGCAACACGAAGCCGCCCCTCCTCTTCTGGCAGGGGATCGTCTCCACAGACTGGGGCCGGTCGTTCGGGCTCTGGAACCTGCGCTACCCGAGCGTCATCTACACGTTCCTGACGGGGCTTCTCGTCTTCCTGCTCGGGCGCCGACTCACCGGGGACACCGAGACCGGACTGGTGGGCGCGCTCGCCTACCTCGCCTTCTTCACGACCTACCGATACGGGCGACCATTCCTGACCAACGCCCCCGAGGTCTTCTGGCTCTTCGTCCCCTTCTTCGCGCTGCTCTACTGGCGGCCGGCCTCGTTCGCCTCCCGCGTCGTGTTCCCCGGCGCCATGGGCCTCGCCCTCGGCCTCGGGCTGCTCTACAAGTCCTTCGCGCTCACCGTGCCGGTCGGTCTGGGCCTCGCGCTCTGGTACGCGCACGCCCGGGACTACCGCCTCCGCGACGTCCTCGAGAAGGACCTCGGGAAGGTGGTCGCCACCCTGGCGATCGCGCTGGCGGTCTTCGGCACGTGGTTCCTCCTCGATCCCGACCCGCAGGCGGTGTGGGACGAGTTCGTCGTCGGCGAGAACGTGGGGAAGTTCGATCTGACCGGCTCGTATCTCCCCGGGCTCGTGTGGGGCCGATTCAGCCTCCCGAGCCTGGGCCTGGGCTTCCTGCTGAACGCGGGGCTCCTGGTTCTACCGGTCGGGGCGTTGATCGTCTCCTCCTGGCGCCGCCGGCGCGAGCTGAGCGACGGCGAGCGGCTGCTCTGGATCTGGGTCCTCACGCTCTTCGTCGTCTACTGCTTCCCCGCTCAGCGCTCGAGTCGGTACCTCCTGCCGGCCATGCCGGCAATGGCGGTCCTTCTCGCCCTGCACTGGCCACGGATTCGTCGGGGGATCCTCGCCGCCACGCTCGTCCTCGTGGGTCTCCTGCTCGTGGCGATCGCTCGGCCTGTCGCTCGCACTGCAGGACACCCTCCCCGGCCCGCGGCCCTTTGGCCCCGGCCACTGGGCCATCCTGGCCCTCACCGGCTGCCGTCCTGCTCCTCGCCCTTCTCGTTCCCGCGCTTCACGCGTGTCGGCGTGCTCGCCGGGGTCCTGCTCGTTCTCCTCTCGTTCTCATCCCTCCTGCGACCTCTCGACGGACCGCTGGGCCGCTACGACGCGGGCGCGCAGGGCGCCGTCGTCGGCCGCGACGTGTGGGTGCCCGTCGACTTCGTCGCCAAGGAGGAGGGCTACCGCCTCGTGCTGCCCGGCGCCCGGGTGCACGGCTATCGGGACGAGCGGGACGCGTCGGTCCAGGGCCTCCTGGAGCGCTACCCGCGGGTCGCCGTACGGCTGCGCCCCGGGGATCCGGTCGGACACGAGGCCGTCGTGCTCGGCGAGCGACTCGATCTGCGAGGACGCCACCGCGGCGACGAGATCCGGGAGATGCTGGCGGGGCGACTCTTCGAGAACCTCTTCGTGCGGGAAGTCCTGATCGAGACGACGTCTGAGGACGCGGCGGCACCCGCCGCCACGGAGACACCGTCGCCGTGAGCGCAGCCCCCGGTGACGGCGGTCCCCGGGCCGCGGGTCACGGCGGATGGGCGCCGCACCGCCGGAGGCGCGCGCTCCTGCTCTTCCTCACGGTGCTCGCCTTCGCCGCCGGCTTCTCCCGGTCCTTCCGGCGGCGCACCTCCATCCCCCTTCCGTGTCTCGACCGCGAGCCAATCGGAGGGCCCTTCTCCCGATCGTGGCCCGAGCAATCCATCGGAGGTCGAGCCACTATTGCGCACCGCCTTCGTGTCGCGGCGACACGACGTGACCGCGCACGCCGCGTCGCTCGTGGAGCTTGGCGACAGACGCCTGCGCGCCTTCTGGTTCTCGGGCAGCGACGAAGGTGCTCTGGACGTCGAGATCCTCTCCGCGACCTTCGATCCCGGACGCGGCGTCTGGAGCGACGCGAAGACGGTGGCCGAGCCCGCGGGCACGAAGCGAGGGCTGTGGCGCCACGTCACGAAGCTCGGCAACCCGGCCGCGATCCGGACGGCGGACGGGACGCTGTGGCTCTTCTATGTGACGGTCTCGATCGGGGGCTGGGGCGGCAGCACGGTCACCTGCGTCCGCTCCACCGACGACGGCGAGACGTGGGGCCGACCCCGGAGGCTCATCGGCACGCCGTTCTTCAACCTGAGCACCATGGTGAGGGGGGCGCCGTTCGAGTACGCCGACGGCACCCTCGGGCTGCCCGCATACCAGAGCCTGGTGCTTGGCTTCTCGGAGATCCTCCGCGTCGATCCAAGCGGAATCGTGATCGACAAGCAGCGGCTCAGCACGCTCGGGCAGGGCTCGCAGCCCGCGGTTCTGCCGGCGGGCCCGGAAGACGCGCTCGCCCTCATGCGCCCATCGGGGCAACCACCGCCTCGGCGGGTGATGCTCAGCCGCACCCACGACGGGGGACGGCAGTGGACGCGGCCGGAGCGGACGTCGCTCGTCAACCCGGACGCCGGGCTCGAGGGCCTCGCGCTCCCGGACGGGCGGGTTCTGGTCGTTCTCAACGACGTCGACGTCGAGCGTGACGCCCTCTCGCTCGTCGTCTCCGACGACGGCGGGCGAAGCTGGACCACAGTCCATCGGCTGGAGGACCAGATCGCGGACCGGAGCCGGCCCCCCGACGACGCCCGCTACGCGCGGACCGTCGAGGCCCTGGCCCGGGTCACGGACGACACGGTGACGGATCGCGGGACGCTACGTCGCCTCCTCGAGACGCTTCATGTGCTGGGAGCCGCGGTGCCACTTCGAGTTCTCGTACCCGTCCCTGATCCGGACCTCTCGGGGAGAGTTCCACCTGCTGTACACGTGGAACCGGGCCTACATCAAGCACGTCCGCTTCAATCAGGCCTGGCTGGACGAACGCCTGGCAAATGGCTCGGATGCCCCCGCTCACTGACCTGAACGGCCTGGCCGGCGCCGCGGTCGTGATCACCGCCGTCGTGGTGGCAGCGGGGCGAGCGATCGGGCTCCGCCGATCACTGCTCGCCCCTCTGGCCGCGGTGAGCACCGTCCTCGCGCTCGTGCCGATCGGGGCATTGCCGCTGGCCGGCTCGCTCCGGGGGGTCGTCGGTGACCTGAGCCTCACCACGCTCGTCCTGATCCTGAGTGGGCTCCAGCGACACCTTCGAGGGGAGCCCGTCGATGGACGGAGCACGTTGGCCCTTCAGTGCCTGGTCGCAGTCGGCGGGCTGTCCCTCTATCCCCTGGCCCTGGGTCTCGGCGCCTGGGATCCCTACCGGCTCGGGTACGGGGACCCATGGTTCCTGGCCGCCCTGCTGGCGGTGGCGCTCACCACGCTCCTCCTCGATCTCCCTCTCGTGACCTTCTGTCTCGCGCTGGGTGTCCTGGCCTGGGCCCTGGGATCCTACGAGTCGCACAACCTCTGGGACTACCTGCTCGACCCTCTCCTCTTCGCCTGGGCGCTCTCGACCCTGCTCCTCCGCGGGGCGAGGGTGCTCGTCAGGGGCCACGGGCGAGCGACGGACGAGCAGCTCAGGATCCGGGCCGGATCATCCAGCTGAGGCCGACGGTCCCGCCCCACGTCCCTGCCCGGCGGTGAGACGCCCTCGTTCCCCCAGCCTGCGACGCACCGACCGCTTGTACCCGCGCCCCCGTCGCCCCCGCAACGTAGCCGCTTCGAACCCGCGTGCTACGATGCCGTCAATGGCCGACGTGAAGGGCGGGTGCTGCCGACGAGCGCCCTCAACGGACAGAGCGACGAGGAGAAGGCGCGCGCCAGGGCGGACGAGCTGGGCCTGCCCTACGAGCCCCTCGACGATGTCCCCGACGACCCCGACCTCTGGGGCGAGGTGCCCCTCGAGCTCCTCGTCCGCTACTCGCTGCGTGCCGGTGGGCCGCGAGGGCGAGCGGATCGTCCTCGCCTTCGGCGCGCTCGACGACCCGACGCACCTGGACGAGCTCGAGTTCCTGCTCGAGCGCCCGGTCGAGGCCGCTGATCGCCCCCGCCGACCGCGTCGCGGCGCTTCTGAAGCGGCACCGCGGCGGGGAGCTCCTGCTCGAGCAGGCGAGCGAGGGCCTGCGGCTGCAGTTCGTGGGCGAGGACGAGGAGGACGTGGACGTCAAGACGCTGCCCGCGGAGAGCCCGATCGTCCGCCTGGTCGACTCGCTGGTCCTCGGCGCCATCGATCGGCGGGCCTCCGACATCCACGTCGAGACCAAGGACCGCGAGGTGCTCGTCAAGTACCGGATCGACGGGGTGCTCTACCCGGCGATCGAGCCGCTCGACAAGAGGCACAACGAGACGATCATCAGCCGGCTGAAGGTCATGTCCGAGCTGGACATCGCCGAGAAGCGCGTGCCCCAGGACGGGCGCTTCCGCCTGCGCGTCAAGGGCCGCACCATCGACTTCCGCGTCTCGATCATGCCGTCGGTCCACGGCGAGGACGCGGTCATCCGCGTCCTCGACAAGGAGCAGCTCAACGAGGCCTTCCGGCGTCTGCGACTCGACGTGCTGGGCTTCACCGAGATCGACCTGATCAAGCTCCGCAAGTACATCACCGAGCCCTACGGCATGGTGGTGGTGACCGGCCCCACCGGGAGCGGCAAGACCACGACGCTCTACGCCGGCGCTCAGCGAGATCGCCACCCCCGAGGACAAGATCATCACCATCGAGGACCCGGTCGAGTACCAGATCCCGGGCATCGTGCAGGTCCCGGTCAACGAGAAGAAGGGGCTGACCTTCGCCCGCGGCCTGCGCTCCATCCTGCGCCACGACCCGGACAAGATCATGGTGGGAGAGGTCCGCGACCCCGAGACCGCGCAGATCGCCGTGCAGTCCGCGCTGACCGGCCACCTCGTGTTCACCACGGTCCACGCGAACAACGTCTTCGACGTGATCGGCCGATTCATCCACATGGGGGTCGAGCCCTACAACTTCGTCTCCGCCCTCAACTGCGTCATGGCCCAGCGCCTGGTCCGGGTGCTCTGCCGCCACTGCCGGCGCCCGGCCACGGACACCGAGGCGATGCTGCGCGAATCCGGGCTCGATCCGCGATCTCTACCACGACCAGGTGTTCTACGAGGCCGGTCGGCTGCGACGAATGCGGCGGGACGGGCTTCCTCGGCCGCACCGCGGTGGCGGAGATGCTCGACATGTCGGACCGCATCCGCCAGATGATCCTCGAGCGGCGCCCGGCGGCCGAGATCAAGCAGGCGGCGCGCGAGGAGGGCATGACCTTCCTGCGGGACTCCGCGCTCGAGAAGGTCTTCGCCGGCGTGACCACGCTTCGCGAGATCAACAAGGTCACGTTCGTCCAGTAGCGCACGCCAGTTCGATTGACAGCTCCTTCCGTGCGCGCATAGGCTCCAGGCACACAGGAATGACTCCGAGCCCGGTCGATCGGGCGTCGGGCGAGGAATCCGCTGACGAGGCCTCAACCAGCAGTTCCCTCGCGCGACGTCCCTGTCGGCGCGCTTCGGGATGACGATCCGTGTTCCAGCGACCGGTCATCGCCGGTCGCCCCGATAGAACGAGGCAGAGTGTTGGTGCAGGGAAAGCTCGAGTGCCACCGGCTCTGAGAGCCCCGAGTCGCTCTGCGATCAAGGAGTTGAATGATGAATCTGGACTACAACCAGCTCGTTGGACTGGGAACGACGTACGGGATACCGATCCTGAAGGCGCTCGCGCATCCTGGTCGTGGGCTGGGTCGTGGCCAAGGGTGTCTCGATCGGCGACGAAGAAGGTCCTCGACAAGACCGAGCTCGACAACAAGCTCGCGGCGAAGATCACCGGGGGCAAGGCGGCGGGGGTGGCCATCGAGGCCGGCGTCGGCCGCTTCGTCTACTGGCTGATCATGCTGTTCGTGCTGATGGCGGTGTTCCAGAGCCTCGGCCTGACCATCGTCACCGAGCCCATCAACGCCTTCCTCACGAAGATCGTGGGCTTCATGCCCCAGGTCCTCGCGGCGGCGGTGCTGGCGGCCATCGCCTGGGCGGTGGCGAGCGTCCTGCGGGTCGTCGTGGCCAACCTGCTCGGGGCCTTCCAGATCGACCAGAAGCTCGGCGAGCAAGGCCGGCGACGAGATGAAGAAGGTCTCCCTGGCCTCCACCCTGGCCGACGCCGTCTACTACCTGATCTGGCTGCTCTTCCTCCCCCAGATCATCGACGCCCTCCAGATGGAGGGCTTGAGCCCGGTGAAGGAGATGGTCGGCCAGATCCTGGGCTTCCTGCCCAGCCTCTTCGGCGCGCTGATCATCTTCTTCCTCTTCTACGTGGTCTCGCGCATCGTCCAGCGCCTGGCCACGAGCCTGCTGGCCACCGTCGGCTTCGACCGGCTGCCGGAGTGGCTCGGCCTCGGCGCGGCGCGGACCGGCGCCGGCTCGGCGTCCGCGGTCGCGGGATACGTCATCCTGGCCATCCTGCTCTTCCTGGGCGCGGTGCAGGCCTTCAAGACCCTCGGCCTGGAGACCGTCTCCAGCCTCGCCGAGCAGCTGCTCGCCGGGCTCTTCAACATCGTGGTGGCGGTGGTGATCTTCGGGGTCGGCCTCTTCCTGAGCCGGATCGCCTACAAGACCATCTCCCCCACCGGCGCAGGGCCCGTCGGCGCTGCTGGGCAACATCGCCCGCGTCGCGATCCTGATCTTCACCGGCGCCATGGCGCTCTTCCGCGCCGGGCTGGCCTCGGAGATCGTGACCCTCGCCTTCGGGGCGGTGATCGTGGGGCTCGCCCTCGCCGCCGCCCTCGCCTTCGGCCTGGGCGGACGCGAGGAGGCGGCGAAGATCATCGCCGACTGGCGCGCGAAGTCCTGACGCCCTGACGGGGTCGGCGGCGCCAGCCGCCGGCCCTCTTCCGTTCGTCCTGCGCCCCCGTTGGCCCACGCCGACGGGGCGGTCCACTTGTCGCAACGCGCCTCGCCCCTTATGCTGGTGTCTCTGCGGCTCGTTGAGCGCCGCGGCGCCGGATCCCCGGACAAGCAGTCATATGAAGTCCATCCTCGAGTTCCTCCGCCGCGCACCGACCGCCCTGCTGGGCTTCGTCGAGTACGCCGGGAACCTGCTCCCCCACCCGGGGACGCTGTTCGCGCTCCTCTCCCTGGCCGTCATTGTCGCCTCCGGGATCGCCGCGCAGTTCGGGTTGGAGGTGACGCATCCGGGCACCGGAGAGACGATCCGTCCCGTCAGCCTCCTCAGCATCTCGGGGCTCCACCGCATCCTCACCGAGATGGTCACCAACTTCACCTCCTTCGCGCCCCTCGGCACCGTGCTCGTCGCGATGCTGGGGATCGGTGTCATGGAGGGGAGCGGCCTCATCGGATCCGGGCTGCGCCTCCTGGTCCTCTCCGCGCCCCCGCACCTCCTCACCTTTGTGATCGTCTTCGCCGGGGTGCTCTCGAACACTGCCTCCGAGATCGGCTACGTGCTACTCGTGCCCCTCGCGGGGATGATCTTCCTCGCCGCCGGGCGCCACCCCATCGCGGGCCTCGCCGCGGCGTTCGCCGGTGTCTCCGGCGGCTACAGCGCCAACCTGCTTCTGGGCACCGTGGACCCACTCCTCTCCGGCCTGACGCAGGAGGCGGCCCGCATCGTCGACCCCGCCTACGCGGTCAACCCCGCCTGCAACTACTACTTCATGGTGGTGTCCACGTTCTTCATCGCCATCACCGGGACATGGGTGACGGAGAAGGTGGTGGAGCCCCGCCTCGGTCCGTACGAGGGAGACGCCCGCCCCGAGACTCTCGAGAAGCTCGACACCGCCGAGCGGCGTGGGCTGCGCTGGGCGGCGGTGGCCGGGATCGTGTTCCTGATGCTGCTGCTCCTGGGAACGGTCCCGGCCGACGGCTTCCTCCGCAACCCGGAGACCGGTGGGCTGCTGCACTCCCCGTTCCTCTCCGGCATCGTGGCCTTCATCTTCCTCGGGGGCTCGGCGGTCGGGATCGCCTACGGCGTGGGGGCGGGAACCATCCGCTCGGACGCCGACGTGATGAAAGGCATGGGCCAGGCCATGTCGACACTGGGCGGGTACATGGTGCTCGTCTTCTTCGCCGCCCAGTTCGTGGCGTATTTCAACTGGACCAACCTCGGTCTGATCGTGGCGGTCAAGGGCGCGGGGGCCTTGAAGGCCTCGGGGCTGGGCGGCGTGCCGCTAATGCTCGGCTTCGTGCTGATCTCGGCCTTCATCAACCTGTTCATGGGCAGCGCCTCCGCGAAGTGGGCGGTGATGGCGCCGGTCTTCGTCCCGATGTTCATGCTCCTCGGCTACACCCCGGAGCTGACCCAGGCCGCCTACCGTATCGGCGACAGCGCGTCCAACATCATCGCGCCGATGATGTCGTACTTCGCCCTGATCGTCGCGTTCTTCGAGCGCTACGACAAGAAGAGCGGCATCGGGACGGTGGTGGCGACGATGCTTCCCTACACGGTGGGGTTTCTCGTGGTCTGGTCCGTGCTCCTCATCGTGTGGATGCTGCTCGGCCTGCCCGTGGGCCCGGGTGCGGTCTTGAGACTCCCCTCCTGAAGCATTGAGAGGCCTCGCCCCTATGGAACCCTTCCACAACCCGGATGACGGAGCGATCCAGAATCTGCTGGAGAGCGTGCGGCGCATCGCGGTCGTCGGACTCTCCCCCAAGCCTCACCGCGATTCGAACCGCATCGCGGTCTACCTCCTCGAGCACGGGTACGAGGTCGTCCCGGTCTACCCGCGGGAAGACGAGATCCTCGGGCAGACGGTCTATCGTCGGGTCCAGGACATCCCGGGCTCGGTGGATCTCGTCAACGTCTTCCGCCGCAGCGACGTGCTGCCGGCCGTCTTCGACGACCTCCTGGCCGCAGGGGCTGGCGCGGTGTGGACCCAGCTCGGGTGCGTCGACGAAGACGGCGCACGCCGCGCCCTGGCGGCGGGGCTCACGGTGGTGATGAACCGCTGTGTGATGGTCGACCACTCCCGGCTGCTGGGCTGAGGGCGAACCCGCTGATGACGCCGGCTGTCCCGAGAAGTGACAGCCGGAATCCCGCCCGGACGCCGCGGTAGGCCCCGATAGATCCTCACAAATCGCAGATCCTCAACAAGTTACGTCCTCAGGACGACGGGCGGGCGGACCTGTGCACGGTTCCTGCAGGAACAGGGGCGCAGGCAGGCCCTTCGGGGGGAAGGGAGGAGCCGATGCGAGGACGAATCGTACGTGACGAGACGGCGATTGCGTTTTTTCACGACCAGCTTCTGGCGGCGATGGAGCACCAGCGGGTCTCCACGTCGGCCTTCACCGAGTGCTACCTGGTGAACCTCCTCACCACCTTCGTGCGCGGCGAGCGCCTGCCGGCGCGTGAGCCCGGCTTCGACGAGACACCCCTGGCTCTTCTCTACGGGCGCGCCCTCGAGGCGACGGGCTGGGAGCGTTCCCAGCTCCTGCGCGCGACGGCCGACACGGCGCTCTTCATCTCGGGCTTCTTCGCAGACAGCCTCGTCCGCGGCGGAAGCGACCTCCGCTACTACGCGATGCTCGGGGGGCGCGCCTACGCCCGGCTCGGGCACGACCACGAGCGCGAGGCCGCGGTCACGACCGGCGTCTTCACTGAGCTGGCCAGTCGCTTTCGAGAGTTCGTGGACCTGCTGACCGAGGTCTCGGAGAAGACGATGATCACCGGCCCGCTGTCGCTGGTGAGGCTCTACGAGCGGTGGCGAAAGACGGGCAGCCGGCGGGCGGCGGTGCTTCTCGCCCGTCAGGGCATCACCCCGGCCGTGGCCGACGAGACCGTGCACCACTGAGCCGGGGCAGCAGCTCTCGGGTCCCGCGCTACACTCTCAGACGCGGTGGCAAAGGACGAGCGAACGGATACTCTCGCGCTCGCCGAGGAGCGACGTCGGGTGCGCGAGCTGCGCACCAGCGTCGACCTGGCGTGCGCCGTGCTGCGGCAGGGGCGGCTGAGCCGGGCCGAGTCCGACGAGCTGGTGGCCGCCGTTCGCCACAGGGCACTCCAGCTGTTTCCGGGCAAGGGACACGTCTTCGACCTCGTCCTCGCCCCCCGCTTGCAGCGGATCATCGACGAGGCGCTTCCCGTCCCCCCTCCCGCCCGCGTCCTCCCGTTCCGCGGACGACGCCGGAAGCACCGCTGAGGGTCAGGCTCCCACGCAGGTGAAGTCGCGCATCACACCGTCCTCGTCGAAGAAGACGAAGTAGAGCATGTCGGCCGCTTGGTAGACGCGCAGCTGCCCCCAGCGTCGCGCCTTCTCTCGGAGCTCCGCGGCTCGCGCCTCCCCGTGGTCGGCGATCGCACGCTCGACCTCTGGGGCCGTCTGCGGCGCGGCGAGAACCGTCGCCCCCTCTTCCACGAGGCCAGCACTGAGCCGGTCGATGGTCGGCTGTTCCTCCAGGACGCGCCGGAGCCGCCCCTCGTGCTGAGAGAAACGCCGGTAGTCGAATCCCCAGGCCCCCAGCATGAAGGCCAGCGCGAGCGTCACCGCCGTCGCGGTGAACGCACCGGCGAGAATCCAGACCCGGCTCACGTCTCTTGGACCCCAGAGCCCGTCGTGGGGTTCCATCCCCGACCGTAGATCCGATCGTCGAACCACAGCGCCGCGCGGTGGGTCCAGGGTGCACGGCCCACCATCCAACGCACCAGCCTGTGGAAGGCGTTGTCCCGGTGGGAGAAGGGGCACACCGCCATGCAGATCCCGCAGTCCGTGCCCACCGACCGCCAGTAGGCGTAGCAACGTTCGACGTTCGTCGGCCACTTCGAAACGCCGCGCACGTCCTCCTTTTCGCCCAGGGACAGGGCGTGCGAAGGACAGCTCTCCACGCACTTTCGGCACCGTCCGCAGAAGTGGTCCGCGCCCAGGTCCGCCGGCGCGTCGTGTTCCAGCGTCATGTTCGTCGTCACCGCCCCGATCCGGACCCGGCTGCCATGGCGGTCCGCAATCAGGATGTTGTTGCGCCCGAGCTCTCCGAGCCCGGCCCGCACTGCCAGCGGGGGCAGGATCACATCGTAGTGGGCGTCGTGGTGGGACCTGGCCGCGAAGCCGCTCGCCTCCAGGACCGCCACGACGGTCTTCGAGATCTCCGCCGCTCGGAAGTACTGGTGCGCGGACTCGCGAATCGTCTCGGCCTGGGGGGCGCGCTGCATCGCGTCGAAGTCCATCTCCACCAGGAAGACGATCGCGGACGGATGGTCGAGTTGGATCTCGCGGCCGTAGTCGGCGTCGTGGCGTCCCTTCCGGGTGTAGACGAACGCCTGGTCAAGAGACGTGCAGCCGACCGCCACCGCGCCCAGGACGCGAGTCATCTCCTTGACCGTGGCGGTGGGATTCGCCGACGTCGCGAGCGCCGTCGTCCAACGCCGAACGGCGGCTTCGTCCGGCTCGATCTCCGGAATCGCCTCGAAGTACGCCTCGGCCTGCGGCGAGACCTCAGGGTGGTAGTGCCGCCCCCCGGGGCGGCACAGACCCGGCATGCTCCGGATGTGGTCGTCGGCCTTCTTCAGCTCCGATCGGCGGGCGTAGTAGTCGTCGTAGGCCGGCGTGCCCGGCTGGCGCGCAATCCTTGCGAACATCGTGTCCCGCTCGTCGAAGCGCTCGTGGCCCGGCGGCTCCGTCCCGCTCGCCATGGCCCGAGAGTGTAGCCTTGAAAGGCACCTCGGGAACCGGCGAGAATCCCCCGCGATGCGCATCGGGGTGGATCTCGGCGGGACGAAGATCGAGGCGATCAGCCTCGACGACGACGGCCGGGAGCTCGCGCGTCACCGCGTGGCCACCCCGCAGCACGACTACCGCGCCACGGTGGAGGCGATCGCCGACCTGGTCGGTGCCATCGAGAAGGAGACGGGGAAACGGGGCACGGTCGGGGTCGGCATGCCGGGCGCCCTGTCCCCCGCCACCGGCCTCGTCAAGAACGCGAACTCGACCTGGTTGATCGGGCAGGCTCTCGACCACGACCTGTCGGCCCTGCTCGAGCGCCCGGTGCGCTTCGCGAACGACGCGAACTGCTTCGCGCTCTCCGAGGCGGTGGACGGGGCGGCGGCGGGGGCACGTGTGGTCTTCGGGGTGATCGTCGGGACCGGGACCGGAGGCGGTGTCGTCGTGGATCGAAAGGTCCTCACCGGTCCCAACGCCATCGCCGGCGAGTGGGGGCACAACCCGCTGCCCTGGCCGTGCGAGGGCGAGTGGCCGGGGCCGCCCTGCTACTGCGGCAAGACGGGCTGCGTCGAGACGTTTCTGTCCGGTCCCGGCCTGGCCCGCGACTACCGGCAGGCAACGGGCGAGGACGTCACCGGACCGGACATCGTGTCCCGCGCCGAGAAGGGCGAGGCGGCCGCGAGCGCGAGCCTCAATCGCTACGAGGACCGGATGGCCAGGGCGCTCACCATCGTGCTGAACATCGTCGACCCCGACGTGGTCGTCCTGGGTGGGGGGATGTCGCAGATCTCACGCCTCTACGAGGCGGTGCCGCGGATCTGGCAGGGGTGGGCGTTCTCGGACCGCGTGGACACGCCGCTGCGGCCGCCCGTCCACGGCGACTCGAGCGGGGTACGCGGCGCGGCCTGGCTCTGGGGTGAAGGCGAAGCCTAGGCGCTCGCCCCGTCACGTCCCGGTGCCGCGGTGGTCGGCAACAGGAAGCGCTTCTCCGCCCAGAGGAAGTAGGGGATGGCAAAGGCCGAGAGCACCGTCGCCGCCCCGAACGCGCCACGCAGGCCGAGGTGCTCGGCGATCCCCCCGAGGGCGATCGACCCGGCCCCGATGCCGGTGTCGAAAGCGGCGAGGATCCCCCCGAAGGCCGCCCCGCGTCGCCTGGGGTCGACGCGCTTGAAGATGTGGGCCACGAACGCCGGGTACATGTTGCCGAGCCCGAGACCGAAGACGGCGGCGGCGACGACGAGCTGGAGGCGGGTCTCGGCGAAGGTGGTGAGAGCGAGCCCGGCGGTGACCAGGGCGAGGCACGGGAGGAAGACGCGCCTCGGACCGATCCGGTCGGCCAGCCGTCCGGAGAACAGCCGCGTCCCGAGCACCACGGTCGCGAAGGCCGTGAAGAAGATGCTCTTCGGGGCGATGCCGTTCTCCTCGGCGAGGACGGCCACGAAGCTCATGATCCCCCCGTAGCCGAAGGCGCAGAGGAAGAGCGCCATCGCCACCCAGAGCACACGCCACTCCACCATGTGACGGCCGAAGAAGGCGTCCTTGGGTCGGTGTGCGGCCACCGTGATCTCCCGCAGCCGCCAGGCGATCGCGAACATCACCAGGTTCAGGAACGCCACCTCCGCGCACAGCCAGCCCCACCCGAAGCGGTACGCCCAGAAGCCCAGTCCCGGGGCCACCGCGATCGCGGTCATCGTGGACATGCCCCAGTAGCCGATCCCCTCGGCCCGGCGCTTCTCGGGGAGGAGGTCGGTCATGTACGCGGACGAGGCCGAGAGCAGCCCCGACCAGAAGAGCCCGTGGAAGAACACGAGGACGAGTGGCACCCAGTAGTTGGGGCTGAGCCCGTAGGCGACCGAGAAGCACGCGATCGCGAGGCTGCAGACGAGCAGCATGCGCCGCTTTCCCACCCGGTCCGCAAGCGCCCCGGTGAGAGGCGCGGAGAGGGCGGAACCGAAGGTGAGCACGCCGAGGAAGAGCCCGGCCACGGTGGTGCTGCCCCCCAGGTCCAGGATGAAGAAGGGCACGGTGGGCAGGAGCTGGAAGAGGGACAGGAAGACGGTGAACGTGAACCCGCACATCAGGAAGAAGCGCGGCGTTAAGACTCTGTCGTCCGATTCCCGCGACGGCGCGCTGGTGGACACGGTTGTCGTGCGGATATCGGCGCGGGAGTCGGACATGAAAGAGGTTCCGCTCTTCGACCGGCAGGAGAGCGGACGATCGTAGCACGGCGCCTTCGCCATCCCGAGCGCGCTGCGGGCCGACGCGCGAACAAGGGGGCGCCCGTAGCGCGGGCGCCCCTTCTCTCCAGCCGGGAGGAGACTCAGGCGACCGGCGCCTCCCCCAGCAGAGAGTCGCAGGGCAGCAGCTCGGGTCCGTCTTCGGTGCAGACCGAGAACTGCTTCTCCCGACCGTCCTGCTTCCCCCACATCGTCACCCCGGCGTACTCGCCCGTCCGGCTGATCACGTAGAAGGTGAGCCCGAAGGCGGGCCGGCCGTCGGGGCTGAGCAGCCTCTTCTCGACAGTGTTCGTCTTGACCCGGCGGAGCGCCTCCATGGCCGCGTCCTTCGGTCCGCGCCCCTGGCGCATCTGCTCGACGATGACGTGCGAGCAAAGCCCGTACAGGTTGGCCTCGCCGCGGCCGGTCGATCCCGCGACGCCCACCTCTCCGTCCAACCACAACCCGGCGCCGAGGATCGGGGAATCCCCCACGCGGCCGGGGATCTTGAACGCCAGGCCACTCGTCGTGGTGACGCCGCACACGTCGCCCGTCGGGCCCACGCCGTCGCAGTTGATCGTGCCCAGTCGGCTCGCGGGGTCGAGCCGGCCCTCGGCCACCATCGCCCGCGACACCTCCTCGCCGAGGTGCGAGCGTTTCGCGGGGTCGAGCCAGTGTCCGGGGTCGATGCGGCGCCTCCATTCCAGCCACTTCGCCCGCGAGAGATCGGTGTTGAGATCGGCTTCGACCTCGAGGCCCATCTGACGCGCGAACTCCTGCGCGCCGGCGCCGACGAGCAGGTGGTGGTCGGTCTGCTCCATGACCGCCTTCGCGACGAGCGAGGGGGTCCGCACGCCCTCGAGGGCGGCAACGCCTCCCGCCCGCTTCTTCGGGCCGTGCATGCAGCACGAGTCGAGCTGCACGACACCATCGGCGTTGGGCAGCCCCCCGTAGCCGACGCCTGACTCTTCGGGGTCGAGCTCGACGATGTTGACGCCGGCGATGAGCGCGTCGAGCACGTCCTCTCCGGCGACGATTCGGGTGAAGGCTTCCTCCACGCAGGTCCGGGAGCCGCCGTTCTTGAACTGGTGGCCGTTGGCGGAGGCGATCACCACCGGGGGCGTGGCCTTCCGCACCAGCACGGCGGGGCTCTGGGTGGCCGCCGCTCTCGGGACCGCCGCCGCCACCGACACCGCTGCCCCCGCCTTCACGAACTCGCGACGGCTCACTCTTCGTCCCATGGAGTCCTCCGCGGCCCGGTCGCGCCTTCGGACCGGACGAACGCGGCAGTCTACCCCGAGAGCGTCATCAGTCGACGAAGAAGGGGCTGGACCAGGCCGCACCGTCGTCGACCTGGACGGCACGCAGGTAGAGGTACTCGCCGCTCTCGAGCCCCGCGATCGGCTCCGTGACGCGGAGCTCGCGGGAGCCGGTTCCGGCGAAGGTGCGCACGACGCGCCCGCTGCGGACGAGGTCGATCCGCTCCAGGACGCCGGGGGCGACGGCCAGAACCTCGAGCGTTCGGGTCCGGCCCTCATCGGCCTCGAGCGCGGCTCCCATCGGCGCGCCGTCGAGCGTAGCGCGCAGGAGGATGCGGGGGCCGTTGGTGGCGTAGACACGGCGCGCGCGCAGCGCTTCGAGGACCGCCTCGCGGGTCAGCTCGTCGGCCAGGATCGCCACGAGCCCGCCGTTGGGCGAGGCGAGGTGGGCCATCCCAGGGTGGCCGTCGTGGCCGTCGCCGCTCCCCACGAAGCCGAGGCGATAACCCCGGTCGAGCGCGTCCCGCGCGAAGTGGCCGTCGACGGGGTTGTAGATGACACGAGGCGAGTCGTCGGCCTCACTGCTCCCGTGGACCGACGCGATCTCGGTCACCGGCTCCAGCTCCGGATCGGGAGGGATCTCCCAGTTGGTGGCGATGGGCCCCCCGGCGGTGTGGTGAGCGATCGTGAGCGCCGGCTGGCCCCGCAGCGCCACCCACAGCTGAAGCGGGCTCTCGAACGCCGGGTCGACCGAGCTCAGGACCCTGCCCTCGCCCTCGAAGTACAGAACGTGGCGGTGACCGTGAAGCCAGCTCGTCCACTCGTAGCCGAGGAGCGTGACGAACCGCCCGGGGTCGTGGAACGCCTTCGTCTGGGCACGGATCCCCCCCCAGAGCTCCGGGGTCTCTGACAGTGGCTGCATCCCCCAGTGGTCGTGGTCCGTGAGTGCGGCCACGTCCAGAGCCGCGACGTCGCGGGCGTAGCGGTAGTAGTCCTCGGGCGTCCCGGTGCCGTCGGACAGGCCCGAGTGCCCGTGGAGGTCGCCCCAGTAGACCCGCGGCAGGCTCGCGGACACGACGAGGGGGTTGGCGGTTCCCCGCAGGTCGCCGGGACCCTGGGCTTCGACGGTCACCGTCCCTTCGACGGTCGCCGTCAGCTCGACGACGACGCGACCGCGGTCGTCGGGGCCGAGGCGAACCGTCGCCGGCAGGCGGGCGTCGCCGCCGGCTGCGCTCAGCTCGAGCTCGCCCTCCACCATGGGCCACGCGTTGCCGACGGCGTCGAGGACGGCGACGTTCAGCCGGACCGCCTCTCCGGGCCGCGCGACGCTGGGAAGGCTGAGCGCCAGCCTCGCCGGAGGCCCGGGCCCGACGTCGACTCCCGGCGAATCCTGCAGGAGCCCACGGATCCCATCCCCGTCTCCGTCGACCGAGATCCAGAAGCGCGAGCCCCGTTCGGCGTAGATGTCGGCGCGCGCTCCGGGCGCTCCGGCGCCGTAGACGATCCGGATCTGCTCTCCCCTCTCGAACCGGCGACCTCCGACGTGGACGCCGAGCAGCTGCTGGCCGAGCGTCTCCGCTTCGAGCGTGACGCCTTCGGCGTGCGTGCTGACGGTCGTGTAGCCCGGGGCCTCCTCGGCCGCGACCTGCGGCGTGCTCCAGCCCCAGAAGGGCGAGACCTGGAGGAAGAGCATCCCGCCGACCGCGATCCCTTCGGGGCCGGCCTCGTAGACGAGCGTCCAGGTCCCGGCCTCGCCGGCGCTCACGGGGTCGGGCCCCTCCTCGAGCCAGGCCCGCCCGCCCCCGTCCGAAGGATGGCGGACGGTCGCCAGGTCCTCACGCAGGGACTCGACGATCTCCGGCTGGGCGTTGGGTGACCGTGTCGCCTCGGCCGCGGGCTCGGGCGGCGTCGCGCGGCAGCCACCGGCCACCAATGCCAGCGCACCGAGGACGACGCCTGTCGCCTTCATTCTACGCGGCTCACCCGCCCCTGCACGGGTTGGACCACCTCCCGGTCGTGGGCGGTGAGCGTCGGCCGGGGAAGCATGGGCCAAGCGTACCGCAGGCTGGACCGACGGGAGTCGGCTCAGAAACCAAGAAACTGCCGGGCGTACACGAGGGCGCTGATCGCGATGAGGGCGAGGGCGGTGCGCCACTCGCGGTTGAGGCTCACGCGGCTCCACTCGAAGCGCGAGGAGCGCGGCCCGCCGGGGGTGAGGCGGGGCCAGAACGGGGGCACCTCCGCCGACCACGCCGCGAACTCCTCCGGGAACTTCTTGGCCAGGAAGTCCGACTCCTCGCGCATGACCGCGGGGAAGAAGGCCAGGAAGTACACGCCCACCGCCAGCACCACCCAGACGCTGGCCGAGGCCACCGCCACCCCCAGGGCGAGGAGGACGCTGCCGACGTAGAGGGGGTGGCGCGCGTGGGCGTACGGACCCCCGGTCGCGAGCTTCTTCGTCTTCTCGATGTGCCCGGAGGCCCAGATGCGGATGGCCTCCCCGACGAAGCCGAGGGGCAGGCCGAGCAGGATGGACGACGGGGTGGGCCGTGCCAGGACGAGGACGACCACACCCAGCAGCCAGCCGGCGGGGACGCGGTATCTAGACGGCATGGGGCTGTTGTTCCCGGGCCGACGCGAGCCGCCGCTCGGCGGCCTGAAGAACCTCGACGACCGGGATCTCCGCCATGATCCCGGAGTGGCGCGTGCATCCGCGACGGTAGCAGGGCGCGCAGGGCGGGGTGCGCCGGATCACCTCGTCGGCGGAAGCGAACGGCCCGTTGCGCGCGGGGTCGGTCGGCCCGAAGAGCGCGACGACCGGGGTGGCGACCGCGCAGGCGAGGTGGAGAGGGCCGGTGTCGGCGGCGATCACGAGACGGGCACGGCGCGCGAGCTCCACGAAGTCGAGGAGGGTCGTCGGGAACGAACGCACCGCAGCACCGTCCGAGGACGCCACCACGCGCTCGGCGAGCGCCTCCTCCCCCGGGCCCCAGGTGACGATCGAGCGGAGGCCCCGCGCCCGCAGACCCTTCGCCACTTCTCCGAAACGCTCGGCCGGCCAGAGCTTGCTCTCCCAGCCCCCGGCCGGGTTGAGGATCGCGTACTCGCCCCCCCCCAGCTCGTTCAGTCCCACGTCGACCCGGGCAAGCACCTCGACCGGCGACGGGAGCGGGAACTCGCGCAGGCCCGTCGCCTCGATGCCGAGCGGCCCGAGGAGGGCAAGGTTCTTGTCGATCACGTGGTCGCGGCCGAGAGGGAGGTCGGTCTGCTCACCGATCAGCAGAGAGGATCCGGGCTCCCTCCGCCACGGGCCGGCAAAGCCGACCACGCGGCGAGCCCCGGCGAGCCGCGCCCAGGCCGCCGACTTCCACAGGCCCTGGAAGTCGAGGGCAACGTCGTAGCGCCGCGCGCGCACGGCCCGCACCGCCTCCATCGCCTCCCCCCACCGGAAGGCCTTCGCCGCCGGAGCCGCGACCGTCTGCTCGACGGCGGGGTTGCCCTGGAGGAGGCAGCGCGACGCGGGCTCCACGATCCACCCCGCCTCCCACCCGTGGTGCCGCAGGGCGGCGAGGGTGGGGAGCGTGTGCACGACGTCCCCGATCGAGGAGAGGCGGACGATGAGCGCCTTCATCCGCGGATCCTCGCGAGGAGGTGGCGGGTGTCGTGGCCCTTGGGGTCGCCCACGATCGCGACCCGCCCCCCGTAGGAGCGGACGACGTCGCGCTCGGGCACCGTCTCCTCGGTGTAGTCGGTGCCCTTGCAGTGGACGTCCGGCCGGAGCGTCAGGAGGAGATGGCTCACGTCGTCCTCTTCGAAGACGACGACGTGGTCCGTCGCCTTCAGGGCGGCAACGAGGAGCGCCCGGTCCGCGGCCGGCATCACCGGCCGTCCCTCCCCCTTGAGTCGTCGTACGGAGTCGTCGCCGTTGACGGCGACCACCAGGACGTCGGCCTCGGCCCGCGCACCCTCGAGGTAGCGCACGTGGCCGACGTGGAGGACGTCGAAGCAGCCGTTGGCGAGGGCGACCGTGCGCCCCTCGCCTCGCGCCGCCTCCACCCGCTCCCGCACGCTCTCGAGCGCACCGACCTTCGACGCCGCCTCTCTCACCGACCCTCGCCTTCCCTCACCGCGGCGAGGAGCTCGACCGAGGAGACGACGGCGGTGGCGTGCTTCATGACCACGACACTCCCGGCGTAGTTGGCGAGCCGGCTCGCCTCCGCCGGAGTGGCCCCCGCGGTGAGGGCGAGGGTGAACGTGGCGATGACGGTGTCCCCGGCCCCGGTCACGTCCGCGACCTCGTCGGTGCCGTGGATGGGGATGTGCACCGGCGGCCGGGCGCGCTCGAACAGTGCCATCCCGTGGCTGCCGCGGGTGACGAGGACGGCCTCGCAGCCGAGGCGCTCCAGGAGCGTCCGCCCCGCGACCTCGAGCTTCGCGCGGTCGTGGCCAATGGTGATCCCGAGCGCGGCCTCCACCTCGGGCTCGTTGGGGGTCACTGCGGTCATCCCCCTGTAGCGCAGCAGGTCGAACCGCGAGTCCACCGTGACCGGGACTTGACGGCGGCGCGCGAAGGCCACCGCCGCCTTGACGAGCTCGGGGGTCAGCAGGCCGCACCCGTAGTCGCTGACGAGAACCCCGTCGACGGGGCCCGTGTACGCACGCAGGGCCTCCAGCACCGCGCGGCGAGAGGCGCTCGGGCGCCGCAGGGCCTTCACCTTGTCCATCCGGACGATCTGCTGCTTGGTGGAGTGGGCCCGGCCGGCGAGGATGCGTGTCTTCACCGGCGTGTCATAGGCGGCGTCGTTCACGACGCGGGACGTGCCGATCCCCTTCTCCCGCAGCTGCTGTCGAAGGTCGCGGCCGGCTTCGTCCCGCCCGAGGACGCCGAACGGGATCGGCCGACCGCCGAGGCTGCAGATGTTGTGGACGGCGTTGGCCCCGCCGCCGAGGCGCAGATCGGTGCTGTCGTAGCGCAGGATCAGGACGGGCGCCTCCCGGCTGATCCGCTCGACCCTCCCGTAGACGAACTCGTCGGCCACGAGGTCGGCGATCACGAGCACCCGCCGGCCACGGAAGGCGTCCACGACGCCGGTGAGCCGCTCCGCCGTCTTTGCCGTCACTTACTCCCTCCCCAGGATGTGCTCGACCGCCTCGAGCGTGTTCGCCGCGACCAGGTCGGGGCCCCGATCCCAGCCCGGCGCGAGGTGCTCCAGCTCGCCCCGGCCGTAGCCGGTCTTCACCAGGGCGCCGCGGGCGCCCACGCTCCAGGCAAGCTGGAGGTCGCTGCGGCGGTCGCCGACGACCCACGAACGGGAGAGGTCGGCGCCGAGCTCGGACTCCGCCCGCCTCAGCATCCCCGGGCGGGGCTTGCGGCACTCGCAGTCCTCGCGATAGGGCGGCTCCCCGAGCGTGGGGTGGTGCATGCAGATGTAGGTCGCGTCGAAGCGGGCCCCGCCCCCCACCATGGCCTCCTGCAGCTTCGCCATCACCTGGTGGACCACTGTCTCTGGAAAGTAGCCTCGGGCGACGCCGGCCTGGTTCGTGACGAGCACCGCCAGCCAGCCCGCGCGGTTGATGGCCCGTACCGCGTCGACCGACCACGGGTAGAGGCGAAGGCGCGAAGGGTGGTTCACGTATCCCACCTCGTGCGACAGCGTGCCGTCACGGTCGAGGAAGATCGCCGGTTTGGTCATGACGCCATCAGCTCCAGGGCCTCGGCGGCCACGCGGTCGATCTGCACCCGGGTCATGCAGTGGTGGTCGATCGGGCACTCGCGCAGCCGGCAGGGCGCGCACTCCGCGTCCTCGCGCACGATTCGCGACGTCTCCCCCACCGGCGGCGTTTCCCGCCAGTCGGTCGAGCCGTAGACCGCGACGAGAGGGACGCCGAGGGCGGCCGCCACGTGCATCGGGCCCGAGTCGTTCGTGAGGAGGAGACGCAGGTGCGACAACACGCCCACGAGCTCCGACAACGACGTCCCCCCACACAGGACGCGCACCGGGGCCTGCATGCCCTCGGCGATCGCCTCCGCGAGAGGGCGCTCCGCTCGGCCGCCTACGACGGCCACCTTCGCGTCGGCGCGCCGGGCGACAATGTCGGCCACCGCGGCGAAGCGCTCCGGGAACCAGCGCTTGGCCGAGCCGAAGAAGGCGCCGGGGTTGACGCCGATCCACGGGCCGTCGTCCCCGAGGAGCTCGGCGCCACGGGCGCTCCACCCCTCGGGACAGCGGAGCGAGGCGTCGGGCGGCCCCTCCACCGCGAGCCCCAGGCCCTCGAGCATCGCCCGATAGTAGTACACCTGGCTCCGGCCCCTGACCGCCTCCGGGACACGGCAGCGGCGCGTGAGCAGGGGCCCGCGCCCGTCGGTGGCATAGCCCCACCGCTCGGGGATGCCCGCTTGCCACACAACGAACGCGGAGGCGAAGGAGTTGGGCAGGAGAATCGCGAGGTCGAACCCGGTCCGGAGCTGGGCGGCGTCCCGGGCGTGGCCGCGGCTCTCGCGCACTCCGTCCACCTCGGGCACCGCGCGGTAGAGGTCGGCGACCCACGGACGCGCCAGGACCTCGAGCCGGGCGTCGGGGAACGCACGACGGGCATCGCGGAGCGCGGGCAGCGAGAGGATGACGTCCCCCACCCAGTTCGGGGCCCGGACGAGCAGCCGGCCGACCGATGTCACGCCTTCCCTCCGCCGGTGCGTCCCGGCGCGGCCGTGTCCACGTCGGCGGGAGCCACGGACGGCCTCGACGGCTGCGTCTTCCAGCGCCGGTGCAGCCACAGCCACTGCTCGGGGTGCTCCCGCACCCAGCCCTCGATGATGGAGGTGAGCTGCTGCGTGAGCGCGACCACGGCTTCGGGTCCACGCCCCTCGCCCTTCCACTCCACCGGCGGCCCGTAGATCATTCGATAGCGGCCGTCCGGGCCGAGCGGGCAGCGTACGGGGACGATCATGCAGCCCGTCTTCAGGGCGAGGGCCGCGGCGACGGTCGTCGTGCAGGCGGACCGACCGAAGAAGTCCACGAAGGTCCCGTCCTTCTCCTGGACGTTCTGGTCGATCACGATGGCCACGACCCCTCCGTCGCGGATCGTCTGCATGATCTGGGCGAGGGCTCTCTTCTTGTAGATGACGGTGTTGCCGGTCGACGTCCGGAGGCCCACGAGACGGCGGTCCAGCTCCGGGTTGTCGAGCGGCCGGGCCACCACCGCGAAGGGACCGACGAGGAGCGCCGAGGCAACCCCCTGGAACTCCCAGTTTCCGAAGTGCCCGGTCGGACAGACGACCCCTCTGCCCGATGCCACCGCGGCCCGCGCGCCCTCCAGGCCTTCGACGTCGGTGATCGCGAGGAGCTCCTCGCGGCTTCGGCCGTCCATCCAGAGGATATCGAAGAGGATCGCGCCGAAGTGCGCGTAGACGCCGCGCGCGGTGCGCAGGACGCGCTCTTCGCCCCAGTCCGGAAAGGCCTGGCGGAGGTTGTCGGCGGCGATGCGGAGATGGCGCTGGTCGAAGGCCCCCCAGAGCCGACCGAGGCCTCGGCCCAACGCGAGCACGAGGCGTCGGGGCAGGCGGCGCACCACCGCGGTGACAGCGGCGGCCAGCCTCGCCTCGAGCGCGTGCCGTCGCTCCCGCCTCACGCCGCCCTCCCCACCGCCTCGAGAAGCTGCTGGGAGAAGCGCTTCTCGTCGGAGAAGGAGACGGCGATGTCGAGGACCAGGATCGGCAGACCCAGGGCATCGGGGACGAGACCCTCCAGACGGACGGCGTCCTTTGCAGTGGTGGCGAGGGCCTCGGCACCCTCGGCCCGCGCCCGAGCGGCGAGGGTCTCGATCTCCTTCGCGTGGTAGCGGTGGTGGTCAGTGAAGAACGAGCGACCCGCAATCGAGGCTCCCGACGACGACGCGTCGAACTCGAAACGCTCGGGGCGTGCGATCCCGGCGAAGAGGAAGACGGGCCCCGGTGCTACGGCCTCGCCACCCTCGAGGGTGCGCCAGCCGACGACGTGACGGGACACGCGGAACGTGCGCTGCGGTCCCAGGCGCGCCTCGAGCGCCCGCAGCTCCCCCTCGGTCGCGGCCTCGATCCGGGTCAGGAGGATGACGTCCGCCCGGTCGAGGGCCTCCGGCCCTTCGCGGAGGCGGCCCGCGGGGAGCGGCCGGTCGTCGAGGTCGCGCACGTCGAGGCAGACGAGGTCGAGGTCCCGCTCGAGGCGCAGGTGCTGGAAGCCGTCGTCGAGCACGTGCACGCACCGACCGAAGCGCTCTTCCACCACCCGACCGACCACGTCGCGGTGGGGACCCACCGCCACCACGACGCCAGGGAGGGAGCGGGCCAGCATCACGGGCTCGTCCCCGGCCTCGGCCGCCCTCGCGAGAACCTCGTCGCCGTCGCTCACGACGAGCGCCTCCCCGTGGAAGCTCCCGCCGTAGCCGCGGCTCAGGACCGCGACGCTCCGACCCTCGTCGCGCAGCATCTCGGCCAGGCGCCGGACGACCGGGGTCTTTCCGCTCCCGCCCACGCTCAGGTTTCCGACGCTCACGACGGGGCCGACCAGCCTTCGACGACGGAAGACCCCACGACGGTAGGCGGCCAGGCGGAGGCGAGCTCCGGCACCAAAGAGCCGACCCAGCGCGCCCCTCACGCGACCAGCCTCCCGAGGGCGTCGACGGTTCTCTGGACGGCACCCCGGTTGCGGTCCACGAGGCGGCGGGCCCGCTCGCCGAGCGCGCGGCGGCGGGGCTCGTCGAGAAGCAGGGCCGCGACCTCTCTTCCCAGCTCCTCGGCCGAGTGCACCTCGATGAGCGCGTCCTCGGCCTTGAACTCGTCCGCGATCTCCTGGAAGTTCTCCATGTGCGGGCCGACGAGGATCGGCTTCGCCGCGGCCGCGGGCTCGAGGATGTTGTGCCCCCCCCGAGTGGGCCCGAGGCTCTTGCCGACGAAGACGACGGAGGCGAAGGCATACATGTGGGCGAGCTCGCCGAGCGTGTCGAGGAGGAGCACGTCGCCCTCCCCCCAGCCGCCGGGCTCGAGGGCGCTGCGGCGGCGGCACCGGAAGCCCGCCGCCTCGACGAGCGGGGGAACTTCCCCGAAACGCTCCGGGTGCCGCGGGGCAATCAGCAGGGCCGCGTCCTTGACCCTCTCCCGGACGATGTGAAAGGCCCGCAGCACGCGCTCCTCTTCGCCGCCGACGGTGCAACCCGCCACCCAGAGGGGTCGAGGGTGCGTCCTCCCGTCGAAGAGGCGGGTCAGGCGCTCGGGCGGGCGTCCCGGATCCGCCGCGTCGTACTTCAGGCTGTGTGTGATGCTCACCCGCTCGACCGGGGCACCGAGAACGCGAATCCGCTCGGCGGGGACCTCCCCCTGCATCAGGAAGAGGTCGACCTCGTCGAGCACTCGGCGGAGAAAGGGCCGGATGCGCCGGTAGCGGCCGAACGAGCGGTTCGAGATCCGCCCGTTGACGACAGCCACTCGCGTCCCCCGCCGACGCGCCTCATGGATGAGGTTGGGCCACAGCTCGGTCTCGACCAGAATGAGGAGCGCGGGGTTGAGCGTCGAGAGGGCCCGGCGCACCGGAATGGGCCAGTCGAAGGGAGCGAAGAAGAGCCCGTCCAGGTCGCTCGCGCCCTTCGCCGCCACCTCGTTACCGGTGATCGTGGTCGTGGACATGAAGAGACGGTGGTGGGGGAACCGCTCGCGCAGTGCGGGTATGAGCGGCCGCACGCCCAGGACCTCCCCCACCGAGACCGCGTGGATCCAGATAGACCGGTCCCCGTCCACGTTCAGGTAGACGGGCAGCCGGCCCATCCGCTCGCGGAAGGTGCGCATGTACTTCCCGGTCTTCCGCCCCTTCCAGAGGAACCAGGGCAGGGCGAGGACGAAGCCGACGGCGAGGAGAAAGCTGTAGAGGATGTACACGCGGTGCTCCGCGAGGGGACGCCCGGCTCGCTCGAGTGCCCGCAAGTATAACGTCAGCCGGGCCGGACGCCCTCTGAACGCCCAATCCGTTCAAACTGGCCCGAATCGTGCAGTGTCACCCCACCGATCGCAATTTTGCACGCAGGGTTTGCGTGCGAGTCGGACCCATCAGGAGGATGTTTCTATGGCGATGAAGATCGTTGAAGAGTGCATCAACTGCGGCGCGTGCGAGCCCGAGTGTCCGAACCAGGCCATCACTGCCGGTGACGACATCTACATCATCGACCCCGAGAAGTGCACCGAGTGCGTCGGCGCCTTCGATGAGCCGAAGTGCGTCGAGGTGTGCCCGGTCGACGACTGCATCATCGTGGACCCGGATCACACCGAGTCGAAGGAAGAGCTTCAGGCCAAGTACGACAGGATGCACTGACGCCAGGACGGCCGGCGGTCTCGGGCACTACCCTGGGCCGCCGGCGCAGACTTCTGCTCTGGCCGGCGCACCGCCGGCCGGTCGGATCGTGACGGCCCCCAGGGACCCGCTACGGGGGCCGTCCCACTCCCCCGGCCCCTCGCCTCTGCAACGCCGTTGTATAGTGCCGTCGCCGGGAGGCCCGCGTGTGAGCCCCTCCACCTGCCCTGACGCCTCGCTGGAGACACCATGCTGAAGGGAATCTCGCCCTGCATCAGCCCGGACCTGCTGAAGGTCCTCGCCGAGATGGGCCACGGCGACGAGATCGTCCTGGCCGACGCACACTTCCCCGGGCACTCCGTCAACGAACGGGTCCTCCGGGCGGACGGGCTGTCCATCACGACGCTCCTCGACGGGATCCTGCCGCTGTTCGAGCTCGACACGTACGCCGACCCGCTCGTGATGATGGCGCCGGTGGCCGGCGACGAGCTCGACCCGGAGGTGGAGGAGCAGTACCGTCAGGTCGTTCGTCGCCACGCGCCGGAGGCGGAGCCACCTTCGCGGATCGATCGCTTTGCGTTCTACGAGCGAGCTCGGGGCGCCTTCGCGGTGGTCATGACCGGCGAGACCCGCACGTACGGCAACCTCCTGCTCAAGAAGGGCGTCACGACGGTGGCCAAGATCATTCAATGACCCCCCACCCTGTCCCTCCCCACGTAGGGGAGGGACAGGCCTGAGATAGGCCCCGTACACCCGCGTGTCCCCAGGGAGAGGACACGCGGGCGGGTCCAGGCCTGGTGGGCACTCGCACCGGGGGTGTGACCTTCATCACGCCACAGCTGTCCTGAAACCGGCCAGCATTCTGGGCGGGGCGCGCCGGGTGCGGCACGCTAATCTCCTCAGACTCAGTCAGATGGACGGCCCATCGTTCCGTGGCGTCACGGGCACGCACCTTGTAGGAGCCAGGGTGGGGAGACATGGTCCTGTCCTGGCTTGCACGCTCTCGACGCTCCGCCTCGGTGGACGACCTCGTGGCGGGCCGGCGGTACGGCAAGGCGGTCGAGGCGCTCCGGGAGGAGTTCGGCGGCCGACAGCCGACGGCCGCCGAGCGGCTGCGGCTGGCCGACCTGCTGGTGCTCGCGAACCGCGGCTCCGAGGCCCTGCCGATCCTCCTGGGCGTGGCCGACGAGCAGACCCGCTTCGGCTTCACGGACAAGGCCCTGGAGGCGCTGAGGCGGGCCAGGGAGGTCGAGCCCGGTCGTCCCGACGTCGGGCACCGCATCGCCGCGCTTCGAAAGGCGGCAAAGACTCCCGCGGCGACCGAGCCCACGACGGGCGCGGAGGCGGCCCCCGATTGGGGCGCCGCCCTGGACGGGGCCTTTCCCGCGGCATCAGCTTCGGACGCGAACGGCACCGGCGCGAGGGCGGGGAGCCCGTCCACGGGCCCTGAGGCTCCGAGCGCCGCACCGGACGAACGCGAGGAGGCAGATCCGGTCGGGGCCGGGGCCGTCACCGTATCGGTGGGCGTCGTGTCGACCTTCGAGGACGGGTACCTCCCGGAGTCCGACCTGGAGCCGGAGCCGCCCCTCGTCGATGCGCAGGCCGCGGAGCCCGAGCTGCACCTCACCGAGGAAGAGCTGGAGGAGGACGCGCCGGACCTGCTCCTCACGGAGGAGCTGGACGACGACGCACCGGAGTTGCAGCTCACCGAAGAGGAGTTGGACGACGGCGCCCGGGAGGCGCACATCACCGAGGAGCCGGAGGACGACGAGGCGAGACCGCTCCTCACCGAAGAGGAGCTGGAGGACGACGGCCCGAGACTCCCCGCCGGCGGGGCGGCGCCGGAGGCCCCCGCACCGAGGTCGCTCTTCAACGAAGACGAGACCCAGGTGTCGGCGGCCCTCCGCGTCGAGGCGAAGCTCCGGGGCGCGAAGGCAGTGCCTCTTGAAGACAGACGCAGCTCAGAGCCCGCGGAGGATGAGCTTCACGAGTTCCTGCTCGCGCTCGGTCGCATCTCGGTTCCCGGACGACGCGGCCTCGGCGCGACTCTCTTCGCCGACTTCCCGCGCGAGGAATTCCGAAGGGTGCGGCGCGACCTGACGCCGCATCTCTTCGCCCCGGGAGACGTCGTCGTGGGCGAGGGCGACCCCGGCGACAGTCTCTTCCTCATCGCGAGCGGCAGCGTGCGGATCCTCATCCTGGGCGGGCACGGGCAGCCGTTCGACATCCGCCGCCTGGACGCCGGCGATTTCTTCGGAGAGGTCGCCGTCCTGTCGGGCCGACCACGCTCCGCGACCGTGGTCGCGGCGACGCCCTGCCAGGCGTTGGAGATCGGTCGCACCGCGCTCGAGCACTTGCTGCGTCTCCGCCCGGCGGCGCAGGCCCTCATGGCGGAGGTGAGCGCGAGCCGGGCTCATTGTCAGGAAGAGGAGGCGGTTCGTTCCCTGCCGCTCGAGGCCGGCGACCCGAAGCACGCGGCGGCGGCCCTCCAGGCCCACTTCGGCAGCTCCGACTGGAGCCCGCGCGTCCGGACGCATCTGGCGCGGCTCTTGCTGGACTCCGGCCGGCAGGACGACGCTCTCGCCATTCTCGCCAGCGTCGCCCAGGACCTGGCCCGACGCGGGAACGCTCAGAAGGCGATCGCCCTCCTCAAGAAGGTGGAGCGGGTCCGCCGACGTGGGGTTCAGGAGATCGAGCTCGCCCCGCTTCGTCCTGGCCGGCGCCGCTCGGCTCGACACGCGCCCCGGACCGCCGAGACGTCCGGCGCGCCGGGAGCTCCCGCCTCGCGGGCGGCGACGGGGGCCGCCTTCCGCGAGTGGGTGGGCCTGCTCATCCGGGCGACCGACGACCTCGCGGCCCGGTCAGCTCCGCCCGGCCCGGAAGAGGAAGTAGCAGAACGCGGCAGCAATGGCCAGGGCCGCCACCTCGCCGGGAAGACCACCGAGGCGAGGGTCCATCGTCTTCGGCGCGATTCCGGTGGCGACGAGTCCGGCCACCAGCACGCCCGCTAGCCCCTCGCCAGCGACGAGACCCGAGGCGGCCAGGATCCCGGGGTCGCTCTGCCCCTCCGCCCGTTCCGCCCCACCCCGCTCGGCGAGCGCCCGCACGCACCCACCCACGTAGAGGGCGGCCATCGTGGCGAGCGGCAGGTAGACGCCGATCGCGAAGGCCAGCCCCGAAACGCCGCAGAGGATGGCCCCGATGGCGAGCCCGCCGCCGGTGAGCACGAGGCCCCAGGGCAGGTCGCCGGCGAGGACGCCCTCGATCACCGTCTTCATCAGGGTGGCCTGAGGCGCCGGGAGCTCGCGCGAGCCGAAGCTGTAGGCGCTCCCGAGGAGCAGCACCGTCGCCGCCACCGCCCAGCAGGCGAAGGCGGCCCCGATCACCTGGCCGAGCTGCTGGAGGGCGGGGGTCGCCCCGACGAGCCAGCCGGTCTTCAGATCCTGCGAGATGTCCCCGGCCTTGGAGGCGGCGATGGCCACGATCGTCCCGACAGTGAGCACGCCGGCCCGGGCCGACCCGTCCGTCCACCCCGCGGCGGCGAAGACGGTCGCGGTGCCGAGCAGCGTCACCAGGGTGATCCCCGAGGTGGGCTGCGAGGAGACACCGACGATGCCCACGATCCGCGCGGCGACGGCGACGAAGAGGACGCCGAAGACCCCGACTCCCGCCGACAGGACGGCGCGCTGGAGCGGAGCCATGTCGCCGGCGAAGACCCCGGGCACGATCCCGGCGACGAGCACCACCAGCCCGATCCCGCCGAGGACGAACCAGGCCGGCATATCGCGCTCCGTGCGCTCGACCTCGCTATCGGTTGGGCCGCCGGTCTTCCGCATGCCCCGGACCACGGCGGTGAAGGCTCCGGCCATAGTCGGCAGGCCGCGCAGAACGGTGAGGATGCCCGCGGTGGCCACCGCCCCCGCACCGATGTAGCGGACGTAGCGCGACCAGATGTCGTCCGCGCTCATCTGCGAGACGAGCCGCTCCGACTCGGGGAAGAGCGGCGCCGACAGGCTGGCCCCGAGCCAGGCGATGAGCGGAATGAGGGTCACCGCGGAGATGAGGGCGCCGGACACACAGACCGCGGCGGTTCGGTAGCCCAGGATGTAGCCGACCCCGATGAGCGCCGGCGCCACCTCGAGGGCGAGCTCGGCCTGCGGCAGCACCGGGAGAGCCAGGCGCAGCTCGTCCGGGACGAGAAAGGCCAGCGAGAGGAGCAGCTTGACCGCCGCCCCCACCGCCATCCCACGGAAGATCCAGGCGCCGCCCGACGCGCCGCCAGCCCTGTCCCCGATCGTGGCCCGCAGCACCTCGGCGCAGGCGGTGCCCTCCGGGTAGGGGAGCTCCTTGTGGGCTTCGACGATGAGCAGCCGCCGGAGCGGGATCATGGCCGAGAGGCCCAGGATGCCGCCGAGGAAGGCGAGGACGACCACCTGCAGGTAGGGCGGGATCATTCCCCAGAGGAAGAGCGCGGGGATGGTGAAGATGACGCCGGTGGCGAGCGAGGTCGACGCGGCGGCGATCGTCTGGGAGAGGTTGGCCTCGAGGATGGTCCCGTCGGCCCGGAAGACCCGGAAGGCGGCAACCGTCATGACCGCCGCCGGGATCGACGCGGACACCGTCATGCCCACCCGCAAGCCGAGGTAGGCATTGGCGGCACCGAAGACGATTCCGAGAACGACCCCGGTGAAGACGGCCTTGAGCGTGAACTCGGGGATGGCGACGTCCTGGCGAGTCATGCGCGGGATCATGGCTCAGGCGAAACGCTCGCGCAACGCGCAAACGGAAGGGCTCGGGTGTCGAATCGCAGCATCGGGGGTCTCGCCCGATGCAACAGCGTCAAGACCTGAGCCCGTACTTCCGCATCACCACGAAGACGTCCTCGGTGGGCTCGACGACGTGGCCGCCGGTGACGGTGACGCGGTAGGAGCCGGGGGGGAGCGGGGCGAGCTCGGCGGTGTAAGCGCCGTCGAGACCCCGTCGGAGCGTGGTGCGGGCGACGGGCGATCCTCCGCTCGCGGGGCGCACGCGGGCCACGAGCCGGACGTCGTCGACTCCCACCCGTGCGCGGATCGGGACGGGCTCGTCCCGCCAGAACACGTCGCCCACTTCGAGGGCTACGCGGCGCAGATCCCATTGAGCGCGGCGGTAGGCTTCGAGGTCGATCTCGAAGCCGCCGAGGAGGCCGACGACGTGGGTGAGGGTCGCGGCGGCGCTCTGGAGGGATGCGTGGCGGGTCCCCACGTACATCTCCCGGCCGTCGTGCCCTCTCTCGAGGGGAGTTGCCGCCGCGCGGGGGACGGTCCCGTCGCCGGAGTGGTCCCGGCCCTTCCAGGTCCGGAGCATCTCGACCCGGGCGCCGATCAGGCGCGCCGACTGCGGTGTGGACTGCCCGACGCCGACGACCGGGTAGATCGCACACCCCCGCTCGCGGTACCGCGACGACCGCCGGTGGGACTCCACGGCGCGGCGGAGCTCCTCGTGTAAGGCGAGGCCCCGAGCCGCCCGCTCGGGCCTCAGGTTCGGGAGGGATGCCTCCGTCACGCGGACGAGCCGGCCCTCGCCGGCGTCGACGACCGGGTAGAGCGGGAGGAGCTGGTGCACCGACGTGCACGACCGCGCGAGTGCGGTGAGGTCGATGAGCCCGAGGGGCCCTTTGCGAGAGCCGTTGCACAGCGCGTCCAGCGCGTTCGGCGAGCCCCGGAAAGGCGTCCCGAAGGGGACGAGGGCCCGCGTCGTACGCCAGCCATCGTGAAGCTCCAGGAAAGCGCGAGCCACCAGGCCGCCCATCGAGTGCGCCACCAGCACGAGCCGGGCGGCGTCGTTGCCCGAGGTGCGACGCCACCGGGCCAGCCACTCGTGGGCGCGGCGCGCGAGGAGGCGGGCGGCGACGCGGATGTCGCGCCGCCAGTCGTAGGGGAGCTCGAAGTAGTTTCGACCGGGGACGAGACCCAGACCGCGACACAGGCTGGCGGCCAGCCGCGAGTAGCCGTCGATCTTCCAGAGCCCGGGGATCAGGTGCACGTCGGGGAAGAGCCGGGTGGCGACGACGCCGTCGCCGAGGTCGTCGCGCTCGACGGGGTCCCCCCGGAGCACGAGGCCCCGGAGCTGGCCGCCGTGGCTCAGCGCGGCGCCGAGCAGGGCCCCCGCAGTGGGCCCCCAGAGGTCCCGCCCGTCCCTGCGCAGGACGCTTCCGGTCAGGCCGGGCAGCAGGACGACCACGTCTCCAAAGCGGCCGCGGGACACGTCACTTCCCTCCGTCGCCGCGCGCTCCCGGCGCAGCCATGAGCACGATAGGTGGGCCCCATGAGGGACGTCAAATGGCTGTCACAGAACGTAGCGCTCCTGTCTCAGGAGGATGGGCCGGGCGACGGTTGCACCCTCCTCGGGCCGTCGGATAGACTGCGGCTTTGGTTTTGAACTCGGAGGTCGACTAGATGGCGATCCGCGTTGGCATCAACGGTTTCGGTCGCATCGGTCGCCTGGTCTTCCAGGCCCTCTGCGACCAGGGCCTGCTCGGCAAGGAGATCGACGTCGTCGGCGTGGTCGACATCTCCACCGACGCTGACTACTTCGCGTACCAGATGAAGTACGACTCGGTCCACGGGCGCTTCAAGCACAGCCTGGAGACGAAGAAGAGCGCCCCCTCGAAGGACCACAACGACGTGCTCGTGGTCGGCGGCGACGCCGTCCAGTGCGTCATGGCGGAGCGCAACCCGGCCGACCTTCCCTGGAAGGAGCTCGGCGTCGACTACGTGATCGAGTCCACCGGGCTCTTCACCGCACTCCGACAAGGCGAAGGGTCACCTCGACGCGGGGGCCAAGAAGGTCGTGATCTCCGCCCCGGGCAAGGGCGACGTCAAGACCCTCCTCATGGGCGTCAACGAGGGCGAGTACGACTCCAAGACGCACGACATCGTCTCGAACGCGTCGTGCACGACGAACTGCCTGGCGCCGCCGGTGTACGTGCTCCTCAAGGAGGGCATCGGGATCGAGACCGGTCTCATGACCACGATCCACAGCTACACCGCGACGCAGAAGACGGTGGACGGGCCGTCCAAGAAGGACTGGCGCGGAGGTCGCGCGGCGGCGATCAACATCATCCCGTCGTCCACCGGCGCGGCCAAGGCGGTGGGCCAGGTGCTGCCGAAGGTGAACGGCAAGCTCACCGGCATGTCGTTCCGGGTGCCGACGCCGAACGTCTCCGTCGTGGACCTCGTCTTCCGCTCCGAGAAGGAAACGTCGATCGAGGAGATCGACGGCCTCCTGAAGAAGGCGAGCGAGACCTACCTCAAGGGCATCCTCGGCTACTGCGACGAGGAAGTGGTGTCGACCGACTTCATCCACGACGACCGCTCGTCGATCTACGACTCGCTGGCCACGCTCCAGAACAACCTGAAGGGCGAGAAGCGCTTCTTCAAGCTGGTCAACTGGTACGACAACGAGTGGGGCTACTCCAACCGCGTGATCGACCTCCTGCGCTACATGGCGAAGAAGGACGGCGCGAAGTAGTCGTCCGCGTCGCCGGCCCCCGGGAGACCCCGGGACCCCTCGGGGGCGGCCCGACCGGGTCGCCCCCGATTCCTCTTTTCGGACGGGAGACGGCAAAAGACGAAAGGAAGGACCATGGCCAAGCTCTTCATCGAGGACCTCGACCTCGGCGGCAAGCGCGTCATCATGCGTGTCGACTTCAACGTCCCCCTCAAAGACGGCACCGTCGAGAACGACAAGCGGCTGCGCGCGGCGCTGCCCTCCATCAAGTACGTGCTCGACGAGGGCGCGAGCCTGGTTCTGATGAGCCATCTCGGCCGCCCCAACGGCAAACGCAGCGACAAGTACAGCTTGGCCCCGGTGGCGGCTCGGCTCTCGGAGCTCCTCGGCCGTCCGGTGAAGCAGCTCGATGACTGCGTGGGCCCGGACGTCCAGGCCGCCTGTGCCGCGCTCCAGCCGGGCGAGGTGGCGCTGCTCGAGAACCTCCGCTTTCACATCGAGGAAGAGGGCGAGGCCAAGGGAGCGGACGGCGCCAAGGTCAAGGCCGACCCCGAGGCGGTGAAGGCGTTCCGCGCCTCCCTCTCGAAGCTGGGCGACGTCTACGTCAACGACGCCTTCGGCACCGCCCACCGCGACCACAGCTCGATGACCGGAGTGGCCCTGACCCAGCGTGCCGCGGGCTATCTGATGAAGAAGGAGCTGGACTTCCTGGGCGACGCGGTCGAGAGCCCGACCCGGCCCTTCGTCGCCATCATCGGCGGGGCCAAGGTCTCGGGGAAGATCGACGTCATCGAGGCGCTGCTGCCGAAGGTCGACACCCTCATCATCGGCGGCGGCATGGCCTACACGTTCTACAAGGCCCAGGGCAAGGAGATCGGCGGGTCGCTGGTCGAGGACGACCGCCTCGAGATGGCGAAAGCGCTCCTCGAGAAGGGCAAGGGCAAGCTGGTGCTGCCCCTCGACACCGTGGTGACCGACAGCTTCGACTTCGACGCTCGCAAGGTCGGCTCGCTCAAGACCGTGCCGTGGGACGGCATCGGCGCCGCGGACATCGGCGTGGACATCGGCGAGAAGACCCGGGCGAAGTTCGCGGAGGCGGTCAAGGGAGCGAAGACGGTGGTGTGGAACGGCCCCATGGGCGTGTTCGAGATCCCGGAGACCGCCAAGGGGACGCTCGCCATCGCCCAGGCACTGGCCGAGGCCACCGCGGGCGGGGCGGTCACCATCGTCGGCGGGGGGGACTCCGTCGCCGCCATCGAGAAGAACGGGCTCGCGGACGAGGTCAGCCACGTCTCCACCGGCGGCGGCGCCTCGCTCGAGTTCCTCGAGGGCAAGGCCCTCCCCGGCGTCACCTATCTGACTGAGAAATGACCCCCCACCCTATCCCTCCCTACGTAGGGGGCTCGGGGGACGCGCAGTCGAGCTCGCGAGACCGCGTCAACCCCGAGAGTACGCTGCGACGCGCGAGCGTCGCCTCCTACAGGCTGGAAACTCCTTGAGAGAGGCTTGCACGCCCACGAGTCCAACGGGTGGACACGTGCGCGTGCGTTGAGGGCGTCCCATCGCGTTTCGTGATCTGAGTTAGGAAAGAACACATGGCAAAGCGAACTCCCCTGATCGCCGGTAACTGGAAGATGAACAAGACGACCGCGGAGGCGGTTGCGCTGGCCACCGAGATCCGCGCCGGCGCCGACGCCCCCGGGGTGGACGTCCTGGTCTCGCCCGTCTTCACCGTCCTCGTGCCGGTGGCGAAGGCCCTCGAGGGCTCGAAGGTCCTCCTGGCCGGGCAGAACATGCACTCCGAGCTGAGCGGCGCATTCACCGGCGAGATCGCCCCCACGATGCTGAAGGACGTGGGCTGCTCGCACGTCATTCTCGGCCACTCCGAGCGGCGGCAGCTCTTCGGAGAGACCGACGAGGGTGTTGCGAAGAAGACGAAGGTCGCGCTCGACAATGGGCTTCTGCCCGTTTCGTGCGTCGGAGAGACCCTCGATGAGCGCGAGGGCGGCAAGACGATGGACGTGGTCGGTCGGCAGGTGGACGCGGTGCTGAACGCGCTCACCGCCGACGAGGCGGCGAAGATCGTCATCGCCTACGAGCCCGTCTGGGCCATCGGCACCGGCAAGGTGGCGACCCCCGAGCAGGCGCAGGAGGTCCACGCGTTCATCCGGACGCGGGTCGCCGCGGTCCACGGGCAAGCGGTGGCGGACGGTCTGCGGATCCTCTACGGCGGCAGCGTGAAGCCGGACAACGTGAAGGGCCTGATGGCGCTGCCCGACGTGGACGGGGCTCTGGTCGGCGGCGCGTCGCTCAAGGCCGACTCGTTCCTGAAGCTCGTCCACTTCGAGAGGCAGTAGCTTCTCAGCCCCGCTCGAGGAGGACGTCGCTCTCGCGGTGCGGGCGTGGACGCCCTCAGTCAGCGGAAGGGGGCAGGCCTCGGAAGCCGCGGAACACGGCCAGGGGGAGGAACAGACGGAATGGGTCAGGTCTCGTTTCATTGCATCGCGAGGTCCAAGGTCGCCGCGACGCAACCGGAGACCTGACCCCGTATTCTGATATACTTCGGGTTTCGGCCGGTCCGATCGGGACCGGGCGGGCTAACGGAATCGAGGATCGGCGGCGGCCATGGCTTTTCTGTACTATCTCGTCATCTCCGTGCACATCATCGCGTGCCTTCTTCTCATCGCCATCGTGCTTCTGCAGCAGGGCAAGGGGCAGGACCTCGCCAGCGCGTTCGGCGGCGGCGGCTCCCAGACCGCCTTCGGTCCCCGCGGGTCAGCGACGGTGCTGTCGCGGGCCACGACCATCCTGGCCGCGCTGTTCATGATCACGAGCCTCAGCCTCTCGGTCCTGAAGAGCGGCCGCAGCTCCGTGCTCGATCAGGTCCAGGACGCCTCGACCACCGCGGCTCCCGCGCCCGAAGCCCCCGCCGGGGACTCGGAGAGGAGCGCCCCGCCGAAGAACCGGCGGCCACCCCGGTGCCGGAGTAGCGCTCGAGACTACGGCGAGGACGCGGTCGGCCCGTTTGCGCCCTCCGCCGGCTCCGCCGGCACGACGCTGAAGGGCTCCTGGAGCTCGATGGTCTCACCCGAAAGCTCGTCGCGGAAGGTGAGCTGCAACTCGTAGTCCCCCGGCATGGCATCCTGGAGAGAGAAGCCGAAGAGGCGCGAGAGCGCCCCGAGCGACGTGGGCCGGATGACGCTCTCGGGCACCTCGGAATAGACCACCCCGTCGGACCGCGCGACCCTGTACCCCTGGACGACCTGCGGCATGCCGTTCTCGTCCTGCGACGCGCCGAAGACCTCGAACGAGCAGACGAGCTCGCTTCCCTGCGCGAACTCGCGTCGGGCCACGAGCTGGGGTCTCACGCCCGGGCCATCCATGTTCGGCTGGTGAATGTCGGTGATGATGGGCGTCGTCACCCGGAACTTGTCGAGCGCGGGCACCTCGAAATCGTGCACCACGGAACCCACCACTCCGGTGGAGGCCTCACGGACGACCATCTTCGCCTGCTGATCGCCCGACTGGAGCTCGAAGTCACGGACGATCGATAACCAGACGCGGTTCAGCCGTTCGCGGGTCGACGCGCGCAGCTTCATGTTGACCGTCTGGTCGTAGCGGAAGAACTCGCCGCTCTGCCGGTGGACGACCACGAGAAGGAACTCGATCGAAGCGCTCTGGCGGTCCTCGACCATCTTGAAATCGAGGCCCCGGATGTCCACCTCGGTGGTGATCAGAACCTCGGCCTTTCCGAACATCTTCTCGGGACCCACGCGGTGGGTCATGCGCAGCGGGATCCCGTCCTCGACCCAGGGAGAATCGAGGACGCTCTGGATCACCGGGTCCACACCCTCCTTGACCAGGATCACGGGGCTTCCATCCGGCGTCGGGGCGTAGTACCCCTTGCGGGCGCGGATAGTCAGCCCATTGCCCTTTCCCTTGTTGAACTTGACCTTGATCTCCCGGAATTCCCCGTCGCGGGCGGTGTTGGAGGGGATGTAGCCGAGCAGGTAGTAGATCCGCATCTCGTCGGCAATCCGTCGGATCCCATCCGTGAGGTCGTTGGTGTTGCGGACGGTGAATCCGCCGCTGTCGGCCGCGACGTTGTCGGACCCTCCCGCCGCCTCGTAGGTCTCGCTGAAGGCGAAACCTATGTCCTGCGACGGCAGGGCGGCCCCAAACTGGGCGGTCATGTGTGTGGGCATTCCTTCGAGCCCGCGAGCGTTGAGGAAGTAGACGGCGGTGTTCGCGCGCCGGCACGCCTCGGCGACCCGCTTGAACTCCTCGACCTGGGGGTCGTAGATGAACCCTTCCGAGACGAGGATGATGGACTTGCGACCCTTTGCCCCGGCCAGGCCGTTGGCAACGCGCTCGAGTGCCTGGAGGGTGACGCGGTAGCGGGCGCGAGCCGAGTAGTACACCTCGGAGGCCCGCATGGTCACGTAGGGATCTTCGGCGTGGAGGAGGGTCCGGTCGTCTCTGGTGCCCTGCCGCGCGCTCACGCCGTACTTCTCGAAGCGGCTGGACACCCGACTTGCCACCCGGGCGTCGCGGAAGACGTGGATGCGCATCGCCTCCCACTCCGACATGCGCTCCATGGAGGTGTCCGGGATGTAGCGCCCGTCGAGGGTCTTGACGGTGTCGATGAGCTTCTCACGGCCGGCGTTCATCCGGGAGGTCCACCAGGTTCCGCCCGATGTCGCGACGAGGGTCACGTGGTCCCCCTCGCGGACCCCGTTCTCGAGGAAGCTCGCCACCGCCGCCTTGGCATCCCGCGCCCGGAAGGGCGTGATGTGCGTGTCGTCGAAGACGATCACGAACGTGCGACCACGCTGGGCCTCGGGGATGGTGTTGACCGAGACCGTCGGGGGCGGGGGCGCAACCGGGGCCGGCTCCTCCGGCAGCTCGATGGCTTCGAAGCTGACGATCGACTGAGGCGTGCCGTCCTCGGTGATGATCAGGTCGTCCTTGGTGAAGCCCCTGACCGGGTTGCCCTTCTTGTCCACGACGACGAGGTCCACGACGACCTGCTCGATCTCGGCGCTGAAGGTGAGGGGCGGCGACAGGGCCTCTTCGGCCTGCGCGGCGGCGGTCGAGCCCGCCTCCTGGGTCGCGGGGGGCTCCGCACCGGGGGGGGGGGCCGGCTCCTGGGCCAGGACGCTGGCGGCGCTGGCGGCCACGAGCAGGATGGTGGTGATGTCTCGGCGCGTCATGCTCTCAACCGATCGCGACGTGCACGTGGCCGTCCTCGATCTTGACCTCGTGCCGGGGGACGCAGAGATCCGAGCGCGCCACGTTCTCTCCGGTCGTGACGTCGAAGGTCCAGTTGTGCCAGGGACAGCTCACCTCGGCTCCGTCCAGGAAACCCTGGCCGAGCGGGCCGCCGCGGTGGGGACAACGGTTGGCCAGGGCGTGGAAGGTCCCGCCCACGTTGAACAGGGCCACCACCTGACCTCCGACCTCGGCCTCGGTCGCCTGCCCCGGGGGCAGGTCGGACACGGCGATGACCCGGACGAAGTCGGACATTGCTCTCTGCCCCTCCATTCCCTCGAAGCTCCAGTGTATCCCAGCCCCCGGGGGCCGATTCGGAATCGAGGTCAGGCGCGCACGTCCCCGGTGACCGCCTCCAAAACGGAGGCCAGGGGACGCTCATCGAGGGCCTCGAGGACCAGATCCACCTCGGGTCGGGGGAGGGTCCGGGTGAGGGCATTGGGCACGGCGACGCAGCGCATCCCGGCGGCGAGGGCCGCTCGCATGCCGTTCGGAGAGTCCTCGAACACGAGGCAGTCCGCAGGGGCGACCTCGAGGCGCCGGGCGGCGAGGAGGAAGAGCTCCGGGTCGGGCTTCACGTTCGTGACGTCGTCGCGGGCCACCACCACGTCCAGCAGATCCCGGATGCCGTGGCGGCCCAGCCAGCTTTCGACCCAGCCACACGAGCTGCTCGAGGCCACCGCCCGGGCTAGGCCAAGCTCCCGCGCATCCTGCAGAAGCGTCTCGACCCCCGGGAGGAGCGGGCGAGACTCGCACATCCGCGCGGACGCCGCCCGGACCTCGCGCTGCAGCTCCTCGCGCGAGAGCGCCCCGCCGAGCAGCGATTCGAGATGCTCGTGGGCGTCGAAGCCTCCGTGGGTCCCGAGGGCGTGCTGCCAATGGTCGAGGCCGAGGGTCTGCCCGCGCCGCTCGTAGGCGCCACGCCAGGCCTCGAAGATCGGCGTCTCCGTGTCGACGATGAGGCCGTCGAAGTCGAGGATGACGGCCGCGATGCTCAGAGCTGCCTCGTGAGGAAGTCGATCGTCCGCTCCCAGCTCCTCACCGCCGCGTCGCGGTCGTACGCCTCGGGACGATCATCGTTGAAGAAGGCGTGCCGGGTCCCGGGGTAGGAGTGGAACTCCCAGGTCTTGCCCCGCCGGCCGAGATCGGTCTCGAAGCGGGCGACGTTCGGGTTGGCGAAGTCGTCGTCCTCCGCCCAGTGCCCGAGGACCGGGGCCTTCAAACGATCGAAGTCGAACTCGATGTTCGGGTGGCCGCCGTAGTAGACCACACAGGCGGCGACGTCCTTGGGGTTCGAGCACGCGGCGTAGAGGCTGAGGGCGCCCCCCATGCAGAAGCCGACGGTGGCGACGGGGCGGCCGGTGACGAAGCGCAGGCGCTCGATCGCGCCTTTCAGATCGTTCCCGGCCTGGACGATGTTGAGGGCCATCTGGAGCTTGCCCGCGTCATCGGGCGAGCCGGCGGTCGTGCCGTGGTACAGGTCCGGGGCCAGGGCGTGGAACCCCTCGGTCGCAAACCGGTCGGCGACTCGCTTGATGTGGTCCACGAGCCCCCACCACTCCTGGATCACGACCACCCCTCGGCCGCGGGCCTTGTCCGGCGCCGGGACCGCGAGGTAGCCCTTCGCGGTCGCGCCGCCGGAGGGGAAGGTGATCATCTCGCCCATCGCTCGTCTTCCTCCTCGTCTCGCGGCGGCCCGGTGGCCCCCGTCCCGGACCGCCCCTTATCATAAGCGGCGAGGGCAACCTGGGGGCGCCGCCGACACGGGGACTCGCCTCCAGACCACATCGAGGTCCGAAGCCATGAGAGAGGCCTTTGTCGCCGTCGCCGCCTGCTCGCTGGCCATCACCGCGCCCGCGCCCCCTCCCGCGACGAGCGCACCGGAGGCGCCGGAGCGGGGCGACTCGTGGACGGCGCCCGCTCTCCTGACCTGGTCGCAGCAGATGGACGAGCGCGACGAGTGGCTCGCGAAGCGGCACCGGATGCTCCTCGGCATGATGCGCCGGCACCGGCTCGACTGGTGGATCGTCGTGAACGAGGAGTTCCACGACGACCCCCTCACCGGGCTCGTTGCCCCGGCCCGGCCCTACGCGGGGGACCGCGACATGTTCGTGTTCGTCGACGCCGACGAGGAGGGGCTCCGGAAGGTGGCGGTGACCGGATACGCGGAGGAGAGCGTGCAGCGCTTTTTCGAAGACCCGGGTGAGGCGCGACGGCCGGACGAGGTCCTGCGGGAGCTCTATGCCGCCCACCCCCCGGAGAGAATCGGCCTCGCCATCGGAGGGCGCCGCGGGATGACGCGCGGCCTCACCCTCTCCAGCCACCAGCTGCTGAGCCGCGCCCTCGGACCGGAGGGCACCCGCCGCTTCGTCAACGCGGAGAGGCTGATCGAGGAGTACTGCGACACCCGCATCCCCGAGGAGCTCCCCCACTTCGGGACCCTCGTCCACCTCACCGAGGTGCTCGCGCGGCGGGCCCTGTCGAACGAGGCCATCACGCCGGGGGAGACCACCGTGGGCGACCTGCGGCGCTTCCTCTTCGACGCCCTGTGGGCGCACGGCGTCACGACATGGTTCCAACCCGACCTGCGTGTGCAGCGGGCGGGGGCGGCCGGTCCGAGGTCGCGTGGCTTTCTGGCGGTGTCGCCGGAGAAGACCGTGATCCGACGCGGCGACCTCGTGCACCTCGACTTCGGCATCTCCTACATGGGCCTCGACAGCGACTGGCAGAAGATGGCCTACGTCCTGAAGGACGGCGAGGCGGATGCGCCCGCCGGACTGAGGCGCGGGCTCGCGAACACGAACGCACTCCAGGATGCCTTGATGCGGGCGGCCCGACCGGGGCGCCCCGCGGGCGAGGTCTACGCGGCCACGATGGCCGAGGCGAAGGCGACGGGTATCGAGGCCATGGTCTACTCGCATCCCCTCGGCAACCACGGCCACGCCCTCGGGCCTTCGATCGACTTTCGATCTGCGCAACGGGATCCCGGAGGGCGCCCCCGCCCGCTGCGGCCGAACTCCTGGATCTCGATCGAGCTGAGCACCACTTCGGCCGTGCCCGAATGGGGCGGGCAGAAGGTCTTCTTCATGGAGGAGGACCCTGCGCACCTGACCGACGACGGCTACCGCTTCTTTCGGCCCCGTCAGGAGAGCTTCTACCTGGTTCGGTGAGGGACCAGGCACCATTCCGATCCTGGCCCGCCTCGCCGCCCCCGCCCCGGACGGGACGAACGCTGTCGGAGCCGCTAGAATCTGAGGCCCATGCAGTTTCACGTCCGGGTGTGCCGTGAGTGCGGGGAGGAGTATCGCCCGGAGATCGTCCGCTGTGCCGACTGCGGCGGAGAGCTCGAGGACGTCTGGGAGGACGAGGGGGCCCCGTCGCGGGGGCGCGCGGCAACGGCCGAGCCCGAGCCGATCGACCTCAGCGATCATCGCGTCCTCTTTCAGACCCCCCGCGCCCCCGATCTCGTTCCTCTGGCCGAGCGGCTGAGGGCGGCGGAGATCGCGTTCCGTCTGGTCGAGGAGGGGGTAGGCGAGACCGCCACCGCACGCTACCAGCTGATGGTCCCGGAGAACGACGCGCGGACAGCCCTCGAGACGCTCACCGACCTGCTTGCGCCGAACGTGGAGGCGGACAGCGTCCACGCCCTGGAGACGAGCTACGAGTCCGGCCGATACGTGCGGTGCCCGGCCTGCGGCGCGGAGCAGGGGTCGGGTCTGGCGGAGTGCGCCGAGTGCGGCCTGGCCCTCGGCCCCGCGGTGCCGACGTGTCCACGCTGCGAGTCGCCGCTCGAGGAGGAGGGCGCGCCCTGCGCGGTCTGCGGGGGGCCGTCCCCGACCGGCTGATCGAATCGGACGCCACGCCTTATACTGGATCATGGCGGACTGGTGGACCTCTCCCGAGGGCGTGCACGTCCTTCCGGATGGTGTCTGGCATGTGGGAGGGTTCGCCATCGCCCACGAGCCATCGCTGCGCTACCTCAAGGCACGGCTCGTCTTCGAGGAGAACGGTGCCTTCCTGGTGGAGGGCTCGCAGCGCGTGCCCGTGCAGGTGAGCGGCCCCGCCTTCGAGGTGACCGCTCTGCGGCTCGACACGGCCACGGGCGAGGCGTGGGTGACGCTGGACGACGGCAGCGAAGAGTCCGTGACCCCCGACGCCCTGTCGTTGAGCGACGAGACTGGCCGGTTCGAGTGCCTCGTGAGACAGGGCCAGGCACGCGCGATCCTCTCTCGCGGCGCCCACCAGGCGCTGCTCGAGCACGTCGAGGAGGAGGGCGGCGGCTTCGTCCTGCGGGTGGGGGCTCGCCGAATCCCGGTCCGGACCTGACGTGAGCGGCTCGGGCCTCGCCGAGAGGGTGCGGGAGGTGGCCCGGGAGGCCGGCTTCGACCTCGTCGGGATCGCCGGAGCCGCGGCCCCCCCCGAGCTCGCCTTCTTCGCCGAGTGGGTGGGGCGCGGGCGCGCGGGCGAGATGGCCTACCTCACGAGCCAGGTCGCGAGGCGGAGCGACCTGCGGCTCGCGTTCCCGTGGGCACGCTCGGTGATCTGCGTGGGCCTGCAGTACGACACCCCCCACCCGTACTCGACCGCGGCTCCGCCGGAGCGCGGCTGGATCTCACGCTACGCCTGGGGCGACGACTACCACGACGTCATGAAGGCGATGCTCGAGCGCGTCGTCGAGCGGCTGCGGGGCGAGATCCGGCCTCCTTCGAGGCCCGGACCTACGTGGACACCGGCCCGATCGTCGAGCGGGCATGGGCGGCGGCGGCGGGGCTGGGGGCCTGGGGCAAGAACACCTGCCTCCTCCATCCCGAGCACGGGTCGTGGTTCTTCCTCGGCGAGATCGTCACCGACCTCGAGCTGTCACCGGACGGCCCCCGGACCGACATGTGCGGGAGCTGCACCGCCTGCCTCGAGGCCTGCCCCACCGGGGCCTTCCCCGCGCCGTACGTCCTCGACGCCACGCGGTGCCTCAGCTACCTCACGATCGAGCTCAGGGGCCCGATCCCCGAGCCGCAACGCGAAAGCGTGGGCCGGCACGTCTTCGGGTGCGACATCTGCCAGGACGTGTGCCCCTGGAACCGCAAGCGCCGGCGACACGGCGGGGCCCCGTTCGAGCCCCGCCCGGGCAGCGTCGGCCCCGACCTGGCCGGCCTGGCCGCGCTCGACGACGAGGCCTTCCGGGACCGTTTCCGGCACAGCCCGGTGAAGCGCGCCAAGCGGCGGGGGTTGCTGCGGAACGTGGCCGTGGCCCTGGGCAACGCGGGCGACCCCCGGCATCGCCCCGTTCTCGAACGCCTCACGGAGGACGAGGACCCGGTCGTCCGGGAGCACGCGCAGTGGGCGTTTCGCCGGATCGACCGGAGGACTTCATCCGGAAAGCCGCGGTCCGGCGGCGACCCGGACTGAAACGGCGTCAGGTCTGACGTGAGTGCATCCGCGAGCTCCCGCGGATCGAACGCACCACGGAAGATCTGACCCTGTGCGCTAGTCGATCTGGACCTTCCGCTCGAGCGTCACGTCGAGGCGGGTCCCCGCATCGAGCACGACCTCGTTCCCCCTGGTCGCCAGCACGGCGGCACCGCCGGCGGCGCCCCCGATCGCACCACCCTTGAGGGCGCCCTTGCCCCCACCCGCGATCGCCCCGATGATTGCTCCCGCGGCCGCGGCGCCCCCGGCGATCTTGGCGTCCTTGCCCTTGCTCGACTCCGCCGTGATGTCGATGGCGGTGGCCTCGATCCGGTAGCTGCTCCCGCCGTCACGCACCTCGTCGAACTCCAGCGCCAGACGAGCGCGTCCCTTGACGCGACCCGACTGTGTCGCGGCGGTGACGCGCCCCACCACCTCGGTACCGGCGGCGAGGATGACGCGCCCGTCCACCGAGAGGTCCTCCGCGAGGGAGGCCACCACGCGGTCGCCTACCTGGCTCGTGTTCGACGCCACCGTCGCCTGGAGGGCGAGCGGCAGCGTGGTGCCGGCGGCGAGGACGCGCGGCTCGGGCGAGGGACTCGAGGTGAGAGCCGGGGGCGGGGCCTCGGCCGGAGGCGGGGCCGGAGGCGGGACCTCGGGGGCGACCGCGGGAGGCGCAGGACGAGCCGCCTCGGCCGGAGGCGCCACCGTTCGCTCAGCCGGCCCCGGGGGCGTGGCGTGGGACTCCCCCGGCGCTGCGGCGGGCGCGACCTCGACTGGAGGCGCACCCGCGCGCTCGGTGGCCTCCCCGGCGTCCGCGGTCCTCTCCGGCGCCGCCTGACGCTGGCACGCGGCCAGACCTGCGGCCCACACGACGACGAGCACGACCGGCAAGCGCGTCATGATGTCCTCCCGGGGGTCCCGCCTTCAGGGGCGTCCCCTCTCCACTCCTAAGGAGACGACAGAAGGACCATCGACCGACGTGATACGCATCACCCGGCGCGGGCCGAGGCCGTTGCCCTGGATGGTGAAGGCGGGCAACATAGGGGCGCCATGAAAAAGACCCTGATCGCTCTCGTCGCCGTCGTGCTCGTCGCCGTCCTGTCCGCCCTCGGCTACGTCGCGCACCTCGCCTCCCGACTGAACTCACCGGAGTTCCAGGAGGAGGTGAGGGCCGAGGTGTCGCGCCAGATGGGGGCCGAGGTCCGGTTCGAGGAGATGGACATCGCGCTGCTCTCCGGCGTGACGCTTCGCCGCTTCGGCGTGGCCAACCCCGAGCCGTTCGACGGAGACCTCTTCACCGCCGAGGCCTTCGTCCTGCGCTACAAGGTCTGGCCACTGCTGTCGGGGCGAGTGGAGGTGGAGCAGCTCGCGATCGAGAACCCGGTCCTCGGCCTGATCATGGACGAGGAGGGGCGGTACAACTACGAGGCCCTGGGCGGGGAGAAGCGGGCCTCCGCGGCGAAGACGCCGGCCTCCGAAGAGGCGGCCGCGGCCGAGCCGCCCGAGACGTCTCCCGCCCCCGCTCCCGGGAGCGAGTCGGCGGGCACGGGGCTCGAGATCGTGCTCTCCGAGGTGTCGGTGAGCAAGGCCTTCATCACGATGGTGGAGCAGGAAACGGACGTCACCATGATGGCGGTCGAGGACGCGAGCTTCACGAGCGCGCTGAGGATCGCGGGCGGCGCCACCCAGGGCCAGGCGAACGCCACGATCGCGACCGTCAGCATGGCGGACATGCTGTTCGTGCGCGACATCTCGGCACCGCTGGAGATGTCGGCGGAGATGGTGAAGCTCGCCCCCATCCGGGCCAGCGTGGCGGGCGGCGGCGCCACCGGGAGCGTCACCGTTCACCTTCAGGACGGCTTCCGATACGAGGCCACCCTGAACGTCGAAGAGGCGGACGTGAAGACGATGCTGCAGGAAGCGAAGTCGATGGCGGCGGTGGCGGGGACCCTGAAGGCGGAGACGAGCTTCGTGGGGACCGGCCCCCTGTCGACGATGAAGGCCCGCGGCAACGCGCAGATCGTCGACTGCCGGATCGAGGACTCGAAGACGATGGCTCTCCTCTCCCGGCTGCTGAAGGTGCCCGAGCTGGCGAACCCGGAGTTCGAAGAGTGCCTGGTCGAGTTCACGTTGGCCAGGAGCGTGCTCTCGACCCCCACGGTGAGCCTGAAGGGCCAGGCGATGCAGCTCACCGGCAAGGGGAAGCTGAACCTGATCAACTCCACCCTCGACTACGACATGGAGCTTGCCCTGTCCGAGAAGCTCTTTGCGAAGATCACGGCGAAGGAGCTGCGGCCCGCCTTCAAGAAGCGGGACGACGGCTTCTCGGTGGTGGCGTTCCGTGTCTTTGGCACGACCGAGGAGCCCCAGACCGATCTCCTCAAGCGGATCGGCGCGGCGGCGGCCACCAAAGCCGTCGGGGATCAGGTGAACAAGCTGCTCGGGGGAAAGAAGCTGTTCTAGCGGCCGCCCCGGGAAGGACGCGGCTCCTCTTCGCCGGGGTCGTGTCGCCGCCGGGAGCGATCACGCGTCGATGAAGTCGACGACCACGCGCTTCGGGATCACGCCGGCCTCGTGCCCGCGATCGAGTAAGGTCTGGACGGCGCGCCGGCCCCGATCCCCGATCTCGACGGTCATGTCGTTCACCCACATCCCGACGAAGCGATCGGCGACTCTCGGGTCCATCCCCCGGGCGAAGCTCATCGCGTACTCGAGAGCGGCCTCGCGGTTCTCGAGCGAGTGGCGCACCGTATCCCGGACGAGGCGCGTCAGCTGGACCATCCTCTCCGGCCCGAGGTCCCGGCGCACGGCGTTGCCCCCCAGGGGCAGCGGGAGGCCGGTCTCGTCTTTCCACCAGGCCCCCAGATCGAGCACCTTCTCGAGACCGTGTCCGCCGTAGGTGAGCTGGCCCTCGTGGATGATGAGGCCTGCGTCGGCCCGGGCCTCCCGGACCTCGTCGAGGATCCGGTCGAAGGACACGACGCGGGTCGCCACACCCGGGGCGAACAGCTTCAGCGCCAGGTAGGCCGAGGTCAGGGTGCCCGGCACCGCCACCGTCTTTTCCGCGATCCGGGACGGCTCGAGCGGCTCCCGGGCCACGAGAAGAGGTCCGTATCCGTCACCGATGCTCCCGCCGCAGGGCATGAGCGCGTACCTGTCGGCGACGTAGGGGTACGCGTGGAAGGAGATCGCGGTGACCTCGTGGCGGCCCTCCCGGGCGTGCTGGTTGAGGGTCTCGATGTCGACGAGCTGGTGCGTGATCTCGAGATCCCCGCTGGGCACGGTGCCGCGGGCAAGACCATAGAACATGAACGCGTCGTCGCTGTCGGGGCTGTGGGCGATTGTGATCTTCATGGCGTCACGTCGAAAGGCCGATCATAGCAGGCCGACCAAGAGCGATGCTTGCGGGCGACGCGGCTCTCGCGACAAGATGCCCCACTGGCTCCCACCCGGGAGGAACGGAGGCACCCGTGAGTGATCAGGCCCTCGTGCTGAAGGGGGTGACCAAGGCCTTCGCCGGCCACGTGGCGGTGAAGGATCTGTCCCTGGCGGTCCCCAGGGGGGCCGTCTTCGGGCTGCTCGGCCCCAATGGGGCGGGAAAGACGACCACCCTCCGTATGGTCATGAACATCCTGGGCGTCGACGCCGGCACGATCGAGATCCTCGGCCGGGCCTCCGACCAGGTCACCCGCGACCGCATCGGCTACATGCCCGAGGAGCGGGGCCTCTACCCCGGCATGGTCCTCGAAGAGCAGCTCGTCTTCATGGCCGCGATCAAGGGCGTCGCGAGGAAGGACGCCGCGACCCGGGTTGGCCCCTGGCTCGAGCGCCTCGGCCTCGAGGACTGGCGCAAACGCAGGACCAACGAGCTCTCGAAGGGCATGCAGCAGAAGGCCCAGTTCATCGCCACGGTCCTGCACGAGCCAGAGGTGCTGATCATGGACGAGCCGATGAGCGGGCTCGACCCCGTGGGCATGGACGTCATGCGGGATGTCATGCTCGACCTCAGCCGGCGCGGGGCCACCATCGTTCTCTCCAGCCACCAGATGGACACGGTCGAGAAGCTCTGCAGCCGCGTGGCCCTCATCAACAAGGGCCTGAAGGTCCTCGACGGGCCGGTGAGCGAGGTCAAGGCCGGCCACGGCAAGAACACGCTCGTCCTCGCCTTCGAGGGCGACGGCTCCTTCCTCGCCTCACTCCCCGGCGTCGCGAACGTCTCCGACTCCGGGCAGTACGTGGAGGTGCGAATGAGCGACGGGGCCGACCCGCAGGCGCTGCTGCGCGAGGCGGCGTCGCGGCTCCGCATCCGCCGCTTCGAGATCGTGGAGCCCAGCCTTCACCAGATCTTCGTCGAGACCGTCACCGCACACGGCCAAGAGGCGGCATGATGCTGAGCAAGCTCTGGGCGGTCATTCGCCGCGAGTACCTCGCGCGCGTGCGCTCCAAGGCATTCATCATCGGCACCATCCTCGGCCCCATCCTCATGGGCGGGATCATGATCATCCCGGCCCTGCTCGCGGGGAAGGGGGGGAAGCTCCTCCGCGTGGCGGTCGTGGACGCCGGCGGCGCGCTCCAGGCCGACGCGGAGAAGGCCCTCCGGGACGCCCGCCGCGACGAGAAGCCCCGGTTCGACGTGCGGTCCCCGGGCGAGGGCACGGTCGAGGCGCGGACGTCGGCGCTCAAGGAGGCCGCGCTCCAGGACGAGCTCGACGGGTATCTGCTCCTCCCCGAGGACACGCTGGACGGCTCGGCTGCAACCTACTATGGCCGGACCGTGAGCAACCGGAGTGATCTGAATCTCATGAGGTGGAGCATCCACGATGTGGTGGTCGCCCACCGCGTCGCCGACGCCGGTCTCGACCCCGACCAGGTCGAGAAGCTGACCGAGAACCTCGAGCTCCGCACCGTCCGCCTAGGCGAGGAGGGCGAGGAGGAGGACGAGGGTGTCCCCGGGCTGATTCTCGTGATCATCCTGCTGATGATCCTGTACACGAGCATCCTCATGTGGGGTCAGGTGGTGATGGGCGGCGTCATCGAGGAGAAGGGCAGCCGGGTGATCGAGGTCCTGGCCTCCGGCGTACCCACGACCCAGCTCCTGGCCGGCAAGCTCCTCGGGGTGGGGGCGGCCGGGCTCACCCAGTTTCTCGTGTGGTCGCTGTCGCTGGCCGGCCTCTCCCTCGCTGCGGCCGGCCCCATGACCGCCGGCCTCCCGGTGCCCGAGGTCAGCCCCCTCATGCTCGTTTCGTTCGTCGTGTTCTTCCTCCTGGGCTTCGCCTTCTACGCCACGCTCTATGCGGCGATCGGAGCCGCGGTCAACACGATGCAGGAGGCCCAGAACTTCATCTTTCCGGTCGTCATCCCCCTCGTGCTGGGGCTCGTGTGCTTCCCGGTGATCCTCGAGTCGCCGGACGGGAACCTCGCCATCGTCCTCTCGCTCATACCCTTCCTCACGCCGCTCCTGATGTTCCTGAGGATCGTGGTCCTCACCCCGCCGTGGTGGCAGATCGCCCTGTCGGTGGTTCTCCTGGTAGCGGCGATCTGGGGGGTCCTGTGGGTCTCCGCCCGCATCTATCGCGTGGGCATCCTCATGTACGGGAAGAAACCGACCTTCCCCGAGCTCATGCGCTGGGTCCGACACGCCTAGCCGGCTGCTGAAGAAGAGGCTTCGAGACTCGCGTGCGGCCCGAAGGCTCGCGGCCAGCCGGCCGGATCAATCGCTGTGGTCGCCACTGAACCGGCCCGCACCGCGAGATGAAGACGCTCGGCGAGGCGTCGGCGCCCCGCCGTGCGCGGCGCTGCGTGGCGGGGGCCCGGGGCGGCGATGTATAACTGTCGGGCGCCGCACCTTCCGGCGCCATCAGCAGGAGAGCCATCCCCATGCCCACCCCCGACCGCCCCTCCCTCCGGCGCTTCCGCGGCGTCCTCGTGTGGATCGACGCGAACGGGAAGCGCACGCGTCACGGCCTGATCAACCGTGCTCTCCTGCGCCGTCAGGGCCTGGCCGTCGAGTTCAGCTCCGGAGGGCAGTCGTACGACCTCAGCCTCCATCCCTCCCCGGACGGCCGCTATGAGGGCATGTGGACACGAGGCCAGGGGACGCAGCAGGTGAGCGGTGCCGCCGAGTGCCGCCTGTCGCCGTGCGGCGCTTTCCTCGTCCAGCCGGGCGAGATCAACCTGAAGCTCGAGGGCGTGTGGCACGAGGACGGCCAGTGGGACTGGCTGGCGAAGCTCCGGCCCCTCGCCTCGCCTGAGGCCGCCTGACGGAACCCCGGGGCGCCTATCCCCCGGAGTCGGCGACCTCGGCCAGCCTCCCCGGGGGCGTGTCGTCATCGAGGCGGTCGAGATAGCCGTCGGGAAGCGAGACCTTCTGCGTGCCGCTCGTCTTCCCCCGGGGCACCCGCATCGCCTCCGGTGGGTACGGGAGCGAGCGGTCGACCTCGCCGAGCACGACCTCGAGCTCCGCGAGCGCGATCACACGCATCAGCCGGTGCCGCAGCGGCGCGCTGCCGGGAAAGCACTTCGTGTACCAGCTCGAGTGCTTGCGAAAGGCCCGCATGGCCGTGCCCTCGTCCCCGAGCCACTCCGCGAGGCCCCTTGCGTGCTCGACCATCACGTCAACCACGTTCCCGAGGACGGGCGGGTCCCATGGCTCGCGACCCTCGAAC
>CAVOYO010000001.1:0-31218 GCA_963700695.1 uncultured Acidobacteriota bacterium | reverse complement strand
CTTTCGATCCCATGAACGCCCTGGCCATGCTCTGCGGCCCGGAGGTGATGATCCGCTTCGCCGCCGTCGCCCTCGAGAGGCGCGGGGTCGCGACGCCGAGCATCTTCGTCTCGGTCGAGCGGAACATGAAGTGCGCGGCGGGCACGTGCGGCCACTGCCAGCTCGGCCCCTTCTTCGTCTGCCGGGACGGCCCGGTCTTCGCCCACGATCGCATCCGGCCCTTCTTCGGGCTGCGGGAGGTGTGAGCTGACGCCGCCGAGACGACCCCGGCTCGCCGTGTTCAAGTTCGCCTCCTGCGACGGGTGTCAGCTGTCGCTCCTGGACTGCGAGGACGAGCTGCTCGCCGTCACCGAGCACATCGAGATCGCCCACTTCCTGGAGGCCTCGCGGGCGACGGAGAAGGGACCCTACGACCTGACACTCGTGGAGGGGTCGATCACCACCCCGGAGGACGCGGCACGCATCCAGAAGATCCGCAAGATGTCGCGCACCCTGGTGACCATCGGCGCGTGCGCCACCGCCGGAGGAATCCAGGGCCTCCGGAACTTCGCGAACGTGAGCGACTTCATCTCCCAGGTCTATGCCACGCCGGAGTACGTCACGACCCTGGAGACCTCCACCCCCATAGCGCAGCACGTCCGGGTGGATCTCGAGCTGCGCGGCTGCCCGATCTCCAAAGCCCAGCTCCTGGAGCTGCTCTCCGCCTTCCTGACCGGGCGCCGCCCCAACCTCCCGACACACTCGGTCTGCCTGGAGTGCAAGCGGCGGGGCGCGGTGTGCGTCATGGTGGCCCACGGCACACCGTGCCTGGGACCGGTGACCCAGGCCGGCTGCGGGGCGCTCTGCCCGTCGTACGACCGGGGCTGCTACGGTTGCTTCGGGCCCATGGAATCTCCCAATACCGCCTCCCTCGCAGTCGCGTGGGAGTCCCTGGGGGCCGGACGCCCCGAGCTCGTTCGCGCCCTGCGAACCTACAACGCGGCCGCCGCCGGTTTCCGGGTCGAGGGCCACGACCATGACCAGGACGACGCGTAGCCGGAATATCACCGTCGAGGCCCTGGCCCGCGTCGAGGGCGAGGGAGGGCTCAGCGTTCGTCTCCGAGCCGGCCGGGTGACCGACGTCAAGCTCCGGATCTTCGAGCCTCCCCGATTCTTCGAGGCCTTTCTCCGGGGACGCGACTTCCGCGAGGTGCCCGACATCACCGCGCGCATCTGCGGCATCTGCCCCGTGGCCTACCAGATGAGCTCGGTGGGCGCCCTGGAGGCGGCCTGCGGGGTGAAGGTCGGGGGGGCGCTGCGGGCGCTGCGGCGCCTCCTCTACTGCGGGGAGTGGATCGAGTCCCACGCCCTGCACGTCTACATGCTCCACGCGCCGGACTTCCTCGGCTACGAGAGCGCCATCCACATGGCGGCCGACCACCCCCAGGTCGTCCAGGACGCGCTGGAGCTCAAGAAGATCGGCAACGAGCTCGTGGCCCTGCTCGGCGGGCGCGAGATCCACCCCGTGAACGTCAAGGTGGGCGGCTTCTACCGTGCGCCCACACGTCGTGATCTCGATCCCCTGGTCTCCCGGCTCGAGCGGGCGTTGGAGCTCTCGCTGGCCACGGTGCGCTTCGTGTCGAAGCTGGAGTTCCCCGAGTTCGAGCAGGACTACGAGTTCGTCTCGCTGCGCCACCCCGACGAGTACCCCCTCAACGAGGGCCGGATCGTGTCGAGCACCGGCCTCGACATCCCCGTCGCCGAGTACGAGGAGCATTTCGTCGAGGAGCACGTACCGCACTCGACCGCGCTGCACTCCGTGCGCCGGGGCCACGGCGCCTATCTCGTCGGGCCGCTGGCGCGCTACAGCCTGAACTTCGACCGCCTCCCGAAGGTGGCGCAGGAGGCGGCGGAGGTGGCGGGTCTCGGCCCCGTCTGCCGCAACCCGTTTCGGAGCATCGTCGTCCGCGCCGTCGAGCTCGTGTTCGCCTGCCACGAGGCCCTGCGCCTCATCGACGACTACGCGCCGCCCGAGGAACCGGCCCTCGACGTCCCGCCGCGCGCCGGTGTCGGGCACGGGGCCTCCGAGGCGCCGCGCGGGCTCCTGTATCACCGCTACGCGATCGACGAAGCGGGCGCCGTGCTGGAGGCCCGGATCGTCCCCCCGACGGCCCAGAACCAGAAGGTGATCGAGAACGACCTCTGGCACTTCGTCCCCGCGCATCTCGACCTCCCGAAGGAGCAGCTCACCTGGCGCTGCGAGCAGGCGATCCGCAACTACGACCCCTGCATCTCGTGCTCCGCGCACTTCCTCAGGCTGGAGATCGGCGAGGGGTGATTCGGGTCATCGGCGTCGGGAACCCCGGGCGCGGCGACGACGGTGCGGGGCGAGAGGTCGCCCGGCGGCTGCGAGCGCGCAAACCTTGCGGCCTCGAAGTCCGCGAGAGTGACGGCGACGCCGGGGGGCTGCTCACGTCGTGGGAGGGAGCGGACGACGTCGTCCTCGTCGACGCGTGCCGGGGGGCGGGGCCACCGGGAATGGTGCGGGTCGTGGATGCCGGTGACACCGCGCACCTCGCCGTGCTGCAGACCGTTTCCACTCACTCGTTTGGCGTCGTCGAGGCGATCGGCCTCGGACGCGCACTCGGTCGCCTTCCATCGCGTCTGGTCATCTATGCGATCGAGGGCCGCGACTTCAGCCTCGGCGCGCGCCTCACGCCGGCCGTCCATCGCGCCGTCGACTCGGTCGTGGCACTGCTCGTGCAATACTCCGACGAGAGGACGCAACCCTTTGTGCCCACGCAGGGAGAGACATGAACCTCGCACCGCAGACCCCGCCCCACCCCAGCGGCGACAAGCGCTTCAAGCTCCTCGACGTCGCCATCAAGAAGCACCAGTTCCGTCAGGACGCCCTCATCGAGCTCCTGCACAAGGCGCAGGAGCTGTTCGGGTTCCTCGACAACGACGTCCTGATCTACATCGCACGGGCGCTGCGGGCCCCGCTCTCGCGCGTCTACGGCGTCGCCACCTTCTACAACTTCTTCAAGATGAAGCCGGCCGGCGAGCACACCTGCACCGTGTGCATGGGCACGGCCTGCTACGTCAAGGGCGCGGGCGCCATCCTCGAGGCGCTCGAGAGGGAGCACGGCATCAAGTCCGGGGAGACGACACCCGACCAGAGGCTCTCCCTCGTCACCGCCCGTTGCGTGGGGGCCTGCGGCCTGGCCCCGGCGGTGGTCATCGACGACGACCTTGAGGGCAAGCTCAACGCGGAGGCGACGCTCGAGCGCGTGCGCGAGGTCGCGGGCCAGCCGGCCGCCGCGGCTCCCGCGGAGGCGAAGCCATGAGCATCGAGGACCTCCGGGAGATCCAGGAGAGAGAGGGCGAGGCCCGGGCCGGCAAGCGCTGCGGCGTCGCGGTGTGCGCGGCGGCCAGCTGCCAGTCCTCCGGGGGCGACACCGTGCGCGAGGCCCTCGAGGGAGCGGTCAAGGCCGCGGCGCTCGGCGGCGAGGTCGAGGTCTTCGGCACCGGCTGCCTCGGGCTGTGCCACGCGGGCCCCCTCGTCCAGGTCACCGACGAGGGCGGCTCCCACCTCTACCACCACGTGGACGACACCGCCGCCCGCCGCATCGTCGACGAGCACGCGGCGAAAGGCACCCCGGCCCGGGACCTCCTCGCCACCGGCGCCGGAGCGTTCTTCGACAAGCAGCGGAAGATCGTCCTCGAGGGCTCGGGGCGCATCGACCCCGAGCGGGTCGAGAGCTGCATCGCCGACGGGGCCTACGAGTCCCTCTACAAGGCCATCACCGAGATGACCCCGGCCGAGGTCATCCAGGAGATCACCGCGAGCGGCCTGCGGGGGCGCGGCGGGGGCGGCTACCCCACCGGCCTCAAGTGGAGCACGGTCTACAAGGCCAAGGGCCAGCGCAAGTTCGTGGTCTGCAACGCCGACGAGGGCGACCCCGGGGCGTTCATGGACCGCAGCGTCCTCGAGGGCGACCCCCACCGGGTGCTCGAGGGCATGGCCATCGCCGCCTACGCGGTCGGGGCCGAGCAGGGCTACGTCTACGTCCGCGGGGAGTACCCGCTGGCCATCGAGCGGCTGCAAGAAGGCCATCAAGCAGGCCGAGCGCCTCGAGCTCCTGGGCTCGCGCATCCTCGACACCGGCTTCAACTTCAGGGTCGACCTCCGGATCGGGGCCGGGGCCTTCGTCTGCGGCGAGGAGACCGCGCTCATCGCCTCCATCGAGGGCCGCCGCGGGACGCCGCGGCCGCGTCCTCCCTATCCCGCCGTCCTGGGTCTGTGGGAGCGAGCCCACCCTCATCAACAACGTCGAGACCTTCGCCAACGTCTCCGCCATCATCCGCAACGGCGGCGAGTGGTACGCCTCGCATCGGGACCGAGAAGAGCAAGGGCACGAAGGTCTTCGCCCTGGCCGGCAAGATCGAGCGGACCGGCCTCATCGAGGTCCCGATGGGCCTCACCCTGCGCGAGATCATCTTCGACATCGGCGGCGGCATCCCCGACGGCCGCGAATTCAAGGCCGCCCAGACCGGCGGCCCCTCGGGCGGCTGCATCCCCGCCGAGCACCTCGACCTGCCCGTGGACTACGAGTCGCTCGGCAGCGGTCGGGCTCGATCATGGGATCCGGCGGCCTCATCGTCATGGACGAGACCTCCTGCATGGTCGACGTGGCCAAGTTCTTCATGGAGTTCTGCCGCGACGAGTCGTGCGGCAAGTGCGTCCCCTGCCGGGCGGGCACGGTGCAGATGCACAGATCCTCGAGAAGATCACCCGCGGGCGAGGGCACCGCCCGGCGACCTCGAGATGCTCGAGCAGCTCTGCGGCCTCGTCAAGGAGACGAGCCTCTGCGGCCTCGGGCAGACCGCCCCCAACCCGGTGGTGAGCACGCTGCGCTACTTCCGCGACGAGTACCTCGCCCACATCGAGGAGAAGCGCTGCCCGGCCGGGGTCTGCCGCATCAGTGGTGAGGCCGCCACCCGGCGGAGGTGCGGGCATGAGCGTCAAGACCTTCACCCTGAACGGCGAGCTGGTGAGCGCCGGCGAGGACGAGACGATCCTCGACGTCTGCGACGAGCAGAAGGTCCCCCTCCCCCGCCTGTGCCACCTCGAGGGCCTCGGCGACATCGGCGCCTGCCGCCTCTGCCTGGTCGAGGTGGAGGGCTGGAGCAAGCTGGCTCCCGCCTGCATGACGAAGGCCGAGGAGGGCATGGTCGTCACACCGACTCCGAGCGGCTGCGCTCCCACCGCCGGATGATCGTGGAGCTGCTCTTCGCCGAGCGGAACCACGTCTGCTCCATCTGCGTCGTGAACGGCTACTGCGAGCTGCAGGACCTCGGCAAGGCGGTCGGCATGGACCACGTCCGCTTCGACTACATGTCGCCGGTGCAGGAGATCGACGCCAGCCACACCCGCTTCGCCCTCGACAACAACCGCTGCGTGCTCTGCCAGCGCTGCGTCCGGGTGTGCGACGAGGTCGAGGGCGCCCACACCTGGGACGTGAAGGGTCGCGGCGAGACGACCCAGGTCATCACCGACCTCAACGCCCCCTGGGGCGAGTCCCAGAGCTGCACCAGCTGCGGCAAGTGCGTGCAGGTCTGTCCCGACGGGTGCGCTCTTCGAGAAGATCCGGCCACGGGCCGAGATGATCAAGAGCCACGACTTCCTCGTCTACCTCAAGACCGCCCGGGAGAAGAAGCTGTGGATCCGGTAGCCCGCGAGAAGCAGGGACCGTGCGCAAGCCACGGGTGGCCACCGCCTGGCTGGGCGGCTGCTCCGGCTGCCACATGTCGCTCCTGGACCTCGACGAGCGCCTCATCGAGCTGGCCCCGAAGATGGACCTCGTCTTCAGCCCGATCATGGACACCAAGGAGTTCCCGGAGGACGTCGACGCCACCCTCGTCGAGGGCGCGGTGGCCAACGAGGACAACCTGGAGCTCATCAAGGTCATCCGCCAGCGCACGAAGTTCCTGGTCTCCTTCGGCGACTGCGCGGTCACCGGCAACGTCACCGCCATGCGCAACCCGCTGCGGATCGCCGCCCCGGTCATCGAGCGCTCCTACCTCGACGAGGCCGACCTCAACCCCCGGCGGCCCTCGGAGCCGGGGATCGTCCCCCGCTCCTCGACCAGGTGCTGCCCGTCCACTCCGTGGTGCCGGTGGACCTCTTCCTTCCCGGCTGCCCGCCCTCGGCGGACCTCATCTACTTCGTCCTCTCCGAGCTCGTGGAGGGGCGCACCCCGGACCTCAAGGACCGGCTCAGCTACGGCTAGGGAGCCTCGCAGACATGAGCCAGCGAATCGTCATCGACCCCGTGACCCGCATCGAGGGTCACGCCAAGATCACCCTCCTCCTCGACGACCAGGGCGAGGTCTCGGACGCCCGCTTCCACGTGACCGAGTTCCGCGGCTTCGAGAAGTTCTGCGAGGGGCGCTTCTTCCGCGAGATGCCGGGCATCACCGCCCGCATCTGCGGGATCTGCCCGGTCAGCCACATGCTGGCCTCGGCCAAGGCCGGCGACGAGATCCTCGCGGTGGAGATCCCCGAGGCCGCGGTGCGGCTGCGCCGCCTGCTCCACCACGGCCAGATCATCCAGTCCCACGCCCTGTCCTTCTTCCACCTGTCCTCGCCCGACCTCCTCCTCGGACACGACTCCGACCCCGCGAAGCGGAACATCTTCGGCCTCCTCACCGCCCACCCCGAGCTCGCCCGCCTGGGGATCCGCCTGCGCCAGTTCGGGCAGGAGATCATCGAGGTCCTGGCCGGCCGCAAGATCCACGCGAGCTGGGTGGTGGCCGGCGGCGTGGACGAGCCCCTCACCGAGGAGGGGCCGCAGAAGCTCCGGGCCTGGCTCCCCGAGGCCCGCAAGACGATCGAGCACACCCTGTCCTTCTTCAAGCGGGAGATGGAGAAGCACCAGGAGGAGGCCCGGGTCTTCGGCAACTTCCCCTCGCTCTTCATGGGCCTCGTGACCCAGGACGGGGGCCTCGAGCTCTACGACGGCAAGATCCGCTTCGTCGACGCCACCGGGAAGATCGTCGCCGACCAGCTCGACACCCGGAAGTACCAGGACTACATCGGCGAGGCGGTCGAGCCCTGGACCTACCTCAAGTTCCCCTACTACAAGCCCCTCGGCTACCCGGGCGGGATGTACCGGGTGGGGCCGCTGGCCCGCCTCAACGTGGCCTCCCACTGCGGCACCCCCGCCGCGGACCGGGAGCTCGCCGAGTTCCGGCAGCTCGGGCGCGGGGTGGTCCTCTCGTCCTTCCACTACCACTACGCCCGCCTCATCGAGATCCTCTTCTCCATCGAGAAGGTCGAGCAGATCCTCGACCACCCCGACGTCCTCTCGAAGGAGGTCATCGCCCACGCCCGCCGCAACCGCTACGAGGGCGTCGGCTGCTCCGAGGCCCCGCGCGGGACCCTCTTCCACCACTACAAGGTCAAGGGCGGGGGCCTCCTCACCTGGGCCAACTTCATCATCGCCACCGGCCAGAACAACCTGCCGATGAACCAGACGGTCCTCCAGATCGCCCGGCACTTCGTGGACGGGAAGAAGCTCAAGGAGGGCATGCTCAACCGCGTCGAGGCCGGCATCCGCGCCTTCGACCCCTGCCTGAGCTGCTCCACCCACGCCTACGGCGAGATGCCGCTGAAGGTCGAGCTGCGGGAGGCCGACGGGACGCTCGTGGACACCGTGACCCGTGGTTGACCTGTCGGAGTCCGTCCTCGTCATCGGCTACGGCAACCCCCAGCGCGGCGACGACGGCGTGGCCTGGAAGGTGCTCGACGCCCTCCGCGCCGCCCAGCCCCGGCCGGAGGCTCCCCCGCTCCGCCTGAAGCGCGTCCACCAGCTCGCCCCCGAGCTGGCCGAGCCCGCCAGCCGCGCCCGGGCGTCATCTTCGTCGACGCCCGCGCCGACGCCGCCCGCGGGCACCGTCTCCTGCGAGCCGGTGACGCCCGGGGCCGGGACCGCGTCCCTCACCCACTCCCTCTCGCCCCAGGCCGTGCTCCTCTACGCCGAGCGCCTCTTCGGCCACGTCCCCCGCGCCGCCGTCGTCACCATCGGCGGGGCCGCCTTCGACCACGGCGAGCGAGCTGTCGCCCGAGGTCCTCCAGGCCGTCCCGAAGGCCGCCCGGCGCATCCGCAGCCTCGCCCGCCTCTGGGCCCGCCAGCCCCTCCCCGAGCCCGCCGGCGCCTGAGCCCGGGCCGCCGAGACGGACCTCGTCGGGCATCCCCCTGATCCAGACTCGTCCCCGCGCCGGCGGATCGTCCACCGGCGTGAGCGGCTGGCGTCTCTCCCCGAACCGGCCTCGGGCGGGACGTGGAGAGTGCGTGTCGGTACTGTCAACTTGTCGCTTGCCAACGCGAGATCTGGCCCCAGCGAAGGGGGGCCGGACTCAGGCTCAAGAAGACGAGGAACTGCAGGGCTTGAGGCATCGGTCAAGGCCAAGCCCTTCAGATGCAATCAGAATCCGTGCCTCTGTCCCAACAACTCGTCCCCGCGACCGCATTTCCGCACCCTACGCGGTCGTGTCGGTCGCGCGATAGACCTCCCCCATCCCCCCGGCTCCGAGGGTCGCGGTGATCCGGTAGGGGGAAAGGGTCTGGCCGATCACTGCTCAAGGGGCTCGACCCAGGCCAACCCGTCGACCTCGGCGAAGTGGTGGTCGAACGACAGCAGCTCGGCACCGGACTCCATGGCCTGGGCCGCGATCCAGATGTCGTTGGTCGGCAGGGGCGTCCCCTTGCGCTTCAGGGCCGAGGCAATGCGCCCGAAGCGGTCGGCCGTCACGAGACCCACGGGCACGAGAGACACGAACGGACTCGCCAGGAACTCGTCCAGCTCGCTGCGGTTTGTCTCGTAGCGCGAACCATTTCGAAAACCGAAGAGCAGCTCGCCTGCGACGACCACGGACATCAACACCTGCTCCGCCCTCCGGATCCGGCGGGCGACATCGGTGTGTCCTCGCAGAAGCGCGGAATAGGCGTTCGTATCCAGCAGGATCTTCATCGCCACAGATCGGGGTCTACGGCCTCACAAGCGGCGATGCTGTCCAGAAGCCGCCGCTCGTCCCTGGACGACCATCGTCCCACGAACGAGTCGAGTGCCTCACCGACGGTGGTGGACGCCTCAGGCGATTCGCCGATTCCTGCCCCGCGCCGCATCAAAGTCAGGGCGGCCTTGTTCAAGGAGATCTTCTCCCTCCGCGCGACCTCACGAATGCGTCTTTCGAGCTCTTTGTCGAAACCTCGTAGTGAAAGCTGCTGCACCGGATCCTCCCAAAGTGAATCATATCACGACTCATAAAGAGTCACTCTGTGGCTCATTCGCCGGCCCCAAGGCCGCGTTGATCCCGTGAAGTGCAGATGATGGGCCCAGCGGTCATGCGGCCTCTCGATAGTCGTAGTGGAGTAGTCCGCCGATGCGTTCCCGCCGATGGACCTCGGCACCAGGGTTCACCGGTACTGGCGGCCCTTCCACCAATCGGCTCTCGAGCCCCTGGTGGTTCCTCTCGCGGTGGTCGTGCTCGATGGACTCCTGAAGAATGAGGCGTAGGTGCCTCTCGCCAGGTAGGACGACCCGGGAGAGGCACTCCTTTTTGATGGAGCGCACGAATCGCTCCGCGTCGGCGTTCAGATTCGGACTTCTCGGCGGCCGCCAGTCCGGCCCAGTGAGCCTGGAGGAACGTCTCCCAGGGCGTTCGCCGGCTCCTCTGTGGAGCGGGTTCGATCCCGTGGTCTTGCAGAATCCCCTCGACCGCATTTCCGCACCCTACGAGGTCGCCTGAAGTTGAACTCGGTTTCATCGTCCCCGGAGTTGGCAACCGGCGACCTCGCGCGGGTTTCGATGCCGTTGACAATATGCTTATCGCTAAGTATATTTCAGTCGATGGATGCGCGGGATATGGCCAGGGCCCTCGGGCGACGAGGCGGACGCACCCGAGCCCGGCGGCTGTCTGCCGAGCGACGCAAGGAGATCGCGTCCCTGGGTGGACAGGCCCGCCGCCGCTCTCTTCGCGTGGCACGGCGCGTTGCCGACAACTTCAGGTACGTCGAGGCGGTGCTCGCGTTGAGCGGGGGCTACAGGGAGGTCGATCGAATGACGACGTTCGACGGGCGGCTGCCCGGCCTCTACCCTGATCGCTCGTGAAGTGCAGCAGAGGGAGCCCCATCTCGAGAGATTCGGGAGTGTGTTCGGGGCAATCGCCGACCTCGGCCTGGAGCCGGTTCTCGTGGGAGGGATGGCCCTGGTCGTGCTCGGGTCCCGCCGGGTGACACGTGACTTCGACCTCGTCGTCGCCCGCCCGGGCGACTCGCTCGACCGCCTTCTCGATGTCTTCTACGACAGGGGACTCGAGCTCGCTTCCCGGGTCGACGCGACCGGGGACATCGTGGCTACGATCGACAACCGAAGGGCGGCCGGGGTGCGGCTTCGTCTGGATGCGCCTGCGAGCGCGTACTTTCTGAACCCGCTGACGGGGCTGCGCATCGACCTCCTCTTCGACTTTCCCCTGCCCGCGAGCACACTCAATCGGCACGCGACCACGGTGAAGGCGCGCTCCACCGTCCTGCGCCTCGCATCGGAAACCGACCTCCTGCGCCTGAAGAAGCTCGCACGCGAGCAACGCTCCTCTCCGGGGGACGCCGAGGACATCGCCTTTCTCGAAGCGCGCCGGGCGAAGAAGCCGTAGTCGGCCTGTTGACTCCGGTCCCACCCTTCTTCGCTGCCGCCAGACCTCACTTCGGCAGGCCACAAGTTGACAATGCCGCAGACATATCTCCTGGACGACACCTCCGGGGTCCGGACGAGCCTAGAATCCTGGTGCCGGCCTACAGTCGGTAAGGAGGGGACATGGGAGTTGCGAAGACCGCCGTGAACGTGAAGACGCGCAAGGCGCGGAAGCAGGTCAAGAAGACGACGAAGAAGGTCGAGAAGGCCGTCAACAAGTGAGTCTCGGTCCTGGATGGCGGCGAGAACCTCACACCCCACGGGGGCGGCCTACGGGATCATCCCGTCCGGAACCCCGTTTGGATACACCTTGCCGATCGCCTCCTCGATGGTCTGGATCCGGTTGCCGGTGCTGGGGTGGGTGCTGAAGAACTCCGGAGGGGCCGCGCCGCCCGAGGAGGAGGCGAGGATCTCCTGCACGCCGATCATCGCCCGCGGGTCGTAGCCCGCCTCGGACATGAACGCCACCCCGCGCCGCTCCCCGATCCGGTCGGAGCCCCCGGCGACGTGGGGGGTGATGACGACGTTGGGCATCCTCCACAAGGGGTGGCCGGCGGGCAGCGGCTCCGGATCGGTGACGTCCAGCCCGGCCCCGGCCAGCTTCTCCGAACGCAGCGCCGCCACGAGGGCGTCCGCGCGCGTCCGGGAGGGATAATGGGCCCGGTGATGGGCCGGCGCCAATGAACGAGACTCCAATCCTGGAGGTCGAGCGGTGGCGGACCCCCTTTCTGCTCTTCGGGGAGTGATTCACATGTGGCGACTGCTGGCGGGAATCCTCTTCCTCGTGGCCGCGAGCGCGCAGGCGGAGACGTACTACGTCGACTCCGGGAAGGGAGACGACACCCGTGCTGGTACAGCGCCGGATCGGGCGTGGCAGAGCCTCGACCGGGTCAACGACGTGGATCTACGGCCCGGCGACGAGGTCCGGTTCGTCGCCGGCGGCGTGTGGCGGGGGACACTCGCCCCGCGCGGCGCCGGAGCGCCGGGCCGGGCCGTGGTCATCGGCGTCCACGGCGCGGGGCCGCGGCCGCGGGTCGAGGGCACGGGGGCCGACGCGGTCCGCCTCGAGAACTTCCCCCACGTGGTGCTGGAGGGCCTCGAGATCACGAACCGCGGTGACGGGTCGAGGCCGCGCCGGGGGGTGCACGTGGTCGCGACCAACGCCGGCACGGTGGCCGGCGTGGTCGTCCGCGACCTCTACATCCACGACGTGAATGGCACGAACGAAGAGAAGGACAACGGCGGGATCATCTTCCGCACCCGGGGAGAAACCCAGCCGAGTCGCTTCGACGGGCTGCGCCTCGAGCGGAACATCGTCTGGCGCGTGGACCGCAGCGGCATCGCGGCGAACAGCTATCACTGGTCGCGCGAGCACTGGTTTCCCTCCGTCAACGTGGTCATCCGCGACAACTACGTGGCGGACGCGGGGGGAGATGGCATCGTGCCCTGGGCCACCGAGGGCGCGCTCGTGGAGCACAACATCGTGGAGGGCGCCAACGTGCGGGCAGGCAGCTACAACGCAGGCATCTGGCCGTGGAGCGCCGATCGCACCCTCCTGCGCCTCAACCGCGTGTCCGGGGTGATGACCCGCCTCGATGGCCAGGGGTTCGACAGCGACTACAACTCCCGGGGCACGCGCTTCGAATACAACCTGAGCCACGACAACGAGGGCGGCTTCATGCTGATCTGCTCTCCCGGCAGGCGCGACGCCCGAAAGAACATCGGCAACCGGGGCACGGTGGTGCGCCGGAACATCAGCCGGAACGACCGGGAGCGGATCTTCCACGTGAGTGCCGTCGACGACACTTTGGTGGAGGAGAACTACGTCTACGTCGGCTCCGGGCTGGACGTGCAGTTGCTCCTCCTGAGCGACTGGGAGGGCTGGGCGGACGGGCTCGTTCTCCGCCACAACCGCTACGTCGTTGAGGGGCACGTCCGGATGGGACACGGCGTGCGGCGGAACGAGGATGGCACCTACGAGCTCGCCGAGGGCTGGGGAGACGCCAAGGACGTCCGCCTGGAAGGCAACGACGAGCGGGCGCCGAGTGTGGACGTGGCCGACTGGACGGGCCCGCAGTTCGACCCCGCGCACCCCGAGGGGTTTGCCGACTTCGCAGTGAAGCACCGCGAGTGGATGGAGGCGCTGATGCGCGCCCACTTCGGCGAGCTGGACTAGGATCGAGCCCGATTCGCGTAGTGACCGTACGAGAGCGTGCGATGCCTGCCCGGGTCCGGGATGTGGTCGGCCAGGCGGGCGAGCCACTCGAGCGGGTCCATGGTCTCGAAGTTCCGATCTGCGCGGGGACGCACGCCACGGCCTCCCCGGCGAGACCTCCTGTGAGTCATGCCGGGGGAGAGCGCAAGAAGAAGGGCAGCGAGCCGTCGCCGACTCGCTGCCCTCCCCCACCCAGATGGACCGGTGTGGGTCCGCGAGGCGCCCTAGCGGAGGGCCATCTTCGCGGCCACCATCACCGGGTTGGACGGGTTGAGCTCGTAGCGGTCGAGGTTCATCACCTTGGTCCAGGCCTCGACGAAGTCGTTGACGAACTTCTCCTTGGCGTCGGCGCTGGCGTAGACCTCGGCCAGCGCTCGAAGCTGCGAGTTCGACCCGAAGACGAGATCGACCGGGGTGGCCGTGTACTTCAGCTCGCCACTCTTGCGGTCATGCCCCTCGTAGACGTACTCGCCCTTCTCGGCCTTCTTCCATTCGGTGTCCATACTCAGCAGGTTCACGAACCACTCGTTGGAAAGCGAGCCGGTCTCCGCGGTGAGGATGCCGTGCTTCGCGCCCTTGTGGGTGGCGCCGATCGCGCGCATGCCGCCGACGAGAACGGTCATCTCCGGAGCGGTCAGGCGCAGCTGGTTGGCCTTGTCGACCAGCTCGACCTCGGGGCGGCGGTAGTGCTCCTCGCCGATGTAGTTGCGGAAGCCGTCGGTCATCGGGCGCAGGAAGGCGAATGACTCCTCGTCGGTCATCTCCGCCGTCGCGTCCGTGCGGCCGGGCGTGAAAGGCACGGTCACGTCGAAGCCGGCCGCCTTTGCCGCGGCCTCGACACCGGCGGCGCCGCCCAGCACGATCAGATCGGCCATCGAGATCTTCTTGTTGCCACTCTGAGCGCCGTTGAACTCGGCCTGGATGGTTTCGAGCGTGGAGAGCACCTTCGCGAGCTGCTCGGGATCGTTGGCCTCCCAGTCCTTCTGCGGAGCGAGGCGAATGCGCGCGCCGTTGGCGCCGCCGCGCTTGTCGCTGTCGCGGAAGGTCGAGGCGGAGGCCCAGGCCGTCGAGACGAGCTGCGGGACGCTCAGGCCGGAGTCCAGGATCTTCTTCTCGAGAGCGGCGACGTCCTCGGCATTGACCAGCTCGTGATCGACCGGCGGGACAGGGTCCTGCCAGACGAGAGGCGCCGGGACCTCGGATCCCAGCAGGCGCGCGTGCGGCCCCATGTCGCGATGGGTGAGCTTGTACCAGGCGCGCTTGAACGCCTCGTAGAACTCCTCGGGGTTCTCGTGGAAGCGCTTCGAGATCTCGCGGTAGATCGGGTCCTTGATGAGGGCGATGTCCGTGGTGAGCATGATCACGTCGTTCATCTTGTCCTCGATGTGGGCATCCGGCGCGAACTCGACGGCGTTGGTCGGTGTCCACTGCCACGCGCCACCCGGGCCCTTGATCAGCTCCCACTCGTAGTTGAAGAGGTTGTCGAGATAGCGGTTGGACCACGTGGTGGGCGTCTGGGTCCAGGCACCCTCGAGGCCGCTCGTGATGGTGTCGGCGCCCTTCCCGGTTCCGTAGCTGTTCTTCCAGCCGAGGCCCTGCTCCTCGAGGGGAGCGGCTTCGGGCTCGGGGCCGACGTGTCCCTTGGCCGGAGCCGCGCCATGCACCTTGCCGAGCGTGTGGCCACCGGCGATCAAGGCCACGGTCTCTTCGTCGTTCATCGCCATGCGCGCGAAGGTGACCCGGATGTCCTTGGCCGCGGCCAGCGGATCGGGCTTGCCGTTGGGACCCTCGGGGTTCACGTAGATGAGGCCCATCTGCACCGCGGCCAGGGGGTTGGCCAGGTCGCGGTCGCCGGAATAGCGCGCGTCGGCAAGCCACTCGCCCTCGGGGCCCCAGTAGATGTCAGCCTGCGGTTCCCACACGTCCTCTCGGCCCCCGCCGAACCCGTACATGGGCAGCCCCATGGACTCGAAGGCCACGTTTCCGGCGAGCACCATCAGGTCGGCCCACGAGATGGCCTGCCCGTACTTCTGCTTGAGAGGCCACAGGAGGCGGCGCGCCTTGTCGAGGTTTGCGTTGTCTGGCCAGCTGTTGAGTGGTGCGAAGCGCTGGGTGCCGTCGGAGGCCCCGCCCCGACCGTCGGTCACGCGGTAGGTGCCGGCGCTGTGCCACGCCATGCGGATGAAGAGCGGGCCGTAGTGGCCCCAGTCGGCCGGCCACCACTCCTGTGAGTCGATCATCAGCTCGGCGAGCTCCTTCTTGAGCTGCTTCAAGTCGAGCTTGCTGAACTCGGCGGCGTAGTCGAAGTCCGGATCGAGCGGATTGCTCAGCTCGGAGTTCTGGCGCAGGATCTCGAGATCCAGCTGGTTCGGCCACCAATCCTCGTTGGTCATGGCCTTGCCGGTCATCGTGCCCTGGGCTTCGTAATCCCCCGGCGCATCTTGCTCCTGCGCCACGACGGGAAACGCGGCGAGCAGCAGAGCGAGCCCGAAGGGCGCTCCTTTCCTCAGCGTGTTGGCGTTCATACCTTCTCCTCTTCTCAAAGTGACCTGGTGCGGGCCGATCTGCCTGGACCCGCTGCAACTATAGACATCGTCTAAACCGGCATGTCGGTGAGGGTGCAATCATGGCTGGCAGCCCTCCCCGCTATCGCGACTTCTTGGGCGACTTCCTGCCGCGCATCACCACCTGGTACTCGCGGACGTCCAGGCCCTCGAGTCGAGCGAGGCTCGAGACCTTGATGGCGTCCCAGGGCACGTCCTGGATCTCGCCCGTCGCGTCGTCGATGAAGTGGTGGTGGTCTTCCATTCTTGGATCGAAAGCCGCTCGCCCCTCGTTCAGGACGAACTGCCGCAGCAGCCCGACCTGCACGAAGAGGTTGAGGGTGTTGTAGACGGTCGCCCGGGAGATGTGCCGAAAGCGCCTTCTCACCCGCGTCAGCACCTCTTCGGCCGAGGGATGCTCGCCGGTGTGCAGGACATACCTCGCGACCGCCACTCTCTGGGCCGAGGGGTTTATCCCGTGCTCGCGCAGCAGCGCCGTGTCATCCACTCGAGCCAAGAAGCCTAGATTAGGTCTAGATCTGGCCGACGTCAATGGACGCGCGTCGCCAGCGAGCAGATGGCGGAGGGGCGATCTCCTGGTGCTCGATGGTTGACCGCCTCACGAGGCGCCGTCCAATGAGGGACAGGTTTTGGAGGATCCCGGGTTGGTGGCGGTGGTCCAGACCTCAGGCTTGCCCCCCTCGGCGCACCATCCGCAGGAGCAGCCACCCCAGGAGCGCCGCCAGGAGCAGCAGGCCGCCTAGAAGCTGGGCCAGCCGCCAGATCAGGTGGTCCACGAGTCGAATCCCCTCGATCCCGGCGTCCGTGAGGGTGTCCCGGCGCAACCTCTCCATCTCGTCGAGCGTCTCCAGACGCTCCTGGCGGATCTGGGCGAGGGTGGCCACCCGCTCTGCCCGAACGCCCGCCAGCAGGTCCTCGACGGCGGCCTGGCGCTCCGCCGACAGCGTGTCCAGAAGTCCCCGCGTATCTGGTGCCGGCGCGGCGAGCGTCACGGGTGGATCCGGCCCGGGCCCTGCGCGCTGATTGAGGTCGGGTTCGGGCGCTGCCGCCCGGGGCTCCCGACGTTGGCGGCGGAGCCCGAACCGGTGTAGCCTGAAGGCCTGCAATCACTCAAGAAGAAAGCACTCTGTCAGTGATCGGCGAGACGGTCTCCCACTACCGTGTCCTGGAAGAGCTCGGCGGCGGGGGCATGGGAGTGGTCTACAAGGCCGAGGACACCCGCCTCGACCGCCACGTGGCGCTCAAGTTCCTTCCCGAGGGCCTGTTCTCCGATCCCCAGGCCCAGGAACGGTTCCGCCGTGAGGCCAAAGCCTCCTCCGCCCTCAACCACGCCCACATCTGCACCGTGTACGACATCGACGAGCACGACGGCCGACCCTTCATCTCCATGGAGCTTCTCGAGGGCCAGACCCTCAAGCACCGCATCGCCGAGAAGGCCCTCAAGGAGGAGGAGATCCTGGACCTGGGGATCCAGCTGGCCGACGCCCTGGACGCGGCCCACGCCAAGGGGATCGTCCACCGCGACATCAAGCCCGCCAACATCTTCGTGACCGACCGGGGGGACGCGAAGATCCTGGACTTCGGGCTGGCCAAGGTCGAGGGGGCGGGGGCCGCCGACGAGGACTCGGAGAGCCCGACCCGTGTCGCCGAGGAGCACCTCACGAGCCCGGGAACGGCCCTCGGAACGGTGGCCTACATGTCCCCCGAGCAGGCCATGGGTGAGGCCCTGGACTCCCGAACGGACCTCTTCTCCCTGGGGGTCGTGCTCTACGAGATGGCCACGCGGCAGCAGGCCTTCGCCGGCTCCACCTCGGCGGCGGTCTTCGACGCGATCCTCAACAAGGCCCCCGTCTCCCCGGTGCGGCTGAACCCCGCACTCTCGGACGACCTGGAGCGGGTCATCGACAAGTGCCTGGAGAAGGACCCGGACCTGCGCTATCAGAGCGCCCGGGACCTGCGGACGGACCTCAAGCGCCTGAGACGGGACACGACGTCCGGGAAGACGGCGGCCCACCGGGTGGCCCAGCCGGAAAGACGGCGGGGAGGAGTGGGAGCCTGGGCCGTGGCGGGCGCCTTGCTGGTGGTGGTCGCCCTCGGTGCCTGGCTCCTGTCGAGCCGCGGAACGCAGGTGGCTCCGGAAGCCCCGGGCGAGCCGGTCAAGATCACGCCGTTCACCACCGATGGCGGCCAGAAGGGGAGCCCGCAGCTGTCCCCCGACGGCGAGAAGGTGGCATACGACTGGATCGCTCCGGGCGACCGCCACCGGAACGTCTACGTCAAGGCCCTGGGCGTCGGCACGAAGCCCCTTCGAGTGACCGAGGGTGACGCGGACAGCCTCGGGCCGGTGTGGTCTCCCGACGGACGGCAGATCGCCTTCGTGCGGGTGTCCGACGACGGCTCCGCCGTCTACACGGTGCCGTCCCTGGGCGGGCAGGAGCGCAAGCTCATCGACGTCAGCGGCCCCACGTGGTTCTGGCAAACCTACCTCGTCCCCTCCCCGTCCTGGTCGCCGGACGGCGAGTGGGTGGCCCTCGCCGAGGCGCTGCCCGGCGCACCACCGCGCATCATCCGGGTCTCCCTCGCCACCCTGGAGAAGGCGCCGCTCACCGCGCCTCCCCCGAGCGGGAGCGGGGACTTCTACCCCGCCTGGTCGCCCGACGGAAAGCATGTGGCCTTTGCCCGCAGTGGAGGGGGCTATGGCGACTTCGACGTGTGGGTTCAGGCCGTGGGGGAGGAAGAGGCCCGCCAGGTGACCCATGGGGGGTGGGACGCCTGCCGGGGCCTTTCCTGGACGGCGGATGGACGAGCGATCCTCTTCACGGCGTCGGCGGCAGACGAATCGCGCATCCTCCGGGTGGACCTGGCCGGTGGCGAGCCCCGGCCCATCGCGGGCGTGGGGCAGGGCGCGGACAACCCCTCCGTGCGCGGGAACCGGATGGTGTACGAGCAGTGGACCACCCTGCCCGTGGATCTCTGGCGGGTGCCGGGCCCCGGATCCCCCCGCCCCGACCGCGGTCCGGAGAAGGTCATCGCCTCCAGCGGGAACGACCTCAATGCCGCCGTCTCCCCCGACGGCCGCAGGATCGCCTTCCAGTCCTCCCGGGGGGGCGACAGCAATATCTGGGTGTGTGGCAGCGACGGCTCGAACCCGGTCCAGCTGACGGCCTTCGAGAGCCACACCGGGACCCCGCGCTGGTCGCCGGACAGCCGTCGGCTCGTCTTCGACTCCCTCGAGGCGGGAGACTGGAACCTGTACGTCATCGACGCCGACGGGGGAATACCGCGGCGGCTCACCCCGGAGCCCTCCGTCGACTACACGGGGACCTGGTCCCACGACGGCCGCTGGATCTACTTCGCCTCGGACCGCAGCGGTCTGCAGGAGATGTGGAAGATGCCGTCCGAGGGGGGCCCGGCCGAGCAGGTGACGCACGAAATCCACCTCTCCTTCCCGACGGTGTCCCCGGACGGGGCGTACCTGTACTGGTGGCAGGAGACCCCCCCCCGTGGCATCTGGCGCATGCCGGTGGGCGGCGGGGAGAAGACCGAGGTCGTTCCGGCCGAGGGCACCAGCATGATCAATTGGGCCCCCGGTCGGAGCGGGATCTACTACGCGACCGAGGGCCAGGACGGCTACAGGATCCGATACCTGGATCTCACGTCGCACGAGGAGGCCGTGCTGTACGCCACGGACCGCTCATTCGTCCGCACCTGGCTCGCCGTCTTCCCCGACGAGGACTGGGTTCTCTACGGGCAGCGCCCGGCCTCGACCTCCGAGCTCATGCTCGTGGAGAACTTCCGTTGACCCTGGCCGACCCGCCGGCCGGGTGAATCCCGCCTCTTCAGCTCCCGACGAACCCTCTACCCCTCCCGAACAACCCCCGAGACCGCTGCGTGCCCTCGCGCGGGAGGTGGCGGGTCATCGTTGCCGACATTCGGATCACCGACGTGGGGGAGAAGAGCGAGCTGCGCGAGTACGCGCTCCGGCGACTCGGAGGGCTCGTCGGGGACCCTCGAAGTGGCATCGAGGAGGTGAGCCTGTCCGTCGAAGGGCGGGGGCAAGGACCTGGGGCACGCATCTCGAACGTCAGGTCGCCGATCGAGGGGACGAAGGAGACCACGGTCTGCGAGGCGGTGTGGGCGGCCGGCGCCGCCTTCGCGGCGAGCGACACGCTCGCCAAGAGACAAACGGACGACCACGGTCTCGTGCTCACGGGCTCACCCCTCGTCGTTCCCCGGACGACGTCAGCTCGCTCCATCCGCCGGCCAGGAGGGCCTGGTAGCGCGGCTCTGCGCGCAGCGGGTCCAGATCCGGGTCGGACGCCATTTGGTCCCGGTCGGAGAAGCCGAGGGACACCGCCTTCTCCAGCGCGTCGAGCGCGGCCTGCGACGCCCCCGTCCGGGCCCGGGCGCGGGCCAGGTCGTACCACAGATCGGGGACCCGCGGCCGCAGCTCGGTGGCGATGTCGAGGGAGAGCGCGGCCCGATCCGGCTCCCCGCGCTCCATGAAGTCACGGGGCAGGTAGAAGCCGGTCTGGGTGGCCACGGTGTTCAGCAGGCGTCGGGCCACCACGCCTTCGTCTCCCGTGGCCGCCGACTGTCGCTGGAGCACGTCCAGCTGCAGCCCGGCCCGAAGCTTCGCCAGGATCACGGGCGGGTCGGAGGAAGCCAGGGTGCGGTAGGAGTCCCCTTGACGTTGCAGCGTGACCTGCTCGAATCGCGCCCAGCGCTCCTCGCTCTCTCGTGCCCGCCTCGTGGCCGGGTCCTTCGCGAGGCGCTCCGCCGCGCGCAGCAGCTCCTCGACCGGGGCCAGCCCTTCGAGGGTGGCGGCCGCGCGCTCGTAGAGGCGCTGCGCGTCGAGCAGGCGGCCTGAGGCTTCCAACTCCGCCGCCCGTCGTCGGTCCCGCACCAGGACCCGCTCCACCAGCGCGCCGTCCTCCGGCCGGAGACCCTGCTTGATCGCCCGGAGCTCCATCCACTCGATGGCCAGTCGGGCCAGCTCGGGTGGCATCCAGGAATGCCCGCCGGCGAAGACCTCCAGCCGTTCGGGCGTGCCCCAGTCGCCCAGACGCGAGTGGAACTCCCGCATGGGGGTGAAGTTGAAGTCGACGTCGCCGACAGTGCCGAAGGTGGGAACCCGGATCGGGCGACGCGAGCGCTCCTCGGTCCACCGGGAGCCGGAGACGATCACTCCCGCCACGCCTCCCGTCTCCCGCCCCAGCTCGCAGGCCACGTTGCCCAGGCCCGAGAACCCGGCCGCGTAGAGGCGCCGGGGGTCGGTGGCGAAGCGGATGTGCACCTCCGACCAAAGCGCCTGGAGGGCCCGCAGGTTGGGCTCCATGGGCCCGTCGCTCCAGGTTCCGTCCGACGACAGGATCACCCAGCCCCGCTCCTCCGCGGCTTCGGCGAACCGTTCGGCGGCCAGAAGTGAGCGCCCTCGGGGATCCAGGACCAGAAGCACGGGCCAGGACCGCTCCGGCGTGTAGGCGACCGGAAGGTACAGCGTGTAGGTCTGCGCGGGGTCGTTCAGGCACGCGATCCCCTCCACGAGGCGACCACGTTCGACGGCGATCCCCTGCTCCGCCGGGGTCGGCGTGACGCCCAGCGTCACCAAGAGGAGCGCCCACCACCTCATGGCGCCAGTATAGACGCCCGCCTGTGGACGAGCGGCTCGTGGCCGCCCGCCAGCGTCCTTCGGGCTCACTGGGGAGGACTGGCCGGCGCCGATCCGTTCACCGTGGAGGTGCTGACCGTGGCGAGCGGAACCACCAGGGGCTCGACCACCAGTAGGTGGAAAAGACGCCAGCACCCATGAACCCCCAGTGCCGAGATTCGTCGGCGAGAACGCATCGGCGGACCACTGAACTACGACCATCGCGTCGCCGCATGACCGCCGGGCCGATCATCTGCACCCTACTGGGCAGCGCCTGCCCAAGAAGGATACGCCTGCCGAGCGAATGGGGCATCTTGTCGGCCCAGGAGACACGCGGTCGCGTCTTTGGCCGACTCCCCGGAAGCCTTGAGCCTGGGCGTGATGGCCGAAATCCGTTGACCGGTCCCCGATCGCAAGGGTAACTTGGGCGCGTCCTTCCGTCGGGACCGCGAGCGCGAGGCGACATGCCACCAGGGGTCGGCATGCGATTCGGCCGCTACGAGCTCCTCGAGAAGCTGGGCGCGGGGGGCATGGGTGAGGTCTACCGCGCGCGCGATCACGACCTCCTCCGCGAGGTCGCGATCAAGTTCCTGAGCGAGGCCCTGGTCGTTTCCGACGACCGCGTCACCCGTTTCACGCGGGAGGCACGTACCGCCTCTTCACTCAATCACCCGAACATTCTCACCGTCCACGAGATCGTGCACTCCCGCGATGCACCCTTCATCGTGACCGAGCTCGTGGAGGGACAGACGCTCCGCAAGCTTCTTCGTGCCGTGCCCCGAGTCCCGGCGAAGCGGGCGCTGGACATCGCCGTCCAGATAGCCCGGGGGCTCGCCAAGGCCCACGCCGCTGGCATCGTGCACCGTGACCTCAAACCCGAGAACGTCATGGTCACTCCGGACGGCCTCGTCAAGGTGCTGGACTTCGGCCTGGCCAAGCTCCGTGGCCAGGCGACCGAGGGGCAGCCGGACTCGGAGCTCTCCGACCTCCCCACCTGGCCGGACGAGCCGGTCTCACCTCCCACCGACCCCGGAGCGATCGTGGGCACCGTCGGCTACATGTCGCCCGAGCAAGCCTGCGGTTGGCCCGTGGACCATCGCTCTGACCAGTTCGCATTGGGGGCCGTTCTCTACGAGATGGCCACGGGTCGAAAGGCCTTTCGCCGCGAGACTCGCCCTGAGACTCTCACTGCCATCATCAGAGATGAGGTAGAGCCAGTGTTCCGGCTCAACCCGGCTTTTCCGGCCCCTGCCTGCTGGATCGTGGAGCGTTGTCTCCAGAAGAAGCCCGCCCACCGCTTCTATTCCACCCGAGACCTGGTACTCGCGCTCGAGGATGTGCTGAGCCATCTCTCGGACGTCTCGGTCGGAGAGTCCACCCCCGTGCCCCCGGGCGACCGGCTACCCGCGAGCGGCCCCCCGTCCTCCGAGACGCCGCTACCCGCCGCGCCCGGGCGGGTGAGGCGCTCGGTCGCCGTCCTCGGCTTCAGGAACCTCTCCGAGGATCCCGGGGTGGCGTGGCTCTCCACGGCGTTCTCGCAGATGCTCACGACGGAGCTGGCCGCCGGTGGCGCCCTGCGCACGATCCCGGGCGAGAACGTGGGGAGGATGAAGCTGGAGCTGTCTCTCTCCGATGCCGAGAGCCTGGCCGCGGACACGCTGGAGAAGGTGGGCCACAACCTCGCCACCGACATGATCGTTCTGGGTTCCTATCTGAGGCTCCCGAGCGGACAGCTCCGCCTCGACCTGCGTGTGCAGGACGCCGCGGCCGGAGAGACGCTCGCCGCGCTCGCCGAGAGCGGCACCGAAGCCGGCCTCGTGGACCTGGTGACCCGCGCCGGCTCGGAGCTCCGACGCGCCATCGGGGTGAGGGAGCCCTCCCCCTCCGAAGCGGCCGGACTCACCGTCGGCATCCCCGTGACCCTCGAGGGCCGCCGTCTCTATGCCGAAGGAGTCGCAAAGCTGCGGCAGCTGGACGCGCTGGGGGCCAGGGACCTGCTTGAGCGAGCCGCGGCCGAGGATCCCGACTCCCCGCTGATCCACGCGGCCCTGGGGGAGTGCTGGGCGAGCCTCGGGTACGACGAGAAGGCTCGTGAAGAGACGCGCCAGGCCTTCGAGCTTTCGAAGGGGCTCCCGCGAGAGCGGGGCCTGTCGGTGGAGGCCCGCTACCGGGAGACGACGGGCGAATGGGACAAGGCCGTCGAGATCTACCGTGCGCTTGTTGCCTTCTTCCCCGACAACCTCGACTACGGCCTCCGCCTCGCGGAGGCCCTGGCCTTTGCGGGCAGGGGTGGGCAGGCCCTGGAGACGCTGGCCGCACTGAGGAGGCTGCCCGCGCCCAGCTCCGAAGATCCACGGATCGACCTGGCCGACGCCGGGATCGCTCAGGCGCTGGGCGATACCCGGCGCGAGCTGAAGGCGGCCGAGCAGGCCCGAGCGAAGGGGGCCGCCCGAGGAGCCCGGCTGCTGGTGGCCCGAGCCCAGCTCTTCGAAGCGCACGCCCTGGAGCGACTCGGGGAGCTGTCGAAGGCCACCCGCTCCGCCGAGAGCGCCCGGGAGGCCTACCAGGAGGCACGTGACCGGAGCGGGGTGGCCACAGCGCTCAATCGCATCGGGGCGCTGCTTCTGGAGCGGGGCGAGCTCCGCGCGGCCCGCGCGACGCTGGAGGAGGCCCTGGCCATCCGGCAGCAGATCGGCCATCGTTACGGGGCCGCGATCACGCTGAGCAATCTGGGGATCACGCTGTGGAGGCAGGACGATCTGGACGGGGCCCTTCGAGCGTTTCAGGAGGCAGGCTTGCGGGAGCTCGGCAACCGGACCGCCCTCGCCTCCAGCCTCTCGGACATGTCCGTAGTCCGTTTCGAGAAGGGCGATCTCCTCGCCGCGAGGGAGACGTCTGAAGAGGCACTCGGCCTGCTCCACGAGGTCGGCGCCCGGAGCAGCGCAGCGATCCTCCAGGCCATTCTGGCCCAGGTTCTCGCGGCGCAGGGCGACCTGGCCGACGCGGCACAGGAATACGAGGAAGCGTGGCCCGTCCTGGAAGAGAACAGCGACCGCACCTACGCCGCGATGGCGCTCTTCGGCCTCGGACAGGTCCTCGCGTGGCAGGGTGACCTTGCCGCGGCCCGTCGCCGCCACGAGCAGGCGCTCGCCCTTCGGGAGGCGCTCGGAGACAAGATCGGCATCGCCGAGAGCCGCCTCGCCCTGGCGTCCCTGTCCATCGAGGAAGGAGCGCCCGCGGCCGCGGTTGCTCCGGCCGCCGCCGCGGCGGCGGTCTTCGGGCAGGAGCACGCGAGCGAGAAGAAGGCGGCCGCGGCCACCGTCGTTGCACTCGCTCTCGTGGCACAAGGAAAAGCGGCGGAGGCGAGGAACGCCATCGCTGGCGCGTCCGTGCTCGCCAACGACGGCCAGAACGTTCACCGCCGTCTCGCTGCCATCCTGGCCACCGCCCGGGTCCGTGCGGCGAACGGTGAGGCTCAGGAAGCTCTGGCTTCGCTCGAGACCGCCCTGGCCGAGGCGAAACGACTCGGGCTGGTCGGGGCCCAGCTCGAGGCGAGGCTCGCGCTGGGCGAGATCGAGCTGGACGCGGGCCGAGCCGAGAGCGGCCGTGCTCGCCTGAACGCGCTCGAGCGGGACGCTCGCGCCCGGGGATTCGAGCTGGTGGCACGCAAGGCAACCTCCGCCGTCACGTCGGGAGTGTCATGAAGCTGTTCCCCGCCAGAGGCTCAATCCGCGGGAGACGGGAGGTATGACGGAGGTCCTCCTCGTCTGCATGCCGTTCGGGCCGGTCTTCCGGCCTTCGATCGGGCTGAGCCTGCTCAAGGCCGGCCTCGCCCGCGAGGGCATCGACGCGCGTGTCTTGTACTTCTCCATCGACTTCGCAGCTCGAGTTGGCCGGGCGTTCTACTCCGGGATCTCGAATGGCGAGCGGCCTCTCTACCGGGACCTGGCGGGCGAGTGGATCTTCGCCAGCGACATCTTCCGGCATGGCCGACGGGAGACCGAGGCCTACGTGCGGGAGGTGCTTCGCAGGGGAAGGACGCCAGCGAACGGCGGGGGAGCCTCGGACGCGCTCGTCGCGAAGGTGCTCAAGGCCCGCCGAGCGGTGGGACCTTTCCTGGACTCCTGCGCCGAGGAGGTGCTTGCATACGGGCCGCGCCTGGTGGGCTTCTCGAGCATGTTCCAGCAGCACACAGCCTCGCTGGCTCTGGCCAGACGGATCAGGGAGAAACGCCCCGAGACCACGATCGTCTTCGGCGGAGCCAACTGCGAAGGCGAGATGGGTGCAGAGACCGTGCGCCGGTTCCCCTTCGTCGACGCGGCGGTTTCGGGGGAGGGTGACATCGTCTTTCCCAAGCTGGTGAAGCGCGTCCTGGCCTCGCGCTCCCTGCGGGGATTGCCCGGCGTTCTCACGCGGCCACCCCGCCGGGCGGCGAGCTCCCGGGTGCCCCCGAGCGCGCCGGTCGTGCTCCACCTCGACGAGCTTCCCGACCCGGACCACAGCGACTTCTTCGAGCAGTATGGCGCGAGCCGATACAACCGCGAGTGGCTCCCCAGCCTCCCCTTCGAGACCGCACGCGGGTGCTGGTGGGGGCAGAAGAGGCCGTGTCTCTTCTGCGGGGTCAACGGCCGGACCCTCCAGTACCGGAGCAAGTCACCCCGGCGGGCCCTGGACGAGCTGGTCCGCCTCACCGACCGTCATCCCGACTGCGACGTGGGGATGACGGATGCCGTCCTGGACCCCCGTTACTTCGACAGCCTCCTTCCGCAGCTGGCCGAGCGATCGCTGCGCGCCGGTCTCTCCTGGGAGACGAGGTCGAATCTGAAGAAGGAGCAGCTGCGCGTCCTGGCGACCGCCGGAGTGCGAGCACTGCAGCCGGGTATCGAGAGCCTTGGAGACGCCATTCTCGCCCTCATGCGAAAGGGCGTGACCGGTCTCCAGAACATCCAGATGCTGAAGTGGTGCCGTGAGGTCGGCATCCACGTCTACTGGAATGTCCTGTGGGGATTCCCCGACGAGCCTCCGGAGGAGTACGAACGGATGGCCCGCCTCGTTCCGCTGCTGACGCACCTGCCGCCCCCGCTGGCGTACGGCACCATCCGGCTGGATCGCTTCAGCCCGCTGTTCCGCGACCGGCATCGTTTCGGCCTCGTCGACGTCGAGCCCCTCGCGCCCTACCGGCACGTCTACCCCCTCCCCGACTCGGCCCTTCTGAACCTGGCCCAGTTCTTCCAGTTCCGCTACCGCGAGCCCCGCGATGTCCCGGGCTACGTGCGACCGCTCGAGAAGGCGCTCGACCGCTGGGTGAGGAGGGCCACGCGCAGCGACTTCTTCTCTGTCGAGGTCGACGATCGTCTGCTTCTGTGGGACTTCCGTCCTCCTGCACGCGAGCCGCTAACGGTGCTCGATGGGCTCGACAAGGCCCTCTACCGGGCCGCCGACGCCGCGAGGTCGCTCCGCCAGCTCGCTGGCGCGGTGGGCCAGGGGCGGCCGACGGGGCGCGTGCTCGAGGACTGCCGAGAACGGCTGGAACGCCTGGCGCACCGCCGCCTGATCCTGAAGGACGGCGCACGCTATCTCGCTCTGGCCCTGCCCCTGGGGGAACGGACACCCAAGCCAGCAGTGGCGGAGTCCTTCGCGGAGAGCGTCGCTCGCCTGGGCCGGCGCGTGCGCGGCGGCGTGATCGTGTCCCTGGAGGCGACGGGTGCACGACGAGCCCGTCGGCCGGTCAACACTTGCCGATCGCGCCGGAGCGCGCGCCGGCGCCGGGCGCGGGTCCTGACGGTTTCTGACTTCTCTTTCCCCAACCGGGGTGAGCTGTTCGTGCGGCTGGGCCCGGAGTCGAACGTACCGTAAGGAGGTACACGTGCCAACGAAGAAGAAGGAAGGGTGCTGGTCTTGCCTTCAGGCCGATGGGAAGAGACGCGAAATCTGGTGGGTCATGGGACCCGATGGGCAGAGACGGGTGAAGAAGATTGCCCTCACGAAGGTAGCCCCGAAGAAGGCCACCAAGAAGAAGGCAGCTCTGACGAAGGCTCTAGCGAAGGCAGCAGCCCCGAAGAAAGCCACCAAGAAGGCAGCCAAGAAGAAGGCAGCCAAGAAGAACTAGCCGTCGGCCGCGGCTCCGTGACGCGCCCCTCCCGCCGAGCCGGGCGTGATGGCCGCCTACGGTGTGGCCGTGCGGGCCGAGGTCGGTCGAGACTGTGCCGACCCCTCCAGGTCGACCAGCCCCACCCCGGGGCCGCCGTCAGTCGAGGGGGACGCTCGTCGAACGGGTCTCGGCGTCGAGCCCGTCGCTGAGCGTCACCCTCAGCTCGTAGTCCCCGGGCGCAAACCCGTCCAGGGGCAGACTGCTCACGAGGCGGATGGGGCCGTCGCGCTGCGGCTCGAGGCGCAGAGGCGGGGCCGCGGCGATCGTCCGGCCCTCCCGCCGCACCTGCACCCGGGCGTCCACCCGAAGACGCTCGGCCGCGGGCCAGGCCGTCACGAAGAACGCCAGCTCGCGCCCCGGCCCCTTCGAGATCGGCTGCCCGAGGTTGGGATAGAGCACGACGTCGTCGTACTGGAGCGGCCGCGACGCGGTCTGCTCCTCGTCGGCCAGCTTCTCCGCCCGGCGGACCACCATCAAGCTGCTGGCGCGCAGCCGGCCGGGGACCGTGGGGCGGACGTCCAGGTCGGCGGTGGCGGCGCCGGCCCGGTCGGAGAGGGCGTCGTGGACGACGGCCTGCAGCGCGTAGTGACCGGGAGGCAGGCGCGCCTCCCGGTAGAACAACACCGTGCCCTCGCGGGAGGCCGCGACCTGGTTGAGCGGCCCCTGGAGCAGGTACCTCTGGCTCAGCTTGTCCACGACGCGCCCGTCGGCGTCGCGGATGAGCACCATGATGGTGAAGTCCTGCTCGAACCTGCCCGCGTCGCGGTCCTCCTCCAGGGACAGGTCTCCTCCCTCCACCTCGACCAGGATCGGCACGCGCGTTCCCGGCGGGTCGTCCGGAAACTGCAACCCACGCAAGCGCACGGGCACCGCGTTCGGGAGCGGCGCCTGCTCGAGAAGGGCCAGCGCCCGCGCCTCCTGAGGGAGCACGGGCACCGGGAGCGGCGTGCGAGCCGCCAGGTAGCCCTTGCGGGCCTGGAGCCGGCCGTGGGGCCGCTCGACATGGACCGAGAGGCGATGGAAGCGGCCGTCCGCCTCGGGCTTCTGCGGGGTGTAGGAGAGGAGGTAGTAGGCTCCCATCTCCTCCTCGACCGCCTTCAGTCCCTCCCCCAGCTCGTTGGTGCCGCCGACCATGAAGCCCCCTGTCCCGTCAGCGAGGAGGGTCAGGCCGCTCTCAGGAGCGAGGCGCAGCGCGTCCTCGTTCTTCTCGAGGAGGGTCAGGAAGCCCTCCTGCATGAGGCCCCCTTCCCCGGTCGAGTGGCGGCGCGTGCTCAAGTTGTCGAGGGTGCGCCGCATCTCGTCGGACGCGCTGGCCACCCGCAGCCCTCCCGCGTCGGCCGCGTAGACGCTCACGCGCGCGCGGTGGGCCGCGGCGATGACGGCCTGGAACACCGGCTCGGCCCCGGGAGGCATGGCGAGGCCCTCGGAGAGCAGGAGGAGGGCCTTGCGACCGGGCAGGGTTCCGAGGCCGTTCACCAGGGCGAGCAGCGCGTTGGCGGTTCCCTGCCCCTGCTGGTCGCGCTCGAGCGAGCCGACGGCCTCCACCACCCGGCTCTCCATGAGCTCGGGGAGCCGGATCAGGACGTTCTCGTTGACACGGCACTCGGCCGGCCCCTCGCTCTCGGCCGCGGCGACGTAGGCCTGTCCGAAGCCCTCCCCCAGCCCGTGCCAGGCCTTCCGCACGAGCTCCCGGTCGGCGAGGCCCGACCACGACGTGGTCGCGCCCTCTCCACCGCCCGCGAGCACCCGGGCCACCGTGGCGTGGTCCTCCGTGAACGGGAGCAGAGTACTCACGCCGCGGTCGAGGGTGAACACGCCCACGGCCGCGCGCGACGCCCCGGATCCGAGGTGGTCGAGGAGCGCCTGCCGGGCGAAGTGGCGCGCCGATGGTGAGAGACGGTCGAAGACCACGGCCAGGAAGACGGGCGGCTCCTCGCCGTCACGGTCAGGGCCCGCCGGTCCCCGGGCCCGCCTGTCGATCAGCTCGAACGAGGCGATCTCCTGCCGGACGCCGTCCTCGAACACGGCCACCTCGTCCGGTCTCAGGTCGCGGAGCAACGCCCCCTCGCGGTCGCGGACCACGAAGTCCACCTCGACCCGGTCCGCGCCCACCTCGAAGGCAGGAGGCGCCGTGAGATCGGCCGCCAGGGCCCATGCCGGAGCCGCCAGCGTCAGCACAAACGGCACCACACCCACGCGGGGCATCGTCGGCTTGGAGTCCGACCGTTCACCCATTCTCACGGCTCAACTCGAGGGAGGCTTTCAGCCGCGAGTCTACCCGATCCCGAGAACCCAGACGTCGGGGGGCCGGAGAACCGTTGTCGTGGGAGCACATCAGCAGGAACGACCGCCGGCGGCGCAGCATTCCCGGAGGCACCGTCAAATCGGCTTCGGCAAAGCGAGCTGTGGCGCGCGATCGAAGATCGCCGCTCCCGAATTCGGGAGGCACACGCGCCTGACGCCACACGCGAAATGATCGATCTCGGAGCAGTCGGTGGTGGGCAGAGCCCAGGAGGTGCCGCCCGACCCGGAACAGGTTCTGGATGAGCCCGTGTATCGTGAGGAATAGCTGCGCTTGACGGACATGACACGGCGGACGCCCTGAGGCGCCGCTGGGCGAATCTGATCCGGCGGGTGTACGAGGTCGATCCGCTCGTGTGTCCTCGGTGTGGAGCCGAGGTGCAGTGGCCAACTTCGCCTGAGAGTCGGCTCCCTGTTGCGTCGGCCACGGACCAGGGGGGAGTTGTCGGCCGGGGGCGTCCCAGACGACCCTCAAGCCCCACCGTCGTCTCGTTTGACCAGTCCCAGGCTCGCCATCTCCCTCAGTCGATCGGCGATCAGGCTCCCCCCCGGCTCGGCGCGCAGGGGCCGGGCACGCGAAACTAGCTCCCCATAAACCACCGGCTCTCGGCCGCGACCGCGGCGGCGGCGGCGCCTATCCTGGGTCCTGCTCCCGATTCTAGACTCGAGTCTTCTGCAGGATGCTCGTTTCGTGAAACGCGGAGCCGCCCCCCGCGGCTCCAAAGAGAGGGAACGATGAAGACCTCGCGATTCGACTGGATCGGTGTCGCCGTGTTGTGCGCGTCCGCCGCCGTATTCACTCCCGCCCGTCTCGCCGCCGCCGACACGGCCACGGACCCGGTCCAGCTGCTCTTCGTGCAGTCCGCCGAGGGCATGGCCTACGACCAGGGAACGCTCACCCTCAAGAACTTCTCCCCGACCACCCTCTTCTTCTCCGACCGTCCCGCACGCATCGCGGGTCACTACACCACGGAGGACATGAAGATCTGGACCGAGGGCAAGGACGACTTCCTCCAGGACCCTCCCAACGCCGTCGTGAGGACCTTCGAGATGGGCAAGCCCGACCCGAGCGACGTGGTCGTCACCCTGACCAACCCGCGGGCTTCGGGAAAGGACATGGTCTACGACGTCAAGGTGATCAAGGGAACGCCGCCGGCGACCGGCGGAGCCACCTCGGTCTTCATCGACATCATCGGAATGCCCGCGACCCCGATCTCCTACGCCGGCGCGGCGCGCCTGCTACCGCCGCTAGTGTGTCCTATCCCACAAGGGTGTTGACACCTCGTGAGGCTTGAAGGGAACAAACCAAGCGAGGGTCACTGACCTATCCTCCCGGGAGTTCATCCCTCGGCAAAGGGAACTCCCAGAGGAGGAAGGGCAATACCCCTCGATCAGAACATACAGGGCTTGCGCTTGCGCGTGATGGCGCGGGCGGAGCAGCTTGGCAACGTCAGCGCGGCCTGTCGTGCGTTCGGCCTGTCCCGCACGGTGTTCTACCGCTGGCGCAAGCGCTACGAAGCCTACGGACCAGACGGGCTTCGCCCGATACGCTCCGCGCTTCAGTGACAGAGGAGGAGTGCGCCTCACGACGTGGGTGGTGGGCT